>NZ_JBWKXA010000003.1:219243-656182 GCF_059422505.1 Pedobacter sp. GW821-FHT01D05 | reverse complement strand
CCAGCTTATATAGTAGCACCGAACCTGCTTTGCTAAAAAAAACAAAAGCACTCCTATATCTTTATATAGTGTAGCAATAACATGGGTGAGTGAATAAACTTCCCAAGTTCTTGAGCAGCAATTAACAACTATCATATCGAATTTTTGAACAATAATTAATACTTTTATGGCTTTATTAAACCATCCATATAAATGAAGTTGATGCTCAAACTATACTTTTCTCTGCTATTTATCGGCATGGCGGAAATCGGTTATGCGCAAAATTATAAAAATGAGCTTGTTATTATCTCTGAGAATGATGCTTATATAGATATTACGAGCGATCGATATTATACAAACGGTGCTTTTATCAAATATCGGCATGCCCTGAATGGGGAGAACTTAAAAGCAGGAAGAAGTAAAGAAATTATCGGTTTTGAATTCGGCCAAAAAATATATAATCCATATTACAGCTTTGTACCAAACCCTGCCCTGCACGACCGCCCTTTTACGGCATACCTATATGGCGAGGCAAATTATAGCCGGTTTTACGCAAATAAACAGATGCTTAAGGTTTCTGCACAGATTGGACTTACCGGAAAAGATGCTTTGGGTGAAGAATTTCAAAAAGCATTTCATAAACTGGTTGGTCAAAATCAGATTGAAGGATGGGAATATGGCCTAAACAGCGAACCAACATTAAACCTGGGTGTAGAATATAATAGGCTTTTAATGAGCACAAACAATAAAATATTCGATATTACAGGAACAACGTCAGCAGCAGTTGGTAATGTGACTACAAAAGCAAATCTCGGTGCAATGTTCCGCCTGGGCAGATTTAATGATATGGACGGTTCATCGGCTTTTAATAGCTTGGTGAGCAATAACCATCCGAACAAAGCACAGCGCAAATACGAACTTTTCCTTTCTGTTAGTCCGCAGTTACATGCCATTGCTTTCGATTCGAGTTTGCAGGGTGGCTTGTTTTTGAATGATAAAGGGCCGATCACCTTTAAGCCTAAGCCAATTGTTTTTACCACACAGGTAGGTTTAACCTTCGCCATTGCACGTTGGACAGCCAATTATACCGCTACTTTTACTTCGAACGAAGTTAAAAACAGTGCCACAGGCTACCGTTATGCCTTTTATAGTCTTGCTTACCGTTTTAGTAAAAGCTAATGAAAAAACAACTACTCTCTTTTATTTTCGTTATTACGGGCTGCGCATTTGCTAAGGCTCAAATTGCTCCCGAAAATCATTCGATTATTATTAAGCCCATATTTGGTACACATATAAACAATGATCAGGGGCATCTGTTTCAGGACCAGATTACCGGATTTGATGCGGCTTATTTTAAAGATATCAGTCAGAACACCGATAAATGGATTGGATTTGGTGGTGCCAAATCTTACGGAATCGGATTTGTTTTTAGAGACCTGAGCAAGCTGAAAGGTACAAAAGATACTTCGGCCAATGCTTTTGGGCAGGTATATGGTTTAGTGGCACAGATGGATTTTCAGCTATTCAAAGTTGGAAAAGCGAAATTTAATTTTACGCCGGGCGTTGGCTTGGGCTACACGAACAAGTATTACTTTAATAATACCAAAAACCGATTTTTGGGAAGCCCGATTAATGAAACCATTAAAGCAGATTTCGGAATGGAGCTGCCAATGGGCAAATACACCGATCTACTGATCGGTTTCGGCTTTCTACATATATCAAACGGAGGGGCCACTGTTCCAAATGGGGGTTTGAATACCGGAAATGTTTACGTCGGACTTAAACTAAACAACCCGAAAACATTAACTGCTGAGCGGAAAAGCACCTATACCACATTACAGCGTAATTCAATTGAGCTTAGTGCGGGTTTAGGCGCAAGGGGCGTATTTGGCGATAGAACCAAAAGCTTATACAAAAGTGGATTATATGCAGGTTACAATTTTTACCTGAATGATGTGATGTCGCTTAAGGCCGGTGCAGATGCCGTTTATTATTATACCGTATTTGACCCGGATAATTATGGAGCAACCTTTCAGAACTACGGCACATCGTATGATAAATGGCGTACCGGAATCAGTATTGGTGCTGATATCAACTTATGGCGCATAACCGTTGCGGCTCAGATTGGAAAATACATCCACTACAATAGGTTGATGGATAAAGCAACATGGTACTGGACATTCGGACCAACTTTTAATATTACGCCGCACATTGGCTTACAGGCCAAAACCTATATGCACTTTGCGCAGGCAGATTATGTAAACTGGGGCGTGGTATACAGATTTTAATATTGACCTGTACTTAGTAATACCAAAGTACAGGCTTCAACTGGTTCGATATTGTGCTGATCCAATAATTTTTCGAGCTCATAATTTTCAGTTCCCGGATTGAAAATTACCCGCTTGGGTTTTGTTGCCAGGATGTAATCATGATATTGCGCTTGTAGAGATGGGCCAATATATAAAGTTATGGTATCTATATCGGTGTGGATCTGATCCGGTTTTTCAATTTCTACGCCTGCAACCTCTCCTTTTTTTATACCTACGTTAACAATCTCGTGATTGAAGCGCTTGAGCATATTGGCTGCTTTATAAGCATATCTGGATGGGTTTGGCGATGCGCCGATGATGAGTGTCTTCTTCATTATAATTTGATTACACAGATTGGATGATTACACAGATTGATTAAGCTATTAAAATTTGGAAAGTAAAGCGATCTGACCAGAATGGTAGGCATGGTGCTGTGCTAAACCACTTAAAAGCTCTGCATTGGTTACACCTGTTCCCAATGCCGGATTTCGCTCACTCTTTACTTCATCATTCCATTGGTTATCTTTTATGCTTTCGCACAAGCGGATAAGTTCTTCATTAGCAATTTTAAAGTTAAAGATAATGCGCTCCCAGGCCTTAGGCGTTCTACTTTCGGGCATTGGCCAATCGCCCATTGCGGGTTCTGCAGCAGGTTTCCCACTCAGTCTTGAAGTCACTTCTTCTGTCCAGGCAGTTAAATGCAGGGCAATTTCGGCAATGGAATGCGCCCCTGGCACAAAATGGCTAAATGCACTTTCAGGGTTAACGTTATTTAAGGTTTGCATTACATGGTTACCATGCCAGGCATCGCCATTAAAAGCCTTTTTTATTTCGTTCGTGATATTAAACATACCTAAACAACAATTGGGGCAATATAAAGTTTGTTAAGATGCGTTTAATATCGCATTTGCACAGTTGATTCCATCTATGGCTGCCGATACAATTCCACCGGCATAACCTGCGCCTTCTGCACAAGGATATAAACCTTTTACCTGAGGATGCTGATAATTCTCTTTATCTCTCGGAATTCTGACCGGAGACGAAGTTCTGCTCTCTACCCCTACCAAAACAGCTTCATTTGTATAATAACCTTTAATCTTTTTCCCGAACAAAGGCAGTGCCGCGCGTAAGCTATCCGATACGAAATCGGGTAAAATATTATCCAGCATCGAACTTTTGGTGCCAGGCAGATAGGAGTTTTTTGGTAGATCGATCGATAATTTATTGTTCACAAAATCAACCATGCGCTGGGCCGGCGCTACAAGATTTCCGCCGCCGGCCTCAAAAGCCATTTTTTCAATTTCCGACTGGAAATGCAACATTCTAAGCGGATCATAACCCTGAACATCGTTTAAGGTAACCTGAACCACCGTTCCAGAATTGGCATAAGGGTTATTCCGTTTAGATGGCGACCAACCATTTACTACGATCTCATTTTCGCCTGTAGAACAAGGCGCAATAATGCCTCCAGGGCACATGCAAAAAGAAAAGACCCCACGGGCACCAACCTGCTCCACCAAACTGTAGTATGCGGGAGGTAAAAACTCCGATCTAATATCGCAATGGTACTGGGCTGAATCAATAATGTCCTGAGGATGCTCAATCCGTACACCTAAGGCAAATGGTTTTGCCTCAATCAGGATATTTTTACTGTTCAACAATTCGTACACATCTCTTGCAGAATGACCAGTTGCCAAAATAATATCATCTGCGAACAACTTTTCTTCAAAATTTATCTCAATTCCTTTTACTTTTCCGAATTCGATCAAAATATCAGTCATACGACTATCGAACATTACCTCCCCACCAGCATTCAGGATCGTATCTTTTATGGAAGTGATAATATGCGGAAGTTTATTGGTGCCTATATGTGGGCGGGCATCGATAGCAATATCGGCTTCTGCCCCATGGTTTACAAAAACCTGAAGTACCTTATTAATATCGCCCCGCTTATTAGAACGGGTATAAAGTTTACCATCAGAATAGGTTCCCGCCCCACCTTCACCATAACAATAATTAGATTCAGTATTCACTAATCCCTGTTTGTTTATGGCTGCCAAATCTCTCCGGCGTTGTTTTACATCTTTACCACGTTCGATAATAATGGGCTTTAATCCATTCTCTATACACTGCAAGGCTGCAAACAAGCCGGCCGGGCCAGCCCCGATAATAATCACAGGCTTAGCATCGCTTACATTTTTATAATTAATGGTGTATACTTCGGGAATAGCTTCCTCATCTACAAAAACCTTCACCTGAAGTCTGAATATCACTTTTCTTGAACGGGCATCTATCGATCTTTTCAGGATTTCATAGCCTTTAATTCTTGATCCGGGTAATTTTAGCGCTTCAGCCAGTTTCTGGTTAATCACCTCTGTTTGCTCTACCTCGTGCGGGAGCAGCGTAATTTCAATGTCTTTTTGCATATCATGTCAGGTTTTTATCCCGAACGGTACAAAGATAGGTAACTGATAGCATATTTGATGATTTCAGCATATGACTAAAAATTATTACCAGACTAAAGTAATGCTTTTATGTTTTTTTTTGGAAAGCAACTGCAGTATTCCATAGCTCACTTTCTTCCCGCTCTACCTCCTTCCCCGATGAAAACCTGTGAAACAAGCAAGCACACAATGGCATAGTAAAAAAGCAGTGCTTAATCGGGGGAATCCGTTCGATCGGGTTTAGATGGCGGCTTTGTTACTACTATGCAGGTTTTCCGTGCCACAGCCCAAAGTTTTTAGCCCCGATCGGAGCGGACACGAAATAGAGCGAAGAGCGGGACCAGCATAAAAAAAGCGAAAAGCACTGCGCTCCAAAACAAAAGACACCAATTTAATCTCATTAAATTCAATGATTAGCTTGTCAACCTGTCAGATAAATACCGAAACTGTAACAAAGGCATGCAATTTGATATCTAATTCGTAAATTGACCATAAATCAATTCTGTTAAAAAGACAAAAACCATAAAAATGAAAAGATTAATATTTGGAATTTTAGCTGCAGTTATTGCAGTAAGCACTTTAAGTTCATGCGGATATAATAGCATGGTTAAACTTGATGAGAACGTTAAATCGAAATGGGGAACCGTGCAAACCCAGTATCAAAGAAGAGCAGATTTAATTCCGAACCTGGTAGCTACTGTAAAAGGAGCGGCTAAATTTGAGCAGGGTACTTTAACTGCCGTAACCGAAGCACGCGCAAAAGCAACTCAAATGACGGTTAAAGCTGATGAACTGACACCAGAAAACATTCAGAAATACCAGGCTGCTCAGGGACAATTGAGTCAGGCTTTGGGTAAATTATTATCAATTACCGAAAACTATCCTGAACTAAGGGCTACACAGCAATTCAGTGATTTATCGGCACAGTTAGAAAGTACCGAAAACAGGATTACCGTTGCCCGTAAAGATTTTAATGATGCGGTACAGGAGTATAATGGCAAAATCAGATCATTCCCAACCAATTTAACTGCTGGCATGTTCGGCTTTAAAGCTAAGGGATATTTCGAGGCCGATGCTACTGCAAAAGATGCACCTAAAGTAGAATTTTAATATTCTCAATACAATATATAAGGGTAGTGAATGTTTATTAACTAAGCATTTATTACCCTTTTTACTTCATACAAAATAAGCACATGTCGTTATTTTCAGATATTGAACAAGAAAAAATAGCAAACGCGATCTCCGATGCAGAAAGAGCAACATCTGGAGAAATTAGGATTGCTATTGACAAACATTGCGCGGGTGATCCATACGAAAAAGCTATCGAGTACTTTACCAAGCTGGATATGGACAAAACAGCCAAAAGAAACGGGGTGCTGATTTACCTGGCGCATGCCGATCATAAGTTTGCCATTATTGGCGATGTGGGTATTAACCAGGTAGTACCCGAAAATTTTTGGGAAACAGCCAAAATAGCGATGACTGCACACTTTGCAAAAGGCAATTTAGCTGATGGCATTATTGCGGGCGTAGCATTGGCGGGAGAAAAGCTAGCCTTATTCTTTCCTCCTCAAAAAGGCGACATTAATGAATTGCCAAATGATATCATTTTTATGGACAATTTAGAGCAGAAATAAGCGATGAAGAAAATATTCCTTTTCTCGTTACTGAGTTTATTATTCACTTTCGCCTTTGCACAGGATTTTCCAGAGAAACCCAATACTCTGGTTAATGATTATGCTAATGTGTTATCAGCCGATCAAAAGCAGCAACTGGAGACTAAATTAGTGGCTTTTAATGATTCGTCATCAACACAGATTGCCATAGCGATATTAAAATCGGTAGGCGATTACGACATTAACGAATACGCCGTTGAGCTGGGCCGAAAATGGGGAGTTGGCCAAAGTGGCAAAAACAATGGTATTATGATTGTTGTGGCCGTTGGCGATCGAAAAATCTCTATACAAACCGGTTATGGCTTAGAAGGTGCATTACCCGATATTTATGCCAAGCGTATTATTGATAACGACATTAAACCCAATTTTAGAGCAGGAAATTATTATGCCGGCTTGGATGAAGCTACTACTTCGATTATAAAATATACCAGGGGCGAATATAAAAATGATAGCCCAAAAGCTTCTTCAAAGAAAGGTGGCTCAGGCAGTATCATCATTATTATCATTATCGTCATCGTGATTATCATTATTATGCGTAAAGGTGGTGGCGGTGGCAGCGAAGTCATTGGTGGCCGGGGTGCCTCTAATGCTTTGTTCTGGGCTATGCTTTTTGGAAGCGGTGGCGGTGGCGGCCGAAGCAGCGGTGGCTGGGGAGGTGGTTCTTCTGGAGGAGGCGGTGGCGGATTCGGTGGTTTTGGCGGAGGAAGCTTTGGCGGTGGCGGAAGCAGCGGAAGCTGGTAGCTCTATAGTCCATAGTCCATAGTCCATAGTCCATAGTCCATAGATTGGAGTCTTTTTGATTTTGAACGTTACAATTTTCCAACAGATTAAACATTACAACAATAATGTACAGAAGAGATTTAATCACAGCAGAAATACAGAAACTTGCACAGGTTTTAGCCCGTATTATGGGCTTAAAGCTAGAAGGCAAGTTGGCTGAGGCTAATCAACTTTTTGACGAAACTATGGAAGGCGGTTTTCAATTACCAAAAGAAATTCTGGAAAATGAAACGCTTTCCGTTTTTGAAAATTGGTTAGCCGAAGGCGACCTTCCTTCCGAAAAACTCGACTCGCTCAGCGAATTCTTATATTACGAGTTAGGTACAAGCCCTGATAGAAACCAAATGATTGCGCCAAAGCTGAATTTAGTTTATCAATACCTGTCAGATCGGCACAAGATCGTACATTTGGTAAACTTGCACCGTCAGAAAACCATACAACAATACCTTCGCTAAGCGCCAAGCGCATGGCGCAAAAAATAAACAGCATAAATAGATGATTATAGAAAAGTGGCAGAAAATTGCCTCTAAATATTTAGTAAGAGAAAAGTGGGCTACCTTGCGTGTAGACGAGGTTAAACTGCCTGATGGCATTATAAAAGACGATTATTATGTTTTAGAGTATCCAAACTGGGTTAATGCAATTGCATTAACAGAAGAAAGAAAAATAATCATGGTACGCCAATACCGCCATGCGGCCGATATTGTTTCTCTTGAAGTTCCGGGCGGAGTGATTGATGGTGACGAAGCACCTGAATTTGCCGTTAAACGTGAACTCCTAGAAGAAACTGGTTACAGTTTTAAAACCTGCAAACTTATTGCCGAGCTTTATCCCAATCCTGCAACATCAAACAACAAAACCTTTACCTATTTCTTAACAGGTGGCATTAAAACGCATGAACAGCATTTAGATGAGCATGAAATATTAAATGTTGAAGAATATACTATTGAGGAAGTAAAGCAACTGATAAAAGACAATAAAATAGCCCAGGCATTACACGTTGCCGCTTTACTCTATGGCTTAGCCGAAGTGGAAAAAATTTAAATATTTTAAAAAGCCATATCAAAACAAAGGCCCGATAAAATATCGGGCCTTTGTTTTTTGCATAAACTTTTGAACATGAACGAAAGATTTTATTTAAACCCTTCTACCTTTCTGCCCCTGAACTCAGTTTAGCTCATTTTTAATTTCTTTTGGATATCGTGTACGTAAGCTTTAAACTTTTTATCGGTATCGATTAAATCTTCTACCGTTTGGCAAGCATAAATTACGGTACTGTGATCGCGGCCACCGAAGAAAGCACCAATTGTTTTCAACGATGATTTCGTATGACTTTTAGAAAGGTACATTGAGATCTGGCGTGCCTGAACAATTTCGCGTTTACGTGTCTGCGATTTAACCATATCAACAGGAACCTCGAAATATTCGCAAACCAATTTCTGAATGTACTCCATTGAAATTTCTTTAGAAGTATTTTTAATGAAGTTCTTCAGCATTTGCTTAGCAAGGGCTAAATCGATTTCTTTTTTATTCAATGTAGCCTGTGCCAAAAGAGATACCATAGCACCCTCTAACTCACGCACATTGTTATCAATGTTGTGCGCAACATATTCTACCACCTCGCCTGGTAACTCAATACCATCAGCATACATTTTCTTTCTTAAAATGGCAATACGTGTTTCCAGATCAGGAATCTGAAGGTCTGCAGATAAGCCCCATTTGAAACGGCTTAACAAACGCTCTTCCAAACCAGCTAAATCTTTCGGTGCTTTATCAGATGTTAAGATTACCTGTTTGCCCGATTGGTGAAGGTGATTGAAAATGTGGAAGAAAATGTCCTGTGTTTTTTCTTTACCTGCAAAGTTGTGTACATCATCCATAATGATCACATCCATTGCCTGGTAAAAGTTAACGAAATCGTTAATGGTGTTGTTTTTTAATGAATCTACAAACTGCTGACAGAATTTCTCACAGCTTACATAAATCACTAATTTATCTGGCATGCTGCGTTTAATCTCGTTACCGATTGCCTGCGCCAGGTGTGTTTTACCCAAACCTACTCCGCCGTAAATCATTAAAGGGTTAAAAGATGTACCTCCTGGTTTAGCAGCTACAGCGTAACCTGCAGAACGCGCCAAGCGGTTGCAATCTCCCTCAATATAATTTTCGAAAGTATAGTTAGAGTTTAATTGTGGATCAACATTTAATTTTTTTAATCCAGGGATAATAAATGGGTTTTTAATATCCTTATTAATGGAAACCGGAATCGGCATCGATTGTACCTTTGCCTCCGCTCCATTTCCATTTGAGGGCATATTGGTAGTATAAGGATTACCGCTGTTTGATGATTTATCTACAACGATGTTATATTCCAACCTGCCATCCTCTCCAAGTTGTTTTTTTACAGTCTTGCGTAGCAAGCCTACATAATGTTCTTCAAGCCATTCGTAAAAGAACAAACTTGGCACCTGTATAGTTAAAACCTTACCTTCCAATTTAAGGGCTGTTATTGGCTCGAACCAGGTTTTGAAACTTTGGCTCGGAATGTTATCCTTAATAATTTGAAGACAGTTCTTCCATACTTCTGTACAAGTTTTTTCCATTGCGATTTCTATAATTTATTGGTTTACAGTGCCTATTCGAATTAAAGGGATGGTCCGTTTAGGGACTACGAATATTGAGAAAATTATCAACATTTTAAACAAAAATTTCAAATAAATCGTAACGTACTGATAAGGAATATAGTAGCCCGCTTAACCTCAATTTTTTATGTTGATAACTATTTATTAACACTGGTTATCCACATTAACCATAATTTAACATCAATACCTCCCCATCACTTCGAATAACTGGTGAAAAAGCAAAATCTAAGCCATTTTAGGCGCTAGTTAAGCGTTTTAGTTTTTTAAAATCTCGAATAAACTGAGAATCAAAGCCATAAGATAAATAAATTAGCATTAATTTAAGCAGATCATTTAAATTAATATTAATTTATTTCATTTCGCCTTATTATTGTATGAATTTTACGACAGCTTAGCTCATTATTTCAAGATAATGAACAAAATATCTGTTCATTTTATCAAGGTTAATTAAAAGCAGAATCCCTTTAATTTTATCCTGAAATAAAGCGCTATACCAGACAGGTTAAGCTTATTAATAAATGCCAAAAGTCCGTCTAAACACATCTGCGATTTCGCCGAGTGTAGCATATTTTTCAACGGCATCTATAATCAGCGGCATCAGATTTTTCTCGCCTTTAGCAGCTTCTTCCAGCTTTTGTAATGCTTTTCCTACAGCATCACCATCACGGGTTGCCTTTAAATGTTCTAATTTTTGAGATTGCAGTTTACGGATTGAATCATCAATATTAAAAACCTCTGTAAGGCCTTCTTCCTCCTGGGTAAACTTATTTACGCCTACCGAGACCCTTTCGCCATTTTCGATTTCTTTCTGATATTGGTAAGCTGCATCAGCAATCTCATTTTGCATATAGCTGCTTTCGATGGCATTAACCGAGCCCCCCATTACATCTATGCGGTCGATATAAGCCCAGGCAGCAGCCTCTACTTCATCAGTCAAACGCTCAACAAAAAACGATCCAGCCAATGGATCTACGGTATCGGTAACGCCGCTCTCGAAAGCAATGATCTGCTGGGTACGTAACGCAATTTTTGCAGCTGATTCGGTTGGAAGCGAAAGCGCTTCATCATAACCATTTGTATGTAAGGACTGGGTTCCGCCAAGAACTGCAGCCATGGCCTGATTGCTTACCCTGATTACATTGTTTAATGGTTGTTGCGCCGTTAGGGTTGAGCCTCCGGTTTGGGTATGAAATCTTAACATCTGCGCTTTTTCGTCTGTGGCCCCCAAATCTTTGGTAATTTTCGCCCACATTCGCCTTGCAGCCCTAAATTTAGCTATTTCTTCAAAGAAATTATTGTGGCAATTGAAGAAGAATGATAACCGTTTCGCAAACACATTAATATCTAAACCTTTATCCAGAGCGGCTTTTAGGTAGGTTTTGCCGTTAGCTAATGTAAAAGCAAGTTCTTGCACAGCGGTTGATCCAGCTTCACGAATGTGGTAGCCCGATATAGAAATGGTATTCCACTTTGGCACTTCTTTGCTACAAAACTCAAAAATATCGGTAATTAAACGCATCGATTGTTTTGGTGGATAGATATATGTCCCCCTCGCCGCATATTCTTTTAAGATGTCGTTCTGTATCGTCCCCGAAATCTGTTTTAAATCTGCACCTTGTTTTTTAGCCAGTGCAATATACATGGCCAGTAAAATGGAAGCCGTTGCATTAATCGTCATCGAAGTAGTAATGTTTTTCAGTTCGATGCCATCAAATAAAATTTCAATATCCTTTAACGAATCGATAGCCACTCCCACCTTGCCCACCTCTCCATCGGCCATTTCATGATCAGAATCATAACCAATCTGTGTTGGAAGATCAAAAGCAACAGATAGCCCCGTTGTTCCCTGAGCCAATAGATAGTGATAACGCTTGTTTGATTCTTCAGCGGTCGAAAAACCAGCATACTGCCTCATCGTCCACAAGCGACCGCGGTACATATCCTTCTGAATCCCCCTGGTAAAAGGAAATTCACCTGGCAACTCTTCCATTGGCCTCGCTTCGGTATACAGCGCTTTTATTTCAATACCCGAAGTGGTGGTGTGCTTTTTCTCGCTCATAATTGGTTAGTTTATTTGTTCAATGGTCATTGGTTCATTGGTCCAGCCGAGTTGGCTAATTGCGCATATTTTGCAGATCAATCTAAAACAGTTAACCAATTACCCAGTAGGACAATGACCGATTGACGTTAAAATAGTCTATGAATGTCTTTCTTAATCAGTTCGATGGTTAAATCGTAAGGATTTTCATCAATACTGGCCATATGCTGTAAAATTGCTTTACTCAACTCAATTCCATTTGCATCAGCAGGTAAACCTTGTACTGCATTGTTAATCATGGCAATCGTATCATCTTTCAATTTACGCACCACACTCCAGGTTACGCTATCTACATACAGCTGTTGGGTAATATTATGTTGATACTCTGAGCGGATTTCATTTAAAACACCAGCTTGCAGCGTAGCAATGGCAATTCCTTGCTGATGCAGGCGAACAAGCAAATTTGCGGGGTTAATACGATCGATAAATATGATTAAACGCTCGTGCGCCTGTAAGCGCAAAGGCAAAATATGTACCCGGCTTTCTTTGTTCAGCTCGATGGTTTTTAAGTTAAAGAAACGCTGGATATCGTTCTTTAAAAGATAATAAACAGCCATTAGTGCAATGAAAATGCCTGCAAATAAGATCACTATATCAACTAAAATTTGTTGGGTATTCATAAGTATTGTTTAATTACGGTAATATTAACAGACCGTTAAAAGCAAAAATGTGCATTATTATTTATATTTGTAACAGATAAAATTTAAATAACATGAGCACAACAGTTGATACAGCATTTGCACCAGTTACTTTTTCTGAAGGAGCAGCTAAAGAGTTATATAAATTAAAGGATCAGCAGGAGATCAGTGAAGATTATGGATTACGTGTTGGCGTAGAAGGTGGCGGCTGTGCTGGCATGAATTACGTTTTAGGTTTTGATCAGAAAAAAGATGGTGATCAGGAATTTTTTATAGATGGCATTAAGGTTTTTATGAACAAAGCACACCAGATGTACTTAATGGGCATGATGATCGATTGGCAGGATGGATTAAACTCTCGTGGTTTCACCTTCGTTAATCCTAACGCAACCAGCACCTGTGGTTGTGGTACGAGTTTCTCGGCATAAATAAAATATTATTGTAACATATAGTGCAGTCCCCTTGTCTAAACATCGGGACTTTTTTTATTTTTACCCATAGAGGTTGAAGGCAAAAGGTATAGGGTATAAGGTTAATCCATCTTAATACTTGATACTCAATACTTGATCCGATACTTGATACTTACAATAAATGAATTACAGAGAAAACATCAGACTGGCATTAGAATCTATTAAAGCGAACCGCTTGCGTACTATGCTTACCGCCTTAATTATTGCCATCGGTTTAATGGCTTTGGTTGGGATTTTAACCACTCTTGATGCTGTAAAGAAAAGTATGACTGATGCTTTTAGTAGTATGGGGGCCAACTCTTTTACCATTAGAAACCGTGGCACAGGAATTAGGATTGGAAATGGCAAACGCCCAAAACCTTTTAAAGCCATCCGCTACGAAGATGCCGTTAAATTTAAAGATAGTCTGAATACACCCGCAACTGTTGCCGTAAGTGTTTTTGCCAGCGGTGGTTCTACCGTTAAATACGGGAGTTTAAAAACCAATCCAAATATTAATGTTCAGGGTATAGATGAAAATGGCTTAGCCTCCCAGGGGCTAAATTTATCACAGGGAAGAAATTTTAGTGTTTCTGAAATACAACTCGGAAGCAATGTTTGTATTGTTGGTGGCGAAGTAGTTGAAAAATTATTTAAAGATTCCGATCCGTTAGACAAACTGATCAACGTAGGTAATAACCGCTTTAAAATTGTTGGCATATTAGAGAAAAAAGGATCGAGTATGGGCTTTAGCGGTGATAGGGCCGTTTATGTACCTTTGCTAAAAGCCAAACAGATTAATGCCAATGCCAATCCATCTTATACCATAACCGTAATGGTACCCAGCAATGAGATGCAGGAAAACATTATTGGCGAATCTACTGCGCTATTCAGAAATATCCGCAAGGTAAAGGTGAACGAAACCAATAATTTCGAGATTACCAAGAGTGATGCCATTGCTCAAACTTTATTCGAAAATCTGGCATTTGTGGCTATTGGTGGTGTTGCCATTGGAATTATAACCCTGATTGGAGCTTCAATCGGTTTAATGAATATCATGCTGGTTTCGGTTACTGAACGTACACGCGAAATTGGCATCCGTAAAGCCATTGGCGCAAACCCGAAGGTAATTCGTCGCCAGTTCTTAATCGAGGCCGTAGTAATCTGTTTAATGGGTGGTGCTTTGGGTATTTTTCTGGGAATAGTCTTAGGGAACCTGATCTCCCTGGCCATGGGCGGCGCATTCTTAATCCCCTGGCTGTTTATTATTGGTGGTTTTGTATTATGTGTATTGGTAGGAATCCTATCTGGATATTATCCTGCTAAAAAAGCGTCAAAGCTAGATCCTGTAGAGGCGCTGAGGTACGAATAGAGTTGGTTCACTAGTTGATGGTCAATAGTATATTAGTTCATGGCTGATAGCCTAGAGGCTCAATAGTTCAGTGGTTAATAGCTAAAATGATAAATAGTAAACTGTTAAAATCAATTAATAATACAAACGAATTGCGAACTATCATTCGCTGAAGCAACTAAGCTATGAACCATCAAACTATTGGCAATGAACCAATCAAGATGTGCAATATGCCCGGACAAATGAACGAATTACAAATGAACTAATGAACCTAAAGCAGTGCGTTATTCAATTGAGATTGGGTGAGCAGTTGTTGCATTAAGGGTGTACTAAGACTATCTTCGAGCGCTGCAGCATGTTTTAAATGGTGCATATCACTGCCTACAAAATCGACCATATGGTTTTCGACCATTTCTCCTGCTACTTTTTTTGCGCCAGCACCATAATAACCTGTTAAAGCAATGCCGTTCATTTGCAACAGGCAGCCGGTTTCTCTGATCTGATGATAGCTTTCAAAAGAACTGTAGTAATACGGGTAACGCTCAGGATGTGCCAACACAGGTTTGTATCCGGAATCCTGTATCATCTTTATAAAATCGATCAGGTTCTGAGGGGCATTTATATAAGATAACTCGAACAAAAGATAGTTATTACCAAAAGTTAAAACCTCTTTCTGCCTGATTTTTTTCTCAAAGGTTTCATCTAGGTAATATTCGGCAGCAGCATCAACTTCTAGATCCAATTCGATTTCTTGCAGGCCCTTTCTCAATGTATCCAGCCCACGGTTAATGGTATCGGCCGTATTTCGAAAATAATCGGCCATGATGTGCGGAGTGGCGATTAGTTTCTTATAACCCAGATCTTTAAATTTTTTAGCCAAAAGAAGAGAATCTTTTAACGTTTGTGCACCGTCATCAATCCCTGGAATAATGTGCGAGTGCATATCTGTGCAGATACCAGAGAAATTAAATTCGGGTACTATTTTTTTCTTTTTAAATAATCCGAACATACTTATAGATCATAGCTTTAACTTATCTCTTTTGGCAAATTACTTGCCTCTGCTGCACCAGCTAATTTAGAGGAATAGATTTTATCGAGCAAATTATTTAAATCTTCACTTAAATCGAACTGCAGGTCTTCGTGCAGTTTTTTAAATTTATTTATGGTTACCGCGACAGTTTTTAAGTAAAATATACTAAAAAGCATCATAAAATCGCGGTAACCAAAAATTGATTTCTTGTAATCAAAAGGGATGGCATTGAGGATAAAAAGTTTCAATTCTACCTCACCAACAGGATCTTTAGTCACTTTATAAAAATGATTAACCGAGGTGATCATCTTCCGAACCTTTACCAATGCCTCTTTGGCATTTAGTTTTTTCAATTCCTGAACCTGTTCGTCCACATCGGCTTTAATCCTTTCTTTCCGATCATCCAAATCGGTTTCATCTTCTAATAATTTGTAATGAAGATGTTCTGTAAGCACTTTATCTTTGGCCACCAAACGCAGCAATAGCTTGTCTTTTTCTTTGACAGGCAATTCTGTTATAGCAGTTTTTAGATCTTTATGCTCCGATAACTTCATTTAAAAAGGGTTAGCCTTGATGTATTTTTCCCACTCCCATGCAGAGCGCATCATCTCATTGATATCGAGATTGGCTTTCCAGCCCAGTTCGTTATTCGATTTTTGTACGTCACCATAAATCTGAACAATATCACCTGCCCTTCTAGGACCAATTTTATACTCAAGTTTCTCTCCGTTCACTTTTTCGAAAGCTGCAATAATTTCTAAAACTGAAGAACCTTTACCGGTACCGATATTGAAAACATCGTAATTACCGTTAGGATTTCCTTGTTCCAGTTTCTTAATCGCTGCAACGTGTGCTTTTGCCAGATCAACCACATGGATATAATCGCGGATGGCAGAACCATCAGGAGTATTGTAATCGTTGCCATAAACTGTAATCGGACCGCGTTTACCAATAGCCGATTGGGTGATGAAAGGGACAAGATTGGCAGGAACACCGTTAGGTAATTCGCCAATTAAAGCGGTTTCATGAGCACCAACCGGGTTGAAATAACGCAAAGCAATTACATTTAAATCAGGTGTTACAGCAGCAGTTTCTGCTAATATTTCTTCGGCAATCTGCTTGGTATTTCCGTAAGGCGATTCTGCTTTCTGTACGGGAGCAGCTTCGGTTACCGGTAAAGTTTCTGGCTGACCATAAACGGTACAAGATGAAGAAAATACAAAATTGATCTTCCTGTTAAACGAAGTTAATAGGTTAATTAAACCGTAAAAATTGTTTTTATAATACTTTAGAGGTTGTTCTACCGATTCGCCAACAGCTTTTGATGCTGCAAAATGGATAATTCCATCAATATCGGTATGGTTTTCTGCAAATTCCTGAACTGCTCTATCATCCTGCAGATCGATTTCATGAAAATCGAACCATTTGCCCGTGATGGAGTGAAGCTGGGTTAAAATTTTGATATTCGAATTAGAAAGGTTATCGACAATTACGACTTCGTATCCTGCGTTATGTAACTCTACTGCTGTGTGCGAACCTATATATCCTGTTCCACCAGTAACTAATATTTTTGCCATTTTAACGGTTAAATGTGGTAAAATCTTTATGATCTATTTTCTCCAAAGCCTCTGGAGGCAATGATTTAAAATATTCGTATGTAATCTTCAATCCTTCAGCTCGGCCTACTTTTGGCTCCCAACCCAATATCGATCTCGCTTTTGTAATATCAGGTCTGCGCTGTTTAGGATCATCTTGTGGAAGTTCTTTATAAACAATTTTCTGCGTGGTGCCTGTAAGTTTGATAATTTCCTCACAGAACTGTTTGATGGTAATTTCATCCGGATTACCAATGTTTACCGGCTGTGCATAATCACTCATCAATAAACGGTAAATCCCTTCAATCAGGTCATCAACATAACAGAAAGAGCGTGTCTGACTTCCGTCACCAAAGATAGTTAAATCTTCGCCTCTTAAAGCCTGTCCGATAAAAGCAGGTAAAACACGGCCATCATTCAGGCGCATCCTAGGTCCATAAGTATTAAAAATCCTCACGATCCTCGTTTCTACGCCATGAAAAGTATGGTAGGCCATGGTTATGGCTTCCTGAAAACGTTTGGCCTCATCATAAACGCCACGTGGACCTACCGGATTTACATTGCCCCAATATTCCTCTGGCTGAGGATTTACATTTGGATCGCCATATACCTCTGAAGTTGAGGCAATCAGCATCCTTGCATTTTTATTTCTGGCAAGGCCTAAAAGATTATGCGTACCCAACGAACCTACTTTAAGTGTCTGGATCGGGATTTTAAGATAATCGATCGGACTTGCAGGTGAGGCAAAATGTAAAATGTAGTGAAGTTTACCGGGAATATGTACAAATTTGGAAACATCGTGGTTATAAAACTCGAAATTTTCCAGTTTGAACAAGTGTTCGATATTTGCCATATCGCCTGTAATCAGGTTATCCATCCCGATAACGTGATATCCCTCTTTCACAAAACGATCACAAAGGTGCGAACCTAAAAATCCGGCGGCACCTGTAATCAATATTCTCTTCTGACCCATTTTAATCTATTAGTTTTCTACCTATGCTGTTATAATAATAGCCAAGATCGATCATTTTTTGCAAATCGTATAAATTTCGACCGTCGAAAACCACTTTATTTTTCAAGATCTTGTCGATTTTCTCAAAATCAGGGTTACGGAAAACCGACCATTCAGTTGCAATCAACAGTGCGTCAGCACTTTCTAAAGCTTCGTATTGGTTTTTAGCGTAGTTTACCTGGTCGCCGATAACATTTTTAACATTGTCCATCGCTTCTGGATCGAACACGGTAACGGTTGCACCGTTCTTAACCAGCGCATCGATAATATATAAGGCTGGTGCCTCGCGGATATCGTCGGTTTCTGGTTTAAAAGCCAGTCCCCAAAGCGCAAAATGTTTGCCTTTGATATCGCCTTTGTAATATTTAAGCACCTTGTCAACCAGGATTGTTTTTTGCCTTTCATTAACTTCCATTACCGATTTAAGGATCTGAAAATCGTAGGCATAATCATCAGATGATTTTACCAGTGCCTGAACATCTTTAGGGAAACATGAGCCGCCGTAACCTACGCCTGGAAAGAGGAAACGTTTACCGATGCGGTCATCAGAACCTATGCCCCTTCTTACCGAATCAACATCAGCACCTACCAGTTCGCAAAGGTTGGCAACCTCGTTCATGAAGGTGATTTTGGTAGCAAGGAAAGAGTTTGCCGCGTATTTAGTTAATTCAGAAGAACGCTCATCCATAAAAAGAATTGGGTTCCCCTGACGTACGTAAGGACCGTATAATTCAGTCATCAGCTTTTTAGCCTTTTCACTTTTTGTACCAAGCACAACACGGTCTGGTTTCATAAAGTCATCAACTGCTACACCCTCTCTTAAAAACTCAGGATTGGATACCACATCTACTTCAATCGAAGTATTTTCGGCAAAAACAGCCTTTACCTGATCAGCCGTTCCAACCGGAACCGTTGATTTATTTACGATGACCTTATATTCGGTAATCAGTTTGGAAATATCCTTTGCAGCGCCTAAAATATAAGAAAGATCGGCAGCACCATCTCCACCTGGAGGCGTTGGCAAAGCCATAAAAATAATCTGCGCATCTTTTACAGCATCTGCAAGATTTGTTGTAAAAGTTAACCTTTCCTGTTCTATATTTCTATGGAACAAAAGATCTAAACCAGGCTCATAAATCGGCACTTCGCCAGCCTGCATTTTTTTTACTTTCGCTTCATTAATGTCAACACATATTACATCATTTCCTGTTTCTGCTAAACAGGTTCCGGTAACTAAACCTACGTATCCGGTACCAATAACGGCTATCTTCATCTGTTATAATTTATTAAACAATATTAAATTGTTTTTTATCGGTTTTAATGAGCTCGCAAGCTCGGTTACTTTTAGCTGCTATGAAGTAATCATGACCTGTCTATTTATTGTATTGAATGATAGGCTAAATCGTGAGGACTCCATATATTTTTAAGCTTTTTAAATATATTCGTTTTATCTTGCCACGAAGATATGAAATTACACTAATGCTTTTGCTTTACATAATCGGAATTCGGCTTTACACTTTGCTTATTAGGATATTCTCATTATTCGATCCTAAAGCTAAACTGTTTATAAATGGCCGTAAAAACGTCTATACACAAATTGCCCAGAAAATTAATCCGGGCGAAAAACACATTTGGTTTCATTTTGCTTCTTTGGGCGAATTTGAACAGGGCCGGCCGGTTTTAGAAAAACTAAAATCGCTTTATCCAGCTAAAAAAATAGTAGTTACTTTTTTCTCCCCTTCGGGATACGAAATCAGGAAAAATTATGCCTTGGCCGATGTATTTTATCTCCCCCTTGATACCGCAGCCAATGCCAAACGTTTTATAGCAAGCATTAATCCAGAAATGGCCATTTTTACCAAATACGAATTTTGGCATTTCTATTTTAAGGAAATAAAAGACCAGGGTATTCCTTTATATGTGATTTCAGGGATTTTTAGAGAAAGTCAGGCATTTTTTAAATGGTACGGTGGCTTCTACCGCAATATTCTAAAATCAGTTACTTACTTTTTTGTACAAAATGAAGAAAGTGAAAATCTTTTGAAATCGATCGGGTTAGATAATGTGACCATAAATGGCGATACGCGTTTCGACCGTGTTTACGAAAATGCACAATCGCCCAAACAGCTTAGCTTAATAGAAAGCTTTATCGGTAATTCTCCTACATTAGTTTGTGGAAGTACCTGGCCTGAAGATGAAAAAATATTATCTGCTTTGCCTGAAAAATATCCCAACTGGAAGTTTATCATCGCCCCACACGAGATCCACGAAAGCCATATTGAAAGTATCGAGAAGCAGTTTCCAGTTCGCAGTGTGCGGTTTTCAGTTTTCAGTTTGTCTAATCAAACGCTAAACGCCGAACACCAAACCCTCATCGTAAACAACATCGGCATGCTTTCTTCTCTCTATCAATACGGAAATGTAGCCTACATTGGTGGCGGTTTTGGAACGGGAATACACAACACTTTAGAAGCTGCAGCGTTTGGTTTGCCTGTAATTTTCGGCCCAAAATACGATAAATTTCAGGAAGCGAAAGATCTAATTGCCATAGGTGCAGCCAAAAGTATTTCCACGGTTGAGGAATTAATCAGTGCTTTTGAAGGTTTTACCAAAAATGAAGATGCTGCAGCGCAGGCCAAAAGATATGTTGCGGATAAAAAAGGGGCAACTGATCAGATTATTTCGATGATTACGAAATCAGATCGGCCTTAGCAATTTCTTCCACAATTTCGGGAATACGCTGATCAATTGAAACCGTTACCACATCTTGTTCGTCAGCCTGAGGCTCTTCCAATGTTTCAAACTGGCTTTTTAATAAACTTGAAGGCATATATTGATGAGATCGCTTAGCAATCCGGTCGTGGATTAAATCAAAATTCCCTTTTAAATAAACAAAGCGGATTGACTCATTATCAGTTCTCAACAGATCACGGTAAGCTTTTTTCAATGCAGAACAGGCAATAATGCAGCTTGTACCATGGGCAACATGTTCGCGGCCCACTTTCGCAATCAATTGAAGCCAATCTAAACGATCAGCATCTGTTAAAGGGATACCAGCGGCCATTTTATCTACATTACGTTGCGAATGCAGGTTATCACCATCTATAAATTCAGCATTTATTCTCGGCGCTAAAGCTTTACCAACTACTGTTTTACCACTTCCCGAAACGCCCATTAAAATAATAAAGCTCGCCATATTTAAACTATTTAACCATCCCGGCCAAAGCCTCGATAAACACTGGACTATCGTTTAAGCTCTCTACTAACTGAACATGTTCACCGCCCAAAGCCTTAAACTCTTCGTGGTACTCTACCGTGATTTCGTAAAGCGTTTCTAAACAATCGGCCACAAAAGCAGGGCTAAAAACCAAAAGGCGTTTTTTGCCTTCGCCAGCCAATTTTTTCAACACATCGGTAGTATAGGGTTGTACCCATGGCTCTTTCCCTAAGCGCGATTGGAAACAAACAGTATATTGATCTTTCGAAAGATTTAATTCTTTGGCAATTAATCTGGCTGTGTCATGTCCTTGTGCGGAATAACAGAATTTATTGGTATCGTTTAATGTCTGGCAGCAATCGGCACTTTTCAAACAGTAACTTCCAGTATGATCGCACTTTAACAATTGACGCTCAGGTAAGCCATGGAAGCTGAACAACACGTGATCGTAGCTTTCTACATGATGTTTTCTGGCATTTTCTGCAAAAACTTTAATCATCAGTTCGTTATCATGGAATGAATTAACAAATGATATTGGTGGAACCGTTGGCCATTTGCTCACCAGCTCCATTACCAATTGCATTACCGAACCAGTACTGGCAGAGGCATATTGAGGAAACATCGGGATAACCTGAATGGACTCTACCAAACCCGCTTTTAAGTTTGCCAGCGCCGATTCTATTGATGGACTTTGGTAACGCATGGCCAGTTCTACATGATAATCGTCTCCCAATCTTTCCTGCAGCATTTTAGCTTGTAACCTACTGTAATACAATAGTGGCGAACCATTTTCATTCCAGATTTCTTTATATAATTTTGCTGTTTTAGGACTACGAAATGGAACAATAATACCTTTAACCAATAATGTCCTGTTCAACTTAGGGATATCGATTACCCGCTCGTCCATTAAAAATTGATCTAAGTATTTTCTAACATCTGCCGTTGCCGGACTATCAGGTGTTCCTAAATTTACCAGTAAAATGCCCTTTTTGCTCATCTATAAAGAATATGTTTCGTGGCGCAAATATCGCCTTTTTATTGTTTTTCCCTATGCTTAAAATGTGATTGCAAACATTTTTTAGTCAAAGAAGTGTTATTTCATACTTCCAAAGGCTATTGAGGAATAGTGTGTGAATACATAGTGAAAGCTTCCCGTCATAAGTAGTGCAAAATCATGAGTAATTATTAAAATTAAACTTTAAATCACATAATGTGCTGTCAGATGCTACCATCTTGGCAGTTAGATCAAGTAAAAATTACTTGGAAATTAGTTAGTGTAGGATGGTAACATCCAACACCATAGATAAATCGCATAAATGTGCTGTCAGATGTTACCATCTGGCAGTTAGATCAAATAAAAATTACTTGGAAATTAGTCAGTGTCGGATGGTAACATCCGACACCACGATCAGCATTACCCCTTCGACTTATACAGTTGCCACCAGGGCATACCCGGTTTTTGGTGATGTTCTAAATGATAGCCAAAAAAGTAACAGGTAATGAAGGCAACAAAATGATTTTTCTGCAAGGTAGAAGAATGATATTCATTATCATGCTCCCCCTTATGCGGCAAATAGGTTCCAAAATAAAACAGCTGAAAAGTGCTTAATAAGGATGGCAGTACCCAAAAGAGCAGCAGATTCTTTTCATCGATCCAGATTTTCAAAACATTATAAGCTATGGCCATAATCACCAATTGAATTATAGTGACATAATTCAGCATGAAACGAAAATACCATTTCCAAAAGCTATGTGGCGCAAAATCCGGATCTTTTTCGGTATGTACATGACGGTGGTGTTGGTGATGTTTCGCATACAAACGGTTATAAAAAAAACCTGCGTAGAGAAAAACGGAAAGATAGCCAATAAAATTATTTGCCTTTTGGTTCGGCGATATTGTTCCGTGCATAGCATCATGGGCAGTAATAAACAAACCGGTGTACAAATGCATCTGAAGAACAATCATCAGATAAACCAAGGGATTGCTCCAGGTAAAATTCCATGTAAGCAAGAAATAAAGGGAAACAAACCAACAGATAACTACGGTTAGCGCAACCAGAATTCCAGTATGTGGGTTTACAGCTTTCAATGGCTTTTATTTTATTTCGTCATGCTGAACTTGTTTTACAAGTAGAAATATTATTTTCAATTGCCCTGTAGCTACTACGTGGTCAGCATCTTTACTCGATGTATAGACCCTGAACTAAATTACCTTCGGTGAGCTCGCTTAAGGCTCGGTTTACTTCGTAGCTTTATGCTACGCTACAGGTAAGGGTGAAGCCCCTCTTGATAAATCTAGTATTTTTCCAAAGCCGCTTTAACCTTTTCCATCAACCACATTGGTGTAGATGTAGCACCGCAGATACCAACTTTATCGTTTTCTTTAAACCAGGTTTGATCTAACTCTTCAACATTCGAAATGAAATAAGAATTATCGTTGTGTTTTTTACAAACATCATACAGCACTTTTCCGTTAGACGATTTCTTGCCTGATACGAAAACGATTTTATCATAATGACTTACAAAATCTTCAAGCTCTTCGTAACGGTTAGATACTTGCCTGCAAATGGTATCGTTAGCCTTAACTTCATAACCACGGCTCAATAACTCATCCTTAATGTGATAGAATTTATCGGTGCTTTTAGTGGTCTGACTATATAGGGTAAATTTAGCAGGCAATTCTACATTATCCAGCTCGGCCAGATCCTGAAAAACAATCGCCTTACCATCTGTTTGGCCTTGTAATCCGATTACCTCGGCATGCCCGTGCTTACCAAAAATAAGTACTTGCTCATCGTCGTCATGCGAATTTTTAATCCTGTTCTGTAATTTCAGCACAACAGGACATGAAGCATCTATTAAAGTCAGGTTATTTTCTAAAGCCAGTTGGTAGGTTGAGGGCGCCTCACCATGGGCTCTGATTAAAACCTTTTCGTCTCTTAAGTTTTTTAAAACTTCGTGATCGATAATTTTTAATCCGCGATTGGTTAAACGCTCTACTTCTTCATCGTTATGCACAATATCGCCAAGGCAATATAAATAACCTTCGTTATCCAGAATATCTTCTGCCATTTCTATGGCATATACTACGCCAAAGCAAAAGCCTGATGATTTATCGATGTTGACCTGTAAGTTTAAATTGCTCATTTTTTTCTTAGGATTAGTTATTTATCGTGGTAATGTCCCTTTGCAGAAATTACAAATACAGTAATAATCTCTTCATCGATTCTATAGACTAACCTATCTTTTTTATTTATTTGTCTTGACCAATAGCCTGAAAACCCAAATTTTAATTTTTCAGGTTTACCTATGCCAGATGCCGGATGAATGCTTAACTCTATAAAAATTTGCTGGAGTTTTTTAATGGAAACTTTATCTCCTGATTTATGTATTTCAGCCAATTGTCTTTTAGCTTGATCCGTAATGTCTACAAAATACTTTTCCATATATTTTGAACATCCTTAACCCTTGTTAAACGTCCATTTTTCACATCATCCTCCCCTTTAGCTATTTCATTTATAAATTCAGGGCTATAGCTTTTTTCTTTTTTAAAAGTTACATTCAAAGCCTGTAACACAGCCTCAACTGCCAAAAGTTGCTTTTTATTTTTAGGCTGTACGATTAGTGTTTCCATGCTATAAAATTAATTAAAATAGTATCACAAAATTAAGCAAAAATATTTGTTCTGGTTGTCATGTATAAGACAACAAAAAAGATTAGCTGTGAAACGAACATCACGGCACCAATATATTTCTGTTGCTTTAGGCCCAAAGCATAGTAAAACTTCAGCAAAATTACCGAAACAATAAACCAGGCCACATAATTCTGAACAGGGATTTCATGCCAGTCCCACTGCCAATAATTAAATTTCATAGCTACAGGTTCCAAAAAGAAATCGAACCCGACCAGCATAAAAGCACCAAGCACTGAAGCCAAAATACTATGTCTGATTTTCATACTTTTCATCATTTGCCCAACACTGAAAATAAGGATTACCCAATTTACGCCCATTAATAATGGAACCGCAGCAACTTTGTATCCCAATGTATCTCCGTAATAATAGCTGCCAAATATCTTTCCGGTATGCACGCCCAATACCTCGACTAAAAAACCACAGAGAAATACGCCCGAAACCAGCAACAATAAACGTTTCACATCGGCATTGTATGAAAAAACAATTACGGCAAACATCAGCAACAAATGAAATGGAACCAGTTTGATAAAATAAGGCTGGGCAGCTGGAATTAAGAAACCAAGCAAGCCAACCATATGAAAAACGACAATTATTGCAACTGCAATCCTTTTAATCTTTAAATCGTTTTGATCGTTCTGCCCTTCCATGTGCTCGTTTTAAAAATATGTTTTTTTATAGAAATGAATGAAATGATTAAGAAGAACAACATCTGTAAGGGATGTAAAATCAGATTTATCAAAACATTTTGTCCCGATAAATAGGAGATCATTATTCTACTTAGTACTATTAAAGTTAATGGTAATACAAGTAAAGCAATATTAAAGTTTAAGATTAAAATTACTGGTCCTACAGTTACCAAAAGCTGGTAAAGTAATAATATTATGATGTTATTACCAAAACCTGCCAGTAAATTTTTACTGAAACCGTTTAAGCTTTCGCCTAAATTCTTGTACATCCTGCAATAGATCAGTCCGTTGGCCAAAAGGGCCTCGGCATTAAATTTTTCCTGTTTTATCAACTTCATAATCTCCACATCTTCTACAACCTGGTGTTTAACCCGCTCGTGCCAGTGGTTTTCTTTGTAATTACTGGCATTAAAAAACATACACTGTCCGCTTGCCGCTGCAAATGCTGAGTTTTTCGAAAGTTTAACCAATCGCAGTGGCAATAAATTTAGCAGTATAAAATGCATTAAGGGTACCGTTAACCACTCGCCTATCGATTTTATCGTTTGGTTGGTAAAAACACTTAACAAAGCCAGACCTCCAATTTCCATCCGGTTAATCAGGCTATTAATCAATCCTCTTTTTACTGATTCGTCTGCGTCGATAAACAAAAGATATTTCCCTGTAGCCAATTCGCTAAGCTGGTGGCAGGCATAATTTTTCCCAAGCCAGTTTTGAGGTAGCGCTTTACCGCTTA
Source organism: Pedobacter sp. GW821-FHT01D05 (assembly GCF_059422505.1). Classification (NCBI taxonomy): domain Bacteria; kingdom Pseudomonadati; phylum Bacteroidota; class Sphingobacteriia; order Sphingobacteriales; family Sphingobacteriaceae; genus Pedobacter; species Pedobacter sp. GW821-FHT01D05. Next base: position 629,846 of record NZ_JBWKXA010000003.1, on the reverse strand, counting down.
CCACTTTGAACTGTGGGTTTGTGAAGCAAAAATTTTCGACTACACCGAAAGTATTATCATCGCTGTTATCATCCAAAACAATAACTTCATAATTAGTGTAATCCTGATTTTTTATCGAAAAGAGCAGTTCTAAAATATCCGCTGCTTCATTTCGCGCAGGAATTAGGATCGAAACCTTATCATGATAGTGTTTAACCACTCTAGGCAACTTCGGATTAGAAAGAAAATTGAAAACAGTAACCGAAAATCTGATAACCAGGAAAATTAAAACGGCATAAATAAAAATTGTCATTCAATTAGCTGAGTTTGTTTAATAACCGATTGATCGTAATGTTTATTATAAGCACTTTTTAGCAATTGCAAACTTACATATTCTTCGTTCTCCCAGTGCTGCAAGTAAGTATAAGCTGAGGGCTTTCTTTTCGAAAAATAATCAATAAAGGTGGTGGCAAAAATAATATTGATTTTTTTCTGACTGGCATTGATCATCTGCATCACTCCTTTTTCGAAACTGATATTTTTAAGATGGTTCGAATATAATTTACCCTGAGGGAATATAAGTACTAAATTTTCGGGGTTATTTAACAGTTTTCCTGCATAATTAAGCGTTTCTAAAACATCTTTGCCTTTATTTTCGGCAGCAAAAGCGCCAAGATATTTTAAAAAACCAACTTTAGTATAGTTTTCGGCATTTACCAAAACATGAAATTGTTTCTTAAATACTTTTTTGTTGATGTAAAAAAGAAAAAAACCATCCCACCAGCTAAAATGATTGGCCAAAACCAATATAGCAGCATCTTGTTTAATTTCTACCTCGCCATATTTAAAAGCGGAAAAATCTTTTTTGATGATAAACTGGATGTACCAGGAGAAAAAGCTGAAGATCAAATTATTTTTTCTGGGCTGATACATTTCGGGAAATTGCAAAAAATTGGGGTTAATTGCAAATTTCACAACAGTTATAGTCCTCGTTTGTAACGAGGATTAGCGAGGTCCACATTTGTAATGTGCTATTATCTCTATGATTTTAGCTCAAATATACCCGATCTTCTTCACCTTCCACATCCATTACTACATCTACATGTTCTTTTAAGATGGTAGCCAGTTCAAGACCAACAAAATCGGTGGCAATGGGAAAAATTTTATGGCTTCGATCAACCAAAACTACCGTGCGTATTTTTTTATGTGGGGTATTTAAGAAAACGCCCAAGCCATAAGCAAGGGTTTTACCGCTGTTCAATACATCATCAACGATAATGATCACCTTGTTTTTCCAATGGCTTTCATCCAGATCTGTTGAAGCAACCAATTTACTGCTTTCTTTTTGCAGGTCGATACGCAGTAAGGTGAGTTTAAAGCCCGAAATCTTTTTAAGTACTTTTTCTAATCTTAGTGCTAGTTTGTAACCACGGTCCCAAATACCAGCAAGCACCACTTCTTTCTCATTCAGGTTATCTTCTAAAATCTGATAAGCGATACGATCTATTTTCTGCTGAATTTGTTTCTTGTTGAGAATAAGTAATTGCGATGCCATTGTATAAAAAGGATTGAATACAAAAAGAACGATTTTAAGGCTGAAATTCAAACTATTTGAAAAATAATTTCGATTGTTTGCAACGTTTTCATCAGAGATGCGTCTAATCTATAACCAAAACACAAAATCGAAGTTATCGTTGCCTAAATGCTTCGTAACAATAGCTTCAGAATCATTTAACGAAAAAACGACTATGAAAACCCTTATCAAATCATCCGCCATTTTGTTTATCATCATAACCAGCTATATGGCCAAGGCACAAGAAACTAAAAGTTTCACGGTTAAAAACTTTAATAGCATTGGGGTAAGCAGTGGCATAGATTTATACCTCACCCAGGGTGGCGGCGAAAGTGTGAGTATAAAATCAGATTCTGAAACATTAAAAGACATTGTTGTTGAGCAAAGTGGCAGCAATGTTACCATAAAGTTTAAAGACGGCATCAATTGGAGCGGCCTGTTTAAAAACCGAACCATTAAAGCTTATGTAAGTTTCAAAAGCCTAAGTGCAATTGCAGCCTCCGGAGGATCAGATGTTTTTACACAAAATCAGATCAAAACAGATAAACTTGCTATTCGCTCGTCTGGTGGGTCAGATTTAAAGTTAACAGTTGTATGCAAAGATCTATCCATTCAATCAAGTGGTGGCAGCGATATCGATTTAAAAGGCAAGGCAGAAAATATGACCATTCAATCTAGTGGCGGTAGCGATATCGATGCTTATGAATTAATTACAGATTACGCAAAGGTACAGGCCTCCGGTGGTTCTGATGTAAATCTTTATGTAAATAAAGGCTTGGAAGCCAGTGCAAGTGGTGGTGGTGATGTAAGTTATAAGGGAAATGCTTCACTTAAGAAAACATCAAGCTCAAAAAGTGGAGATGTGCATCACGTAAATTAAAAATTTAGTTTAGTTAATGATAATGCGCTGCTTTGTGGATACAAAGCGGCGTTTTTTATTCGGTGATTGCACAGATTAATAGATTACACAGATCCTGATCATTAAAGGCTAAGCAAGAAACCTTCAGCCTTTCTATCCTCTATCTTTTTTTGTACGGATAGTAAATAAAGTTGGCCCCTTCAGGAACAATCACAAATACGCACATAAAATCTTCCGGTTTTTTATACACTTTTAAGAAGGGTTCTTTTTTTTCCTTGCTGATGATTCCTTTTTCTACAAACTCCTCTAAAGTAGAGGCTTGTATTGTCCAATCGGTATTAAGTTCTTCTTTGTTTAAGATAAGTTCGCCAATGTTCACCTCGTGTTGGTGTGCAATAAAAATTGGATGGGCAGAAATGCCTTCAACCATAATCTCGATTGCTACTTCTTTAATCGCATCAGCATAGAACTCCAGGTCTTTTTCTAAACTTACCAGCGGACTTTCCTGCTTTTTTTGTGGTGTTCCGTTATCTTCGGGCGTTGCGCCTAATAATTCTTCTCTATCCATTTCAAGGTAAAAGTTTTATGGTTTAAAGTATAGGGTTTAATATGACAACATTTGATTTTAAGGTTATAGCCTTAAACCTTTTGCCTTACGCCTTAAACCTTAATAATACAACGTTCTCTACGTGCTGCGTATGCGGAAACATATCTACAGGTTTAATACGCACCACGTCATATTTCTCTTTCAACAATTCTAGGTCTCGTGCCTGAGTGGCCGCATTACAGCTTACATAAACAATTTTTTCAGACTCCATTTCCAACAATCTCTGTACGACATCTGCATGCATACCAGCGCGTGGCGGATCGGTAATGACCACATCTGGTTTACCATGGGCCAGGATAAATTCTGAAGTAAGTATATCTTTCATATCTCCAGCATAGAAAATCGTATTATCGATACCATTTAATGCGGAGTTAAATTTTGCATCTTCGATAGCGGTTGGCACATATTCTACCCCTACAACCTGTTTTACGTTTTTTGCAATAAAATTTGCAATCGTCCCGGCCCCAGTATATAAATCATAAACCAGTTCATCGCCTTTAAATCCGGCAAAATCCCTGGTAATTTTATATAATTCGAAAGCTTGTTCTGAATTGGTCTGATAAAAAGATTTCACTCCAATTTTAAAACGGATGCCATCCATTTCTTCGAAAATATGATCGCGACCTGAGAAAACCACCACATCCTGATCAAAAATGGTATCGTTTTTCTTTTGGTTAACGATATACAGCAAAGAGGTAATCTGTGGAAATTCATTTTTTAGGAAACCCATCAAACCATCAACCTGTATCTGTTCTGGATAAGCAAATACCACTGCAACCATCACCTCTCCTGTGCTAGAAGTACGGATAATCAGGTTACGCAAAACGCCTTCATGGTTACGCAGGTCGTAAAACGACAGGTCGTTTTCTAAAGCATATTTACGGACAGCGTTTCTGATCGAATTAGAAGGCTCATCCTGTAGATAACAATGTTCGATATCTAAAATTTTATCGAATCGCAATGGTACGTGAAAACCCAGTGCGTTCATATCAAAATCTTCATCGCGTTCTACATCGGTTTTTTCTAACCAGCGTTTGTTTGAAAAAGTAAATTCTAATTTATTACGGTAATATCTGTTTTTTTCTGAGCCTAAAATCGGTTCTGTTCCCGAGGTATCTATTTTACCTAAACGCTGTAAAGCCGCCTCAACATTTTTCTGCTTAAATTTTAATTGAGCATCGTAACCCATATGCTGCCATTTGCAACCGCCACAGGTTCCGAAATGAGGGCAGAAAGGATCAGTACGCAATGCTGATTTTTCATGAAGCTGATCGATTATTGCTTCAGCAAAATTCTTTTTCTTTTTGGTCAACCGAACATCTACCACATCACCAGGAACGGCTTTATCAACAAAAATAACCAATTCGTCAGCCTTGCCAACACCTTTTCCTTCTTCAGCAATATCGATTATATGTACGTTTGGAACAATAGTTACCGTACCGGGTTTTCTTCTACTCATTATTTTGCAAAGATAGAAAAAAGAGGTTAAAGGTAGAAGGCAGAAAGGTGGAGGGTTTAAAACCCGGTTAATCAAGAAAGATTAGGCAATACTGTCTTGTTCGAACGAGGATTGTTCGTTAAGAAAAATTAGATTTCCAAATTATTTTCCAAAAAATTTAAATGCCGCGCCCCAAAAGCCATCTAACCAGTTAAATTTTAGGTCAAATTTTTCATCTACCAGTACAGAAAACTCTAATATTTCTTTGCTCATGATAAAAAACCTATCTATTTAAGCAATAATACGAAATTCATACCAAAAACTGAAACGGTATAAATTAACTTTATGTTAATTTTACATCAAAAGGTTAAACCCTTCCTTTTATAACAACTACAATCGCGATCTATTGATTTTCAGTTCCTTATTTGATAACTAAATATAAATCCGTAACTTAAGGTATCATTCACATAAAAATGGAGGTTCATTATGAACGTTATCCGTAAAATTGAACATTGGGGAGATGTTCATCATTCAAAATGGCTAGATTATCTTCGGATTGTACTTGGCCTGATCATTTTTGGAAAAGGTGTTTCTTTTGTTAGCGACACTTCGGTTCTTCAAAACATGATTACACAAAACAACGTATTTGGTTTTTCTGGCATGCTCATCAGTGTCGCCATTCACGTTGTTGCATTTGCGCATTTGGTTGGGGGTGTTTTAATTACATTAGGTTTAGTTACCCGCTTTGCCGTTGTCATTCAGATTCCAATCTTATTGTTTGCCGTATTTTTCGTTAACCTTACACCCGGTTTCTCCACACCGAATTCGGAATTGTGGTTTTCGGTATTGGTACTGTTTCTGCTCATCATGTTTTGGGTAGTAGGTTCAGGCCCTTTATCGGTTGATGAAGGGTTGAAACGCAAAACTGGCAAGCGGTACGCCTAAACAACATTAAATATTCTTAGTATCTTTCGCTTTTACTAACGATCATGAAAACGAAGATACTTTTTGCACTGCTTTTTGCGGGATTGGGATGTTACGCACAAAATTCGACTGATGAATATTTCAAACTAACGCGGGCTGGTTTTTTAGAAAAAAACGCCTACGAAACCACTGCTTTTGTAGAAAAATACTTCCGTGTACCCGGCAACACAGGCTTTAATGCCAGTATCCATTATGTTGAAAACATCCTTAAAAAGGCTGGTTTTGTACAACAGAAACAGAATGAGTTTGAAGCTCCTTTAACTTATCGCATCGAAAAAAGAGCGATGAAAAACAGCACCTGGGAGCCCGTTGATGCCAATATTGATATTGTTGGAGAAACAAAACCGCTCATTTCCTACAAAACTAACCGCAACATGATTCCAATCAATTGCGGATCAACACCTGCAGGAGGTGTTACTGCTAGTGTAGTTTACATTGCCAACGTATTACCTGCCGAAATAGAGAAAATGGATCTGAAAGGGAAAATCCTATTTTCTGAGAACAGTCCATCGCGTCTGCTTCAAATAGCCGCAAAAGCCGGAGCCATTGGTGTGCTGGGCTATTCGATGCCAAAGTATACTCAACCAGATATACATCAAACTTCTATCCAGTTTGGAAGCATGAAAGCCAATAGTGAAGTATGGACATTGCTTTTATCTTATGCTGCCAAAGAAAAGTTAAAAGTGGCCTGTTTAAAAGGCGAGACTAAATTGAAAGTAAATATTCAGACTAAAATTTATCCCTCTGAAGAATTAACGATAGTAGCAAACGTTAGAGGCAGTTCAAATCCTAATGAACGTTTTGTATTCAGCGCCCATGTTCAGGAACCCGGGGCAAACGATAATGCAAGCGGCGTTGGCACATTAGCTGAAATGGCAAGATTAACAGCAGCATTATATCAGGCAAAAAAGATTGACCCTAAGCGCAGCCTCACTTTTTTATGGGGCGATGAAATTGTATCAACAAGGAGATATATTACCGAAGATACCGCCCGGGCCAAGGGTATTATGTGGGGAATGAGTTTGGATATGGTTGGCGAGGACACTAAAAAAACTGGCGGCTCCTTTTTGATTGAAAAAATGCCTGATCCGTCAGCCATCTGGACAAGGGGAACAGATAAACATACCGAATGGGGCGCAGGCGATGTTACGGAGAAAGATCTTTTCCCACATTATTTTAACGATTTCATCTTCGATATCTGCAAAGCTCAGGGCAAATTTGCCAACTGGACGGTTAACTATAACCCGTTCGAAGGTGGTAGTGACCACACACCATTCTTGCAAAATAAAATCCCAGGATTACTGATGTGGCACTTTACCGATGTGTTCTACCATACGGATAATGACAGGATTGATAAAGTTTCGCCAACCGAAATGAAAAATGTAGGGATAAGCGCTTTAACTGCCGCCTATACTTTAATTTCTGCAGACGAAAATACTGCGATAGCCACTGTTTCGCAAATTAAAAACGATGCTTTAACGCGCTTAAAAACCGAATTTGAACTGAGCAAAAAAGAAATTGCAAAAGGAAAAGCCGCAGCTAATGAGAAACACATCATTGAAGTGTGGGCCAAATGGTATACAGATGCTTTGGCAACGGTAAACAAAATGCCTGTAAAACCCGAAACTACCAGAGTTGGTTCGGCCATTAAGGTTGCTACTAACGAAATCGAAAAACAAACGAAGGTATATTTAGAGGAGTTGAAATAGATTGATGCCTAAACCAAAAGCAATAGTTATCGGTGCCGGAATTGCGGGCATTGCATCGGCAATTCGTCTTTCCTTAAAGGGCTATGAGGTTGATGTTTTTGAAGCTAATTCAAAACCTGGAGGTAAGCTGACAGAAATAAAAATGAACGGTTTCAGGTTCGATGCCGGACCGAGCCTCTTCACCATGCCGCAATATGTAGATGAGCTCTTCAAACTGGCGGGTAAAAACCCTGAAGATTATTTTGGATACATCAAACTAAAAGAAATTTGCCGTTATTTCTACGAGGATGGCTTAAGGCTAAATGCAAGCGCAGATCTTGATGAATTTGCTAAGGAAATAGAAGAGAAGACAGCTTCAACTGCAAGAGAGGTTGAGCGCTATTTAAACAAAAGCAAAACCATTTACGATGTTACCCACCGTGTATTTCTGGAAAGAAGTTTACATAAAATTAAAAGCTATCTGCACTGGGATACCTTAAAATCTATATTCCGTTTTGGCCAGATTGATGCTTTTAGAACACAGGCAAAAGCAAACCGATTTTTCTTTAAGGACGATAGAATAGCACAACTTTTTAACCGTTATGCCACCTATAATGGTTCCGATCCCTACCAGGCACCGGCCACATTGAATGTGATTCCGCATTTCGAGTACCATTATGGAGCCTTCCTTCCAAAAAATGGGATGTACAGTATTGTTACTGCCCTGGTAAAGTTGGCAGAAGAGTTAGGAATAAGGTTTCATTACAATCAAAAGGTAGAAGAAATTATATATGCTAATGATCCTAAACCCGAAGTACAGGGCGTAAAAGTTAATGATAAAACCTATAAGGCTGATGTTGTTGTTTCGAACCTCGATATCTGGTTTACTTATAAAAACCTGCTTAAAGGCATAGCTCAACCTAAAAAGTTATTAAACCAGGAACGGAGTAGCTCTGCTTTGATCTTTTACTGGGGCATGGATGGAAATTACAGCGATATGGGCTTGCACAACATCTTTTTCGCTGAGGATTACCAAAAAGAGTTTATTGCCATATGGAAAGATAAAACCATCAGCAGCGATCCAACGGTGTACGTGAACATCAGCAGTAAACATATCAGGGGTGATGCACCAACAGACAGTGAAAACTGGTTTGTAATGATAAACGTTCCGGCTAATAACGGTCAAAACTGGGATGTATTGATCAAAGAAGCCAGGGCAAATATTATCCAAAAAATCAGCCGGGTTTTAAACAGAAATATTGAAAAAGACATTACCTGTGAGCAGATTTTAGATCCCAGAAGCATTGAAAGCAAAACCGGTTCTTATCAAGGTTCTCTGTATGGTAACAGTTCCAACAATCAGTTTTCTGCCTTTTTAAGGCATTCCAATTTCAGTTCGAAAGTTAAAAATCTATACTTCTGTGGAGGCAGTGTACATCCGGGCGGAGGAATTCCGCTGGCATTATTATCGGCAAAGATAATTGATGATGAAATTAGTTCAGTAGTTCATTAGCCATTGGTTAATTGGTAAACCTATCTGCTTATTAATTAATCGAGTAAAGACTAGAGACTAAGGACTCCAGACTATCGATTGTTCTTAATGGCTTCTTCTAACTTTTCGCCATCCAGATCAAATGCATCTACAATTAATTTAGCTTTGGTATAAAAAGGATCACGTTCCTGAAGTTTTATTTTGATAAATTCTAAAAGCTGCTCATCGTCCAGATCTTTAATCAACGGACGCTTTTGGCGGTTATGTAAACGTGATACCAATGCAGCAGGCTCCATTTGCAGGTAAACCGTTTCACCATTTGCATTCATCCATTCCATGTTATCGAAGAAACACGGCAATCCGCCTCCAGTAGCTACCACACAGGTTTCTGGATAATCGAAGGTTTTAAGCATTTCGCTTTCATAATCCCTAAAGCCACTTTCTCCATATTCGGCAAAATATTCGGCAATGCTTTTACCCGTTTTTGAAACAATTTCGGCGTCAAGATCAATTACAGGGCATTCTAAACGATGTGCCAACTGTTTTGCCTTTGTACTTTTGCCGCAGCCCATATATCCGATAAGGAAAATCTTCATGTATCTCTCTTTTTGCTTAGACCTTATAATAGATTGTCGCGTTTTAACATAATATAATCGGTTACAGGTGGTGTAAAACCTTCTTTTTTCAATAAAGTTACAACCTGTCCGCGATGATAAGTAGAATGATTAATTAAATGAAATAAAATTTCGTCTAATCGGTTTTCGTACTGAGCACCTTGTGTGTTGCTGTACAAAATCTTTTTATCTAATGTATTGTCTTTCAATACCGTCCTAATCAACTTAAAATTTTCAGCGGCAATACTTTCAAAGTTTTCCTTATGATGAATATCCCAAACACCATAAAGTGGCTTCTTACCCGAAATCCGTTGCGCCCAAATATGCTGCGCATTGAGTACGTGGCTAAACAATCGCTCTGCATCGGGCATTTCAGTTGTTGCAAACTTAAATATTTCAATGATGCGTTGATCGGCAAGCTCAGTATAGTTTATAATTTCTTCTTCGCGCATAACCTAACTTAATTTAACTCTTGGATCGACATAAGCATATAAAATATCAACCAGAATATTGATGACTACAAATACGAAAGCAATAAAAAGAATAGATCCCATCACCACCGGAAAATCAGACATTTCTAAAGCGGTCACTGTTGTTCTGCCCAATCCATTATAGCCGAAAATGTACTCTACAAAGAAAGAACCCGCAAGCAAAGAGGCAAACCACCCTGAAATAGCCGTAATTACAGGGTTCAGGGCATTTTTTAAAGCGTGTTTATAAATTATGGCATTTCTACTTAAGCCTTTTGCCCTGGCAGTTCTGATATAATCCTGCGCCAAAACATCCAGCATTGCGCTTCTGGTTAACTGTACAATAATCGCCAAAGGTCTCAAACCAAGGGTAATCATCGGCAGCCATAGGTTTCTTAAGGTTAATACTTCACCATTAAAGGGATCGTAAGAATATAAGCTTCCGCTCATTTTTAGACCTGTATAATTGCTCAGCACAAAGCCGAACAGCCAGGCAATAATAATCCCTGCAAAAAAAGAAGGTGCTGATATGCCTAGAATGGCAAATGCATTGGCCGATTTATCAATCCACGAATCTTTATAAACCGCTGAAAGCACACCCAAAAACACACCGATTATTGTTGCAAAAATCATCGCTGTTAAAGCCAGGATAAAAGTATTTGGTACCGTTTCGGAAAGTATAGCTGTTACATCGCGCTTGGTCTGGTAAGAACTGCGGAGATAAGGCCATTTTATCACCAGGGCTTTTTTATCAAAAGCCATCAATTTTGCATAATGATATTTCTGTTGATTGGTACTATCATTATCTAGAATGCTAATTGGCGATAAATCGTTAATGTATAAAACGAACTGAACAGGTTTGGATCGGTCTAAACCAAATTCTTTACGAACGGCTTCGAGCGATTGTACATCGGCCCTTTGCCCCATCGTCATCCGTGCAGGGTCGCCAGGTAAAATATTAAACAGCACAAAAACAACCAATATTACACCGCCCATTACCAGCAGCCCATACATCAGTTTTTTTAATGCGTATCCGATCATGTTTATTTATCGAAATATTTCCGGCTGAGTTGGTCGAAAGTGGGTACGTTATGAAAATGCCATTTATTGATTACCACTCCGTTTTTCATCAATAAAACGCCAGGATTTGCCCTTACCATACTTTTTAAAGGTACAGCATCAGCATAAAAAACCTCCGAAAACAGGTTGTTCTTTTTGATAAAAGCCTGCGCATCCTGAGCCGAATTGGACGTAAGCAATACCGTGCGGATATTAAACTGCTGCGTAGCGTTTAAAGCCAATGCGTTTAGTTTACCGATGGCGCCCTCGTTTGCAGCATGAAGATCATAAGCTACAAAAATCAAATTATAATAAGGGTTTTCGATCAGTTCCTTGGTATAATCGGTGCCCGACGCATCAGTAATGTTCAGATCTTTGATTTTAGGTTCAAAACCTTTTTTAACCAGTCTTTTTGCCGGTTCACCGATAATTTCCCAATTGTTATCCTTCCAGATTTCCGTTTTAAGATAGGCTTTATCGCTCATATCTTTCTCTTCATTCGTTTTCTTGTTCTTTAAGTGATACATGATCTCAAATTCATCCGGTTTTTCTCCCGGAGGGATCACCATTAGTGATGGAAGATGTGCACCAACCTTATAAGGCAGGAAATCGATAATCGGCAAAACATTGTAAGTATACAAACCAAAACCTAAAGATATAACCGTCACTGCAATGGCAATATTTCTTTGAGTGGCTTCTTTTTTAAATAAAGGCTGGATCAGGTTCTTGTTTAGGAAAATAACAATGATCAGCGCTAAAAGGATCAGATCTTTACTGAACGACTGCCATGGAGTGAGCGGAATGGCATCGCCAAAACAGCCACAACTGGTAACTACTTTAAAGGCTGCAGATATAAATGTTAACAGGGTAAAAAAGATAATGAGAAGTAATAAACCCCAGGCCACCTTTTTACTCCAGAAACCCAATAGCAATAAGGCACCGAGAACAATTTCTAAAGTACAAAGTAAAATGGCAATACCAGTGGCCATTCCACTCAGGAAATTCATGTGAAAAACTTCAAAATACTCCTGTAATTTATAGCCAAAGCCAAGCGGATCGTTTGCTTTGATCAATCCTGAGAATATGAATAAAGCACCGACAAAAATCCTGGAAAATCGTAAAAGTATGTTTCGCATCTGTATGTATCTATTTTTTAAAGGCTATTATGCATTTACTTAACCCCAAGTTTGATCAATGCAAAAACCGAATAGTTCAACATATCCTGATAATTCGCATTAACACCTTCTGAAGCCAGGGTTTGTCCTTCGTTATCTTCTATCTGTTTAACCCTAAAAATTTTCATTAAAATCAGGTCGGTTAATGAGCTAATGCGCATATCGCGCCAAGCTTCGCCATAATCGTGGTTCTTGGCAAACATTAAATCTTTAGTTTCCGTTACCTTTTCTTCAAATCGTTTTTCTACTTCGGCATAGGGCATCTCATTCGGATCACTTTCGGTCAGTTCGAGCTGCATCATAGCGATAATACAATAGTTTACAATTCCGATATACTCCGATATCACCCCCTCTCCTACCTTACTTACTTTTTTTTCTTCAAGGGTACGGATGCGCTGTGCTTTGATAAAAATCTGATCGGTTATCGAACTTGGTCTTAAAATCCGCCATGCAGTGCCATAATCTTTAGTCTTTTTTAAAAATAATGATCTGCAAACTGCAATCACTTCATCAAATTCGGTAGAGGTATTTGTTTGTGCCAAAGCCAATAATTATTTAGTTTTTAGTGTATTTTTGTCATGAAAAAAACAAAAGCTAAAGATACATTTTTAAAGCGAAACCCAAATCCCGAAAGGGTTTATTATGGCAGAAAAAAACTTTTTTGAGCCCAAACAAAGCTTAAATATTAAAGGTAAGCTTATCGATTTAAGCAGTCCAAAAGTGATGGGTATTTTAAATATCACCCCCGATTCTTTTTATAGCAACAGCCGCACAAAATCAATAGACGAAGCTTTAACCAAAACAGCCCAGTTCCTTGATGAAGGCGCTGCATTTATCGATATCGGCGGATACTCATCAAGACCTGGCGCTAAAGACATTTCTACCAGTGAAGAGGTTGACCGTTTGGTGCCCGTGGTGGAAAGTTTGGTAAAAGCATTTCCCGAAGCGGTTATTTCTATCGATACCTTCAGAGCAAAAGTAGCAGAAGAAACGATTTCTGCCGGCGCGCATATCATTAACGATATTGCCGCTGGAGATATGGACGAACAGATGTTCGAAACAGTGGCTAAATTACAGGTACCCTATATGATGATGCACATGCAGGGCACACCACAAAATATGCAGCAAAACCCTGTTTATGCCAATGTATTATTGGAAGTAATTGATTACCTGGCTAAAAAAGTTGCAGCGCTTAAGGCGCTTCATGTTCACGATGTAATTATTGACCCTGGTTTTGGATTCGGGAAAACAATCGAGCATAATTACGAACTGCTTAAACAGCTGGAGGCCTTTAAAATTTTCAAACTTCCCATTTTAGTGGGCTTCTCGCGTAAAGGAATGATTTATAAAACACTCGGAACTTCAGCAGCAGAGGCCCTGAACGGAACTTCGGTACTCAATACCATTGCGCTACAAAAAGGAGCTGGCATTTTAAGGGTACATGATGTTAAGGAAGCGGTGGAGTGTGTGAAGTTAGTTGGGATGCTGGGTTAAGCTGCTGCTGTAAGAAAATACCATTGGATAATTATTTGTTATTAGATGCTGAAATGAATTCAGGATAACGCCTCTCCTTAGATTCGTCCTGCTGAACTTGTTTTATTAGCAGTTTTTATTGTTTTAAAGGCCTAATAGCTACTTCGTGGTCAGCATCTATTTTTAGGTAAAGACCCTGAAACAAGTTCAGGGTGACGATCCTAAAAAAACAATTAACCAATTTAAACAGTTAACCTATCTTGCTTGTAAACTGAAAACCGTTTTGCTATCTTGCCATTGATGAAAGGATTAGATTTTGATTTCGTAAAATTCACCATTACCGACGTGGTAGACATTGTGCTTGTGGCGCTTTTAATCTATTACGTTTATACCCTAATCCGCAATACGCTAGCTGTTAACTTGCTGGTTGGTATGCTGATCATTGCCATATTTTATCGCGTTGTTGATGCTTTGCACATGAAGCTGCTTACAGCCATCATCGAGAAATTTATGAGTGTGGGGATCATTGCGCTGATTGTAATTTTCCACCCAGAGATCAGGCGTTTCCTCTTGCTGATCGGAAAAAATGCTTTTTTGCAAAAGAATAAAGCCTGGTGGGGATATTTATTTGGCCGAAAAGAAATTGAAAGGAATAATTTAACCCGTATAAAACCAATTATTGATGCCTGTAAAAGCATGAAGAAAACACGCACAGGTGCATTAATGGTATTTGTTAAATTTTACGACGAACAGTTTTTCGCCAATAGCTGCGAACTTGTTGATGCTAAAATATCGAAACGTTTATTAGAGAGCATTTTTCAAAAAAACAGTCCGCTGCATGATGGTGCCGTAGTTATTTCGGAGAACAAAATTAAAAGTGCAAGCTGTATTTTACCTTTAACGGATAACGACCAGTTACCCTCGCAATTTGGCTTAAGGCACCGTGCTGGTATTGGTGTTTCTGAAACGACCGATGCCGTTGCAGTAATTATATCAGAAGAAACCGGAGAGATATCGTACGCCAAACAAGGTAGAGTAAGGATGAATGTTTCTTTCGGAGAGCTGGAGAAACTGCTGAATAAAGATTTTTAATGTATAGTTAGAATTTACTGGTATCGTCACCCTGAATTCATTTCAGGGTCTTAATAGCAGATAGATGCTGAAATAAATTCAGCATGACGATCCAGCAGAATAACCACCCAGTAAAAAATAATCATCCTCATAAATACCCAATAATACTCTCTAGTCTTAGCGTCTCCCCAAGACCAGGTGATTAGATCCTTCATTACATTCAGGATGACAAAATAGCAAAACGCAAAAATGGTGAATGTTTCCACTCACCATTTCATTATCATTTAAATTACCTTCTTATCGGTATAATCCAATAATCCGTGTAATCAATTTTTAGCAGTATTGTTCAAAAGCACCGATCAGGTTATCCGCGATCATTTGTGCCGGACGGCCTTCAATCTGGTGACGCTCGATCATGTGAACCAATTTACCATCTTTAAATAATGCCATTGCCGGAGAAGATGGAGGGAAGGGCATCATGTAATTTCTTGCCTGATCTACCGCTTCTTTTTCCATTCCTGCAAAAACAGTAACCAATTTATCAGGGTGTTTCTCGTGTGCTGCTGCTGCTCTGGCCGCCGGGCGTGCATTTGCTGCCGCACAACCACATACCGAATTTACCACGACCAACACAGTTCCTTCGCCTTTAATCGCTTGATCTACGTCTTCTGCGTTTTTTAATTCTTGAAAACCTACGTTAGTTAATTCCTTACGCATTGGCTCTACTAAATATTCTGGATACATTATCTTAGTTTTTTATTTACAATTTCAATGTTACAAAAATAAGAAAATCGAATGGCATGCACCATTCGATTTATATTTTTAAGGTAAAATTAAATTTAGCTTATTTCAGATCTCTTAAAAGCTCTTCGAACATATGTGGATTTGCAACCACACCTACAATGATAAGTATAAACATAAGCACCATCAGTGCGCTTAAAATCGTTGCAATCATTCCGCAGATTTTACCAGCTTTAGCATTTTTGTACGATGATTCAGTGTATAAACCTGGATTAAGCTGATACTTTTTCATATCACCAGCACCTAGTACCCAAGCAATTACACCAAAAATCAACCCAAATATCCCATAAAAGCAACATGCGGGTATAGCTAAAATACCTAATACTAGCGAAGCTGTAGCGTTTGGCAGGTTCTGCTGACCAAAACCTCCTCCTCCAAACTGTCCAAATGGTGGTGGTTGCTGAAATGGTGGTGGGGTTACCGGACCATTGCCTAATGGCGCAAATGGTGCAGGTTCTGGATTTTTATCTTTTGAAAGATCAATCGGTTTATTTTCTTGAGGAGTTTCCTGTTCTTCTGACATGGCTATATTTAGATCAATTGGTGAGTGTATATTTTGTAAATGTAATTGATTAAAATAATTACTGCAACACTTGCAAAAACGATTTTTATCAGCTGTGCCCCAAACTTAAAATCGACCTTAAGGTGAACTATGGTAAATACCATCACAAAAATGAGTGGAATTGTTGCGGGATAAAACTTAAATGATGCGATTAAATCGCCCCGAAATAACGCCAGAACCGACCGTTGTAAACCACAGCCTGGGCAATCGAATCCAAAATGTGTCTTAAAGGGGCAACTGAAAAGATGCTCCCCTATCCAATCGAGAAAACTATGTTGCGGTTGAGCCATCTATATCGCCAATAATTTTGATCTGTGCATCTTTCCAAACTTTATATTTTTCCAGATCTTTAAGCACTTGCCTATACACCAGGTTTAAGATATAGATATCATCAACAAAACCTAAAACAGGTACAAAATCAGGGATCACATCTATTGGAGACAAGAAGTAGACCAAGCCTCCCAAAATAGCAACGATCGATCTTTTCGGAATTTCGGTATAATCGCCGTTCACATAATCTTTTGATACGGCAAACAACAGCACCAGTTTCGACCAAACACCTTCCAGATCACCTTTATTGGTTACTGCCTTTCCTAATGCATCTTTAATCGTGTTGCTGGCTTTTGTTTTATCACTTAGAATTACCGAAGCTTTGCTTTGCGATTTTTTAAAGAAACCTAGTATTTTCTCCCTATTCAATTTCATAGTTAACTGTATTACAAATTAACGGCCAAAAGCATCATAATTGTCTTCGGCATATTTGGTAAAGCGATCCAATAGTACAATATTTTTATTCTCGATAGCCGTTAAATCGTTATCCACATTGTTTTTAACAGGCACGTACCATTCTACGGGATCGAAAAAATTTCTAAAAGTTTGTTTTTTAAAGGCATAACCATGTCTGGCGAAAATGGTGTTTTTTATAATCTGCAGATCAAGCTTTCTTAAATTCTTCACATCTTCTTCCTTTAACAGGGCTGTTGATGCATTTAATTTAAAAATCTGTTCAGATGCGCTTCTGTAAAAAGTATTTGCGCCTAACGAATCTACACTTCCATCTTCAAGGGTATCTAATTGCGCTACCATTTTGTGGTCGCTCCAGTCTACATATTCCATTTCTGTTGGCAACATGCGGCTTGCATTATATTCGAAAGCCTTTTTTAATAATTTAAATTCTTTTTCCGGCCATTTCAGCTCCTTTTTATAAGCATTCCATTTACCAATTAAGGTGTCGCCAACAAGGGTGATTTCAAATTTCCCATCGTATTTATCTGTACCAGGTTCATCCAGAACGAAGGTAATTTTACCACCATCTTCTGATATTTTACCCAATAGTGGGCGGCTATTGCCAGAAACCACACTTTGCGCAATCACCGTATCTTTAGTTATTTTTTTTATGTTGATATTCAGTTTTTTAACCGCATCAGACATATCTCCTTCGTATTCTAACTCATCTGTTGTGTAAAAATCGCCAACCCAAAAACCATAAAGTTCCTTATGGATTTCCTGCTGTGCAATGCTTGTTGCTTTTTCTTTGTTTGTTTTTTTGGTATCTCTGCATGAAAGCATCAAAAAGGGAATGAGCGCGAATAATAAGATTTTTTTCATCGGTATATATGTTAGGGTCAAGTAAATTTCTTTTTGATCAGCCATTCGGCGATTAACAAATTGGGTATCCAGCCCAACCAGGCAATAATCTGGTAAACATCCATTGGTGCCGGGTGAAATAAATATACTAAAATAACTTTCCATAGCCTTAAAGTTATCGCAGAGGTTGCCAAAGCAAAACTACGGTACATAAACTTTTTATGGGCTATTATTTCTCTTTTTAAAATAACCAGAATCGCCTTTAGGGTAAACCAGAACCACAAAATGCCTAAAATGATAAATGAGGTTTTAGCTATTAATCCTCCGTTTGCAAACCAGCCGATAAAAATACCAGACGGCGCGGCAAGTAACAATACGGAGCCTACATACAAGTAGCCCAAGCATTTATGTATTTTGGGATATTTAGCTAAAATTTTAGGATTAAACTGTGTAAAACCAGCCAGTAGTACAAATATGGCACTATAGACATGGATGTAAAATATGGGAAGATAGGCTTTGATTCCTGATACTTCAGTCTGTTTGATCTGTAGAAAAGACACTTCACTATTCAGTGGGATATACCGTAAAGTAATCTGCACCATTAACATAAAGAAATAGGCAAAAAACAATAGCCAGGCTACACGTTTATAGCTGATGCTTTTCATTTATTCTGTTAAACGGTAAACTCATGATCCTAAGAATAAAAAGATGAGGATGTTTTTCATATTGAGTAGCGTTACTCTTCGATTATTGGTAGAAATTCATCGATTGTTAGGAGATTAACCTTGGGAAATTCTATTTGTTTTAAGATCTTAAAATGCTGGTCATTTGTTATAATATAATCAGCATTGCTGCACACATAGGCGTCCACATATTTATTATCATCTAAATCAGATAAAATCAGTTTCCACTCAAATATATGTCAACTTTTTCTACATTTTTAAGATTTAGTAACAACTCCGCGATATTACTTGCTACAAGAAAATTTGTTTTTTGTTCTAAAATTTCGACGTATTCTGAAAGAATGTCGTTACTAATTACTGCTTGAAAATACCCACTAATTAAAGCGTCAAAAATCGGCCTATATTTTGATTTTTTAGGAATTGAGACAAGAAGTACATTAATATCTAGTACAACTTTCATTAATGCTACTTTTTTCTTAAATGTTCATTTTTCCAAGATTCAATTGTATTTTCATCCCAATTTTTCTCATCCCAGAGTTTATCCATTTCATCAGATGCCGATTTTGCGAAATATTTGGTCAACATTTCTTTAATATCATTCAATTGATTGTCGGGTAAATTATATTGAAATAATTTTAATAGCTCTAGCTGAACATTTGTCAATTTCCCTGTCGCTTCCATATTTTTCATTGTGAACTAAAACAAATATAATCAATAATATGCTAAGAAGATTTCATCATCTCCAAAATATCATCAACATATTTACGCTCATTGGCTAAACGTGGCACCTTATGTTGCCCGCCAAGTTTATCTTTCGCTTTTAACCAATTATAAAAGGTATTTGCAGGTGCATTGTGTACTTTAGGACGGGCTAAAGCCATATCCTTAAAACGTTTGGCATCATAATCGGAATTAACTTCACGCAGAGTCTGATCCATAATATCTACAAACTTTTCAAAATCGTTAGGTTGTTTATCGAATTCTATGATCCACTCGTGCCCACCAGCTTTTTCATCTTTAAAGTAAATCGGTCCGGCGGTATAATCTTTAATTTCAGCACCGGTTTCCTGGCATGCTTTGGTTAAGGCCTGTTCTGCATTGTCGATAATCACTTCTTCGCCAAATGCATTAATGAAATGTTTGGTACGTCCGGTAATTTTAATGCGATAAGGAGAAAGTGAGGTAAATTGAATGGTATCGCCGATCATATAACGCCATAAACCACCATTTGTAGAAATAACAATAGCGTAATTTTTATGCAGCTCTACTTCGCCCAGCAATAATGCTTTAGGATTTTCTTCACAGATATTCTCCATCGGAACAAACTCATAGAAAATGCCATAATCCAGCATCAGCAACATTTCTTCTGAATTATCCTGATCCTGAATACCGAAAAATCCTTCCGATGCATTATAAGTTTCCAGATAATACATTCCATCGGACGGAATCAGCTGTTTAAACTGTTCACGATAAGGCGCGAAATTTACTGCACCATGGATATACAATTCAAGATTTGGCCAAACTTCCAGTAAATTCTGCTTCCCTGTGAGTTCGAGTACCTTTTTGGCCAGTACAATAGTCCATGTTGGCACACCAGAAATGCTTGTTACATTTTCGTTGATGGTGGCCTCGGCCATTCTATCCATTTTGATTTCGTAATTGTCCATCAATGCGATAGACATATCAGGCGTGCGATAATATTCAGCCCAGATGGGAAGGTTTTTGATCAGCACGGCAGATAAATCACCATAAAAACAATCTTCGTTTAACTGATTAACCTGATGGCTGCCACCTAACACTAAACCTTTTCCGGTAAACATCTGGTTATCAGGACGGTTATTGCAGTAAATAGAAAGCATATCCTTGCCCCCTTTAAAATGGCACTCTTCTAACGATTCCGGAGAAACCGGAATAAATTTACTTCTATCACTCGTAGTACCTGATGATTTTGCAAACCATTTGATATCGGATGGCCATAGAATATTCTGTTCGCCATTAAGCATACGCTCAATGTAAGGCTTCAGCGTATCGTAGTTTTGGATAGGAATACGCTCCTGGTATTGCTGTGGAGTTAAGATTGATTTATAATCGTACAGTTTGCCCCATTCGGTATTTTCGGCACTATCAATCAAGCTATGGAACCACTCTTCCTGAACATCATACGGATATTTCATAAAAAGCTCGATCTGGTGGATCCGCTTTTTCATTAACCAGGTAAAAATTGAATTTACAAATGCCATTTTTAAATGTTAAAATTAATGAGCTTCATTTTACCACAGATTTTCACAGATAAGCACAGATTTTTATACAGCGTAAATAATTTTATAGCAGTTTGTTTTAACATCGCGATTAGGCAACACACCAAATTAGAATTTGTTTGTCGGCAGAAATACTTTTGTTGGTGATTAATTTATTAAACATCAAATTTCTTGCGTTTCAGTACGAAGTTCGATCCAAGATAAACTTTTCTTACCATCTCGTTCTCAGCCAACACCTCCGGAACACCCTGTTCTAAAATTTTTCCTTCAAAAAGCAGATATGCCCTATCGGTAATGGAAAGCGTTTCCTGTACGTTGTGATCGGTAATTAAAATGCCTATGTTTTTATGTTTCAGTTTGGCAACAATACTTTGAATTTCCTCTACCGCAATGGGGTCTACCCCTGCAAAGGGTTCATCCAATAAGATAAAATTAGGGTTGGCGGCTAAGGCACGTGCAATTTCGGTACGGCGGCGCTCGCCACCTGATAATAAATCGCCGCGGTTTTTACGTACTTTGTGTAAACTGAACTCATTGATGAGCTCTTCGAGTTTATCACGCTGTTCTTCCTTGGTCAATTTGCTCATTTCCAAAATGGCCAGGATATTATCTTCTACGGTAAGTTTTCTAAAAACAGATGCTTCCTGGGCTAAATAACCGATTCCTTTTTGCGCCCTGCGGTACATCGGATCTTCTGTAATATCTTCTTCTTCCAAGAAAATGCGGCCTTCGTTTGGTTTAATTAAACCAACAATCATGTAAAAGGAAGTTGTTTTTCCGGCACCGTTCGGGCCTAAAAGACCAACAATTTCCCCCTGGCTTACGTTAAAAGAAACATTGTTTACAACAGTACGCTGCTTATATTTTTTAACCAGATTTTCGGCTCTTAATATCATATATTGATTCATTCGTCACCCTGAATTCATTTCAGGACCTTTCTAATTAGATGCTGAAACAAGTTCAGCATGACGATTATTTTATAGTTAATTAACTTTTATTCCTTTAATATTTAATTGCAAACGTTTCTTATCACGCCACACATTTTCCTCTAACGTATAACAAACCGAAAACGGTACCTTTGGTTGTAAAAGATTTTGAAATTCGGCCAACCCAAATGCAATGCCTTCAAAAATAGGCGAATTTTGTTGTTTTATATTAATTTTTAAATGATTTTGACCAACAGCCATGGCGTGCTGTGCGAGATATACATTGTGGGTAACAAAAATAGGCGCCATATTTTCGGGTCCGAAGGGTCCCATCTGAGATAAAACGCGATAGAATTTACCATCAATCTGTGCCAGATCGATTTCGGCATCAATCCTGATCATCGGTGTAAGCAATTCCTCTGTAATACTGGCCGATACAATTTCTTCAAACTTATCAGCAAAGGCATCTACATTATGTTGTTGCATGGTTAAACCTGCGGCAAATTTATGCCCGCCATATTGATCCAGTAAATCGGCACAACCGCTTAAAGCCTCATACAGATCGAAACCAATTACTGATCGGCAGGAACCAGCTACATGTCCGTTAGATTTTGTTAATACGATTGTAGGGCGATAATATTTTTCAGTTAAACGTGAAGCTACGATTCCGATTACCCCCTTATGCCAGTTCTCGTTGAAAACGACGGTAGTTTTTTTATTGATTAAAATATCACTTTCGCCAATTAAAGCCAAAGCCTCGCGGGTAATGTCCTGATCGTATGTTTTGCGCTCAGTATTTTTAAGGTTAATCAGTTCACTCTGCTCCAATGCGTTTCCATCTACCTGGCAAAGCAGCATGGCAACTGCATGTTTAGCATGGTCTATCCGTCCGGCGGCATTAATCCGCGGACCTAAAGTAAAAACCACATCGGTAATGCTATAGTTTTCGGTTTTGCCCGAAACTTCCATCAGGGCACGTAAACCTTCGCATGGATTTGAGTTTAGCTTTTTTAAGCCATAATAGGCTAAAATTCTATTCTCGCCCACTACCGGAACAATATCGGCAGCTATGCTTACCATTACCAGGTCTAAATATTGCAGATAAGTATCTTTAGGGAGCTGATGTTTTTCCGCATATGCCTGTGCAAGTTTAAAGCCTATACCGCAACCGGCCAGTTCTTTAAAAGGATAGGCGCAATCAGCACGTTTAGGATCTAAAACGGCGATAGCCCGCGGCAATTCATCTCCTGGCAAATGGTGATCGCAGATAATAAAATCGACACCTAAAGTATTGGCGTAATCAATTTTATCGATAGATTTTATTCCGCAATCTAATGCAATGATGAGAGAGAAACCGTTTTCGTTAGCATAATCTATTCCTGCAGTAGAAATGCCGTAGCCTTCTAAGTAGCGATCGGGAATATAATATTCGATGTTTTTAGTGAGCTGCGAAAAAAAACTGTAAGCCAGTGCAACCGAAGTTGTACCATCTACATCATAATCGCCATAGATCAGTATTTTTTCGTGGTTGGCCAATGCGGTTTCTATACGGGCAATAGCAACATCCATATCCTTCATGATAAAAGGATCGTGAAGATGATCCAGATCGGGTCTAAAAAAATCTTTTGCCTGATCGAAATCACAGATATTCCGTTGCACAAGTATCTGTGCAAGTGAGCGATCTATATTGAGTTGTTCTGCTATTTTATTTACCGTAGCATCATTGCAATCTGATGCCAGCACCCATCTTTTTTCCATTTATTCTGTCTCCGAACAGTAAATATACATTTTAATTGGATATGATGGAGGCAATATCTAATGGGTTGGCGAACAAAACCTTTAAAAACAAAAAGTTAAATTTTACCTCGAATTTCCTGGATAGGCCTGATAAAGTTTTATCAAGTGTGCTTTCTGGTCAGCATATTTTGCATCATCAACCAAATTTACGCGCTCTGCCGGATCCCATGATAAATTATAAAGCTCAGTAAGTTCTTTATTATCCTTTTTGGTAATCCTCAATTTCCAGTCGCCATCTTTTACACCTTCCAAAACATAGTTGTGGTAATAGATCGGGCGGTGAGGTTTAGCATTGTTTTTACTGGTTAGCAGGGCTGAAATAGATTCACCGTCGTATACTTTTGCAGGCAATTTGCTCTTGGTCCACTCGGCCAGCGTAGGAAAAACATCCAAATTTGAAATGGGTTTAGTTAATTGCGTATCGCTAAGGGTATGCCCTTTCCAGTACACGATAAAAGGAACACGGTGGCCACCTTCGTATGACATTCCTTTCGATCCTCTAAAAACCCCAGCTGAGCCCACATGGTAGAACTTGGTAAAACCATCGTCGTACATGCGCTGTGGTGCGTTAATCCACGGACCGTTATCGCTTGTGAAGATAAAAACGGTATTGTCTGCCTGCCCTGATGCGACCACCTGTTTCCAGATTGCAGCCAAACCGGCATCCATATCTTCGATCACATCACCCAGCTCACCGCCTGCCGAAGGTGTTCTTCTACTTTTTTGCGCTGCAAAAGCTACAGGCAGGTGTGGCATATTTTGCGCCAGGTAAAGAAAAAACGGTTTTTTAGCCGCAGCACTTTGTTTAATGAATTTGATCGATTCGCGGGTGTAAGAACTTGTTAAAATACTATCATGTGGTTTATAGATCTCTGGTTTGGTATTCCTAAATATCTTGATTGTCGTATCGGTTTTAACATAAGGCGCTCTGTAATCGTGGCTATATAAAAGGCCATAGAACTCATCAAATCCCTTTTTATTTGGCAGCGAAACACCATGATCACCCAAATGCCATTTACCCACCAGTGCGGTGGCATAGCCTGATTGTTTAAGCATTTGTGCAATGGTAATTTCATCTTCAGGCATACCACGTTTATCGCCCGGACCTATTGGCCATGGCAAATCCATCCTGCTACAGTATCTTCCAGTGAGCAATGATGCCCTTGACGGTGTACAGGTTGGTGAAGTGGTTACGAAGTTTGTAGCTTTTATTCCTTTAGCAGCCATTCCATCCAAAAATGGTGTTTTAATCAGCGGACTTCCATAACAAGAAATATCAGCATAACCCATATCATCAGCCAGTACAATAATTACATTTGGTTTTTGCTGTGCCTTTAACTGTATCGAAAAACTACAAGCCAGCAGAAAAATTAAGATTCGGAGATTCATGCCTGAAATTTAAGTATCATATTTTACAAAAAAAGGAAGTATCCAAGCTTTTACCAAAACAAATACTCAAGTTTAGATTGTTACCTTTGTAGAAACATTAAAGATCTACATTTTGCAAGTCCACACCCTATTCGAAGGCACCTATTCTGTTGATGCGACAAAGAAATTTGTTCCTTTCGACCCCACTATACATAACTTTAAAGATAGACCCGCATCACTATTTATCAATGTTCAGCCATTTTTAGTTGAACTGAAGAATGATCTGATTCTTTTCGACACTGGTTTAGGATTTAGCGATGACCATGGCGAACTGATTCTGCATAAAAATATCCGCAATGCAGGTTTCGATCCTACCGATGTAACCAAGGTATTAATGTCGCACTTACATTACGACCACTCTGGGGGTATGATCCATAAACAGGGAAATGATAAAGTTGAACTCAGTTTCCCCGATGCGGAATATGTGATTAACCGTGGCGAATGGGAAACGGCATTTAGCAGCACTTCATCTTCTTACCATACCGATATTTTCGATTTTGTTCAGCGTAACGCACAATTAAAATTTGTAGAAGGCGATGGCGCATTGGATGAAACCATTGCTTACGAATTTACAGGTGCGCACTGCCCTAACCACCAGATTTTCCTTTTAACAGAAGGTAAACAAAAGGTATTTTTTGGTGGCGATGTACTGCCTGAACCTGAAGAACTGGTTAAAAATTTTATTGCCAAATACGATTTCGATGGCCGCAAAGCGATGGAATTACGCAAAGAATTTGGTAAAAGAGCAGCCGAAGAAAACTGGGAGTGTTTGTTCTACCATGGTAAAAGCGCAGCAACTGGTTTTGTTGATGCTATTGAAGGCGGATTTAAGATTAGGTAGTTTAGGTTTTAGGTTTTAGGGGAAACAGACCAATAGTGGATTTAGTATAAGTTAAAAAATCCGATTTATTATTTTGCTTAAATTGTGGTTGGCTAAAGCCTAACCACAATGAAATTCATCATCACCTGATTTACTTACCAATCATTTATTGTTGCCTGCTTCAGCTGGCACAAAAAAAGCCTCGACACATGCCGAGGCTTTTCCTTTTTCCGAGACGGAAATAATTATTTTTTAGCTACCAATTTAACAGCTAATTCGAAGTTATCGTCAATTGCTTTGTCTCCAATGCTATCGAAGAATGATTTAGAACCGTATTTGATGTCATATTTAGTTCTATCAACAACGATTTTACCTGCTAAAGCCGAAGCTGTACCATCTGCATTTACAGTTACTGTTGCAGGGAAACTTAATGGCTTAGTGATGCCTTTGATGGTTAAATTACCTGATACCGTTACGTTTGCTCCTGAACCAGCAACTTTAGTAATTACGAAAGTTGAAGTTGGAAATTTAGTTGTACCGAAGAAATCGTCTGCTTTTAAGTGACCTTCTAATTTAGCGCTTCCATCAGCATCTTTAATTGAAGTCATATCAATTACAAATGTACCACCAGTTACACTTTTACCGTTAACGGCTAAGGTACCTGATTGTAAAGCTACAGTTCCATTGTGAGAACCTGTTACTTTTTTACCAACCCAAGTAATGGTCGATTTTGCTGCATCTACAGTATAAGTTACTGGTTTAGTTGGGTTTTTAAAAGCTGACAGTGCTACAACTGCCACTAATAAAAAAATTGAGCTAATTTTTAATTTCATTTTCTGGTTTTTTAAAATTTGATACAAATATAGACTAACTCCCGATCTCTTGTTATTGACCTATGTTAAGTTTTTTCAAAAATAATCGGATTTATTTAAAATCATTCTATTGACTGCATAATTATAGCAATGGTTTAATTTGTTTACTTTTTAATGTGATATACAAAGGTAGAAGGCGGAAGGTTTAAGGTAGAGGGCTTCCTTGGCATCGCCTAAAAAATGCAAACATTTGCTACCTACCTATCATGCTTAATTTTATTCTATACTGTTCATAGAAAAAATAATCTTCTATATTTAGAAAATAATATCAGACGCTCATGAAAAATAAAATTTACGCCTCATTATATTTATTCAGCTTATTATTTATTGCAACAGGCTGTAATTTCAATAGTGCTTATTTAAACCGCGAAGAAGATAAAAAAGAAGGGGAGAAAGTAGCCGATCAGTTTTATGCGCTACTTCAGCAAAAAGATTTGAAAAAATTAAGTCCGATCCTTAGCAATCAATTTAAAGCAGTAACCAGTACGCAAAAATTAAATGACTATTTAACCGGGACTGTTAATAAGCTGGGCGAGATAAAAAGCAAAAAATTAGATCATTGGGAAACGAAAGTGATCAGAGGCTCAAATCCATCTGCAAATTATGTACTATATTATGTTGTAGAAAGGACAAAATTTCAGGCAAAAGAAACCCTTACCTTAACCGCAGAAAACGACCAGATTAAAGTTTTAGGCTACAATGTTAATTCTGAAGGTTTATTCAAATAGGAAGAACGCTGAATCTGTAGTGATATTAAAATCGGCAAAAAAAACATGGCCAAGAAAAATTTACCCGATAATTTAAAAAACGGCATTGAAGCACTTTCAGGTATTTCAATGGATGGAGTGAAAGTACACACGAATTCAGATAAACCTGCACAATTAAATGCTTTAGCCTATGCCAAGGGTGCTGATATTCATTTGGCTGCCGATCAGGAAAAACATTTACCGCATGAGGCATGGCATGTAGTGCAGCAAAAACAAGGCAGGGTTAAACCAACAGCACCATTAAAACCCAACATAAATGTTAGTGATGATAGTTTAGAAAAAGAAGCCGATGAAATGGGGGCAAAAGCAACCAATACTTAATCGTAGGTGTCCGAGTTGCTTATAACTTCTACCCAAAGTAAATATTGCTCCCGCCTAATTGGTTTGAACTTCAAACTTTTTATCCTAAACCTGACAGCAGTGAAATCCTTTTTGTTTGCACTTACAGTAAAAGATTGCTTCGTCTTACCTCCTCACAATGACGATAATGAAGAGCAGATGCTACAAAAAGATTGAAGCGAATGGCAGGACTGCACTCCCCTATGAAAACCTAACATTCATTTCCAAAAAAAAATCTGCAAGTTTTATGAAACGATTTCATAAAACTTGCAGATCAATATGTTCGTGAGGGCACGAGCCTGAGCTCAAAATTTTTCTAAATAGATTGCCACGTCGTTCCTCCTCGCAATGACGATCTGGAGTAATTAAGGCGATGGAAAAGAAAACCCTAAACCCTCAACCTTCCCGCCTTCTACCTTACTAAGGAACGATCTCTTCTAAGTAACTCTCAATCGGTGGGCAAGCACAGATTAAAGCCCTATCGCCATGACTATCGTTAACACGACCAACTGAAGGCCAGAACTTGCGTTCTAACACATATGGAAGCGGGAACGCAGCTGTTTGACGGCTGTAAGCATGATCCCATTCGTTAGCGGTAATTACCGAAACCGTATGTGGAGCATTTTTTAACGGGTTATCAGTTTTATCTAAAGTGCCATTTTCCACTGCGGTAATTTCGTTTTTAATCGCTATTAAGGCGTCACAAAAACGGTCTAACTCATGTTTAGGCTCCGATTCGGTAGGCTCAACCATCAAGGTACCCGCAACTGGGAACGAAACTGTTGGGGCGTGGAAACCATAATCCATTAAACGTTTTGCGATATCGGTCACTTCAATTCCGAAAGCTTTGAAAGCACGGCAATCCAAAATCATTTCGTGCGCACAACGACCCTGAGCACCTGAATAAAGCACCGGATAGTGTTGCTCTAAACGCGCTTTCATGTAGTTTGCGTTTAGAATCGCATATTTTGTGGCGTTGGTTAAACCTTCAGCACCCATCATAGCGATATAAGCATGAGAGATAATCAAAATCGAAGCCGAACCCCATGGCGCAGATGAAACTGCAGAAATTGATTTTCCTTTATCAATATCAACCACAGCATGACCTGGAAGGTAAGGAACCAGGTGTTTTGCCACACCGATTGGGCCCATACCCGGACCGCCACCACCGTGGGGGATACAGAAAGTTTTGTGCAAGTTTAAGTGACAAACATCGGCACCGATATTAGCCGGACTTGTTAAACCAACCTGTGCATTCATATTAGCACCATCCATATATACCTGTCCGCCATTAGCGTGGATGGTTTCGCAGATTTCGATAATGCTTTCTTCGAACACACCGTGAGTAGATGGATAAGTTACCATCAAACACGATAAGTTGTCTTTGTGTAATTCTGCTTTCGCTTTTAAATCTTCAACATCGATGTTACCGTTTTCTAAAGATTTTACTACGACAATTTTCATATCGGCCATAGCAGCAGAAGCAGGGTTTGTTCCGTGTGCCGAAGCAGGAATTAACGCTACATTACGGTGGAAATCGCCTCTATCGTGGTGATAAGCGCGGATAACCATTAAACCAGCATATTCGCCCTGAGCGCCAGCATTTGGCTGTAAACTCATTGCGGCAAAACCGGTAATTTCACTTAACCATTTATCCAGTTCATTAAAAACTGAATAATACCCCAATACCTGATCGGCAGGTGCAAATGGGTGGATGCGACCAAAGTGAGACCAGGTAACCGGAATCATCTCTGCAGTCGCATTTAATTTCATGGTACAGCTACCCAAAGCAATCATCGAGTGGCAAAGCGATAAATCTTTTGCTTCTAATGATTTGATATAACGCAACATTTCGTGCTCTGAATGGTGCAGATTAAAGATTGGGTGTGTTAAATAAGCCGAAGTACGTTGTAACGATGCAGGGATAACGGTTTCTACATTTTCTACCACTTCAACCTGATCGGCAGCAATGGCTTTAACTTTAGCAAAGATTTTAGCAATTAAAGCTACATCTTCGAAAGTGCTGGTTTCATCGAAAGAAATAGTTACAACGTTACCAACATAATTTAAGTTGATTTCGTTATCGATACATCCCGAATGGATACCACCTTTTAAATCGCCTAAATCGAAACGTATGGTATCGAAATAAGCTGAGTTTAACTGCTCAAAGCCTAAACCTTTTAACGTAGAAGCTAAACTGATGGCCAAACCGTGTGTACGCTCTGCTATTGCTTTTAAGCCTTTCGGACCGTGGTAAGCTGCATAAAAGCCAGCCATAATAGCTAGCAATGCCTGCGCAGTACAGATGTTTGATGTTGCTTTATCTCTACGGATGTGCTGCTCGCGGGTTTGCAAAGCCATACGTAAAGCATAATCGCCGTGACTATCAATCGTTACACCGATAATACGACCCGGGATGTTACGTTTATATTCTTCTTTAGTGGCAAAAAATGCAGCATGTGGTCCGCCAAAACCCATTGGTATACCTAAACGCTGTGTAGTTCCAACTACCACATCAGCTCCCCACTCGCCTGGAGGCGTTAACAAGGTTAAGCTTAAAATATCGGCAACTACCGTTAATTTAATATTTTGATTGTGCAATTCCGATGCAAAGTCTTTGTAGTCAAAAACTTCACCGTTCCCTGCCGGGTATTGAACAATTGCACCAAAGAAATCTTCAGTAGCTACGAAATCTAAATGACTTCCAATAACCAGTTCAATGCCGTAAGGATTAGCTCGTGTTTTTAAAATATCGATCGTTTGAGGGAAAAGCAATTCCGAAACGAAGAACTTTTTAGCCGCCTGGTTTTTACGCAGGCTATATTGCATAAACATCGCTTCAGCAGCAGCAGTACCTTCATCTAATAAAGATGCATTGGCAATTTCCATTCCGGTTAAATCGATAACCATCGTTTGGAAATTTAACAAAGCCTGCAAACGGCCCTGTGCAATTTCTGCCTGGTATGGTGTATATTGTGTGTACCATCCTGGGTTTTCGAATACATTACGTAAAATTACACCCGGGGTAATGGTATCATAATAACCCTGTCCGATAAAGCTTTTGAAAACTTTATTCAACAATGAAGTTTGTTTTAAAGCACCAAGATATTCAGTTTCTGATTTCGCTGCAGGCAAATTTAATGGCTGTTTTAACCTAATTGCCGTCGGAACAGTTTGTTCAATCAGCTCATCAATAGAATTTACGCCAACAGCTTGCAACATTTCGACTGTATCTGCCTCATTTGGTGCAATATGACGATTTTGAAAATCTTCCTTGTAATGGATATTTAAGCTCATGCGGTATGAATAATAAATTTGCGTGCAAAGGTAGCAAAAACGAAGCTGTATTTTGCTATATATCAGTGTAAAAAAGGTGTATTATTTGCCGTTAAAAGCGACAAAATAGGTAGATTTTGTGCACAAATAAGAAGACAAACGTTTGTTCATTTTTATTTGATTAACTCATTATTGGGAAAGTGATGGCCGTTCCGAAATTTAAGTTTGTCGCCATGGTCAACTTCAATCTTTTAGCATCCTGTTGAGCCGAATCGATAAGCAGCCGCAACGTAAAATATCAGCTACCAAAGGAAAGGAGGAAAGCATTTTCGTAAATTTGAAAGCACCTACTTACCCTGTGTTCTTTTATGTCAACTTATAAAAATAACGTCGCACTTTTAGTTCATGCCTGCGACAGTTATGAATTTCTTTATAAAGGTTTTGATTACACTTTCTCCAAAAACTGGGATTTTAAAATACCATGCAATTATTATTTCGCTACAGAAATAAAAAACGCTGATGTGAATGGTTTTACAAACATCAAATCGGGCAAAGGCGAATGGTCCGATCGCCTGGCAACGTTGTTAGGTAATATAGACGAAGAATATGTGCTCTATTTCCAGGAAGATATGTGGTTAAGCAAACCCGTAAATCCTAAATTCTTTACAGTGCTGTTCGAACAGGCCATTGAAAACGATTGGCAACAGGTTAAACTCCATAGTTCTGGTGTTTACAAAACTAAAGAAACCGCTAATTTTATTGAAGGATTTAATATTGCGGAGATCGATAATGAGGCGTCAAATTATTTAATGTCGCACCAGATTACCCTTTGGAAAAAAGATTTTCTGCTTGCGCAACTTTATAAAAAAGAACATCCATGGAGGAACGAGCGCAAAGGTACTAAGAGATTGAAAAAATTAAACCCGATTATTCTTCACGTCGATTACTTTGCAGAAAACGGCGCGGAGGAAAACAATAAAAATAAAAAGCCGTCTGAACGGAGCGAGTATTATGCCGTTTCGTTTAACAGCACCTTAAATCATAACGCCATTCGGTTTATCGAGGTATTAAAATCAGGTAGTCAGCCTCAAAAAGATTATGCTGCAGAACTGCTAAACCATTACGACAACAATTTAACCCATAACGGAAAGGAAAGGCCTAAAAAAGAAGATTTGTTTAAAAAGCTTAAAACCTATCTGTGGAAAAAGAATTCGTAATAATTTTTGCATAGCATACGGTTTGAAAAGCAATGGCTGTGCTAAAATTCAAGTTTGTTCCCGCCATCCGCTACAATCTTTTTGCTACTTCCCTGTCATACTGAAGCTTGCTGCAAACAAAAAGGATTTTTGCTTCTGTCGGGTTTAAAAACAATGGAAACTGCAAGAAGCAAAGGTTGTATGGTGCAAATGCCAATCAATACTTGCGGCCAACAAAAGCCAACCGCAAGGAGCTTGTTATTTCGTTAGCAAAGTATTTACGGCAGCCACAAGTTGTGCTTTGTCACTTGGTCGTGGG
This sequence comes from Pedobacter sp. GW821-FHT01D05, assembly GCF_059422505.1. Taxonomy (NCBI): domain Bacteria; kingdom Pseudomonadati; phylum Bacteroidota; class Sphingobacteriia; order Sphingobacteriales; family Sphingobacteriaceae; genus Pedobacter; species Pedobacter sp. GW821-FHT01D05. The sequence continues at coordinate 597,733 of NZ_JBWKXA010000003.1, read as the reverse complement.
GCTTTCATCGTGTTTATATTTCCTTCTTTATCAATTAAAATATAGGTAGGAAAACTGTTTATCGAGAATCTGGTCTCGATAATATTTTGCTGGGTTTCTGGCAAGCGGTAATGAACGGCATTTTCACTAGACAATTCGTATTCTTTAATAATATTCTTCCAACCTTCTTCCGGAGAATTATTGGCGAAATACATAAACACAACATCTTTTCCCTTTAAAGCTTCTTTAACCGGTTTCACAAAAGGCATTTCGCCTTTGCAGGGGGCACACCATGTACCCCAAAAGTCAACATAAATTACTTTTCCTTTATAAGGTTTAATTAGCTCAGCAAAGAGCGAATCTGCATTTTTTGCATCTTTTAAATGATCCGTTCTCTTTAAACTTTCCTTGTATTCCACATCAACCTTCGACATGTTTTGGTAACTAAGCTGGAGCTTCTCAATTTCATTTCGATAAAAATCATTTTTTAAGTCGCCAATAAACCGCGCAAATACAGTATCTGGCATTGCAGTATGTTTACCCTCAAAATATTTATAAAAACCACGTGCTATAAGACCCGCGCTCAAATCTTCGTTTTCAATACCCTTTGCCACCCTTAATTCTTTATCAAAAACTTTAAAAGCCAGTTTTTGATCTGCCCGCTCTATAATCTGTTGTTTATAAACCCTCCTTACACTATCTGCCAATTTTCGTTTTTTAGGAGAAAAGTCCTTCAAAAGCCCTATATATTTTAGTGAGTCTTTAGTTGACCCAATTTTATTCAATTCGATCTCAGCGAGCATCGCCTCCTTTTCCTTACCTGATAAATGAATCTGTTTTAAATAAATCATTTCAGCAAGCACATCGTCCCATTTAACAGAATTTCGTTCATTCGACGCCAAATAAGCAAAGTAATCTCTTTTAAACATTGAAAAATCCCTAACCAGCGTAAAAGGTTTAGGTGGGTTGTTTTTATACAAACTATCGCTAACAAAACTGATAAACGGTTCCGGAAACTTCTCTTGATTTAGGGTAAATCTTTTCTGCATTAAATCAAATCCCATTTTATACTTGTAACCTTCTGACACAAAATATTTAAAGCGGTTGCTTGCATTTTGGTACTTTGCCAAGTGTTTATTCAGGTATTCAATTGCTTTTTGATGTTCATTCTTACTGATGGATAAAAAAGATAATAAATCAGCATTTCTTCTGGCATTATAATCACGCTCTGTGATTCTTGAGTAAGGGCCATAATACTTGTAATTCAGTAATTCATTATGAAAACCGGCATTATCGCCCATAGCACTCCTAACCTGTATATTAAAATCTTCAAAATAAAAATAATGTTCACCTGGTTCGATCACGTCAATAACTCCATTCCTATCCCAGTCTAAAAAAACCTGAGTAGTATTTAATAAAGGAATTTTGACCGTAAAAAAACCATTGTTATCTAAATCGCCATAGTAATTCACCTGCTCATCTTTTAAATGATCAGTAAAACCAACTGAAAAAGGTTTATTACTTGTTGGGTTTCTTAAATAACCGGTAATAACTGCGGTGTCAACTTTGGCAAAATGACTGTCTTTAAATGCTGTTGCATCTTTTGTACTGCTGGCTTTAAATTCTTTTTTCAGCAGGTATACATCGCTTTTACCTTGCTCGTCGACCAATTGGGCAATGCTATCGTTTTTCGCTGTAAATTGAATATTTCTCTCCTTGCCATCTTTAAGAAGCGTAATTTTTAAACTTTTTCCATTTTTATTGATGCTTTTATAGGGATAAACCTGCTGATTGTAGATCGCAAAGTCTTCAAAAAAACCATACTGCCATGCGTTGGTTTCATCGTTTATCCAATTACCCAAGAATTGGTATACTAAGGGATTCTTAGCAATAGGGGAATAAATTTTCGGTCCCTCAAGGCTGTTTACCTTTAATGCTTTAACCAATTTATGTACATAAACCATTCTGCAGCTATCTTTATCTTTCAACAAAAACCGATCTTCCTTATCCATGTAGTTGCCAGCCCATTCAATGTCCCATTCCTTATTTTGATAAAGCATTTTATGTTTGGCAGTGATGTAAAAATCGGAATGAGATGGTGTACTCACCCATTTTCCAAAATAGTATGATGGGATTTCGCTTTTGTTATAAATTTTAATGTCAGGATCAGAAGCACTCCATGTACAAGAAATCTCTTTTTCCCACTTATTAAACTTCAATAAGGATTTACCTTCATTTGGTGTTTTAATTTCTAAGGTTAAAGGGTTTTTATCTCCTGTATTGAGCCACATTTTGTAGGTCCCATTATTATTTTTTAGACTGTCAACTTTATACATCCGATAATTATACTCGACATAATTATCATTAATTAATGTGCCGTTCCAGTTCCCTACTTTTGTTATTTTATAACTCCAAAAACCATGGAGATTTTTGGGTACAATAGGTTTTGCTGCTAAAGGAAATACATGAAAGAAGAAAATAAGGGTGAGGAGGTGAGCTAGATTTTTCATGGTTAATATTTAGATTAGACCATGAAGGTATCAAGTTTTTAAACTTAAATTCCTTAAAAAATGTTAAAAAACAGATAGTTGCATTTCTTAGGCCAAAACAAACGTTTGTTCATTTTATTTGATGAGCTGATGATTTTGAAAAGCAATGGCTGTGCTACAATTCAGATTCGTTCCCGCCATCCGCTACAATCTTTTTGCGGCACTCCACGAAACTATCGTCATTGCGAGGAGGAACGACGAAGCAATCTTTTACGAGCATGGAAACAGAAGGATTTTCGCTTCTGTCGGGTTTAAAAACGTCGGGGGCCTACAAGAAACAGAAGTTGCAGGGTGCAATAGGGATTAGGCTTTTATCTTTCAGCTTTAGTCTTTAAATCTACTTCTGCACTTTCCAACCTTCATCTTTACTCAGCTTTAACTTATACGTTTTGGTAATGAAGTTGCTGTTTTTATTGGCATCTTTATCAAAGGGTTCAAAATCTGTTGTTGTCATTTTAAGCGATACCGTAACTTTGGCTGTACTAGAATTTACCTGAGCAAAATCTACAGGCTTTTCATCGGCTAAAACATATTCTACAACTTTTACGGTTGCTTTATCGCCATCTTGTTTTAAAACCAATGGACTTGCTTTGTCGGTTAACGTAATTTGGTAAACGAAACTGCTATCTTTTGAAAGGAATTTCTTTTTTGCCGCTTTCAGGTCTAATGTCACCAAACCTTTGCTTGCTAAAGTTTTATATTTACCAAGCTCAAACATATCGTTTGTACTGTTAAATTTTATTTCTCCAAAATTGAAACGTGTAGTTTTGTATTCAGGATTAGCTTTTAAATAATCAGTGATCACTTCTCCGGCCTCATCCTGGTTAATAGTGGTTTTGGTTTTACATGCGGTTAATCCGACAATGATAAAGGATAAAATATAAATAGTAAGTTTTTTCATGTGTAAATGCTTTATGCTTTTTAAAGATATTTATTTTTTCAATAAGTCGGATGTCCGAGGTCCGAAAGTCGGAAGATTATTTATCGCGTACTTTAACCTTACACCCTCAGCCTTCCTACCCTCCACCTTTTTTCAAATATTTAAGATTTGGCAAAACCATGGCCGATAAAATTACCACAACACCAACCCACCTTAAAAACGATACTTGCTCTTGCAGCACAAAACCCGCCATCATTACAGCAACGGGCAACTCCGCAGCGCTTAATATCGAACTTATGGCTGTTCCGATTCTGGGCACGCCTTCTGCGTAAAATAAAGGTGGAATAACTGTGCCAAAAACGGAGATAATCAGTCCCCATTCCAATAAACTACCATTTAAAGCGCCATTAAATAAGAATGTTGGCGGAAAAATAATGAAGATCAATATACAGGCACCGGTAATCATCAAGGCACTTTTTTGCAATGGGGCATATTCATTTCCAATCCGGCCACTCAGCAGCAAAAATCCTGCATAAGAAATTGCAGCCAATAAACCAAAAACAATCCCTTTTAAATCCATGCTCTTAATACTTGTTTCCGCCATTCCGCTCGCCAAAACGGTTCCAGCTAAGACCAGCAGGATTGCCAGGAACTGTAAGCCTGTGGGCTTCTTTTTAAAAACAAGGTATTCCATTAAAATACTCATCCATATAAACTGCATTAACAAAATGATGGCTACCGAATTTGGCACAAGCTTTACGCATTGATAATAAAACACACTCACTAATCCAGTACATGTTCCTGCCAACACCATTTTCCACCAAGGGGTTTTAGGTACAATCGCTTTAGCTTTATAACCAGCTGTTCTGCTTTGGAAGAAAAATAGCACCCATAAAATTACAGCACCAAAGAAAGCCTGAGCACCTGTAACATCGCCCAGGGTATAACCTTCGTGATAAGCCAGTTTAACAAAAGTAGAGAGGATACCAAAACTGCAGGCACCGAAAAAAACAAGGAGGATTCCTTTTAACATATATTTTATTGTTTAACCGCAAAGGACACCATGGATTTCGCAAAGAAGCGCAGCACTTGATTAAACCGACGAACCTAACTTTGCGTTCTTTGTGCCCTTTTTCTTTGCAGTCTTTGCGGTTAAAAACTAGGCCAGTTGTTGTAAATATTTCTGAATGGTAGTTTCCAGTCCCAGATAAAGTGCATCGCTAATGAGCGCATGACCGATTGAAACTTCTAATAAACCTGGGATACTCTGTGCAAAATAATGAAGGTTGTGTAAGTCGAGATCATGCCCGGCGTTAATTCCCAAGCCCAATTTGTTGGCATGATGTGCCGCAGCAACATAACTTATAACAGCTTTTTCGCGATCGGCAAAATAATTATGCGCATAAGCCTCGGTATATAATTCAATCCGGTCTGTTCCGGTTTCTACCGCGCCTTCCACCATCTCTACAACCGGATCTACAAAAATAGAAACACGGATACCTTCCTTTTGGAAAATTGCAACCATTTCTTTCAGGTAATCTTTATGTTTAACCGTATCCCAACCGTGGTTAGAAGTAATCTGACCTTCGGCATCAGGTACGAGCGTAACCTGGGCAGGTTTGTTCGCCAAAACCAGATCAACAAATTTATCTTCTCTGCAATTTCCTTCAATATTAAATTCTGTCGCAATAACAGCCTTTAAATCATAAACATCCTGGTAACGGATATGACGTTCATCAGGCCGTGGATGCACGGTAATTCCCTGCGCGCCGAAACGCTCGCAATCTAATGCAACCTTAACCAGATCAGGATTATTACCTCCACGACTGTTGCGGAGTGTAGCAATTTTATTGATATTAACCGATAACTTTGTCATGCAGCAAAGATAAGGCTTTGCCTTTGTTATTCTTAAACCTTAAAAAAATTTGACTTTTTTTTGCTCATATTTGCTTCTTGTAAATGAACTTAAAAGATACAACCCTATATAAATTTCTGATTGCTTTACTTGCAATTGCAAGTATACCAGCACTTTTTGGCGGCGTGATGGAGCCCGATGGTGCATTGTATGCGTCCATGTCTAAAAACATCATCCTGTTTAAAGATTGGTTTAACCTTTATGGCCGTGGGGCCGACTGGCTGGACAAACCCCACCTCACTTTTTGGATTTCTGCAGCATCCTTTAAAATTTTCGGAATCTCATCCTTCGCCTATAAATTACCATCATTTCTGTTCGGTTTACTGGGCGCTTGGTATTTATACAAATTAGCCAAAGACATATACGATGAAAAAACCGGCTTAATCAGTGCGGTGATTTTTCTAAGTGCCTTGCATATCATCACCTCTACTTTTGATGTTAGGGCCGAAATTTATATTACAACCTTTACATTAGCATCTATTTATCATTATTATAAAGCACACCAAAATTCTTTTTGGCACATTATAGCAGGCTCATTTTTTGCTGCCTGCGCAATATTGATCAAGGGAATTTTTGTGTTGATTCCTGTATTTGCCGGTTTTATTATCTATTGGTTGCTTACAAAACAGTACCGTCAGCTTTTAAAAGCAAAATGGTATATCGCCATTCTTTTGATTTTTGTTTTTATTACGCCCGAGCTGTATTCGCTTTACACGCAATTCGATCTGCATCCCGAAAAAGTTGTTTTTGAAAGGACTGGTGTTTCGGGTTTAAAATTTTTCTTTTGGGACAGTCAGTTTGGAAGGTTTTTTAACAATGGCCCAATTAAAGGCAAAGGGGATATTTCCTTTTTTCTACACACCACCCTTTGGGCATTCCTTCCTTGGTCTGTACTATTTTATACAGCCGTTGTAAATCTGTTTAAAAGAAAAAACAGAATTACTTTAGCGCCCGAAAGCATTATGATCTGGGCAAGTGCAGCGGTTACTTTTCTGATCTTTTCGCTTTCTAAATTTCAGTTGCCGCATTATATCCTGATTATCTTTCCTCAGTTTTCGATCATCACAGCCTTGTACTTAAGGAAGCTTGGCAGCAAAGGTTTAAAAACCTTCTTTATTATACAGAACATTATTTTCATTTTGGTTATTGCCTTACTTTCTGTCTTAGCCTTTTTCTTTGGATTCGAAAACCTATATTTAATTATCGGGATTCTGATCGTTGTTCTCGTTATCGCATTCTTGTTGTTTAAAGGCATTTTATTGGAAACCATCATTGCCAGAAGTGCATTTTTAGCTGTCGGATTAATGATATTTCTCTTCATTTTTTTCTACCCGGCCCTTTTAAAATATCAATCAGGTATGCAGGCCGGTAATTGGTTAAAGCAAAATTATCCCACTGCTAAACCTGCAGTATTAAATTATATAGATGCATTTTCTTTTGATTTTTATGCCCCGGGAGAAGTAAAATATCTGCATAGTTATAGTGATCTCGACAAATCAAAGAACCTAAAAGACTTGGTTATATACATTCCAGAACAGGAATTGGCAAAACTAAAAAGCGAATACCATGCTGAAATTCTAGAATCGTTTGAATATTTTCATACCACTAAACTGACTGGTAAATTTCTAAATGTAAAAACACGCCCTCAGGTTTTAGAGCGATTTTATTTGGTTAAAATACATTAACATGGATTTATTCTTCCGCATCTTAAAATTTGGGTTAACGGGTTTCCTTGGAATGGCGATAGATTTTGGTGCAACCTGGCTGTGTAAGGAGAAAATCAAAATAAACAAATACATCTCTAACGCCATTGGCTTTACTTTGGCAGTAACCAATAATTACCTGATTAACCGGGTATGGACATTTCAGAGTACCAATAGCCACTGGGGTACAGAATTTAGTAAATTTCTGGTAGTGAGTTTAATCGGCTTGGGGTTAAATACTTTTATCATTTACCTTTTTCACCAAAGGAAAAATGGCACCAATTTTTATGTAGCCAAATTCTTTGCGATTGTGATTGTTTTTGTGTGGAATTTCCTCGCGAATATGTTATTTACTTTTAGGTAAAACACTTTCGAAATAGATCCTGAAACAAGTTCAGGATGACGCTTGACTTAGAAGCCTTAATTATGCAACTTGCGCGGACTAATGAGCTAATGACCAGTGAACTAATGAACTATTTAGGTAACGTTTTTACCAATAAAATAGAACACAACAAGCCATATTAATCCTTTAATCAGGAAGAATAAAAACCCAACCAGCCCCACCCGCTTAAACCATAATTTTACTTTTTCTTTGTTCATGGCGATGTTTGTAAAGATAATGGATTTGGCTTAAATTAGAAAGATTTTAAATAAGGAAATATGAAGTTATCTAAATCTTTACTCCTCATTATTTTTTCCATTTGCTTTTTTGGTGTTAAAGTTTTTGCACAGAATTTTGATGATATTAAGCGTTACAAGGTCAACTTTGCCCACGCAATTACAAAAAGTAAAAGCTTAAGAAACCAGCCAAAAGATCCCCAAAACTCTAATTTCAGTGTAAATAAAAATACAATTGACGGCCCGATAGATTTACTTGCATTAAGAAGTTTCACTGCAAATAATCAAAAATATTTATTGCTAGTGAATCCAGAAACTTTAGATACAAAAATCGACTTGGCTAGTAATTACACTACAAGTAGTTTACAGTTTCAGAATGTATTAGCCATTTTTAAAAATACGGCCTACATTAAATCAATCGAAGCCGCAGCAGCTAAAGATTTACAGCTTCAAAATGCGGGGATCGATCATGCCATTCCGAATGAAAAGGGGATTACCTTAACGATTGATCTTTGTCCATCACACAAGGCTTTAGACAGGATTATTTTTCAGTCTGTATTTGATGAATTTAAAAAAATAGAAAAGCCTGCGCCGCTCGCGATTTCTGTTTCTGGTAAATGGATGCTGAAACATCAGGATGATTTGAACTGGCTGAAAGGTCTGATAGAGAAAAAGGAACTGAACATCACCTGGATAAACCATACTTACAACCACGAAGTGAATAAGCTGCCCTTAGCTGAAAACTTTTTATTGGCACCTGGAACCAATTTAGATGTGGAGGTATTGGAGAATGAAAAGTTGATGCTTAAAAATGGATTAACCCCATCGGTATTTTTCCGTTTCCCCGGTTTGGTATCGGATAAAACCATTGTAGAAAAGATCGAGGCCTACGGATTAATTCCTGTTGGCAGTGATGCCTGGCTCGCCAAAGGACAACAGCCTAATGCGGGCAGCATCGTATTGATCCACGGCAACGGGAATGAAGAAATCGGGGTGAAAGATTTCATCCAGTTGCTAAAAACCAGACAGGCAGATGTAAAAAACAAACAATGGCTGCTTTTCGATTTAAGACAAGGATTGGAAAAGGAATTTGAATAGCCTGCTTTTTAACCGCAAAGCGCACAGAGAAAAGGCACAAAGAACACAAAGCTAGGTTCAGATAGTTTTAAATCATACTTAGCGCCTCTTTGCGAAAAACTTTGCGTTCTTTGCGGTAAAACTACTTCTTAGCTGGCAATAATTTTATTTCTTTAGCCTTAAACCGATTATTCACGATTTCGCCGGTAACTTCTGCTTTGCTTACGGCATTACAAAAACCATGTTCGCCATGGGCATCGCCAAAATCATCAATACCTTTTCCATCAACAAAATAAGATTTACCATCTATTTTTACTGCTAACTCGCAATCTTTACCTTTCATTTTAAACTGACATTCGCCACAGGCAATATCTACCATTTGTTTGGTGATTACTTTCGCTGTTGCAGTTTTTTGAGGGGCAGTTTGGGCATTTACAGAAAACGCAAATACACCAAGAACTAGTGCAAATATTAATTTTTTCATCTCTTTTCTTTTTTCAAATGTAAGTTTTCAGCAGCAAAAGAACCACGATCCGCTGTAAAATAAACCTGATGGGAACGAACATCCCGATTTTTCCATCGGGATAAAGTGTACAGCAGGACTGAAACCTCGGAAGAGCTACTGAACTAACGTTTTCAAAAAACTAAGAAACTTACCTAAGCTTTAGTGACACCCCACCTTACAGGCACTCCTCCGATAAATCGGAGGAATAAAAAAGGGATATGCAAATTGCACATCCCTCTTAAATCATATCGACTTCAGACTCTCGACTGAAGACTAAGGACTAATACCTATATGTATCTGCTTTAAACGGACCTTCTACCGGTACACCGATATAATCAGCCTGGTGTTGATCCAAAACATCTAATTCTACACCGATTTTTTCTAAGTGTAAACGGGCAACTTTTTCGTCTAAATGCTTAGGCAAAGTATAAACTTTGTTTTCGTAAGCAGCATTGTTGGTCCAAAGCTCTAATTGAGCTAAGGTTTGGTTAGTGAATGAGTTACTCATTACAAAACTTGGGTGACCAGTTGCACAACCTAAATTAACCAAACGACCTTCAGCAAGAACGATTACATCTTTACCGTCGATTGTATATTTATCAACCTGAGGTTTAATTTCCACTTTGGTATCGCCATAAGCACCATTTAACCAAGCCATATCGATTTCGTTATCGAAGTGACCAATGTTACAAACAATTGCTTTATCTTTTAATGCGCGGAAATGTTTTTCGCGTACAATATCACAGTTACCAGTAGTCGTTACCACGATATCGGCTTCTTTAATGGCAGTATCTAAACGTTTAACTTCATAACCTTCCATTGCAGCCTGTAAAGCACAGATCGGATCAATTTCAGTTACAATAACACGTACGCCTTGTGAGCTTAATGATTCTGCAGAACCTTTACCCACATCGCCATAACCGCAAACAACAGCCACTTTACCAGCCATCATTACATCAGTTGCACGACGGATCGCATCAACCAATGACTCACGACATCCGTATTTGTTATCGAATTTAGATTTAGTAACCGAATCGTTAACGTTAATTGCAGGTAAGTGCAATGTTCCGTTTTTCATTCTTTCGTACAAACGGTGAACACCAGTTGTAGTTTCTTCTGATAAACCTTTAATAGCTGCAATTAGCTCAGGATATTTATCAAAAACCATATTGGTTAAATCGCCACCATCATCCAAAATCATGTTTAATGGTTGTTGTTCCGGACCGAAGTGTAAAGTTTGCTCAATACACCAATCGAATTCTTCTTCGTTTAAACCTTTCCAGGCATAAACCTGAATACCAGCAGCAGCAATTGCAGCCGCAGCGTGATCCTGAGTAGAAAAAATATTGCAAGATGACCAGGTAACTTCAGCACCCAGTGCAGTTAATGTTTCGATTAATACAGCCGTTTGGATGGTCATGTGCAGACAACCTGCAATGCGCGCACCTTTTAACGGTTGTGTTGGACCGAATTCTTTACGTAAACTCATTAAACCTGGCATTTCTGCTTCGGCTAATTCGATTTCTTTACGGCCCCATTCTGCCAGTGAAATGTCCTTAACTTTGTAAGGGATATAAGTTGTCTCTACTGATGACATAATTATTTGTTTTTAAATGTGATGCAAAGTTACCACATCCCTTTGTGAAAGCCAAATAATTAAAAGCACAAGGTGGTTTACGGATTGTAAAATCTATTTACGATTATAGCTAGAATCTTATTACCAAGCAGGAATATACTTAAGAGATAACCCTTGATTTGAAAAGCAAAACCAGCAATTCGTAGGTCAGGTTCTGCCCTGCCATACACTATAGCTCCGATGAGGAATCGGAGGCTGACGTTCTTGTCAGGCTTAGATTACATAAAACTGTGCTTCGTTTGTAAAGCGGAGAACAACCTAAAATAAAACTTTGATTTACAGCTAATTATTTCTTAAATTGTTATAACCAAATTAAGTTTTATGAAAAGCGTAAAACACTTGTTAGATACCAAACAGGTACGGATTATCTCGGTATCAGAAAATATTTCTGTTTTAGATGCCTTAAAGGTAATGACAGAAAAGAACATCAGCGCAGTATTGGTCATGGAAAACGATCGGCTACATGGCATTTTTACGGAACGCGATTATGCCCGAAAAATCATCCTTCAGGGTAAATCATCAAAAGATACCTTAATTAAGGAAGCAATGACAGCCAGTCCGATCACCATTAATTTAAGCGACAGTATTGATTACTGTATGGAGCTGATGACCGATAAACATATCCGCCATTTACCAGTAGTAGAAAACGACGAAGTAAAAGGAATGGTTTCGATCGGCGATGTGGTGAAGTTTATCATTGCAGATCAGAAACAGACCATTTCACAATTGGAAAGCTATATTAGCGGGTAATGCTGAGTTGGATTATGTTGGTTGGTGAGACACCAACCAATAGATGAGGCCTACGCTTTCACAGCTACTTTATCTTCTGTTTTGCCTGATTGGTGCATTTCGAGTTTTCCATTGTATTGTGCGCCTAGTTCAATTTCAATGGCCTCTGTTTTAATGTCGCCATTAACTCTGCCCGTCTTTTTTATTTCCAGGTTTTGGGCTTTAACATTTCCGTTAACTGTTCCATAAATAATGGCTGAGCCTGTTTGAATATCACCTTTAATCATCCCTTTTTCACCTAAAACAATGCCACCTTCAACATTTACGTTCCCGATTACAGTTCCATCGATCCTGATTACTGCTTTTCCTTTTAGTTCGCCTGTAATGGTAAAGCCGAGGCCTATGATAGTCGAAATCTCTTGTTGATTTAAGTCTTTAATTTGGTTGTTTTTTTTGAACATGTGTCTTACAAGGTTAAAAAGGATCTTGGATTTATAACTTTACCGTTTTTGTGTACTTCATAATGTAAATGGGGACCAGTTGAGCGCCCAGTTGAACCAGCTTTGCCAATGTTATTGCCTGCAATTACATTTTCATTAACCTTTACCAAAATTTTCGAGAGGTGACCATAATAGGTTTCAAAACCATTACCATGTTTAATCACAATACAATTGCCATAACCACCACGCCTTCCAGCAAAAACCACTTTACCGTTTGCTGTACTTTTAACAACATCGCCATAATTGGCCCTGATATCGAGTCCTTTATGTGTCTCCACATTTTCACCACTAAAAGGATTTTCACGGTGACCATATCCTGAGGTAATTGTGCCTAAATGCGGATAACCCATTGGGGTATAAGCTACGTTATAGGCAATTTTACTCAGGTAGTTATCGTAAAACTCGCCGATCTCTTCAGCCGATAAAATATCATCGCTTTGCTCTCCCCCTTCGTTACCTGTTAAAATTGGCTTTAGCCCTCTCGCTTTTAGGTATTTATTGATGGTAAGCAGCTTTTTATCGATTGATTGGTAATGCTTTTTTAGCGAAGAGGTATCGATAACAGATAGTTTGCCTTTACTTTTTAAAAGCGCCAGCTCGAGTTTACTCTTGGCTAATTCTACACTCGAATTACTACGGATCAGGTAAAATATGCTGGATATCAGTACTAAGAATAATCCTAAAACGCCTAAAATATACTTTTTCCAATGTACAATGTATCCTGTTGGAACTTGGATGGGCTTGCTTGAACTTTGATTATTATTTACAAAAATTACGGTTGTTTTGTTCCGTTTTCTGTTCATTTTTACTCAGATTTTTTGTTTGGGACTAAAACAAATATATGATTAACAAGCACATAGTCAAAAACAAAGCCCAGATTTAACACTTACAGGAATAAAAATCACAATACATTAACATCGAATTAACCTTCAATTCATTGCTCACGCTCGCAAAAAGACAGGTATGTAAAATTTAAGTGGTTTTGGCTGTAAAGCTATTTAGATAACCGGTACAACCAATACTATTAAAAACTATATTCGTAGACAAAATATTTAAATGAAAGCCCTAATTTATCCGGCAGTCGCACTCGTATTCAACATTATTCTCTTTAATAGTTTCCCCATGGCCGGGGGTGGCGTAAGTATAGGGGCATTATTAACCATTCCACTTATAGGCCTAATCTCACTTTTACTTACGCTCACTCATTACCTACTGCGAAGAAAAAAGAATACTACAAAATATTTTCAACCCATTGGGATCACCTTAACCGTTTTGATCAGTTATTTTTTATTCATTACCGATGAAGGCAATACCCCAATTGATATTATGGGCAGGATGTTTAAAACAGCAAGAAATTATAACAAAATTAAACTCACTGACTTCTACCTATACCACATTCCATCCAATGCGGAAAAGATATTAGCAGCAAAGAAAAAGTTTAAAGATCAGATTCCTGATACAGCATATACTATTAATGTGATCAGGAATACCGATTATAAAACAATAGAAACCTTCGGCATTTTTTATAAAAACGGGGAACCTATAGCTGTAAATGAGAATGTTAAAATCAGGCAAATAAACAGAACGGCAATTATGCTCACAAGAATCGCAAGGCAAGATAGTTTAAGTTTTGTTTTATCACCATTGGCAATAAAATTAGGCGAAAGCAGGATAAGTGGCTTCCCGGAAGAAAACCCTAAAAGAAAGCCAGAAGAATCGTTAAGAGAAGCTGACATTACCCCCATTAGCAAAAGAACAACCTTAGACCAACAGTATTTCGCTTACAAAGTCTTTTATTGGTTACTTTAACAGCAAAAATTTGTCATTTCGAGCGCAGCGCAACGAAGTCGAGAACCACGATTGCGCTGCGAAGCAAAATCTATTAAGAATGTCATCGTTCAAATCAATTCAAAGATTTCTCAACTACGGTCGAAATGACGAATTTATCTTACGCGAATTAACTATATAAAAATCTGTGTAATCCCTACATCTGTGTAATCAACCCGCAGGCAACATCAGTGTAATCAATCCGTAAGGAAAGAGGCAAGAAAATCTATGAAATTATTTCCACCTCCACTCGCCGGCAATACTCAAAGGTTCCTTTAGGTTCTGCGATTCTAAGAAAGCCCTTAATTCTTCTTCGCCCTGCACACCAACAGGAATTTTCGGTGTATTGGCTAAAGCATAAGTTAACATGGCGCTGTAACGCACCGTGTTTTTAAGTTCCTGCTCGTCAACCAGTTTAAAGCTATCGCCATCTGAATGATAAAATGGACCAGAGTTGTTTGGCAGTTTACCACCAAAACCACCTCCGGTGGGAATACCTTCTAACATAAAAGGCTGATGATCGCTATGCAAACCTGCACCTGCATTAAACAGATTTTTAAAACCGGTATCAATTTTTACGATATCAGCTCCCCAGGCCGTAAAAAGATCTTTCATTTCCGCTCTTGAGGTAGAAAAACCCTTCGGATCGTTGGTCATATCGTAGTTTAACATAAACTTCACCTGGTTTAAGGTTTTGTCTTTTTTAGCCTGATTGATGTATGCTTTAGAGCCCAATAAACCTTGCTCCTCGCCCATAAACAGTACAAACTCCACGGTACGTTTGGTTTTTAAATTCAGTTTTTTAAAGGTACGTGCCATATCCATAATAGCGAAAGAACCTATTCCATTGTCTATCGCTCCGGTTGATAAATCCCAGCTATCTAAATGTCCGCCGACAACAATTTTATCCTTAGGCAACTCGGTTCCTTTAAAAGTGGCCACTACGTTTCTCGCTTTAATCATACCCGAGAAATTAGTCATGGCGATATGTGCAATCTGCGATTGTGATTTAATTTTTTCTTTTAAAGCTATACCATCTTCTAATCCAATACAAATAGCGGGAATAGAGATTAATTTGCCTGTTACCGAAGCTGTCCCGGTTAAAAGCACGCCACCCTTTACCGTGTTAATAATAATTACTCCAATTGCTCCATATTTTGTGGCAATGGCCGTCTTTTCTGAACGGTGTAATGACTTTGTTCCAGCCGGAGAGCCTGGCAATACACCAAGATAAATCAGTGCAATTTTACCTTTAAATTTTTCAGGACTGGCCTGATAATCGGCTTCCAGCCCGTTACCAGCATCTACAATTTCGCCAGTAACGTCTGCACTCACCGGTGAATGTGCTAAGGTAACAGCCTTCATTTTGGTCAAACTGTTTTTATCGGTACCAATTTCCACACTGATTGTTTTTCTTGCCCAGCTTTCTACTTCGAAAGGTTGAAACTTCACTTCACAACCATAAGATTTTAACAAATCAAAAGCATATTGCTCTGCTTTTGCACCGTTTGTAGAGCCTGTTAAACGATGACCGATGGTTTCGGTTTCATATTTAAGTGTTTGATAAGCTTTTGAATTTTGCTGTACATCGGTATTGATCTTAGCAAAAACATCACCGAATTTATCCTGGGCATTTACAAATAAAGTGGTACAAAGTAGCGCTGAAGCGAAAAAATATTTCATTAGGAATAATAGTTTAGTTGCTGAAAGTACAAATTTTAGTCAGAGATTGCTAGCTGTAACGTATATTTTGCTTTAGATAATGTCTTTCCCATAGAAATGGTCGTCATTGCGAGGAGGAACGACGAAGCAATCTTTCCTGTTAGTGATTCTGCTATAAAGATTGCTTCGTCGGCTGAAAAAGCTTTCTCGCAATGACGAATCTTCTCGGCTTATCGCAATAAAATAAGATTCTTCGATGCGCTCAGAATGACAAAACTATAAAACTATGGCTTTACATGCACTTTTTTCTTAGGAAACACCAGCGAAGCCACAATACTGATCACCAGGATACTTAAAATCACGATTAACGAATGTTCGGTAGTGAAACCCCATTTCTCCAGATAGGTATGCCCTAACATTTTTATCCCGATAAAGGCCAATAATACGGCTAATCCGGTTTTTAAATAGTGGAATTTGTGGATGATATTCACCAACAGGAAGAACATGGACCGTAACCCCATGATGGCAAAAATATTAGAGAAAAATACAATGTAAGGATCTTTTGTTACCGCAAAAATAGCCGGAATAGAATCGACAGCGAATAAAAGATCAGTAAACTCAACAATCAGCAGCACCAAAAACAAAGGTGTTACCAATGTTTTATGGTTAATTTTTACGAAGAATTTTTTACCCTCATATTTTGGATGAATAGAAAATATTTTCGAGGCCCACTTTACTACAGGGTGATTTTCTGGATCAATCTTATCATCTTCATCTTTGCTGAAGAACATTTTTATCCCGGTAAAAACAAGGAAAGCGCCAAACAAATAAAGTATCCAGGCAAATTTTGCAATTAATGCTGCACCAACAAAAATGAAGATGAAGCGCATAATAATGGCACCTAAAATACCCCAGAACAATACACGGTGATAATATTTTTCTTCAACGGCAAAGGCAGAAAAGACGAGTACAATCACAAAGATATTATCTACCGAAAGTGCATATTCAATTACATAACCGGTTAAAAATTCTAAGCCCAGGTTTTGTCTATAAATCGCTAAACTTCCTTCAAAATCATTAGGAATTAGTTTAATGTGGTGCTGGTGTCGTGTTACAATTTCTTGCAGGTGTGCAAAATCCTTTATTCCATGTAGCTGGTGCCCTTCGGTTAACAGGATAAAGTAAAAACCGATAGCCAAAGCCACCATAATCAAACTCATTACTCCAGCCTGTTTTAAGCTCACTACATGTTCTTTCCGGCTAAAAAGACCAAGGTCTAAAGCAAGGATCAGTGCAATAAAAAGAAGAAAACCTAAGCTAAAAAGTAATTCGTTACCCATTATTTTTTACGTTCAGTGGTGTACAGTACAAGTTGTTCTAAACCAGTTCGTGCTTCGCCTGCCTCAAAACTGTGCAAAATATCAAATGCTTCTTTCTGGTACTCCAGCATTTTCTGGTTCGCGTAATACACCCCTTCGTGGGCATTTACGAAATCTATAATCTGCTGAATTTTAACCGGATCGTCTTGGTGATTTTTCACCAGGTTAATAATTTTTTTACGTTCAGTTTTTTCAGCTTTATTCAGTGCATAAATTAAAGGCAGCGTTACTTTCTTCTCTTTAATATCAATACCCAAAGGTTTGCCTACATCATCCGTCCCGAAATCGAAGGTATCATCTTTAATCTGAAAGGCAATTCCTACCTTTTCGCCAAACAGACGCATTTTTTCTATCGTTTCATCATCAGCACCTGCCGAAGCAGCCCCCGCAGCACAACAAGAAGCAATTAAGGAAGCGGTTTTCTGTCGGATCACATCAAAATATAAATCTTCCGAAATATCCATCCTCCGCACCTTTTCTACCTGCAACAGTTCACCCTCACTCATCTGTTTCACAGCTTCCGATACAATCTGTAACAAACGGTGTTCGTTATTGTTTACCGAAAGCAACAATCCTTTGGCCAACAGGTAATCGCCAACCAGAACGGCAATCTTATTTTTCCATAAAGCATTGATAGAGAAAAAGCCGCGGCGTTCGTAGGCATTGTCTACCACATCATCATGCACCAAAGTAGCCGTATGTAAAAGCTCTACCAAAGCAGCTCCGCGATGGGTTGATTCTGTAATGCCACCACATAGTTTAGCCGCAAAAAATACGAACATCGGCCGCATTTGTTTGCCTTTCTGCTTTACAATATAATGGGTAATCCTATCCAGCAACGGTGCGTCGCTATGCATAGATTCTTTAAAGGTTTTTTCAAACGCTTTAATATCAGCAGCAATAGGTGTTTTTATCTGTTCGATTCCCGGCATTAAGTCGAAAAATTTTGATTGCAAACTTAAGCTAATTTCCCATAAAAAGGTAATGTGCAATCGTATTATTAAGGATTTGAAAAGCAATAGCTTAATCTTTAACATCTTTTGCTCCTGCTATTGCCCATCGTCGTCGCCCTCATGCTTCGGGCTGTGGGCCATTTAGCACGATCAGGTTTAACATTATGGGTTAGTGCAGGCAATAACCACTCAAAACCACAACTAATTACTCAAAAAGATTAGCTTTATTTAATTTCAAATTTTACATTTAAACTAATATTTGGTGCCTCATATGAAAAAACGCTACAAAGTACTTATCGGCCTTTCGGCAATAATTGTTGCAGGCTACTTATTGGGCCCAAAGCCCAAAAAACCGGTTTATAATAAAGAACTCACACAGGTGCCCGATCTGGAAGATTTAGACCGTTATGTGGCCAGCATAGAATCTATGCACAAAATAAAACCGGGTAACGAAGCCGAAATCATCTGGGCCGACCCTCTCCACAGGCAAACCGAATATGCCATTGTTTATTTGCATGGTTTTTCGGCATCAAAAACAGAAGGAAACCCTGTTTACCTCAATCTGGCTAAAGAATTAAATGCCAATTTATATTTAGCGCGTTTAGCCGACCATGGCATTGATACGCTTGCACCCATGCAATATTTTACCGCCGACCGCCTTTGGGAAACCAGCAAACAGGCTTATGCCATCGGTAAAAAATTGGGCAAAAAAGTAATTTTAGTGGGTACTTCTACCGGTGGAACTGTCGCATTAAAATTAGCATCAACTTATCCAGAAATTAACAGTTTAATTTTATTGTCGCCAAATGTGGCCATTAACGATAAAAATGCCTGGCTTTTGAATAATCCATGGGGATTACAGATTGCCAGAAAAGTGGTTGGTGGCGATGAACGTAAAGTAGACGATCGCACTGACGAGTATAAAAAATACTGGTACACCAATTATCGCCTCGAATCGTTAGTAGAGCTGGAAGAATTTATTGAGAGCAGTATGGTAAAAGCAACTTTCCAAAAAGTAAAACAACCTGTTTTAATGCTCTACTACTACAAAAATGAACTCGAGCAAGATCCTGTAGTGCGTGTAGATGCCATGCTAAAAATGTTCGAAGAACTGGGCACGCCCAATAATTTAAAAAGAAAGCAAGCCATACCAAACGCGGGGAATCACGTAATGGGATCGTATATTACTTCGAAGGATTTACCGAGTGTAGAAAAGGCTATTGAAAGTTTTGTGGGAAGTACGCTGAAAGTGCCAGTACATTGATTATAAATTATGATTTCCAAAGAGGGATCGTCACCCTGAATTTATTTCAGGGTCTGTATAACAGGAAAGATGCTGAAACAAGTTCAGCATGACGATCGGGTTAGAGATATAGGCTTAAGAGACTTCCGAAGTTTTCCATCGCTAATCCTCTGGCTAAACTTCGTAAGAAATTTAACCCAAAATATTTTTCACAATCATTTCAGCGTGCACCCTCGAGTTTTCAATAAAAAGTTTGTGCGTATCCAATCCGCCACAGACTACACCTGCCAAATACAAACCTTTTACATTGGTTTCCATGGTTTCATCATTGTATGCGGGGCAAAGTGTTTCAGGTAACTCAATTCCGAATTTTCTCAGCATGCTAAAATCTGGTTGATAGCCCGTCATCGCAATTACAAAATCGTTTGGGATGGTTTTGATTCCTTCAGGTGTTTTAATATCAACCTCTCCATCTCTTATCTCGATAAGCTCAGAATTGAAAAGTGCTTTAACTTCGCCTTCTTTAATCCTGTTCTGGATATCTGGCCTAACCCAGTATTTAACATGAGGGCCAAGATCGCCACTGCGCACCACCATCGTCACATTTGCGCCTTTTCGGTAGGTTTCCAAAGCAGCATCTACACCAGAGTTATTGGCGCCAACCACAACTACATTCTGAAAAGCATATAAATGCGGATCTTTGTAATAATGCGTTACTTTTGGCAAATCCTCTCCCGGAACATTCATCAATAAAGGCACATCATAAAAACCGGTAGCCACAATTACATTATTGGCCGAATAATTGGTTTTGGAGGTATTGATTTCGAAAACATCGTGATCGTTTTTAACAACTTGTTTTACGCTTTCGAAAAGATGGATATTTAAATCAAATTTTTCAGCTACACGACGGTAATATTCAACCGCTTCATTTCTGTTGGGTTTCGGACTGATGGTTACGAAGGGAACTCCTCCAATTTCTAACTTCTGAGAAGTAGAAAAGAAGGTCATAAATACAGGATAATTGAACAAACTGTTCACCAAAGCACCTTTTTCTACAATTACATAGCTTAAGTTTGCTTTTTGAGCTTCAATTGCGCAAGCCATCCCTATTGGACCGGCACCGATAATTAATACGTCGTAATGATTTTGATTTTCAGACATCCAGTTTTTATTTCGCTTTAAAGAATAGTCGTCATCTCGACTGGAGCACCGTCCCGACGTTAAGTCGGGAGAGAGATCCATTTAAACAGATTTAGCTTCGCTGAGCACTTCGTGGTTCTCGACTGCAATGTGTTCCGCTCGAAATGACGATCTCCTTTATTTATTAAATTTTCATTGCTTTACTTGGACAGGCGAAATCGGTTCTTTTTAAACCGGTATTTTTAATTGCGCCATAACCGCCGGCAACATCAATCACATTTTCTACCCCACGCGATTTTAAGATGGAAGCGGCAATCATCGAGCGGTAGCCACCTGCACAGTGAATATAATAGGTAGATTTTGGATTGATTTCGCCAGTCCAGTCGTTAATAAAATCTAAGGGACGGCTTAGTGTAAATTCCAGATGTTCTGATTCATATTCACCTGGTTTGCGTACATCAAGTGCTGTAATTTCTCCGTTAAGACTAGCTGTTTCAAATGCCTCGGCAGAGATTGATTCAATCGTATCGATTTCCTTGCCAGCATCTGTCCACCTTTCGAAACCGCCATCTAAATAACCAATGGTACTATCGTATCCCACACGGGTTAAGCGGGTAATGGTTTCTTCTTCTTTACCCTGATCGGTAATCAATAAAATTGGCTGCTGTAAATCGGTAATTAAAGCACCAACCCAGGGCGCAAACTGCCCGTTAAGGCCTATGTTGATCGAATTTGGAATAAAACCTTTGGCAAAAACCTGTGGATCGCGGGTATCGAGCATAATAGCCCCTGTTTGGTTTGCCGTATCTTCAAACTGCTGAGGTGTTAAAGCATTTAATCCTTTCTCATAAACCTCATCAATACTTTCTACTCCACCTTTATTAATGGCCGCATTTTTAGCAAAATATTGTGGTGGCGGCAAAATACCATCTGTTACTTCCGCAATAAACTGCTCTTTAGTTGTAGCTTTTAAAGCGTAATTTACTTCTTTCTGATGCCCCAAAGTATCGAAAGTTTCTTTACTCATGCTTTTGCCACAGGCAGAACCTGCACCATGTGCCGGATAAACAATTACATCATCAGCTAAAGGCTTTATTTTCTCATTTAAAGAATCGTAAAGCATTCCGGCTAAATCTTCCATGGTTAAATGGCCCTTCTGTGCTAAATCAGGTCGACCAACATCGCCAATGAACAAGGTATCGCCACTAAAAATGCAGTGATCTTTTCCATCTTTATCAGTTAACAGATAAGTAGTCGATTCTAAAGTATGCCCAGGCGTATGTAAAGCGGTAATGGTTACATCGCCGATTTTAAACTGCTCGCCATCTTTAGCAATGTGCGATTTAAATTCGGTTTTAGCGGTTGGGCCATAGATGATTTCGGCACCAGATTTTTCTGCCAGGTCTACGTGTCCGGAAACAAAATCGGCATGAAAATGCGTTTCAAAAATATATTTAATGGTGGCCCCTGCTTTTTCAGCTTTCTTTAAGTACGTTCCAACCTCTCTTAGCGGATCAATAATTGCCGCCTCACCGTTACTTTCGATGTAATAAGCGGCTTCTGCCAGGCAACCTGTATATATTTGTTCTATTTTCATGTTATTTACGCAGCGTCACCCTGAATTTATTTCAGGGTCTTACCAGAAAGATGCTGAAACAAGTTCAGCATGACTGATCTATTACAGCAAAAATAGCGCTAAATACTTATAACCGAAATGATGTCGGTCATAATTGCAGAAGTTTTACTTACTGTAGTGCAAAACTGCTAACTGAAAATTGTCAACTGCAATTGATTGGGCGTTACCCTAATCCCGATGAATCGGGAAAGGGTCGGGCCTTTCAGGGCTGCGCTTCGCTTCGGTACCGATGAAGGATCGGTACTGAAACCCTTACAATCCCTAACGCGGATCTATCGCAATTTTAGAATTTATGCAACGCCCCATGTTGCTAAACCTGATAAAGCGTAAAGCCCGGAGCGAGGTACGAGTGAGGACTTTCAGCGGTAGCAGGGCTAAACCTGCCATTATAACAGAACCCATCATTTCCAAAAACGATGAAAATAACTACACTTCAGGATTAAAAATCCTTAGTTCTGTAGATGGGATTACAAATCCCGACTAACGCTAATCTTTAGTCAGCTCACCTCTCAACGATTCTTCCATCAACTTGCGGCTTTCTTCTATTGATAAACCTAAGCCCATTACAAACATTAACTTTGTAACTGTAGCTTCGAAAGTTAAATCGTAACCACTTAAAATGCCCATTTTCAACAGTTCTCTGCTGGTTTCGTAGCGACCAAGCTGAACTGAACCTTTTTTACATTGAGAAATGTCGATAATGATCTTTCCATTCAAAATCGCCTGACGCAAACTATCTAAAAACCATTGTGCCGTTGTGGTATTGCCTGAACCAAAAGTCTCTAAAATAATAGCGTCTACCTTAGAATCTGTTATTGCCTGAACCGCCTGCGGGGTTATACCGGGGTATAATTTCAGCACCCCGATATTTGAATTAAAATTGGTATGCAATTTTAATTCTCCTTCGGTAGCTTTTAGGATATAGTTTCGATGAAATTGCAAGTGAACGCCTGCTTCTGCAAGTATCGGATAATTTGGCGAACGGAAAGCTTCAAACTTTTCGCTGTTATATTTTATAGAACGGTTTCCCCTAAATAACTGCGCATCAAAATATATACAAACCTCTGGAAAAAGTGCTTTTCCATCTTCTTTGGTCGCCGCAATCTCTAGAGCGGTAATTAAATTCTCTTTGGCATCCGTCCTGATTTCGCCAATAGGAAGCTGAGATCCGGTTAAAACAACTGGTTTATCCAGGTTTTCGAGCATAAAACTCAATGCCGATGCGGTAAAAGCCATCGTATCAGATCCGTGGAGGATCACAAAACCATCATACTGATCGTATTTATGATAAACAAGTTCGGCTAACGTTTTCCAAATTTCAGGATCCATGTTTGAAGAATCCAATACCGGATTGAAGGAATGTACATCTAAATCGTAATCTAAACGGCTTAATTCAGGAACGTTTTCTTTTATCTGCTGAAAATCAAATGGAATTAACATCCCATTTGTAGGATCGTTAACCATACCGATGGTACCACCGGTATAAATTATAAGTATTTTGGTCATTTGGTTGGGTGAAGGTTGCTCACCGCAAAGAAACTAAAAAATTACAAATGATTGGACAATATTTTAAAATTAGCAACAAAAAAGCTAAAAAACGTTAGTAAATTACCAAAATTATAAATTTTAAGTCACTATTTTACAATACAAGAAATTCAATACAATCGTCATTCCCAACTTGATTGGGAATCGTAATGCCTTGGTCGGGTTTGTAGATTGCATAAGATTCCCGCCTGCGCGGGAAAGACGATCTTCCGTCAGAATCTGTCATTAGTAATTTGTTTCAGGATCTGATAGGAAAGATGCTGAAATAAATTCAGCATGACGGCCTAGCGAAAAATTGATGTTTAAACCCCAAAAACCCTTTTCGAATTCTCTGTGGTTACATCTGCAATTTCTTCAACAGAAACACCATAAATATCGGCCAGTTTTTGCGCTATGTAGATTAAATAACTGCTTTCATTGGGTTTCCCACGGAAAGGAACAGGAGCCAAATAAGGCGAATCTGTTTCTAAAACCAGGTTAGCTAAAGGAATTTCTGATAATACCAGATCCAATCCTGCTTTTTTATAGGTAACCACACCACCAATGCCTAAATAGAAATTTAAATCGATGGCTTGTTTAGCCTGTGCTAAATTGCCCGTAAAACAATGGAATATTCCGCGTAGTTTTTCGTCCCTTTCACTTTCCAATAGCTCAAAAACCTCATCAAAAGCCTCGCGACAATGGATCACAATCGGCAATCCTATTTTTTTTGCCCAGCCAATCTGTTTGCGAAAAGCATCTTGCTGAATGGCCAAAGTAGTTTTATCCCAATACAGATCGATCCCGATCTCACCAATGGCATAAATTTTCCGACCGGAAATACTATTATAGATTTCATCCAATTGAGCAAGATAATCTTCTTTCACATCACAGGGATGTAAACCAGCCATTGCAAAACAATTTGCCGGATATTTCGCCACCAGATCATCAATCATGGCAATTGATTTTACATCAACATTGGGCAGAAACAAACGGTTAACGTCGTTTTCGAAACAACGCTCTATTAACAGTGCCTGTTTTTCAGCATCCTGCTCGTAATATAAATGGGTATGGGTATCGGTAAAAAGCATTGTTTTAAAATGTAAAATGGGTTAGCGGTTAGGTTATGAATTCATAAATGTATTGCGAAGGGTAATTTCAACTCGAATTTGTCATGTTGAGCTTGTCGAAACACTTAACGCTAATTTAAGCAGGTCCTTCGACAGGCTCAGGATGACAAACCCATTCAATTGCAATAGCCTCTGAAACAAGTTCGGGGCGACGAACGATGCGTGAACCTCCAACCTTAGACTATTTCTTCTTCTTAGACACCTTGACTTCGGACTTCGGGCTGCCGAGCTCGGACTCCAAAGCCATTTCCTTTTTCAAGAACTTCCCTGTTAAACTGATCGGATTCTGGATCAAACCTTCTGGTGTACCTTCGAATAAAATTCTTCCGCCACCAGCACCGCCCTCTTCACCTAAATCGATCACCCAATCGGCCACCTTAACCACATCTAAATTGTGTTCAATTACCAAAATCGTATTTCCTTTATCAACCAGCTCTTGCAATACACCTAAAAGGACATTAATATCTTCGAAGTGGAGCCCTGTTGTAGGTTCATCTAAAATGTAGAAGGTTTTTCCGGTATCTTTTTTAGAAAGCTCGGTAGCCAGTTTAACCCGCTGTGCCTCTCCACCCGACAAAGTAACCGACGATTGCCCCAAAGTGATATAACCTAAACCAACATCTTTTAAAGTTTTAATTTTTCTATAAATGATCGGGATATTTTCGAAGAAATTACAGGCATCTTCAATACTCATATCCAGCACATCACTAATCGATTTCCCGCGGAAACGAACTTCTAAGGTTTCTCTGTTGTATCTTTTTCCCCCACATTCTTCGCAAGGCACCTGTACATCAGGCAAGAAATTCATTTCAATCACCTTTAAACCAGCACCTTGGCAAGTTTCACAACGGCCACCTTTTACGTTAAAAGAGAAACGGCCAGGTTTGTAACCACGGATTTTTGCCTCAGGCAGCTGTACAAACAAGTTTCTGATATCGGAGAAAACTCCGGTATAGGTAGATGGGTTAGAACGGGGTGTTCTGCCGATAGGTGCCTGATCGATTTCAATCACCTTATCAATTTCTTTCAATCCGTTAATTTTCTCGTAAGGCAAAGGTTGTTTTTTTGCCCTAAAGAAATGATGGTTTAAAATCGGATATAAGGTCTCGGTAATCAAACTCGATTTACCACTGCCCGAAACGCCGGTTACGGCAATAAATTTACCCAAAGGAAAATCTACCGAAACTTCTTTTAAATTATGGCCGGTGGCTTTTACGATAGACAATTTATGTCCATTGCCTTTTCTGCGGTTTTTTGGCGTTTCAATTTTCTTTTTGCCATTGAGGTAATCGGCAGTTAAAGTATTCGATTTCAGAATCTGTGCAGCTGTTCCTTCTGCAACTACCGTTCCGCCGTGAATACCTGCTCCAGGGCCAACATCAATTACCCAATCGGCCTCCAGAATCATATCCTTATCGTGTTCTACCACCAAAACGGTATTTCCAAGATCACGGAGATTCTTAAGCGCATTGATCAAACGTTCATTATCGCGCTGATGCAAACCGATACTTGGCTCATCGAGGATGTACATTACGTTCATCAATTGCGAACCGATCTGTGTAGCCAACCGGATCCGTTGCGCCTCGCCACCTGAAAGTGTACGGGCAGTCCTATCTAGCGTTAAATAGGTTAAACCAACATCTGTTAAGAAACCGATCCTGGCTTTAATCTCTTTTAAGATTTCTTTTGCAATAATATTCTGACGGTCGCTAAGACGCTCATCTACTTTTTCGAACCAAATGTTCAGGTTGAAAATATCCATTGATGACAGCTCGAAAATGTTTTTGCCATCAACTTTGAAGTGTAGACTTTCTTTTTTCAAACGGGCACCATGACACTCCGGACAGGTTTTCAGTTTCCTGAATTCATCCATATCATCTGATGCAGATTCGCTTCTCTTTTCATTCTGCTCTTCGAGCATTTTAATAATACCATCGAAGGTAATATTATAATTCTGAACGTTCCATTTATTGTATTCTACCTCAACCTTGATCAGATCGTGCGTTCCGTTTAAAATGATGTTTACGACTTCATCGCTTAACTTTTCGATCGGGGTTGAAAGTGAGAAACTATATTTTTTGGCCAGGGCTTTTAATACCTGGAACATCCAAATGTCTCTATATTCGCCCAATGGCGCTAAACCACCGTTTAAAATACTCAGTTTTGGGTTCGGAATTACCGATTCTTTATCCACCACGAAGATATAACCTAAACCATCGCAACGTTCGCATGCACCATATGGCGAGTTGAACGAAAAACTATTTGGTTGAGGTTCATCGTAAGAAATACCAGTGGTTGGGCACATTAAAAACTTACTAAAATGCGCAACATTATTGTCCTTATCGCTGATTTTGATTACGCCCTTACCCATTTTCATCGCAATCTGTAGCGAATCTAGCAGGCGTTTTTTATCCTTTATATCAATAATCAAGCGATCAATCACCACTTCGATATCGTGAATTTTATAACGATCTACCTGCATTTTAGCAGAAATATCCTTTATTTCTCCATCCACACGCACTTTTACATACCCCTGTTTACGGATCTGCTCGAAAAGTTCGCGGTAATGCCCCTTTCTACCTTTAACAACAGGCGCAAGAATATTTACTGCAACACCATCAAATTTATTGAAGATATTCTGCAGGATCTGGTCTTCGCTCATGCGCTCCATCTTCTCGCCAGTATTGTACGAATAGGCATCAGCAACACGTGCATAAAGCAAACGCATGAAATCGTAAATCTCAGTAATGGTACCCACGGTAGAGCGCGGGTTTTTGCTGGTGGTTTTTTGCTCAATGGCAATCACTGGGCTCAGTCCCGAAACCTTATCCACATCAGGGCGTTCCATCCCGCCCATAAACTGGCGGCTGTAAGCGCTAAATGTTTCCATATACCGGCGCTGTCCTTCCGCGTAAATGGTATCAAAAGCCAATGATGATTTACCGCTACCACTTAACCCTGTTATAACAACAAGCTGATTGCGCGGAAAACTTACATCTATATTCTTTAAATTATGTACCCTCGCACCATATACTTCTACATCTTTTTGCTCGCCGAGGTCGATAGATTTATTGCTCATATTTTATTTAAAGTTGGAGGCAAAATTGAGTCTTTAAAAAGACAAAATTTCAATCCGCAAAAATGCTAAAAATTTTATCAAAATGAAAGTCAAAACCAATCTTGATTAAGGATTAATTGTCATAATGTCGACTTCTATTTCTAAGAAAATCAGAGGTAAACAGAAGAGACAGATTAAAAGGTTAAAAAAAATTCGTCATATCAGATAAACGCGGAGTATGAAGTAACTGTTTTGTATTTTTAGAGAACTTTTAAAGTTTCTAATCCCCTTACCCAATGCAACATAATAAACATCTTTAAAAGATCTCCCGACTCCGCTGCTCTCCGCCCGAGATGACGACGCAACTGCGAGCACCATGCTAACTAATGAACCAATGGCTAATGAACTAACCTACCACTCTAGTGTCGTACCATTCTCAGTCGGGTGCCCGGTACATACCAAAACCCTGCCTCTTTCTAATTCATCATCCGTAAGCACTTCATTATAATCCATTCTTACGCCACCTTTGGTACAGTTGGCTACACAGGTACTACATACGCCCCCGCGACAACTATAAGGAAGCTTGATTTTATTTTCCAGCGCTACATCCAAAATCCTTTGTGGCCAGGGCACTTCAAGGTTATAAGTTTCCCCTCTAAAATTTAAAATTACCGAGTAAGTATTTTTATCAACGACTTTCTCTGCCGAACCATCATCCTCATCCACCTCATCTTCTGGCAACACAAAGGTTTCTCTTTTAATCTGTTTGATATCGAAACCCATGCCCAACAAGGTAATCCGGCATAAATCCATATAAATTATCGGGCCACAGCTGTAAAAAAGCGCATCATTCCGATCAAAATGCAAATGCTCTTTGAGGAGTTTTTCAATATAGAATTTGTTTAAGCGGGCCGTCATTAGGTTTTTGCTATTGCTAAAAACCCAAACAATCTTTAATCTATCCGGATATTTCTGTTGCCATTCGTTCAGCTCATCATAAAACAAGGCATCTTCCATTGATCGGTTACTATATACCAGCGTAACCAACGATTTTTTCTCGCGCACTAAGGCCGTTTTCAAAATTGAGAATAATGGCGTGATTCCTACTCCTGCAGCGAACAGAAAAAGATCTCTTTCCAGGTTTTCTTCTGGCAAGTAACTGAACATCCCCTGAGGCTCTTGCGCCAAAAGAATATCGTTCACAGAAGTTTTATGGTGTAAAAATCTCGAAATCTCTCCATTCTCTACCCTTTTTACTGTAATCGCCAAAGGCTCATCCACATCTGGCGAGCTATTAAAAGAATAGGACCTTCTTATCTCCTTATGTTTACCCTGAAAAATCAACGAAATAAACTGACCGGCTAAATACTTTGGGTATGCTTGATCTACTTCCTCAAATTGAAAAGTAATATTATCGCCTGGTTGATTGATGATTTTATTAATGCGCAGTTTGAACATATACAAAGAAAAGAAATTGATTTATTAGTTCAATCGTTCATTGGTCATTAGTTGTCGTTCATTGGCCATTGGTTCATTAGTTAGCATGATGCCTAGAAAATTCTCGTATCAATGAATAACTCCTAAAAAAACGTGTAGTGATTAGCGTTTAGTAAAAAAACAAATCTGTGTAATCCAACAATCTGTGCAATCACCCTCAAAAAAAAGCGTCCCGATTTACAACCGGGACGCCTTACCAAATGCTTGTCTTTATCTTAATTATTATATTATTCGGCGTTGTAGGCCAATAATACTCTCGGTTTTTCGTAACCGTAACGTTTCGGGTGCTCCATAATCTGTTTCATAGAAATCACTTTATAAACATAGCCTCCGGTTTCGCGGTTCAGCTTCATTTTGTAGTAATTATCTTGATTTTGATTATTGATCTGCTTGCGCAGGCGTCCGTCGCCAACATTGTAAGCCGCAGCTACCAATGTCCAGCTTTCTAAACCTTTATACATTTCTTTAATGTATTTGCAGGCAGCGATGGTTGATTTACGCAGGTTATAGCGTTCATCAACATTTCCGTTTACTCTTAATCCATAGGTACGGGCTGTGCCAGGCATAAACTGCCAGATTCCGGCTGCACCTTTTGGAGAAACTCCTTCTGCCATTCCAGATTCGACCAGGGCCAAATACTTAAAATCGTTGGGAATTCCGTAGGCAGCAAGAATAGGCTCAATTACCGGAAACCATTTTGCTGCTTTTGCATGCAATTTATTGGTTTGGGTATTTCCGTAAGTGTGTGCTGCAAGGATTTTTTTCATTTTGCGTTCTACCTTTTTATCGCCTAATGGCAGGGTTTCTTCTGCAAAATTTAACTGTGCCATTAAAGATAGCGGCTTTTCCGCATTTTCAACTTCCAGGCTATCAGTTTTAGGTATTGTAGTGTTTAATTTTTCTTCTTTTAAAAGACTTTTTTGTGCTAAGGGCATTTGGTAAGCGAACACTTTTGCCAAGATAAATAGTGTTGCCACTACCGCAAATGGTACGATGTGTTTCTTTAACATTTTCCTCCTTTTTTTGGTGAACTTATATAAAAACGTTGGCAAAGGTAAAAAATAATAAGCACATTATCAAATAGTTACAAGATTAACCCCAAAAATCGGCCCTTAAAGCACTTTAAACGTGGATTTTAAATTTTGATTTTCAGACAAATTTTCCTATTTTAGAGGCTATTTTTTTATCTAATTTTTCCACTCTTAAAATTGTTATGTTCATCAATTTTTCATAAATTTGCAACCCGCATTTTTAATGTGGCTAAAAGCGTATCATGATAAATAAAAACAACAGGAACAGTCGGGATGACAAGTCCAAACCAGGCGGTCGGAAAACAGAAGGCAGAAGTAGTTCGGCCGGGTCTGACAGAAGAAGATCAGACGACAAAGACAGCAAATTCAAAAAATCATCCGATTCTAAAGACGGCTTCAAACCCAGAAGCTCAGACGGTAAAGATTTCAAATCAAAATCTTTCGGAGACAAAAAAGACTTCAGGCCAAGAACTGGAGACCGTGATTTTAAATCGAAAGATGGAGAATCGAAAGGCTTCAAATTTGGAGAGCGCGAGTTTAAATCAAAAGATAACAACTCAAAATCAGAAGACCGCAGCTTTAAATCAAGAGAAGGTGGATCAAGAGATTACAAACCAAGAACAGGAGATAGAGATTTTAAACCAAGAGAAGGTGGTGCAAGAGATTATAAGCCAAGAACAGGAGAACGCGATTTCAAATCTAAGGATGGAGATTCGAGAGATTTTAAACCGAGAACTGGCGACCGCGACTTTAAATCAAAAGAAGGCGGATCAAGAGATTACAAGCCAAGAACGGGCGACCGTGATTTCAAATCGAAAGATGGCGGAACAAGAGATTTCAAACCGAGAGAAGGTGGCTACAAAGATTACAAATCAAGAGGCAAATCTGATGATTTCAAGCCAAGTGCTGGAAGTTCAAGAGATGTAAAACCTAGAGAGCCAAGGGAAGGCGATACCCGTCCGTTTAGAAAACGCGAGGATGCACAGCCAAGAGATACAGAATTTAACCGCCCGGAGCGGACTGTAATTACCCAAGGCCGCAAAACAAATGAAGATAAAGGCTTAATTCGCCTTAACAGATATATTTCAAATGCAGGTATCTGCTCCCGCCGTAAAGCTGATGAGCTAATTGCTGCCGGCATTATTACCGTAAACGGAGAAGCCATTACCGAACTAGGCCATAAAGTTGATCCAGCGAAAGATTTAGTGCGTTATAATGGCGAGCTATTGAAACGCGAGAAAAAAGTTTACGTTTTATTAAACAAACCAAAAGATTACATCACCACTACCGACGATCCGCAAGAACGCCGTACGGTAATGCAATTGGTTGACAAAGCGAGCCGCGAGCGTATTTACCCAGTTGGCCGTTTAGACCGTAATACAACAGGTTTATTGCTGATGACTAACGATGGTGATTTAGCAGATAAATTATCGCATCCTAAAAACGGTATCACTAAAATTTACAATATTGAGTTGGACAAAGCTTTATCACAGGGCGATTTAAACAAAATTGCTTTTGGTTTAGAGCTGGAAGACGGATTGATTAAACCGGATAATATTTCTTATGTTGCAGGTGGAACCAAAAAAGAAATCGGCATCCAGATCCATAGCGGTAAAAACAGAATTGTTCGTCGTATTTTCGAACACCTGGGTTACAATGTAGAAAAGTTAGACCGTGTAGTATATGGTAATCTGACTAAGAAAGATTTACCCCGTGGCAGATGGCGCTATCTTGAAGATCATGAATTGATCCAGATTAAACATCTGATAAAATAATATGTAAAAGGCAGCCAATGGTTGCCTTTTTTGTTGCTTTACTAAAAAAGATGTTATCCTGAGCAATCAATTTTTTCAGAAAAACAATAGGAGTGGATATGACAGAGTGACGAGGTATCGTCATTCCCAACTTGATTGGGAACCACGAAGTACTCATCGAAGATAATCGTAATGCCTTGACAGGGTTTATAGGTTGCATTAAGATTCCCGCCTGCGCGGGAAAGACGACCGTTCTTTGGAATCCGTTAATGGTAATATAGTCCAATTTGAGGATAGCCCAACATTATTGCATCTCAATTGCAAATTACATTTTACGATTCCAAAGTAAATTAAGAACGACGAAGACGATTTATCAAATGGAAATTAATTTCCGTGCTCTTCCGTGCCTCCATGGCTAATTACATTTTAATTCCCCATATTTGCTAAAATCAACACCATATTTTCATGAAAAAACTCAGTTCATTGCTTATACTTTCTATATTTTCGACCCTTAGCTTCGCTCAAAAAACCAACTATAACCTGATTGTAGGTACTTATACTGTACCAGGAAAAAGTGAAGGAATTTACACCTATAACTTTGATGCTGCGACCGCTGCAACAAGCATAAAAAGCATTACAAAAAACACTGCGAATCCTAGTTATGTTGCTATTTCACCTGATAACAAATTTATTTATGCCGTTAATGAAACCGGAGCAACAAGTACGGTAAGTGCATTTAAATATGATGCCAAAACAGGCGATTTAACTTTTTTAAACAAAGTTGACAGTCACGGTGCTGATCCTTGTTTTATTACCGTTGATGCCAAAAATGTAATTGTAGCCAATTATAGCGGGGGCAGTTTAGCGGTATTCGCACGCAAGGCTGATGGCGCCTTAACCGAAGCTTTACAAACGATCAAACATACTGGAAAAAGCATCGATCCTAAAGGCAGACAAGAAAGCGCACATGTTCATATGGTTAAATTTACGCCAGATCACAAATATTTAATTGTTAACGATCTGGGTGAAGATCAAACTTATATTTACAACTATAACCCTACCTCAAAAGAAAAAATATTAACCGTTAAGTCGGTAATTAAAACCACTGCAGGCACTGGCCCGAGGCACATCACTTTTAGTCCAAATGGAAAATTCGCCTATTTAGCGCACGAATTTAACGGCAGCATAACGGTTTTCGCTTATTCGAATGGAAGTTTAACCAAAATCCAGGAAATTGGTACTACGTCGAAAGATTTTAGCGGAAAAGTAGATGGTGCAGATATTCATGTTTCGGCTGATGGAAAATTTCTTTATGAAACCAACCGTGGAGATGCCAATAGCATTTCTGCCTTTTCAATTCTGCCTACCGGAAAATTGAAATTCATCGAAACGGTAAGCACGCTGGGTAAAGGACCAAGAAACTTCACCATCGATCCGACTGGAAAATTTCTATTGATCGGCCATCAATACACCAACAACATCGTTATTTTTAACCGAAATAAAACCACTGGCAAATTAACCGATAGCGGTAAACGCATTGATGTTGGCGCGCCAGTTTGTTTGGTTTTCAATTAATCACCTAAAATTAAGCCAATGGAAAACTTCGATTGGACCAAATTCACCATCAAGATTGCTGTTAAAGCAAAACTTCAGGACATTTACAATGCCTGGACAAAAGCCAGCGAAATTGAAAAGTGGTTTTTAAGTGAGGCGGAATTCTCTGACGAGAACAAAGTATTGCTCAACAAAACCCAAAACGTATTGAAAGGCGATAAATACAAATGGATCTGGTATCTCTATGATGATATTGAAAAAGGAAACATAACTGAAGCCAATGGCAAAGATAAACTTCAGTTTACTTTTGCAGGTGAATGTTTGGTTGATATTAAACTCAAAGAAGAGTTTGAATACGTAATTGTGGAGTTGACGCAAAAGAATATTCCTTTAGACGATAATTCAAAAAGAAACATTCGTTTAGGTTGTCATAATGGCTGGAGTTTCTATTTGGTTAATCTAAAATCTGTTTACGAAGGTGGCATGGACTTAAGAAATAAGGATAACCGCTTTAAACCCATGTTGAATAATTGAGGTGATGGATTTAGTAGTTAAGGTAAGAGAAATTCAGGAATTAGGATTTTCGGTGGTAGATCATGTATTTACAGAACAGGAAGTTGAAGATATCCTCGCAGCGATTAACAGGACAGATTCGACAAAAGAAACCTTTAGAAAATCGGACGATCTTTTTGCGATACGTCAATTTTTAAAAGAAGTTCCAGAAACAATCGGTCTTATTTTCAATCACAAACTCAAACACATCGTAAAAGAGCTTTTTGGCGAAGATTATTTTCTTGTCAAATCGATCTATTTCGACAAACCCGAAACGTCAAATTGGTTTGTTTCCTATCACCAGGATTTAACAATTTCAGTTAACCAGAAAGTGGAAATAGCCGGATTTGGCCCGTATACCAACAAACACAAGCAGTTTGCCGTACAGCCTCCACTTGATATCCTCGAAAGCAACTTCACCATTCGCATTCATCTCGACGATACCAACGAGGAGAACGGTGCATTAAACGTAATTGCCAATTCGCATAGTAAAGGCATTTACCGCCCCAAAACCATAAACTGGAACATAGAAAAAGAAATGAGTTGCAATGTAGAAAGAGGTGGTGTGATGATTATGAAACCACTGCTGCTCCATAGTTCGGGCAGAACAAGCAACAATAAAAAAAGAAGGGTAATTCATCTAGAGTTTAGCAACAAAATATTGCCAAAGGAGTTGAAGTGGTCTGAATATTTGAGTTTAGTGTGATAGATACTGAAACAAGTTCAATACAATGGAACTCACCCGGCGATCGTCATCCTGAGTTTAACTCAGGATTTTATAGCATGACAGATACTGAAACAAGTTCAGTATGACGGAACACCTAAATAAATTAAGCTCCTTTACTTTACTCGAGCGTCCTGCTGAATTTATTTCAGCATCTTTATGGCAAGAAAACTAAATGAAATAGAACAAAAGAAGTTATGGAACGAGGTGGCTGCGTTTACATATTAACGAATCATACCCATACAGTTTTATACATTGGTGTAACATCAGATTATATTTTAGAATAGTTGAACATAAGGAGAAGAAATACCTTGACTCATTTACAGCTAAATACAATTGTAATAAACTAGTTTATTATGAGCAGTTCGACTCGATCGAGGAAGCGATTGCTAAAGAAAAGCAGTTGAAAAACTGGCGGAGGGCATGGAAGATTAATCTGATTAATCAAAATAACCCAAATTGGGATGATTTGTTTGAAAGCCTCAGCTAACGCGGTCGTCATCCTGAGTTTATCTCAGGATCTTTATGCATGATGGATACTGAAACAAGTTCAGCATGACGGCCAGAGTGAGGAATGCACGGATTAAAGCACCAGAGATCGTCGTCATGAGTTCAGCTTAGGATCTTTATAGCATGATAGATACTGAAACAAGTTCAGTATGACGACCCGAGTGAGGAATGCACGGATTAAAGTACCAGAGATCGTCATCCTGAGTTCAGCTCAGGATCTTTATAGCATGACAGATACTGAAACAAGTTCAGTATGACGACCCGAAAAAACAAAAAAATGGCCCCGATTTTCATTGAGGCCATTCAAATATTATACTGTCGCTTATTATGCCGGTTCTGCAACTCTGGCTACATTGCGATAGGGGAATTCATTAAAGATATGTCTGCGGGCAAAACGGCCCGGAGAATCGGCGTTAACCAATTTCACGTAAATTGCTTTTGGCACATCGAAATATTCGTAAGCACTTCCATCAAAAAACTGGATATTTAAAACCTGTTGTTTGTATTCGAAATCCTGAATATTCGATAATGTTGTCGTTTGCGTGTACGTTTCGATATTCTGTTCGCGTGTTTCCGGCGCAATACTTACCAGGAAATGATAAGCTTCGATAATTTCTTTACTTCTAGCTTCTGCATCTAATTTCTCTTCTTCCTGCTGAAATTTATCAGGGTGACAATCTTTCATCAATGTGCGGTACACAGATTTAAGCTCTTTTAACTCAGCATTTTTATCTACGCTCAAAAGCTTTCTGTAATCAACTATTTTCTTCATTTGGAATAACCTCTTTTTTAATTTTGTCGAAATGATTTCAGGAATCTTTATCTGCAAAACCGTTTCAAGCCGCAAAGATACGATTTATAATCATTTGATTTTGAGAAAGTTTACTTTTATTAAATATTGCTG
The DNA here is from genome assembly GCF_059422505.1 of Pedobacter sp. GW821-FHT01D05. Classification (NCBI taxonomy): domain Bacteria; kingdom Pseudomonadati; phylum Bacteroidota; class Sphingobacteriia; order Sphingobacteriales; family Sphingobacteriaceae; genus Pedobacter; species Pedobacter sp. GW821-FHT01D05. Next base: position 561,564 of record NZ_JBWKXA010000003.1, on the reverse strand, counting down.
ATATGAATCACCAACTGATGAATTCTCCTGTACCTTACTTAAGTTTTTTAACCACTGATGCACACAGATAAACACGGATTTCATCTGTGTGCATTCTTTTTATCTGTGGTTAATGTAACGTAAGCCTTAATTTGTTAATATTTAGCCTGTAATGAGTTTTCGATTACTTCCTTATAATAGTTAACATAAACAGGAAGGATTTTTTTCAGATCAAAATCTTGTGCCCTTGCAAAAGCATTTTCTTTGAAACGATTTAGGGTTTCATCATCTTTCAATATTTCAATGGCATGGGCTGCCATCGCATCTACATCTCCAACATTGCTCATGTAGCCACAAAATCCGTCAATATTAAGCTCGGGCAAACCACCCGCATTTGTTGTAATAGCCGGCACTTTACAAGCCATGGCCTCTAAAGCAGCCAAACCGAAGCTCTCCGATTCTGACGGCATTAAGAAAAGATCTGAAACCGATAAGATTTCTTCTACCGCATCTTGCTTACCTAAAAACCTTACATTTTCACAAATATTCAACGATCTGCAAAGCTGCTCATCATAAGCACGCTCGGGTCCGTCGCCTACCATTAATAGTTTTGATGGAATAACCGCCTGTACTTTCTCGAAAATCCTAATCACATCAGCTGTACGTTTCACTTTCCTGAAATTACTGGTGTGGATTAAAATCCGTTCGTTATTTGGTGCAATTGCTTTTTTGAAGTGGCCTTTTGCCTGCAAACTGAAACGCGAAAAATCTATAAAATTCGGAATTACCTTAATTTCCTTTGTAATCTCGAAGTGGTTATAGGTATCTTCTTTTAAATCTTCCGACACTGTAGTTACACCATCGCTTTGATTAATAGAAAAGGTAACCACAGGTTTATAAGTTGGGTCTTTACCCACCAAAGTAATATCGGTACCGTGCAAAGTAGTTACCACTGGAATATGAATGCCATAACTTGCCAAAATCTGCTTCGCCATAAAAGCAGCAGAAGCATGTGGAATGGCATAATGAACGTGTAATACATCCAATTGTTCAAAACGGACCACATCTACCAGTTTGCTGGCCAGAGCCGATTCGTAAGGAGCGTAATCAAAAAGCGGGTAATCTCTTACGGAAACCTCGTGATAAAACAGGTTGGCAGAAAAGAAATCGAGCCTGGCAGGCTGACTATAAGTTATAAAGTGAACCTGATGTCCCTCGTTAGCAAGTGCTTTACCAAGTTCTGTTGCAACTACTCCACTACCGCCAAAAGTGGGGTAGCAAACAATTCCTATCTTCATTGTACATGTATTGTTGTTATCGCAAATGTACCCGATTTTAATCTATAATGCGTGTCGGCTTATTGCAATAAAAACAGATAGCTTTTCGAGAACAATTGCCGCAGATTCGCAGATTAATTTCAATTCGAAAATTGAAGCTTAATAGCTTCTAATGATTCTCTTGTACTGCAAAGATTTCTCATTAAAATTAATTAACAAACCTATTCCTAGTTTTGATATAGCCAGATAATTCAAAACTTGTGCATAATGTTCATTTATCAACTCAGATTTAGATTTCACCTCGATAATAACCTTATCATCGACAACAAAATCAGCATAAAATTTATGTTTAAGTATAGTCCCTTCGTAATTTACAGAAAATTCTCTCTCTTTCGTAATTGATATTTCTATTCCTAAGTTCGAATTCTAGCGCATCTTTGTAGACAATTTCTGAAAATCCTTTCCCCAAAATACGATGTATTTCCATCATAATTCCAATTAACAAATAACATTCTTCCTGAAAAGGATAATCAATATCACTATATGAATTTCCCATAAATATAAGTTTATTTAATCTGCGAATCTGCGGCTAAAACATACTCCCTTATATCAAGCAAACTTTCAATTAAAATGCCAAATCAAAAAACCTCATGTAACCTTTAATAACAGGTAACATAGAAATCACTAAAATGTAAGATGAGGAAAATTGAGGAAATTTCTCCCTAAATAATTATTTTAGGTTTCGCATTTCTTCTTTTATTACAAGGAAAAGTTCGTTTGGCCTTTGTGTACCAATAAAATATTCCAGGCCATCGCGATCGGTTAAAACAACCGCATCTTTACCTGATGAATAAAAACGGATCGTACCTTTTGTGTGCAGGTTATAAACCGGATTATTGAAAAAATAACGGCTATAAGTTGCTTTACGTACATCAACAATACTGTTTAGGTCTATCTTAACACGTTTGGTTGTCCAAAGACCGTCCAAAATCATGCTACCATTATCTACCACAATTTTGTATTGGATCAGGAAAAGCAAAAGCATAGAAACACCGATGATCCCAAAGCCTACAACGAGGAACAAATCTTGTGTATTGTCGCGATCGCGCTCATAAACATAGGCTGCAAAACAGAACGCAGCCATAATAAGCCTAATGAAAATACGGACATAATCACGGCCGATGTACTGTTTTTCGATATAGGCGTATTTGCTTTCCACTTATTTAATTTTGAGTTCGAATATAGCAACTTTTTTTGTTGCTGTAGTTAATTTATATCGGTTATCCTGCCGCATACCAGCAATCCAAACAATTTCGCCATTGCCGTTAACCAAAATCGGTGTAACGCTTTTCAAATGTAGGGGAACTTTCTCGTCGATAAAATAATCGCTCACTTTTTTGAGATTGCGCATACCCAACGGAATAAATTTATCTCCATTTTGCCAGTTCCTCAATACCAAAGGGAAAATTAATTTATCGGCATTTACAAAGGCTTTATTCGAATTAATTTCGAATTTCACTTTATCTGTAAACCCCAACGAAATTTCATCATTGGCAAAAGCAATATTTTCAGTTGTTGGGTGGATAAACTGATTGGTGTTAACCGATGTATTTTTTTCAACAATAACCAGATCACTTCTATTGATAATGGCCTGATGTGTGGCACTAAAAAAATGTGTACCACTTAAAGCCTTTAAACTGTCTAAAATTTCCTGCACTACATTTTCGCCAAAATTAAAAGGCTTAAGTAACTCGTAAAGCAAGAGCTTTTGCGGATTTAATTTCGAAACCTCTTCCAAAGGGATATAAATGCCATCATTCCTTTTATTTAGGATTTTATTTGCAAGTTTCTGAACCTGGATATTTAAAAAAGTCTCCAATTGAGCAAAGCGCGAGATATTTTCGGCAAATGTTTTTTCGAGGTTAGGGTTAATCTCCTGCAAATGCGGTACTACCTGTAGCCTGATTTTATTCCGTGTATAATTCGTACTTGCGTTCGAGCTATCTTCTACAAAATCGATGTGATTAGTCTTTACAATTTCATCAATCTGCTGTCGGTTTAAAAAGAGTAAGGGCCTGATCAGTAAATCACGTTTAGGTAAGATGCCATGCAGTCCGCTTATTCCTGTGCCACGGGTAAGGTTAATGAGTACGGTTTCTACCGCATCGTTCTGGTGTTGGGCCAGAGCTATGTAATCGTAACCTTCTTTATGCCTAATTTCTTCAAACCAGTTGTAGCGCAGATCGCGTGCTGCCATTTGGGTAGAAATTTTATTTTCGGCCGCATATTTTTTGGTATCAAAATGCGTTACATAAAAAGGTAATCCTAAATTTTTGGCCAGTAGCCCAACAAAACTTTCATCACGTTGTGCTTCATCAGCCCTTAAATTAAAATTACAATGTGCCACGCCAATATCAATGCCTATTGCTTTAAACAAATGCAACATTAATACCGAATCTTTTCCACCACTCACGGCCAAAAGAATCTTGTTAGCCCGAACAAACAGCTGTTGCTGTTCAATAAAATCCTGAAATTGTTTTAGGGGTAACATCCATCAAAAATATTTAATTTTAACTGGTATTCCGAACGTTCGGAACAAAAAACTAACTTTGTAGTGTGCAAAAACTATTTGTCTTTTTATTCCTGCTAATCTGTCCCGTATTTTTATTCGGTCAGCAACCCGCTTCGAAGATTAAAATCGTTTCATTTTCCAAGATAACTGGCGATACCAAGAAAAAAATAAGCTACCTGCGAAACCCTGTTTTTCAACAAGATAACGCAACATTAACCTGCGATAGCGCCGTATTTTACAGCGAACGAAACTATTTCGAAGCTTTTAAAAATGTACACATCAACCAACTTACCACCGATATTTATTCAGATCAACTGGAGTATGATGGAAATAAAAAACATGCACATTTAACCGGAAACGTGAAGATGATCGATCCAACCTCGATCTTAACGACCAATATTTTAGACTACAATACCCTGAGCAAGATAGGGACTTATACCAGCGGTGGTAAAATTATAAACAAGGAAGTAACGCTAACCAGCAAAAACGGTTATTATTTCAGCAACTCGAACGATGCCTATTTTAAATATGATGTAGTTGTAGTTACACCGCAGTCGACGATAAAGTCGGATACGATGAGTTATAACACACAAAGTAAATGGACTTTCTTTTACGGCCCCACCAATATCAAAGGAAAAGACGATAATCTTTACACCGAAAATGGCCAGTATAATACGATGACCGAAGATGCCTTTTTTGGGAAGAAAAACCTTTATACCCAAGGTACAAGATCTTTAAAGGGCGATAGTTTATATTATTATGGCAAGAAAGGCATTGGTAAGGCTGTTAAAAACATTGTTTTCTCTGATACAAAAGATAAAATGAAAATGTTTGGCGACTTAGGTTATTACTATAAGCTAGATCAGCGAACACTGGTTACCCGAAATGCATATCTGGGTATTGGCACGGAAGATTCTATAATGGTGAAGAATAAAAAAAGACCAGATAGTTTATGGATGGGTGCCGATACCTTAGAAACGCAGATGGTACTACAAAAAACCTTAAAGCTAATCCCTAAAATTTCGATTAAAGCCGACAATCAGGTTGGAGAAGATGATGAAGATACCGGTGAGAAAAAGGGGACTACAGAGCCTAAGGAGAAACCAGAAACACAAAGTACGCTAAAAGAAGACCGAAATAAACGCAACACCGCAAAAATAAGCAGGGCTGATAGGAAGAAAAAGAATAAGGGTGAGGCGGTAACGGAAGATCCGCTTAACCTGAAGGATAAAAGCATTGATAGTTTAAAATCGAAAGTTGACTCACTTGGCAAGGGGCTGCCCAAGCTTAACCTCGATAGTTTACAGAAAAACAATCTTTTAAAGAACAAGGCTGATTCCATTATCAAAAACCTGCCTAAACTTAAAACCGATAGCCTGAAAAAGCCGGCTGATAAAACCAATTCGATAGTAAAAGATGTATCGAAAACAAAAATCGACAGCCTGCAAAAAAAGATCGCCGATAAAGCCTCTCCTATTGTAAAGGATATTTCAAAAACGAAAATCGATAGCCTGCAAAAAAAGATAACAAAATCTGGCGTTAAAGATAGTTTAACAAAAGCGCTAGGAAACTTAAAAACCGGCGCATTAAAGACTGATACAGCCAAATTTAATCCAGCTGATACCGTTCAAACGCGTATCATTAAGGCTTACCATGGCGTTAAGATTTTTAAAACGAATATACAGGCTAAAACCGACAGCCTTTTTTACACCAGTGCCGATTCTACGCTACGTTGCTACAGTAATCCGATTATCTGGTCGGAAGGTTCTCAGCAGGTTGGCGACACGATATTTGTTCAGTTCAAGAATAAAAAACTAAACAATTTACAGGCATTTAGAAATGCATTTTTAGTAAATACACCAAAAGATTCGTTAAGGTTTAACCAAATAAAAGGCCGATTGATGACGGGTTTCTTTAAGGATGGTAAATTTAAGAACCTCTATGTGGATGGCAATGCCGAAAGTATTTATTATACCCAGGATGACAGTACAAAGGTGTATAAAGAAATGAATCAAACCCTAAGCAGCAGGATAAAATTCATCTTCAAGGATAAGGAAAATGCAATTGAGGAAATTGTTTACATCAAGGGAATAGAAGGAGCTTTGAATCCGGAAAACACGATTGCAAAAGATCATGTATTAAAAGGATTTTCGTGGAAACCTACCGAGCGCCCAAAATCAAAGAAAGATGCCATTGGCTCATCTGGAAAACCTAAACCCAAAGCAAAGGCCAAAACAGTTGCTGGCAAAACTGTAGCTGGTGCTAAAACCACCGCCCCGACAAATAAACCAGTAACAGCGGCACCTGCTGTTAAACCGAAAATCACATTGGGGAAAGACAGCTTAAATGTGGATAAGAAATTGCCACAAGCTAAACCAGCAGACACGGCCAATTTTGGCATTAAACCCATTTTACCCAAAAAGGACTCCGTACAGGTGAAAAAAGTGGTTGGTAAAATGTAGTTTATTTTAACGTCATGCTGAACTTGTTTCAGCATCTATTTAGCCCTGAAATGTATTACCTTCGGTAAGCTCGCTAAGGCTCGGTTCAGGGTGACGACCTGGATAGATTAATATTTAAAAAAATATTTCTATAACCCTCCCTTCAAAAATTCCAACATCTTTTTTAGTGCAATAGCCCTGTGGCTAATTTTATTCTTTTCTGCCATGTCCATTTCAGCAAAAGTGATATCATAGCCGTCCGGCTGGAAGACAGGATCGTAACCGAAGCCCTTCGAACCGGATAATTCTGTTCTGATTGTTCCTTCTATTATGCCGTCAAAAATATGGTTTTTACCACCTTGCATTAAGGAGATCACTGTTTTAAACCTTGCTTTTCTGTTGGAGTTGCCCTTAAGCTTCGTTAAAACCAATTGAATATTTTCTAAGCTATCCCGGCTTCCCGAATATCGGGCAGAATAAACGCCCGGTTCGTTATTCAAAGCGTCTATCTCTAAACCGCTATCATCTGCAAAACAGTCTAAACCAAAATGTTCAACCACGTAGCTGCTTTTTAAGGTAGCATTTCCTTCAAAGGTATCTGCAGTTTCAGGAATATCAACCAAACAGCCAATATCTTCCAGGTTCAATACCTCGTATTTACCTTCAAGTGCCGCACGTATTTCTTCTGTTTTATGTTGGTTATTAGTAGCAAATACTAGTTTTTTCATTGTAAAAAGGGTAAAAGGTTTAAGGTTTTGGAGTCGAATTAAAATGCCATATCTCAGCACTTGATACTTAATTCTCAATACTTGATACGCTTGCGAAGCCGTTACTTAATTTTCTGAAGGTGGCCCCAAAGTGTTTTCTTAGCAGTTAAATCGCTATCCAGATGATGGAGATTAGGAGCAAAGATAATCCTGGTCGTTTCGTGAACGATGATTTCATTCTGCCAGATAAGGTTTAGTCTCAAGTCGGCAATCTCTACACCAAAAGATAACATAATAGCGGGTTTAAAAAACCGCTGCAATTCTGCGAAATCGGTTCCCTTATAATTTGAATAATTTAGAATAGCAAAATCAGGTGTGCCTAAATCTACAGCTTTAACAATTTTCCGCAACAGTTCTCTACCCTGTTCGGTACTTACATCATGCTCATTATCGTTCACCAAAATCAGTACCGATTTTTTATTTCCACCTAAAAATTTAAACGTTTTTTCGGGCGTTGGTTCGGCCACAATATGCGGAATTTCAGGTGCTTGCGGATAAACTTTAGGCACATTTGTAGTATTAATCCCAGGAATTTGTGTTATTTCCGGTTTTAAAACTGGTTCTTTCACTTCAGCAACCGAAACATTTTCGACAGCCAAAACTGGCTCTGGATTACTTAAAGGCAGAATTTCTACGCTTTCATCCTTTACCAGAAAAACCTCTTCGGTAAAAAATAAACGTAAAGCATTCGCATTGTTGGTAACCTGGTTTTCCATTCGTATTTTTGTTGGATAATAATTTCTGTTAAAATTAGTTAAATATCTTATAATAGCGTCGCTAATTGTTACTTTTATCCCTTAAAATTTATAGAGTGCTCTGCGTGAGGAAAGCTTATTGCCTATTTGTTTTCAGCTTTATTTATAGCATTTCGTTTGCACAGAACGTGGCTGTGGTAAACGGTAAAACAATAAGTACCAAAGAATTTATGTGGGCATACAAAAAAAGCCATAACGGGAGCGTTAGTGCGGCCTACGATACTTTACAAGCCTATTTAAACTTGTATATAAATTTTAAGCTTAAAGTTTTAGATGCCCGCGAGATAGGATTGGATAAAAATGCCAGTTATCTGGAAGAAATCAAAACTTATGAAGACGCATTAACCACCCATAAAAAAGTTGGGGTCAGCAATAAAGACCGCGATTTTTTATTGAATGAATACCGTGAAGGGGTTTTAATGTTCAATGTTTCGGAACAAAAAATATGGAACAAAGCACAGGAAGACGAACAGGCGATAAATGAATTTTACACCAAAAACCAACAAAATTACAATAAACCTTTAAGCGAAGTTAGAGGAGAGGTAATTGCCGATTACCAACTGAGTTTAGAAGAAAAATGGCTAAAAGGCCTGAAACAAAAATATCAGATCAAAATTAATGAAAACGAGCTGAAAAAGCTTGCCAAGTTATAACCACCCTGATTTTTTTGACCATAAGTATTAAATTTGCAAAATATAACAAATAGAATGAAGAAAGTTTTTTTAGTAGCAACCGCTTTAATTTGCCTGTTTTTAAACAGTTTCGCTCAAAAGCACACTGTAGATAAAGTTGCTGCTGTTGTAGGAAATAATATTATCCTGCTATCAGATTTAAACCAACAATATACACAATATCTTTATCAGGGCAACCAGCCTAACAACGAGATTAAATGTAAAATTTTACAACAAACCTTAACCCAAAAACTGCTTAAACAACAGGCCGAAATCGATTCGGTAATGGTTGAAGATGGTGCGGTTGATGATGAAGTAAACAAGCGTATGCGTTATAGTATGCAACGCGCAGGTGGCCAGGAACGCTTGGAACAGTTCTTAAACAAATCTGTTCTGCAGTACAAAGACGAGATCAGACCATCTGTAAAAGATGAGTTGATTGCACAGAAAATGCAACAAAAAATCACCGAAAACATTAATGTTACGCCAATGGAGGTCGAAAAATATTTCAAATCTTTGGGCGATAGCATTCCAGAGTTTAATACTGAAGTAGAAGTTGGCGAAGTGATTTTAAATCCTCAGTTAACCAGAGCAGAAAAACAAAAATTCCGCGATAAAATTGAAGCCCTTCGTTTAAGGGTTAAAAGTGGCGAAGATATGGGCGTGTTAGCTAAAACTTATTCTGAAGATCCGGGTTCTGCTGCAGATGGTGGTGACTATGGTTTTATCGACAGGAACACCATGGTTAAAGAATTTACGGCCTGGGCATTTAAACTGAAAGCAGGAGAAATTTCGCCCGTATTCGAAACAGATTATGGTTTCCACTTTTTACAGGTTTTAGAGCGAAGAGGCGAGCAGGTGCATGTTAGACATATTTTAATTATGCCTAAAACTACACCAGAAAGTTTAACCCGTTTAAAATTGCATGCTGATAGTATTTACAACAATATTATCGGTAAAAAATTAAGTTTCGCTGCTGCTGCAAACCTTTATTCTGATAATAAAGAGAGTAAATATAATGGCGGTATGATGCTTAATGCCGAAAACGTTCAGGCAAGAAGCACCTTTATTCCGGTTGATAAATTAGATCCTTCAGTGTTTTTGGTAATCGACAGTATGAAAATTGGCGGTATTTCTAAACCTGATTTATTTACTGCAGCTGATGGAAAACAAGGATACCGTATTCTATATTTAAAATCTAAAATTCCGCCTCATAAAGCAAATTTAGCGCAAGATTTCCCAAAAATCAGAGATGCCGCACAAAGTGATAAAATTAATCGTACTTTAAGCGAATGGTTTGAAAAACGTCGCGAAAACACTTACATTAAAATCGACGACGAATTTAATACCTGTGATGAATTAAAAATCTGGACCAAAACCACAGCCGCAAAATAACACCAATGCAGTATAAGAACGAAGTAGAAGCTGTTGATGCACTTCATCAATCTTTCAACAACATTATAGCTGAAATAAGCAAAGTAGTAGTTGGACAAGATGACATCATAAAATCTGTTTTAATCGCCATTTTTAGTAACGGACACTGTCTGTTGGTTGGTGTACCTGGATTAGCCAAAACTTTACTTGTACAAACGGTAGCTTCTGTTTTAGACCTCGATTTTAACCGTATCCAGTTTACACCCGATTTAATGCCAAGCGATATCATTGGCGCAGAGATTTTAGGGGAAGACAGGCACTTTAAATTTATAAAAGGGCCTGTTTTTTCTAATATTATCCTCGCTGATGAGATTAACCGTACTCCACCAAAAACTCAGGCTGCTTTGTTAGAAGCCATGCAGGAGAAATCGGTTACCGCTGCCGGGCAAACCCATATTTTACCAAAACCGTTTTTCGTTTTGGCCACTCAAAACCCTATTGAGCAGGAAGGAACTTATCCCCTACCCGAAGCTCAGTTAGATCGTTTCATGTTCAACATTCAGTTAAATTACCCTGCCTTTGCAGATGAATTGAATATTGTAAAAAACACCACAAGCAATAAAACCGTTCAACTGCAGAAAATTATCCATGCAGATGATATCCAATATTTCCAGAAACTGATCCGCGATATTCCCATTACCGATAATGTTTTGGAATATGCCGTAAAACTGGCTGCTAAAACCCGTCCCAATAGCGAGTTTGCTACTGATGCCGTTAACAAATACATCAGCTGGGGTGCTGGTCCACGTGCTTCGCAGTTTTTAGTGTTGGGCGCAAAATGCCATGCAGCTGTAACCGGAAAATATTCACCGGATATTGAAGATGTTAAAGCTGTTGCTGAGCCTATTTTACGTCACCGCATTGTGCGTAACTATCGCGCTGAAGCCGAAGGTTTATCGATCGAAAAAATTATTAAAGATTTATTGTAATTGTTAGTGGGGATTTGAAATCCCGTCTCAAGAGCTCAAGATTGCTAATTCACAGTGCAACAGGTTGATATTGCCATCTCGACCAACAGAAAGGATTAATGTCAAGAGTTAACAAATTCTTGCCTGCTTGCTATTAAAGTTATCAACTCTAGAAAGTATATTCGTATTTAAATTTTCAAAAACGAATGGACACGAGCCGCGATATACATCCAGATTTTTTAAATTTCTTAAAATTTAAAACGCCTCCCCTTATTGAGCTTTATGAAGATTTGAGAACATTTATTCTCGACATCCATTCAGAAAGTAATGAATTGCTTTACCACACACATGCCTTAACTTCAGTATATTCCATTTCTGAGAAATTAAGCGATGCATTTTGCATGATTCCAATTTATACCAATCACCTCAATCTTGGTTTTAACAAGGGTACATTAATTAACGATCCTGATGCTTTGCTACAGGGAACAGGGAAGTTAATCAGGCATATTCCCATCGAAAAAGTATCCGACTATAGAAACGATAAAGTAAAAACATTGATAAAAGCTGCTGTTGCGTTTGCTATCCAGGATATGGATAAACCAAGCAAATCATCAGGAAAAACCATTTCAAAAATAAGCAATGGAGACTCGTAATCTTACCGGCGCTATAGCTGCGCTGATGGAGGAATATAAAAAAGCAGTTGATGAACTGATTGCGGTAATTGAGCCAATCAGTCAGCAACAATTGCTCCGCATCATCGAGCCAGAAAGTTCAAATCCAGATTGCATTTCCATTCAAACAATCTTAACGCATGTTACTGCTTCGATGTTCAGTTATGCAGTTTATATCGAAAATTCTATTGGATTGAAAACATTCAGGCCTGAACGATTGCAGTTTGACCACATCACACCTTATATCACAAGGCTCCGGGAAGCGCTTAAATATAACACGGACTTTTTCACCAGAAATCCCGACATCACCATGGAAGAGTTCGATCAATCCAAAAAGATAAACACAAGGTGGGGACAGCAATACGATGTAGAACAAATGTTAGAGCATGCCATCGTTCATATTTTAAGGCATAGGCGGCAGATTAAAAATGCATTAACTCAATTTAATTCTTAAAACTAAAAAGTTGAGCGCTCAAACCAATTTCTATAACCGGTTTTCATTTTTATATCCACTGGTTGATGTTTTTCTTAAACCGCAAAAGAAAAAATTTTTCGATGAGATTAATCAACTGCCCTATGGAAACCTGCTCGAAATCGGTGTTGGTAACGGATCTCATTTCTCACTTTATAAAAGCCACAAAATTACAGGGATAGAAATTTCTACATCAATGCTCAACGCCGCTAAAAAGAATTCAATCGGCGAAATTGAGTTATTCCAAATGAATGGCGAGCAACTCGAGTTTGCAGAAAATAGTTTCGACTATGTGGTATTATCGCATATAATTGCGGTTGCAGATCAGCCTGAAAAATTACTCATGCAATGCCACCATGTTTTAAAACCAGGCGGAAAACTCTTAATGCTAAATCACTTTACACCAAATAATTGGTTGAGGCATCTAGATCATATATTCAATTTAGGTTCTGGCTTATTTCATTTAAAATCTTTATTTTACATAGAGAATATTAAAGCGATCAATCAGTTTGAACTTGAAAAAGAAATTGCTTTAAAACCATTCTCTTATTTTAAAATTCTAATTTTCACCAAACCTTGAAAAAGCACTATTGGTATATTTTCTTTGCCTTGATGATCAGCCTGTTCATATATGTGTTTTACAGGACTGATAAAACCTTGGTAAACCAGCTGATCATTCAGCTGATCTCTTTCAAAACCTACCAAAGCTTGAAACAGACCATCACAGCAAGCTTGCCATTAAACGGGCACCTGATCTATTCACTTCCTGAAGGTTTATGGGTTTTCTGCATCACCCTAACCTCGAAGGAATTTTATTTTGATCTTTTCAAAAAACGCATCAATTGTGTTTTCATTCCACTTTTATTCGTTGTAGCGCTCGAATTGTTTCAATTATTCCACATCACCAATGGCCGTTTCGACTTTTTCGATATTGGCATCTCCTTGCTTTTTTGGTTTATAGCGGCCAAAATTATTGATACGCAGCAACGTTTAGAAAATCTGTTCCATTCGTTAAATTATAATAGTGCATTTTGTTTGCTGAGTTATGGCATCATTTATCTCGCGCACGTAATCCATTAAAAATTTTATTTTAAAATTTGCAATTCACTGGAAATAAATATCTTTGCATCAAAATTTACAGAAATGCTACGTCAACTACATATCCAGCAATTAAACTTTAGCCCGTCTTGTGGCATAAAGGGCTTGGGTATTGACTTAAATTTCCTTCCCAACCCTTAACGCGGTTCTAAGTTTTAACAAACAAAACCCACATTTAAAAATCAATTTATTACGCATTTGATAAGCATTTAACCGCTTATCAAAATTAATCATATCCGTTATGGACATTTATACCACTGTAGAAGAAAAGTATCTACAGGCCATTGAAGAGTTGCACTGGGGCGAATTACCCAAGGCACTTCAGTATTTTAACGAAATTATTGTTTTCGACCCTGATTATGCAAGAGCTTATTTTCAGTTGGGCGATATTTATCAGAACCATTTTAAAGATTATAAAACCGCGGGTTATTATTACAAACGCTGCATTGAGCTGGATCATGATTTCCCCGAGGTATACAAACCCTACCTGGAACTTGTTATTACGCTTAAAATGCATAAACTGGTGAAACAGGTTGCAGAAAAGGCTTTGCTTGTACCTGGCGTTTGCGAAGCGCATATTTACGAATGTTTGGGGCTGCATGCTGAGCAACAGCAAAATTTTGCAGAAGCGGCAAACTATTTCAAAAAAGCAGAACTGTTTAATGCCGTTCAAGATGAGCAAAGCACTTTACAGGAGCACCAAAACCGTATTAAAAGCAAAATGAACAGCACAAAAGCAATGATTTACGATTTACAGGGATAAAAGGCTTTGCCTTTTATCCTTTTTAACTGGCGGGTTAATCTTAAAATACAATTCATCGGATTGCCCTTGTTATTTTAATTTTGTTACTATCTTTACCGCACAATTACAAAGTATAAATTTTTAAATCAAAAATATTCGATATGTCAGCTCACGATTCACACGCACCGGTTCAGCAAACAAAAGGCATTTGGGCTTTGCCATTAACGGCATGGATTCTGGTTTTATTGTTGGTTGTTTATTTCACCAGACCAATCTTCAACCATGAAGAAGCATCTGCTCATCATGAAAAAACTGAAGCAGCGCACGAAAAACCAGAAGCACACCACTAGGATTTTCCAGTTATAAAAGCATAAAAAAAGCGTTCAGGTTTAAAAATCTGAACGCTTTTTTTATGCCTATTTATTTTTGGTTATTTGAGCTGGCCCATGATGTTCGGAAAATCGGTAATGATGCCGTCTACCCCAAGGCTCATAAAATAATTTACTTCCTTTACCGTATTAACCGTCCATGGGATAATTTTAATACCCATTTCGTGGCAGCGGTCTACCAAACCCTTACCAACCAAAACCGAATAAGGACTGTAAATAGTCGGTTTAAAACCTAATTTCTCAATATAATCTTCAAAAGGTTCTTTTTCATCAATTAATAATGAGGTTTGTATTTTGGGATATTTCTCGTGCAGGTATTGCAGCGTACGCATATCAAACGATTCGATAATCACTCTTTTGGCAAGTTTTTTCGAATTAATTACATCCATAATCAGCTCTACAAACTCTGCAGGCTCGGGATGAAATTCGTTATCGCCTTTTTTAATCGTTTTGGTTTCGATGCTATATACTGGTTTAGCGAGTTTATGTTCTTTAACATAAGCCTCAACCGCATCTATCGTTTCAGAAAGCAGTGGTTTGTAAGCTTTAAACTTCATCTGCCCGGGAAAGCGGTTATGGACTTTGCTGCCTACATCAAACTTTTTAATCTCCTCATAATCCATCTTGTAGATGTTATAATTCTTTTGGTCTTTTAGCGTAATCGGCTTTCCGTTGGGAAGTAAGGAAATCTCGTTATTGAAATAGGGTTCTTGCGAAAGCACCACTTGTTTATCTTTCGAAATCACGGCATCCATTTCTAAAGTGGTTACGCCTAAATCTATAGCTTTTAACATTCCTTCAATGGTATTTTCGGGCATGATACCGCGTGCACCGGCTTTACCCTGTACATCGAATTTCTTCTTTTGGGCAGAAACGTTTAAGAAAAGTAAAATGAGCGTAGAGAGGAGAAGTAACTTTTTGTGCATGAATTTTAAACGTAAAATGTATAGTTTTATTTGTGGTAATAATTTTTGGAGCGCAAAAACAGTGCTTTGATTTAATGATCGTTCCCGCTTTCCACTATATCCTTTCCGCTGGGCTACAAGGATGTCGTTTCAAGCGTTTGGAAATAAAAAAAGGGCTTCTTTTTATGGAGAGCCCTCTTTAATTCACATTTGTTATTTATCTTTCTGCTGGTACAAAGGCTTGTACAATTAAGTTCCAGCTTGCGTCAGCTCCCTTTTCATAAACGAAAACATAATTAAAACTTTCGCGTAAATCGGCCTTGTAATCAATGGTAGCAACACCATAGGTATAAGCCAAATCGCTGCCGATTGCCTTATCAACACCTGTTGTTTTCAAATTAATTTTGCTGATCATTCCATTATAAAATGCAATAATCTTTCCTTTTCCATCAATGGCCTCGTTACCTGGAAAAAGCAAACGTGCATCGCTGGTCAAAAACCCTCCAAATGCCGCAATTCCATGCGTTTTTAACAAAGTATTTAAAGTTTTCTCAGTGGTTAAGATAATTTCTTTCCCAGCCTTAATTTCTTTTTCATTTAAGAACTTTGGTGCAACATGATCCTTAGGTTCAATAAACTGTGGGCTAACTTTAGCCAAAGGTTTATTACTCTCTGTTCCTAAATCAATGGCTAATTTCCATCTGCCGTTTTCTGGTTTCCAGATCGATAGGTATTGACCGTATTTTTTCTCTGAAGTACCAACTTCATATGGGCCAGTAGTGAAACCTAAATCGCCACTACGCGATACTTTCGCCAGGTTTGGCGTCCATGTTACATCGTTCTCAGCGTTTGCCTTAGCCGCGTAAAAAGTTTTAGCATTAACCGGGTTTGGCCTGAACACTAAAGTGCTCGTTGATGAATAGTCTATAAAAGCTTCTTTATCTCCATTTTTGGCAATTGACTTAGCAAAATCCTTCTCAGCATTTACTAGAGATTTGGTTGTTCCATCGCTTTTTTGGGCAAAAGCACCTAAGGCTAAAAGCGAAGCTATTGCAGTTGAAAATAATTGTTTCATTATTAATTAATATAATATTGTTTGGCGAATATAAAATTTTCTTTGATGTATGGCCTTAAAAGTAATTAACAATTACACATTAAGGCCACTTATTTTTCTCTATAAATGGTTTCTAAAACAGTTTGCCCGGTGGCCTTCAACGTATTTTTATCAATATTGGCCAAGTTATCCAATTGCGTGTGCCAATTGATATAAAAACCACTGTTATCATTGTAATGGATAATATCGATAGAAGGAACACCTGCTTTGTTCATCCAAAAATGATCATCAACTAATTTTCCGCTCGGAATTTTCGTAAAGTAAGAAGCATAGCCAATTTCATTACCAATGTCCCAAACCTGGTTTACGACGTTTGGAGCAGCCTGACGTGAGATTTCATCCTGTGTAAACTGTGCGCTACCACCACCAACCATATCGAGATTAATGCCGTATAAAGCTTTATATCCTGTTGCCGTTGCTTTTTTAGCCCAGTATTGAGAGCCTAAACACCAGGTAGTTTCATCGGGTGTTTCATCATTGGCCTTGCCATAATCTTCTAGATCCCACAATACAAAATCAACTCCAACATTAGGCTGTTTTTGCTGGATCTGACGGGCCATTTCCAAAATCACGGCCACCCCACTCGCGCCATCATTTGCCGCATCGAAAGGTTTCGCATGATTTGCAGGATCAGTATCCTGATCAGAAAATGGACGGGCATCCCAGTGGGCAGTAATTAAAACCCTGTTCTTTTTATCTGGATTAAAAGCCGCAACAATATTTTTCAGCTGAAAACTTTTCCCATCATAAGTTTGCGTTTTCTCGCCCTGGATACTTACAACAGCACCGAACGACTTTAATTTTGCCACCAAATAATCTGCACATTTTTGGTGCGCTGCTGTTCCGGGAATCCGTGGCCCAAAATCTACCTGAGCTTTAGTGTAGGCATAAGCACTATCGGCATTAAAATCCGGAGAGGCTAAACGCAGTGCATTTTCTCCATTTTCATCAGCATTTTGGTTTGTTTTATTCTGACATGCCTGAAATGCGATTAATGCGAATAAAGGCAATATTAAAAGTTTTTTATTCATTGTTTAATGTAACGGAAAATTGTTTAAAGTAGTGTGATTATCTCTCATCCCCCTGCCCCCTTCAAAGGGGGACGAATTAATTGCTAGAGAATAGTCCATTCCCCCTTTGAAGGGGGCAGGGGATGACCCCGCAAAAAATCTTTCAATTCAAAGGATCCGGGGATGATCTTGCTCCCATTCTACAATATATTGTTGAATTGTTTTATCCACATTCCCGATATCATTCATGACCTCATCATCGCTAAACCTCAGGACATGAAAACCCAATGCATTCAGAATAAGTTCATGAGCTTTATCTTTTTCAAATTGACCTTCCCATTCATGTGAAAGTCCATCAACCTCGATAACCAATTTTAAATCTTTTGAGAAAAAATCTGCAATATAATTTGCGATCGGTCGCTGTCTTAAGAAAGAATATCCCAGCATTTTTTTATTCCTCAACAATTCACACCACATTCTTATCTCTGCTTTTGTACTATCATTTCGATGGCCTCTAGCATAAGTTTTTAATTTAGAATTGTAGCTGTTGTTATCCATTGCGTTTTAAATCTTTTCTTAGAAGTAAAAAGTCGAAAAATGAATATAGCAAACAATTTGCTGTTTATTCATCTTTAAAATTAAATGTGATCTTCTTCATCCTCCTGCCCCCTTCAAAGGGGGACAGATTCCCCGATAATTCAAATGCATAGGATTTATTTCCGAATAGCTAACTCTTCTTATGAATGACAGGGGATGGTATAATAAAGTGTTGTCTACGAAAGAATATAATCCACAATCGCCTCGCAGTGGATTTTAGTGGTATCAAATACGGGAATATCAAAATCAGCTTGACTAATGAGCATGGGAATTTCGGTACATCCCAAAATTACCCCCTCAGCTCCTTCCTTGATCAGATCATTAATTATCTGGATATACTGTGCCCTGGTTTCTTCCAATATCACCCCTCTACCCAGTTCTTCTTTAAGTGTAAACTGTATATAATCACGGGTTTCTTTCTTTGAAGGCACTAAAACATGTAACCCATGGTCTTCAAGCTTTTTAATATAAAAGTCCTTTTCCATGGTAAATACGGTACCCAGGAGCCCTATATTTTTAATTCCAGTAGCATTTATGGCTTTAGCCGTTTCGGTACCGATATGAATAATCGGTAATGCAATCTTTTCCTGAAGCTGATCGGCAAAAAGATGAGCAGTATTGGCACATAACACAATGGCTTCTACACCACTGCGCTTTAAACTTTCGCAAGCATTGAGCAAAAGATCAAACGATCCTTCCCAGGTTTTATCCTGAACATCGCCAAAATTAAGGGAGTAAATTAAACATTCAGCGAAATTTAACCCGCCCAAACGCCCATTTACGCCCTCATTTATAAAACGGTAATAATCTATTGTCGATACCCAGCTAATGCCACCTACTAAACCAATTTTTCTCATTCTTAAAATCGACTTATGACTTTGGACTAGAGACGACTAATTAAGATTTACTCCAGGTAGTTCCCTCTTTGCCGTCTTTAAGCTGGATTCCCAACTCTTGCAAGCCAATACGGATACGATCGGAAGTGGCATAATCTTTATTCGCTTTCGCCTCAGTCCTTAAGTTAATCACCATATCCAGAACGCCATTTAAGTCGTTACCCCCGGCATCTTCATCTTTCAGGCCTAATATATCAAATACGAAATCGTTAACCAGTTGCTTTAACTTTTCTAATGCTTCTGCCGAGATTTTACCTTTACCATCGTAAACGGTATTGATAATCCTTACCGCTTCAAACAGTTCGGCAATCAAAATCGGACTGTTAAAATCGTCATTCATCGCATGGATGCATTTTTCTTTCAAAGCATCAATATCGAAATCGTTCTGTTCAGAAACCGTTAATTTATCTAATAAACCAATAGCGGCCATTAAGCGGCGGAATCCTTTTTCCGAAGCATCTAAAGCTTCATTCGAGAAATCCAATGTACTGCGGTAGTGTGCCTGCAACATGAAAAACTTAACCGTCATCGGGCTGAAGCCTTTTTTCAATAAAGCGTGATCGCCCGTAAATAACTCTAAAGGAAGAAAACCGTTGCCGGCCGATTTAGACATCCGCGTACCATTTACCGTAAGCATATTGGTATGCATCCAATAATGTGCAGGCTGTTTATGGCTGCAGGCCTCAGACTGTGCAATTTCGTTGGTATGGTGCGTTGCCGCCAAATCCATTCCACCACCGTGAATATCAAATTCAGCACCCAAATATTTAGCGCTCATGGCCGAACATTCAATATGCCAGCCCGGAAAACCCATGCCCCAAGGCGATTGCCATTGCATCAGGGTTTCTGGTTTCGCTTTTATCCAAAGGGCAAAATCCAGCCTGCCGCGTTTCTCATCCTGTCCACCCAGTTCGCGGGTATTGTTCAGCATGTCTTCGAGATTGCGGTTGGTTAAAATGGTATAATTGTATTCCTTGCTATATTTTTCTACATCAAAGTACACATTGCCATCAACCTCGTAACCGTAACCATTGGCAATTATGATCTTGATCATTTCGATCTGTTCGATAATGTGGCCTGTAGCGGTAGGTTCGATACTTGGCGGCAGCGTGTTGAACATGCGCATTACATCATGGAAACCTAAAGTGTACTTCTGCACAATTTCCATCGGCTCAAGCTGCTCTAATTTTGCACGTTTTGCAAACTTATCGTCGCCCTCATCCCTATCGCCTTCTAAGTGACCTGCATCTGTAATGTTACGTACATAACGCACTTTATAACCAGCATACTTAAGGTACCTAAAAATTAAATCGAAAGATATAAATGTGCGGCAATTGCCCAAGTGCACATCACTATAAACAGTAGGACCGCAGACATACATCCCAACATTAGGTGCATTTAAGGGTTGGAAAAGTTCTTTTTTGCGCGAAAGCGTATTATAAAGCTGTAAGCCAGTATTCATATTGCAAATGTAATATTAAGTTAGAAAGTTAAAATGATTTAATGATGGAATGTTGTCGGTTGCCCCGCTTATGATTTTTCTTTAACATTTATCCGTGCTGTCAGATGTTACCCTCTGACGGTAAACAAAATTTTAATCATTAAAATTGTAATATCAATTTTTCCCAACTATTAGAAAAGGTGCATTACTGCTCATCGGTTAGGGCAGTCCCTCTTTCCGCTGTAGCTTCGCCGAAGAGGCTCAGGCTGCCGCTTCAATAGGGTTTAGATTGGACATTCCTGTGCTTTTGGCTTGGAAAACGGGTAACTTGCGAAGTCTGCCCAGCCTCTGCCTTGTGAGGCTTCGCAAGTTGATCTGGCAAGCGGTGTGCTGTCAGAGGTTACCATCTGACGGTAAAAACAAAATTTAATCCTTAATTTTAGCTTCATCTATCAAAACATCAGCAAAAAATGGTTCAGGTCAGAGAAATTTCTGAAAAAGATGCCGAAAGCGTAGCCACACTTTCTACACAACTGGGTTACGAAAGCGACATCAGGCAAACATCAGCCCGGATTAAAAGCATAAATGACAGTAACGAAAACTGTGCATTTGTTGCTTTAATTGATGACGAAGTAGTAGGCTGGATTCATGGTTTTTATACCTTAAGGATAGAATCTGATCCATTCGTCGAAATTGGAGGCTTAATTGTGGATGAAAATTACCGAAACCTAAAAATCGGGAAGCAGTTGATTGAAAATGTAGACCTTTGGGCTAAAAAGCATCAAGTAAAAAAACTAAAGGTAAGGTGTAACATCAAACGCACCGAAAGCCACAAATTTTATGAACGCATTGGCTTTAAGGAGAATAAACGGCAGGTCGCTTTTGAAATAGACCTTTAGACCGCTATCAAGGGCTTGCACCGGCTATCTAAGTTGCCCCACAGTTAACCTAATAACTAGTTTTAACAATTAACCCATCAATTATTACAACCTTCAAACATTTCTGCATTGTAACATTTCAATCCTATTCATTAACTTTGTACCATGATTGATTTACCGGTAGTACCTGCTGTAACTGAAGTAAAACGTAAACCAGATTGGTTACGTGTAAAATTACCCGTTGGTAAAGAATATGCACAAGTTCGCAGTTTAGTAGACACGCACAAGCTCCATACCATCTGCGAAAGCGGAAATTGTCCTAATATGGGCGAATGTTGGGGTGCAGGCACGGCAACCTTCATGATTTTGGGCAACATCTGCACCCGTAGCTGTTCTTTCTGTGCTGTAGCCACAGGCCGCCCTTTGGCTGTTGATGTTGACGAGCCTAACCGCATTGCCGATTCGGTAAGATTAATGGGCGTTAAACATTGCGTAATTACTTCGGTAGATCGCGATGATTTAAAAGACGGCGGCTCAATCATCTGGGCAGAAACCCTGCAGGCTATCCGCAGAGAAAGTCCAATTACCACTTTAGAAACCCTAATCCCCGATTTCAAAGGTCAGTGGGATAATTTATACCGCGTATTGGAAGAAAGACCGGAAGTGGTTTCGCACAATATGGAAACGGTTAAGCGTTTAACCAAACAAGTGCGGATCCAGGCTAAATACGACAGAAGTTTAGAGGCTTTAAAAAGAATTTCTGAATTTGGTTTAAGAACAAAAACAGGCATTATGCTTGGCTTAGGCGAAACTGAAGAAGATATTTTCGAAGCTATGGACGATTTAGTTGCCAATGGCGTACATATCCTAACCTTAGGACAATACTTACAACCAACGCGCAACCACCACCCTGTTGTAGATTGGATCCATCCGGATACTTTCGCAATGTATAAAGAAGCTGGTTTAGCAAAAGGTTTGAAGTATGTAGAAAGCGGTCCGCTGGTACGTTCATCTTACCATGCAGAAAAACACCTTTTTCCTATTGAAGGAATTGCATAATTCACTGTTATAAGAAAGGATTTAAAATATTTTTAATCGTACTCCTCTGCGGAATTCTTTTGCAAAACATTTTTTTGCTTTTACTGTTCTGTATTGTATCTTAGTAACCAATAGTGACTGCATTAAAAAAATTAACCCTAACTGAGCCTGAACTAGTTCAAGCACTGCAATCGAAAGATCCTGCGGTTCTAAAAACACTGTACAGCATGTATTCGTCAGCACTTTATGGCGTTATTTCGCGCATTATCACCCATACAGAGCTTGCTGAAGATGTACTACAAGAAACTTTTGTGAAAATCTGGCAATCTGCTGCACACTATGACAATACTAAAGGACGTTTGTTTACGTGGATGATGAACATTGCCCGCAATTTATCAATCGACAAACTACGTTCTAAAGACTTTAAGAATTCACTCAAAAACCAAGATATAGAAAATAACGTAAGTTTCGTTGATGAACAAAACAAGGTAACGTTTAATCCTGATATTCTTGGAGTTAAGCAACTTGTAGATAACCTTAAGCCGGATTTACAAGCAGTTCTTGATTTAGTTTATTACAAGGGTTTCACCCATGTGGAAGCCGCAGAAAAGTTAGATCTGCCATTAGGTACGGTGAAAACCCGGATCCGGTTGGCTATTATTGAATTGAGAAGGAATTTTAATTGAGCGTGGAAAATTTAAAAGCATATATCGAATCTGGAGTACTTGAGCTGTACGTTTTAGGTGATTTATCACCTGAAGAAGCGTTGCAGGTTGAGGAAATGGCATCTCAATACCCCGAGGTAAGAGATGAAATAGCTGCCATTGAGCAAGCTATGGAGCAATATGCTATGCAAAATGCTGTAGAGCCATCTGCAGATGTAGAAACAAGATTATTCGAAAAGTTGGGGTTAAGTGAAGTTGAAGAGCATGTGAATGTTCAACCCGAACCAATTTATACGGAAGAACCAAAAATTATACGTTTAGATGGAAGTGATGCTAGAGTAAGAACTTTACGTTACGCCTTAGTTGCTTGTATAGCTTTATTGGTAGTAAGTACCGCAGCATTGTTTATTACCTATAACAAGCTAAATGCTGCACACGACCAAATTGCGAGTTTAAATCTGGATAAACAAAAATTTGCTGGCGTAGTAAGCAAGTTAGAGTTCGAAAACCAGGGTTTAGATAATATGGCTGCAATGGCCGACAGTAAAGAATGGGCAACCATCAGAATGGCTGGTCAGGCTTTTAGCCCGAGCTCTAAAATGAAAGTTTACTGGAATAAGAAAGATAAAAGTGTGTTGATTAACTATGTAGCAATGGATTTACCTAAAACTGATGCCGCACATCAATATCAGCTATGGGCTTTGGTAAATGGCAAACCGGTAAGTTTAGGTGTATTCGGCAAAACGGATTCGACTAATAACGAGGCCTTGGTAAAAATGCAGACCATTCAGGAAGCACAGGCTTTTGCAGTAACTATAGAGCCTATGGGCGGAAGTGTTAATCCAACAATGGATAAATTAACCGTAATGGGCGGTGTTTAAACAAAAAATATTAAATCAATACATTAAATCCCAACATTGAGAAATGCTGGGATTTTTTGTTTTTACAACATTAATTTCTCATTGATGTTTATATTAGAAAATGAACAGTTCCAGCTCCGTAGGTGCTACAGTCCCGTTATACACTCCAATCTTTTTATTGCAAATTCAATACGTCAGGCTATACGTTTAGTCTAATCCATTTTAAGCAACAAAAAGGATTTCCGTTACTACCGGGTTTAGGAACAATGGGGCTATGGGTTTTGACTTTTCAACTGCCCCTTATAGGGGCAATGGTTTTGCGCCCTGCAGCCCTAAATTAGGATGAATGGCCGTGCCGCCTAAACCTGACAGCAGCGAACACCGAACGCAGAGAGGTAAAGCGAATGGCAGGACTACCTAAGCCCAAATGCTGCTGCAATTGCTTTCCAAAAAACGGATAAATATTTCTGCTGAAAGAAGCGCAATACCTGATTAACACATGCAGAGAGATCTTATCATAAAGATCTCTCCTCCAAAGGAGTTCCTTTGGAACGCTGCGATCAAGATGACGATTTGATAATTAAGATTTCGCTGCGTACTTCACCTCTTCATAAGGCTGTACCAGCACCCACCCCTCGCCAAAAAACTCTAGTTGAAACGATTCGCCACTTCCTCTTCCGATAAAAGAACCGAAAGTTAAATTGGTTTTAATGTTTGGTGTTAAGTTTTCAGACCAGGCTACAGTAGCATTAGGATCGGTATACACCGCCTGGTTGCCAGTAACCCTTAATAAAATCGGTTCGCCGTGTGTGGTAATGGCAATATAGCCACTGCCCGATAATTTAACCTGAAATAAACCACCGCTCATCATCCCTGCAATGCTTTTTAGCATTTTTATTTCGTTTTTAATATTCTCTTCTAAGGCCAAAACATCATTACCGTTTACAAAAACTGCTTCGTTTTGGAGTTTGATGATCTTTACTTTTTTGCCCTCATCTGCCAGATACAGCTTACCCGTTCCGGTGGCATGCATCAATGAGGTACCTTCGCCAGATATGGCTTTCTTTAACAAACCGCCCAAACCTTTGCTCAATAGTCCTTCTCTTTTAAAATCGATATTTCCAATGTAAGCAACCATCGAACCTGCTTTTGCCAATATTTTTTGATTTTTTAGATTCACCTCCAGCATGGCTGGTTTCTCTAATTCGAAAAAATCGTTTTCATTTGGATTTTCTGCCGACTCCTGAATTAATTCATTCAGCGTGTATTCCCTTTGTGCCATAATAATTTGTTTTCCGTTTTTAAGATATCTGTTATTTTAAATATTCCCTTAAACTATAAATTATAAACTAGAAGTATAGTAGATTAACGCCTGTTTTTTTCCACAATTGTGGTCAACCAAACTATAAAACAACTATTTGGATATGAACACTTTAATTTCTTTCGATATCCGGGCTGCAACCTGCGAGGCGGTAACCACAAATTGTTCGTGCGCTAAATAATCGCCCGCCTTTCCATGAATATAGCAAGCCGAAATAGCGGCATCTGTTGCGGAATACTTCTGGGCTACAAAGCCTGCAATAATGCCGGTAAGGATATCGCCCATTCCACCTTGCGCCATCGCCGGGTTACCTGTAGGATTGATCAGCACCTTACCTGTTGGCAGGCAGATAAAAGTATATTGATTTTTAAGCACAATAACGATCCTCTGTTTTCTGGCCTGTTCTGTAGCCGTTTGCACCCTGTCCCACCAGTTATCATGCTCACCGAATAAGCGATCGAACTCTTTCATATGTGGAGTAAGAATGGTATTTGCAGCAAGTTTATCGATCAGATCGGGCCTTTCGCCCAAAATATTTAAAGCATCTGCATCAATAATCATGGCTTGGTTGGCCATAATTAAGCTTTCGAGCAGTTTTTCATTTTCAGCTTCAGTACCTAAACCTGGGCCAATAGCAATTGCATGATATTTCTTTGGGTTTTCTATCCTCGTGTATTCATCTCTTTGCAATGCCATTACTTCTGGCAGGCTGGTATTTAAGGCGATCAATCCACTCGGTGGAATACATGCCGTGGTTAATCCAGCTCCCGTGTGTAAGCAGGTCATCGAACACAGTAAAGCCGCACCCATGGTATTGGTATTTCCCGCAATAATCAGGGCGTGACCGTAAGTACCTTTATGGCTGAACAATTTTCGTGGCTGAAGGATCTTCTCTATATCATTTTCTTCCACCAAATAGAAATCAGCATCTTGCTTTTGGATAAAAGTCTCATCCAGATCAATATCAACCACCTCAAACTTTTCTGTCGCCAAGGCCGACTCAGGGAAGAAAAAGTTAATCTTCGGCCGTTGAAAACAAATTGTTTTATACGCTTTTATACCATTATAATCTTTAGGCAGTTTACCTTCGGCAAAAAAACCGGTGGGTACATCAACTGCATACACTTTTTTATTCAGCTTGTTAATGGCCTGAACCAGCTGTTCATATTCTCCACTTAAAGGTTTATTTAAACCAGAGCCTAAAATGGCGTCGATAATTAAATCGGCTTTCAGGTTTTTTAAGTCAGAAACCTGGTTAATGATTGTTTTTTTGCATCTCGTTTCTTCAATCCGCTGTAGGTTAATGGCAAAATCGTCGCTTTGTTTTTTACTGAAGTTGATGATGTAAACTTTTATATTCTCGTATCCGTTAGCAATAAGCAAATGGGCAATGGCTAATCCATCTCCTCCGTTATTTCCCTTCCCACAGCATATAGCCACACTTTTATTGGTATCGAACTCATCTCTTAAAAAAGTTTGAACAAAGGCTCTCGCAGCTTTTTCCATCAGATCTATAGAAGCAATGGGTTTATTAGCAATCGTAAACTGATCGGCACTACGCATTTGGGCAGAAGTAAGCAATGTTCGCATATAACTAAGATAAGATTATACAGCTACAATGCAAAAGAGTAGGGTTTTGTTTGGTTCATTATACTCAAAGGCGCTAGTTTTCCAAAATAATTTAAAATACTATCTTTTAATTTTTATACCTTTTACCAATCTTTAGCGTTGTCTATTGAATTAAATTAAATCTCAAAACAATGAATCAAAAACCATCGAATGCGTTCGTGGCAGCCGCCTGGATTGCATTAGGTATCGGAATGATCGGCTTTATTGTAGGCTTGTGGCGTTCTGATATGCTTCTCAATGAAAAAGGATATTATTTTACCGTATTGATGTTTGGCCTTTTTGCCGTAATTTCTTTACAAAAAGCTGTTCGCGATAAATTGGAAGGAATTCCGGTTACTGAAATTTATTACGGTATCAGTTGGTTTTCTACGCTCTTAACCATCACTTTATTGGTAATTGGTTTGTGGAATGCTACTTTGCTACCCAGCGAAAAAGGATTTTATGCCTTTGCCTTTTTACTCTCGCTGTTTGGCGCCATTACGGTGCAGAAAAATACGAGAGACAGCCAGATTGTAAATAAAAACCGCGATTCGGAATAGCCAAAACAGCTTATTCTTAACGAATTTTATTGAAACCAATGCTCAGGCATTGGTTTTTTATTTTTAACCAAAAACGAAATATATTATCTCCTTAACTAAAAAATAATTACTACTTTAAACATCAGATACCGAGGCTAATAGTTTATCATTTTCGAGCAAATAATATAAACCTATTTCAATCTTGTAAATCCTGCCAATGGAACAAAAAGATAGCTTTAAAAAAACACTTACCCCTTTTATGTTATGGGGACTTGGCGTTGGATATGTGATTTCGGGAATGTATTTCGGTTGGAACTTGGGCCTCGAAAAAGGTGGTACACTTGGTATGGCCATCGCTACAGTTGCCATTATGGTGATGTATGTTACCTTTAGTTTTAGCTATGCCGAACTGGCCTGTGCTATACCAAAAGCTGGTGGCGTTTTCGATTATGCCAATACCGCACTGGGCAAAAATATCGGTTTTATCGCCGGTATTGCCCAAATGGTCGAATTTGTATTTGCACCCCCCGCTATTGCATTTGCCATCGGTGCTTATTTTAATGCCTTTTTCCCTCAGGTGCCCATTCTTACCAGTGCAATTGCGGTCTACTTTATCTTTACTGCCCTAAATGTATATGGCGTAAAAGCTGCCGCTTCGTTCGAAGTGATTATTACTGTTTTGGCAGTGGGCGAATTACTCTTGTTCTCTGGAATTACATTACCTAAATTCCATGCAGAAAACCTGGTCCACAATAATTTCCCGAATGGCTGGAGCGGTGTTTTTGCTGCCATTCCATTTGCCATTTGGTTTTTCCTGGGTATTGAAGGCGTTGCAAATGTAGCCGAAGAAACTAAGAACCCACAACGCGATATCAGCAAGGGCTTTGGCTGGGGCATATTTACATTGGTTGTTTTATGTGTACTTGTTTTTATCTCCACCATTGGCATTGGCGGTTGGGAAGCCATTGTATATAAAAACGGGAAATCGGGCGATACCTCCGATTCGCCTTTACCACTTGCCCTTTCGATGATTACAGGCGACAATCACCTGATGTATCATTTACTTATTACCGTGGGCTTATTTGGTCTGGTGGCCTCCTTCCATGGATTGGTTTTAGCGGCTGGTCGCTCCACATACGAGATGGGTCGTGTAAATAGTATCCCAGCTATCCTCGGAAAAATTTCCCCTAAATTTCAAACGCCCGCCAATGCGTTAATAGGCAATATGGTGATTGGTATCATCGCACTTTTATCGGGCAAAACGGCCGAAATTATTATCATTTCAGTATTCGGCGCATTAACTTTATACATCATTTCGATGATTTCGGTAATGGTTCTGCGGAAAAAGAATCCCGAAATGGCACGGCCTTTCAAAACCCCGGTTTATCCTTTATTCCCCATTATTGCCTTAATTATTTCCTGCGTTTCTTTCATCGCAATGCTGATTTATAATCTTAAATTGGGTTTAATTTATTCGGGCATTGTTTTAGGCATATTTCTTCTATACAAAATCTTTAAAAAGGCAGATTAATGAGTACGAGCAAAGAAATTCTGGATTACGTTAAAAATCATCCCTCTGGAAAAGTAAAATTAGCGGTTGCCGATATCGACGGTATTTTAAGGGGGAAATATGTAGCTGCCGAAAAATTTGCATCCCTGGTTGAAGGCCGATTGGGTTTCTGTGATGTTACCTTTGGTTGGGATGCGGGTGATGTGGCTTACGAAAACGGAAAATATACAGGCTGGCATACTGGCTATCCCGATGCACAGGTTAAAATCGATCTGGCAACATTCCGGAAAATTCCATGGGAAAATGAAGTCCCTTTCTTTTTGGGCGATTTTATTGACGATCAGGATCAGGCCAATGATGTTTGTCCGAGACAGTTGCTAAAGAAAGTAATTTCAGAATGCGAAAGTGAAGGATTTTCGCCGCTTTTTGCACAGGAATTTGAATGGTTTAATTTTTCGGAAACACCAGAAAGCATCCACGAGAAAGGTTTCGTTAATTTAAAACCTTTAAGTCCGGGCATGTTTGGTTATTCCATTTTGAGAAGCACTTACCGAAACGAGTTTATGAGCGACCTGTTCGAACTACTAAATAAATTCGATATCCCGATTGAAGGTTTGCATACCGAAACCGGGCCGGGGGTTTACGAAGCGGCCATAAAATATGCTCCTGCCTTGCAGGCTGCCGACCAGGCCATATTATTTAAAACAGCCGTAAAAGAAATCGCCTATAAACACGGTATCCTCGCTACATTTATGGCTAAAATAAGCGAAAACTTACCAGGATGCAGTGGCCATGTGCATCAAAGCCTCTGGGATGCGGACAAGAAGATCAATTTGTTCTACGATGAAAAAGATGCAGCTAAAATGAGTGAAATAATGAAAAGTTATATCGCTGGTCAGTTGCACTGCCTTCCATACCTTTTACCAATGATTGCCCCTACCATAAACAGTTACAAACGGTTGGTTGAAGGCGCTTGGGCACCAACTACGGTAACCTGGGGGATTGATAACCGTACAACAGCATTACGTGCGCTACCAGGAAGCAAAAAAGCCTCACGTTTAGAAACCCGGATAGTAGGTTCTGATACCAATCCATATCTGGCACTTTCAGCCTGTTTAGCTGCCGGAATGTACGGCGTTAAAAACAAACTTAAATTGAACCAACCCGCCACGAAGGGGAATGGATATACCGATCTATCGAACGGCACCCTATCGCGTAATTTATTCGAGGCGACACAAAAGATGAAAAATTCTGATCTGGCCAAAACATTATTAGGCGAAGATTTCGTTGATCATTTTACCGTGACCCGCGAATGGGAATGCAAGCAATATGCTAAAGTAGTAACCGATTGGGAGCTAAAAAGATATTTAGAAATTATTTAGTAAAGTCGTCATTCTGAACATTAATAGTCGTCATTCTGAACATTAATAGCCGTCATTCTGAACTTGATTCAGAATCTTTTGCTGAATAGATGTGACAGCAAAACACGAACTTAAAAAAACAAAAGGTAACAAAAACAATTGTCATGATATTTGATAAAATCCATCAGTTTAATTTCCCTACAACCATCCGTTTTGGTGCTGGCGCAGTAAAAGAGTTGCCCGCCTACCTAAGCAAGAATAATTTAAAGGCACCGCTAATTGTAACCGACCCCACCATCGCGCAACTTCCCTTTTTTAAAACTATTATTGAAGATTTAAAGACAAAGGGCATTGCTGTTGAGGTTTTTAGCGACATCCATAAAAACCCGGTAAAAAGTGATGTTTATAAAGGTACTGATGTTTGGGATGCCACTAATCGCGACAGTATAATTGGTATTGGCGGTGGTGCAGCTTTAGATGTTGCCCGTGCAATTGTACTCCGTGTTAATCACCGCGACGATTTATTCAAATATGATGATTTAATAGGTGGCGATATTTACGTCACAAATGATGTTCCGCATTTTATTACCATTCCAACCACATCCGGTACCGGAAGTGAGGTAGGCCGCAGCGCAATTATTGCCGACGATGAAACCCACCAGAAAAAAATCCTGTTCTCGCCAAAATTAATGGCGCAGATCGTATTTGCAGATCCTGAACTTACCATGGATTTACCCCCATTTATCACCGCTGCGACAGGTATGGACGCATTGACACATAATATGGAAGCTTATCTGGCCAAAAATTTCCACCCAATGTGCGATGGGATTGCGCTGGAGGGAATTTCATTGATCAAGGATGCTTTGGAACGGGCAACCAACAATCCCGATTTAGAGAGCCGCAGTAAAATGTTAATGGCTTCGATGATGGGCGCCATTGCCTTTCAAAAAGGTTTAGGCGTAGTACACTCGCTGGCACATCCGCTTTCGTCTTTGTTAGATACCCATCACGGATTGGCTAATGCAGTGAATATTCCTTATGGTATGCAGTTCAATGTTGCTGGTTTTGAAGATCGTTTTAAAAAAATTGCCCGTACGCTGGATCTCAAAGATGAAAATGGTGAGGCTGTTGTAAAATATCTGTTCGATTTAAACACAAAGGTGAATATTCCGCATAAATTGAGTGATATTGGCGTTAAAAATGAACATATAGAAACACTTGCCGATTTAGCCTTTGCAGATTTTGCACATCCAAACAATCCTAAACCGGTAAGCAGAGCAGATTTTAAACAATTGTACTTAAATGCACTTTAAAATAGGATTAAAAGATTACGGGATTTTAGGATTACTAAACCATTAAAACCAGTGTAATCTAAAAATCGGTGTAATCAAGCCGAAGGAAAAAAGATAAATCAGTGGAATTAATTAATATGTCTGATAAAATAATAATTGGTGTTACCGACTGTAGCAAATTCGACATCTACCGGGATTGGGTTTTATCCTACAACAAAAGTGTGGAGGTAATCCAGCTGGGGCACAAGCTCAACAATTTCGATGAGATCAGAAAATGCAATGGCATCGTTTTAACAGGAGGTGAAGATGTTCACCCCCGTTTTTATAATCAGCCTGAATATTATCCTTATTGTTATGATGATGATATTGACGAAAAACGTGACGAGTTTGAATTTAAGGTTTTAACCTATACCGAAGCCAACTCGGTTCCTGTTTTGGGCATTTGTAGGGGCATGCAGGTGGGCAACGTGTTTTTTGGCGGAACTTTGATCCCTGATATCCCAACCTGGGGAAAATTCGATCATTCAAAAATGCACGATAAATCAGACCGCTATCATGAAATCATTATCAATCCTTCCTCCTGGCTAAGCCAGATCGTAAATACCGATAAGGGCCTTGTAAATAGCAATCACCATCAGAGCACAGATAAAACAGGGAAAGGTTTGGTGGTGAGCGCAATATCGCCAGATGGTGTTACCGAAGCAATGGAGCGGATGGAACCAGAAGGGAAATCCTTCCTGTTATTTGTACAATGGCACCCTGAACGCTTAAAAGACCAGCAGGGTGCCTTTAGCAAAAATATACATAGTGCATTTATAAATTCAATCGTTAACCACAATAAATAATCACTCGGAGACAATGGCTAGCACGGAGTAATAATTATTTTCCGTGATTTCTGTGTTTCCGTGGCAATAATCAATAGGAAAGATGCAGATCATCAACCCAGCAACAGCAGAAATTATTACCAGTTTAGCGGAAGATAACTCATCTACGCTTCAAATCAAATTTGATACTTTAAAAAAAGCCCAGCCACAATGGGCCAACAAAACCCTTAGCGAAAGGATTTCGGTTATTGCTCGGTTTAGTGATTTACTAGAAACTGGTATAGAAGAATTGGCATTGGTATTAACCAGCGAAGTAGGCAAGCCGCTCCAACAATCGCGCAACGAAATTAATGGCGCAAGAGCCCGCATCAAATGGATGTTGGCCAATGCCGAAAAATACCTGGCCGATGAAATAATGACGGATGAGCCAGGACTTAAGGAAATCATTAAATACGAACCGCTGGGTGTAGTTTGTAATATCTCTGCCTGGAATTATCCCTATCTGGTTGGTGTAAATGTTTTTATTCCAGCCTTACTGAGTGGCAATGCTGTAATGTACAAACCTTCAGAATATGCCACCTTGACCGGAATTGAGATTGAAAAAATGCTGAAAAAAGCAGGGGTACCTGATAATGTCTTCCATATTGCTATTGGTGCAAAAGAAACGGGAAAAGCATTATTAGAAATGGATTTTAATGGTTATTTCTTTACCGGCTCTTATAAAACGGGAAAATTTATATACGAAAAAGTAGCGGCAAAAATGGTTCCATGCCAATTGGAGTTAGGCGGAAAAGATCCGTTGTACATTGCCGAAGATGTAACCGATGTTGCTTCTGCCGCAGTTGGTACCGCAGATGGTGCTTTTTACAATAATGGACAAAGTTGCTGTTCCGTGGAACGTATTTATGTACACGAGAAAAACTACGATGATTATTTAAATGCCTTTGTTACCGAAGTTAGAAGCTGGAAAACAGGCCTGCCCACAGCTGATGGTGTATATATTGGTGCCTTAACACGGAAAGAGCAGATTTTGGTATTGGAAAACCAAATTAAGAATGCCTTAAGTAAAGGTGCAAAATTATTAACTGGCGGAAAGGCCATTGTAGGAAAGGGCTATTATTTTGAACCAACAGTGTTAACAGATGTTACCAACGATATGCTGGTGATGCAGGAGGAAAGTTTCGGACCGATTATCGGCATAATGAAAGTGAAAGATGATGCCGAAGCTTTAAAGATGATGAAAGATACAGATTATGGTTTAACAGCATCGGTTTATACTACCAGTCAGGCAAGGGCCGAAAAAATACTGGCCCAGTTAGATACTGGTTCGGGTTATTGGAATTGTTGCGATCGGGTAAGCGCAGCACTGCCCTGGAGCGGAAGAAAGTATTCTGGTATTGGCGCTACGCTATCTCATCAGGGATTAAGGGCCTTTACCAAACCAAAAGGCTACCATTTAAGGGGATAACAAATGGAAAACGACAGCGACAATAAACTTATCGAAGGCGAAATTGCCGATTATTTATTAACTGATGATGGAATACTCATTTCGTACAGTAAAAACATTTTACGTACCGTAGAAAATATTGCGGCCAATGTTGCGCTGGTGAAGAAAATCACCAACAACAAGAAGGTTCCACTGTTAATTTACTTAAAAAATTCTCCGGTTCCGGACAAAGAAACACGAAAGTTTTCTACGGAGCAATTGCCGCAAATTTATACAGCTATGGCGATAGTTTCGAAACCCGGTTTAGCGCAATTGATTATGAAGATCCTATTTAAGTTTCAAAACCCTCCTATCCCGATAAAATCATTCACGGATGATGAAAAAGCCAGGGCATGGTTGAAAAAGTTTTTGTAGTTTACGAGAAATCGTCATTGCGAGAAGGCTTTTTCAGCCGATGAAGCAATCTTTATGGCAAGAATCACTACCATGAAAGATTGCTTCGTCGTTCCTCCTCGCAATGACGACGATCTTTTTAAAATCCGTCATTGGTAATGAAATGAAGTATCCGGAGTAGACAGATTTTGCAATTAAGTCTTCGGCTCCACTCAGACTGACAAATCTCTAATAATGCCATAAATTCAATCACGATTTTGATCCAAACCACACACTATGCGCTCCGCGCTTTGCTTCTTGAACATTTCCCTCTACACAAATACCTCCGATTAAAATCTTTTTTAATAAATTGCGGATTATACTTATTCGGTTAACCCGTTTTAATTATTTTAATGAAAAAATTATTCCTGATTATCTCCTGCTGTTTTTTTGCAGCCAATACCTTCGCTCAGTCTATTGTTACAGAAACTGAAATCGGCGATTCCGAAAGCGCAGTTGCACAAACACCAATTGCCATCATCCCCGAACCTGTATCGTTAATGAAAAAGGCAGGTACTTTTACTTTACCCGAAAATGTAACCATCCAGACGGTTAAGAGTGGCGAATTAAAACAAGCTATCACTTACCTTTCTGAGCGGATTACTACTGCCACCGGCAAATTTGTAAACACCGTAAGCAATTCAAGCCATCCTACCATCAAACTGATCCTTAATACGCAAGAAGATGCACAATTAGGTAAAGAAGGTTACAAATTGAATGTTAATCCTACACAGGTGGTCATTACTGCAAACCAGCCTGCAGGGATTTTTTATGGCGTTCAGTCATTGCTTCAGCTTTTCCCGGCCGAAATAGAAAGTAAAGAACAGGTAAACGGCATTAAATGGAAAGCACCTTGTGTTGATGTGGTAGATTATCCAAAATTAGGATGGAGAGGTTTAATGTTCGATGTAGCCCGTCACTTTTTCACCAAACAAGAGGTAAAGCAGTTTATTGATGATATGGTACGTTATAAATTTAACCTCCTGCATTTACACCTAGCTGATGATGAAGGCTGGAGAATCGAAATTAAAGGCTTGCCTAAATTAACCGAAGTTGGTGCCTGGAATGTTAAAAAAACCGGTACCTTCGGCGATTTCATCCCACCTACTGCTGATGAGCCCCGTACTTATGGTGGTTTCTATACCCAAGAGGATATAAAAGAACTTGTTCAGTATGCACAAGAACGTTTTGTAAATATTCTACCAGAAATCGATGTCCCGGGACATAGTTTAGCTATTATCGCTTCTTACCCTGAATTATCCTGCACAACCGATGCGGTTAATTATAAAGTACGCTCAGGCGAGAAAATAATGGATTGGAGCCGTGGTGCGCCTCCAACAGCTTTGGTTGACAATACGCTTTGCCCGGCAAACGAAAAAGTTTATGTGTTTTTAGATTCGGTACTTACCCAGGTAGCGAAACTTTTTCCTTTCGAGTATATCCATATGGGTGGCGACGAAGCCCCTCATAATTTCTGGGAGAAGAATGACCAGGTTAAGGCCTTAATGCTTCGTGAAGGGCTAAAAACCATTCCTCAGGTGCAGGCTTATTTTGAAAAACGTGTAGAACAGATCGTGATTGCAAAAGGCAAAAAGTTTATGGGCTGGGATGAAATTCTTGAAGGTGGTGTATCGCCAACAGCAGCCGTGATGAGCTGGAGAGGGATGAAATATGGTATCCAGGCAGCGAACGAAAAACACAATGTGGTAATGAGTCCAACTGATTTTGCCTATCTGGATTATATGCAGGCGGATCAGATTACCGAACCAAAAGTTTATGCCTCGTTAAGGTTAAATAAAGCCTATCAGTTTAACCCTATTCCAGCGGGCGTAAATGCACAGTATGTGATTGGTGCACAGGCCAACCTTTGGACAGAACAGGTATTTACTTTCCGCCAGGTAGAATATATGGTTTGGCCACGTGCATTTGCCATTTCTGAATCGATCTGGAGCCCGATTGAGAAGAAAAACTGGACAAATTTTGTTGATCGTACACAACAGCATTTCAAACGATTAGATTTTGCAGAGATTAAATACTCCCCTGCTATTTACGATCCGATTTTTACGGTAAAGCGCAGTGCGGATAAGCAGTTAATAATCGAATTAACCCCAGAAATAGATGGTCTGGATATCTACTATAGTTTCGACAACTCTACTCCCGATCGCTTTTATCCGAAATATACAACCGCATTACAGGTGCCAAAAGATGCCAGTATGTTACGTGTAATTACTTATCGTGGCAAACAACCGATTGGAAGACTGATCAGTATGCCTATTGCTGATTTACAGAAAAGAGCGAGATAATAAAGATCAGTATGGGAAAAGAAATAGAACGGAAATTTTTAATCGATCATCAGCAGTGGGCTAACCTGAGCAAACCAGCGGGAAAACTTTTTAGGCAAGGCTATCTGCTTACAGATAAAGATAAAACCATACGTGTAAGGGCAACAGAAACCAAGGGCTTTTTAACTATAAAGGGTCAAACCATAGGAGCCACGCGAATGGAATACGAATATGAAATCCCAGTTGCGGAGGCCACAGAATTATTGGATAATTTTTCTTTAGCTGAGCTTTCGAAAACCCGTTACGAAATTCCGTTTAGCGGTAAGCTTTGGGAAGTAGACGTATTTTTAGGCGCTAATAAAGGCCTGATCGTGGCTGAAATTGAACTTGACAGTGAAGACGAAATATTTGACTTGCCAGACTGGGTAAGCAGAGAAGTTACCGAAGAAGAAAAATATTATAATTCCAATCTAACAGTTAGTCCTTTTAAAGATTGGATTTAATTTCCAGAATGATCTATCGTTTCAGTTCTTCTAATAGTTTGCAGATCCATAGTTATTAAAGTCAAAAAAAAGGCCATGTAACTTTAAAAATCATAAGGCCTTTATTAAATCAGCTGATGTTCGCGCGCAAAATTCAGCAGACCAACAATTGATTTAACACCAGTTTTGCGCCATATATTTTTGCGGTGGGTTTCTACTGTATGCTCCGAAATAAATAGCAGCCTGCCTATATCTGCAGAAGTATATTCTTTGGCAATCAACCTAATAATTTCTACTTCCCGGGGTGATAAAATATTCACTTCTTCTGTATGATTTTCGCGCTGGTAACCATTAATAAATTTAGCCGTAATGGAATTTTGTATATAGGTTTCTCCACGCATAACCTTAGTAATGGCTTTATGCAGTTCGTGAAACTTTACATTTTTTAAAAGATAACCCGTTGCCCCACACTTAATCATTTTCGAAATATTGATAAAGTCATCCTGCATAGAAAGCACAATAACTTTTATTTTTGGGAATTCTCTTTTAATCAATTTAGTTAAATCAGCTCCAACCTTTTCGCAAACACTAACATCGGCTACCACAATATCTGGCGTTTTAGTCCTGATCAATTGTTCGGCAAGTGCTGCAGAATTGGCCTTACCAATAACAACAACACTTTCTAAATCACTTAGAATGGATTCAACATTATCAATTAATGCATCATAATCGTGAATTAAAAAGACCTTGATCTTCTCCATAAAGTTTAGTTTTAAACGTTAACTATTTTCACCAGAACGTCAGGCAAAAAACTTTGAAGAGATTTTTAAACAAAGGTTAATCTCTATTCAAAACCTATTCAATATTCTATCAAAAGCTTTAAATTTTATGTTTTTAACTAAGGTAGGTAGCAATATGTTTTTGACATATTCCAATAAATTAGCTCCCTGCTTTTGCATAACGGTTGCATGAAGCCATTCGGAAATACTGTGCTTATTTCTATTGTATGTTGGGTAACGATAAGAAGCCGTTACATGCCTGCAATATCCATCCTTTATAAACAGATTGAAAAATATGCTAAACAGCATCAATTTCAGGCCCAGAAACACATTAATACTGCTTGAGCACATAGTGATAATAAGGATGGTTAGATTGTTTTGTTAATCTAATTTAAACAAAAATTTTATTTTGCTACTATAATTACTAATTTCTTAACACAAAAAAGCGCAAGCCCAGTATTATAATTTACTGATCCTTGCGCTTTTATATTATGGCAAGTATTTTACTTGCTTAGTGGTGCAGCCACATTTGGCTTTATAATACCTTTCAGTTCTACATCAAATACCAATGGCGTAAATGGATTAATTGGTCCGCCACCATTTTCACCAAAACCCAATCTCGATGGCAAAATCATTTTGATCTTACCACCAACACCAATAAGTTGGATACCCTGAATAACGCCTTGCGGCAATTGCCCCAATGGTAGGCTACGCGGCACATATTGTACGCTTTCAGAGAAAATCCCAGCTTCTTTTGCAATTTTAGCATTCGAAGTATCAAAAACATTTAATGTTCCGTTCGATTTTTTATTGGTAAACTGGCCTGTGTAGTCCATTAATACCGTATCGGTTAAAGCTGCTCTTTCTGAGTTACCTGGGGCAGAAATTACATATTGCAGTCCAGATGGCGCTGTAGTTACCTTTAGATCATTCTCGGCTACATATTTTGCAATTTTAGCAGGCTCTACCACTTTATTTTTTTCATTTAACGCTTTGTATTCTGATTCAAAGAAAAGTCGTTTCTTCGCTTCGAAAATAGAATCGGGATCTTTTCCTTTATGCAATACTTTTTCAATTTTAATGGTGAAAGAAGCAATGTTTGATTTTAGTCCTTTTGGTTTAGGCTGACCTGAATATTTCTCCATCGAATCCAGGTTCAATTTAAAAACAGCACTGTCTCCTTCACCAAGCAGTTTCAGTCCAGAAGCTAGATCGCCTTTAAACATCGATTTGCTAATGGCAAAGAAAGCAGGACGTTCATTATCATAAGTATTTACCATTACCGAATCGGGATTGGTATTGGTTTCTACCGTTTGAACACCATTTAACTTTACATAATCGCCATCCTGAATTTTCGGCTTACCGTCACTTTTATAGATCTTGTAAGTCATATCTCCTTCACCCTTTTCGAATTTGTTACAGGCAGACAGGCCTAATGCCGCCGCCAAGAGAATAATAATTCCGTTCCTCATTTAAATTTTATTTATTAAAAAACAGTAGGTATCTTTTTTTTCAAAATGCCTACTATTTTATTAGATCACTACAAAGATAGGTTATAATAAGTTTTTATAAATCTTTGAAACGTTTTATTTCTTGGCTCAGTATTAAAAAATAATAAACAAAAAAAATCCTGCTTAAATAAATAAGCAGGATTTAAAAATATTTTTAAGAAATTATTTTTTAACTACCGGAGCAGGCATTTGAACTGGAGCTGCTGCAGCTGGTTTTCCTTTGATAATATCTTTGATTTCTAAATCGAAAGCAATTGGGCTGAAAGGCATGATGCCTACCTGAGGTGCACCTTGCTCGCCATAACCTAAGTTAGAGGGAATAATCACTTTAATTTTACCACCTTTACCAATTAACTGTAAAGCTTCAGTAAATCCTGGGATGGTACCGCCAACTGGCATTTTTTGAGGACCGTAAGGTTTTCCTGGTTTAAATTCGTTTTCTGCTTTAGCCAATTTCTCATCACTTGTATCGAAGATTTTGTATTTACCATCTTTGCCTTTTTTAGTTACTCTACCAGTATAATCAATCAATACGGTATCACCTAAAGCTGGTTTTTCAGCACTACCTGGTTTTTCTATAATGTAGTGTAATCCACTCGCAGTAGTTTTGGTTTCTAATTTAGTATCATCTAAATACGCTTTAAGCTTAGCAGGTTCAGCAGCTTTCTTTTTTTCTGAAGTAGCTTTGTAATCGGCCTGGAAAAACTCCTGTGCTCTTTTGTTAAAAGTAGAATCAGCTTCGCCAGCTTTTTTCTTGAATACTTTTTCGATTTTCACCGTAAAAGTGATGTATTTATCATTTTTGAACTGCTCTGGTTTAGGTTGTTTACTATGAACTGCCATAGTATCTAAGTTTACTTTAAAAGTAGCGCTATCGCCTTCTCCAAACAATGTTAAAACATCGTTCATATCACCAGCATACATTTTTTTCTGTGCAGGAAATACTGCAGGAGTTTCGCTATCGAAAGTGCTTGATAAAACTGAATCTTTATCGTTTTTCTGGATAAAGTTCATTTTAACGATATCGCCTTCCTTGATTTTCTCGTTACCAGCCGAGTGGTGAATGGTATACAATAACCCACCGGCTCCCTTTTTCTCTTTGTTACATGCCGCTAAACCTAAGGTGGCTGCTGCTAGAATAATAATTCCCTTTTTCATTTATTTAATTTGACTTTTTTAAGTTTATTGTTTTATTTCTTGAGTTTAAGCAATCAATTGTTCTTTATATTCTGCTAATATCGCTTTAAATTCGTTTACTACATCAGCTAAGGGCTTTTCTGCCGCACCACCTGCTGCATTTCTATGCCCACCGCCATTAAAATATTTTTTACAGATTTCGTTGGCCGGAAAATCGCCTGTAGACCTCACCGATAATTTAACTTTATCCGGACGTTCGATAATTAATGCGGCTAAACGGATACCGTTAATCGATAATGCGTAATTTACCACACCCTCTGTATCACCGGTTGCGCTATGGTATTGTGCCAGCTCTTCTTTTGTAACTGAAATAATGGCGGTATTGTATTCTCTTATAACTTCTAACTTGTTTGACAGGCAATAACCCAAAAAGCGCAAACGGTTTTCGCTCGCGTTATCGTATACCAGTTGATGGATTTTCCAATGCTCTGCACCAAGATCTATCAGATCAGCTGCAATACGGTATACATCGGCTGTAGCTGACGGAAAACGGAAAGATCCAGAATCGGTCATGATACCGGTATACAAACAGGCTGCAACATCTTTATTGATGCCAGCTTTATCTTCTAATTGGTTAACAATAAAATCGTAAACCAATTGCGCAGCAGCACAGGCGTTAATATCCCAGTGGCGGTAATCATCAAAATCCTCAGGTTCGAGGTGATGATCGATCATGATTTTTTTTGCTCCAGCTGCTCTAACCAATTCGCCTAGTTCATTAATCCGGCTTAGGGTATTAAAATCAAGACAAAATATCAGCGAAGCTTCATCCACTAAGCTGGCCGCCTTTTCCTGCTCTTCTGTAAAAATAATTACGTCGCCATTATTTGGCATCCAATGCAAAAAGGTAGGATAATCTGTTGGTGTAATTACCTTAACATGATGGCCTTTTTGAATTAAATATCCATACAAGCCCAGAGATGAACCCATTGCATCGCCATCGGGTTTGTGATGCGTGGTGATCACAATTCGTTGTGGCGTAGCCAATAATGTTTTTAATTCAGTTAGTGTAAGCATATATTTTTTGCGCTGCAAAGCTAAGTAAATTTAGATTAGGATTAAAGGATTTTAAGCTTAGCCGGATCTTATATTAAAAACAGGCTTTATTTAATATTTAAAGCCCCGATATCACTATTTAGATGCCAATCATAATCTCAAGCGATGGTTGTTGATTATTCATCAATTAAAACGTATTTTTGCAAAAAATTTGATATTAAAAGCACAATGAGCACTAACAGAACTTTTACCATGATCAAGCCTGATGCAGTAGCAAACGGCCATATCGGATCGATCATTAACGACATTACAAATGCTGGTTTCAAAATCATCGCATTAAAATATACTAAACTTACAGACGAAAC
Organism: Pedobacter sp. GW821-FHT01D05; assembly: GCF_059422505.1. Classification (NCBI taxonomy): domain Bacteria; kingdom Pseudomonadati; phylum Bacteroidota; class Sphingobacteriia; order Sphingobacteriales; family Sphingobacteriaceae; genus Pedobacter; species Pedobacter sp. GW821-FHT01D05. The sequence continues at coordinate 520,038 of NZ_JBWKXA010000003.1, read as the reverse complement.
TGCCGGTCAGTTCTATGCTGTTCACGCTGAGCGTCCTTTTTACAAAGATTTAGTTAGCTTTATGTCTTCAGGACCTATTGTTGCTGCAATTTTAGAAAAAGACAACGCAATTGAAGATTTCAGAAAATTGATCGGTGCTACTAACCCAGCTGAAGCTGCAGAAGGTACAATCCGTCAGAAATACGCAAAATCAATCGATGCTAACGCGGTTCACGGTTCAGATTCTGATGAGAATGCAGAAATTGAAGGTAACTTTTTCTTCAAAGCAGACGAACGTTTCTAGTTTGCAACACAAGAAATTTACAATAAAACCCCGAACATTCGGGGTTTTATTGTTTTATCTATTTTGTATCTTTCGGCCTTAACATATAATCCACCATCTTAAACCTGTTGGAATTAATTACACATAAAATAATCAATGAAGAGAATTTTTTTAGCGGTATGTCTATCCGGTATCGCTGCTGCATCTTATGCACAAAACAAAACAGCAGCAAAGAAACCTGCTGCCAAAAAACCAACTACAGCCATAAGTAAAACATCAACCTTTACAGCGTTAAAATCTACTTTAGATTCTACCAGTTACGCTTTTGGTACTTCTATCGGTGCGGGCCTAAAAACAACCGGTCTTTCTACCTTAAATTACGAAGTACTGTTAAAAGGACTAAAAGATGCTTTTACCGGAGGTAAGGTTGTTTTAACTCAGCAGCAGGCACAACAATGTATTAATGAGGCATTAGCCAAGGCATCATCAGTAAAAAACATAGCTGAAGAAGCAGCAAATAAAATTAAATATGCACCAATTATGAAAGAAGGACAAGATTTCTTAGAACAGAACAAAAAACGTGCGGGTGTACAAACAACTGCAAGTGGTTTACAATACGAAGTTTTAACTGCCGGTACTGGCATTAAACCACTGGCTACCGATTCGGTACTGGTACATTATAAAGGCACATTATTGAACGGAAAACAATTTGACAGCTCTTATGATAGAGGCGAACCGATCTCATTCCCTTTAAACCAGGTAATTAAAGGCTGGACAGAAGGTGTACAATTAATGCCTGCTGGTTCTAAATACAAATTTTTCATTCCATATGATTTAGCTTACGGAGCGCGTGGTGCCGGACAGGATATCCCTCCTTACAGCACTTTAATCTTCGAGGTTGAATTGTTGAAAGTAAACGGGAAATAAAAATCTATATTCGCGCAGTCGGATGTTACCATCTGACTGTTAATGAAATTAAATGACGATTTTTTAAAGATAAAAAAACAGCCAGATGTTACCATCTGGCTGTTTTTTTTGAACTGACATTGATATAGTTCCTTCAAAAAGTATGTTGAATACCGTGTCAGATGGTAACATCTGACACCACAAAAAAGTAGACTTGGCTATAGTGAAAGATGGTAACATCTGACGCCACGACCATGACGACTCCAGGCAAATGAGTCATTTACCAAAACTTTCTTCAGTATTCAATGTTAGCTATTACAAATAATATGAATATGAAAAAAGCATTTCCTTTAGTACTGATCGCATTTTTATGCACTACCTTAAGCAGTTGTGAACTAGTAGAAGGTATATTTAAAGCCGGCGTTTGGGTGGGCGTAATAGTAGTTGTGGTAGTGGTTGCGCTGCTGATCTGGATTTTATCGAAGATATTTGGAGGAAGGAGTTAGTTTAGTCCTGAGTCTATAGTCCTTAGTCGGGAGTCTTAGTCCTCATTAAAATATTAAGGGTATAAGTGAAAATCTTATGCCCTTTTATTATGTCTATAAAAAAATCATATCGGTAATTACTTCAGTGCCGGCGTGTTCGTTCAGTTTCTGTATAATGCCCTGGCGTACCATAACCAATTCATTTTTAATTACCGAAGATTCAATGCGCAGAAATAGTTTTTTATCGTGGATGTAGATCTGTTTGGTCCTGTTGGCTATGGCGGTGCCCATAATCTCCGGCCAGATAGATAAGATCGAAGTTTCGTCGAATTTACGGCGCAAACGGTATACATCGAGCATTTTGCTGATGGCATCCTTTACTGTAACATCATTAGGTTTACGCATTTTGTATAGTTCCGTTATCTACTTCGAACAAAGTTACATCAACTTCTATTTTTTCAAAAATTGATTTCACCCTTTCTCTTCCTGTATCTGTAATAAATATCTGCCCAAAATCATGATGGGAAACCATTTGCATTAGTTTTTGGACACGGTTATCATCCAGTTTATCAAAAATATCATCCAACAAAAGCAAAGGCTTAAATCCTTTATTCTTGGCGAGGTAAGCATATTGAGCAATCTTCAAAGCAATTAAGAAAGATTTCTGCTGACCTTGGGAGCCAAACTTCTTTAAAGGCATTCCACTGATTACAAAAGCAAGTTCATCTTTATGGATACCAGTTGTGGTACGCTCCAGCACACGGTCTTTCTCTACCGATTTCTTTAACAGTTCTTCGAAGGTAGCCTCATTCAATTGCGATTGATAATTCAGCGCTACAATTTCCCTGTTTTCGGTAAGGTAGGTATAATATTGATTAAACAGCGGAATAAACTCATCCATAAAGGCTTTACGGATAGTGAATATTTTATTTCCAGCAATAACCAACTGTTCATCCAAAATTTCGAGCAGTGTAGGATCATACTTTCTGGTAATCGCAATTTGTTTTAACAGCGCATTCCGGTTTAACAGAATGCGGTTATAGGTAATCAGCTGATCCAGATAATGTGCGTCTGTTTGCGAAATAACATTATCAATAAATTTTCTCCGCTCCTCGCTGCCTTCCATAATCAGGTTTACATCATAGGGGGAAACCATCACTACCGGAAAAAGGCCAACATGATCAGCCAATTTCTCGTATTCTTTTTTATTGCGTTTGAACTGTTTTTTCTGGTTGCGTTTTACCCCACAGGAAATTTTTTCGTTTTTTTCGTTACGGTCAAAATCGCCCTGGATCATAAAGACCTCTTCATTGGTTTTAATCTGCTGACTATCGATGGGATTAAAGTAACTTTTACATAGGCATAGATAGTGAATAGCATCGAGCATATTCGTTTTACCTGATCCATTATTACCCGTAAAAACGTTTACCGTTTCCGAGAAATGGAGATCTGCATCGGTATAGTTCTTGAAATTTAGAAGGGTAATATTTTTTAACCACATAAATATGTCACAAATTTACCGTTTTTTAGCCTCTTAACACCCATTGTTTAAAATAAACGTTAATAACACTTAAAATAATTGTACTTTCATAGCAAGGAAAATTAGATGGTTGCACAAAAAATGTTAGAAGGGAATGTTCTATGGTCTTACGATCATGAACTCACCAATGAGAAAAACTCGGGCTGGATAAAAAAAATAGCAGGTTTATTTTCGTTTTTAAAGCCAATTCACAATCACGAAGGCAATATCCTATTGGCCTCGAATGGTCTTTTTATTACAGGAGATGAACAATTGGAACTCCCTTTATCACATATCGAAGAGGTTTACATGGGCTTCGACGATTTATTCCCGGCTTCGTCCGCAAAAAACTTCGGCGCATTCTGGCAGCCCATCAGAATTAGATCTACGGTGAGCCGCTCCGAAAGTCAAACGGTGTACCTGGTGATTAACCATACAGGTATTTTTAGCGACAACCAAACCTGGTTTAACACATTAATTAGCTTGTTACGCTAATTATCATGACGATTTTAGAATCTGCATGCCTAAATAACTAATGTTTAATCAAATACTTCAAAATAAAGATTGATACTTTGATTGAAAAATGTATTTTTGCAATCTTAAATTTTTTAAACAAACATGTCTACAACAGATAACCAGACAATTCAACCAACTAAAAAAGGTTCATTTTTACAAGAGAATAATAAGAGCTTACTGTTTATTGCGGGGGCTGTAGTTTTATTAGTTTTAATATATCTTTGGTATCAAGGCGTGTATTTAAAAGGTCGTGCTGAAGAAGCCGCCAGCAAAATGTACAAAGCGGAGCAATTTGTTGGTGTAGATTCGCTATCAAACAAAGCTGTTAAAGGCGAAGGTGGTTACCCGGGCTTAGAGCAGATTGCCAAGGAATACGACAACACAAAATCGGCAAATTTAGCTAATCTTTATTTAGGCGGTATCTACTTACGTAAAGGTGAATACAAACAAGCAATAGAGGCATTAAGCAAATATAGCGCTACTGGTAGCCCGGTTGCAGATCCATTGGCTTTAGGCTTATTAGGTGACGCTTACAGCGAATTGAAAGACTTTAAACAAGCAGCTACTTACTATAAAAAAGCGGCTGATAAAGCAAGTAAATTTACTTCACCAATGTTTTTAAAGAAATTAGGATTGGTTAACGAAAGCCAAAATGATTTTAAAGGTGCTGTTGAAGCTTATACTAAGGTAAAAACACAATACCCTGAAAGTGCAGAAGCGCAATTAATTGATGCTTACATTGCAAGAGCTCAAGAAAAAGTTAAATAATCATTAACTAAACATATTTATGAAAAGATCATCGAAAGATGGTCTTTTTTTGTTTAGTATCCTTTCGTCATCTCGACTGGAGCGCAGCGCAACGGAGAGATCTATGAAAAGCAGTCGCTAGATTCCTCCACTACGACCGTATGACGGCCAATCTAATACTGTGGCTCACCAAATCGCATAAAAGACTTGTTGATTTTCTTTTTTTTTGGAGATCAGGTGCAGAGGCTTTAGGCTGGTACAGCCCCGCTCTCCGTTACTTCCGATGTTGATTTAGTTTTAAAACCAATTTATCGATAAAGCATCGGAACCACTGCGATCGGGTTTAGGTGGCGCGGCCAGCAATACTATTTGGGCTTGAACGGTGCAGAAAAAGGAAATTGCCTTTATTGACCTGTTTCATATCAGATGGTCTGTGGGGACACAGACCATGGCTCGAAAAGGAACTCTATAAAACTATGCAATTCGATCTTTAATAGTGGCAAAGACACTGCGCTTTAAACCTGATTGAAATGGAAAGCCCGAAACCCGATCCTTTATCGGGTGAGGACTTGCAATGAAAAGCAGGACGAACATTAAAAAGAACTTCTGCAATTGCTTTCCAAAAAAGCTATCCTAACCTGATCAAAGTATATTACAGGTATAAATGCTGAAAATAAATCCGACAGCTATCGGATCAGCATGACGATCCATTTAATCGGTTAACCGATTAACCACCTATTTATTAAAAACTGTCATGGTATGGGCAGGCCCAACGGTTACATAACTTTTAATCAGCTCTACGCTTTTATCAATCAATGCAGGGAGTTCTAATTGCTCATTCTTATCAAACAAACCCAAAACAAAATCAACTTGCCTACCTTTGGGGTAATCGTTACCAATACCGAAACGGAGGCGCGCGTAGTTTTGTCCGCCACAAACCTCTTCAATGCTTTTTAAGCCATTATGACCAGCGCTAGAGCCCTGTAGCTTTAACCTCAGCTTACCGAGAGGCAATGCAAGATCATCAACAATCACCAGCACATTTTCTGGTGCTATTTTTAACTCCTTCATCCAATAGTTTACGGCTTTACCACTTAGGTTCATAAAGGTAGTTGGTTTAATTACATAGAGTTTACGCCCTTTAAAGCTTACCTCCGAATAATAAGCCAAACGGATATTCTCGAAACTTCCATCTAAATTTTTAACCAGTTCATCGGCAATATCAAAGCCAATGTTATGTCTGGTATGTGCATAATCTGGTCCGATATTCCCTAAGCCAACTATAAGATATTTCATGGGGGCAAAGATAAATAAAAAGGTTGAGGGCGGGAAGGCAGCGGGTTGAAGGTGAAGATGAAAAAGTCCGAAGTCGGGAGTCTATACCACAAATTTAACTCATTCATTCCTAGACAGGTTGTAGCGGATAGCGTGAGGCGATTAGCAGATTAACTTTGATGTAAATAAAAAAAGCGTTCCGAATTAAATCGAAACGCTTCATCTTGAAATCAAGAAATCCTAAGAATCCTGATTATTTTTTACCTTTAGCAGCTTCAGTTTCTGCTTGTTTTAATGCTCTAGACATTGCAACAGAAACGATAGTATCTTCAGGAGTGTTAGTGATTACGTATTTATCACCTTTAAGGTCACGAACACGGAATAAACTACCTACTTCTAATTTCTCTAAGCTTACTTCTACGTTTTGTGGCATATTAGCTGGTAATGCTTTAACACGTAGTTTACGTAATTTCTGGATTAATTTACCCCCCATTTTAACACCTGGAGAAGTTCCTGTTAATTTAACCGGGATCTCCATAACGATTTCTTTCTCGTCGAATAACTGAAGAAAATCGATGTGCATTAATACGTCGGTAAGTGGGTGAAACTGAGTGTCTTTTACGATAGCTTTAGTTTTAGTACCGTTAACATCAATTTCCACAAAGTTTACATCCGGGGTATAAATAACATCTCTTAAGTCAGCAATAACCACAGCAAAGTGTTGTTGCTCTTTTCCACCATACAATACCGCCGGAACTTTACCTTCGTAACGAAGTTCCTTGGCATCGCGTTTCCCTACGTTCTCTCTTGGAGAACCGCTAATTGCGATTGTTTTCATTTTATTTTTATTTAATTATTAGTATCAAGTATTAAGTATCGAGTATCAAGACCTTAAGCCTTTAGCTCTCTACCTTCAACCTTATTTATTAGTAGCAAGTATTAAGTATCGAGTATTAAGACCTTAAGCCTTTAACCCTCTACCTTCAACCTTATTTATACTCTAAACAGATCACTAATTGAGCCGTGCTCGTTTACATTGGCAATTGCCCTTGCAAATAAACTGGCTGTGCTTAGCACCCTAATTTTCGGACTTTCCTGTTTTAATGGGATGGTGTCCGTAACGATTAACTCAGTTAATACCGAATTTTCTACCGTTTCTATTGCTTTGCCTGATAATACAGCGTGTGTACAAACCGCTCTAACACTTGCGGCACCGTTTTCCATAATCAAAGCCGCAGCTTTTGATAGGGTTCCGGCAGTATCGCAAATATCATCGATCAATACCACATCCTGTCCGGTCACATCGCCAATAATCGACATTGATTCGATTTCGTTGGCACGTTTACGGCGTTTATCGCAAATAATTACTTCAGCATTAAAAAACTTGGCAAAAGTACGTGCCCTGTACGAACCGCCCATATCTGGCGATGCGATAGTTAAGTTTTTTAAGCCTAAGCTTTTGATATAGGGTACAAAGATTACCGATCCATCTAAGTGATCAACCGGAATATCGAAGAAACCCTGTATCTGAGCAGCATGCAAATCCATCGTCATGATGCGGTGGATACCTGCTGATTTTAATAAGTTAGCCACCAATTTGGCACCGATTGCTACACGTGGTTTATCTTTTCTATCCTGACGGGCCAGACCATAATAAGGAACAACTGCTGTAATATAATGTGCCGATGCTCTTTTAGCAGCATCAACCATTAACAAAAGCTCCATTAAATTATCGCTGGGCTGATAAGTAGATTGGATTAGAAAAACATCACTACCACGGATTGACTCATCAAAAGAAGGTTGAAACTCCCCATCACTGAATTTGTGAATGGTTACGCTACCAAGTGGCTTGCCGTAATGTTCGGCAATCTTAAGTGATAATCCCTTAGAACCTGTTCCGGAAAAAAGCTTTACCGGGTTAAACTGCAATGGCATGGGTTCGTGTAGTTTACGGTTAAAAAAAATCGGATCATGTCTATTTAAAACATGATCCGACATTAAATTTTAGTTGTCCGACCTGGATTCGAACCAAGACAAACGGTACCAAAAACCGTTGTACTACCCTTATACTATCGGACAAAAACTTATCAAGGATATTCTCCTCGAAAGGGAATGCAAATGTAGGAACCTTATTTTAAATATGCAAGAGTGATTTTAAAATATTTTTAATTTCTTTCCCGCTGTTCCTGTTTGCGATGCAAAGATAAAAAAATCATCATATAGCGTGCAACATTTTCTTTTTTTATGCGACTTTTTTTACTACGAACCACTTAAATCATTTATTATCAAAGACTAAAATTAAACTATGAATTACTCAAGGATCAACACTATTGGAGGCTGGCTCTGTTTTATCGTTGCCGCGCTCACCTATATCTTAACTTTAGATCAATCTGTAAGTTTCTGGGATTGTGGCGAATTTATTTCTTCGGCTTTCCGGATGGAGGTCGTTCACCAACCGGGCGCTCCAATAGTTTCCATGATCCAAAGGTTATTTTCGGTACTCGCTTTTGGCGATAAAACCAAAGTAGCTTATTTTATGAATGTGGCTTCGGCTCTGGCAAGTGCAGGTACCATCCTCTTTTTGTTTTGGACCATTACTGCACTGGCCAGGAAAACGGTAATTAAAAAAGGCGAGGAAATCTCCAACCAAAAAATTATTGGGATTATGGGGGCAGGCTTTGTTGGGGCTTTGGCTTATGCCTTTTCTGATAGCTTTTGGTTTTCGGCTGTAGAGGCAGAGGTTTATGCCATGTCGTCGCTTTGTAGTGCTGTAGTATTTTGGGGTATATTAAAATGGGAATCGCAGGCTGACGAACCAAAATCAGACCGGTGGTTACTTTTTGTGGCTTACATTATGGGGATTTCTATTGGGGTACACATCTTAAACCTGCTTACCATCCCTGCCTTGATATTTGTTTATTATTTCAAAAAGAGCCCATCACCCAATTGGCAAAGCGTGTTAAAAGTATTTCTTATTTCAATCGCTGTATTGGCAGTGGTACAGTTTGGCATTATCCAGTACGTGGTATCTTTTGCTGCAAATTTCGATTACTTTTTTGTGAATACAATGGGCCTGGATTTTGGAACGGGCGTATTATTTTTTGCCGTTTTAGTGATTGGGGGCCTGGTTTACGGCATCCGCTATTCCATCCTCAAAAACAAAAGGGTATTAAACCTGGCCATGCTATTTACGGTTTTATTGCTATTTGGATACAGTTCTTTCGCCTTACTCATTATCAGGGCACAGGCCAAACCAAATTTAAACAATACCGATCCGGAGAATGCTTTTAATTTTCTGAGTTATGTAAACCGTTCGCAATACGGAGACAGGCCTTTGTTATATGGCGAAAATTATAATTCGGAAAAGATCGACATTAAAGAAAGCGGAAAACTTTACAGAAAAGGAGAAACAAAATATGAATCAGCAGGAACAAAGTCTGATTATGTTTTTGGTGATAAAACTTTAGCTCCACGCATGTACAGTGATAAACCCGAGCACATTAGGTTTTACAAAAGTTACATGGGTTTTGATGATGAGCATAAACCTACCTTGATGGATAACCTAAAATACATGTTCTCTTTCCAGACCGGACAAATGTACATGCGCTATTTTATGTGGAATTTTGTGGGGAGGCAGGACAATGAAGACGGGCAGTTTGGCGGGAAAGATGGCAATTGGCTTAGTGGCATCAAACCTTTGGATGCGATCAGGCTTGGCAATCAGAAAAATCTTCCGCCATCTATTGTAGAAAATAAGGCGTACAACAGGTTTTTCTTTTTGCCGCTGATTATCGGTTTAATCGGTGCAATCTGGCACTTTAAACGGAATCAAAAAGATGCAGGTATTATTGGTTTACTATTCGTTTTTACTGGTATCGCCATTGTAGTTTATCTGAACTCTGTCCCCATCGAGCCGCGTGAAAGGGATTATGCCTATGTGGGTTCTTTTTACGCTTTTGCGATCTGGATAGGTTTAGGCGTATTTGGTTTAAAGGATTTTATTTTCCAAAAATTAACGCCTACTCGGGCCAGTATTTTTGCTTCGATTATTGCCTTATTCGGTGCGCCGATTATTATGGCCAATCAGGGATGGGACGATCACGACCGTTCTGATAGCCATGTAGCCAGAGATATGTCTGTCAATTACCTAAAATCGTGTGCTCCCAATGCCATTTTGTTTACTTATGGCGATAATGACACCTATCCCGTTTGGTACGCGCAGGAAGTAGAAAACATCCGTCCGGATGTGCGTGTGGTAAACCTGAGTTTATTCACCGCCGATTGGTACATAGACGGAATGAAAAGAAAGCAAAATCAATCTGCGCCGCTTCCTTTAACGATTAAGCGCAATCAATATGTTGCGGGTACACGCGATATTATGTATTATCAGGATTATAAAATCGCCCAGCATATTGAGTTACAGGAAATTTTAGACGTGCTTCTATCCGATCATGACGAAGATAAAGTAACCATGACAGATGGTTCTAAATACAATGTGCTACCAACCAAAAACCTTAAACTGGCAGTAAGTCCGCAACAGGTTTTGGATACCGGAACCGTACCCAAAGAAGATGCAGGTAAAATTGCAAGCAGTATGGAGTGGACTTTTAATCAAAATTATGTTACGAAAGGGACATTGGCCTTGTTTGATATTTTGGCACACAATAATTGGGAACGGCCGATTTATTTTACTGGGGCAATGCCAGATGAGCAATACGTTGGGCTAAACAAATACCTCTATTTGGAAGGGTTAAACAAAAGGTTACTACCGTTAAAACCCGATACCGCAATTACACAAGATTATGACCGCGTAAACCTAAAACCGATGTATAATAATCTGATGAATGTATATGGCTTTGGCAACATCAAAAATGCCAACCATTTAGATAGGCAGTCTGCTGATGATGTAACCATGTTCTCGAATATGTTTAACGGTTTATTAACTGGCTTGATAAACGAAGGTAAAGTTACCGAAAGCAAAAAAGTGGCTAATAAATATTTTGAGGTAATTCCAGCTAAATTTTACAGTATGCGCCAGGTAATGAGCACTTATTATTTCACCGAAAACCTTTATCGTTTAAATGATTTAAACCGTGCAAATGCCATGATCAAAAAAACGGCCGATTATGTAGGCAAAGAACTCACCCACCTTGCTGATGTTTCGGAAAGCAAAAACCAGCTATCATCAGAGCAGGATGTGCGTTTCTACCTTGGCTATTTAGGACAAATGGTAAAATTAACCGAGGTTTTTAAACAGACTGGACTGAGCAAAAGCCTCGAAAAACAATACAACGATCTGATTGTAAGATTTACCCCATTTGCAGCGGGTTAAGCAAAAAACATTCTAAATCTTAACCCATAGGCAGATTTCACCTTTCTACTTATGGGTTTTTGCTTGTTCAATAAATTAAAATCGTTTATGTTAAAGGTCTTAAGCCGTTAAAAATTGTTAAATCAATCCAAAAATTTACCTGTTTTATCGACTAGAATAGTTAATTTCGGCAGCATTTTTATGTGAAAACAATTTTTAATATCATTAAATAAACCAATGAATTATTCAAAAGTTAATAATATAGTAGGCTGGATCTGCTTTTTAATTGCTACACTAACTTACGTTTTAACCTTAGAGCCTTCTGCCAGTTTTTGGGATTGCGGTGAATTTATCGCATCGGCATTTAGAATGCAGGTTGTTCACCAGCCTGGTGCGCCTTTGTTCTTAATGATCCAACGTTTCTTCTCCATTTTTGCAGCAGGAGATTTAACCAAAATCGCTTACTGGATGAATGTTGGTTCGGCTGTATCAAGCGGGGCAACTATCTTATTTTTATTTTGGACCATCACCGCATTGGCTAAAAAAACTATATTAAAAGCTGGTGAAGAGCTAACAACCGGTAAATTGATCAGCATTATGGGTGCAGGTGCCGTTGGTGCTTTGGCTTATACTTTTTCTGATAGTTTTTGGTTTTCTGCAGTAGAATCAGAAGTTTACGCACAATCATCATTATTCACAGCGATTGTATTCTGGGCTATCCTTAAATGGGAAGCACATGCCGATGAGCCACGTGCCGATCGTTGGTTATTGTTTATTGCCTATATTATGGGTTTATCAATCGGTATCCACTTGCTAAACCTATTAACCATCCCAGCACTTGCTTTTATTTATTATTTCAAAAGAACGGATAAAGCAACAACATCGGGAATTATTAAAACCCTTATTGTTGGTATTTTAATCTTAGCGGTAATCCAATATGGTATTATCCAATACCTGGTTTCGTTTGGTGCTTATTTCGATTTATTCTTTGTTAACACATTAGGTCTTGGTTTTGGAACAGGTGTTTTATTCTTCGCTATTTTATTAATCGGCGCCCTGGTTTGGGGAATCCGTTATTCTATCCAGCACCAAAAGAAATTATTAAACTTAGGTTTAATCTCTACCGTATTAATCATTTTCGGTTATGCATCATTCTCCATGATTATCATCAGGGCAAAGGCAGATCCGAATTTAAATAACAGCGCTCCGAAAGATGCTTTTTCTTTCTTAAGTTACCTAAACCGTGAGCAGTATGGAGATAGGCCATTAGGTTATGGCCCTAACTATAACTCTGAAAGAGTTGGTGTAACCGAAGGAAAAACCATTTGGAGAAAAGGAAAAGAAAAGTATGAAGTAGCGGGTAAAAAAACCGATTACGAATACAATAACAACACTTTACTGCCACGTATGTATAGCGATGATCCTAAACATGCGGCTTTTTACAAAGAATGGATGCGCTTAGACGACTCTAAAAACCCTAATCTGGTAGATAACGTTGGTTTCTTGTTCAGCTATCAGATTGGCTATATGTACATGCGTTATTTCATGTGGAATTTTGCTGGTCGCCAGAATGACGAGCAAGGCCAGGGTAGCGGGCATGAAGGTACCTGGATTAGCGGCATTAAACCAATTGACGCCATGTTGAGAGGCAATCAAAGCAATCTGCCACCATCAACCGTTGATAATAAGGCATATAACCGTTTCTTCTTTTTACCGTTAATTTTAGGTGTTATTGGCGCACTTTGGCACTTTAAACGCAACCAAAAGGACGCGGGAGTGGTAGCATTACTATTCTTTTTTACCGGTATTGCCATTGTATTATACTTAAATCAAAAACCATTAGAGCCCCGCGAAAGGGATTACGCTTATGTAGGATCGTTCTATGCCTTTGCGATATGGATCGGGCTCGGGGCACTCGCCATTAAAGAGTGGTTGTTTAAAAAACTAACGCCAACGGCCGGTGCTATTGGTGCAACAGTGATCGGTTTATTGGCTGCACCGGTAATTATGGCTGAGCAGGGATGGGATGACCATGACCGTTCTACGAAACTGGTTCCTCATGATATAGCCCTGGATTATCTACAATCCTGTGCACCAAATGCGATCTTATTTACTTATGGCGATAATGATACCTACCCACTTTGGTATATCCAGGAGGTAGAAAATGTTCGCCCTGATGTGCGCATTGTAAACTTAAGTTTATTCGATACAGATTGGTACATTAATGGTTTAAGACAAAAACAAAACGAATCGGCTCCATTACCAATTTCGATGAAACCTGAGCAATATGTACAGGGAGAAAGAGATGTAATGCCATACGATGATTACAAAATTGCAGGTAGTGTTGAGCTTAAAAACGTAGTTGATTTATTGCTATCAAACGATGAGAGCGATAAAGTACCTATGCAGGATGGATCAAAATCTAACTTCCTGCCAACTAAAAACCTTAAAATTACGGTAGATCCGCAGCAAGTGATCAGTACAGGAACAGTGCCTGCTGCTGATGCTGCAAAAATTACCACCACAATGGATTGGAAATTTAACAAAGGTTATGTTACTAAGGGAACTTTGGCCATGTTCGATATCCTGGCACATAACAACTGGAAACGCCCGATTTATTTCGCTTCTACAGTGCCTTCTGAGCAATACAATGGCCTAGATAAGTATTTATACAGCGAAGGTTTAGCGATGCGTTTATTGCCGCTTAAAGCTGATACTACAGCATCTGAGGATAGACCAGAGCAATTGAATACGCCTGTATTGTATAATAATGTGATGACTAAATTTAAGTGGGGTAATATGAAAACCGCTAAATATTTAGATCCACAGTCATCAGATGATACTTTCATTTTCACCAATCTCTTCAGTAGCTTAACCAGCAGCTTAATTAAAGAAGGTAAAACTGCTGAGGCCAAAAAAGTGGTTGATAAATATTTTGCAGTAATGCCTGATAAATTCTTCGGCATCCGTACGGTTGTTGTGAAATTTTACATGGCTGAAAACTTATATAAACTTGGAGAAACTGCCAGAGCTAATGATATTTTAGACAAATCAGGCGATTACATCAATAAAGAATTAAACTACCTGGCCGATATATCACAATCAAAAGGTTTAACCGGATCGCAGAACATTCAAACAGGATTATACTACCTAGACAGAATGATTAAAACGAGTAAAGCTGCCGGTCAGGATAAATTGAGCGATAAGCTGCAGAAAACATTCAACAGTTTAGAAGGGCGTTTATCGATGTTTTTCCCACAGCAGGGACCACAACAGTAAACCGATCTAAAAATAGCTTACAAAGCAGCTGCATTAATTTGTAGCTGCTTTTTTTGTTGACCAACAATAAATCGTCATTTCGAGCGAAGTGCAACGCAGTCGAGAAATCTATCAAGATAGATCTCTCCATTCGCTGCGCTTCAGTCGAGATGACGAGAAGTCTAGGGACGATCCGTAATAAACCTTCGGATTTATCCACAAAAAAATCCCGTTTAGCATTGCCAAACAGGATTCAAATTTATTTTAGTTAATGATTATTCGTTTACAACACCCATCGCACAGAATTTTTCAATTCTTTGTTCGATCAGTTTATCAGTTTTTAGTTTACCTAAAGCGGCTAAATCTTTAACGATGTAATCTTTTAAAGTTCGGCCCATTAACTCCGGATCCTGATGTGCACCTCCAAGTGGCTCTGGAATAATGCCATCGATTAGTTTGTTGCCAAACATATCATCAGAAGTCAATTTTAAACATTCAGCAGCTTTCTCCTTAAAATCCCAGCTTCTCCATAAAATAGATGAGCAGGATTCAGGAGAGATTACCGAGTACCAGGTATGCTCTAACATGTAAACTTTATCGCCAATACCAATACCCAAAGCACCTCCAGAGGCACCTTCGCCGACTACGATACAGATAATTGGCACGCGGAGAATAGACATTTCCAATAAGTTTCTCGCAATAGCCTCACCTTGTCCACGTTCTTCTGCCTCTAAACCAGGGTAAGCACCCATAGTATCGATAAAAGAAACAACCGGTTTATTAAATTTCTCAGCCAAACGCATTAAACGCAAGGCTTTACGGTAACCTTCAGGGTTGGCCATACCGAAATTACGGAACTGACGCTCTTTGGTATTTTTACCTTTCTGGTGACCGATAACCATTACCGTTTGACCATTTAGAGAAGCAAAACCTCCAATAATCGCTTTATCATCTTTAACGGTTCTATCGCCATGCATTTCAATAAAATCATCGCAGATCATATTAATGTAATCGAGTGTTTGCGGGCGATCGGGATGACGGCTCATCTGAACCTTGTTCCAACCTGTTAAATTCTTATATAAGTTATTGGTAGTTTCATCTAATTTACCATCAAGCTCGTCTAAAGTGGCAGACATATCTACCTTAGTTTTTTCGGCAACTTGCTTAACCTTTTCTATCTGCTGAACTAAATCGGCAATAGGTTTTTCAAAATCGAATGATGTTTTTATTTGCTGCATAATTGAACCACAAAAATAAGTAATTATTTTTAGTTTGCAGTGAACAGTTTTTTGTTTGCTTTTTTGAGGGGATAAATTGTTTCCAAAAGTTGGCAAATCAGGAGCTATGTGCAAAGAATTTGTAGTCTATAGAATCTAAAATTATGATTTGGAAAGCAATTGCATTGGCACTTTGGTTTGGTTCCGTCCTGCTCTCCCTCCTGCCACGAAGGGTGGCATCCGTACGATCAGGTTTATATTATTATGGCTTCTGCAGCCATGCCGGGTTTCCATGCCACCGCCCTAACCTACCTAGTCCTGATTGTAATGGAAAGCAAGCAAGCGAGGTATCCTGATTCACCGGGACGGACTTACAATGCAAAGCAGGACTAACGTTAATTATTGCACTGCAACTGCGCTCCAAATTTTTACAAGCATTTATACCATTTGCTAGAATTCTGTTGGTCCTGGAAAAATAATATCATTTGGGAAGCAATTACAGTGGTGCTTCGGTTAAAACAGTCCTGCCATTTGCTTTAGCCCAGATGAAAAAAATCTGGGGCTACCGCGGCTGTCAGGTTTAGATTACACCTGTTCCTACAACTATGCCAAGTTCCGATCCGCTGCCTAAAAAGAGGTTCGTGAAGACACGAACCTTGGCGAGGGGTTTACGTGCCACTGCCCTAACCTACCTAGCCCTGATTGTAATGGAAAGCACGCAAGCGAGGTATCCCGATTCACCGGGACGGACTTGCAATGCAAAGCAGGACGAACGATAATTATTGAACTGCAACTGCGCTCCAAATTTTTACAAGCATTTATTCCATTTGCTAGAATTCTTTTGGTCTTGGAAAAATAATATCATTTGGAAAGCAATTACAGTGGTGCTTCGGTTACAGTCCTGCCATTTGCTTTAGCCCAGATGAAAAAATCTGGGGCTATCGCGGCTGTCAGGTTTAGACTACACCTGTTCCTGCAACTATGCCAAGTTTCTGATCCGCTGCCTAAAAAAGAGGTTCGTGAAGATACGAACCTTGGCGAGGGGTTTACGTGCCATTGCCCTAACCTACCTAGCCCTGATTGAAGCGGAGATCCTTTTTTTGTCAGCCTGAGCGGGCTTGTACTGAGCGCAGCAGAAGTGAAGGACAAAAAAGATCGGAGCGCAAAGCAGGACGAACGTTAATTATTGCAGTGCAACTGCGCTCCAAATTTTTACAAGCAATTATACCATTTGCTAGAATTCTGTTGGTCCTGGAAAAATAATATCATTTGGAAAGCAATTACAGTGGTGCTTCGGTTAAAACAGTCCTGCCATTTGCTTTAGCCCAGATGAAAAAAATCTGGGGCTATCGCGGCTGTCAGGTTTAGATTACACCTGTTCCTACAATTATGCCAAGTTTCCGATCCGCTGCCTAAAAAGAGGTTCGTGAAGACACGAACCTTGGCGAGGGGTTTTCTCCATTTCGCTGCGCTTCAGTTGAAATGACGACCAAAAGAACTAAAACTTCGCGGCCACACCTGCTTTTGGCAAGGCTTTTTTAATAAACTCACGGATATGGTTATTTGCCGTTTTCAGATCGTCTTTACGTAAATACATCATATGCCCGCTACGATAACCTTCCCAGCTCATACGGTCTTGCAGTTTACCCGCAGCATCTAATTGCCACATGCTGTATTTCGCATTGAAATAATCGCAGGCACCATCGTAATAACCTGATTGCACCAACAAATGCAGATAGGGATTCTGTGCCATGGCCTGACGAAGGTTATCGCCAGTCTGGTCGCCAGTTTTATCCCATGGGTAAACGGAACCGAACATATTGTATTTCAAATCGGTTTTATAATTCAGCTCGTTGCGGATGTACATATTGATGGCAGGTGTAAATGAATGCAACCAAGAGGTTAGCTCTGCATTATAATCGGGTCCTTCGCCAGCACTCATTTTATCGATACCGCGATAGCGGGAATCTAATCTACCTACAGTAAAACCCTTATCTCTCAGCAGTTCTTTCCAAAAGAAATCAGTAGGTACATTGAGGTTGTAATCTAATATCACTTTTTCAGAAAGTCCGGAGTAACGGGCCATTTTTGTTGCAATGGCTTTCTTTTTATCGGCACCCAACATTCCACCCTGCGAAATAGCAGGGATTAATTCATTAATGGTAAAACTTTCAACTTCAGGAAGCATTGCTGTTAAATCTTTGCCTTGTAAATCGGCAGACAGGGCTTTATGGTACCAGGCTGTAGCTGCAAAATAGGGTAAACGCAAAGCCGCATCTACCGGGCCACTACGTTCAATACCAAGTTCTGTTGGTGAAACCAAAACCACGCCGTTTAAATACATCCATTGGCTGTTCTGCAGCTCTAAAGCCAAACCCGAAACGCGTGTGGTACCATAACTCTCGCCAATTAAAAATTTTGGAGAGGCCCAACGGTTATTTCGGGTTACAAAAGTATTGATCCACTCGGCCAGGTATTTAATATCGGCACGTACGCCAAAGAACTTATTGGTTGGAATATCTTTACTCACCGCCCTTGAATAGCCAGTATTAACCGGATCGATGTAGATAATATCGGCAACATCTAAAATAGAATATGGATTTTCTTTATAACCATAAGGCTGCACCGGATAACCTTCGTCATCAATATTCAAAACTACAGGCCCTGTATAGGCGATGTGCATCCAAACTGAAGCTGAACCCGGGCCGCCGTTAAAAGAGATTACTAAAGGGCGTTTATCGCGATTTTGCACGTCACTGCGCTCGTAATAAGTATAAAACAAACCTGCAATTGGTTTTCCATCTTCATCCCAAACGGGCAGTGTACCTGTTGTAGCCTTATATGGAACGGATTTGCCATCGATATTTACAGTGTGATTGGTTACAACAGAACTTTCGACCTTAATGGTCCTTTCATTTACTGAAGATTTAGGTTCGTCTTTAACAGTAACCTGGGTAGTGGTTACGGTTTCTTTAGATTGGCTTTTTCTTGGTCCCTGTTGTGCATATGCAAAAGCGCTTACGCTTAAAAATGTAGCAAGTATAAATCTGAATTTCATTGTTTTGGTTTGGTTTCTAAATATCAAACTATTGTAGCGTTAATCAAAAAGCGCATTAGAAATGTTACCATAAAAAAACCAGCATTGCTTTTGGCAATGCCGGTTCTGCAAAAAACTGCTGCAATAATGCAGTAGACTCCTTATTTAAGCTGGCAATTTAAATCACCACCGCTTCGGCGCTTGTATCTGAAATTTGCCAACCAATAGTCGGGTTTCCGGTAACCAATACATCTACAAAATATTCGTAATACGATCCCGCCTTATAACCTTCAAAAGCATCGGCGTAAATTGGGCCTGAGGAATGGGATACCGAGGTTAGCGGAACGTTTCCTTCTCCTGCTATGCTTACTGTAATGCTCGAATAAACCTGCCCTGTGGTATATTGAAGTGTTGCTACTGCAGCCAGGCCATTACTGGTCGTGAAATTTTTTGTAACCGTAACTACACCCCGGTGCATAACCTTTTTAGGGGAAAGGGCTACTTTTTCGGGCGTAAAACTACTAAACAGACAAACTGTAAAAGCTAAAGATGTTACGAGTAAAGCAATTGTTTTCTTCATTTTCTTTGGTTTAAATAGGTTAAATTTTAAAATATTAATTAAAAATCATTTGTGTATAGCGCCAGAAAATACAACTACAATCTTACGCAGTAGTAAAGGTGAATAACCCTTAAATTACAGGTGAGGTTACAATAGCCTGTGAATTAAATATAGTACTTTATTGAGGAGATATTTTTCCGGATCAACGCACAAACGTTTGATTAACAAGCTGATACTAAATCATAAAAATAACCAAATCAAATAACTACGCCTGTTTAATACGACAGCTTAAATCTACTTTAAGCATAAGAAAACAAAGTTTAAAACCAACACAGCACAAACGTTTGCTTAAAATATTATTCAAAATACGGGATAAAAAAAGCCGATACCGCAAGTGCAGTATCGGCTAGTAAAAACCGATTTAATCGAGACGGGTTATTGTTTATTTTTTTTTATCATTTTAAGGCCAGAATCTCTTCATCTGATAATACCTTGTTCCAAACTTGTAATTCATCTAACTTTCCTTTAAATCCACCAACTATTTGAAGTGGAAAAAACAAAGTTTCCGATTTACGTACTTTCGTTTTGTCTTTATCTGTAAATGTGATCCAGTTATCATACAATCGCTTTTCGAGTTTACCATTTATATAAAGACTGGTACCTTTGTTGGTCCCGGTTATGATCACATGTGTCCAGCTATTTTCAGGTAAAGCATATCCGAAATCGATATCATAACCCTCCCTCGAAAAGCCAAGTTTGCCGGTACCTATCTGTTTTAATTTTACAGTTGCATTAGGCGATTTGAATAACACTGCACCGTCCAGGTTGTTACTGGCAGGGTTTACCCAAAAAGAGACAGTATAATTATATCCAATTTCAGTGTACGGCAACCTGGCATAACTATCTTTTCCTGGAAACGATAAAGCATTCTTTAAATATCCTTCTGTATAAGCTGCACCAGTAGTTTTAATTTGATTGTCTTTTTTATCAAAGTTAAACCGGGTTGTAAATGGCGCATCATTTTTAGATAACTTTCCACTGATGTTTAACGATGGGCCTTCTCCTATCTTCTTGCTCAAAACGTTAAAATCGTCGAACTTTAAAGCTGTATTGCTTCCTCCCCACATCTTTTGTGCTAATACCTGCATGGCCGGGAACACCCTGTCGTGTACATCTTTTTCTGTAATTCCATTGCCTACAATATCATTCCATACCGCAAAAGAACCGCCTAATATAATCGGATCGCCAGGCTGAAACTGAACGTTTCCGATCATCGAAGGCGTCCATTTGTTGTAAAGATTTTTAATATTGAGGTAATCATAATAGTATCCTGCTGCGGGCACAATATAAAGCCATCCATCAGGCGTGCTAATTTGCTTATAGCCCAGTTTCTTCATTTCAACAGGATCTGCATAACCATTATACCAGGTATTCATTACCACGTTTTCTACTTTCACAGGAGTGGTACCTTTTGCATGTGTTAATGCTCCCCAAAGCCTAACATCTTTTCCAAAACCTTCTACATATTTAATCATGCGATCGGTAAAAGCCCGAAAAACTTCTGCATCTTTTTTAGCATATTCGTCTGTACCAATGTGAACCGCTTTACCCGTAAACACTGGTGTGCTACCAGAAATATATTCTTTAAATACATTTTCCATAACCGTATAACTAAGTGGATTATGGAGATCGAGGTGATCCATACCATACGCTTTACTGCCAATTTCGGGAACTACCTTAGTGAAGGCCAGTGCATGTGCCGGCGCATCAATCTCCGGAATAATACGAACAGCATAATTATCGGCTAACTGTTGCAGCGCCATAAATTCCTTTTTGGTATAAGAACCATCTTTTGCCGTCAGGTCTGGGTAGGTTGTATTTTCTAAACGGAAAGCCGAATAGGTATCGGCCCAACTATCATTGAAATATTTTTTAAAGCCATTGTCATTTAGGTGGATCTGAAAATCGTTCAATTTGTAGTAAGACATGAATTTCACATAATCTCTTAAAAACTGCAGGCTAAAGAACTTACGGCCAACATCGAGCACAAATCCACGTACTTTAAACGCTGGATAGTCTCTCGCAACCCCTTTTGGAATGGAATTTTTCTGTTCCAGTAACTGTAGCAAAGTTCTGGTTCCCCAGAATAATCCCTGGTATTTTACTGCACTAATGGTAATATAGTCTGCTGTATTAAAGTAGTATCCTTCTTCGCCAATACTTTTATCAGTTGCGCTTAAGGTTAAAAAAATATCGCCTTTTTTAGCCTTACCTTTCACAATTAAAAGGTTAAAACCCAACTGATCTTTCAGCTCTTGTTGTAAAATGCTGGCAGCTTGCCGCAACTGTTTTTCACTCACTGTATTTAAAACAATTCTGCTGGCTGCAGTTAGAGAGAATTCGCCCTTACCACCGTGCCATTCGCGTAAAGCAGGGATTACAAAAGGTTGTGGGTTAATACCTCCATCAGGAAATTTGCCCGGAACAACGATCTGCTTAGAAACATCGTACTTTATCGAATCGCTTACCTGACTGATCAGTTCGAAATACAAGTTGACATTTGTTGCAACCAGTGGCGTGGTAATATCGCCAGATGGATTTACAACTGGATCGCGATTACTCCCCTTGAATACCAGGGAATAACCTTTCGGGCTTTCGGGAAAAATAACTTTCTTATCGCCAGCCTTTATTTCCTTTATGTTGGGCACTGATTGAATAAGCGTGCTGTCTGTTTGACCGAATAAAAGGCCTTGAGCAACAATAACGAAACCAAGAGTAAATAGTATGCTTTTCATGTATAAATGATGAATTATTATAATTAGCGTTTAGCTTATCGGTTAAACACATTACATTTTTAACACTGAAAATGATGCGCTTATGAGTTAAAGATAAACTAAACTTCTTTATACGCTCCAGTAAGTTCCGCGCAAACGTTTGATGAAAATGCATTGAAAAACAATGGAAGAAAAAAGCCGACACTGCATCAGCAATGTCGGCTAGTAAAAAACCGGGATGATGTTAATTATTTATCCCACCAAACTTTTCCTACCAGCTTATCGCCTCCTGGAACAGCGGCCGATGCAGCTTTATAATTTACCGCATTGGTAACGCTTTCGAAAAGCGGATAAGGGAACCGGCGTGGAATGGATCCACCCGTATTGGTGTTTGGATATACAATAGGTATTAGCGCGGGTATACCTGTTCTTCTCCAGTTGGACCATGCCTCGTAAAAATCGAGCATGGTAATGGTATGTGCCCAATATTGAGTGCCGATCATATCTAAACCATTGGCCGCTACATAAGGATGTGCGGTTAAATAAGCCGCAGCATCTGCTCCGCTTACAGCCATTGACGGATCATATTGAGAAAGATAAGTCATTGCCGAGGTTACACCAGCATTGTAATGTGTAGCTGCCGAACCTCCAATACCATAGCGCTGTGCTGCTTCTGCCCAAAGTAATTCGGTTTCGGCATAGGTAAGAATAAAAGTATTGCCATCTCTTTTTAACATACCCGGGTTTGGAGATGAATAATCGGTAAAATCAGTATAAGAAGGATCCTGACGAACGTCTCTTCCTGCAATACCACTTAAATCTTTACCATTTGGCATTCCTTTTTGCACTGCTGGATTGGTTACGAAAGCAGGGTTTTGAACTTTGGCACCATCAGTTAAATACAATTTGGTTACTGCAACCTTACCTAAACGTGGATCGTTATTGATCTTTAAATAATTAATGAAGGTACTGCTCCACCTGGTATAATAATTTTCCTGGCCACCATCACCCAATAAAACCTGTGCATTTCTGTTTTGTGTTACACGGGCACCATTGCTATCATGTTTAAAGAAAGCATTATCGGCATCGCCGGTCATGGTTTTACCAACGGCTTTGTTAATGTAAGTCTGAGCCAAAGTGGCATCGGCTTTGGTTAACCTCATGGCCATGCGCAGCATTAAACTATTCCCGAAACGTTTCCATTTCGCAATGTCGCCGGCAAAAACAAGGTCGCCTGTAACTTTATCGCCACTAGCATTTAGGGCAGTGCTCGCTTCATCAACCTCTTTTAACAAATCGGTGTAAATAGCTTGTTGGGCGTCATATTTAGGATATAAATTTGCAGTATAATAGCCTCTTCCTGCATCAAAATAGGGCACATCACCATATAGATCAGTTAATCTTTCGAAAATTAAGGCTTTCCAGATCCTGCCCATTTGATAAACATTATTGTATTGTGCTTTTCCTTTGGTAAACTCTACCAAATCGGCAACATATTTAACCTGATCTGGATAGGCTTTTTCCCAATAAGCTGCTGTATAGCCTTCATTTAGCATATATTTATCTCCTGCCCAATAACTGATGACGGACGACATGCCCTGCATCATGGTAGAAGAATAAATTAAATTTCCTCTCCAGGTTTCATAGGCAAAATCGATGCTGCCTGTATAATTTAACTGAGCTGTGGATAAAAGGAAGTTTGGGTTATATTGTTCCTGACCAATAGCTGTTGGATCTGTATTAATTTTTTCAAAGTCTTTTGTACAACCAGCTATCAGGGCTAATCCAGATAATAAAAGTGGTACGTATAATTTTATGATCGTTTTCATTTTCAATTCGTTTAAAGGATTATAACTTAACACTTAAATTTAAACCATAGGTACGCACTGGCGGCACACCGCCCAACTCCATACCCGGAATGGTTGCATTATAGCTCGATTCGGGATCGATATTGTCGGTTTTCTTCATGATGATAAATAAGTTACGACCAACGAAACTTACATTTAAGCCTTTAATCTTATTGTTGAACAATTTTCCAGGGAAATTATAACCCAGAATAACCTGTCTGAACTTGATAAAACTTGCATCCTGAACAAACTGTTTTGAAACATTATTAGCGAAAGTACTGTAATAGTTTGCGGCATTTACACCTAGCGCGTCGCGGTTTTCTAAAGTGGCTTGATGCAAACCAAACACATAACCATAATAATCGGTAGCAGAGAAAATTTTACCTCCCCATTTACCGTCAATCAGGAATGAAAGATTAATCCCTTTATAGTTAAACTCATTATTCCAACCAGCAGTCCATTTATTGTATGCTGAACCATAAGGTTTTAATTCACCTCTTTCTGGAATCCCGTCGGTACCCTTTACAATATTGCCATTACCATCGTACTTGTAGTCGTAAGCCATTACCTGTGCAATAGCCAATCCTTCAAGGTTTTGTAAAAAACCTACATTGCTTCTCGAAGTTGCCAAAGGCTGCGAAGCTGTACCAGGCGCAAGTGTTAACACTTTATTATCGTTATAAGAGCCATTTAAAGTAGAGGTCCAGCTAAAATCTTTGTTCTTTAAAACCACACCAGATATTAAAGCTTCTACTCCTTTATTCTGTAATCGACCGATATTTAAAATTGCAGCGTTGTAACCCGTTGTTGTAGAGGCAGGAACGGCCAGGATTTCATCTTTCGATTTCTTATTGTACCAGGTAAAGTCGAAACTAAGCCGATCGCCAAAGAACTTCATTTCAGTACCAATCTCTAATTCTGTAGCGCTTGATGCTTTTAAACTAGCGTTTGGAATCGCAGCATTAACAATATTACCCAATGAGTTTCCATTCACGGTTTCACTCCGCAAATTATAATAGAGCTGAGTTTGGAAAGGATAAGTGGCCTGCCCTACCATCGCATAACCTGCCCTAAGTTTACCAAAGCTTAAAAAAGATGGTTTCCATAACTCTGAGAAAACAAATGAACCGCTTACGGACGGATAGATACTATTGAGCTTATTATCTTTCCCTGGGGTTGCCAGGGTAGAAAACCAGTCGTTACGTGCACTTCCGGTTAAATACAGGATGTCTTTATAAGTTAACTCCAAAGTACCATATACCGATTGTGTTTCCTGGTCGGTTTGATAAATACCAACAGCCTTACCTCCGGTATTAGCTAAATTGTAAACACCAAAAATCTGGAAAGACCCGCCAGTGTTTGTGGTTCCGGCACTTTTGGTACGGCGATAACTTGCTCCAAAATTAGGTGTAATTGAAAAATCATCGATTTTAAATGATTTACCAATTAACGCATCTACGTTAATATCGGAGAATTTACTGATCTGCTCAGTATAACCGCCATCAACATCGTATGCTGTACCAGATGGGGTAATGCCAACATAATTATCGTTATAAGAATCTCTCCCGGCACGCGCCTGTAGAAACAATCCGTTATTAAAGGTATACTTCGCACTGATAGAGCTTAGTAAACGCTCTCTTTTTGTATTGTGAACAAAATCATAAGCGGCAAACCAAGGATTGGTGGCATAGGTATTGCCTGCATTGTATGAAAGTTCAGTTCCATCAGCTTTTTTTCCTGGTTTTAAGGTTTCGATGTTTACACTGGTTGGTAAAAATGCTGCATTATAATTGGCATTACCTGCACCGTCAGAAACCATCGGGCGGTTATTTGCCTGTTCTAAAATGTAGTTAAAGCGCGCATCAATCACCAAATTTTTAATGGGATCGAAAGTGCCTGATAAGGTGAAATTTTGTCTATTTAAACCAGAATTAGGTACAACCGATCTGTTGGTTAAATCGCTTGCCGATAAGCGCATTACGCCACCGGTAAAAGATTTGTTTAATGCCAATGTATTGGTGAAAGTTCCCCCCGTTCTATAAAAATCTTCTATATTATTTTCTTGGGCTGAATAAGGTCTGCTTACCCCATCAAACTGAACCACATTAGACCCATCTAATTTTGCGCCCCAGCTCGAGCCACCCACTTGCGCGGCTGCCGTCGCATCAGCAGGCTTTACGCCATTTGCCCCTTGGCCATAAACGTATTGCCAGTTCGTTCTGTCCATCACTTGCTCGGCAACATAGTTACTGCTAAATTCGATGTTATTACCTTTACCACTTTTTGTGGTGATTAGGATTACACCTGCTTTGGCTCTGTTACCATAAAGGGCAGAAGCTGCAGCACCTTTAAGTACCGATATACTTTCAATATCATCTGGGTTTAAGTTACTAATCGCATCTCCTAAATCAGGAGCATTATCGTACTGACCACCGTTATTACCGATACCAATAGTGCTACCAAAACCAACCGGTGCACTTTCCATTGGGATACCATTTACAACATACAAAGGCTGACTTGATGGACCTAAGCTGGATACGCCACGGATGGTAACGTTTGTCGCAGCACCAGCACCTCCGGATGTACCGGCAATATCCAAACCTGCTACTTTACCCACTAAAGAGTTGGTAATATTATTTTCACGTGCCTGTGTTAGCGTTTCGCCGCCAATCTGTGTAACCGAATAACCTAAGGCCCTTCTTTCTTTTTTGATACCCAAAGCCGTAACCACCACATCGGTAAGCTGTTTAGTGTCTTCAGCTAATACGATATCGATATTGGTCTGCGTACCAATAGCAATTTCCTTGGTTTGAAAGCCGGCATAAGAAATTACCAGAATTGCATTTTCAGGTGCATTTAAGGCAAATTTACCGTTCACATCTGTAGAAGTACCAATGCCTGTTCCTTTAACCCTAACGGTTGCTCCGGGCAAAGCACCTCCAAGTGCATCCTTAACTGTTCCCGAAATCGGAACTTCCTTATTTTTGCTAATTACAATCAAGCCACCATCAGAAACAGAATATTTCAGGTTGGTTCTGTTTAAAATGGCTGCCAATACATCAGTAACCAAAGTATTGGTTACAGTAATGCTTACATCCTTATTTACCGGAACGTAAGAAGAGCTGTAAACAAAATGGTAACTGCTTTGCTGCTCAATAATCTGTAATACCCTGGCCAGCTTTGTTTTCTTAACATCTAAAGAAATTTTTTCCTGAGAAAAAACCGATGCCGAAACATTAAGACAGGTAATGAAAACCATAATACAGGCTAGTTTCATTAGCATAATGAATTTTAGAAGCGCTTTATATTTTGGGCGCCCTTGCAGTAAGTAATAATAAATCATATTTTTGTTTTTTTGGTTGCATAAAGTTCTTGGCAGCAATCTGTTTGCGCATAAACTGCCATTAATTAATCAAAAGAGAAATTGCTAAGGGCGGTGCTCCAACACCGTCCTTTTTTCTTTCTATTTCGAGATGGTTACCTGTTTTCCTTTTATCTCATATTTAAAATTATTTTCTGTTGCTTTTAAAGCGTGTAAAACTTCTTCAATACTTTCGTTTGTTATGGTTGCTGTAAAGCGGTATTTTTCTATTGAAGGATCTGTAAATTTGATTTCTACGTTATACCACTTTTCTAAAACATTCCTAATCTCATCAAAATCCTGATCGTAAATTTCGATCCGGTTCTGCGTCCAGGCAGTTTCTACAATGGTGCTGTCTTTAATCTTTGTGTAATGGTTAATGGTAATTTCGGGCTGCAAGGCAGTAGGTTTAAGCAACTTGCTTTTTTGTTGCGGAGCAGCAGTCTTGTAAAAAGTAACTTTCTGACTTGGTTTTAAAGTAATGGTTCCACCATTTCCATTTACGGCTTCCATGGTAATTAAGCCGCGGATTAATGTTGCTTCTGAAGTTGTTTCATCAGGATACGCTTTCACATTAAAAGCAGTACCCAGTACATTGATGTTAAAATCGGTTGTATGCACTTTAAAAGGCCTACTTTTATCGTGAGCCACATCAAAAAAAGCCTCACCTGTTAGGGTAACCTCCCTGAATTGATCGTTAAAACCTTTGGTTACAGATAAAGAGCTTTTTGCGTTTAACAACACTGATGTTCCATCCTGAAGTTTAATTTTTTTACGTTCACCACTTTTTGTAGTAAAAGTATAAACCTCCGCTACAGCATTTTTTGTATTGTTGTACTTAAAGTATGTGTTATAAACCAATACTGAGCCAAGCACTAAAACTAATGCTGCTGCTATTTTAAGCCATAAATAACGGTTCAGTTTAACTACTTTTTCTTCCGGAAACATCGTTTCCATCAAACTTTCTGTCTGTTTATTTAATGGGCGTTTATTCCCGCTCAATATCACATAAAGTTTTTTTGCTTCTGCAATTACTGCAGCCTGCTCGGGGTGGGCATTAATGTACTTCTCCCAATATCCAATGCAAAGCTTATCGGTTCCAGCGCAATACTGCTGAAAGGTACTATCGACAAGAAAATCTTCTGCATTGAACTTACTTCTATCAACCATTCTAATTTGCCTTTTATATATCAGTGCCCAAAAGCTTTATTTTTTCCTAAGGAAATTTTAACTTTTTTTTAACACGACCGAATATATGCGCTGAATGAGAATACAACGAAGAAATTTAATTTGCAGGAATATTATTTTCAAAGGTTCTAAAGGGTAGGGCAGATATTTTTATTACTTAAATAATTGCAAGTTTTTTGGGGGAAAGCAATTGCAGAAGCAATGGGGAGTGATAGTCCTGCTATCCGCTTTATCTCACTGCGTTCAATGCCCGCTTCTATCAGGTTTAGGTGGCGCAGTCTGTTTAACTATTTGGGCTTGCAGGGTGCAAAACCGGTATTAGGAGCACAAGGCCTTCTATTCCTAAACCCGGTAGTAACGAAAATCCTTTTTATTGCTTAAAAAGGATTTAACTATAACGTTTATCTGCAATAAAAAGATTGGAGTGCATAACGGGACTACAGTACCTACGGCGACAGAAATGTTCGTTTTCAGAATAAGAACATGTTCGCCTATCTGGATCAGATTCAATTGGCCACTCATCCATAGATCTCTCCACTACGGTCGAGATGACGACGTGATCTACGCATTAAACTCTTTCCTTAGGATTTTAAGCGCATCGTAAATGGTGTTATAGGCTGTTTTAATGGTCTGATTGCTTTGCTCGGCAATCTGCTCATAGCTTAATCCATCAAAAAATTTTAAATGGATGAGCTGTTTTTGACGGAAGGTTAGTTTTTCTAAAGCATTTTTGAGCTGATGTTGCACCAGTTCGTCGCTTTGTACCTTAACAATAAACTCTTCGTAACTCATTTCCATCCAATCGCCATCGGCCCCCGCATTAAAAAGCGCATCGTTAATTTTGCGCTTTCTCTCTAAGATCCTGAGCAGTTTTCGCTTAAGGAAGGTACGCAGATAGGCTTCAACATTATCAACACGAGTTAGATTTTCGTGTTTCTCCCAAATGGTGGTAAAAACAAGATCGGTAGCTTCGCTTGAAGTATCGGCATCGGCACAAACCCTGATCCCGAAATTTACGAGCGGGTAATAAAGTGCCGAATAGAGGTCAAAAAACGCATCTTTATCGCCAACCCGTAACCGTTCCCATAATAAGTGATGCGCTAATTTGTTCTCCATTAAATTGTTAGTTGTTATCACAATATTAACTAAAAACAACAAGATTATTACTAAGTTTCGGTTTGTGGCGATACAAACCGAGGCTAAGGAGATTTTGATCAATTAAAAAACCTATCAGGTTTTGAAAACCTGATAGGTTTGAATATTATTTTAAAGCCGTTTTGCTAAAAATGTGATATTCTCCCGGCGCTAAAGTTCTGTTATAGCTATTTGATGTGAGGTTAATGCTGCTTCCAACGGCATCCACCCAAGTTCCTGATGAACCAAAATCGATATTGGCCGTCTGGCTTACTACATCAAAATTCCCAACCACTACAACCGTATTCGCAGCTTCGGTTAACCTGATGTATTTTATTCCGCCAGTAAGGTTATAGCTTGAGTTTGTTGAATTAAAAATGCTGTTGTTCTTTTTCAGCCTGATCAATTTAGCATAGGCATCGTACAGGGCTTTACGGTTTGGATCGGTATAATAATCCCATTTAATCGGTTTTTCCCCCGTTCTTCCATTAAAATCGATGCTGATATCGTACCCGAGTTCTCCAAACTGCCAGATCATTTTTGGCCCGGGGATACTCAATAAAAATGCAGCTGCCAATTCTTCTCTTTTTAATGCGATAGCCAGATTTCCCTTAATCATATAATTACCGGAACCATTACCATAGCTGATGTTTTTAAAGTTCAATCTTTCCTCATCGTGACTTTCGCCATAACCAACCAAATTCTCAGATCTGGCAAAACCATGATTGGCATAAAAGCCCCACTGAAAATTAGATCCACCCAACCAACCCATAGTGGCTTCGTTCATGTCGTGGTTTAGGTTATTCCAAAGCATCATGCCATCATCAGCCAACACTTTTTCTTCTGATTCTTCGGCAAAGTGCTCCAAAATCACATAAAAATTAGGATCTATACCCTTGATATAAGCATTATAATCTTTCCAGGTGGCAATCCGGCCAGCATCATATAACCTAAACTGTGCATCATCAGTTGACGTTTTCTGTGTAAATCCTTTCGACAGATCGAAACGGAAACCATCAATTTTATATTGCTGCATCCAAAATTTCATCACATCTTTCGAGAACTTTTTGGTAGCCAAACTTTCGTGGTTAAAATCATAACCCACATTAAATGGATGTTTGGCATCAACATTAAACCATGGGCTATTTATTGTTGGTTTTGATCCATCGAAATATAATTGCACCATGGGCGATTGACCGAAAGAATGGTTCAACACCATGTCCATAATCACAGCAATGCCACGTCCATGGCATTCATCAATAAAGTTTTGTAGCGCGGTTTTAGTTCCATAATATTTATCAGGTGCAAAATAAAACGATGGATTGTAGCCCCAGCTTAAATTCCCTTCGAATTCGTTTACCGGCATCAACTCAATTGCGTTTATGCCCAAACCAATTAAATAATCAAGTTTGGTCAATGTTGATTCATAATTATGATCGGTGGTAAAATCGCGGACGAGCAATTCGTAAATGACCAGGTTATCTTTAGCCGGACGGGAAAAACTGGTGTTTTTCCAGGTATAAGTTGGCTGATTAGCCTGCGTTACACTTACAATGCCAGTAGTTTTACCGGTTGGATAAGCTTTTAAATTTGGATACGTTGCTGCAGTAATGTATTTATCATTATCCGGATCGAGTATTTTCTCGCAATAAGGATCGGCAACTTTTAAGTTTCCATCTACATAAAACTGATAGGTATATTCTGTATTGGGGTTTAAATTATCTACCTGAACCCACCAGTAATTCCCATCTGGTGTATTTTTCATGGCTAGCGTAGCGGTAGACCAATCGTTAAACTCACCAATTAGCGAAACTGTTTTTTTCCCAGGTGCATAAAGTGTTACAATAGCCGATGTTCCGTTATTGATAAATACCACTCCATCTCTGGCTCCGGCAGGCAAAGCTGCTGTTTGATTTGTTGGCGTTGGTTCTATGCCGCCATCTGTTGATGCTTTTTTACAGGCGCTATTAAGCGTTATTACTAATAGCGATAGGCAGACAATCTTTTTTGTTTTTTTCATTTCGTGCAGACACGAACCAAGACGGTACATTATTTTTTTCATTTGGTTAGGGATATTATGATTTACAGGCACAGTTTATCTCCTCGGTCTGTGCCTTCACAGACCGAAAACCCCGCTAATGGTTTGTGAGGACACAAACCACGGACATCAATCTAATGGTCTGCGGAACACAGACCATGGAATATCTATACTGATCTATTTTCTTCTACTCCAAGCTTAGCAGTTAAAACTTCATCCGTTTTTTTGGGTTCACGGATAAATAAATAACAGATTATAGCAGCGAGAATCATTAAACCTCCACCCAATTGAACGGCTAAAAGCCTATCGTTATTTAATACGTTACGCATTAACCAACCAAAGCCCAACGAGGCAATAATCTCCGGCAAAACAATAAAAAAGTTAAAAATACCCATGTAAATCCCGATTTTATCTTTGGGTAAAGAACCGCTTAACATGGCGTAAGGCATAGAAAGGATACTGGCCCAGGCAATACCCACACCAGTCATACATAAATACAGCATATTTTTATCGTGCACCCAGGCTACGCTGATTAAACCAATGGCTCCACAGATTAAACAAAGGGCATGCGTGGTTTTACGGCCCAGCGCATCGGCAATTTTTGGAAGCACCAAAGCAAAAAGAAAAGTAATAACGCTGTAATAAGCAAGGGTTAAACTTCCAAAATCAGCACCTTGTGCATAAACCGGATCGGCAGCATCTTTTCCACCAAAAACATTAACGGCAACGGCCGTGGTATAATAAAACCACATTAGAAACAAACCTGGCCAGGTAAAAAACTGCACCAACGAAACAATTTGCATTCTTTTTGGCATATTCCTTAAGGCACGAAAAATTTCCCTTGCACCACCACCAAAACCTTTACTGCTTTCTTTTACTTTTTCTTTAAAATCGACATCCTGAGGTGGGTATTCTTTAGTGGTAAACACCGTCCACAATACTGCGGCAAAGAAGAAAAAAGCGCCGATATAAAAAGAGAATTTTACGTTTTCAGGAATACTCCCCTGTTCTGCCGTATTGGTTAAGTGGAATACGTTGTTCATAATCCACGGTAAAGCCGAAGCCACACTTCCACCCAAACCAATCATCATACTCTGCATAATGAAACCGCGGTTCACCTGACTATCGGGTAATTTATCGGTAACAAAAGCACGGAAAGGTTCCATTGCAATGTTTCCAAAAACATCCAGAATCCAAAGCAAACCAGCGGCCATCCACAACACACTACTATGTGGCATAAAGATTAAGGCAATGCTACTCACAATAGCACCAATCATAAAATAAGGTCTTCTTCTGCCCCATTTTGGGTGCCAGGTACGGTCGCTCAGGTAACCAATAATCGGCTGCACCAATAAGCCGGTTAAAGGCGCGGCCAAAAACAATAACGGAACCTGATCGGGATTGGCACCCAGGTTTTCGTAAATACGGCCCATGTTTGCACGCTGTAAGTCCCAACCGAACTGAATCCCAAAAAAACCGACGCTCATGTTGATGATCTGTACAAGTGTTAATTTCGGGTTCTCGAATACTGTTTTTAAGCTCATTGTATTTGGTTTAGTTTTTAACCGCAAAGGGCGCTAAGTGGAAAGGGCGCAAAGCTATGTGATTATACTTTGTGTTCTTGGCGAGAATCTTCTCGTTCTTTGCGGTTAATTTTAATTCATTTTTTATCTCAAAATTCAATCACCTGTGCACTAACGGGTGTAAGGGTTACAGGTATACTTGTTCCTGCGGGAATATTTAATTTTCTGTCTGTTAACAGATCTGTAACCGGAGATGAATGTTTAACTTTCAAAATCTGATCAGGGATTTTGATATTGGCGGTTAAGGTTTCTGTCCGATCAAAATTGGCCACTACCAATAAACGCTGTTTGCCTGAGTAACGGATAAAAGCATACATGTGCTTATTCATATTCCCTGTAACGGGCACCTCATAAATCTCACCATTTATTACCGCATCGCTTGTTGAAGTAACTTTTAACAACTGCTGGTAGTAAACCCGTAATTTTTGCTCATTTTCACTTAATTGTTTACCATCAAAAGCGCCATTATTCATCCATTTCTGGTGGTTTGGCACACCCCAATAATCGAAAATGGTGGTTCGGTTGTCGTCGCCGCCAAATCCTTCCTGACCTTTTCCGGGTTCGCCAACTTCCTGACCGAAATAAAGCATTACGGGCCCCGAACCTAGTGTTGCCGAAACAACCATTGCAGGTAAAGCGAGTTCGGCTTTCCCTGCAAATCCTGCTGATGCAATGCGTTCTTCATCATGGTTTTCTAAAAAGCGCAACATGTGTTTGCCAAAACCAGCACTCTCTACCTGCCATACGTGTTTAATTGCGGCTACATCTGCAGTTGGTTCATTTCTGATCAGTTTTTTAAGTCCATCGTACAAACCCACTTTATCATACAGGTAATCGAATTTACCTTCATCTAAATATTGTTTGTAAACTTTTGGATTATAGGCTTCTCCGATAAAAATTAAATCAGGATTCACTTTTTTAACCTGTGGAATTACCCAGTTCCAGAAAGCAATAGGCACCATTTCGGCCATATCACATCTAAAACCATCAACCCCTTTATTGGTCCAATAAGTTAAAATATCGCGCATTTTTAGCCAAACTGGCGGAATGGGATCGAAATATTGCTTTTCGCCGTTCTGATAGTCTATGCCGTAATTCAGCTTAATGGTTTCGTACCAGTCGTCATATTTAGGTTTGGCAGAAAATACATTGTTACCCGTAGCTTTTGCAGGGTTTTCATTAAACTTACCATCCTGTAAAACGGAAATTGGTGTGTGCTTTGCTCCACCAGTTGGCACTGCAAAGGGCTGACCAGGATTATAATAAAAATCGTTGCTGGCGCTAAAAGCTTTGGCTACGTCATCCTCAGCACCAAAATCGATTACATTTTTTGGTTTTGCATAGGAGTGGTAACTTCTGGCTACGTGATTGGGCACAAAATCGATCAGCACCTTTAAGTTTTTTGCATGTGTTCTTTTCACCAGTGCTTCAAACTCCTTCATCCTGTTTTTAACATCAATAGCCAGATCTGGATCTACATCATAATAATCGCGGATGGCATAAGGCGAGCCTGCTCTACCCTTAACCACATCGGCATCATCGGGTTTAATTCCGAAAGCAGCATAATCGGTTAAACTTGCATGGGCCAATGCGCCGGTATACCAAACATAATTTACGCTGAGTTCTTTTATACCGTCTAAAGCTTTATCGGTAATATCGTTAAACTTACCTGAACCATTTTGCTCGATGGTACCGTAAGGAATATTTGTGCTGTTTTTATTCCCGAATAAGCGGGGCAATAACTGATAAATAACGATCTGCTTATCGTTCATTTTTGTACGCTGTTTTTGTGCAAAGGATGATGATGAAAATAGTAAAAAGAAAACATACAATATGCAGGTCCTCTCCCTGCCCTTCCGATGTAAAATCGGAATAGACACTCCCAAGGGAGACAAAAATGGGGCTAAAAAGTTTCTTCTAATTATGGAGGATTGAGGTTTAACCCCGCTACCTTCAACCTTCAAACCCTCTACCTTTCTCATACCAGCGCTGCGTTATTTACTTCAATTTCAGCATTTCCGGCCAATTTATAAAACTGGTTTCTGATACCGATTTCCAAATCAATGGCTGCATTGTTCTTGATACTGATACCGTTCTCGGTAATATTAATCTTTAAGGTGGCTCCTCTAAAGCCGATGGTAAATGAAAAAGATTTCCATTTGCCCGGCAAGAAAGGATTAAACTGCAATTTGCCATCACGCACACGCATGCCCGCAAAACCTTCTACCACACTCATCCATGTGCCTGCCATCGAAGTGATGTGCAAACCATCTTCAGTATCATTATTATAATCATCCAGGTCTAAACGGGCGGTACGCAAGTAGAATTCGTATGCACGTGCTTCGTCGTTTAATTTCGCAGCTAAAATACTGTGTACACAAGGAGACAATGAACTTTCGTGCACGGTACGGGGCTCGTAAAAATCGAAGTTGCGTTTCAAGGTATCCAGGTCGTAATCTTCTTCAAAGAAATACAATCCCTGTAAAACATCGGCCTGTTTAATGAAACACGAACGTAAAATCCTGTCCCAGCTCCATTTTTGATTAATTGGACGTTCGCTGGCAGGAAGATCTTTCACCAACGTTTGTTCTTTATCTAAATATCCATCCTGTTGTAAGAAAATACCCAGTTTTTCATCATGCGGATAATACATCTTTTCGATAATATCTGCCCAGTCGGTAAATTCCTTTTGATCGAAATTTAAGCTTTTTAACAGACTGTTGTATTTTTCAGGCTGTTGTGTTTTCACGATTTCTGCAGCTTCGGTTGCATATTTCATGCACCAGGTAGCCAAAATATTGGTGTACCAGTTGTTGTTTATATTGTTCTCATATTCGTTTGGTCCGGTTACGCCAAGCATTACATATTGCTGTTTATCATTGCTCCAGTTAACGCGTTGTTTCCAGAAACGGGCAATTCCGATCAGCACTTCTAAACCAAAATCAGAAAGGTAGCTTTCATCACCAGTGTAGCGGATGTAATTAAAAATGGCAAAAGCTATGGCGCCATTGCGGTGGATTTCTTCGAAGGTGATTTCCCATTCGTTGTGGCATTCCTCTCCGTTCATCGTTACCATAGGATACAATGCTGCACCGTCTTTAAAACCTAATTTTGCTGCGTTTTCTATCGCTTTGCCCAATTGTTTATGGCGATACACCAACAGGTTTTTACTTACTTCCTGCGGAGCAGTTGCCAGGTAAAACGGAACACAATAAGCCTCAGTATCCCAATAGGTTGAGCCTCCATATTTTTCGCCCGTAAAACCTTTCGGACCAATGTTCAATCGGTCATCCTTACCGGTATAGGTTTGAAAAAGCTGAAAAATATTGAAACGAATAGCCTGTTGAGCCGAAACATCACCTTCTATAATAATGTCGCTTTCTTCCCATTTGCTTGCCCAGGCTTCGGTTTGTTCTTTTAATAAAGTGTCGAATCCTTTAGCAGATGCTTTGGAAATTACCGATTTTGTTTCTTTTAAAAGTGATTCTTTCGGGTAATTTTCTGAAGATAAATTCGCCGCGATTTTAACCAAAGTGATCTCTTCATTTGCTTTTACCTCAAGAGAAAAAGTTTGTCCAACAAATTTCTCTTTGCTGACAGCCTCTGGATTAATGTCTAATTTCTCCGCATTTTTATACAGTTCGATATTACTCCCTGTACAAACTTCAAATGCTGTTTTCTTTGTTCTTAGTTTGATATAAGCTTCTGTTCCCGAAATTTCATCTGCAATTTTATCCCAGAATTTTTCGTCGTAGTTGCTATCCTGATTTTTAACATCACCATCAATAAAAGGCATTAATGTTAATTTACCATCAAAATTTAATGGCGTAATGCTATATCGGATGGCGCCAACTTCATCATCAGCTATGCTGCAAAAGCGGGTTGATTTAACTTTTACGGTTTTACCGCTTTTTAACTTTGCCGTGAAAGTACGCTCCAGATATCCCGCATGCATGTTTAGCACACGTTTAAAATCACTCACCTCAGCGGTTGCCAGATCAAGGATTTCATCATCTAGTTTTACTTCGATACCTACCCAGTTTGCGGCGTTTAATACTTTTGCAAAATATTCCGGATAACCGTTTTTCCACCATCCTACACGGGTTTTATCTGGATAATAAACACCGGCAACGTAATTTCCAAGTAGCGTTTCTCCCGTATAAGTTTCTTCAAAATTGGCCCGCTGGCCCATACGGCCATTACCCAAGCTGAAAATACTTTCCGAAATTTTATTTAAATGTGGATCAAAGCCTTCTTCGATAATATTCCACTCATCTGCTTTAATGTAATTTTTCATATTTAGTATCAAGTAGCGAGTAACTAGTATCAAGTAATTAGAATCGGGTATCAAGATAAATTTACTACTGGATACTTACTACTTAATACTTGCTACTCCTTTACAATTCTTCTAGGTCTTTAACTGTTAATTTGTCTAATCCGCTTACTACCACATCTGCCTGGCTAAGCACTTTTTTTTCGCCGATACCAATGGCTTTCATTCCGCCTCTTTTTGCCGCTTCTACACCAGCAACAGCATCTTCAAAAACCACACATTCATCAGGTGCGAAGCCTAAGAGTTCGGCTCCTTTTAAAAATACTTCAGGATCTGGTTTTGATTTGGTGACCATGTTTCCATCAACTATTTCATCGAAAAAATGGGCAAGGTCTGTTTTCTCTAAAATAATTCCTGAGTTTTTACTTGCCGAGCCCAAGGCCAATTTGTAACCGGCTTTGTGAATCGCCGTTAAGAAATCAACCGTTCCGGGCAAAACCTCGGCGGGTGTCATTTTAGTAATCATATCTACATACCAGCTGTTTTTCAAACTAGCGAGTTCTTCTTTTTCGGCATCGGTTTTATCTACTCCACCCCAGGCCAAAATCTTATTCAAACTTTCTACGCGGCTAACACCTTTCAACTGTTCGTTCTGCTCTTCTGTAAAATCGAAACCCATTGTATTGGCTAAACGTTTCCAGGCTTTGTAATGGTAAACTGCTGTATCTACAAGTACGCCATCTAAATCGAAGAGACAGGCTTTTATTGAGGTGGAAGGCGTAAGGTTGAAGGTAGAAGGTTCTGTATGATTGTCTTGCATATTTTTATCTCTAGCCGTCGACTGAAGTCGACGGGAATTAATTTAACGCTAATACCAACGTTGTTTTAGCGGGCACTTTAATGCTTTTAAAATCGATGTTTTCGCCGGTGATTACATTTTTAGCGGTTGTAATCCCTTTTGTTCTTTCGGCAAAACGATCGGTATTTAATGTTTTTTCTTTCTCTGTATTATTTACAATAACCATTACTGTTCCTTTTGGTTCTACATTGTAGCGGAAATAAACATAAATATCATCTTGCGGTACAAACTGCATCAATTTACCGGTTTGTAATGCTGCGCTGTTTTTACGGAAATTGGCTAATGTTTTAACAAAATTGAAAGCTTCATTTTCTTTGCCCGTACGGCCATCGGCAATAAATTTGTCTTTTTTATCACCTTCCCATCCACCTGGAAAATCAGAACGGATCAGTCCATCGGGATTGGAAAAATTTTTCATTAAAATTTCTGTTCCATAATACATTTCAGGAATACCCCGCATGGTTAAGAGAATGCTCATTCCCATTTTGTATTTATCGAAATCTTCGCCAACCATCGAATAGAAACGGCTCATATCGTGATTATCTAAAAAAATGCAGTTGGTATTTGGGTTTTTATAGAGAAAATCGTGCGCTAAGGTGGCATATAAACGGTTAATTCCGTCTACCCAACCGTTTTTGCCATTTATTCCTTCGTAAATCGCATCCTTTAAAGTGGCGTCGGTAATCCCTTGCAAATGGGTATCGAAACCGCGGTTCACCGTATTGCCACCCGTAAAAAAGGCCTGATTGGCCACTGCGGTTACCAGTGTTTCGCCAAAAACAGATAAATGCGGGAATTCCGCCTGAACTTTTACAGCCCAATCGGCCATATAAACAGGGTCGTTATATCCGTAAGTATCCAAACGTAAACCATCAATGCCCGCATATTCAATCCACCAGATGTGGTTTTGGGTCAGGTAGTTTTGTACATATGGATTAGTCTGGTTTAAATCGGGCATTGAAGGTACGAACCAACCATCTAACATTTGTTTGCGATCTGCCGCAGAGGCGTGTACATCCATCACGGTCTGATCTCTGTAACTCGTTTGCGTGTATTTTGGCCATTGGTTTAACCAGCTTTTCATCGGTAAATCTTTATAAAACCAGTGTTGTGTGCCAATGTGGTTGTGTACAATATCTTTAATCACTTTTAATCCTTTGGCATGGGCAATCTCTACATACTTTTTGTAAAGTGCATTTGTGCCATAACGTGGATCTATTTTATAATGATCGGTTACCGCATAGCCATGGTAAGAAGCCTGTGGCATATCGTTTTCTACCTCTGGCGTCATCCAAACTGTAGTTACACCCAAATCATTCAGGTAATCGAGGTGATTAATTACGCCCTGAATATCGCCACCATGACGGTAGTACATACTATCGCGGTTTAATGCAGTTTCGGTTAAACCCTGAACAACATCGTTACTTTTATCGCCGTTCGAAAAACGATCGGGCATGAGCAGGTAAATAAAATCTTTGTTGGTTACCCCTTGAATCCTGCCGGCACTTTTATCACGGTTTTTTAATTCGTAAGTGTAACTGAATATCTTTTTGCCGTTTACAGAAAAATTGATTGGAAAACTACCCGATTTTACGGTAGCGGCAATTGTTAAATCGAGAAATAGATAATTTGGGTTTTCTACCTTATTTACTTTGACCAGCTTAACGCCTGGATAAGTTAAGGCCACTGTGGTATGGGCAATGTTTTCGCCATGTACCAGTAACTGTAATTTAGGATTATGCATCCCCGCGTACCAGAACATGGGCTCTACGCGCTCCAGCTTTTGAGCGAAGAGATTGATACTGCTAAACAGTAAAACCAGGAAAATGAATGTTTTTTTTAATCCCGGCACATTTGCGTGGATTTTAGTTTGAGCATTAAAAGGAGAAGGAATAACGTAAGAAAAGGTAGCTGAGGTAAGCGATTTTATCATGCTAAAACTTTTTAATGATTTTAAAAATCCTGCAGAGATCAAACGATCTCTGCAGGAATAGTTTAGTTAATGATTAATTTTTAACCATGGTGTACGATCCGGTTTTACCATCAGCATTAACCGTTAAGGTTAGGGTGTAGGTTCCGGCCTCTGTTACCATGATATCAGCACCATTGTTGCCAATACTGGTTGTCCAATCGTGGTTTAATCTGAATTTAAAAGCACCGGTGGTTAAAGCGATTTTAGCTTGCCAGGTACCTTTTCCATCGTTAATAAATTTTAAGTCGGTATCTACCGCCCAGTTGCTGCCAGGAATTGCATTACCAATAACAGACCAATAATCTGCCTTTGCAATGGTATAAGTTTTCTTATTCAAATCAACAGTCAGTAGTTTAAACTCTGCCGATATTGAACTGATATCGCCACCAGAAGTACTAATAGTACCACCACCTGCATCACCATAAGCCACATCCCATTTTTTTGCTGGAGTAATTTTGAATGGACTACCGTCAAACTTGATGATTCCCGTATAAACGCCGTTACTGGTTAAAGATACCAAACTATCAGCTGTTGCCGGGTTCCAGCCCTGATAATTACCAGGAACATAAATCCATGCTGATGCTAAATAAGGAGTAGCGTTTAAAGTAATTACATTTGAATAGGTCATTGCATTTGCTGCAGCGCCTGATTTCAACCTCACTTCTACCTGTGCTGGTGTACCGATGGTTGCACCAAGGGCTAACAACATCGTATTAAAGTCGTTTACCGTCGGCGAATATGAAGTTGTACTGATTACATACTCTTTAGGTGAGGTAAAGTTTTTTCCTTTAATATCAAACTGAATGGTTGACGTTACCGGTACAGTGTAGCCTGTAACCGTTGATGCAGGAAATGTTAAGGTTAATGCAGGCTTTGTGCCGTTTGCCTGTACTAAGCTTAAGCTGGTTGCTGAGGCGGTAAGTGTACCTGCAGGGCTTACATTCGAAACCGTTTGCGTTTCGTCTTTTTTGCAAGACCAAAGCGATAGGGCTAAACAGCATACCGCTAAGGATTTAAATAATATTGATTTCATATGCTATGAAGATTAATAACCAGTGTTTTGAACCAGATTCGGATTTGCGATTAAATCAGCATTTGGAATCGGATATAGATTTCGGTAAGCAGGTAAACTCGTGCCGGCCTTTACGCCTCCTTTAAATGGCCATAAATAAGTAGCTCCGGCAAATTTGCCATAACGGATTAAATCGGTACGACGGTGACCTTCCCAATACAACTCGCGACCTCTTTCATCTAAATAAAAGTCTGTTGTTAAAGCTGCTGCGCTAACATTACCGCTTGTATTGCCATAGGCTCTTTGACGTAATCTATTTACGTAAGTTAAAGCATCTGTTACATTACCACCCGAACCGCCTCTTGCCAAAGCTTCTCCATAAATAAGATATTGTTCTGCCAAGCGGAAAAGGGCAAAATCTAAAGAACTGAATGTTCCGTTTAATGATGCAGGAGTTGTACCGCCTGATGTTACATTTCTAAACTTGGTAACCTTTAAACCATCATTAGGATCTGAAATGGCATCTATTGTTGCTTTCGGTCCAACAAAAACACCGCGTTTATCAATTGATCCAGTAGTGTTTGGAAATAAGGCTGGCAAATTCTGACGGGTACGGTTACCTGCCCAACCACCATTTGGCACACCATAGTCACCTGCCACCATACCTGCAGCATCGGCCGATGCATAAACTGCTGCGTTGATCAAGAAAGTGGTACCTCCGTAATTGGTTCCGTTAACACCATCATAATTAATGGTCAATATATTTTCGGTGTTTCCAATATTGTTATCGGCTTTAAATAGATTGGCGTAACTCGGATTTAAACTATAACTGGCTGCTATAACTTTGCTCGAATAGGTAATTGCTTCTGTATATTTTGCAGTACCGGTATAAACCTGAGCATTTAAATATAACCTGGCCAATAATGCCCAATCTGCGCCTTTATCTGCACGGCCATACTCGTTGGAACGAGGTTCGGCCAGGTCGCTTTCTATCGCTTTCAACTCTGATTCTACATAAGTAAACAATGCTGCACGCTGAATCTGTTTAGGGTTAACCTTTCCAATTTCGTCAGCTTCAGTTACAAATGGCGGATTTCCAAATGCATCTAACAATACCCAATACTGATAGGCACGTAAGAAACGGGCCTCAGCACGGTAACGCGCAACACTTGTTGCATCAGCGCCGGTAATATTACGTGAGGCCAGTTTATCGGCAGTGCTTTGACGTAAATAATCGTTAACCAGGGTAATCTGCGAGATACTACGTGAGTATAAACCTCTTAAAAACTGGTTATCGGTAGACCAGGTAGCATTGTCTAATTCAGGTATACCTGTATCGCCCCAATTACATACCGCCTCATCTGTCACCAATTCTTGTGAGGTCCAAAACAACCTTAAAAAATCTGCGAAACCTGAGTTTAAGCCCCCAACATCACTGTTATCTGAACCCGATGGACTTGTTAATCCATAATTTGCATATAACCTAACCAGCTGTTGTTTGTAACCTGCAGGCGTAGCGTAAGCAATATCCGCCGTTACATCATTGGTTGGTGTTAGATTTAATGCTTCTTTTTTGCATGCGTTTAATGATAGCACTAAAACCGCTGATGCCAATATTATTTTAAATGAGCTTTTCATTTTATTTTCTTCTATTAAAAACCAACGTTTAAACCTAGCGTGTATGTTCTTGGTCGTGGA
The DNA here is from genome assembly GCF_059422505.1 of Pedobacter sp. GW821-FHT01D05. NCBI lineage: Bacteria > Pseudomonadati > Bacteroidota > Sphingobacteriia > Sphingobacteriales > Sphingobacteriaceae > Pedobacter > Pedobacter sp. GW821-FHT01D05. The sequence continues at coordinate 477,207 of NZ_JBWKXA010000003.1, read as the reverse complement.
TACAGGTTATAATCGATACCTGTAGCCAATTCTGGATCAAGACCTTTGTATTTCGTTACAACGAAAACATTTTGGCAGTTTGCCGAAATTCTCATCGTTGCCGTTCCATCTTTAGATAGTTTGCCAATATTATAGGCCAAACCTAAATTATCCATTTTCAGAAAAGATGCATTCTTGATGTAGTAATCGCTCAGGTACTGCGTATTGGTAAAACCAGTATTCAATATATCGCTGCCGGCATTATTAAGGATGCCTACTGAACTTAACAGGTTTGATTTTATGCCAAAGTTCGAGCTCACGTTATCATAAACGTAATTACCTAAACTGGCTCTCAAAACTGTATTAACACTCCATTTTTTGTAGGTAAACGAGGTATTGAAACCAAAAGTAAATTGAGGATCTGGCGATTTATAGAAATACTGATCATCAGTAGTAATGGCACCATCACCATTTAAATCCTGGTAAACACCTTCAAGTGGTTTGCCGCTTGCATCATAAACCTGTTTGTATACAAAATACGATTGAGGAATCTGATTAACCGCATTGTATTTTAAGTGGATTCCGGTTCCTCCTGAGATATCGCCGGCATCAATTTTAAATCCAGAGTTCGGGTTTAAGGTTAAGTTAGTTACCTTTCTTTTGTTATAAGATGCGTTTACACCAAAGTCCCAAGTGGTATTTTCAGTTTTAATGGCTGTAAAATTTAAGCTTACTTCTGCACCTTTAACATCCATATTACCTACGTTGGTAACTAATTCATTGCTAAAGTTTGTTCCTACCGGAATGGTAATCTTACTTAATAAATCAGAGGTTTTTTTATAATACACATCAATGCTACCATATAACCTGCCGCCTAAAAACCCATAATCTAAACCAGCATTATAAGTGGTGGTGGTTTCCCATCTCAAATCAGGATCGTATCCCGCTGGGGCATAATAATTATAAAAAGTATTACCAATCTGATATTGACCTGTATTGCTGTTGGCGTAGTATTTAGCGATGTAATTGTAGTTACCAATATCGCCACCATCCTTATTACCTGTTTCGCCATAACTTAATCTCAATTTCAGGTCAGAAAGCACTTTGCTATCCTTAAGGAAATTTTCTCCGATAATTCTCCAGGTAAAACCTACTGAAGGGAAATATCCCCAACGGTTGTTTTCTGCAAATTTTGAAGAAGCATCGGCACGCATCGTGGCCGACAGGATATATTTTTCAGCAAGTGTATAGTTAAATCTTCCGTAGTAAGAAAGCATTTTATTACGTTCTACCGAAAATGGGAAAACCGGTGTAACGATTGGCGCACCTAAACCGGTATAATTGGTAAAATTATAACCAGTGGTCGCGATATCGTAATAACCATAACCGGCAGTTACATCAAATCTACTTTTAATGCTTTCTACCGTATGTGCATAGTTTAAATAGAATTCAGAAAACTTATCTGATTCTGTTTTTAAAGCCCTCGAAAATGAGCCATTTGTTGCTGCAGCCTGAGCCGCATAAGTTGGCACAGTGATGTTTCCATAACCTTTAGATACATCGTAACCGAGGTTTAAGTTTGCATGTAACTCGGGTAAAAAGTGGAAAGAGTAATCGAATTTAGCATTACCCACACTGCGTGCGGCATTACCGTTATTATCCTGTAACCTAATTAATGCAACCGGGTTACGTGGTGCATTCGGGTTTGGAACCATTGCACTTCCCGTACCTTGTGTCCATTCGAAATAGTTACCGTATTTATTGTTAGCATTAATTGGCTGGGTAGGGTCGAACTGAATAGCTGAATTAATTGCCCCAGCATTTGCAAAATGTGAGTCGGTTAGCGATCCCTTTAAATTTAAGTCGATCTTTAAATGATCTTTAAACAATCTTGGCGACAAGGTAATTGAACCTGTTCCACGTTTTAATTTATCGGTAATCAATAAACCATCCTGATCTAAATAACCTGCAGAAACACGGTAAGGCACACCTTTAAATGAACCTGCAATACTCAGGTTATTATCAGAAGTAAAAGCATTCTGATAAATAGCATCCTGCCAGTCTGTATTTGCCGTTCCCAGCAAAGCTTTTTGTGTAGCGTTGCCGTTTGCATTAACATATGCGCGAACCTGATCGGCAGAAAGTACATCTACTTTTCTGGCAACTGTTGCAATAGCGTTATTAGTACTAAAGTTTATTACAGGCGCACCAGAACCACCTTTTTTAGTGGTAATTAAAATTACCCCGTTCGATGCTCTTGAACCATAAATTGCCGTTGCGTTAGCATCTTTCAGTACGGTAAAAGTTTCTATATCATTCGGATTGATCAGCGATAACGGGCTTGGCGCATTATCGATGGTATTACCGCTAAATGGCACTCCATCAATTACAACCAATGGATCGTTACTGGCATTTAGTGATGCCCCGCCACGGATACGGATTTGGCTACCTACTCCGGGTTGACCGCTATTGGAGATAATGTTTACCCCTGCTATCTTACCCTGAATTAATTGTTCGGGCGTTGTTATCGCTCCTTTTTGAAAATCTTTCGAATTTACTGTAGTGATTGATCCAGTTAGGTTTTTCTTTTCTGCAGTACCATAACCGATTACCACAACTTCATTCAGTTTTTGTGCATCGGGTGCCAATTGAAAATTAACAGTAGCATTTGCTGAAATGCTTACGGCTTTATCAAGGGTTTGGTAACCGATAAAACTTGCAGATAACGTTATCGAACCATTCGATAAACCTGCAAGTTTATAATTACCATTGGCATCGGTTGATGTACTTCTTGTTGTTCCTTTTACAACTACAGAAGCGCCAGGTAATGGCAGTCCGGTTTCATCAAGCACTTTACCAGATACCGATCCGGTTTGTGCTTTTACCATTAATGCTGAAAAAACTAACAGCACCAAAAGCCCCTGTTTTAACAGGTAAAATACTCTCATATTTGAAGCTCGTTTAAGTATAAAAATTTGGTTAAATATTATAGTGATTTACACATAGGCCTAATTTACAGCTGTTAATGATATTTCAAAATTTATTTAAAAAATATATTTCGGGCCAAAATATCAACAAGAAAATCAATGTAAAAATTAGCTTTTCTCTACCATTAAAAATCTTCATTAAAGAATTATTAAATTTTTAATTATTTGATAATCAATAAATTATAAATGTTAAATTTCAATTTAAAGTGTAATTATTACACTAAGTCATTTTTTAAGCTTTTTTCGGGAACGTTCCCGAAAAAATTAGATCAAAATTTAGTCATCTTTCGGGAACGTTCCCGAAAATCGGTCAGAATTCTGCGTATTTTACACTAAGTGAAGAAATTTTTTGAAAATTTCAGGCTAAAAACGAAGCCATTTTTTGGACCATTTTTTACCCGTTTACAGTCGAATTCCGCTTGATAATTTTAGACTCTAAAACCACCTCATTTGGCAGGTTTTTATCGGCATGACCATCTAAAATAGTAAACAATAATTTAGCCGCTTCCTCTCCAATTTCGGTAGCAGGTTGAGTGATGGTAGTAAGTGAGGGATTTAATAAAGGAGCAATTTCCAGGCTGGAGAAACTGATCACTTTTAAATCTTTAGGAATATTGATATTGAGATCGTAACAGGCATAGTAGGTGGCAAAAGCCAAACGTTCAACCGAGGTAAACACACCATCGGGTTTTAACTGTGTTAAAGCCTGTTTAATGATAATGCTATTTTCTTCGTAACTGTTGCTGCAATCCACAATCAGGTTTTCTTCGAAAGGAATCTGGTGTTTGGCTAATGCATCAAGATAGCCCTGCATACGTGTTTTACCTATCGATAAACTTTTATTTACCACCAGGTAGGCAATTCTACTACAGCCCTGCTCTATCAAATGCTCAGTTGCCAGAAAGCTGCTGTTATAATCGTTTGTAATTACCCTAGGGGTATCAATATCTTCGTAAATCCGATCGAAAAACACCAAAGGCAGCCGCTTACTGCCAAATTTATTGAGGTAATTATGATCGTTGGCTTCTCCAGAAACCGACATTACAATGCCGTCGGCCCTGCCATTGTGCAAATGGCGGATAAAAGTTACTTCTTTTTTATAATCATCATCCGTTACGTAAATCAAAATATGGTAGCCATTTTCTCTTGCTACGCGTTCAATACCGTGAATGGCCTGTGAGAAATAATTATTGGCCAGTTCGGGTACAATAACGGCAATGGTTTTACTTTTTTGCTCCCTTAAATTACTGGCGTAATGGTTGGGCTGATAGTTTAATTCTTTTGCTTTGGCTAATATACGCGCTTTGGTAGCCCCATTAATGTCGCTATTATCCCTAAAAGCCCTCGAAATTGTAGAAGTAGATAAATTTAAAGCTTCTGCTAACTTCTTAATATTAATACTATCCATTTTTGGCCATTGAACCCAATTAATTTGAATTAACGCTGTAAATATAAACTTTAAATATCCGAAATATTTTATAAGCTTTAAAATTATACATTTCGTGTTCAATTCATATCATCAGATAACCGCTTATGAAATTCAGCCTCAAAAACCTTTGATTGGCCAATGGTAAAATTGTTTAAATAAATATTCATTTTTTTTAAAACAAAAAGCATCTTTACCGCTTTAATAATTATACGCGATTAATCATCTCATTATACCGGTTGCAAAACAAAACCATATGAAATAAAATTACAAAATGGGAAATAAGAAAATACTCATTGCCGATGATGATGAAGGAATTGTTGATGCCGTGACGATGATTTTGGAGGTGATGGGTTATGAAGTTGAATTTACATATGATGGTGGGGCAGTAATAGATGCGGTAAAGAATAAGCCAGATCTGATTATGCTCGATATCTGGATGAGTGGGCACGATGGCAGGGATATCTGCAAACAGCTTAAAAACGATCCTCAATTTAAGGAAATTCCTATTTTAATGATCTCAGCCAGTAGAGACATCAGGCAATCTGCGCTCGATGCCGGGGCCAATGATTTTATGGAAAAACCGTTTGAGATGGATTCGTTACTGAATAAAGTAGAGGTATTGTTGGATTAGATTGATACTACCAAGAACCGTCACCCTGAATTTATTTCAGGGTCTTTTGCACGATGATCCCGCTTGGCTAATTAATAATGATAAATCAATATTAAAATAATTTCAGTTAAATAGATCCTGAAACAAGTTCAGGATGACGAACGTAAGGGAGGGCTATATAATAGAATCTTAATGGTCAAACTTTCGGTTAACTAATCTCCTTAAAATAAATCCGTTCAGGCAATTGCTTAAAAACAAACTCCGTTACATGGCAAAGCCAAAGTTTATGGTTCTTAAATTCTCCTCTAAATTTTTCTAACAGATAGTCGCCACCACCCCCCAAATTCTCTTCCCGAACATAAACAAGATCTAAAATTTCGGCATTTTCAATAGGTGCATCGGCCATCAATAATTTGCATTCATTTTCGGCGGCAATCCAGTTTAATAGTTCATCAGCACCTTCTACCATCTGTAAATCGGCTATATCACCGCCCCATTCGGGTATATCGGCATACCATTCGTGCTTTGCATTTTTATAAAAACGAATTGCTCTCTCCATATTTTGTAAAGAAAAAAAAACTTGATCAATAATCCTGATAAAAATCACGAAATTTAGATCATTGCATGTCTGATTCAACTCCACTGGCTTTAAGAAAAATAATTCATATCGATATGGATGCTTTTTATGCATCTGTAGAGCAGCGCGATTTTCCTGAATACCGGGGAAAGCCCTTAGTTGTTGGCGGTAAGCCCGACAGTCGCGGTGTGGTTTCTACAGCCAGTTACGAAGCACGGCAATATGGAATCCGCTCGGCGATGTCGAGCAGTAAAGCTTACCAGCTTTGCCCGACAGCAATTTTCGTATATCCTCGTTTTGATGCCTATACCGCTGTTTCGAAAGCGCTTAGGGAAATTTTTAGCCGGTACACCGATATAATAGAACCCCTTTCGCTGGATGAAGCCTACCTTGATGTAACGGAAGACAAGCTCGGAATTGGATCGGCTATTGACATTGCACAATCCATTAAAGATGCCATTAAAAATGAGTTAAATTTAACTGCTTCTGCAGGCGTATCGATCAATAAATTTGTAGCCAAAGTAGCTTCAGATATGAACAAGCCGGATGGTTTAACGTTTATTGGACCATCGAAGATCGAAGCTTTTATGGAAAAACTCCCGGTTGAAAAATTCTTTGGGGTAGGCAAAGTTACCGGTGCCAAAATGAAAGCCATGCAGATTAATACAGGTGCAGATTTAAAAAAATTAACTGAAGCACAGCTTGTTGCCCAATTCGGGAAATCGGGAAGGTTTTATTATAAAATTGTTCGCGGTGTTGATGAACGTCCCGTTCAGTCGAATCGCGAAACCAAATCAGTTGGTGCAGAAGATACCCTTTCGGAAGATACCAATGAAGATTCGGTGATGCACGATCTGCTAAAACAGATCAGTGAAACCGTGGCTAAACGTTTGGAAAAATATCAACTCAGCGGAAAAACGGTAACCCTAAAAATCAAGTTTGCCGATTTTAAACTCATTACGCGCAGCCGTTCTTTTGCTATACCGATAAACAAAGCCGAGGTAATTTATGCTGAAGCGATTAAACTTTTGGAGGAGGCCGCTATCGGCCTAACCCAGGTAAGGTTGTTGGGTATTACCTTATCGCGGTTTTATGATGATGTTGAAATCGAAAAGCCAGAAAGCAACCAGCTGGAATTTGAGTTTTGATAAAATAAATCATTATTTCGGGAAAGCCTTTTCAACCGATGAAGCAATCTTACAACAAACGCTATGATTTATTTCGGTCGGTGAGACACCAACCGATAGAATAATGGAGGGGCTACAAACCGCCAAGAAACACAAGCCATTCATTTTCTAATTTTAAAACACCAATTTCCTTTTGAAGCGCAAGGCCTGTACAGAACAATAAGTTTCTCCCCGTTTTACGCTTATACGCTTCGCTTCCTCGTTGCTGCAGGGTAACGCTGCAACCGGGGCTATTGGGCCAAAGCAGCATTTCATTTTCGGGGTAGCTGGGTGCAGAAACCCTTGTGCCTAAACCAGATCCGATAGCTATCGGATGGAGCGAACATCCCGATTTTAAGCACTGTCTTTTTGCTTTTTATGGTGTGCTTGCTTGTTTCACAGGTTTCATCGGGATAAAGCGTGAGCGGGACTGCAAACCGCCAAGAGCCACAAGCCAATCATTTCCTAATTCTATTAAACGCTAAATATCTTTCTTTGCTTGTAGATCGGTCGGTGAGACACCGACCGATAGGATAAATAATACTAATATTGCCCCGTTTGAGTATATTAACCTTGTCTATCTGGTCTGTGAGGACACAGACCAAGGGGAATAAAAAAGGCGCAGCAATAACTACAGCGCCTTTAATTGTTAATTTTGAGGGGTAAGATTTTATTTACCGGCTAATTTATCGGCAAGCATTTTCATATAAAAACCGCCCACTACGCTACGGGCTTTAAAGTTATCGCGGATACCGGTGTTCGAATCGTAAAAATCGTTCAAAGGCACTCTCGATTCTGTTTCGATGGCATGTTTATAAACCGGGTGCACCAAAGCCTCAAATTCGCTTTTTGTTGGCGCAAAAGTAGCGGTCCACAAAATCCAGTCGTTTTTAGTGTAGGCCTTTCTGCTATCCAACGGAATACCGTATTTATTTTGTTTAGTCAGGTAATACTTGGTTTCGGTGTCGTATATCTTTTGCGGAAACAGGTTTAACTTAAGCACCTTATCCCAAACCAGGTTATACTTCTGGCTCCAGGTATTTTTATTATCAAAAGTTAAAGCATAGTGATCGCCGGCATCGGCCATTTCAATCCATTTTGGCACCATGCTTTCAGCAATTGCACGATATTTTTTGGCTATATCATCATAACCCAATGTTTGTGCCATCTGGGCATAACAGGCTATACCTACAATCGCTTTTACCGATAAGTTGGCATTACGGGCCAGGTGACCGGCAAAATCATCGGTACATAACTGCGTTTTAGGATCTAACCCTTCTTTAGTTAAATAATCGACCCAGGTGGTTAAGGTTTTCCAATGTGCTTTGGCATAATTGGCATTTCCCTGTGCTTTGGCAATTGCTGCAGTTAAAATAATCATGTTACCCGATTCTTCTACCGGCATTGGCTCACCGTAAGTCTGTCCGTTTGCTAATGGATAAGTTCCCAGATCGTGAGCTGCCCAAGGGTGAGGATATTTTCCGCTTTCGCTGAAATAGAAAATACCGTTCAACATGCCTTGTAACAGTTCAGGATTATAAATCAGGTACAATGGTGCTGAAGGGTAAGTTACATCAACCGTATTGATAAAACCACCACTGTTGTTTTCTTTAGATAACCATAAAATTTCGCCTTGCGGGCTCTTTACCAAAGTATGTGCTGCAATGCTCTGGCGATAACCTAAAACACATAAATCGGCATATTCTTTACCACCCGATTTTAAGGCATCGGCATACAAAGTTTTGTTAAAAGCTTCGCACTTCTGAATCACGTTTTTATACTCATCAGCCGCGGCGGTTAGTTGTGCCTCGATGGTTTCTTTTCCTGAGGTATTCCACCATGGCCTTAAATTTTTATTGAAGTATTGAACAGCATAAATTTCATCATAGCCCAGTTCAACATATTTTTCTACCGCAGCCTTACCTACCGGTCCAAAAGGGATAATGGTGTTCAATGCAAGCATTTTGCCCTGTTTAGCGGTTGAAGCAGAATTGCCTTTCCTAAAAGCATCGGCAGCATCTTTTTCGGCCGTTACAAACTGGATGGCATTGCTGGTTTTTGGTGCAGCCACATAAAAGTAACCCCAATCGATCCGCATATCATCACTCGCTTTTTGAAGAACAGGTTGTTCTACCGTACCCGTTTTTAATACCGATAATTTAGCCGTGCTGTATTTACTTGCCGTAACTTCTTGCGTAGGGCGATAAACCGCAATGTTTGACGATGCACTGAGGTATACTTTTACCTGGTGGGTTTTACCATCATTTGCTTTTACCTGATAGGAAACGTAAGAAACCGGACGTGCAAATAAACCCAAATTGTTCATTAACAAGGGAGAGGTAAAAGTTAATTTTAAATCAATCTTGCCGCAGGTAAAGTTATAAATGGTTTGTGTGGCATTAATATCAACACTTTTTTGCCTGGCTAGCTGTACTTTTTCGGCATTATCTTTTAAGCGGTCTACCAGGCCAAAATCTAGAAAACGGCCACCAGCAGTATTAATCAGGTGGATGGCAATTACATTCGATCCGGCTTTTAATGCGCTTTTATCGCTGTTGCTTAACGCAATGTATTGGAAATTATTGGTCCAGCCTTCTTTGGTATAAATTTTCTTCCCATTTAGGTAAACCTCAATATTATCATCGTGGTTTATCTTTAAAAACAGTTCGTTTATTGACGCCGGGTTAGCTATATTAAAGGTTCTTCTTACCCAGATATCGTGCGATTTCCACAATGTTTTCACATTTTTGGCATCATCCCCTATTGGTGCACTACCTGTTTGCCAGTTACTGGCGGTGTAATTTGCGGCTTTCCAATCGCCCTGAGGTTCGGTTTCTGTATATTTTACGTTGTAACCTTTTTCATCCGAAGCAGGCACAAGCGTTTTGTAGGTAGTGGTTTCTTTACCTAAAAACCGATAGATCCCTCCGTCAACATTAATCATTCCTAAAAGAGAATGATCGGCACCCGTCCAATGTTGGGTAGCAGATTCGTTTAGCTTATCCGTGTTAGACCAAATGCTAAAATAGGTATTGTGCGCAATTAAAGGATAAGCTGGCGCCTTTCGCTCTTGTGCTTTCAGCAAGCCGCCTACAAACATGCAGCCCAGTATGCTTAAAAACTTTAAAGTGTTCGTTTTGTTCATAATTTGTGTGTGTATTGAAATCTGAATTTATATTATGGCTAGATTTAACGCTAGTTAAACGTTTTACTAATGTATAAAATATAATTTACTTTTTGCAAAGGAACCTGATTTTTTAATTGTCTAAGTGACATTTAAAATCAATCCTCAAAAAAATACATGAAGTTTTTAAGCTCCATGTATTTTTCAAATTGTGCATAAACTAATATTAAACTAAGGCTGTTTTTTGTTGATTGTCCACTCGGCCAATTGAAACACACGGCTTCCTCTGTTAGATTTAATGTAAAGGCGGTAAAATTTATAAGCAATGTAGTTGTCGAAGTGGAAAAGTTTAGTCTGTTTTCTGCTGCTATCATTGTTCTCCCAAGGACAAACGGTTACCGTATGCAAATCGGTATATTGGATCCCATCTAACGAGCCCTGCAAAATCCAAAATCTTGGATCGCGATCTGGCGCATCATTACCCGATGTTAAGGTATACGCGCCCACTACCTTTGGAGTATTTAGCTCAAAGGTACATTTTTGCGTACCATCGAAACCCGCTTGTAGAAATTTCGTATTGATATCCTGATCGACCAATTTTTTAGAGCCTTCACCAGAATCGGCACCCGCACCAGCTTCAAGGTTAACTGAATATTTACCGCCAATGGTTTTTATGTAATTTTCGCCACAAATGGAATAATTTATGGTCGGATCGACCACACTAAGCATTACTTCTTTTGCTGCAGTATAACCCTGGCCATTTCTTGTCGTTAAGGTTACTTTGTATTTCCCCGGAAAACGGTAAGTATGTTTCGGGTTTACCTCAACCGAGGTGCTATCATCTCCAAACTGCCACAATAAGCTTTTGTAATTTGTAGAATTTCCGGTAAACTGGTACTCTAAAAATTTTAATGTATCGGGTTTTATGAAAGTAAACCCAGCTGTAGGCTTTGGTTCTTCCACTTCCGGAACAACCTCTACGACTTCGTCTTTTTTACATTTCACCATTAACACCACAATTAGCAGTAAAAGTGAGCATATACCCAATAATCTTTTCATATTACTTTTCATATCTATTCAAGTTTAAGGAGTTGGAAATAATTGTGTTCTTGGTACTGCACGTTTACCGGTTATACCTGCTGATGGAACTTCATATTCGAGATATGCCTGTTGTCCGCCAACATTTTCGCGGTGATGTGCTTCAATTTTATATCTGATACCACGTTCTAAACGGATGGTTGCTTTTCGTTCTGGTTTGTCCCATTGTGTGGTATAATCGTCGATAATGGCTTTTCCGTTGATAAACAATCTCGATCCGTCATCCCAACGCGTTTGATAAAAAATATAGTCGCCTCTTACTGGTGCCAGGAACTCGCCCACCCATTTGGTAGCGAAATTATCCCTGCTCAAAGAAGTACCAGCAGTATTTTTTACATTATCCGGCCAGCCATCGCCCGAGAATTCGATTGTGCCATCTACCCGCGTGGCAAAAGGCTCACGGCCGTCGTCTGGCGCCAATTGTGTATTGGTATAATATTTGGCAATCAAACCTGTACCATTTCCAATAATCGGCGAATTGTTATCCAGGTTTACACTTGGATCAACCACCACAATTACTTTTCCTTTTGTAGGATGGATAACATGATTGGTATTATCGCTCAGGCTTAAGGCAAAGGCGAATTTCTTATTGGATACAATATTAGCATCGAACACAGGCCATGGAATAGATAACCTCACTACAGCACTTGTTGCGCCTGTATTAAATCTCACCAAGGTATCGATGGTAAAATCTTTAGCCGCCAGGTGAATCGCATTTGCCGGCAATACCCCGCTTGATACCAGCGTGGCAATAGTATCTACTTTGTCTCTAATTTTTACATTAAAAGCTGTTGAAGGTGCATTATCCAGACTGATAATGAGGGGAATAATAACACCTCCAGGTCCTACCTGATAGTTAGGTCCCTGAGTTACGTTATAAATCCCTCCGCCCTGAAAACTTAAAAAATGGATGTCGGTAGATTTTAACAATTCTTCAGTATTGATGATCACCAGGATATTCGATTTGCCATTGGCAATTTTATTGCCTTTACCAGGCGCTGAAAGTTTTAAGGCAAAAACCACCTTTTTACCAAAATAACGTTCCAATACCGACCGGCGAACGATGGCTATTCCTTCTGCATTGTCTGTTCCATAAGCAACATTAATTACGTTAGGATACTCTACAGCAGCTGAGGGCATGAGTACAGCATTGGTTAAACCCCCATTATTAATCAATTGCGTTACGGTATCGTTATTTAGGGTTAATCCTACCTGAAAAGCTTCTTCGGCTGCTCCCGAGAGTGAAATTTTGAACGGAACTTTAACAAACTGATTATCTATTGATACATTGCCCACAACAATGCCTTCGCCAGTAATACTTCTGCTTGCCGCAGGTGGTAGATCCAAATCGTCTATTTGAGATTCTTTACAAGAATAGGCAACAATCATGATCGTTAAGCCCATTAATACTGTATATATAATTTTTTTCATTTTCGATATTTAAATTATCAATATTCCTGTTTATTGGTCTAACCAAACCCTGCCATCAAGCGCCCATTGCTGGTTATTGGCAATTTTTAACCAGTTCACCATTTGCGCCGGTATATCAGTTGTTTGCGGAACCAGGAGCGCTAAGGAACTGGTTGAAGGCGGACAAATTAAATCGTTGAAATTTTCCCAAACATATGGTCCCTGCAATTTAAAATCGCGGGCCTGTGAGGAAAGATCGATCATCTTATCGCCATTGCCGTCGGTTGCTGGCCAGTACCCTACCAAGAAGTTGTAAGAAGGGTGGCTCTGATCGATGGATGTTTCGCAAGAGTATTGTCCAATTACCCCATCTGGAACAGCTAGTTTAAAGAAACGGATATCGGTTACATAATAATCTGGCTCTCCGTGCCCTTGACCATTTAAATAACCCAGTTTCAATGCATTCGAATTGGCTAAGGAACCAGATCCGGTAATTTCTAACTCGTTGTTAAATGTCCCGTTGGTATAAGTTCTGATAAACCTTTGGTTACCGCGCTGTTCTAATTTAACCGACAGGTTTTCCCATCTGCCCTGAACAATATCGGCGCCCCTGCATTGACGGTAATCGCCATCTTTTGTACCTCTCCATTCGAAATACCAGTAACGGTCTTCTAAATAAATAACCCAACCCACGCTAGGGTGACCACCAGACCATTCGTTTCGTTTACCTAAAATACTAGGGTATGAGATCTGCTCTCTGTTCTTTTTAACTTTAAGCTCGATGGTCATCTTGGTGGTATCGTCTATATTGTAAACACCTGCATCTTCGCCAGCCACTTCAGCCCTAATTTGGGTACCGGTCATTTTAACAGTTTTGCCCAGGTACCTGTTACCTGTAAATGGCTTTACCAGGATCCGTTTGTTATAAGCAGCACTATAGTAAATAACAAAAGCATTGTTTGCCGGTTTACTAAAAATGGTTTGATCGTCGGTATTAGGCGGGAGGGTAAATGCACCACCATCGCTCGAAGCGATAATAACCAGCCAATCCTCGTTAATATAATTAGGGCGTTTCTTTAATGCAGCCATCATCTCTCCCACTCCTGTATCGAATTTTTCTATTGCCGATTTATAGTTCGGGAATGAATTATCGTAACCATATTGTGCACCGGCTTTATCTACATCAGTAAAGTGGCCTAAAATTACTGAGGCGGTATCGGTATTTAAATCGTTAATTACCGAAGCTTTAACCTGGTCATCGCTGGTGGCCAAAGTGCTGATATCTGCACCTGTTGTTAGCGATTTAAAAACTGTAGAAGAGGTATGTGCCACAATTTTGGTCTGTGGCCTGCTCTCTTTAATCCTTTTAAAAATTACAGGGTAATTCTGCAGGTTATTATTGGTTAGGTTATCATCATTTACCAGGTGTTTCGCTTTTTTCACACCGGTTAACATGCTTGCCCAATTACTGGCATTCTGTGTAGCTTCTGGTTCATTTAAGCCCACCCAACTGTAAACTGAATGTGGTAAAAGCGCCGTAATATTTGGAATATTGGCTGCTGCTACCGATTGCCCTCTTGCACCATCAACTACCAGGTATAAAATTTTACGGCTTCCGTATCTTACTTTTGTGGTATCGGTACCGTCTTTATCTGTAAGTTTTCTATCGAAATCTTTATTACAGGAAAATATGGCTGTTGTAACTACGATGGCCATTAAACCAAGCAGTAATTTATATTTTTTCGTCATGCTCATCTTAATTTATATTTAATTGGCTTCTGGTTATTATTCAATAGTTACCCTAACGATGTTGTAGAAAGGCTGGTTATCAAAGCGGTTGAAACCTCCGATTAATAAAAGTGCTTTTTTGCCGTCTGCAGATTTTGTTTCAATCACATCAGAAAGGCCGCCCGAAAATGGTCCGGTTGCATTATAGCCAGGCGCTAGCAGTCCTGCCGGGGTAAGCACCATAAAACCATTTCTGGTAACGTTGTTGTACTTTTTAAAACCACCGCTTACTACAATCAATCCATTCGAAATCTGGCGGGCAAAATAAGGGTAACCGCCTTCAAAGAATTTAGCAGTGAAAGACTCATCCAGGCTGCCATCTTCGTTAATTAGTGCCATGCCGTTTACAGGTTTCCCATTGTATTTTGTAAATGCTCCTGTAATCAGGTATTTCCTGGTAGTGGTATTATAGGTAAGTGATGTTATTCCGTTATCTACACCGCTGCCCGGGTTAAAGCTCGGATCTTTAGTGCCATTGGCATTTAACCTTAAAATGCGTACAGCAGGCTGATCATCGAAAGTGTTGAAGTTTCCAAATACCATTAATTTTTCGAGATTGGCTGCATCGGTATGCATATAGGTATCAATAGGGCCATTTGCACTTACATTACCTTTATTGGTTGCAGTATTAAAACGATAGGTTTTATCTAAAGAACCATCTAAATTGAACCTTAAAATCTGGCGGATTTCGGTACTATCCAGAATTACGGTATCTCTTGAAAAATCATAATTGTCTTTATCGTAAGTTCTTTTTACGTAATACCTAAAATTACCTGTTGCTAAAATTTTGCCCTGATGTGGGTAAATGCGGTTAATGTATTCGTTGGTACCGCCATTAAATTTAGGAAACCATTTTTGGGTAACCGTATCGGTTAAGGTTGGTTTGCGCTTGGTTTGGATTTTAATGGTATCGATAGCACCATTAGGATATAAACTGGTAATGTTACTAATGTTTTCTGTACGCTGGTTATAGCCGCTAAATCCACCGGCGATGATAAAACGCCCGCCAATTTCAATTACCCTCGATAATGTGCCATTAGCGCCCCTACCTGTTCTAAAAGTACGGTCGTAATCGCCATCTAAAGAAGTTCTTACAATTCTATTATTCGGTGTGATGAATCCATTATTATTGTAATTGTTAAAGCTGCCAAGTACAAGCGCCCTTCCATCAAGCATTTCGTAAAACTGGTTTACATAGCCGTTTGTTCCTGCCGTTGCCTTAAAAGTGATATCGTTTTTGATCAGGCCTGTTACATTAAACTGCGGGCCTAAAATCAGCTGATCGCCAATAGCAATCGAGGTGATTCCTGTACTTCCGGCTTCGGGCACCTTAACTACAATAGTAGATTCGGTAACGCTAAGCACTTCTGCTTTTTCGCCGTTAAACATAAAGGTTAACTTATCTTTAAAGGGCATTAAGCCTTTGGCCTGTACGGTTACGGTAGTACCTACAATCCCTTCTGATGGAACAGGCAATAAAGTTTGGCTAATGATTATGCCCAGTGGTGCCTTACCATCTGCATATGGATCTTCGCCTAATTCTTCTTCTTTCTTACATCCCTGTATCACTAAGGAGCATAGAAAAAATACGATTAGCATGTATTTTATTTTTTTCATGATTCTATTCTTTTAAAATTATAACAGGCTAATTATTTATTACTTGGTGTTAAACCAGTGTTATATACATCATTAAAAAATTCATATAAATTGAACCCCAGGTATGCACCCTGGTATCGTAACGAGTGCACCATTCCGTTGGTTGGTTTAATATCGGATGATGCGACATAACTTGGGTACCAGTTATCGTTCGGTTTTGATACATCGGGAATATAAGAGAGCACAAGCTGCCTGTAACCGATGTATTTAATTCCGTTGGCATCATAAAAAACTACCCCAATATTGGCTACATCATTGTTGTAATCGTAATGTAGAGCACCAGGATAAATGCTTCTGAGGTTAAGATCGATCTGGGGATAATCTTTTAACATGTTTACACCTTTAAACATATAACGTTGCAGGTATTTGCGCCAAATGGCCGGACTGATCTGATCGAGGGTTTTTACCGTATCTCTGCCTGATTCATAAAGTAATTGATTTAAGGATTCGAACTTTGGGTTTCTATCTCTTTCGTTGGTGTGAATATTGCCGATCGTTTTCCGCACCACATCATCATCAAAAGCAAAAAAGGTGAAATTCTCAGAACTGAACTGTTGCTCCATACCGGCCAGTTTTACAATTTGGGCAACGGTATCAAATGGAACTTTTTTGGCCTGTAGGTATTGCATCATATTCCCATCAAACTCTGCCTTCGCCTTACCTCCGTCTATATAATACTCATCACGCTTACAGGCATTTAAAACAAGTAAAAGTGCCGCACATGCAATAATTAGCTTTTTCATATCTTGTATAATTTCTATTTAAAATTAATTACCACCATTAACCCAATAATCGTTTAACCGCATAAACGGATTGTTATTTAAGGCATTCCCGCTTATTGGCCAGGTCCATGCGCCACGGCTAAATTTATCTGAGGTAAGTACATTGTACGACCACTGGCTGCTTAAAATCCGCTTGGTACGCACCAAATCGAAATAGTGGTGTCCTTCGCCTATTAATTCCCTAGATCTTTCGTAAAAAATAAAATCCTTCAGGGTAGAGCCTCCGCCACCGGCATATTTTGACGCCTGTGCCCTATCTCTTACCATATTTACCAGCTTAATGGCCTCGGTATCTTCTCCTAAATCGGCAAGTGCTTCGGCTGCCAGTAAAATTTCGCCACCATATCTAAAAATCATAAACGTGTTATCAGGGTTGGCATCTTCTTCACCGGTAGAGAAAGAATTCTGCGCAAATTTTATCATCATAAATTTTCCGTTATCGGCAAAAATATCTTCGTTAAACCAGCTGGTAATTCGCTTATCGCTACCATCCTGAAAAATTTTCTGCATGTACTCTCCTCTGAAATAAGCAAAACTTACACGGTGGGTATATTCTGGCCGTTTGTATGGGTAATGCAAAAACATATCGGCCACCGGTGCTGTATTGGTATTTTGATCGCCATAGTTAATACTGCGGTAAAATTCGAATAGGCTCTCGTCTGATCTTCCTTTAATTACAGTAGCCCATTCTGAAATTGGCAATAACCTGTAAGCGCCGCTGGCAATCATTTCGCGCCCTAAATCGGCAGTTTCCTGATAGTATTTCTTCGAATTGTTTGCATCAAAACCGGCATTCCACATGTTCATTTCCATAATTAAGGCAATAATGCTTCCACGGCTGGCCCTAACTCCTTTTAAAGATGGATCGGTATAAGTCCACGGGATCTGATTTTTATAGGTTTTAAGATCAGCTATACATTTGTTTAATACGGAAACAAAGTTTTCGCGTGGCAAAGCCGTTGAATGGAATGCATCGGTATAATACACTACATCGCCATATAACCTGACCATGATAAAATAGCTTAACGCACGGATAAATGCAGCTTCGGCTTTATACTGGTTTTTCTGCACATCGGTAAGTCCGGGTACACCTTCGTCCAGCTTCGCCATTAAAATGTTGGCACCTTGAATGGCACGGTAATAATCGGTCCAATCGGTAATTCTGTTGAAGTTGTAAAAGTCCCAAGGGCGGCCACCTGACAATAAACCCAACAGGTTGTTTTTACCTAAAATCTCAACAAACTCGCGGGCCGGCGCTAAATCAGACTGGCTTTCGTATAATACTTCGCCAGAGCGGTACTCGCCTGTTGCGCCTATAAAATGTGTTTCGTTAAACTTACCGAAAACAATACGCGATAAATCGTAAATATTGGCTTCAACATCTTCTTTAGATTGAAAGAAGTTATTTCCTGATAACTTGTCTAAAGGTTGGATATCCAGAAACTTTTTACAAGCAGGCAATGAAAACGATGCTGCTAAAATCAAAGAATAAATGATAAACTTTTTCATAATAATATCTATTAATTGCCTGTATTAAGTTCTAATTGTACACCAATGTTATAAGTACGCGGAACCGGATATCCTGTAGAAATATCGCGACCCAGTGTGGTTACGTTTTCAGGATTTGGCCCGGTGTACTTAGAAAAAGTAATCAGGTTATCTGTAGAGGCATATACTCTTAAACTGCTCATTCCGAAACGTGCGATAAACTTTTTATCGAACATGTAAGAAAGGGTAACATTACTTATTTTTAAATAGGTTCCGCTTTCCTGCCAAAGTGTTTGGTCGGCCCTTAGCGGCTGAATCTGGTCAAACCTTTTATAATCATACGGATATGGGTATTTTGCAATATCGCCAGGTTTGGTCCAGATGTTAAGGTCGTTTAATGGCACTACCGATTTTAGTGAATAAGGATCGCGCATAATGGCTATCCTGTCGGCCAGGGCATTATTTAAAATGGTTCTGTCGGCTGTGTAAGTAGCATAAACATTTAAGCCCCATTTTTTATACCTGATGTTGGTAGAAAGCCCCCCCGTCATTAAAGGCTGCGAATTACCGGTAACTTCATAATCACGCCCATCTAAAATGTAATCTCCGTTTACATCTTTCATAATCGGATCGCCACCTAAGAAAAACTGACCGTTAGATTGATATCTCTTACCCGTTACAGGGTCAGTTGGCACATCGGCATCGGTTTGATAAACGCCCTGGTTTATTCTTAAGTAATTAGACAATGTGTTTCTACCTACGCGGTAAACGTTGTGCTGCAGGTAACCAGAACCATCAAATTTGATAAACTGGCCATTATACTCTGCCGGAAGTTTTAACAGCACATCACGGTTAAGTGCACCATTTACCGAAACCGAAACATCAAAATCTTTGCTCGCTACTGGTCTCACGGTAATCATGATCTCCGATCCATAATTGGCAATACCTAAATCGTTACTCGCCAATTTATTAAATCCGGTGGTATTAGATAAAAACCTATCAAACAACAAGTTATCTACCTTTTTAAAATAAGTATCGAAGTTTACTGAGATTTTATCGTTAAATAAGCCCAGATCGAAGCCCAAATTATACTGGCTTGTAGTGGTTGGTTTTAAGTTAGGGTTTGGAATAATGTCATAATCGATTCCGATGGTTGGGTTGTTGTTAAAGTTATTGTTCAGGTTATATATACCATAAATACTTTGGAGATTACCCGTTGGCACAATATTCTGTCCCCAGGTTAACCTCAAACTACCGTACGATAGCCATTTCATATCGGCCAGCCAGTTCTCTTTGTTAAAGTTCCATCTTAAACCAATGGAAGGGTTTTTAGAATATGGATTTTCCAATCCGCTGGATGAGGTACCATCTAAACGGTAAGAAAATTCGGCTACATATTTTTTATCATAATCGTATGATACCGAACCTGCAAATGATGCAATGGTTGCATTTTTATAGTTAGACAATACCCCTCCACCACGCGAGTAGTAGGCATCGTAGCCTAATGGCCCCTGTAACTGATCGTTAGGTGTTCTTTCCTGTCGGGTAATACCAGCCTGGGCACCCTGTTTGTAAATCTCGTTAAAGGTGTTTACAAAAAGGCTGTGTTTTTCGCCAAAGGTTTTGGCGTAGGTAATCCCATTTCTATTGTACAACTGGAAATTTCTGCCTACATAATCGTATACTTTTGCAAACTGCCCGTTTGCCGCTGCTGGCGTAAAGGTAGATTCGGTATCGGAAGTATAATCGTAACTTAAAGTAGAAGATACTGCTAAACCTGGAATAAACTCATAACGTGCTTCTACGTTAGTTCTTAAGTTTCTGGAATTGTTATCGTTTAATGTTTGCAATGCCGATAAAACCCCTCCCGATGCCTGATAGAAAGATGGCGGCGGCAATAAGGTAGATACCTGACCGTTTGAAGCTACCCCCGATTGTAATAAACCTACACCGTTTCCTTTATTCTGCTTTCCTACCGAGCCGTTAATAAAACCAAAAAATCTAAATTTATCGTTTGGTTTAAACTCCATATTCATATTGAGGTTGTAACGGTTATAACCTGTGTTTTTGATTACCCCTTTTTCGGTATAATAACCTAGGTTAGCCTTATAGTTAAATCGAGGATCGCCACCATCTAAGGCCAGGTTATGACTCTGGTTGTAGGTATTCTGGAAAAATACATCCTGCCAATCGGTAGAGTTGTTCCAATAGGCATTTAAACTATCGGCCAGGAATGAAGTATTAGAAATCCTCCTGATATCATCCACATTAGAGGCATTTAAAATAATCTGCTGGATTTTTAAAGATCTTTCCGAATTACCACCTAAAGTTTCGCGAAGTTTCGGCGGGGTTTTAACGAAGAAATTGGATACATATCTAATTCTCGGAACTTTAGAGTTACCTCTTTTAGTGGTGATGATAATTACCCCATATGCCCCCCTCGAGCCATACATAGAAGTTGCCTGCGCATCCTTTAAAATCTGGATGTCTTCGATATCTTCCTGAGGGATTAATGAAAGCGGACTCACACCTGGTCCCTGGCTCTGGAAACCAAACTCTGCAGCTTTATCTGCATCTAACGGAACACCATCAATAATATACAGCGGTGAAGTTGGCTGCAAAAATGATTCGTTACCGCTACCTGAAATACTTAAACTGGATAATCCACGAACCTGTACCGAACCCCTGAAACCCGGTGCACCGGTATTGTTCTGGATGTTTAATCCCGGTACTTTACCTTGCAAAAGTTGCTCTACGTTAGAAACCGGTATATCCTGAACCTCTTTGGCCTGAATTAAAACCGAAGATCCTGTAGTGGTTTGTTTAGACCTTTTCTGGTAGGCTACAATAACAATCTGATCCAGCTCTTTTCGGTCTTCAGAAATAGTTACGGTAATATTATTCTGATTGGTAATTTTTACACGCTGTGTGTTGTAACCAATAAACTTGAATATTAAAGTAGAACCCTCGGGTACGTTAACCGAAAATTTTCCGCTGCCGTTGGTTTGCGTTAGTCCTTTATTGGTGCTTTCTAAAATAATAGATACACCCGGAACGCCTTGTTTTGTTTCTTTATCAACAACGGTACCATTCACAAGGTTAAATTTCTCCTGCGAAAAAGCACTGGTGCCAAGCATTATACACACCACAAGTAATGTATAAAAAAGTATATTTCTTTTCATCATATTAGCTTTAAATATTGCCTATTCGCTGATAAACTTTGGATTATCTGTTTTGAAGTGAAATACAATTTCCCAATCTCCAGCCTGGTAAATGGCAAAATCGACCCCGAAATTGGCAATGATACGGCCACCACCAAAAGCCCCCCTGGAGTAACTCAACTGTGCTTTCGCTCTCGAACCTCCCGGTGCGTAAAATGTTGGGATCTCTACCAATGGAATTGGATAAGCTACATCGTACTGAACGTATTTATCCGTTTTCTGCATGTTAAAACCATGGATCATTTTGTCCCAAACGGTTTCGTTAAAGGAAGCCGGATTAATTTCAACCGAATCCTTATTTAAGGCTTTAATGCGGAGCGAGTGACCATTCCCGCCTGTAAACCGACGGATGTATACCACTACATCTTTCTGATCGTTATTACTGACCAGATTTTTGTTGGTTGTGGCACCAACCACATTATTTAAATATGGGCGGATATAATCTCTCAACTTTTTATCCAGAGGAAATTTAGGATCGGGAGCAGGCAAACCTGTGTAGGCATTAAAATCATTAGAAGGCTCGTAAGGTCTTTCTCTGAAAGGTCTGATCTGTAAATCTCTGATTAAACGTTCTCCACCGGTGTTTTTAATCTTTACATCAAAAAAGCGGGTATCCTGAGAGAAGTTTGTACTATCAACTGGTCTTGGTTTGATTAACTGATTGGTAGACGAGCCCCAAAGGATAAACTCTCCCGACGAACGTACCTCAAACAAAGCGTGTACTTCTATCTTTCTTTTAGCCTCTATTTCTGCCAGGCTTTTTTCTAAGCCTGTATAAGGAGCAGTAAATACGTAAGTAGGCACTTTCTGGAAAATATCGGTAACCGGTTTACCATCCCCAAAACGCGCATTCACAATTTCGAAGGTGATGGGTTGCGTAGAATTATCTCCGTTAAAACCGCCCATTAGGTTAGTTCTGCCAATAATCGGCTCTAATACTTTATTGCTAAAGTTTACATTGTTACTCAGGTAATCTTTTTCTTCAGGCAGGTCGTACAGTTTTTTGCATCCGCTAAAAGCGATTAATGCAAACAAAACCACAACCATTTCTATTTTTACGATTGACTTCATAAGTTTCGTTAGTTTATTTTTTCTATGTCCCATCACCCTATTTCGATTTGTTTATAGTCCATTCTGCAAGCTGGAAAGTACCTCCACTTCTTAACTCCGTGATATTGATGCGGTAGTACTGGTAGGCAACGGTATTGGTACACCTAAAAACTTTTTGCTGATACCTTTCTTCAAAAAAGAAGTTGCTTACCCGGTGTAACTCGGTCCAGTTAATACCATCCTGCGAGCCTTCGTAAGTCCAGGCTTTCGGATCTCTTTCTACCGCATCATTTGCCGATATTAAAGTGTAAACAGAAGATACCTCTGGCGTTTTAAGTTTAAACTGCATGGTTAAAAACCCTTGCAAATCGCATAAGAACTTGGTATGATCATCTCCATCGATCACTTTTTTAGAGTTTTCTCCACTGGTTGGCCCACCGCCGTTTTCGCGGTTAGCAGAGAAGGTTCCACCCACGGTAACCATTAAGTTTGGCGGAGGGGGAATAAAAGTTAAGCGGGTAACAAAGCCATCGAAACCGAAAATATGATCGGGACTGATTACATGCACAATGCCATTTTTGGTTTTGATGTTGTTTGAAGCAGTTGTACTTGTAGACCAGTTTCTGATGAATTTGCTCTTTTTGGTATTGCTAAACTGAATCACTTCCGGACCAGCACCCACCTCGCCCGAGGCAGAACCCCGCACCGATTTGGCATGCATGGGATAACCTACTTTAACACTGGTTAAATTAAGTCCATCCTGCAACTTTAAAGAATCAGATGGTTTTACACCCCTGATGATATAGTAAGAAACCATCGTATCTAACTGTATTCCATCAATGTTTGATAAAAACAGCGGGTCTTTATCTGACTGTTTTCTTAAGGTATTTAAATTTCTTAATGCCAGCTGAAAACTTGGGTTGGTAACCGCAAAAAGCGTTACATTACTATCGGTAAGGGTTTTCTTCAAGCCCATTCTATCAACCGCTACAATTAACGAGTCGTATACCCCTGGCTTACTTTTTAAATATTCGTATATGTTTCCGTTATATGGTACTGCACTATCTTCTACATCGTAGTAGCCCCCATTTTTTTTACAAGCCGAATAAATGACGGTGAATAACAAGAGCATTGTTAGCACACCCATATATTTTATAAAATTTTTCATATCAATATTATTTAGCGCCAGTAAGGATTCTGAGTTAATAGACTGTTTTGAGCGATCAACCTGCGAGATATCGGCCAGTAGATCCCACCCGAATTGATGAGGGTCATAAATTTGGCATCGTTCTGCTTAATTTTATTGTATCTGATTAAATCGTACCACCTATGCCCTTCTCCCAATAATTCGCGGTGTCTTTCTTCGAAAATGATTTTGATGATATCATCGGTAGCCAGATTAAAAGCAAGGGTTGTACCTTGCGTAACCCTCCTGCTCATTACTTGAGACAATTCGTTTATAGCCCCCTGTTGATCGCCTAAAACAGATAGTGCTTCGGCCCTTAACAGGACAATATCTTCTAAGCGGGTAAAGATTAATGCACTGGTAAAATACCGGAAGTTTGGATCGGTACCGCCGCCCTGAATAACCTTTATTTTACTGAATATTGGATATTTACCATTTAAATTGGTGAAATACCTGTCGAATTTCGATTGCCCCAACGTATCGATTGAGAATCTTTCATCTTTCGCTAAATTGAAATATTTTAAGATCGAATCTTTTGGCAGATAGATATCAGGAACAGACTTGGTAATAATGGGCTCTGCAAGGGTTAATTCTTCAATATGCCCGGTTGATGAACCGTCAATGTGACCATAATCTGAATTAAAGCCAAACATTTGTCGGTTATTTTTATTGTAGAAAAACCCGTTTGAATTGCTTAAATCAGTTGTTGAGGTATAACCACCTCCGCTTCTGCCATAATTATCTTCAACAAATTTGCTGTATTTGGCAACACTGGCATAATCTGCATTCCAGGCCGCAACGTGCGAAAGCACTGCGTAAGCCGTAACTTTAGTCGCTAAAGCGCCTCCCCATCTTCCTCCGCCTTCGTTATAATAATCGCCCGGCTGCTGAATATCGTTTCCACTATAAATATATGGCAGATCGGCCGCGGCCCTTAATATTTCCGACTCTACCCAGGCTAAAACCTTAGCTTGTTTTTCTCTGGCTTTATTTTCGAAAGCACCTTCATTTGACGAGATAATAAAAGGAACATCACCCCAGATGCGCACCATGTAGAAATAAGCAAAAGCCCTTAAAAACCTGGCCTGCGCAATATCTACCGTCATGTTATTATCTGAGTAGCGTTTATCGGTTGCTTTAACGTGTGCAATATTTTCCAGAAAAACATTAGCACCATTAACAATGGCATAAAACCTGGTCCAATCAGAAAGTGACTCTACCACAGGATAAGATGCATTTAAATTGTTGCTGATAACCGCTTTTAAATCCTGTCTTTTCGGGCTTGTAAACTCGCCTGGTCTTACATCCCCATAAATCCAGTGGCTGTTGTTATCAGAAAGTGCAGCTCTGGTTAAGGCATAAACCCCCAGAATTCCGGCACGGGCATCCTCTACCGTATTCCACATATTTTTTTCGCCCACCACCCTGCTCGAGTCGGTTTCCAATGCTTTATTGCAGCTGGTTAAAGCCACCACAGCAAGGAGAAATGCGTATAATATATTTTTCATCGTAATTGATGTATTTTTAGTAGCTATTTCCATATTATAATTCCATTTTAACGCCTAAAGTGTATGTTCTTGGTATCGGTTGTCCGTAGCCGGTATCTACGCCATCATAGCTTACCAGTTCTGGATCTTGCCCGGTGTAAGGGGTGATGACAAATACATTGCTTACGGCGCCGTAAACGAAGAATTTATTGACCTTTATATTTCTCTTTTTCAATAGGTTGCCCAATTCATAACCTACCGATACCGATCTCAATTTTAAGAACGAGGCGTTTTCTAAGAAAAGATCCTGATCTACACGATAAGGAATAACGGTGCTCCACGGATTGTATAGCGGATATTTGCTATAATCGCCACGTTTCTCCCAAAAAGTAATTTCTTTCACCGAGCTTACATCGGTATTACCTTCGCGGTTTACAAAATCGAAGCGGCTGGCCATTTCCTGGTTAATCAGCTTTCTGCCCAAATTGAAATATAAATTGGTGCTCAAACTCCAGTTGCCATAAGTAAAAGCGTTATCAAAACCACCAGAAAGTGTTGGCAATGAGTGCCCTTTTAATACTTTGTCTTTTTCGTCGATTACATGATCACCATTTTGGTCTTTCCATCTCGGATCTCCAGCCTTTAATGCCTGTCCGTTATACTTTAACGGCTGACCATTTACTACAGGAACCTGTGCAGTTGAAGTATAGATACCTTCATTTTCCAATAACCAATATTGATCTACCGGTTCGCCCACTCTTAATAACCTGTTTCCGATTATAATTTCATTTAAGCCTCGTGGCAATGCTTTTAAGGTGTTGCTATTGTGGTTAAAATTTAATGAAGAATTCCACGAGAATTTATTTTTAGCCATTACCAATGCGTGGATGGATAAATCAACACCGGTATTGCTCACATCCATTCCGCTTTCTATTGATTGTTTGTAACCATATTCTGCGTACGATGGAATGCCGATCAACTGGTTTTTATCAGCCTTGGTGTAAAAATCGACCGAAACATGCAGCCGGTTTTTCAACATGGCCACATCAGCCCCAATATTTAACTGATCTGAATAGGCCCATGGCACGCCATAACCCACCCAGCCAAACGAATAGGGCCTGGTTAACACACCGAAGGCATTGTATCCTGGCACGGTTAAATTGCCGGTATAACCAACTGATGCAGTATACTGTGGCCCCTGGGCGTAATTATCATAGGTAAATGTTCTGCCTAAACGGCCAACACTTGCCCTTAAAACTAAATCATCAACTAATCTGGTATCTTTTAGTAATTCGTTTTTAACATTCCATGCACCTGAAATTACCGGAGAATAAAACCAGCGTTTGCTTGGCTGTGCATTAGATGATCCATCTAAACGTAATGTTCCGGATAGGAAATACTTATCATTATAGGAGTAGTTTACTTTACCATAAAAGGACAACAGGTTGTCTTCCGTTTTATCTAAAAAGCGATAAGTAAGTTCTCTTGGAAATGCTCTTGGTACCAGGTAATTAGGATTATCAGCCCCATTTGGTAATTTTGGATCAGAATCCAATAAATTAATTTTGATATAATCATTGGCGCCTTTATACGCATAAGCATAGTTATACTTATAAATATCCCACATCATCGATTGGCCTAACTCCACATGAAAATCATGTGCGGTATGCAGCTTGAAATCGTAAGCTGCTTTATTATCCATCATTAACCGTTGGTTAAAACCATAATAGTTTGATGCATAGCTATTGCCCTGCAACAAGGTTCTGGCATAAAATATATCCCGGTAACCTTCATTATAATCTACATTAAAAGCCGATGATAATTTAACCTTGCCCAGTGTAGCCACCAATTTGGCATACCCTTGGATCAGGTTGGTTTTATTATCATCAAAACCTTTGCTGTATTCATTTAAATAAGTGCCATAATAATCTTTATTGGGTGCAGGTGGGGCACTCAGATCGGGAAAGTAATTAACCTGTGCAAACCGGTCCCTAAGTGTTCTGTTCCGGTCGCGGTTTAACCTGTTCCCATTAATCATGGCAGAGAAAAGCAGCCATTTAACCGGGCGCATATTAATATTAAACATGGCGCTGTAACGGTCTAAGCCTGTACCATCGGCAACACTCTGGCTTTTAGCATTACCTAACGAAAATCTAAAATTCGCACGGTCCGACCCTCCGGTTAAGCCAAAATTTATGCCGTATATCAGTGCGTTTTTATAGTACAGATCAGTCCAGTTCGATTTACCGCTGTAGACATTATTAAGCGAGTCGCTCAAATAAACAGGATATTCTTCATCATCAGAATACCTGCCATTGGTTGTATAAATATCATAGAACCTTTGCCTGAATTCATTTTCATATTTACCATTAATGGTATTAACCGTTGGTTTTTGCACCATTCCGATATATGAATTAAAGCTAATACTCCTCGAATTGCCCGAAGCCGCTTTTGAGGTTAACACGATAACACCGTTTACTCCCCTGGGCCCATAGATGGATGATCCTGCCAAATCGCTCAATACCTCTACAGATGCAATGTTATTGAGATCAATTCCGGCAAGGAGATTAGTGGCTGGGCCAATTCTGTTAAAATCGTACTGTTGGATATCGAAGGCAAAAGGGTGCTCTCCGATTAAGGGGATTCCATCCAATACCACCAATGGCTGTACGGCATATACATCTTTCTTTGAAAGCAGTGGCATAGCAGCACCCCTGATGATCATGTTCTGAATAGAACCAGGTTCGCCTGATGGTTCTTGTACGTATAAGCCCGCATAATTACCTTTCAGGCTTTGCTGTAAGGTAATGGCCGGAAACAGTGAAAGATCTTTAACATCTTTCTGTACACCTCCCGATAATTTACGGTAAATTGTTTTGAGTTTAATTTGTTCTAAACTGTCTTTCCTTAAAGAGTCTTTTGGCGATACATACTTAATTTTAGTTGTATCCTGCAGAACAAAAAGATTGGTTGTTAGGCCTTTATGAACTTTTTTGCCTGCCGAAAAAACAGGTAAAACGTTTAATGTAAACGCGGCAAAAAAGACAAGGCACGCCCATAAGTATCGCATAGTTAATGGATCTTTTAATTGGTAAAAAAATGATTTCTAAAACTTATTTTTTCGGAAACGGCATGGTATGTCCCAGGTTAGAGAGACAGGTACTTCGGTAGTAATAGTTAGGGGTTCTCATAAAATTTAGCATTTGGTTAACTCAAATATATACTATACTAAAACGTTTTAATAACAAATTGTCATTTTTATGAAATTTTTATAAAACATCACAATAATATTTAATTCTATTAATTTAATTGTCAAATAGACAGGTAAAAAAGTAAATATTATCAGAATACCTTAAAAAATTAACACCCTATAAAACAGTCTATAAGGGAATTTTTCGCCAACAATAACAATAAATCGCACAATTTTATGTTGCTATTTTCCTAAAGAACTTAAACGTTTTAGTAAAAACACGAAACGCAGATAAGGCAGTAAAGATTAAACCGGCAATAATTGTTTAGGGATGGGAATAGCCACTACCCTATTATACCTTATAAGATTAGCTTCGATACCATGGTATTTTTACACCGTAAAACAGGAGGTTAAAATTAATTTATTTTTCGGTGGCCACCCGATAGGTTGGATCTTCTATAATGTTTACCTCTATTATCTGATCTGCATTTTTCAGTAAGCGTTTACAGTCGTCGCTCAGGTGCTTTAATTGGAGTTTCTTATCAACCAACCGGTAGCGTTCGGTTAGCTTATTGAGCGCATCAATACCCGACATATCAAAAACACGGCTGTGCTTAAAATCAATTATAATATGTTGAGGATCATGAGCCACATCAAAAAGCTCATTAAAATTAGCAATCGATCCAAAAAACAAGGGGCCGAATATTTCGTAGGTCTTTACACCACTGTCGTCGATATGTTTAGTGGCACGTATCCGTTTAGAACTTTCCCAGGCGAAAACAAGTGCCGAAATAATTACGCCTATTAATACCGCAAGCGCAAGGTTATGCAGCCAAACTGTAATCACAGCCACCAGAATCCCAATAATAATATCCTGTGTAGGCATTTTATTAATCACTTTAAAGCTCATCCATTCAAAAGTGCCAATGGCCACCATCATCATTACACCAACCAAGGCGGCCATGGGCACACGATCGATTACCGGAGCGCCTATCAAGATAATAAGCAATATAGTTAAGGCAGCAATAATGCCCGATAACCTCGCCCTCGCACCTGCCGAGAGGTTAACCAGTGTTTGGGCAATCATTGGGCAGCCGCCCATACCCGTAAAAAAGCCATTTGCAATATTGGCAATTCCCTGAGCAATACTTTCCCTGTTCCTATCCCCTTTGGTTTCTGTAATTTCATCAACCAGGTTTAAGGTGAGCAGGCCCTCCGTTAAGCCTACACCTGCCATAATGAGTGAATAAGGAAAAATGATCTTCAGCATATCCAGACTCAACGGCACTTCCGGAATATGAAAGGGAGGAAAACCTCCATTTACTGAAGCAATATCCTTAACCAGTTTGGTATCAATTCCAAAACATAAAACGATAAGAAAAACCACAATAATAGCCACCAGTGAGGATGGAATGGCTTTGGTTATTTTAGGGAGAATGATCACTATTGCAACAGTGAGTAATACCAAAGCCAACATGATATATAAAGGAGTGCCGCTCAACCATTCTACTCTGCCGTTAACAAGGGTTTTGAACTGTTCCAGTTGCGACATGAAAATGATAACTGCCAAACCGTTAACAAAGCCGAACATTACGGGCTGCGGAACCAGTCTGACAAATTTTCCAAGCTTAAACAGCCCCACCATAATCTGAATTACCCCTGCCAAAGCCACTGCTGCAAAAACATATTCTATACCCTGGGTTTTCATTAAGGCGATGAGCACAATTACTGTTGCACCTGCCCCACCAGAAATCAAACCTGGCCTGCCACCTAAAACAGCCGTAACCAAGCCCATAATAAAAGCAGCGTATAAACCTGTTAAAGGAGGAAAACCCGCCAGGATAGCAAATGATAACGATTCGGGGATCATTGTCATAGCCACCGTTAAGCCTGCAAGAATTTCAGTTTTATAATTTATTTTCTTAGAAAAATCGAAAAGTTGCAGGTAGGGCTTCATCAGTTAAATTATTTGCAATTGCAAATATCCAATTTTATTGGAACATTAATTCTATAATAAAAATGAAGACTGAATAAGTCAGCATGAGCAGGCAAAAAATATTTATAAATGGGTTACAAATCCTGATTAATGATAATTCCAGATCTGAAAACTAACTCGGGATAACTTTTTTGCGTTTAAGTTCGTCAAACAGATCAAAAAACATTTTTTCAGTATCGATATACTCGTGGAAGCCCAATCGCCTTGCTTTGGTACCGTCAGAGAAAAAATCGTAATCCCAGGAAAAAACAAAGTCGCCAAAAGCCCAGGAAGATACTTCTTCATAACTGTGTTTGGCTAGGTTATGTTTTTCTTGCATCTGTATCCACAAAGCCTTTTTATCGGCCATTACGGTTTGCAAAGGCATTTGAAGTGGAGGTGCAGTATCCATTTTAAAATAAGCTGCAATTTTAGGCCAAAGATCATTCCAGCGGATCAGATCACCATTGGTGATATTAAAAGCTTGATTGGCACATGCCGGGTTAGTAGCCGCCCATACTGTTGCTTTTGCCAATAATCCAGCATCTGTAATATCTAAAAGCTTATCGTAAGCCCCTACTTTGCCAGGAAAACGCAAAGGCAAAGCCAGTTCTTTCGATAGGGATGCATAAACTGCAATTACGGAAACTAAATTCATCGGATTGCCCAATGCGGTACCCGCAACTACAGATGGCCGAAGCGCAGACCATTTCCATTTTTTACCTTTTTGCTGTGCCTCAAGAAACTGTTGCTGATCTACATTAAATTCTGGAGGCATATGTCCACCGTCGCTTTCTTTTGCTGGTGTTTTAAAAGGACCATAATGCGCCCCGTATACTTTATAGCCCTGCATTAAACTGATGTGCTGTAAGTTTTTTGCAATACTTTCCATAACATTAACCACGTTTACAAGCATCGCCAAATTAGGCGCAACCAGCTCCGCCCATGTAGGTTTATCTTGATACGCGGCATAAAAAATATGTGTTACCGTAGTTAAAGGGCTCAATTGTTCCTTACTGTCTTCTGGGTCGAGCAGGTTTACAGAAATGTACGTGGTTTTATCTGTATCGAGCCCGCCCCGACGCGATAAACCGATAATATCCCAATCGCCAAGACTTTCTAAATGGCTGATTAAATTACTGCCAATTACGCCATTTGCACCCACAACTAATGCTGTTTTACTGTTATTCATCTCTTTTGATTTAAATTGATTCATGTAAAGCAAAGATCCTGACAAACCAGAGATATGTTTTTGTAAAATAGTATGATAGATTTGTATAAATCTATGATGAAGCGATACGTCCAATTTCAACCAATTGTTATTTCAGCATTTGAAGTAAGTAAATGGCAGCACCCTGTACACCAGCACAACCATTACGAACTGATATACATTAAAAATGGATCTGGCCATCATATCATTAACGAAATTCCAATTGTTTACGAAAAAGGGAATCTCTTCCTAATTGGTCCGGATGATGACCATCGTTTCGAAATTGATGAAAAAACACATTTCATTTACATCAAGTTTACTGATCTATACATCCATCAAAAAGAGGTTAACCCAAGGGGCTTGCAATACCTGGAATACCTGATCAAAAGCCGGGAAACACATTTTCTAAGTTTTAACTTTACTGCCGATGATCAGTTGATTGTTGAAAACATCATTGCGCTCATCCTATCACTCAACATAAACATGTTGCAAAATGAAGCTTTAATCTGGACACAGATCTTAATGCTCTCCACTATTATGCAACGCAATATGCCCGAAATTAAAAGCAGTGCACAACGATCAAAAGACATTCAAGCCATTTTCTGTTACCTGCACAAATATATTTACCAGCCTAAAAATTTAAAGGCGAATGTAATGGCAAGACACTTTAATCTTTCAGAAGACTATATAGGGCCCTATTTTAAAAGAAATACAGGCATAACCTTACGCCAGTATATCCACAATTATCGTCAGCATTTAATTCAACAGCGAATAGAAAGCGGAAGATTTGGACTGAAACAAATTGCCATAGAATTTGGCCTTGTTGATGAAAGCCACGTGAGTAAACTGTTGCGAAAATTCTGAAGAGAGGAAAGATGAATTAGTCTGAAGTCGGGAGTCAGAAGTCCGAAGTCTATTGCACGAAAGAAACAAAACATGCCTTGGTACCCTCTGCGCTCATCTTCTAGATCTGCGGGACAAACAAATATTTATAACCGATTGCAAATCCCTGGTGCTTAGGAGACTGTATCATAAATATAGAATTGTCATCCTGTCCAAAGGACTCCTGTGGAGAGCCTGTCGAAGGACCTGTTTAAATATCTAGAAAGGCGTTTCGACTACTTGTCCCGATTCTTCGGGAAGCTCAACGTGACAAATTCGAATGGAATTACAAATATGATATAGCCTCCAATGAGCGGTAATTTTATTTAAAACAAAATTTTAACATTTCCCGAAAAACCTAATTCGATAAAACTTCCTGTCGACCATTTAATTTCGAGTGGACCCCCTGCATCTTTTACGGTTTCTTTACTCACATCCTTCCCGGTTCCATAATTGATCTGCGCAAAGGGATTTTTATCAATATTCAGCACTAAAAGCAACCGGCTACCTTTTTGCAGTTGCTTACTGAATGTTCTCGACCGGTAAAAAGGTATCGTTTCTAACTTCCCAGGCTTAAGCAAATTCCTTTTGCTCATATCATGTGCGTAGCTGGCTCTACCTAAATAATAAGAGAGCTGAAAATATTCACCTGAGGGCGTAACTTCGTACAGGACCAGGCCTACATCCATATCTTTTTTGTTGATGACGGCCTTAAGCTGCCCCTCTAGTGTACCTGATACTGAAATGGCCTGATTAAATGGCTTCGTGATAAAAAACAGCCCATTGGATCTGTCAATTTCTTTTTTAACGATCGGATTAGGGTAATAATCATTGTAGAAGGCAGTTCTATCTGCCAAATCGACCTGCTGATGCATAAAAACTTGTTCAGCTGGCTTTTGCTCCGATAGCAGCATTGTTCCGTTTATACTATCTAAATAAAACCTAACACGGTGATCTTCCATTTTTGACAATGAAGGAGCATGCTTCCACTTATTTGCGCCCATTACCTCATAGTTGATCTTATCTTTTAACAGTGCAGGTTTCTTTCCGCCTTTAAGAATATAATCAAGCCATTGGAAGGTAATTTCGCGGGTATTGATCAGGGCAACTGAATCTACTTCATAACCTCTCAGCTTGGCTACACCACCTATCTGCGATCCAAAATGATCATAAGGGCCTATAATTAAATAATGTTCGGCTGATGGATTATACTTGTAATGTTCGCGCAGGTATTCTAATGCCGAAATTTGCCCATCATCGTAATAACCGGTAATGCTGAGCACGGGAATATTGATGTGTTTAAAATCTTTGCCATAGGGCACCATCGACTGCCAGTAGGCATCGTAATCGGGGTGACTAAGCCATTTCTGCAACATCGGGTTTGGTGTACCATCAATGCTGTCGATCTTATTGTAGGCGGCCCCACTTTCCCACCAGTTATTCCGCATCCTGCGCCAACGGGCATTATCGTTATTCACAGCATCATCGGTGTATTTGTTATTGGTGATGTAAAATGCCCACTGATAATTGGCTGCTAAAAAAACATTATTTTCCATGGGTAAGCCAAGCCCTGGAATTGCCGCTACATAGGGTACAATGGTTTTAAGCGCCGGATGCAGGTATTTGGCCGCTGCCCATTGTGCAAAACCGGAATAACTTCCGCCATACATGCCCACGCTGCCATTACTCCAAGGCTGGCTAATGATCCAATCGATAACCGCATTTACATCCTGCGCTTCATGTTCGTAAGGCGCTGGCTGATCAGGGCTCAGTCGTTTTCCTCTCGCATCGGCCACAATGCCTACGTAGCCATGATCGGCGGCATACTTGGCTTCCATCAGACTTTTATCGGTATTGGAGTAGATAAAATAAAACAATGTGGAAGGCAATTTCTGCTGCACACCTTTTTTCCTCACCACTACAGCTGATAGCGTAATGCCGTATTTTGTTTTAATCATCACGCTATCGTTGATGATATAATTAGTGCTATCGGGTAAGGTTAGTTTTTGCTGTGCAAAGGTTTCAATGCCCATTAAGAGGCATAGCACAGCCATACCCAGTTTTACTAAGTTTATTTTCATAATCAAGAAATTATAGTTTATATTTTAATGAGGCTCCTTAATTTAACAGCCTGCCGTTCTGATATTCTGATTAAATTCCCCGTTTTAAGTTCTACAAACATCCCCTCATCATCTTTTTTTATCGAGCTGATATAGTCGAGGTTAAATAATATACTTCTGCCGGCCCTAAAAAATCTTTCACAATCGGGATTTTCTTCGAGTTTGTTTAAGGAGGTTTTGAGCAACACCTGCTCTTGCCCGAAAAAGAGCCGTGCGTAATTATCTACCGACTCAATCAAGTACACATCTTTCCATTTAATGAGGTGGTATTTGCTCCTATCCTTTACAAAAACAGCTGCGTCATTCGCACCGATCTTTTCTATAGTTTTATCCATTGCACTTTTAAAGCGTTCTTCCCGTACAGGTTTCATGAGGTAATCCAAGGCGCTTACTTCAAAAGCCTGCACCGCATAGCTGTCGAAAGCGGTTACAAAAATCACCTGTGGAACATGTACCAAATTCTCCAACAGGTCGAAACCCGAACGGCCAGGCATCTGTATATCCAAAAAAATCAGGTCAGGTTTTAAAAGTCCGATAAGCTGTTCTGCTTCATCAGCATTGGCAGCCTCACCCAATATCGTAACATCTGGATAGCTTTTTAACATCCTTATCAATTCCTGCCTTGCGCCACGTTCATCATCAATAATCAGCGACCTAATATTTCTCATCTCATTGGGATTTTAATTTCGGCGCAAACCTTTTGCTCCATTTCATACAGACTGAAAGATGCATGATGCTGATAACTCAGGTTGAGCCGTTCTTTCAGGTTCTGCAGTCCTATACCTGCCACCGTTTTATCCTGTTCTAACTTGCCAGGGTTTAAAACACAGATGCTTACCAATCCATGCTGTTCGTGAATGATTACTTCGATCTTTCCACCCTGCTTTTCTAATGCAATGCCATGTTTTACCGCATTTTCGACTAATGTTTGAATGCAAAGGCGTGGCACCATCAATCCAGAGAGCGAAATATCGATATCCAAATCGTATTGTAATCTTTCTTCCATCCTCAACCCTTCCAGCTCCAGGTAATCTCTCACCAGGTCTACTTCTTCATTTAATCTGATCAGCATGGCATTGCCTTTATACAATCCACTGCGCAACAGTTCGCTTAGGAGGTCGATTGCCCTGCCAGCAGCATCGGGGCGGGTGTACACCAAAGACTTTATGTTATTGAGTGCATTGAACAAAAAATGAGGATTTAACTGCGCAGAAAGATTATCCAGTTGCGATTGTTTAAAGCTAAGTTCCAGTCTGGCGTTTTCTACCGATAACCGCATTTCTCTTTTTGCATAATGATAAAGGTGGTAGGCCAAAAGCCATATGGCCATTAAACGGATACCGGTAACAAAAATACCTGTGGCATTTAAACTAAAAAAATCAATAAAGGTCTGTGGTGGATGGCTAAGAAACAACAACCTCACCTGATATAGTTTACTCACAGTAACAATGGTAAAAAAAATACCCATTACCGGAATTACGATCAACATC
The DNA here is from genome assembly GCF_059422505.1 of Pedobacter sp. GW821-FHT01D05. Classification (NCBI taxonomy): domain Bacteria; kingdom Pseudomonadati; phylum Bacteroidota; class Sphingobacteriia; order Sphingobacteriales; family Sphingobacteriaceae; genus Pedobacter; species Pedobacter sp. GW821-FHT01D05. The sequence goes on along the minus strand of NZ_JBWKXA010000003.1, from coordinate 441,302 downwards.
CTCCAGATCAGTTTCTCGAGTGCCAGGTCTTGCCAACGGTTTTTATTTGCAAAATTACGGTACAAGTGCGTAATGAATATATATATCACCACATCCGTAACAAACTGTACAACAGCCATATCGAGCCTGAAATGGCTAGCAGTAGACCAGCCTTGAAAAGCCCAATACAGCGCAGCCACCGACCAACCAATGAGTTGGCATTTCCAGTAAAGTGATATGTAAGGTTGCTTTTCCAAAATGTTCTGCTTGAAACAAAGCAACGAATACTAATTTTAAGAAAAAAGATAAAGTACAGGAACGTAGGCCTTTGGGGGATGAGTGGTTTTTCTAGTCGGGAGTCCGAAGTCTATCGTGCAAAACAAATAGACACGCCTTTGTGCCTAAAGGATGGAAATAGTCCGGAGTCCGAAGCCTATCGTGCCAAAGAAACAAAATATGTGCCCTCTGCATTCATCTTCTAGATCTGCGGGACAAATAAATAGCTAAAACGGATTGCAAATCCGTAGCGCTTAGGTCTTGATTGCAAAATCTGACCAACAATAGGCCTAACTTTGGGCTCTCTGCGCCCCTCTTAGCGTCCTTTGCGGTTAAAACATCAATTTAGCAACTGCTTTTTAAAGGTATTCGGGCTAACACCCACCTCTTTTTTAAATAAACGTGAGAAGTAAGAGAGGTTCTCAAATCCCAATGCATAAGCAATCTCCGAAACCGACCTATCTTCACCGATCAAACGGTTTTTTGCTTCAGATATCAGGTAAATATGGATATGTTCTAAAGCGGTTTTTCCACTTTCCTGTTTTAAAACATCTGTTAAATAACCTGCCGAAATGTTTAAACGCGCTGCCATATCATGCACTGATGGCAAACCTTTAGTAGCCAGTAATCCATTAGCAACATATTTATTTATTTCTTCATTAAACCTGGTTACTGTTTTGCCCGAAATTTCTGTCCGGTTAAGAAATTGTCTTTTGTAAAAACGTTGACTATACTTTAGCAAAGTATCTACATTGGCCAAAATCAATTCGCGACTATATTCATCCTGGTTGTTTCGGTATTCGGTTTCAATTTTATGATACAGCTCCCATACTGTGCTTTCTTCACTGGGCGAGAGATGCAGCGCTTCGTTGGTTTCGTAATCGAAGTAATGGTATTTTTTGATGGTATCATGCAACATATGTCCATTCAGAAAATCTCCGTGAATAAAAATCAAAAAACCGTCTTCATCCAGCTCCAGGTTTTTCATTTCGATTACCTGATGAGGTTTAAAGAACATCATCGAACCACACTCATGGTCGTATTTTGTACGTCCATAAAGGATATGACCCGCAATAATCTTTTTAAAACCGATCATATAGAAATCGCTCGTAAACTCCCGGTCGCCCATGGTACACATGTGGTCACATTTGTAAATGCTAAACAACGGATTCTCCGGTGGCGGAAATGCATTTTCTCTATGTAATTCGGCCAAGTTCTTATAGTGTTTCATCCCTTTGAACGGTAATTAACCACAAGCTACACAATTACCCCGTACAGCTTGTAGTTAAAGGTTTTAAATGATTTATTAATGACCGTGCGCATTGATCGCCACTTCAGCCCATTCATCAAATTCGGCCAAACGTTCTGCATAAACCTGTTTAACACCTGGGAGAGCCACTTTACCCAACAAGAAGTGTAAAGGAGGTTTAGGACTGTCGATCAATGCCAATACGGCGGATACCGTTGCTTCTGGTTTGCCCCAACTATCGGGTGTTGAAGCATCAAAAAATGCTTTTTTAACTGGAGCATATGCTTCTAACGGCGCTGTTTGGAAAGCTGAAGCACCCGACCAATCGGTAGAAAAACCATTTGGTTCGATTAAACTTACATTAATGCCAAAACCTTTTACTTCCTGTGCCAGCGTTTCACTTAAGCCATTTACAGCATATTTAGATGCGTTGTATAAACCCAGCACAGGAAAACTTACCAAGCCCAGGAAGCTCGAGACCTGGATAATGTGCCCGGCTTGTTGTTCGCGCATTACCGGAACAATAGCCTGTGTTACCCACAATAATCCGAAAAAGTTTGTTTCCATTTGTGCACGGGCCTGTTGCTCGGTGGTTTCCTCTATCGCACCAAACAAACCAAATCCCGCATTATTGATCAATACATCAATGCGGCCAAAGTGTTGCTTAACTTTTTCAACTACGGCAAAACAGGCATCTCTATCGTTTACATCCAATTGAAGCGGAAACACAGCATCGCCATAAGCTTCTACCAAATCATTTAAATCTGCTGTATTTCTTGCAGTTGCAGCTACTTTATCGCCGCGCTCTAAAAGGGCTTTTGCCCAGATTTTACCAAAACCACGTGAGGCACCGGTAATTAAAATTATTTTCGACATTTTTTTCTTTGTTAAATACTGATAACAAAGGTATTGCGGAGCGCTAAAACTGATTTATACAAAACACGGGACTATTAGCACATTTTAAGGTTTAGCTAAATTTGTGCTAATATTTAAGAATAACCAAAGTATTGAGGCATAAGGATTAGGTAATTATTGCATTGCCAAATCAGGATTTTCAATAACCAAGCGCTTAAATTAGCGCATGGCACAAAACTTTCAATATCTTGTAGCGTCTATCGGTATCTTTACGTTTCATGAGAAACCATTAATCTAAAAACCACTCACCTATGAAAAATCTACTTTTTCTTTTTGTAGCCTTTGCACTTGTTTCTTGCAAAAAATCGGAAAGATATGGTCCGCTGAACTTAAAAAACGGACAGGAAGTTGAACTGCTGGTAAGCCCTCGTTATGCTGCAGATAATGATGTGCTTTTGAAGTTGCCAGGCAATGTAGATGCCGGTGCTTCGTTATGGGGTTTTGATCAAAGGGAACCTGGTTATTCTTACCGCGTTAAAGCCAGATTCAACCGCGATAAAGAGCCACTTCAAGACGGACCTGAATACTATTTTATTTTTGAAAATATAATTAGCAAAGAGCAATACAAAGGAACGGAGTCTTTTCCTGTTCAACTGATTACTTCATATGTACCTGGCGGACCAGTAATAAGACTAAGCAAAACAGGAAATGACTATTATCTCATTCCTGATAAATTGCAACTCACTTATGCAAATAGCACGGTTCAGAACGAACTTGAAGAAATCTGGCTAAATGCACAGGAAATCCGTGCAAACTGGCAAAAAGGGCAACAGCCAAAATGGAAGGCCATTAAAGCAACAGTGATACAGGATCCGCAGAAATTTGGGAAGGCCTACCTGGTACAACAGATACAATTCATTGATTAACAGAAAATACAAAAGGAGAATGTTCTAAGCGCATTCTCCTTTTGCTTTTAAGTAAAACCGAAGATTTACATTAGCTAGATATTGTTACTAAAGATTCATTTTCAATTAATTAAACGTGCTGCATTTCACTCCAAAAGGTTAAGGGCGGATCTTTTGCGGCAAGGGCAAATCACTTTCCAATCTTTCGTCCTTACCCCCCACAGAAGATACCAAACCAACTGACTTTAGCTGTGTTCAGTATGCATGTGCCCGTTCGGCTTTTTCATATCACATTTCGTTTAACTTAAATATATTTTTCATCAGCAACCACTTTTCTCCAGGCTTTGCCAAGGGTAATGCCTGCTGATATTTCCACATGAGTTCTTCCCACTCTTTCACCTTAGGGTTAGCAATATCCATAGCTGTCTTTTTTTCAAAACTGAAATTATCATCAGTTTCCATGATCATGAACAAACGGTTTGAAATGCGGTATATCTCCATTTCCAAAACCCCTGATTCGACAATACTCCGCTTAATTTCAGGCCAACCATTAAGGTGATAAGTTTCATACTCCGCTATGAGTTTTGGATCATCAACGAGATCCAGTGCCAAACAATATCTTTTCATCTTTCACTTTAAATGTAAGCGGCTCTCCCTATTTTTTGAATTCTATTTTGAAACCAGTTACCAACCAGGCCGGATAATCTGCGGGTTTGCTAATTACGAGGGCATCATCTTCCTGCACCCACTTTAATTTACTTTTACTGCCCAGCATCGTAACCGAAGTGATGGGCTTTTCCAGGTATTTCGATCTGCGCCCAAGTAAGGTCATTCTAATGCTTTCATTTGGCACATTTAAACAGAAAGCAAAAAGATTGTCCGCCCTTGTGGTATACCTGATGTCTGTCGATTGATATTCACCTGAATCGGTTAAACCACCAAAATGGCCCTTTTTCTGGTTTGATTTAATGGTAGAAGGGCCTTCTCCATATACTTTCCATGGTCTCGATGCATAAATACCTTCTCCATTCAATTTGGTCCAGTCGCCAATTTCTGTAACAATTTTTACAACATCAGGCTCCAGGTCTCCCTCTGGAGTCTGTACAACATTGATCAAAAGATTTCCGTTTTTACTTACAATATCGATCAAAAGCTGGGCGATTTCATTTGCACTTTTATATTTCTGACCGGTTCTATAATACCAATCTCCTATCGAAGTATCGGTTTGCCACGGAAATGGGCTGATCGAATCCAATACGCCGCGTTCTACATCTTGTGCCCATTTACCTTCAGATGGCTCTTTTGGCGTATATACTGCCTCCAGTTTGCCTTTATTTTTGGCCATATCCTCATTGTAATAGTGCGCAACCATTGTACGCCCTATATCTTCAAAAGGAAGTTTACTATCCGAATATAGCAGGTCGGGATGATAATTATCGATCAGTTCGTTAACATTTTCCAACCATTGTTTATGCCAGCCCGGATTATTGGTCAGCCACTCTTTCATATCGGCCGAATCAGCAGGTAGATGATAAAGATCAGCATATTTCGGATCGTGCCCATCATAGGCAATGCCTGCAAATTGCCCTGTTTTGTCTGCGCCATGACTTGGCTGAAACCAGTTAAAACTGGCCGCGAGATGCTCGGAAACGCCAAAACGGAGCCCTTCTTTTTTAGCTGCTTTTTGCCATAAACCCACAATATCTTTTTTTGGCCCCATATTTACCGAGTTCCATTTATGGATTTTGGAGTTCCATAGAAAGAAATTATCATGATGCGAGCCCATGGTTACAAAATATTTGGCACCGGCCTTTTTATATAAGGCCATCAACTGCTCAGGGTTCCATTTCTCTGCTTTCCATAAAGCGATAATATCTTTGTATCCAAATTTAGATGGTGTACCATAGGTTGCCACGTGGTACTTATTCTGCGCACTGCCCTGAACATACATGTTCTTCGCATACCAATCTCCCTGTCTGGGAACTGCCTGAGGCCCCCAATGCGACCAGATTCCAAACTTGGCATCTCTGAACCAGTCTGGATATTTATACTGCTTTAAGGATTCATCTGTAGGTTTAAAAATCCCCTGTTCTACCTTATCCGTTTTTCGTTGTGCCTTGAGGTTTAAACCCAGGGAACACGCCATAAGACCAACTAATACTATTTTTTTCATCTTCCTTATATTTGGTTTTAATCAAAAATAGGTAACTCATCCGCTCAATTCTTGAAATAAATAGACTATTTGTTGTAAAAATCCGACATTTAAGATATGATAAAAAAACATTACAGCGCACCTTTTCCTTGCTGAACTGTAGATTATGAACTCAGCCCCGCCGATTGATTTATTCAGAAATTGCAAATCAAATCCGTCTTTATTCTCTTTCTTAATTTCAAATCCACCCAAGAACACTGACATGTGGCCGCATACCTATAAAACCAACTATATAGGATAACAGATGGGTGGTTAAATGGATGATGGACCTAAAAGGATTACTTAAAAAGATCTCTCCATTTCGTTTCACTTCAGTCGAGATGACGATCAAATACTGCGTTCTTTGCGTTTCACTTCGCTGTCTTTGCGGTTAAAAAACTGATGATATTAAATCTTTTGGTCTGCATAGGCAGCATCATAGAGATGGTTTGGCTTTAAATAGATCACATCATTTTGAAAATCAAAAACCGTATTGAATCTTTTCAGAATATCGGTTCCCAGATAATGAACGTTAACGCCTGGCATGGGTTTATTTTGCTCCATAACCTGAGCTGGAACATTTTTCAATTCAAAATTACCAATCTTCAAACTTTGCAGTTTTACCGTGGTTACCGGTACCTCGTTACCCCTTATACCACGCATAATTACCTTTTTGATCACTTCCATTTTCTCTGTTGGAAAGCGCATTTCCCGCAGCAAATCGTTATCAAGCATGGCCGTACGCTGATAACCTAAATCGAAGAAAAACAGGTTTTTATTTTTGGTTCCGCTTTGCGAAATTTCGCTCTCTATAAAAGGTTTGTTTTTGATATAAGTAATCTTAAACCTGGTGTATTGTTTATCCCGTAAAATCTGCTTGGGCATGGTAGAATGCACCATCATTTTATTCTGATCATAATCCAACGCTAGAATCATACCGTCGAATATATCCCAGCCAAGCAAACCATCGGTCTCATTACCAGCCAATTCAATATCATAAATTTTGCTCTTATAGGTATGACTCCCAATTTTGATATCATAATCAGTGTTATAAAGCTTGGGCTTAGATTTAACTTTTTGCTTAAGTGCAGCGGTAGTAAGATCTACTTCGGTAGCGCCTGAATCGAAGTTCAATAAAAGGGAATCAGTTTTGTTGAAAACCACCGGTAAAAAGTTCGTATTGTATTTATTCACAAAAAAAGGAATTGAATCGTGCACTTCGGGCGAAATTTTGCTGAAGTTTTTTAGCTCAGGACACACAATCTTGGTTCGGCAGGAATCTTTGCCGTTCAACAAAACAATAAATTCTTTTTGCTCCCCAGGTCCTATTCTAAACACGATAGAATCTATATCCGTTTTGAATTTTATGTTTATTGATTTGGTTATTTTACCAGTTGTAAACACATCTAATTTTATCTTGGGATTGATGTACCAGTTCGATGATGCCTTGTACGCTTCGTAGAATTTTGCCTGACCAACTCCGGCTTTAACAACTGGTAATTTCTTTTGAGCGAAAGTATAAAAGGGAAGTAGGATTGTTAAAATGAGTAATATTTGTTTCATGAGCGACTAATAGATTTGGTGGTTTAAGGCTTGCATTTAGTGGTGACCATCGGAAACCGGAACTAAAGATAAAAAGAATTCACATAAGTCGCGTTTAACCCCTTAACTTGTCGTTTTTGCACATTAATACCCAAATAGCTTTGCTATACCTTTGAGTAAACTAAATTAGAAAACAATATGGCAACTCAAATTTTTGTGAACCTGGCTGTTAACGACCTTAATAAGTCGGTGGAGTTTTTCACCAAGCTCGGTTATACTTTTAACCCGCAATTTACCGACGAGAAAGCAACCTGCATGATCATCAGCGATACCATTTATGTCATGCTGCTCACCAGAACCTTTTTCCAGACTTTTACCCAAAAAGAAATCATCGATGCCCACAAAGCAATAGAAACTTCCATTGCCTTATCGGCCGATAGTAAAGATGCGGTTAACGAAATGGTAAATAACGCGGTAGCTGCTGGCGCCACCATACCGAATCCGGCTACCGATTATGGCTTTATGTACCAACATAGTTTCGACGATCTTGATGGCCACCATTGGGAATATGTATGGATGGATCCAAACGGTGCACCTGAGCACCAGGAGTAATTTATATTTAACGTTAATAAAAAGGGCAAGCAACGTTTTTTTGTGCTTGCCCTTACTCTCGACACATGGGGCAATTTACTATTGCAATATCCCAATGCATCAATCTAATCCTGAACAACAGGATGAGTATCCCGTTCAGCAGGCAGCGTAAACATCCTCTGAGAGAACTGTAAGCAGAAACTCAAATTTGTATGCGCTAATATTTGGCCAAATAAATTTACTTTTACTATCGGAAATGGTGGTTTTCTTTTGTAACTAAACCTAAATTTTTGTGCCCTATTTTTTAACGCTTTGGACAGATATGGATACCTATCGCTTCCGTTTTAATAACAGCAAGAAAACCTCAACTATTCTGTTTTGGTTTTTCACCACCTTACTAACGATTACTGTTTCACTAACAATCATCGCTTTACTGCCAGATCCGCATCCACTTTTCCCGGCCTGGCTATTGTTGATCTTCTTGCCATTAATGTTTACGGCTATTTACAAGCTGTTTAAAGCAGCATCCGCAAGGCGGTCGACAGAAACTATTTCACTAAGTAATGAAGGCTTTACCAGTTCTTGTTTCGGTTCTGTTTTGTTTTCGGAGATACGCTCCATCCAGGTTCCGGCCCGAGAAATAGCATTGTTAGGAGGAAAGCAGTATGACTATTATAAACAAACTGATGCCGATCCTCCGACGCTCGTATTTGCAATCACGGTTAGCCACGGCAACACCTTAAACTGGGTATTAGGTGAGTGGGGCAGCCTTTACAATTCAAAAGAAGACTTTTCTGTTTTCTTTAACTTTCTAACAGCGCTGACCGACCAACTGTATCAACTTTATCACGCTGACGAACCACATAACAGCTATTTGAAAATTCTTGACGAAAAAGGTTTTTGGGAAAAGGGAGGTTAAATTAGACTTCTCGCCCAGCCCTAAACGTAAAAAACCCACAACTTTCGTTGCGGGTTTTGGCTCCCTCTGCTGGGCTCGAACCAGCGACCCTCTGATTAACAGTCAGATGCTCTAACCAGCTGAGCTAAGAAGGAATACTGGTCATTCCCTAAAACGAGGTTTGTTTACACTTTGCAGCTCAACACCCTTGTTCGTTTTGGGAGTGCAATATTAGCGCTTTTAAACTATTTATGCAAAAATTAATTTAATTATTATTTAAGAAAACGATCCTCCCTTTATGGCGGAGGGTCGTTTTGCAAATTTTAAACTGAATATCAGATCGTTAACAATTATGGTTTAACAATCCACGGCGCCAGATTAATATCGTCAGTTCCGTTATATTGGCGAAGTAAAGCCTGTTTTAGGTTTTCGCCATTGGTTGTTCTTTCAATATTAGGGTACTGAAAACGCTTAGGAATCCTGTTACTATTACCTACGCCCGGACCTAAATCGAAAGTTGGCACACCTGTTCGGCGGTACTGATAGTAAGCTTCGAAACCCGAATTACGGAAATAAGCCAGGTATTTCTGTGTCAGGATCTGCTTTAAACCATCGGCTGTATTACCGGCATATTTAACCGCAGCCTGCGAATAATAATCGCTTTCGAAAGAGAAATTAACATTAAAATTTTCAAATTCGCCCAGCTTCCCGTCCTTTTTTAAGAAGGTGACCACATTAACACCGTCTTTAATACCATAGAAACCAATAGAAGCCTGAATTCCTTTTTTATACCAGCTTTCGGCATCGCCAGTAGCCCAACCGCGGTTAATGCCCTCTGCTTTGATAAAACAAAGCTCAGGATAAGCAATGATAAAGGTATTTTCTGCTGTATAACCACTATAATAGCGATAACGGCCAATCAGCGAATACAGTCCCTTCTGTACCTTATCCAACATTAGCCCCTGATCTTCACCTGTAGGCGCACCAATAAAATTGCGATAATCGGTAATGGCATAACCGTTAGCTTCTGCTATCCCCCTTGCTGGCTCGGCTACCATATAGGCCCGGGGATCTTTAAGGCTCGAAAGCGTATTTAAATAAGTACCCGCCATATTGTAACGCAAGGCATCATTACCAAAATTATCTTTATTGTTCGGATACTTGTTAAAACTCTCGTTGTACACAAACTGCAGGTTATCGGCCATACTCTCCATAACCGGATATTTGGTCGGGTTGCCCAATACCGCAGCAAATTGTTGTTTTACCTGTAAGTCGGCATCATCCGCTTTTGTGCTCAAATTGATCAAAGTCCGTAATTTAAAAGTATTCACCACCTTTTGCCAGGCTACCAGGTCATTTTTAAGGTAGATATCGCCTTTTAATTCTTTGTTGCCCGCAGTAATTAAAGCCGATAAATCGTTGTTCGATTCTTCTAACCAGGTTAACGATTGTTTAAAAATATCTTTTTGGGTATCGTACTTTGGTGTTAAGTTGGCGAAACCTTTTAAGGCATCTGTCATCGGTAAATCGCCTACTTTCAAACTCATTTTCACAAAATAATACGCTTTAAAGAATTTAGCCAGCGCCAGGTAAGGTTTAGCCACTGCACCGCCTAAACGGTTAGCTTCCTCTTCCATTTTCACCACATTTTTCAAAGTCGTGTAATCTAACGAAGCGCCTGTCCAATCGTAGTTATTGGTTGCGTAATAGAAATAGTTGGCGGCCGTGTACTGGTTCCACCTTTCTGAGCCCGAAAAAGGTGCTTCGTACATATCGAACAAGATGCCGTTCAATAACAAGTTTGGCGGAACGGTTTCGGCCTGGTTCGGATTTTTAAAATTTTCTTCAAATTCTTTCTTACATCCGCCGCACACTGCAACGATGATGAAGAGGAACAGGATTTTATATATTGATTTCATGTTATAGCGATTAAAAAGTAACATTAAGGTTAAAACCTATACTTCTGGTAGTTGGTGTTTGCAGCGTAGAAGTACCTTCTCTGCCTGAGTACTGATCTACATCTACATCGTTATAAGTAGAATTGATAAAGTACAGGAGATTACGCCCTACTACCGAAATATTGGCCGATTTGATAAACGTGCGCTCCAATAATTTCTTAGGCAATTGGTAGCCAAAGGTTACTTCACGCAATTTGGCATAGGTACGACTCATCATGGTGTTTTCTTTGGCACCATAAAAAACGCCCAGATAATCCTGTAATAACTGCGGAGTGGTATTTGGTGCAAAAGTTAGGTCGCCATAATTGGTAATTACACCCGTAACCGGATCGAAATTGAGTTTACCGTTATTGGCAACCACCACACCATCGCCTACCCAGGTGCCTTTATAAGTTGGATCGTTTACACGCAGGTAATCCTGGTATCTGGCTTCACCCATTTTACCCTGGATGGTTTCGATCTGACGACCGCCCTGGAACGATTTTAACCTCACATAATCTTGCATCACCCCACCCACTTTACCATCTAACTGGAAACTGAAAGAGAAATTCTCATACCTGAATTTATTGCCAATGCTCCATACCCAGTTTGGATCGGCATGCCCTAGCAGCTGGTTAACAGGTAACGAAATCGGCGTTCCGCTTGAAGTATGAATCACCTGCCCACTTGGTGTTTTAGCTAAAACAGAACCGTAAATATTATCGATACGATCGCCGGTTTTAAAGAATTGATCAACTGAGGTTTCTCCTGGGGCAAGCTCTTTGTAAATCTGTTTATAGGTAGACCAGTTGATCATTACATCCCAGCCAAATTTATCGGTCATGATTGGTGCGCCTGATAAACTTAATTCCACACCACTATTTTGTGTTTTACGGCCGTTGATGGTATTAGTTTGGTAACCTGTAGCTGCTGAGATATTTTGTCTGATAATTTTCGGTCCATCGATATACCTGAAATACGTAGCTTCGAAACCTAACCTGTTCTTAAGGAACTTCAGATCGATACCACCTTCGTAATTGGTTCTGCTCTGCGCTTTTACCGCGTTCAGGTCGATAAGGTTGTTGGTATAATAGGCACCTGTTTGGTTATTATAGGTTGGCCTGATGCTGTATGGCGAAGAAAGGCCATAACCAGGGCCACCATATGATGAAGTATATTCTGCACCATAACCAATTGGATAAGTTTGCAGTGGTGTTGCACCGATAAATTCCTGTGTGCCCAAACCCGGGTCTTTAACGTTGGCATATGATGCCCTTACTTTTGCAAATGAAATAAAAGCAGGCATTTTTACATAATCGGAAATTACCGAGCTTAATGAAACCGAAGGATAGAAGGCTGAATTATTGCCTGGAGGAAGTGCAGAGTTTTTATCTACACGGCCAGTGGTATTGATATTCAGATACTTTTTAAAGCTCAAATCTACTGAGTAAAACGCACTTAATACCAACATTTTAGAGTTAAAATCGAATGCTTTTACCGGGTTTTTAGAGTTCGAGAAGTTATATACATTCGGAACGTTTAAATAATCAGTTGTGGTAAAGCTCGAGTTGTAACTGAAGTTACGGGCATTACCACCACCAAAAGCACTGATTTCGAATAAATCGCCAACGTTTTTGTTGTATTTCAAAATTAACTGCGTATTGTTTTCGAACATGCTGCGACGGTCTTCCCTGTAATCGCCTAGGCCTTCTTCACGTCCGTATGGGTGAGCAGAAAATGGCATTTTCTCTGTCCTTAACTGATCGTAGGTCGAAATCTGCGTTTTTAACAATACATCCAGTCCTTTGGTTACATTATAGTTTAAAGAGGCATAACCGTTAATATCGTTCTTTTTATGCCCGCGCAGCCATTCGTACGACATAAAATAAGGATTGTGGTAACGTTGGTATTCTGCATAGATAGACTGGATGCCTTCTTTGCCCGGCTGCCAGTAGTTTTTCATGTCATCGATGTTCCAATCGGCACCGCCCCAAAGGGTCATGTTATAAATCACACTGTTCGGTCCATAGTTTACATCCGGAATATTATCAGAAAACTGGCGACTGTAATTAATGTAGGCCTCGGCCCTTAATTTCGGACTGATGTTATACGAACCACTTACATTAAAATTGTTGATATTTAATTGTGTGTTCGGTATAATTCCTTTTTGATAATTATTGGAAATAGAAACCCTTAAATTATACTTATCTGTTGCAGAAGATAAGGCAACGTTGTTTGCAGAAAGCAATCCGGTTTGGATAAAACGCTTTAAGTTATCCTTTCCACGGGCAACCCATGGCGTACCCTGGCGCACGCCGTTTATAACCGGACTATCATATTGAGGAATCAACTGACCGTCGAATTTTGGCCCCCAGATATCATAATCGCCATCATTTAAGCCACCACCTTTTCCATCACCAAAAGCATAGGCACTGTGCTCACCTGGCCCGTACTCATCCTGGCTTTTCGGCAAAGCGATAAAGCCTTTGTTAAACTGCGTGCTCGAATTTAGTTCTACGGTAAAACCTTTATCGCTCAGTTTACCTTTTTTAGTGGTGATTAATAATGCACCATTATAAGCCTGATAACCATAAAGTGCTGCTGCTGCCGGGCCTTTAAGCACGGTATAAGTGTCGATATCGTCGGGATTGATGTTCCAGGTATCCGAATTGATGGGCACCCCATCTACCACGACCAAATTAACATCGTTACCACGAAGGTAAAGCGATGAACGCCCCAAAAGCTCTGAGGATACACCAACAGTTAAACCGGCAACCTTACCCACCAATCCGTTTACCGGATTAGCTTCCCTGGCTTTTACCAGATCTGCTCCTTTTACTTCCTGAATGGCATAACCCAGGTTTCTTTTCTCTTTACGGATACCGAGGGCGGTAACCACTACCTCGTTTAAATTTTTCGAGTCTGTTTTTAAAGTTACGGTCAGGTTTGTGCCCGTAACCTGAACTTCTTGCGGAAGAAATCCGATCGAACTAAAAACAAGTGTTTCGCCTGTTTTGGCATCGAGGGTAAAGCGTCCCGATAAATCGGTAGAAGTAGCTTTTTTAGTTCCCTTTATCAGTACGCTAACGCCCGGGACCGGCTGTTGCGCATCGTCTTTAACCAAACCGGCAATTTTGGTTTGCGCCCAGGTAAAATAAGGCGTGAGGCATAATAGCAGCAAAACTATCATGCACATCTTCATCTTGTAGAGATGTTTCATTTATCTATAATTTTTTTAGGTTTTATAGATGCAATGATAAGATGTACATGTTAGCCTAATGCCAACTTTTAGTTAACAAAAACCATTATTTTTGTTTAGTATTTGTTAACTAAATATTTTCTTAATACTTTCTGCGGCATAACCTGCACTAGCAGTCATTCCTTTGCCACCAATAGCTGTACGTATATGGATGCGATTGTCGAGATCGTATGTTACAATATGTTTTGTTGCATGCTGCGGATAAAATCCAGCCCAGGTACTTTGCAGTTTGCGCACATCGAAATCAACTATCCGGGCGGCTTCTTCGAGCATGAGTTCATTAATGTGGTGATTTAAATCGAAACCAAGATCATCGAAATGGTTTACATCGGCATAGATATGCGAATCGCCAATAATAATTGTATTATCTGCAGCCTTTTTAAACAGGATATGGATACCCCATTTTTTCAGCTCTTCGTAATGCTCAGGCGTTTTAATGCTTTTGAACGAAGGGCAATAGTGCTCAAAACTTTCGTAACGCCTTGTGGTAAGCCCGGTTAAAATATTACCTGCTAAAGCTACTTCTGGCATAGGTATACTGCGCATCATCTGCAGTTTACTAACCACAATACCGCTCTCGCTAAATAGTTCGGGATAAAGCAATTTAAACTCGTAACCGTTACAGATAATGGCTTTCTCTGCCGTAAAAAGCGTGGTATTGTTTCTTAAACCTACTTCAACACCAGTACCTTTGCTTTCGCAGGCAGTAACCGGACTGTTGTATTTAAGCGTGTATTGTGCAAACTTAGCCTGCATATATTCATGCAGACGGTAGATCATCTGATCTGGTGCTACACTAATTTCCTGAGGGAAAAAGATGGCTTCTTTGGCATAAGAAGATTTAATAGCAGGATATTTCTTTAAAACCGCATCCTGATTAAGCAATTCGGTTTCGTAACCGATGGTATCGTAATGTGCTTTCAGCTCATGGATCAAGGTCTGCTCATCGTTATCTGATGCGATGTACACACTGCCGTTTTGCTGCACGGAAATATCGAATTCCTGCTGGATAGATTTATAAATATCTAATCCTGCAACACCGTATTCGAACCATTCGGCTTCCATACCCGAGGGTACCACCTGACCAAAATTGCGCACAGTAGCGCCTACCGGAAAATTGTCTTTTTCGAGCTGCAGTACCGATTTGCCCGAAAGTAAAGCATGATAAGCATGGAATGTTCCTAAAATCCCTCCACCAATTACAATAAGATCGAAATGTTTATTCATTGTTTAATTTTTTTTGTGAGATGCTATTAAAAATCATCTTCGTTAATGTTGTTTTTATCACGTTATCTTCCATTATTCCAATTATTAGAATGGTCGTCATCTCGACTGGAACACAGTGGAATGGAGAGATCTATTGAAGCAGATTTAGCTTCGCTGAGCACTTTGTGGTTCTCGACTGCGTTGCACCCGATAGCTATCGGGTCCGCTCGAAATGACGATGAAGCAAGCCATTTCATTCCCCTGTTAAAACCATTTTTCCCCTTGCCTGCATCTTTTTATTTGTAACCAAAGTCTTTCTTCTAAAATAGATCAACGAAAGTATACTGCACACCCCACCAATTAATGGTATGGCAAACAAACACTGTTTAAAAAAGTGCATCCAACTGGTACCCGTTTCGCCAAACTCATGAAACAGCAGTATCGAAAAACTACCTACGTAGCCAATTGAATCGGCCACATACATAATAAAACCGATATTGCTTTTATAGTGAAAATTGGCAATCATCCGTTCAAAGAAAATGGCGTTATAGGGAATGTAGGCCATATACAGCCCCATCCCCAGTAAAGCCATCCAGCTAACAGGCCCTATGTACCCCCTATCGAAAAAGAATGTACTTACGCCGATCAGCAAACAGCCTGAAATAATCATGATGTGGATTACGGTAAAAGCTTTGAGGTTATCTTTAATCAAGATCAAAAGCCCCATCATCACCAATACCACAACCGAAATCAGGGTATCAATCTGCGTGTAGATATGGTTGTTATGAATACCTAAGCCATTCCAGATTTCTACTTCGAAATTATCGCGCATATCGCGGATACAGGTAAGCAGCACGTAGATGATAATGGTTAAGATGATACCCGGCAAAAATTTGGTGATAAACTTTCTGCGCTGTTTCGCATCCATCGGCACCCGCTTGGTACGTAACTCCTGATCTTCTTTTGAAGGCGGCGGAATAACCTCCAGGCAAAAAACAAACAGGAAAAGCGGAAGCAGAAAAACCAGTCCGGTAAGAAAAGGCATCCAATAATCGCTTACCGAAGCAAACGACATCAGCGTTCGGGCTACCGTTTTAACAAAACCTGAGGCAAATATTAAACTGATCGACATTAATGCACCCATAAATTCGGTTGTTTTCCTTCCTTCCAAATAGCTGAATACCAAACCCCAGATCATCCCCAAAGGGAAACCATTGAGGAAAAGAAATACAATATTGTAAGGAGCAGGTACCAAAGCAAATCCAAGCAGGGCAAGCCAGGAAAAAAGAATCAGAAAAATGATGCTCCGCGCCCGGTTACTTTTCCCCGATTCGGAAATAAAACGGATACCATAAAACTTACTTAATGTGTAACCTACCATTTGTGCAATAACCAACCAGACTTTATAATCGATATGCAGAAATTCCTGGTGCTCAAAAGTAGCAGAGGCAAAAGCTTTACGAAAGGCATAAATGCTGGTATAACAACCAAACGCTGCTATACCACCAAGCATTGTAATTAACCAATAAGGCCAATTGAGTGCTTTTTTGCGGGCAAGATGAAGTAAACTCATCCTAATATCTGCTTAAGTTGTTTATTATACCGAACACCACTAATTTGACTGACATATGTATTTTATCTAAAAACACAATAGTAAACATTGTTTATTATTAGTAAACAATATCAAGATTATCAAATTGTTAAGTTTTATCGCATAGGGCTTGTTTTATTTCGCAAAAGCTTCCAGTACCGGCCTTCCCCTCCAACTCTGCGGTTGTTGCAACCCCATTAACCAGGCTAGTGTTGCGGCGGTATCGTAGGTAACAATCGCATCTTTTAATTCGTGGTTTTTACGAACGCCAGGGCCTGAGATAATCCACGGAATCTGCACTTCATCGAGCGATTTACCACCATGGCCTTTACCTTTACCACCGTGATCGGCAGTAACCAGGATAACAGTTTCATCGGCTATGCCTGCATCGTTAACTGCTTTTAGAATCTTACCGATCCGCTGATCTACCAACTCCAGTTGTTTATAATAAGCCGGTGTACGGTGACCGATTGAATGCCCCGTACCATCAGGTTCGTCTAAATGCAGGAAGGTAAAATAAGGTTTTTCTTTTTTGATAATCGCAACAGTAGTATCCGTGCAAAAATCATCTTTATCGTTTCCGCTAACGATGATGTTTACTGCTTCTTTTTCAAATAAATAACCAATACCGCTCCAGCTATACACAATAGCTGTTTTAGCCTGTTTTTTTTGATCTCTGATTACACTAAATATCCCAGGGAACAAACCATAAGATGTTTTGGTAACAGATGGAATTTCGGGCACTTTACTGTCCCATTCGGTATAACCATGTTCAGTTGGCCCAGCACCCATTAACAGGGAAGCCCAGTTTACAGCACTGGAAGATGGCAATACACAGCGTGCCTGTGTAGTCCACGAGCCGTTGGCCATTAATGCCTTAAGATGAGGCATATTCGCCTCTGGCAAAGCGTAACCACCAAAACCATCACAACCAATTAAGATTACGTGTTTAATTTTTTTAGATTGTGCCTGCGCAAATACACATAAACAAAGTAACAATAAAGTACTTTTCAAAAATCTTTTCATATTCATATTTTCTATTACCAAACCTAAGATTGGTTTATAAAGATGAAAATAAATATTTGTTAAGTATTAATAAACTTTGTTTAACAAAATGTTACTCAAAAAAATAAATTACCAGCATTAGCGCTTTGCTATCGCCAACGTTAACCGGGGTATGTGAAAGCCTTCCATCGAAAAGCATGGAGTCTCCTTTTTCGAGTATAATTTTCTTTTTCGAAAACTGGTACTCTACCTTACCTTCTATCATGTATTTAAATTCGAAAGCTTCGGTTTTCACCATTGGGCGATGCGCATTCACTTCGAGCTCGAGCAACACAAAATCGGCAGTCGAAAATTTAATGTTCTTGGTTAAAATACGCGAGTAGTTAAAGCCTGTGGCCTGTTCCTTTTCGAACTTCTGGTACTGATCTTTTCGTTTCACCAGAACGGGGGCATCTTTTTTATGAAAATTGATATCCTTAAAAAAACTGTTCAGATCTATCTGCAGACTTTTAATAATATCCATTAATACCATTAAAGACGGAATGGTACGGCTATTTTCGATTTGAGAGATCAGTCCTTTACTTACCTCTGCTTTATTCGCAAGCTCCTGAACGGTAATACCCAGTTCTTTACGTCTTTCTTTAATTTTAAGGCTAATCTGTAAAAGAATTTCTTCTTGCATATGCTAAAATCGTGTTAATAACGCTAATGTATTATTTTATTCCTACAATCGAAATCAACAATCGCATTAGTTACCGAATTACATTTTTTAACATGCTTATAAAAACAAATCGCCGCCTTAATAAAGACGGCGATCGCAAAAATTTAACGGTAATGTCCGGGTACCCAATACCGACCGCCATGAGGGCCAATATTATAATGCCCGCGCACCCAATGTGCCCTTGGTGCACGCGCGCTTACCACGCATGCACTAAAATTAACCGCCATAACCAATAAGAGCAATGCATTTACAATCCTTTTCATAACCTAACCTTTTAAATTGAAAAATAAATCAAGCTTTATGCTGTGTGTTTTATTTTGACGCTTGGGTAAAAGAAAAGTTTAATTGGCATTGCTTTTACTCATAAAGTTAACCTCATGCTGAACTTGTTTCAGCATCTTTTTATTTCAAATAAGACCCTGAAATAAATTCAGGGTGACGCTGCACAGAAAAACGGCCTGACCATACTGGCCAGACCGCTTCATTTATATATTTAAAAAAGATTAGAAACTATATCTCAATCCCAATTGCATCTGGTAACGTGAGGCAAAGAAATCTTTTGAATAAGAGGTTACATCTTTCTGTGCAAAAGTATACACCGGATATGTTGTTGGTGTACCTGCAGTTGCCACCTTAATGCCTACACTAGCCATTGAGTTATAGGTATTAGGAGAGAAATACTGAATTCCCCAGTCTTTATTTACCAAATTGGTCAGGTTAATAATATCGTAAGTTAGGGTAAGTACATGTGGGTGCTTTCCTTTTGCCACCTGAATATCCTGAGCGAAACGGAAATCGGCCTGAACATTCCAAGGGGTGCGTGCGCCGTTACGCTCTGTAAAATCACCGCGACGGGTGCTCAGATATTTATCCCCGTTAATATAGTTATCAAATGCAGCAGCCTGCGCAATACCATCAGGTGTACTTGCAAAGAACTTGGCAGTTTCTCCTACAGCCGGAATGTACATCAAACTTACAGTTTGACCAGTTCCATTGATCCTGGTATTTACTAAACCCAATGAATATGGCGAACCCGACTGGCCGCTGAAGAATAAGGAGAAGTTAGACACATATTTACCGTTTTTAGCCCAATCTAACCTGTAATTGATGGTCGAAATAATCCTGTTACGGATATCAAAATTAGAATAAGCCAAGCCTGGGTTATTTGGACTAAGGGCCTGGTTTAACTGCCAGTTAGATTCCATTGAATTACGGATGCCATTGGCAATATCTTTCGATCGTCCGTAGGTATAAGCCACCATCATATCTAAACCCATAGGAAGTGATTTACTTACCTGTGCTGTTAAACTGTATTTGTATCCTTTATCTGTATTTGATAAAAGGTAAGCATTGGTATATAAAGGATTAATTTTAGTACCTGAATAAATCGGCATCTGTTTCTGTGTATCGTAAACCATGTATTTTGGATTATCTACATAGTTGATCTGTTGAAACTGCACATCTTTGATCACCTGGCTAAAAATTCCTTCCAATGTAAATTTCCACTGGTCATCAGTTTTATAATCGAAAGCCAAATTACTTCTCCAGGCTTTAGGCATTTTAAAGTTATTATCAACCAAATCTACCTGCGTAGCGCCACTTGCATCTTTAACATTTATGCCCTGGTTAGTTACATAACCTGCTTCGCCATTACCGGTTAAAGCATCTTTAATCGGATCGGAACCCGCAACCGGTTTCACGATTTTGCTAGGATCAGCATTTGTATAAACATACGATTTATCAAAAGCCCCGTAGTTAACTCCGTTATTGTAATAGGCATAACCTATCCATGCAAAAGGAACACGACTTGTAAATAAACCGGTACCGCCACGCATAACCAAACTTTGGTTACCTAATACATCGAAGTTAAAACCAACACGTGGAGAAATCTGTATTTTGTTCAGGAATTTTCCGGTAATTGATGATGGCTGCGTATAAGTATAAGTTGTACCATAGTTAGGATCAACCGGAGAGTTTGTTGTTTTTGAACTTAATGATGGCATATCAGGCAAGTTTGCCATATCAAAACGCAAACCCGGTGTTAATTTAAAACGATCGCCGATACGGATTTCGTCCTGACCATACACACTGTACATGTTCACATTAAATTCTGCAGTTGGGTTTGCAATGATGTTATCACGGCTGTTATCATCATAGTTATAGCTGGTACGTACCCTATTTGGCTGATTAGCCAGGAAATCGGCAACACTGCTATAAGCCACACGGCCATTCCATGAGTTTACAAAGCCATAATTGATTTTATAAAATTCGTTGTGTGTACCAACGGTAAAAGTATGGTTACCGGTGCTGTACGTAAAGTTATCGGTAAATTCGAAAGTGTTCTGTTTCATATTGAAGATACTTGCCTCACGATCGGTACCTAAAAACAATGTTCCACTGTTCGAAGCAATCTCAATCTGTGGCAAAGCCGGATTAGAAAGCGGATCACGATAATCGTGAACAGTAGAATAACCCACAATTAAGTTATTGGTAGCTGAATTGCCAAAACGGGTTTTCAGATCTGCAACAGTTGAAGTTTGATTGTTGTTCTGTTTAAAATCGATACCGCCAAACCTGAAATTAGACTGATCTCTTTCTAAGTTTGTTGCTTTCGAAATGATGGTGTTATTTCTGATGGTTAACTGGGTGCGCTCACTGATGTTCCAATCTAAGCGGTTAAAGAATTTGTTAGACTGCGAATAGATATTGTAATCGCCAAACGAACCTGCATCAACACCATAAGCTGTTTTCATGCGATCAGAAATCTGCTGTGCCTCAGTTAAGGTAAGCAATTTCATGTCAGACGATCCTGCACCTAAAATTACCGGATCCTGACGGCGGGTAATCTCTTCGTTGGTAAAGAAGAACAATTTATCCTTTATAATCGGGAAACCCACACGGAAACCGGTTTGATAATCGTGAAAAGCTGAAGGTTCTTTGCTGTTATCGCCAATTTTGTTTCTACCGATCAGTGAAGCGTTACGGCCATAACCATAAACCGATCCTACAACCTCATTTGTACCACCACGCGTAACGGCGTTAATACTACCACCTAAAAAGTTACCGACTTTAACATCATAAGGAGAAAGCAAAACAGTAACATCCTGGATCGCATCAAGTGAAACCGGGTTGGTACGTGTACTGCTTCCCGGCATGCCAGAGCTTCCGCTCTGACCACCTAATGAAGGACTAAAACCAATGGCATCATTGTTAATCGCACCATCAATGGTCACGTTGTTATACCTGAAGTTGGTACCGCCAAAGGTATTGTCTTTACTGCCCTGAGGGGTTACGCGGGTAACGTCCTGCAAACTGCGGTTCATAGTTGGCAAAGTTTTAATCTGACCTTCGCCAATACTGGTACCTGCACCAGATTTTGTTCCGCCTTTTTGGCCTTTAACACTTACTTCGGCCAATTGGTTGCCCTGCTCCTGAAGATCGATATCGAGCTTTACGTCGTTACCCAGAGTTAAATAAATATTTTCTTTAACCACCGGACTATAACCCACAAAGGTTATGGTGATTTTGTACGGCCCGCCCGGGTTTAAGTTACCAATGCGGTAAAGGCCGTTCTCATTTGACGAACCTTTAGATACCGTACCTGTTGGAACGTGTATCATTACAATGGTTGCCCCTGGGATGATACCCTTATTATCCTTAATCTTTCCATTAATACTAGATGTTGTAACCTGTGCCTGAGCAAATGCGACCAAGAGCAGCAGAATACTTACTAGGGATAGTATGCGTGATTTCATTTTCTGTTATTTTATTTTTATGCAAAACAACAGTCCTAATGTTAATTAAATATTAACAATAAATTAAGTTTAACATTACGTTAACAATATGAAAATCAGAATAATACAATAAGAAAACAATTCCTTAACAACCAATATTTCAGGCCGGAATATGATGAAGAATAGAAAGCCCAAAGATGAAAACGAAAGATGAAGATTTAATGAAGTTTGGGATAGTCCAAAGTCCAAAGTCGATTAAACGGCCATGCGTTTGGAGCCAGGCGTTTAACAATGATAACCGACTTCAATTAACAATAGAACAAATTTCTTCTCCCTGTTAACTAATGAACTAATGACAAATGAACTAATAAAACCTATATATTATCTTTGCAGGCATGACAATTAGATTAGCCGTAACAGCAGATATTCCGAAAATAATGCACCTGGTAAGTAAAGTTGTACCCTTAATGCGTGCTGCAGGGAATTTCCAGTGGGGAGATGATTATCCGAACCCAGGAGTATTCACCAGCGATATTACCATCGGTCAGTTATGGGTAGCTGAGCTGGAAGAGCAGGTTGTTGGTGTTTCTGCAATTACTACAGATCAAGATCCCGAGTATGCTGATGCAGGTTGGGATATTAACGAAAAAGCCATTGTTACACACCGTTTAGCAGTAGACCCTGATTGCCAGGGCATGGGTATCGCCAGGGCTTTGATGAACCAGGCCGAGGCGGTAGCAAAAGCTTCGGGTATTTCCATCTTAAGGGTGGATACCAATAGCGAAAATATGGCCACCCAGGCGCTTTTCCCGAAGCTCGGCTATCAGTTTAGTGGTGAAATTAGCTTGGCTAAACGACCTGGCCTCCGTTTCTTTTGTTATCAAAAATTATTGTAATTATTAGCTTAAACTTTTAACAAACCACGAAACCCTCTTGCGGCATAATACGATTGTGCGCCATTGTGATACACGAACACATGATCGTAGCGGCGATCACCGAAAAGGGCACCACCTAATTTTCTGATTTCGGGAGGAGTAACAATCCAACTCGATGTTTTGATATCGAATTTTCCAAGTTGCTGCAAAAACCGGTACTGTTCTTCTGTTAAGAGTTCTACACCCATTGCAGCAGCCATATCAACCGCATTATTTTCCGGCTGGTGCTCTTTTCTCGATTCCAGCCCTTCCAAATCATAACAAATACTTCTACGGCCTTTAGGGCTTTCTGCCGAACAATCGTAAAAAATATATTCGCCCGTTTTTTTATCATAATCAACAACATCAGGTTCGCCGCCGGTTATTTCCATTTCATCGAGTATCCATAGTTTTTCGGGCTGGGCAACTAACCTTTCTTCTACTTTAACCCATTCAATACCTTTATGGCGGTCCATGTTTTTCTCAAAACGGGCTTTTAAAGTATGGAGGAGTTCTTCTGCTTGCACTGCCAGCAACTCTTTTTTATTGTTATTTATTTTACTCATCAGTTTATTTTGGTTAAAATCCTTCGACTATAAATAGTTTTGAAGCGCAATGCCTGTATTAAACACTAAGTTTCTTCCCGTTTTCTGCTTTTACGCTTCGCTTCCTCGTACCTCGTTGCTGCAGGGTAACGCTTCAACCGGGGCTAAATGGCTATGGCAGTTTTTCATTTTGGGGCTTGCAGGGCGCACAAACCCTTGCTCCTAAACCGGATTGCAGCGAACACGAAGTGTAACGGAGTAAAGCGAAAAGCCGGACTGAGGGCCTCCAAGAAACACAAACCGCTCATTTCCTAATTTCAAAAAACACTAATCTACCTGGGGCACAATGCCTTTACACTACATTAAAAGATCCTTCGACTACGCTCAGGATGACAAACCAATAGTGATAACATCCGACACCACAAAATAGGGAACGATTAGTCATTCAATCCTTTGCCACTTAATATCTGCGGCAGAAATTTTTCCACCCTTGCCTCACGGGTTTTAGCTTGCTTGGGTACCGAAAAATGAAGCAGATAAGCCCTTTGACGGCCAGGCGTTAAGGCTTCGAATGCCGTTTTTAAATCTGGAATATGATCCAATTTACTTTGAAACTCAGCCGGAATCTTATATTCGGTAGTTTTCTTCAGTTCTACTTTCAAACCAGCTTTTTCCGCTTCAATGGCTTCATAAAGATAAGTCTTCAAAATGGGTTTCAGTTCCACTATTTCGAGAGCGTTGATAAAGCGCGCCTGTCTTGCTGATTGTACATTCTTTGTCTGCTGGATCAAGATCCCTGCGGCATCATTCAATAAAACGCCCTTGAAAAACAAAAATGCGCAGTATTCTTTAAAATCATGTATTAAAACGATGTTGCTGTTGTGCCAGGTATAACAGGGCACTCCCCATTTTAATTCTTCGGTAAGCCCACAATCTAAGGCAATTGCCCGCAGCAGCAACAGTTCTTCCTGCCATTTTTTTGCTTTGTTAAAATAAAAATCAACTTTTGGATTCGTTTTCATATCAGTCGAATTTGTTTATTCCTTTGCCCTGTTCCTTCCTTATGGTTTCAGCGTCTGTATCATAAATATAGAATTGTCATCCTGAGCTTGTCGAAGGACATATTTTAAATGCCTTACAAGGCGTTTCGACAGGCTCAACGTGACAAATTCAATTGAATTACAAATATGATACAGCCTCTTTTCTATCTGAAGGCCTAAAATACCACGACACTATAGTTAACACAAGTAGCAACGTTGGCCCGAAGTATGCAGAAGTACTAGTATCGCCAATTGCAATGTGCGAAAAAACAGCACCAGACATGGCAAAGAAAAAACCTGCATAAGCCCATTCTTTCAATAAAGTAAATTTAGGAATTAACACCGCAACAACGCCCAAAATTTTCCAAATCCCCAATATAGTCAGAAAATAAAGCGGATACCCCAATTGCATAAACAATGCCACTTCTTCTTTCATTTTTATCAGCTGTACTATTCCTGTTGATAACATGCCTAACGATAGCCAAACGGTGGCTATCCAATAGATAATTTTGTTTCTCTTTGTCATAATGTGTTATTTTAATTGATTTACAATGTTTTGCAAACGGTTATGTGCCATATTAATACCCTGAGCAAAAGGCAAGGCGAGTATTTGATTTCTTAATGCTACCGATCTGTAAATCACATGCATAGTAAGTTTACTACGATCATCGGTTAGTTTTTCGAAGGTTAAAAACTCAAGCTGAACGCCAAAAGGTGTCTGCTCCATTTCGAATGTCCGCGTTATTTTTTCATCAGGCAAAAACTCGTGTATCACGCCGGTGGCTACAAACGCTACGTTCCCTTTAGCATCAGCCGTTTCGAACTGGTAACTGCCGTACTTTTTGTTTTCAAGTTTCAACACTTTCGTTCCCATCCATTGTGCTATAATTTCAGGCTCAACATAAGCCTTAAAAAGCAATGCTACAGGTAGATCAAATTCTCTGGTAATGATTATTTCCTGTTTGCCATTTTCGGCATCAATTTTTGTTTTCTGCTCCATGTTACGCTATTTGCTTGGTTTATAGTTTTTCATGATATCTTCTAATTTATTAAACCTGTCGTCCCACATTTTGCGGAACGGCTCAATAAAATCAGCAATTTCTTTCATTTTTTTTGCGTTAGTGTGGTAATGAATTTCTCTGCCGTTTTGTTTTTGCTCTAACAACTCGCACTCGGTAAGGATCTGCAGGTGCTTTGAAACAGTTGGCCTTGCGGTGTCGAAATTGGTAGCTATTGCTCCGGCCGTCATAGACTGCGAGGCCACCAACAACAGTATCGCCCTTCTTGTAGGGTCGGCAATGGCCTGAAATACATCTCTTCTTAAATTCATTATGTAGCTATTTGACTACAAATATAAATGTAGTCATTTAACTACGCAAGTTTTTATAAAAGTTTTTTTTATAAAGCTTTCTTCAACAGACCGTCATAAGTTTGGCTTCTTCCGTCATATCCATTAAAACACCAGGATCCTGCTTGTTAAATTGAATATATTTGAACCAGATGCAGTTTACGCAACAAGCAAACTGCGCATAGAAGATAAAGCCTAAAACGAACCTTAAACGATATGAAAACGTATAAAATATACCAGATAGATGCTTTTACAAAGGAGAGATTTAGCGGAAATCCGGCGGGCGTAGTTGTAGATGCCGATGGGCTGACTGATGCTCAAATGCAACAGATTGCCAAAGAATTAAACAATTCTGAAACAGCCTTTCTTTTTTCTCCCGACGACAATGATTCTGATGGCTTAATCAGGTATTTTACACCAACATCGGAAGTTCCCATTTGTGGCCACGCTACAATTGCCGCGATGTATGCAAAAGCTATTGAATACAATTTAGACGCTTGTATTTTGAAATATAAAACCAAGGTTGGCACACTTCCTTTTGAGATCGTCAAAAAAAATGAGGATTACCAAATTATAATGACCCAAGGTAAATTTGAACTCAGCCCGATATTCGATCCCGCTACCACTCAACAAATATTATCAGCGCTAGGACTTCATTATAACGATATTGATGAAAGATGCCCGGTCCAGATTGCTTCTACAGGACATTCAAAAGTGATGATCGGGATAAAAAGCAGAGAAAAGCTGAACAATCTTACCCCTGATTACAATAATTTGATTGACCGAAGTAAACAGATTAATTGCAATGGCTATTTTGTATTCACATTTGACTCGGATGATGATGACATATTAACCTACGGAAGAATGTTTGCCCCTGCAATCGGAATAAATGAAGATCCGGTTACAGGTAATGCAAACGGACCATTAGGCGGATACCTTATACAAAATAAAATTGTTGATTTTAAGGATAGCCTCTTCGAATTCAATGGTAAACAAGGAGAAAAGATAAACAGGCTCGGAATGATAAGCGTTAGTGTCGGAATTGAAAATGGTCTACCCTCGCTAATTAAGATAAAAGGTGATGCTACGGTTGTTTTTAAAACTGAAATTAAAATATAACAATTAAAGGCTTTAAACATTTCAGCATAAATTTCGCCTACCCCCCCTCTAAACGCAAAAAGCCCACAACTTTCGTTGCGGGCTTTGGCTCCCTCTGCTGGGCTTCCCGGCGAATCGGGATCTACTCCCCAGCGACCCTCTGATTAATCCCGATGTATCGGGACGCTAACCAGCTGAGCTAATTCACTCAAATCATTAATTTCTAAAACATTTTTTTTCAATTATTAATCGGCTCTAGGATTAACGAGAATTATCTAGAAAAAAATAATTGATTAATTTAATTATTGCAAAAATGTTAAAGATTAGAAGTGAGCTTATTATTCTGAAGAATATGAATTAGGTATCTGGTATAAAAACTATTGTTCCACAAAAAATTGAGCGGTCATGAAAGATTAAAAGTCTTTAATAAGTGATTATTGGAGCAAGAACTTTAAACAGTTTTTATTTATAAATTTGATGTATAAATATGCTATAAATGTTCGCGATTTTCCAAAAATACCTTACCGATAAGATAGAGCTTTCCAACGACGAAATGCAATTAATTGAATCCGTTTGCAAAGTAAAAAAGCTCCGCAAAAAACAATTTCTTTTTCAGGAAGGCGATATTTGGCATTACAATGCATTTATCTGTAGAGGATTGGTAAAAACATTTTCTATCGCCGAGAATGGCACAGAATATATCATCAATTTTGCTCCCGAAAATTATTGGACAGGCGATCGCGAAAGCCTTACTAATGGAACTCCGTCTCGCTTAAATATTGATGCAATAGAACCCACCGAATTACTTCTGATCGAAAAGACTGATTTTGAAAAATTATGTTCACAAATTCCACAGCTTAATCAAATGGTGAATCAGATCATTCAGAAAAGTTTTATTGTTTCTCAAAACAGAATTTTGGCTAATATCAGTTTTACCGCAGAGGAAAAATATCAGAATTTCCTTGAAAAATACCCTCATATCGTTAACCGAATTCCTCAGCATATGATTGCTTCTTACATCGGCATTACTCCAGAAACCCTTACCAGACTCCGCAGGAACATGGTGAAGAAATAAAAATCGTCCAATTCATTGACATTTGTTTGCTATTTTTTCAAGCTTTTGTCAATGGAAAACAATCCCCTGTGACTGCATTTTTGTCTTATTAAAATAACAATCAAAATTTAATAAAATGAATAAGACAGTTTTCATCACAGGAACAAGTACAGGATTTGGCAAATTGACTGCAGCTACTCTTGCCAACGCCGGTTATACCGTAATTGCAGGAATGCGTGGCATCAACGAAAAAAATAAAACGGTTGCAAAAGAACTCAGTTCAAAACCTAATATTGAAGTAGTAGAAATAGACGTTACAGATAATTCTTCCGTAACCAACGCTTTTGAGAGAACACTTGAAAAATATGGCAAAATTGATGTATTGGTCAATAATGCAGCCGTTTCCGGATTCGGATTATTGGAAGCTTACAGTTTGGATAAAATCCGCCAGATGTTTGAAGTTAATTTTTATGGAGTGATCAGAACTTATCAGGCAGTTCTACCTTCTATGAGAGAACATAAAAGCGGGTTGATTATTAATATAACTTCTGGAGCAAGTGCACACACTTCACCTTTTATGGTTCCTTATTTTGCTTCAAAATTTGGAGTGGAAAGTATTACAGAAGGTTTACAAGATGAATTAAAACAGTTCAATATTGATAATGTTTCCATCCAGCCAGGCGTTTATCCAACCGAAATGAACACAGGTGAAAAAGCAGGAGTTAATTCAGATAAACCTCAAATTTCTGATGCCTATAATCCGGTTGCAACAGAACAGTTTAATGCTATTGGTGCAGCGTTATTTGGAAAAATGAAAGAATTCAATATGAATCCTCAAACCATTGCAGATGGAATTCTGGAATTGATACAAATGAAAGAAGGTTCTCGTCCATTGCGCTTTCCATTAGATGCTGTTGCTCAGGGAACAGATTTAGAGTTCATCAATGCAAGAGCCGAACTTAAAGCTAAATGGCTTGCAAAATACAGCGAATAATTAGAACTTTAAATAATAACTAAAGGTTGGGATATTTTTATTCCAGCCTTTTTTGATTTTAAAATTTTCTCAATGCTATTTTTTTTAGGAGCTTAATCCCGCTTTCCACTATATCTTTTGATCCGCTTTGCTCCACAAAAGGATGCCGTTGCAATCGGGGCTAGAACAATGCTTAATATTAAAAATCATCCATTTCATTGACATTTGTTTGCTTTTTTTTCAAGCTTTTATCAATGGTAGAAGACATTGAAATGTTAGAAATTTGCTTCATCAAACAACAAAAAAATTAAAAAGATGAACAATTTAAAAAAACAAATCAAAGTAAATCTAACTGCAATTGCAAGCGCTATATTATTGTCAACTTCTGTTTCTCAAGTTAAAGCACAGCAAGATGTGGGAATTCTTGGTGTAGATCACATAGGAATTAATGTTCCGAATATGAATCAGGCGGTGAGATTTTTTAAAGATGTATTGGGATTTTCTCCTGTTACTACTTTAGGGCCAATTGCATTGGATGATGCCTGGAAAAAAATAAATCATATGCAGACTGCAACAGGTCCGGTTACAATAAAAATGGTAAAAGCAGGAACTGGTGCCAACATCGAATTATTCGAATATAAAGATAACAAAGGCAGCAATCTACAACCTGGCGGAGACGATATAGGAGCAAGCCATATCGCTTTTTATACTGATGACATCAAGCAAAGTGTTAATTATTTAAAAAGCAAAGGCGTTCAGTTTTTGGGAGAACCTTTTTTAACACCATCCGGAGATACACAAGGAGAGAGCTGGGTATATTTTACAACACCCTGGGGTTCTAAAATGGAACTGGTTTCATATCCAAACGGAAAAGGCTACGAAAAAAATAATCCCGCAACAATCTTATGGTCTCCTAAAAATCCTTCAGAAAAATCAAATACTTCTAAAAATATGAAAACATTATCAGAATCAGAAATCCGTTCATTAGTCGATTTACACTTGGCAATTTGGAACGAGAGAGACATAACAAAACGTGAAAAATTAATGAAAGAAGTCTATGCAGACAACATCGAAATGGTTGACAGTCATTTTATCGCAGTCGGGCATAAAGAAATCAACGGGTTTGTTGATGATTTGCAAAAGAAAAGTCCAAACTCAAGATTTACTCATATCAAAGCGATAGACGTTAATCATAACATTCCAAGATTGTATTGGCAAAACGGCACTCTTGAAAAGCCAAATGCCGTAACCGGAATGGATCTTTTTGTTTTCGAAAACGGAAAAGCAATTAAACTTTATGTTTTTGTGGACAAATAACCAAATTAAATTACACCTCAAAATAACAATTAACAATTTTTAAAAAATCAATTATGAAAGCTTCAGTAATCAATCAAAATTCAGAGAACGAAAAATTAATCCGTGAGTTATACAGAATCGCAGAAGAACAGGATACACAAGGCTTTGTTGACCTTTTTGCAGGAGACGGATATTTCTGGGATGTATCTGCAGGAACTAAATATTACGGACAAGACATTGGGAAAACAGTAGATATTTATGCAACAGCTTTCCCGGATATGCACAGAGAATTGTATGACTTGTATGTTTTAGAAAATGAAAATACAGTGGTGGTAGAATTATCTTTAAATGGGACTCACAAAGGCCCGCTTCAGTTACCTTCAGGAACGATTCCGGCTACAAACAAAATAATGCAGACACCTTGTTGTGATGTTTTCAAAATCGAAAATGGGAAGATAAAATCGTTCCATTGTTACACTGCAGCAACCATACTTTTGGGTCAGTTAGGAATTCTTTAATTTAAAATAAATCAAGGTAATTGAATATTAACTCCCTTGATTTTAATAAATTATAAATCATGAAAAACATTATAGATCTTTTAAATTGGCGATACGCAGTCAAAAGAATGACAGGCGAAAAAGTTTCGGAAGAGCTGATCAATACGATTTTAGAAGCAGCACATCTCGCCCCATCAGGAATCGGATTACAGCCTTACGAAATTTTCGTCATCAGCAATCCTGAAATCAAAAAGCAGATTCTGCCGATTGCAATGAATCAAGCTCCGGTTGTTGAATCTTCACATCTTTTAGTTTTCACAGTTTGGGACGAATATACAAAGGAAAGGATAGACCACGTTTTTGATCATTTAATTTCAAAACGAAACGCTGAATCTGCATCTTACGAAAGACAAAGGCACTTTGCTAAAGCGTTTTTCGGAAATATGAGCATTGAAGAAAATTTTCATCACGCAGCCAAACAGGCAAATATTGCTTTAGGATTGGCAATGGTTGCTGCCGCATCACAAGGAATTGATACAACGCCAATGGAAGGTTTCGATCCTGCCGGTCTTGATGAGTTTCTTAGCTTACCTTCAAAAGGCCTAAGAAGTTAATGCTTTTGGCAGTCGGTTATCGTGACGACGAAAACGACTGGAATTTGAAGAATGAAAAAGTACGCAAACCGATGGAAGAATTTGTGACTTTTTTTTTATGATAAATTACCACTAATAAAGAGAGCCATTAAAAATGTGTATTTTAGTAAAAGCGTCCACCCTATACCACACTATCCAGTCATCTGGGGCTTTATCTTTTTAGAGCCTTTCCGCTTCAGCGTTATGATCCGGATGCTATGGTTCCAAAGGCTATACGCTCCAAAGCAGCTCTTTTGCTCCTCAAAAAGCCCAGACCACTTCCAAAAGCAGCAGCCAGTTAGTTTATTTCTTTTCTGAACACGCGTTTAAACTCTATAATGGCAGCAAAACCTGCAATCCTATTGAATCTAACAGCATCGGACCCAAAAAAGCCGAGAATATAAATTATAATCTATTCGCTTAGAAGGCATTAGCAAAGCAAGTTTGAGAATTTTAGAGGCTTTGCACAGTATGGGTGCAGACACTGGGCTCGAACCAAAAATCGGCCTTTATTTACAGTATGCAACGATTTGAAAATCAGCTAAAAACAAAAATACCCTTCACGATATCGTGAAGGGCATTGGCTCCCTCTGCTGGGCTCCCTTCGTCTGCACTCAGGATAAACTTCTCGCCCAGTCCTAAATGCAAAAAAGCCCACAACTTTCGTTG
Organism: Pedobacter sp. GW821-FHT01D05; assembly: GCF_059422505.1. Taxonomy (NCBI): domain Bacteria; kingdom Pseudomonadati; phylum Bacteroidota; class Sphingobacteriia; order Sphingobacteriales; family Sphingobacteriaceae; genus Pedobacter; species Pedobacter sp. GW821-FHT01D05. The sequence continues at coordinate 409,297 of NZ_JBWKXA010000003.1, read as the reverse complement.
CGGGCTTTGCTCCCTCTGCTGGGCTCGAACCAGCGACCCTCTGATTAACAGTCAGATGCTCTAACCAGCTGAGCTAAGAAGGAGTACTGGTCGTTTCCTAAAACGAGGTTCTTTGCACTATACAGCACACATACCCTTGTTCGTTTTGGGAATGCAATATTAGGGCTTTTAAATTATTTATGCAATATTTGCAGTGAAAAATTTTAAAAAAAAATCAACACATAGATATGAGCCTGATAATCATAGGTACTGTAGCTTTTGATGCTATTGAAACTCCTTTCGGAAAAACAGATAAAATTGTAGGTGGAGCAGCAACTTACGCAAGTTTAGCGGCGTCCTACTTTTATAATAAAGCAAAAATTGTAGCAGTAGTAGGTGATGATTTTCATCAATCAGACATTAACACCTTCACCACACACGGTATTGATACCGAAGGACTACAGATTAAAGCAGGTGAAAAATCATTTTTCTGGTCTGGAAAATACCATAACGACATGAATAGCCGCGATACTTTAATTACGGAATTGAATGTACTGGAAAATTTCGACCCGATTATCCCGGAGAGCTATCAAGACTGCGAATACCTGATGTTAGGAAACCTAACCCCACAGGTGCAGCAAACGGTAATTAAACGCCTTAAAAACCGCCCGAAATTAATCGTAATGGACACCATGAACTTCTGGATGGATATTATGATGGATGATTTACTGGAAACCATTAAAATGGTAGATGTACTAACGATCAATGATGCCGAAGCGCGTCAGTTATCGGGCGAATACTCATTGGTTAAAGCTGCTAAAAAAATCCTTGCCATGGGACCAAAATATCTGATCATTAAAAAAGGCGAGCATGGTGCATTGTTATTCCATGAAGATCAGATTTTCTCCGCTCCGGCTTTGCCTTTGGCAGAAGTATTTGATCCAACTGGTGCCGGCGATACTTTTGCAGGAGGCTTTATCGGTTATTTGGCTAAAGTGGGTACAATCAACTTCAATAACATGAAAAACGCGATCATTTATGGCTCTGCACTGGCTTCTTTCTGCGTAGAGAAATTTGGAACGGAAAGGTTATTAAATTTAACCGATGAAGAAGTGGCAGCAAGAATCCAGGAATTTGTAAGCTTAAGTGCTTTCACTATAGAAGTATAGTAAGTTATACGGTTTGCAGTTTTAATTGCAAATAAACGAACCGCAGATTTAGAGGTACATTTCTTTATATCTGCGGTTTTTTATTTACAGGGGATCGTCATTCCCATAAGCGTAATAACGAGCTTTCTATTAATATCTTTCCAATGCAAAGAAGCTGAGAAATCTGTTTAAATAGATTATGCAAACTGAAAATTGCAAATTGAGAACCAACCTAAAACCCAGCCGCTGAAGGTTGTTTATTCCTCAAGTTAATTACTGTTCTACTAATTACGGGTTGCAAAACAATAAGAATAATGCTTAAGAAACACAATACTGCAATCCATTCGTAATAGCTTACACAAAACTGCAGAAAGGTCTGTTTTTGCACAGCCTTATTCAGCAAACCAATTGCCACTTTACCAGCCTCATCGCGTGGCATTCCCCTACTGCTCAAGGCAGATTGGTACATTTTTATTCTTTCAGGCAGGTTAAAATCCACCAATGTAAGTGTATTACGCAAGGCGTCGTTATGTTGCCCTTTGAAATAAAGTTGGTAAAAATTGATGAAAGCTAAACTTAAACTAAAAGTAGAAAAACGCACGAAAACACCTACCGATGATGCAGATTGGCTCATATTCTCTGGCACGGACGACATAATAAACATCACAATCGGCGACATGACCATCCCCGCCCCCACCCCCTGCATAAACAAGGGCAAGTAAAAGTTATCTGTTCCGGCCTCACTGGCAAACAGTTGGCACATCCAGAAGAAAAATACAAAAAGAAATGCAAAACCAGTTATCCACAGTACCCGTAAATGTTTCTGGCGGATAAGAAAGCGGATCGCGATTATTGATCCTACCATTACCCCAGCGATATTAAAGACCATGATTTCATTGGCATGCAGCGAATCCATACTCAAAACGTTAATAAAGTATGAGGAAGTTAAACTGAAAGCTCCACGGATAATATACAGAATAACCAAAAAGACAATCCCGATGGCAAAATTCCGCGACCTGAAAATACTCAGATCAACCGCCGGCCTTTTCAAGGTTTGCTGCCTGGCTATCGAAACCACAAACAAAAACAGAATGGCAAAAATGGAGTACAGAATACTCGAATCATCCAACCAATCGTATTGTTGCCCATAAACAAGTACATAGGCAATTAACACCAGCATTGTTGCGAAGAGTACAAAACTCATCCAGTCTATTTTGTACAAAGGTGTTTTGCGTAAAATATGTACCCTGTTCATGATACTAAAAAGCAGGATGGCACTAGGCAAAAAACAAAATATGATCGCTTTGTACACCACATTATATTCAAAATTCTCGACAATAGGCACGGAGAACAGGGCGGTAACGGGCGATACACACAAAATCATTCCGTAAAAAATGGTATAGCCGGTTTCTTTTGCGTACTCCGATTTTAGCCTGCTAAATAGCAAGTTGAGCGAAATGCTGGTTAGACCGCAGTTTATGATGCCCTGTAAAAACCTTAAGGCAAAAATCAGCCAGATTTCGCGCGTTTGGTAACACCAATAAGCAATCAGGATTTCTAAAATAATACAGATCAAGAGGTAATCTTTAGTAACCACGCGGGCAAAAAAACGTCGCTCTACTACCGCGAAACTGGCCACTGCTGCATAAAACATCAATAACGAAAACTGAATATCAGAAGCACTTGCGCCATAATAACCTGCAGCTGCTGTGCCATCGGCGGTTGACAATGCAAAAAGCAATACCGAAGATAAAAGCACCGCAAAAACGCTCAGTATTACTAGCCACTCGGGTACTCTTGCTTTAAAGATGGTCAAATGATCAGTCATTTTTCCCGTCTCTTTTCACTTTAACGCTTGCACTCATTCCTGCACTCAACAAATCGACATCACGACCCTGTTTATCTAAGCGAATACGCACAGGGATACGTTGCGCAATTTTCACAAAGTTCCCGGTCGCATTATCTGGCGGCAGTAACGAAAACCTCGATCCCGTAGCAGCAGAAAGCGATTCAATTTCGCCCATAAACGATTGTCCCGGAAAAGCATCAACTTCAACATTTACCATTTCGCCAACATGCATTTTCGCAATCTGGGTCTCCTTAAAGTTAGCCACCACCCATTTCCCTGCGCTTCTGTCTACAATATAGGCAATGGTTTGGCCGGTTTGAACCAATTGACCTGCCTGAATGGTTCTTCTACCCATTTTACCATCATAAGGCGCTAAAATAACCGTGTAAGAGGTGTTTAGGTTATTCCTTTTCATAATAGCTTGTCTTCTTTTTATTTCAGATTGCAACACATCACTTTGCGCTTTAATGTCGTTTATCCTCGAAATAGCAGTAGCATAATCTTCTTTAGCCGCCTGGTATTCTGCCTGCGCCACCTGCAACAAACTTTCTATGGTTTCTAGCTGTTGGCGAGTAGCCGATTCAGCATCGAACAGTTTTTTATAACGGTTATACTCGGTCTGCTGTTTCCAGAGTTTGGCTTTGGCGGCAGCAATTTTAGCTTCAGCAACAAGTGCAGTGCTCTGGGCGGTTTTAATGTTGCTCTGCTGCACAGAAACCTGTGCCTGGGCATTTAATAAAGATGCCGAGGCCTCATCCTCCTGAACGGTATAGTCATTATCGTCTATCAAAACCAGCGTATCGCCTTTTTTCACATCCCCATTCTCCTCAAACTTTACATCTTTGATATAACCGCTCACCCTTGCCGTTACCGGATTAATATATTCATCCACCTGAGCATCGTTGGTTTCTTCATATTTAATATAGCCAAAGAGCGTTTTCCCACCCCATATCACCAACACCACCAACACGATGAGCGATATTATGGTGGTGATTCTACTGATGATTTTATCGGCTTTAGTTTGTTTCTGTGTGTTCATTTTATAAGTTTCCTACAGCTTTTTGTAATTGATAATATTGTATTTTGGCATTCACTTTTGCAGTGGTGAGTTCGAACCTCGATTGCAATAATTGGGTTTCGGCATCCAGCAGATCGGTTAAAAGCGCCAACTGATTGAAATAGGTATTCTGCACAATGCGGTAACTTTCGGCAGCCTGTTTAATATTTTCTTCAGCCAGGGCAATACGTTGTACCGATTCTTTGTAAAGGATGTAATTTTTCTGCACTTCCAATCGGATATGATCTTTCACATCTTGATCTTCAACCTCCTGCTGATACACCCTGATCTCCGCTTCTTTTACCTTGTGTTGATTGGTGTACCAGGATGAGATCGGGATTTTAAGTTTCAATCCTACCATACCTGTACCGTAAAGTGAAAGTGCATAAGGGTAAAACTGGATCTGCGGATAAGCAAAAGCGTACTCGCCAAAGAAACCCAGAGAAGGCATAATGTTCGATTTCACATTTTTCAGTTTCAGCTTGGCCAAAGCCTGCTCTTTTTCCGAAATCTGTATTTTATAAGATGATGCTTTGGCATCGTTAAAATATTCGTCAACCTGTTTTAGCGCAATGGCATCTGTTTCATTGTCCAAAATTTGTGGATTCAGCGGTGCATCATCTGTTCTCCCGATCAAGATATTGAGTTTCTGTTTCGCAATTTTAATGCTGTTGTTAATTTCGGTTAATAGCATACGTTGTTTAGAAAGGCGCAACTCAGCCCTTAACACATCACTTTTTAATATCGTACCGTTTTTATAGAGCTGATTGATTTCAGCCAGCTGCTTTTCGCCGTCGCGGATGTCTTGTTCCAATAAAACCTGATAGGAGATATTCCTGAAAACATCATAAAAATAAACCGCTGCAGTATAATGAATTTCCTGCTTGCTCTGCCCCTTTTGTATCCTACTCAATTCACTTTCTACTTTCGATGTATTAATTTCGGCTGTGGTTTTCCCTCCGTTATAAATATTGAAATAGGCATCAGCACCAGCTTTGTAATAAGTGGGCACCACCGGAAACTGGCCAGGTGTATGAAACAATCCGTTTTCGTAAATCGGCAAGGGAAAAACGTGCGCATAAATACCTTCAGCAGCCACCTCTGGTAGTCTCTCTGACTTGCTCACCTTTACATGCATATCAGTTGCCTGCACATTGAAGCCCTGTATTTGAATCTTTTTATTATTGCTATCTGCTAATGCCCAAATCTGGTTGATGGTAAAATTGCTTTGATCTGGAACAGCTTGTGCATGAACAAAAATTGATGATAAAAGAAAAAGTATACACAACCAAAAGCTTCTTTTATTCTTGTTGAAATTCATATCTGTTAATTAATGATGCAAATTTCGATACAGATTTGTTACTTTGTTTTATCTAAACCGACAGATATTTATTCAAACCAGCCAAATGATAAAAGTTAGCAACGAAGACCTTTTATTTGCAATCGACGAAAAACCAGAAACCATGTATGTTTGGCATAGCAGGTTCGAAGACCGATTTCAAGACCATACGCATTTAAAAGGACAGCTCACATATGTAGAGGGTGGCATCATTTTTCTATACACTAAGGAGAAATCTTATTTCCTCCCCGCCCGGCATTACGTTTGGATTCCGGCAGGCGTCGAGCACCATTTACAGCACCGTTACCACGCGGCAATTGTGCGGAATATTTATTTCGATACCCATACAGATGAAGAAAATCCATTTTATAAACAGATTGGGATTTATCCTGTAAATAACCTTTTGCTCGAGATGTTTCTCTTTTCTGAGCGCTGGAACGGCAATATTGTACCACAGACCAAAGAATACGATTTTTTAAATACGCTTAAAAACATTCTACCCGTAGTAAGCGAACACCCACTCCCTATAGCACTCCCAACCACCGATAACCAGCGACTAAGACCTGTATTAAAGCACATTGTAGAAGGGCTAGCCGATGATGGTATGAGTTTAGAAAGTGTGGGCAAGGCCACAGGCTTTAGCGAACGTACATTATCTAGATTATTTCAATCGGCTTTAGATACCTCTTTCTTTCAGTACCTAAAACTGGCCAGAATGATAAAAGCTATGGAAAAATTATTGGAAAGCGATGCCACCATTAGCGAAATTGCCTATCAGGTGGGTTATAACAGCATCTCTTCTTTCAGCAACACATTTTATAAAATGGTGGGCAAAAGGCCCTCGGAGTTTAAAGCGCTAAAGCAATCAACCCTGACTAAAATTAATTTGGTGTAGCCAGTATAGCAATCGGTATAAATTTCTCAAAAACAGCTTCAGTGTGGGGTGCATCGGGCAGTTCGTCTGTTAAATCCTGTCCGGCCCAGTGCTCATAATGTTTACCGTTCCGCCACAGCCTGCTATCGGTCATATCGTAGATTAAACCTTTATAAGCCACCCATATTTGAGGTTTATCCTGTCCGTTGCGTAAAGCGAGTTGCTGTTTGGTATAGCTGGGTAAATCCATTTAATTAATTTCGGGTTGAAGATAATTAAAAAAGATTGTCATTCGACTATGCTCAGGATGACATCCTTTTTACTGAAGCCATTGTCAGTCTGAGCGGAGTCGAAGACCTTTACACTGGAGATTTCAATTTATTATTCCCATTTGGAGCGCAAGGCCTGTAAAAAGCACCAAGTTTCTTCCCGTTTTCCACTTTTACGCTTCGCTGCCTCGTACCTCGTTGCTGCAGGGTAACGCTGTAACCGGGGCTGGGTGGCCACGACAGCATTTCATTTGTACGGCTGCACGGTGCACAAACCCCTGTTCTTAAACCCGATTGGCGCAAACACGAAGTGCAACGGAGTAAAGCATAAAGCGAGACTGCCAGCCTCCAAGAACCACAGCCCAATCATTTTCTAATCTAAAAACATTAATATTATTTGGAGCGCCTGGCCTGTAAAAAACACCAAGTTTCTTCCCGTTTTCCACTTTTACGCTTCGCTGCCTCGTACCTCGTTGCTGCAGGGTAACGCTGCAACTGGGGCCAGGTGGCCACAGCAGTATTTCATTTGTACGGCTGCACGGTGCACAAACCCTTGTTTCTAAACCCGACTGGAGCGAACACGAAGTGCAACGGAGTAAAGCATAAGGCGGGACTGCCAGCCTCCAAGTACCGCAGCCCAATCATTTTCTAATCTAAAACACTAATATTATTTGGAGCGCCTGGCCTGTAAAAAACACCAAGTTTCTTCCCGTTTTCCGCTTTTACGCTTCGCTTCCTCGTGCCTCGTTGCTGCAGGGTAACGCTGCAACCGGGGCTAAGTGGCCACAGCAGTATTTCATTTGTATGGCTGCACGGTGCACAACCCCTTGTTCTTAAACCCGATTGCAATGAAAAGCGGGACTGAACCCTGCCAAGAGCTACTAAACATACGTTCCCCCAAAAAAACAATTTTATTTTAGGCCTGGCTTTTACCACCCTTGCTTTTAAAAACTTCGTACAGGTAAATATTCATCAACAACAAGCCCATTAAATAAAAATGATCTTCGAAAGGGATAGTCCCCACCCTAAAGCCCAAGTTCTGCTGATTGTTGTACAACACAACCGGAATGGAAGTTAAAAATCCATTAACGATATAAAATGGGATAAGTGAAACCAGATAAGCCCTGTAGAACCTGTACATAAACCTGAACTCCACATTTACATACTCTACATAAGCCAGCACCATAAATAAAAAGCCAAAATTGATCAGTGTATACCACCTGTTATAACCAAAAAATAAAATGGCCACGCAAAGCCCCAGGAACAGGTTACTTAATGCAAGGCTATACTTTTGCAGGTCGTTTTTTGGGAAATAGGCATTCAAACATTCGTAAATGAACACACAGGCATAAGGAACCGTTAAAAAGAATAACATCTCTTCTAGAGGCAGCCCCATAAGATTTATACCGATTAGATAATCCGGATTAAAAGACCACACTTTGAGTTTGGTAAACAGGATATCCCAAATTAAAAATACCAGACCTGTAATTAATATCGAAGGCCATACAAACTTCCATTTGCTAAAAAAATGAACCTTTTTATCGAAAGATAAAACCAGGGGAAAGAAAATTACAGCAAGATTGATAAGTAGATAGGTATAATTCATTTAAAGATATTTTGTCAAAATTTTAACTTCAGCTGGCGTACATTTTTTACTATCGATCATAAATTTAGCTACATTTTTAACCAGTTCACGATCGGCTAGACCAAAATTTTCATTTTGATAATGTTTAAGGATCTCTTTTTTATCCTGAGCTAGATCTTTACTAAAGCCGAGAAAAGAAGGCGTATAAAACTCAATAGAAAACCGCATGAAGCGAATCTCCATATTTTCTTTATCCATATCAATCGCTTTTTGCATGGTTTTGAGCGATCGGCCCACATACTTGATCTTGTTATACGGATTCCATGAGTGCTTAGCCTTAAGCGCCTCTAACGTTCCGGTGTAACCAGTAATTAACGCGGTTTTATTGGTCAGCTTGTCTAACTTGGTAAACAATGAGTCGGTTAGCTTCGAGTTTTCTACCGCTTTAACCATATTCGTTTTTAATATCGCAATTTCTTGGGTAGATAACTGGGCGTAAGTAATATGGCTTGCTGCAAATAGCAGAAAAAATATAATTCGTAATTTAATCATGAGTTTGAGCAAAGGTAAGAAAAGCTAAGCTCATTTGCTCCAATTGTCATCCGGAGTGCAACGAAGGATCTCTAACCGATGAAATAAAGAACCTAGACCACCTTACCTTCAAAGCTATAGACTCACTTAAGTAACTGCTTACGAAAAACAGATTCTTCACGGCGTTCAGAATGACAAAACACTTTAGTTAAAATCATAAAAACATTTATTTTTAACAATGGCTCATAATTATTTCGTTTACATCTTAATCAATAAAAACAAAACCGTGGTTTATCCCGGAGTAACAAACGATCTGGAAGCAAGACTTAGACACATATCGAGAATAAAGAAAATAAATTTGCTTTTACTTATAAATACAATTGCCACTACCTGGTTTATTTTGAGCGGTTTGAACACATTGAATATGCTATTGAACGCGAAAAAGAAATAAAAGGCTGGACAAGAGCTAAAAAGAATGCGTTAATTGAATTTGAAAACAAAAATTGGGATTTTCTTAATGATATGATTGTTGAAGAATAAATCATTTGTTGATCTTGGCGCCATAGTGTCATCCTGAGCATAGCGAGGGATCTCCAACTGATGAAATACAGTTACCCAAACTATCGATTGAATCATGCTCCCATAAAGATTACTTCTAACAAAAGAAAATTCTTCACTGCGTTCAGAATAACAAAAAACAAAAACAAAACGCAATAAAATTCCTTTATTTACACCATGGAGAAAAAACCCAGGATTACCATTATCGGTGCTGGCTTTGCAGGTTTGGCTGCAGCAGCTTTATTGGCTAAAGATGGTTGTGATGTTACGGTGATCGAAAAAAACGAAATGGCCGGTGGCAGGGCCAGAACCTGGCAAAAAGACGGTTTCCTTTTCGACATGGGCCCAAGCTGGTACTGGATGCCTGATGTTTTTGAAAGCTATTACAATATCTTTAATAAAACCGCTTCCGATTTTTATGAGCTTAAAAGATTAAGTCCTTCTTACCGCATTTATTTTGGCAAACAGGACACTATTGATGTTCCTGCAACATTAGATGATTTATATGCTTTATTTGAAAAACTAGAGCCAGGAAGCAGCAAAAACCTAAAACATTTTCTTGATCAGGCGAAATACAAGTACGATGTAGGCATGAATGAGTATGTTTTTAAGCCTTCGCACAGTGTGATGGAATATTTCGACCCCAGATTGGCTGTTAGCGGCATCAAACTGCAGCTTTTGGGCAATATGCGGAAACATGTTTACCGGTTATTCAAGAATGAGCGCTTGAGGAAACTTTTAGAGTTCCCGGTTTTATTTTTAGGGGCCACGCCACAAAACACACCTGCTTTATACAGCTTGATGAACTATGCCGACCTGGTTTTAGGCACCTGGTACCCAACGGGGGGTATGCACAAAATTGTAATGGCCATGCAAAAAATTGCAGAAGAGCAGGGTGTAAAATTTATTTTCGATACCGAAGTAACCAAAATAGAAGTTAAAAATAATATTGCAGAGGCTGTAATTACCAATAAAGGCAATTTTAAAAGCGATTTTGTGGTGGGCAATGCCGATTATCACCATATCGATCAACATCTTTTTGATAAACCTTACCGCAATTACAGTAAAAAGTATTGGGACAAAAGAACCATGGCTCCTTCCTGCCTTTTATTTTATATCGGATTAAATAAAAAACTAGACAATATATTACACCACAATTTATTCTTTGATGAGGATTTCGATCAACATGCCGAAGAAATCTACACCAATCCACAATGGCCATCAAAACCCCTATTTTATGCATGTTGTCCTTCCGTAACCGATCCAACCGTAGCACCGGAGGGTTGCGAGAACCTTTTCTTTTTAATTCCGGTAGCACCTGATTTAGCAGATAGCGAAAGTAAAAGGGAAGAATACTTTAATTTATTGATTGAACGCTTTAAAGATTTAACCGGAAACGATATTGGCGAAAATATTTTGTTTAAGCGCAGTTATGCCATGAATGATTTTGTGGAAGATTACCATGCCTTTAAAGGAAATGCGTATGGATTAGCAAACACTTTGAAACAGACGGCTTTTTTAAAACCGAAGATGAAAAGTAAGGTAACAAATTTTTTATACACCGGACAATTAACCGTTCCGGGGCCTGGTGTACCACCTGCAATCATCTCTGGGCAAGTGGTAGCAAAAGAAATAAAAAAAAAGTTAAAAAAAGCTTGACAAATTTAAAATTTCCCTTATCTTTATAACCACAAAACAAAAACACTGCAAAAAAGCTTCAAAACGCATAATCGTTCGGGGTTTGCATTTGTTTCGAAATAAGAGAGAAGGCGAATTGTTGAAAGAAAAAATAAGAATCAACTAACCAAATATATGATAAGCAAAAAGGCCTGAATTTTCAGGCCTTTTGCTTTTTACGGTGTTTTGGAAATAACTTGCTTAGAAAATTTAAAGTATCCTTTCCTCAAATTACGATTTAGATAAAAACACTAATCGTCTCGACTGTAGTGCAGCGAAATGGAGAGATCTATTAAATAGATTTCTCGAACAAAAAAGGCCCAGATAAATCTGAGCCTCTAGTTTTTCGATGGATGTATCTTAAGCCACTTCTGTACTGGCAATTTCTTTAGAATAGGTTTTTAAATATTTTTTAAGAATACCTCTTGCTACGTGGATACGCGTTTTTACTGTTCCAATCGGAATAGCTAACATATCTGCAATTTCGTGGTACTTATACCCTTCAAAATAACGGATAAAAGGCACATAATACTCTTCAGGCAATTGCGAAAGGGCTTTATCAATATCGCCTAACACAAATTTACTCTCTGCCTGATTTTTAGTTGCACTATAAGAAAGATTTGCAGAAGATATATCTTCACTCTGTGTAATTAAAGTATTTGTTTTCACCAGTCGGCGATAGTTGTTAATGAAAGTATTTTTCATGATGGTAAACAACCAGCCTTTTAAATTCGTACCCTCTTTAAACTTATTGTAATAAGTGATCGCTTTCAGCATGGTATCCTGAACCAAATCATTTGCGTCTTCTGCGTCTTTAGTAAAATTTAAAGCATAAGATCTAAGTGATACCGAGTGATGATTAACCAGATGATTGAATTCAAATTTTGTCATGATATTTAGCTTTAGGTAGATAAAAAACAAATAAATTATTGTTCGTTCGCATAAACCTAAACAAACTTAGTACCAAAATTTTCTGGCATGGTGTTAAAAGCGTGCAACTACATAAGGGCAGGCTTTCGTCACAGAATATTTACTTCTTTTTCTAAAGTGACTCCAAAAGTAGACTTTACACTGTCTATAATCTGTTCAGAAAAATTATACACTTCTGTGCCAGTCGCATGTCCGTGGTTAACCAAAACCAAAGCCTGGTTTTTCCAGGTACCTGTTTGGCCAACCACTTTACCCTTCCAGCCACATTGCTCAATTAACCAGCCGGCCGCCAATTTAATTTTATCATCAGCTGTAGGATAGTGTACCACATCGGGGTGTTTCGCCACAATATCAGCAAATTCATATTTTTCGATCACTGGATTTTTAAAGAAACTACCTGCGTTACCAATAGTAGACGGATCGGGCAGTTTGCTTACTCGGATATGTGATACAGCGGCAGAAACATCGGCAATATCCGGGTTTTCGATCCCTCTGTTCAGCAGCTCGGTTTCAATGGCACCATAGGAGGTATTAATTTTCGCTTCCGCCGATAAACGGAAAGTAACGGATGTAATAATATACTGGCCTTTCAACTCACCTTTGAAAATACTTTCGCGGTAACCGAAATGGCAATCATCATAAGTAAAGGTTTTAATTTTCCCGGTTTTGATCTCAAAAGCGCTACAGCTTTCGAAAACATCTTTAAGCTCTACCCCATAAGCACCAATATTCTGTATTGGCGATGCACCCACTGTACCAGGGATCAGGCTTAAATTCTCTACACCAGCAAAATGATGTCCAACGCAGTAGTTCACAAAATCGTTCCATACTTCACCAGCACCGGCTGTTACCAATACTTTATCATCAAACGTTTTGGATTCGATGCCTTTGATGCTGATTTTAACAACCAATCCCTTATAATCCTGAGTAAATAACACATTACTTCCCCCACCAATAACTAAGAGCTTTTGAGATTTTACGATTTCGTTTTTAAACAGCCTGGCTAAATCTGCTTCAGAAAATATCTCGGCAAAGTAGCTTGCCTTAACATCGATACCAAACGAATTATATGGTTTTAACGAAATATTTTCCTGGATTTGAAGCATATTGATTCTGGGTTATGCTGCAAAAGTAAAATAAAAAATAGTTAAGGAACGATTTTGGTTATCCCCTTATCGAAATTAAAGCTTAAAGTGTCCGCTTTTTCTCCCTCAGCTACTACTTTCGAAAGTTTCCAGCCGACAAAAGCTGGTTTGATTTTGGCAACGTCCAATAAACGGTATCTTTCTTTGGTGAGTTTTGCACTAATCAAGCCTACACTATCTGACTCTGTCTGACTTAAATGCTCTATCTCACTCTCGAGGACAGCTAAAGTATCATCTAACTCATTTCCTTTTTTAGACTATCAGCATAAGCCTGAGGAGAAATATTGTAAAGGCTATCTAATTTGGAACTATCAAAATTCAAATCCTGATTACTGTTTTCGTATTTAGCTTCTACAAGTGCAATAGCGCGGTCTTTATCTGTTTTTTTATGGCATGAATATAAGGCTAAGCAAATAATTCCGAAAAGAAGAAACAGATAACAATTTTTCATATCATGTAATTTAGTTTTTTAATACCGTTTTCCTTACAAATAATAGCCCAAAAGCCTTGCCTTCTTCTTTGCCCCTATTTTTATGATGGATCTTATGCGCTTTCCGTACCGCCTGCAAATAAGTGTTGTTGCTTTTAAAAGTTTTAAACCGCCTATGCACAAACCAATCATGCACTATGAAATAGATCATGCCATATAAGGTAATACCTAATCCGATAAAAAATCTATACCCTAAATTATGGCGATCGATATACATTAAATACAGAGACAGGGCAGCAAATAGTACGGCAAACAGATCGTTCCATTCGAAGAATGATTTTGCTTTTTGGTGATGGCTTTTATGCATAAACCATAGTGGTCCATGGAACAAATACTTGTGTATAAACCAGGACAAACACTCCATGCCTATGATGGTAAACAATACAATAAAGATGTTGATTAACGCTGACAAATTTTCTAAACGATTGGTTTGTAAAGATATATAAACAGCGCAAGAATCAAAATTGTGTCATTAAATTGTAAGCTTAATACACTTTTAAACAAACCTTTCATAACAAATCACTTTTTAGCACTATTTTTGACTAAAATATTAAAAAAGTCAGAAAGTAGAAAAGTAAAATGATTGTAGCCGATAAAAAGAGAGAGCAAATTATTGATGGCGCTATAAAACGCTTTATCCATTTTGGTATTGGTAAAACCACAATGAACGATATTGCAGAAGATCTTTCCGTTTCCAAACCATCGCTTTATTATTATTTCCCGGATAAGAAGCATTTAATTATTGGGGTAATAGAAAGGGTATTTAACGACTTTTTTGAGTTGATCAAAAAGAAATACAATCCAGATCAGCCTTTAGAAGACATCCTTTTTAGCATCATAGAAGTGAGGAACACTTTCTTCCAAAAATATTACATGTTAAGGATTACGGAAGGTATTCCTGATTTATTGAACGATGATGTGATTAAAGGCAAATTACAGACGCTTAAAAGCTCGGAAAAAGATTTCTTCGCAGAAATTTTTAGCCAGGCAAAAGGAAAGGGAGAAATTGAGCACGATGATACTGCCCATGTTGCAGAACTTTATCTGGAAAGTTTGATGGGCCTTAGCACCATGTGTATTATGGAAACCGGAAAAGATCTTTTCCCCGATAAAAAAGCATTAAACAAAATGACACTGAAGCAAAAAAACCTCACCACCATATTTGTGAGAGGCTTACGATGTTCAGACTGAAATACGCTGGCCGCAACAAATGATAAACCAATTGTAAAGGGGCCGCAAATTTTAAATACATAAGAACCCAAAAACAAAAAAACAATACATTATGCTTAGAGTAAAAACGGTAAAATTAATGCTCATACTCATTATCGGCTCGGCTTTACCGCAGCTGGTAGTTGCTCAGCAGCAAGTTACCTTAAAAGATGCGCTAACCTATGCGCTCCAAAACAACACCAAGATCCGGAACTCGAAATTGGATATTGAAGGCGGGAGATACAAGGTGGAGGAAGTTAGGGCACAGGCCTTACCTCAAATTACAGGAAATGTTGGTTTAACCTATAATCCTATTATCGGTCAGCTTGTTGCTAATTTCGGCGGGCAGACACAGGCGATTAAATTAGGCCAGAACTGGAATTCGACTGCAGGTGTTCAGCTTTCACAACAATTGTTCAACCAACAGGTTTTTACTGGTTTACAGGCTGCGAGATCAAGTGAGGAATATTACAACCTTACTTCAAAATTAACGGAAGAACAGATTATCGAACTGGTAGCCAACAATTACTACCAGGTTTTGGTAAACAGACAACAGTTAAACGTAATTGATACCAATATTAAAAATGTCAAAATTGTAGAAAAAATTGTTTCAAACCAGTTTAAAAATGGTTTAGCTAGAAAAATCGATGTTGACAGGATCAACGTAAACCTAACGAACCTGAATACACAGCGTGAGCAGGTGATTAATGCCATTACCCAATTGGAGAATCAGTTAAAATTCTCGATGGGTATGCCGGTTTCTACACCGATCAGCTTACCATTTACCGAATTAACAGAGGTAACTACTTTACCTGTATTTACAGACTCTATCGATCTGGCAAACAGAACAGAGGTTAAACTTTTGGATAATCAGGATAAACTTTTATCACTGCAAAGAAAGGCATACGTTGCCGAATATTATCCATCATTGGCTTTAACGGGTAATTATACCTACTCGAGCCAAAGTGATGGTTTCGATTTCCTAAAGTCTAATGCTGCTGCAATCGGATATGGCGCATCGGCAGTTGGTCTGACTTTGAAAGTGCCAATTTTCAACGGTTTTTTAACACGTTCAAAAATCCGCCAGGCAGATGTGGATATCAAGAAAGCAAGAGAGAGCAGAAAAGAATCTGTGAACTCGTTAAATCTGGCTTATGAGAACGCAAAAATCCAATTGCGCAATAACATCAACACCATTAAATCGCAACGTAAAAACGCGGATTTGGCGCAGGAAATTTACAAAAGCACACAAAACAATTATAACAATGGCTTAGCTTCTTTAACCGATCTTCTGGATACAGAAAATGCACTTACTGAGGCGCAGAACAGTTATACACAGGCTTTATTGAATTACAAAATAGCCGAAATACAATTAATCAAATCAAACGGAAATATTAAATCGCTAGTACAATAGAAATGAAAAGAGTAATTACCATAATTATCGTAGTTGTTGTTGCCCTTGGTGCAATAGCTTATGTTTTAAGCAACAATAAAAAGAAGAACGAAGAAAAAACTGCTTTCATTGCTAAAGGTGGTGGCGCTGTTGCCGTTCGTGTTGCTCAGGTAGAGAGAAAAGCTGTGAATTTAGATTTCAGCGCAAACGGAAACTTTATTCCTAAACAAGAACTTAACTTCTTATCAGAAAATGCAGGTCGTGTTACGGCTATTTATGTTGATGAAGGTGACCGCGTAAGCAAAGGTCAGGTTTTAGCCCGCGTTGACGCTGAAATTATCAATACTGATAGAGAAACTGCTGAGGCTAACTACCAGAATGCAGTGAGAGATGAAGCCAGATACCAAAGCTCATTCTCAACTGGTGGTGTTACGCAACAACAGCTAGATCAGGCCAAATTGGCTACAAGAAATGCAAAATTGCGTTTACAGGCCTCGCAACGTAAACTGAGTGATGCAAACATTAAATCGCCAATTAACGGTATTGTAAACAAACGATACATTGAAGTTGGTGCATTTGTAAATACTCAGGGTACACAGATGTTCGAACTTGTTGATGTTTCTAAATTAAAACTGAAAGTAAACGTTAACGAATCGCAAGTTGCCAACCTTAAAATCGGCGATCAGATCGACATTAAATCTTCTGTTTTCCCGACTGATAATTTCTCCGGAAAAGTAACTTTCATCGCTGCTAAAGCCGATGCAACACTAAACTTCCCGATCGAAATTGAAGTAGAGAACAGCCATAAAAATACTTTAAAAGCGGGTATGTACGGAACTGCAATATTTAAGTTCCCTAAACAGGCGCCTAGCATCCTGATTCCACGCACTTCATTTGTAGGTAGTGTAAGCAGCAACCAGGTTTTTGTATTGGATAAAGCTAACAATACCGCTAAAACCCGTAATGTGGTAGCTGGCCGTATTTTAGGAGACAATGTTGAAATTCTTGATGGCTTAAAAGAAGGTGAAACTGTAATCACCAGCGGACAGATTAACTTAACTGAGGGTACTGCCGTTAGTATCGTAAAATAAGTTAGAGAGGGATTTTTTGGCTATAAAACGCGATACGCCAATCGCAAAACGCAATACTTATTAAAATGAAGATAACAGACATATCTATAAAAAGGCCTTCGCTGGTTATTGTGGTGTTTACCGCACTTACTTTGCTTGGGCTACTAAGTTACTTTTCGTTGGGTTATGAATTACTTCCAAAATTCTCTAACAACGTAGTATCTATTTCGACCATCTACCCTGGTGCTTCACCAAATGAGGTTGAAAATACCGTAACCAAAAAAATTGAGGATGCGGTATCATCGATGGAAAACATCAAAAAAATCAACTCTGTATCGTTTGAGAGTTTATCTACAGTTACCATCACCTTAACTGATGCGGCAAACATCGATATTTCCTTAAATGATGCACAAAGAAAGGTAAATGCCATTCTTTCTGATCTGCCTGAGGATGTAAAAACGCCATCATTAAGTAAATTCTCTTTGGATGATTTACCGGTAATTACCATGTCGGCATCAGCCAATATGGATGATATTACCTTTTACGATTTAATCGATAAACGTATTGCCCCCGTAATTTCGAGGGTGAGCGGTATTGCACAGGTTAACCTGGTTGGTGGTTCGGAACGCGAAATTCAGGTTTCGTTAAATGCTGATAAACTACAAGGATACAACCTTTCGGTACCTCAGGTTCAACAACTGATTCTGAGCTCCAATCTTGATTTCCCTACAGGAAGTGTTAAAACCCAAAACCAGGATGTATTAATCCGTTTATCGGGTAAATACAGAAGTATGGAAGAGTTGAGAAACCTCGTTCTAACCACGACCAAAGATGGTGCACAGATCCGTTTAGGTGACGTTGCCGACGTTCAGGATTCGCAAAAAGAAACTGAAAAACTGGCACGTATTGATCGTAAAGCATCTATTGCCATCCAGATCATTAAACAAAGTGATGCAAATGCGGTAGAAGTAAGTAAAGGTGTACACGCCATTATTGCCAAACTTAAAACAGAATACGCAGCAAATAAATTAGACATTAGAATTGTTAACGACAGTTCAATCTTCACCTTAGAATCAGCTGATGCGGTAATCCACGATTTAATCCTGGCGGTTATCCTGGTGGCTTTCGTAATGCTTTTCTTCTTGCACAGTTTACGTAACGCGTTAATTGTAATGGTATCGATTCCGGTTTCGTTAATCGCTACCTTCATCGGGATCAGCTTATTCGGCTTTACCTTAAACTTAATGTCGTTACTGGGTCTATCACTCGTGGTAGGTATCCTGGTAGATGATGCGATTGTGGTACTGGAAAATATCCAGCGACATATGGAGATGGGTAAAAACAAGGTAAGAGCAGCATCTGATGCAACAAGAGAAATTGGTTTTACCGTAGTATCTATTACTTTCGTAATTGTGGTTGTGTTCTTCCCGATTGCGGTAAGTACAGGTCTGGTATCGAACATCTTACGTCAGTTCTGTATTGTGGTAATTATTGCAACCTTACTTTCGTTAGTAGCTTCATTTACCATTGTACCACTTATCTTCTCTCGTTTCGGTAAGTTAGAACGTATTGAAGGTAAAAACCTATTCGGCCGTTTTATTCTTTGGTTCGAAAAACAGTTAAAGAAATTTACGCTTTGGATTACCAGCATTTTAACATGGTCGTTAAACCACAAAGCTTTAACATTAGTTATGGTTGTGGTGATGTTCTTAAGTTCATGCGGTTTACTGGTAGGTGGTTTTATCGGATCGGAATTCTTCCCTAAATCAGATAAAGGTGAATTCCTGGTGCAGTTAGAGCTACCAAAAGATGCTTCTTTAGAGCAAACCAACTTTTTAACACAAAAAGCTGAAGCTTTCTTAGACAAACAACCGGAAATTACACAGTTAATTACCACAGTTGGACAATCGACCGGTGATTTTGGTGGTACACAGGCTACAGCCTATAAATCGGAGATTAATGTTAAGCTTGTTGAACGCGATCAACGTGAAGGTGTTTCTTCAGATATTTTCGCAACGAAAATGAGCCGTGCATTAGCGAAAGAATTAATTGGTGCAAAAGTTAAAACCGTTCCGATCAGTATTTTGGGTATTGCAGAAAACGCACCGATCCAATTGGTGGTAATGGGTTCTGATTTAGACAGCGCATTGAAGTATGCTGAAGGTGCTCAAAAAGTGCTCGCCGCTATCCCTGGTGCAACCGAGATTAAATTATCGGTAGAAAAGGGAACTCCTGAGATTAACGTTCAGGTAGACCGCGATAAGATGTCGGCAGTTGGCTTAACTTTACAAACGGTAGGTTCTACCATGCAAACAGCGTTTGCGGGTAATACTGATGGTAAATACCGTAAAGGTGAGTACGAGTACGATATCAATATCCAGTATCAAAACTTTAACCGCCAGAACATTGATGACGTGCGTAACCTGATTTTTGTAAACAGCGATGGTAAACAGATTAAGTTATCACAGTTTGCAACCATTACAGAAGGTTCGGGCCCAAGTCAGTTGGAGCGTTTAAATAAATCTACTTCAGTATCAGTTAAGGCACAATCAATCGGTAGACCAACAGGAACCGTGGTTGCTGAGTTCCAGGCGAAACTGGAAGAGCTGCAAAAAAATGGCAAACTTAAAGCCCCAATTGGCGTAAGTTATAGCTGGGCGGGTGATCAGGAAAACCAGAGCGAAGGTTTTGGTACCCTGGGTATCGCTTTATTGGCTTCGATCATTTTGGTTTACCTGATTATGGTTGCGCTTTACGATAGTTTTATCTATCCATTGGTGGTAATGTTCTCGCTTCCTTTAGCGGTAATCGGGGCATTGTTAGCTTTAGCTTTAACCAATAACTCAATCGGTATCTTTACCATTTTAGGTTTAATTATGTTAATGGGTCTGGTAGCAAAAAATGCGATTATCCTGGTCGATTTTACCAACCACTTAAAAGCTGAAGGTAAAGAGACTAAAGAAGCGCTTGTATTGGCCAACCACGCACGTTTACGGCCAATCTTAATGACAACTATAGCCATGGTATTCGGTATGCTTCCAATTGCATTGGCAAGCGGTGCTGGTGCCGAATGGAAAAATGGTTTGGCTTGGGTTATTGTAGGTGGATTAACCAGTTCATTATTCTTAACCTTAATTGTGGTACCAGTAGTATACTTAATATTCGATAGAATGTTAGAACGTCTTGGTTTCAACAAAAAAGGAAAAACAATCGATGAGTTAATGGTTGAACCATATAAACACAAAGATGTAAACGAATACGATTTAGATCACGGACATTAATAAACACCCAGATTAACAATCATTTTAGCCCCGATCCCAAATCGGGGCTTTTTTGTGGAGTTTCAAACGTAACGCCGCCATGGTTCATGTCCTCACGAACCATTTCATTTTTCACCAGCCGATACTGATAACTTTTGATGCCCAGATAATTATACAATGTTGTCTTCAAACAAATTATGTTGCAACATTGTATATTAGGGATTATGTTTAAATTCATTTTTAGCCTATTTCTGATCTGCACTACCCTCTTAGTAAAAGCTCAACACCCTCCTGTTTTTCCGGCGATGACTACTGATTCGAGTTTCGTTAAGGTTTACAACTTAGATATCACGCTGGTAAAGTACAGTTACAAACCTAATGGTATTAAATTTTTAGTCGTACATGATAATGAAGATACTGGTGTAAAAGCAGGTTTTGATTATATCCGTTGGAGCGGCGGCGAACTCATCGACAGTCAATATGGCGGCGTAAGAGATTATTATTTCACCTATATGGATGATCAATATCGTATAGACCCCAATGCCATTTATACTGAAGTAGGTGTAAAAACCAGGTTAAAAAAAGACTTTTTCAGCTCTAACGAAGTTGAAAAAGCTATACTTAATGCAGGCAAACAAATTGTCGATTTTTACGATCCAAAAGCCATGGGTTATTTTTTAACCTTGCATAATAATGCCGATGGTGGTTTTGGGATTTCTTCGTATTTACCAGGTTATGATTTAGCTAGCACTGCCGATTCGGTTTACATCAACTTTCAGATGGATGGCGATGATCTTGTTTACGTAACCGAGCCAAGGTTGTTCAGCAGCTTAAAAAAGGCTAATGTGAATGTAATTCTTCAATCTAAATTTGTTTCCAATGATGGTTCGCTTTCGGTTTATGCCATGCAAAATAATATTCCGTATATTAATGTTGAGGTACAGCATGGGCATCAGGACGAAAATTTAAGGTTAATCGAACTGGCTATCGCCGCCCTAAAAGAACATGGATTGGTGAAGAAGGAATAGAATATACAAGCGTCACCCTGAATTTATTTCAGGGTCTTATAACCAGAAAATGCTGACCAGTTAGTAGCTACAAGACAATGGCCAAATGCATACTGATATTCAACCAAGGTTTTTTGCCCCCTGCAACCCGTAAAATGAAATACTGCTATGGCCAACTAGCCCCGGTTGCAGCGTTACCCTGCAGCAACGAGGTACGAGGCAGCGAAGCGTAAAAGCGTAAAACGGGAGGAAACTTCTTGTTTAGTACAGGCTTTCCGCTTCAATTGAAATCGATAGTTTTTTTATAAGGAAAAGAATGGATTGTGGTTCTTGGCGCTTTGCAGTCCCGCCTTACGCTTTACTCCGTTGCACTTCGTGTTCGCTCCAGTCGGGTTTAGAAACAAGGGTTTGTGCACCCTGCAACCCGTAAAATGAAATACTGCTATGGCCAACTAGCCCCGGTTGCAGCGTTACCCTGCAGCAACGAGGTACGAGGAAGCGAAACGTAAAACGGGAAGGAACTTTCCGTTATGTACAGGCGCTACGCTCTAAAGATAAATATATTTTTAACAGCAGATTAGCTCCCTAATATTAGTTTATCGCTTTTATTTTTGTAATCAGGAAAGTAATCAGCAAACCAAACACAGAAATAATCCCGAAAGAATAACGCAGGCTTGATAGTTGCGAAACATAGCCTATTAATGGCGGACCAAATAAAAATGCAAAATAACCAATGCTCGAAACCATAGTTATCGCTTTACCGGCTGGCACTTTTTTATTGTTACCAGCTATGCTGTATACCATTGGTACAATACTCGAAACACCCAGGCCAATAAGCATAAAACCAAAAATAGCGACAATTAGGTTTGGAAATATTACGGCAAGTGCCATCCCTATCGATATAATGGCTCCGCTGATCTGAAGGAGGTTTCTCCGCCCGAATTTACCGATTAAAAACACACCTAAAAATCTTCCGCTTGCCATCATAAACATAAAGGAGGCATAACCTATAATCGCCTTATTATGAGGCAACTTTACTACATCTTCAAAATATATAGCACTCCAATCGAACATTGTTCCTTCAGTGGCCATACTACAAAATGCGATAACACCCAATAACACTAAAATACCCTGCGGCATGGTAAATAACTTCGTTTTCTCCACCACGGCATCTGGTTTATTATAGTTTAGCAACTTTTTCCGGTTAAGCATCACATTACTTAAAGATATCAGGGCAATAATCCAAAAATGGGTATACATCCCTAGTTTAAGGTTAACCAAACCGAGCGCTATTAATGCACCGGTTAAATTCCCAATACTCCAGGCTCCATGAAAAGAACTCATAATGGGCTTGCCGTAATAGTTTTCGCCGGCAACGCCTTGCGTATTTAAGGCGATGTTACAAAGATTACCCGTGATGCCAAATAAAACCAAAAAAGCAGCCAACTGCCAGCCAGTGGTAGCCAATGCTAAAAAAGTTAATGCAATTGCATAAAGCGGTGCAGTTGCTACAAGCATTTTTTTACTACCGAAATGAGTGGTCAGTTTTGCCGAAAAAAACATCGTGATAATCTGTCCTGCAGGTAAAGCAAAAAGAATGGAGCCTAACTCTGCATCATTTAAGCCCATCGAAGCTTTAAAAGTTGGAATCCTACTGGCCCAGCTTGCAAAGCACACCCCTTGCATAAAGTAAAAGGCAGATATGGCAAATCGTACTTGTTTCGGAGAGCTTTGCGCTAATACAGGTTTATCTTCTTGTTTACTTAAAATTTCCTGTCCTTGCGTGCTTTCTTCCAAAATGATGTTTTAAATTATAGATTGAGCTACAAAGTTCTTTAAATCTATTGGAAATACCGACAAGTTTTTAACATTTTATCAAAATATTTAGAGCTTATGAGGTTAAAATCTTAGATTTTCCATTTTTCCAGTCCATATGCACTATCCCAAAACATCCATTCTAAACGGGTTGCCATTTCAAAAACAGCTAACATTTTTTGTTGAGTTACTGCATTAGCCTGCGCTGCCAGTTGGTCGGTAATATCAATCGCTTTTTCTACTGCAGCAGCAAATTCTGGGCCTGCATACATATCGATCCACCTTTTGTATGGATTATTGTCGCCATTTTGCTGTGCAAAAATATAATCGCCCACTGCCTTATAAATCCAAAAGCATGGTAAAACAGCCGCCACTGCAATTTCTACATTGGCGTACGCGGCCTGACTAAGAATATAATTGGTATACAAAAGTGTAGACGGTGTGGGCTGCACTTCGTTAGCTAGACCAAATTCTACAAAATAACTTTCGTGCAAACTACGCTCCGCAAAAATCGCACCTGTAGAAAACCCCGCAAAGGCCATCACTAAATCTGCATCCTGCATACGGCTACTAATGGTGCTTAAAGTTCTGCCAAACTCCAAAAGGTAATAGGCATCTTGTGCCAGATAAAAGATGAACTTTTCTATAGGCAGCGTGCCATTGCTTAATTCGGTATTAAAAGGCATTGCTAAAATCTTGGCATAAATGGGCTGTACCCTTTTCCATGCCTGTGTGCTCCATTTCATTGGATAATTAATTTTAAAGGTTCGAAAAAATGGTTTAATGGGCCGTTGCCCTTACCAGTTTTTACCTCACTACCGGCCTGTAGCGCTTGGCTAATGTAGTTTTTCGCATTTTTAATTGCGATAAGTAAGGTGTTACCCTTGGCCATTTCGGCGGCTATGGCGGATGAAAGTGTACAACCTGTTCCATGTAGATTTTTAGAAGCAATAAAGACACTATCTAATACCACAGGCGCATCGTTCCCAGTGATAAAAACATCGTAAATGATTGGGCCTATTAAGTGTCCTCCTTTTATTAAAACTGCTTTTGCACCTTTTTCGATAATTTTTCTACCCGCAGCAATCATACCATCGAGGTTATGGATCTCTTGCCCTGAAAGGATAATGGCCTCATCAATATTAGGGGTAACCAATGTTACCAAGGGAAATAGTTTTCCAACTAACTGGGTTACGGTATCAGGCTCGATTAATCGATCGCCACTGGTGGCTACCATAACAGGATCTAAAATAACGGGAACATATTGATTATAGGTTTTTAATTGCTTTTCGATTACCTGCACCACTTCAGCACGGTTGATCATGCCGATTTTAATGGCCACAGGCGCTATATCTTCCAATACCACCTCTAACTGATCTTTAATCATTTCTGCTGGAATGCCATGCACTGAACGCACCCCCATTGTATTTTGTGCCGTTACAGCTGTGATTACCGAAGTACCAAAACAGCCCAAGGCAGAAAAGGTTTTTAAATCGGCCTGAATGCCCGCACCGCCGCCGCTATCTGAGCCGGCTATGGTTAACACATTAATATAATTCATTGCTAAAGACTTCATTTTGTTGTATAACTTCAGGAGTCTTCAAATGCAGTATGCATTTTTACGCAATTTTTGCAGACAAACTAATTTCCTACGCCGGCATTATCCGGATCAGGTTCATTTGAGGTTGATGGTTGGAGGGTTTTAAGGCTGAAGGACATTACCCTCTACCTCTTTACCTTCTACCTTTAACCTCAAAATGGGTATGTTCTCAGCCAACTTATTTGAAGGCACCCCTAAAGTTTTATTTTGTAGCGCAATATAGGGCTTAATCTTGAGAAAATAAAAGTATACATTCTTGCGTTAATCGTCATCTCGACTGTAGCGCAGTCCCGAACTTTCGGGAGAGAGATCTTCTAAAGAAGATTGATGTATCGCCCTTCGTAGATTCTCCATTTCGCCACCGATGAAAAACCGGTGAGCTTCAGTCGAAATGACGACAAGAGAAAAAACAAACCCCGATTTTCATCGGGGCTAAAACATAATATTAATAAAGGGATAGAGCGACTATATTTTATCGGGCTGATAGAACCGAACGGTACCATCTGCTTCGTTTGACACAATTAATAAACTTCTTCCATTGGGGCTATCTTTTGGTTTAACAAACAGTAAACCTTCAGGAGCATCGCCTGTAGAGAATAGTTGAACAAATTTTGGTGATGCCGGTATAGTTACATCATAAACAGCAATCATATCAGCGCGTTCCATACCAATAAAAGCTAAAGTTTGTCCATTCACCTGCGCAACGGTTACACTTTCTACCTCTACACCTTTATTGTCAGACCGGTCATCATCATATTTACCTGCATCAATTACATGTTGCTCTAAATCTTTACCAATGTTGGCCACCAAAGCCCCAGTATTTGCATTAAGAATGCTCACACTTCTTCCACCTGTTGAATATAATTCCTGATATACTTTATTGGTACCAGCCATGGTATAACCAGCAGTATTCGTTACCGTAAGTCTTCCTAAATTAGCATCTAACTGTAGCGTTGCTGCATTAGGAAATTTAACCGGGTCTAAAACAAGATCTTTTACACGCACCTCTTCTTTTGCATCTTTTGGTGTATAATCTTGCCTGGTATCGCCTTCATTGGCCAGGGCCAGATAGGCAGTACCACCAGCCGTAAAATATGAGATTGCATCTGGCAGGTAAAAAGCCTTGATTGGCCATGTACCTAAAACTTTTTTACTGTCTTTATCGCATACATCAAAGGCATTGTCGGCCAGGCTGATATCTCTTGTGCCTAAGGGATTAATTTTTGTAATCGTTCCTGCAACAATATCTACCTCGGCAACACCATTGTTCTCCTGTAGGGTAACGTATGCTTTTTTAGAATCACTGCTTATTGCAATATATTCTGGTTCGATATCTTGTGTAAAACTTGCATTTAAACCGTAAATTCTGAAACCACCGGCAAGTAAAGTTGTTTTTTGCGATTCAAAAGCGGCGAAATCCAATGTTTTTACCGAATAGTTATCTTTTATATTGATGATTGAAATGGTTCCTTTAGGGTCAACAGTATATGCAAGGTTTGGTTCACCTTCGTTAGCCGATAAAATATAGTTTCCATCAGGACTGAAAGTTACCATATCGGGCATGGCACCTACGGTAATTTTTTTAACCTCTTCTAAAGTTGACGTTTTTAATACCACTACATCGCCATTTCCCTGTGGATCAGCACCATTTAAAGCGATTGCCAATAAACCATTACTTACTGCAACGCTGTTAATGCCCGCATTATTCGCAAAGGTTAAAGTCTGCAATTTTGTAACGGTTGGATATTTACTCATATCAACAATATCCACTTTGGTGCCACCATCATTGCTCACTACAAACAATCTCTTGGATAAGGGATCATAAGCCGAAATTTCTGAAGCAAATTCGCTTCCTAAATCGATAGAAGCCGTTTCTTTAAAGCTGTCGATTTTTTCAGGAACGATAGCTTCAACCGGAGGATCTACAATCGGGTCATCAGTTGGATCTTTTTTGCAGGCAGTAAATGCCAATGAAGCAATAAGGATTGCACCAAATAAGTTTTTACAGTTCATGGTTTGTTTAATATCTGAACCGCAAAAATAGAAGCACACAACGCTATTTTATAGGCGCTATTTGTTATCATTTTATTAAGAAAATATAAAGACCAAAGCAAAAAGAGTAAAGGAGAAAGAGTAAAGCGAAACCCGTCGTCACCTCAACTGGAACGTAGTCCCGAGCATTCGGGAGAGAGATCTATCTAGGCTGATTTAGCTCCGCTGGGCTTTCGGGTTCTCGACTTCGCTGCACCAGATAGCTATCGGGTCCGCTCAAAATGACGGTAGAAGCGCTAAAACAAAAAATCCCGGCACAAATACCGGGATTTTCTCTACGCGTCTTGCTGAACTTGTTTCAGCATCTTATTCAACAGGCAAATACTAAACCAAGTTCAGTATAACGGCTGTTTAATAATTAAATATGTATGGCTCTATTATCAGTTGCAGCAAGTGCTGCTTCTTTTAGTGCTTCGGTATAAGTTGGGTGTGCATGGCAGGTACGTGCAATATCCTCTGCAGATGCACGGAATTCCATTGCAATAACTGCTTCTGCAATCATATCCGCAGCACGTGGGCCAATCATGTGTACGCCTAAAACTTCATCAGTAGCAGCATCGGCCAAAACTTTAATGAAACCATCGGTATCCATGCTCGCCTTTGCACGTCCACTGGCTTTGAAAGGGAATGAACCTGCTTTATATTTTACGCCTTTTTCTTTTAACTGCTCTTCGGTTAAACCTACAGAAGCAACCTCTGGCCAAGTGTAAACCACACCAGGGATTAAGTTATAATTGATATGTGGTTTCTGACCGGCAATTGTTTCGGCAACATAAGTACCTTCATCCTCTGCTTTGTGTGCTAACATGGCGCCGGTAATTACATCGCCAATAGCATAAACACCTTTAACAGAAGTTTCTAAATGTTCGTTAACCGGGATTTTTTTACCTCTTTCTTCAACAGTAATACCGATTTTATCTAAACCTAAACCTTCGCTATAAGCCGTACGACCAACAGCAACAATACAATAATCGGCTTCTAAAGAGATGGATTCACCTTTAGGGGTATCAGCCGTAACAGTTACCGTTTTACCTTTAGTAGTAGCGCCGGTAACTTTGTGGCCCATGTAAAACTCCATACCTAAAGTTTTCTTTAACACCCGTTGAAGTTCTTTACCCAAACCAGCATCCATAGTACCGATAATAGACGGTAAAAACTCAACAACAGATACTTTTGTACCTAAGCGGGCATATACCGAACCTAACTCTAAACCGATTACGCCACCACCAATTACCACCATCGTTTTTGGCACTTCTTTAATATTTAAAGCCTCGGTTGAGGTTATAATGCGTTTTTTATCGATTGGCAAAAATGGTAAAGCTGTTGGTTTAGAACCCGTAGCAATAATTACGTTTTTAGCAGATAAGGTTTCTGTAGAACCATCGGCTTTCGTTACCAGAATGGTATTTTTATCAACAAAAGAACCAACACCTTCGAAAGAATCGATTTTATTTTTCTTGAACAAATAAGTGATACCAGCTGTATTTTGGGCAACAACATCGTCTTTACGGGCGATCATTTGTTTCATATCAACCTTTAAATCTTTTAAGTTGATACCATGGGTAGTAAACGTGTGAGCAGCGTTGTGAAAATGCTCTGAAGAATCTAATAAAGCCTTAGATGGAATACAACCTACATTTAAGCAAGTACCTCCAAAAGTTTTATATTTTTCAACAACTGCAGTTTTTAAACCTAACTGAGCACAACGGATTGCGCCTACATAACCGCCCGGCCCTGAACCGATAACAACGACATCGTATTGCATAATTTTTTGAGAATTTTGATTAGCCAAATGTAGGGAAAAAAGGCGGAAAGCTGAAAGTCCATTAGGGAATAGAAATCGCCTTATTAGTCTTTGGTTTATAAGTTATTGGCTTATAGCATTGGCTGATGGTTCAATATGAGGCCTAACAGGATAATGCTGCAAAAGTTCAAAAGTCCATAGGTTGATGAGCGTATGAAAACATTTTACTTTAAGACTATAAAATGTTTTGATTTAACTCAAATAAACCTAATGGACTAATGAACCTCAAAGGCCATCATCAATAATCTAATGACCAGTGAACTAACTAACCAACTATAATCCCCAAGATGCTGATGCGCTTAAGATTGCACCGCTAGATGTACCTTCTCTTTTTAATTCTCCATCTACATAGATTTGTGCTTTGAGCGTAGAATTTGCGTTGGCCCCTAAAGCATTTGCAGCAATGTTTATAGAAATGGTTCCTGCTGGCACCGTAATTTCCTGACTTGTCCAGGTAGTTCCACTAAGGCTCGTTGCGGTGGTAATCTGCGAATCGTAGCCGTAAACTACCGTGCTAATGTTGCTGCCTGCCGATGCTTCGAGTTTAAAAACTACCTTGTGTGAAGATTTTGATGGCGACTCGCCCTCATCTTTTTTACACGACATTAAACCTGTAAACAACACTAAGGCAAAAAAAGAAAGTACAAATGTTTTAATTTTGATGTTTTTCATAATTAGATTTAAAAAATAGAATTACAAATAAACAAATGAGCACTTTGCTTTACAATAATCAGATAATACCATTTTTTTCTACCTGATTTCAGGTATATTCTGAGTTTAATTTCTGGTTGAGAAATAAAGCGTGCATTTTTAGTTTAATGAGAAATTATATCCTCTTTCTGGCATTACTGACTTTCTATTCGCTGAATAGCCTAGCGCAGCTGCAACCAGCCGACCAGCAATATACTGACAGTCTAAATCGCATCTTAAATGGAAGCTCGCGCGATAGTATTAAGGCGGAGGCGGGTTTTAAACTAACTGATTTCTGGGTAGATCATGATAGTACCAAAGCAGTATCATATTTGAACAAGGCAAAAACCTGGAGCAAAAAGTATCCTTTGCTTGTGGCCAGGTCACACTGGTACGAGTCTTTGATCTACCAAGACCGGAATTATGCAAAGGCTGAAAAACTACTCATCCACGCCGATTCGTTATTGAGCAAGTTTAATACAAAGGGCGTGTATCGGTTAAGGTCGATGGTATGGCATAACTACGCCTTAATTCAACAGCATAAAGACGATCTTAAAACAACGCTCGATATACTGATCAACCGTGTTTTACCACTTTCTAAAAAGGCTGGCGACAAAGACTTTTTAGGTACAGAATACGTCTCCATCGGAACGATATTTACAAACCTTGGCCAATACGAAAAAGCAACACCTTACCTGCAAGAGGGGCTAAATGCCTTAAAAGCTACTTCTCCTGATAAATATTATCTACTTATCAATGCTTACCTAACTACCGCAGGAAATTATTATCATTTAAAAAACTATAGTCACACCAAAAAATACCTGGATCTGGCTAAAACAATATTGGATAAATCAGCGCATGTGGCTACAGGCTATCCGATGACAATATTTTGGCTCGACTATTACAAAAGCACTACGCGCTATTTTATTAACACCAAACAATATTCGCTTGCCCTGTTAGATGCGGACAAAGCCATTAAACTGGCCGAAAAGCTGAGCGACAATTATTCTTTGCAGGAAGTAATATTTGAGAAATACAGAGTTCTTTTTAAACAGAAAAATTTTGCCCTGGCTAAAAAAATCTTGCTGCAGATTGTCGATCAGCCAGAAATAAATACATTAGCAACGAATAAGCTCAAAATGACCGAAGCGCTTGCAGAAGTAAACTATGCTAATGGCGACATTAAAGAGGCTTATAATTGGATAAAAAAGAGCAAAGCATTAAGCGACAGCCTAAATGAAAGTAAACTCAAAGAAGATATTAATGCATTAGAAATTAAATATAAAAATGCAGAGAACCAAAAAAAAATAGCCAGCTTAAATAAAGAAAAGAAACAAAATGCATTAATTATTAAGAACAATAAAACAACAAATTTTCTATTAATCGCAGCGTCTTTTTTTCTTTTAATCAGTGTTATCCTATTATACTTTTACTTCAGAGGCTATAAAAAGCTTGCAGCGCAAAGAACAATAAATTATAAACAGAAAGTGGCCGAGTTACAACAACAACAGCAATTGGAAATTAGCAAAGCCATGCTCAATGCTGAAGAAAAAGAAAGGAACAGGGTAGCACAGGATTTGCATGATGGTTTGGGGGGAATGTTATCGGGTTTAAAAATTAATTTATCCAACTGGGCAAAACACAGGGAAGTGCAATTGCATGATGTAGAACTACAAAGAATTGTTCATCAGCTGGATAATTCAGTTACCGAATTAAGGCACATTGCCCGGAATATGATGCCACAAACGTTATTAAAATTCGGATTGGAAACGGCATTAAAAGACCTGGCAGAATCGGCGATGAGCAAGCATATGCATATTGATTTTCAAGCACTAAATATTTCTAAACATATTGCACTTGAAGAACAGATAATTATTTACAGAATTGTACAGGAAATACTGACCAATACACTAAAACATGCTCAGGCTTCTGAAGTAGTTTTACAATGCAGCGAAAATAAAAACCGGTTTTACATTACGGTTGAAGATGATGGAATTGGATTTAATACCTCAACCTATAAAAAAGGATTAGGAATAGAAAACATTAAAAATAGAGTAGCCTATCTTAAAGGCACTTTCGAAATCGATTCGCATCCTGGCAATGGTACAACTATAAATATCGAAATCCCAATCAGTTATGAGTAACATCATTAAATTAGCTGTTGTTGATGATCATCCGATCGTTATACAAGGAATCGTTTCCTTAATCAACAACCTCGAAAATATGCATGTAGTAGGTAGTTTCCAGTCGGGCAGCGCATTAATTTCCTTTTTAAATAACCACGAAATAGATATTGTACTGCTCGATATTATGTTACCTGATGGTAATGGTATTGAATTATGCGCGCAGATTAAAAAATTATCGCCAAAAACAGTCGTTATTGCCATTAGCAACCATACCGAAAGAAGTATCATCATGCAGATTCTGCAAAATGGGGCAAGTGGTTACATTTTAAAAAATGCCTCAGTAGAGGAACTAAAAAACGGAATTGAAACTGCGCTTAGAGGAGAACTGGCCTTTAGTAGAGAAGTTATAGAAATTATTGCCAAGCCTTCAGTAAATGATTTAAAAGGACGACCAAAATTCACCAAGCGGGAAAAACAGATCCTTCAATTAATTGCACAGGGAAAAACAACCGCTGGCATAGCAGATGAGCTTTTTCTAAGTCCACTAACAGTAGAAACACACCGTCGTAATATGATGCAGAAATTAGCTGTTAAAAATTCTATTGAATTAATCAATATCGCTACCGAACAGTTGCTAATTTAGTTTAGAGCTGGGGGTTTAGCGTTTGGAGTAGATTACGCTATTAAACAATCAGCCCTTAGCAATGAACCGTAAACTATCAACCATTGACCAACGAACCCCTCTTAACCCTCCTGCCCGAATGTGAGTAAATTGCTATCTGGATCAAGCATTGCGAATTCTTTCTGCCCCCATGGTCTTGTTTGTAAGCTTCCATTGGGATGAATGCTTTTAGTTTCGAGCATAGATTTGTACAGCCCATCAATATCGTTTGTACGGATATAAACCTGGCCGTAGTTTTCTTTTGGATCTAATGTTTCGAACAGAAAAAAGTGAATCTGAACCTGATCCTTTTGTACCATCAGGTAATCTTTAAAATCTGCACTCCCAATGTCTTTAAAGCCTAATTTATTCACATAAAAATCTCTGGTGATTGCTTTATCACGCATGGGAAGTTTTGGGTTAATATCTGTAAGCATATTTTTTTTATTTCAAAAATCGGTATTTTTCCGAAAAGCTCCACTTGATCCAAATCAGGAAATTCAATGATTTGCCCTTACCCTACTCAATGTTTCAGGGGCAATCTTAAGGTATGAAGCGATCATTTTGACTGGAAAAACCTGTACAATGAGTGGTTTGGCATTTTTAATATAATTATATTTTTGTGCCGGACTTAATGCATTGTCGAAAAGGTAAGTCCGGTGATTAGCTTGGTCAAAAATTCTTCCCAGGTTTAAGAAAGACTGCGACCTGGCAATCAGATCATGCAGGTTACTTAAACTCAATTCAACCACTGCCGTATCCTCAAATGCTTTAATCGTTGTACTTGATGGCTTTTGTTCAATCAAACTTGGGTGGTTATACATCCATTCTTTGGGCAGGTGTAGATCGATGATCGTTTCGGCTGTATGATCGGACTGAAACTGAACAAAAGATCCCGAAAGGATGAAATAGACAGATTGACAAATCTCACCTTCGCGCAACAGCATATCATTTTTGCGAAATATTTTTCGCACCGTCTTTTCTTCAAAAAGAAGCAAATCATGAGATGAAAATGATCCGACACTGGCTAAAATTTCCTGGGCTGACATCATAAACTAATTATTGCAAAGGATGTAGGATCAAAATAACTTATTGATTAGCGATTTTTCTGGTGATTAAATAGGCAACAATCAAATTCGGAATCCAGCATAACCATGCGACAACCAGGTACGCTTTTGAAAAATCGCCATAAACCATTGTCAAAATTGGCAGCCAAACCCTCAATGTTACGGCAGCAAAACAAGCCGCATAACTATACACCATCATTTTTTGATGTTTTTCAATTTCACCGTGTTTAATGTATAAATAAGCCTTTAAAGTAGTGTAAAACCAAATGATGCCTAAGCAAATAAATCCAGCGGAAGAAACCCATCCTCCTGTTGCAAAAAAGCCAATATAAATACCTGCTAATGCGCTAAACAGTACAGCGACCACATAAACTTTACCCAGTTTTCGGTGAAGTGCCATGCGCCTATTTCTCATTTTCGTACTAAACTGTGTCCAACCGATAAATAAAGCGATTCCTCCGAAAATGATATGTATATAAAAACCAATGTTCCAGAAAGTATTGGTCAACAACTCAACCGACTTTGAATTTAACAACCCAAATTTCCTATCGATCAAAAAGTAAATCGTTGGGTAGAGTCCAATCAGCAATGCGAAGGTTGCAAATAAAACCCATAATCCTTTTTTTACCATACAAAGTCTTATTTCTTTATACTAAGCTAGTTAATTTTCAAGAACTAAATCAATTCCTTTTGCAGCATAAATTCTTTGGCATTGGCAAAGCTGAGAAACAACTCGTCGGCTATTTTTAATTTTTGATGCGCCCGTACATTGCTCTGAATGGCGTAACAGGTTATGCCCGCAGCCAGAGCAGATTTAACCCCATTTAAAGTATCTTCAAAAACAAGGCACTCATCTTTTTCAAAACCCAATCGCTCAACACAAAGATTATAACTTTCGGGATCAGGCTTAGATTTACTTACATCTGTTCGGGTAATAAACAAACTGAAATACTTAGCCAGACCGTTCCGCTCAAAAACGGCTTCAACATCAATTTTAGGACTAGCCGTAACCACGGCCAGCGTGAGCCCTTTTTCATAAGCAAACTTGATAAACTCTAATGCAAAGGGCATTAACTGAATATCAGTTGTTCTAAAACCATCAAAAGTTATCTTTTCTCTTCTGTTAATAAAACCTTCTAACTCTTCTTCAATTTTATACCTGTCTATTATAGTTTTTGCATTTTTGGGCAAGGGGATTCCAGCGTAATTTGTTAACCAATCCTTAAAATCCAACGTAACATCGTATTCACACAAAAACTTATTCCAACAATCGAAATGAAACTTTTCAGAATCAATTAATGTACCATCCAAATCAAACAGTAATGCTTTTATTTTACTCATTATAAATTTTTAACAGGAACAATTCTTAGGGAATGATCTCAAATAAGAAAAATTGTTGTACCTGAGATTTACCAAAATTATTATCTACACAAAAAATTAACGATTGGTGTCCGTTTGGCAATTTTGGCCCAAAGGTTACGCCTTCAAAATTATCGATATGCCGGTTTAAGGAATCGAAATCGAAAAGCAATTTTTTGGTTAATGGTTTTGGAGGGTTTTGTACAAAAGCGCGATTACCGATTTCATTTTCAGCACCCCCTAAATCAACCAGGTAAAGTTTTAAAAAGGTATGATCATCGTGCCCCTTTGCCCAGGCCCTTTCCATTACCAAAAGCGTATGGTTGTTAATGGCTAGTATTTCGGAAATTCCATTTACATTCCAATCGTTTTCAACGGTAGGCTTAACTGGCATTGCATCCAGATTATAAGCGTATTGGGCAATATTTTTTTTTGTAGCTACATCAAATTTTAAAATCCGTGTTAAGGCTTTATCATATTCAAAAGCAGCCTGAGGTCCATCTTGATAAAGCGGTTCTTCCAAACTTGCATATAATGTTTTGTATTGATCGGCATAAGTTAAACCTTCAAATAAAGCATTTTTGCGCGGCCCACTTTCGGTTTTTGTAAAATGAAAACCCTTAGGCATTGGAATAGTATCGCGGAACTTCCCATCTGTAGAAATGAAGGTTAAGCTAGGCTGAACTATTGTAGTATCCCCATCCTTAAACAACCTTTCTCCCTCACTGCTCCAAAGTAATTTTTGGGTTAAGGGGTTATAACGAACCGATTCGCCATCAGGTTTAACAGTTTTATCCGTACCGTATTTAGGGTATGGTTTCCCATTTTCCTGTAAGATATAAGTAACACCAGTTACCCGAACGGTATCGATCTTATTTTCTTTGATATCAATCTGTGCGGTATAAATCCTCGCCGGACTATGCTGTGATGGATCATCACTGATCATGTAATACTGGTTTTGCTTTACATCGTAATCAATCCCCGATAAACCACCAACAACCGTATTTTGGAAAATCGGGTTTAAGGGCATAATGTATTCATCCAGAAACTTTACAGACGAAATACTGGTTTCATTCTGCTTAACCAAAGCATACTTAGTTGCAGAACAAGATGAAAGCACAATGACAAGAACTGAATAAACAAGGAAGAGCTGCGCTACAGGTTTCAAATCGAAATGTTTAGGCCGTAAAAATATGGATTTTTTTGCTGCAAAAAGTCTATCATCAAGAGATTGAGAACATTAAGAAAGCTATTTTTTCCTGTGGTGTCAGATGTTATCATCTGGCACTATCCGTTCAATTTCTTTCGGATATAAAACAAAAACAGTCGGATGGTAACATCCAACTGCACATCTATTAGAATTATAAGTGGTGTCAGATGTTACCATCTGACACTGATAAATTAAGATTAAAACAACTTACCAATTACGCGGTAAGTAATATTTGTTCCATCTACTATTTCTTCATAATAAACATCATCGGGCGAAACAAAATACTTTTCGTTTTTAATGGTTACCTCTCTGCATCCTTCTGGCAGTTGATTAATAATATCACCTATATTATGTGTATCAACCGGACCATCAGTTGTATTTAAAATACCGTCTTTTCCAGCAACCACATATACGGTTTTACCATCAGCATTTTCTTTTTGGGTATAGTAAACACCTTTGTATTCGTAATAATCAACACCATTAATAGTAACCAAATTAGCATCCGATGGTAAATTCGGAACCTCGGCACCAACTGGCGGGGTTACTACTTCATATTGGCTGTTGTTTTGTTGGTAAAACAATCCGCCCGAATAATAGAACTGATTGGCGCCATAATAAAACGGATAATAACCATAGGGCAATACGCCAATCCTAAAACCTAAAAACGGCCTATAAAAATTATAATAACTATAGTACGGTCTGTAATAAGGCCTTCCATAACCCGGGCGATAACCATAACCTGGCCTACCATACCCTGAACCTGGGCGATAACCTGGTCTGTTATAGCCGTAATTGGGTCTTGGCGGGCGACCGCCATTACTCGGTGCATAACTACCTCTACTTGGCGCATGCATGGATGGTTGTCTGGAAATAGAACCACCACCCCTAGATGGGCTTATCGAACCAGATCTACCACCTCCAGAAGAACCTCCACTCCTACTTGGCCGCTGTGCCGAAACGCTTTCAATACTCAAGGTTGCAATCATCGCTGCTGCAGCGAAAACAACCAGTCCTTTATTTAATAACCTATTCATTATTTTGTGTTTATGTCGATTCTGTATATGACGGTGAAAATTCCCAAAAGATTATCCCTTAACACTATTTAACTAAATTTTGATAAAGTGATGACGAATGCAGGGTTTTAATAACAAAATACATCATATATCTACCATTTTACATCATTACATCTTTGCTAACAAACCTTTTACGGGCTATTTTTTCTAATCAATCACTAATCACCTATATTTAAATTTTATTCCTAAAAACTAGCTTAAATGAACCTTACAAGAATTTTCAGTCTTTTATTTTGTCTGTTTATTTCTAATGAATTAACAGCCCAGCAAACCGATTCGGCATATGTTAGAGAAAACTACACTAAAATAGAACGCCAGATCACCATGCGCGACGGGGTTAAACTCTTCACTTCCATTTATATACCCAAAAATCAAACCAAAAAATATCCATTTTTAATTAACCGCACACCTTATACCGTTGCACCTTATGGCGAAGATAAATATAAGCTGAGTTTGGGTAATTTTCCGGCGATGATGCGTGAGGGATTCATTTTTGTATATCAAGATGTAAGAGGCCGATGGATGAGTGGGGGCACTTTTGCCGATATCCGTCCTCAACTGGTTGGAAAAAAATCTAAAACAGCTATTGATGAAAGTACGGATACTTACGACACCATCGATTGGTTAGTTAAAAATGTGAAAGGCAACAATGGCAATGCCGGAATTTATGGCATTTCGTACCCTGGCTTTTATTCTACTACTTCATTGCCAAATGCACATCCTGCGTTAAAGGCCGTGTCGCCTCAGGCGCCAGTTACCGATTGGTTTATGGGGGATGATTTCCACCACCGTGGTACATTATTCCTAATGGATGCTTTCAGTTTTATGGGCAATTTTGGCGTGCCGAGACCTAAACCGATTACACCAGATAAAGGGCCTAAAGGTTTTCAGTTCCCCATTCAAGACAATTATCGCTTTTATTTAGAAGCCGGATCGGTTAAAAACCTGAAAGACAGATACTTTGCAGACAGCATTAAATTCTGGAACGATTTATTTAAACATCCAAACTTAGATACCTTCTGGAAAGCACGTTTAATTACGCCACATTTAACCAATGTAAAGCCTGCTGTGATGGTGGTGGGCGGCTTTTTCGATGCAGAAGATGCCTATGGAACTTTTGATACCTACAAAGCAATTGAGAAACAAAATCCTGGCGCCAACAATATTCTGGTTGCAGGACCTTGGTTCCATGGCGGCTGGGTACGTAGTGATGGTTCTTATTTTGGCGATATCCCTTTTGGCAAAACCACCAGTATCGACTACCAGGAGCAATACGAGCTGCCTTTCTTTAAACATTATTTAAAAGGTGAAGGCGATTTTAATGCAGCAGAAGCCAATATTTTTGTAACCGGAAGTAACGAATGGAAAAAGTTCAAAACATGGCCACCACAAGAAGTAGAAAATAAAAACCTGTATTTACAGCCCAATGGGAAGCTCAGCTTCGAAAAAGTGGGCAGAACCGATAGCTGGGATGAATATGTGAGCGATCCGAATAATCCTGTACCTTACCAGGATGGCATTCAGGCCAAACGTACCCGCGAGTACATGATCGATGACCAGCGTTTTGCTGCCCGCCGTCCGGATGTAAAAACTTACCAAAGCGACGCTTTAACAGAAGATATTACCTTAACAGGTCCTGTTTTGGCCAACCTGGTGGTTTCGACTACTGGAACAGATGCCGATTATGTAGTTAAACTGATTGATGTTTATCCAGAAGATGCGCCAAATCCAGAACCTAACCCTAAAAACCTGATTATGGGCGGTTACGAAATGCTGGTGCGCGGAGAAATTATGCGTGGAAAATACCGCAACAGTTTCGAAAAACCTGAGCCTTTTGTTCCAGGTGCCATCACAAAAGTAAATTACCCTTTGCCCGATGTGGCGCATACTTTTAAAAAAGGCCATAAAATTATGATTCAGGTTCAAAACTCATGGTTCCCTTTAGCTGATCGCAATCCCCAGAAATTTATGGATATCTATCAGGCAGAACCACATGATTTTCAAAAAGCTACACACAAAATTTATCACGATGTGCACAACAGCTCGTTTATTACAGTTTCGGTGTTGAAATAATAAAATCCGTCATTGCGAGAAGGCTCTTTCAGCCGACAGCCTGCCCCGACTTTCGGGGAAGCAATCT
This sequence comes from Pedobacter sp. GW821-FHT01D05, assembly GCF_059422505.1. Classification (NCBI taxonomy): domain Bacteria; kingdom Pseudomonadati; phylum Bacteroidota; class Sphingobacteriia; order Sphingobacteriales; family Sphingobacteriaceae; genus Pedobacter; species Pedobacter sp. GW821-FHT01D05. The sequence continues at coordinate 370,330 of NZ_JBWKXA010000003.1, read as the reverse complement.
TAAAGGCATGGTATTAAGATTGCTTCGTGCTTCACAATGACGAAAATAATACTATAGTGCCTTTGTTCTTGTCATCACGAACCAAACACATAAATAACTAACTTATTATAATAAAATGAAATACTTAAAACTAATAATTATCCTGCTTTCAGCATCCTCTGCTTTTGCACAAAGTGATGCAGGATATCCAAAAGCCAACTACACCAAAAAAGAAGTTTATATCCCAATGCGCGATGGAACTAAACTTTTTACCGCCATCTACACACCTAAAGATGCAGCCAAGGATAAAAAATACCCAATGATCATGCAACGTACCTGCTATAGCATTGCCCCCTATGGTGAAGATAAATTTCCTGCAAAATTAGGCCCGTCAGAATTGATGATGAAAGAGGGTTATATTATGGTGTATCAGGATGTGCGCGGTCGCTGGAAAAGCGAAGGTACCTGGACCAATATGACCCCGGTTATCGATAACAAAAAAAGCAAAAAAGATGTTGATGAAGGTTCTGATACTTACGATACCATCGATTGGCTGGTTAAAAACGTAGCAAACAACAATGGCAAAGTTGGCCAGTGGGGAATTTCTTATCCGGGCTTTTACACTGCCGCAGGAATTTTGAGCAATCATCCTGCTTTAAAAGCCTCATCGCCACAAGCGCCGATTTCAGATTTCTTTTTTGATGATTTCCACCACAACGGATCATTTTTGCAGAGTTATTTCATGACTTTTCCGGTATTTGGCGTGCAGAAAACCGATACTACTTCCAAAGCCTGGTACAACAACCAGTTAATCCTTCCAAAAACAAAAGATGGTTATCAGTTTGCTTTAGATTTAGGTCCTTTAAGCAATGCAGACAAATATTACAAGGATAATTTTTTCTGGCAAGAAACCGTTAACCACCCAAATTACGATGATTTTTGGCAAAAACGTGGATTGTTGAAACATTACAATACCATTAAACCTGCGGTGATGGTTGTTGGTGGATGGTACGATGCTGAAGATCTTTCAGGCCCACTAAACATTTATAAAACCATCGAAAAGAAAAACCCTAATGCCTACAATACGATTGTAATGGGACCATTTGGGCATGGAAGATGGAGCCGCGAAACTGGTCATACCATGCATAGCAATGTGTATTTCGGTGATAGCATTGCTACCTTCTACCAGAAAGAAATTGAAGCTAAATTCTTCAATCACTTTTTAAAAGGCAATGGTGATAAAAACTCTGGCCTGCCTGAAGCCTATATGTTCGATACCGGTAAAAAACAATGGGAAACTTTTGCCAAATGGCCAACAGAAAAGGCGACTAAACAAAAATTATATCTGGGTGCCGATGGTAAGCTCAGCATGACTGCACCTGCTGCAGCTGGCTCAGTAAATTATATCAGCGATCCATTAAAGCCAGTTCCATATACCGAAGATTTAACTACAACATTGGGCTTTACGCCACACAATTACATGAGTGAAGACCAACGTTTTGCAGGCAGAAGACCAGATGTATTGGTATATCAAACCGATGTATTGGATAACGATATTACCTTAGGAGGCGAAATTATGTCGCACCTTAAAATTGCAACCACGGGTACTGATGCAGATTTTATTGTAAAACTGATCGATGTTTATCCAGCAGACGAACCTAACAACCCGTATATGCCAAACAAGAATATCATTTTGAGCAATTACTGGCAAATGGTACGTTCGGAAGTTATGCCTGCCCGCTTCCGCAATAGTTTCGAAAAACCTGAGGCCTTGTTAGCCAACCAGAAAACGGATGTGAACTTTCAGCTACAGGATGTATTACACACCTTTAAAAAAGGTCACCGGATTATGATCCAGGTGCAGAGCACAGCATTCCCTTTATTTGCACGCAATCCACAGAAATTTGTAGAAAACCCATATAAAGCAACCGAAGCCGATTATATTAAAGCCACGCAAACTGTATTTAACGATAGTTTTATCGAAGTTGATGTGATAAAATAATTTGATAAGCTCACGCTCGTTTCTAACGAGCGTGCAATTACCAATCGTTTTAAACGATCAAGAAAACATAACAAATGAAAAAGTTACTATTCATCCTTTCCATAGCCCTTGGCATTTCAACTGCGCAGGCACAACTACTCGGCAAAAACCAGGTAAACTCAAGGGCCGACAGCCTCCGCGGAACACTTACCCCTTTGCGTACCTGCTACGATATTAATTATTACCACTTAGATGTGAAGATCGATATCGACCAGAAATCAGTTAGCGGAAGCAATGAATTTGCTTTTACCGCAACGCAAGATTTCACCAAATTACAGTTCGATCTTTTTGATAACTTAAAAGTAGATAAAGTGGTATATAAGGGCGCCAATTTACCTTTTACCAGAGAATACAATGCGGTTTTCGTAACCTTTCCTAAAGCAGTTAAAAAAGGAAGCAAAGATAGATTTACCGTTTTCTATTCTGGTAATCCTACTGTAGCAAAAACACCACCCTGGGATGGCGGTTTTATCTTCAAAAAAGATGAAGCCGGCAATCCTTTTGTTTCTGTGGCCTGCCAGGGTTTAGGCGCAAGTGTATGGTGGCCAAATAAAGATCACCAGAGCGATGAGGTAGATAGTATGTTAATCAGCATTAGCGTTCCTAAAAATTTGCAGGAAATATCTAATGGAAGACTGAGAAATACCGTCGATAAAGCTGATGGTTACAAACAATACAATTGGTTTGTCGCTAATCCCATCAACAATTACGATGTAACCTTTTACATTGGCAAATATGCCCACTGGCAAGACAGTTACGATGGTGAAAACGGAAAACTCAGCATCGATTACTGGGCGCTGCAGACCGATAGCGCCAAAGCCCGCCCACATTGGGATGCCGATGTTAAACCTATGCTAAAGTGTTTCGAATATTGGTTTGGCCCTTACCCATGGTACAAAGACGGCTACAAACTGGTTCAGGCACCTCATTTAGGTATGGAACATCAAAGTGCAGTAGCTTATGGCAATCAGTTTAAACCAGGTTATCTAGGTAAAGATTTAAGCGGTACCGGCCATGGCTTAAAGTGGGATTTCATTACCATCCACGAGAGCGGCCACGAATGGTTCGGTAATAACATTACCTCAAAAGATATCGCCGACATGTGGATTCACGAAGGATTCACCAATTATTCAGAGGTATTGTTTACCGAATGTACTGAGAACAAAGCGGCTGCAGACGAGTATGTAATCGGATTACAGAAAATTATCCAAAACGATATTCCGGTTATTGGCCCTTACGGTGTTAACAAAGAAGGCTCGGGCGATATGTACCCAAAAGGTGCAAATTTGATTAGTACCATTCGCCAGTTGATTAATAACGATGAAAAATTCAGACAGATTCTTCGCGGGCTAAGCAAGACATTTTACCATCAAACGGTGACTACTGCGCAGATCGAAAATTACATCACCAAACAAAGCGGGCTTAAACTGGATAAAGTTTTCGATCAGTATTTACGTTTTACCAAAATCCCTGTTTTAGAATATAAAATCAACAATGGCACTTTATCTTATCGCTGGATAACCGATGTTAAAGGTTTTGATATGCCTGTGCGTGTAACATTAAAAACAGGCACTTATACCTTGATTAAGCCTACAAACGATTGGAAAACAGTTAAAGTGGATGCCAGCATAAACGATAATAATTTCAAACACGATCCTTTGTTTTACATTAATACAAAAAAAGAGTAACTAAATCCCAGCGGCTATATCATAAATATAGAATTTGTCATCCTGAGCTTGTTGAAGGACTTAGTTAAATATGCTTTTATGTGTTTCGACAGGCTCAACATGACAAAACCGGAAGAGAAATTACTTTCATGATACAGCTTCATTTTTGAGCATGGCCGAATATCACTGATAAAGAGAATTAAATTTCATCTTATGCAACTTTTCAACAAAACCATCGTCTTATAAGAAAAGCTCATTATTTATCTAAAAAAATAAAATCTATACCCATGAAAAAAGTATTTGCAATATTATTGGCATCCTTAACATTAACCTCTAGTATTAATGTAATTGCTAAAAATCAGATCAGCATCAACACTTCAAAAAATAATGGCGACGACAGAGAGGTAAAAAACTTCAATGGAGTTGCTGCAGCAGGCCCAATAAACGTGATTGTAACGCTGGGCAATAGCGAAAGCTGCCGTTTAGAAGGCGATGCAGATGCATTGGCCTCAATTGTTACCGAGGTAAAAGGCAATGTTTTGGTTATCCGCCCCCAAACCAGTATTACTAGCTGGACTAGAAAATACGAAGGCAAAAAAATCACCGCTTACGTAACAGCAAAAGAGTTGGCCAGCTTAACCGTAAGTGGTGATGGCAGCTTAAGCGTTAACGGAAAAATTAGCACAGGTAGCTTAACCACAACTGTAAGCGGTTCGGGAAGCATTAAAGCAACCGCCGATGTAGACAACTACAATGGTGTAATTAGTGGTTCTGGTGCAATAAACATTACAGGCGGTGCAGATCATGCAAAAGTAGTAATCAGCAGCTCAGGTACCTTTGCCGGTAAATCTTTTTCTACAAAAACTTTAACCAGTACCATCAGTGGTTCAGGAACCGTAAACATCGCCGTAAGCGAAAGCATTAGAGCGGTAATCAGCGGATCAGGAAGCGTAAATTATTCAGGCAACCCAAGTGTCGATAAAACTGTTGTTGGCTCAGGTGGTGTAAGAAAAGTATAAATTAAAGCCTTTTTAATAGAGAAACACCTGCAAGAAATTGCAGGTGTTTTTTTTATGGAATTGGAGCTCATTTTTTAGCACTATCTCCCAATGCGATCGTCATGCTGAACTTGTTTTACTGCGTAGCTTTCCGCTGCGCTACAGATCAGCATCTTTTCTGCAATCATTTCAAGTCCTCAACCCGACTAAGGATCTGACTTTTAATTTTATCGGGTTTATATACATAGGTCGATAGCGTAATAGGGTAGAAAAATCCCTTTTCAGCTTCAAACTATTATATTCGCCTAACAATATCTCAAATAATCCCTTAAGAATCCGCATATGCTTACCGAAACCTTAAAAACACTTTTCAACCGGGATTTAAACAAACTAAAATCCGAAATCGAGTCCTACAAAAACGACGCGAACTTATGGATTTTAGATAAAAGCATTGCAAACTCGGCAGGAAACCTTTGCCTGCATTTAATCGGAAACCTCAATACTTATATCGGTGCAACTTTGGGTGGCAGCCATTATATTCGCAATCGCGAATTGGAATTTTCGTTAAAAGATGTACCAAAACAGCAGCTTATCAACATGATTGAAGCAACTATAATTGTGGTTAACGAAACACTGGGTAAAATAACAGGAGAACAGCTCAATAGCGAATACCCAATGCTGGTATTTCAGGAGAAAACATCAACCGAATTCTTTCTGGTTCACCTTACCACACATTTAGCCTATCACTTAGGGCAGATTAATTATCACCGAAGGTTATTGGATGGCGAACTGTAGCCAGGTGTTATGCGACCAGCGAAAAGCAATCTATGCCAGATCCTCATTGCGAACGGAAGTAGCGCTTTATAAAAACCTGAGAATTGATCTTTATACTGAAAACATCAAACAGAACAAAAAGGCAGAAGATGCTGTAATGCAGTATTTAGCCAAAATAAAAGACAGCAGCTTAGAATGAAAAATTAGATAATAAACATTCTCCGTGTCTTCAGTGGTTCCGTGGCTATTTTTAATCACTAAGCCGAAAGCAATATTCTGCGTTGATCTTTTCAATCTGCGGGAAAATTGTAATGCAGCAACACCAACTGGTCACACCTAAAACAAAAAAGGAGGTCTAAGCCTCCTCTTATATCTTAAAACTGAACCCCGATTAGCCACATATTTTCGATGTAGTTAATCTTCTGACTGGCCTTGTCGTACTCATCCCAGCCAGTGGTATGCACATTGGTTAAATTGGTAGCGCCAAACTTAGTGGTATTTTGTAGGTAAACGTTTTTCCACACATAAAACTTAAGACCAACTTTTGCAGAAACACCATAACCCGAAATACTGAAGTGGTTATTTCTGCCCTGGCCGAACAAACGTACATCTGAACGTGGCACCATTAATCCTCCACCCAAGCCGGTTTCTAAGGTTAAGGAAGTATTGCCGCCCGGAGCCACCCAAATATCATCATAACGCTCAATTTCGATATTTGCATAATTAAAACCATCGGTATGCTCGTAGGTTAACATGCTCTCTTTAACATTAATGCTTTGTCCGTTATAATCTCCTGCCAAATTACCTGTAGGGGTATTGGTTGGAGAAATATTTGGCCCGATGTGACCAGTAATCGTTACTGTTTGTGGGATGTCCATTACGTATTTCATGTGGTCCCAACCGATTGAGATGCTATAGTTATCTTTGATAAAATAACCTGCGCGGATATTGTATTGCGGTACGGTGATAAGTCCAGGGTTTAAATAATCCCAGCTCAATTTCGATTGTCTATCGTGTGCAACTACATCTTTTAAAGTAAAATCGTAGTTCGGGCCTTGAAACCTGATATCACTTTTCCCATACCACGAACTATTGTAGCCCCAATGAAAAAAGAAATCGCCTTTACGCGAAAAATTCCTTTTATGCTCAGGATTAAATAAACTTTTTGAGGTTGGGGTATGATCAGTTGAAGACTTCTGAATCTCTTGAGCCTGCATCCGCTTGCCAAACAAGAGTGCTAAAAATAGGATGGTAAATCTTTTCACGCGGCAAATTGAGCAAAAAGACCAATCATTTACAACAGGTTTAACATTTTGTAAGAGTTGTTGTACAAAAAATGACTTTAAAACATTAAAACCTTGTGTAAACAGCCAGTTGAATAATATTATTTACCGTATTGTTCGAAACGCCATGGGTAGCCTGGTTCATATACCCAGCTTCCAGATCAAACTGTTTCGAAAAACGGTAACCTGCAGCGAGATATAACCTGTTCTGATCGAAAACACTATTGTTAATTTTATCCTTATTCTGAAGATTTAAAAACACCTCATTCTGCAAAGCCAAAAATGGTCCTTTTGTAAATGTTGGCTGAGTTTTTTGCAAAGGTTGAATCAACCTTACGAAATAACGGAAGCGCTGCGAAAACACATCTTCACCTGTTCGGCCAATAAAACGTTGTTCCAACCTCAGCCTGTGACTGGCAAAAACAGATTTTATTTTATGGCTATAAATGTATTGCTCAAATATGCGGTGCTCATGCAACGTAAGATCAGGGCTCCCTGCCGATTCTGTATGTGTAGTTTGCCATAAATACCCTAAGGCTACATTATGTTTATTGTTAATAAAATATTGTAAAGCCGGACGCACCAAAGTATTTCTCAGATAACCCCAATCATCTGCCGAACGTAGTTGAACATCGAACTGAAGCCCCCATTTATCATTAAATTTGGTGTTATTTAAAAACATAAACCAACCCGAATTTTGATGTTGCGTTTGCGCATAAAGCTTTCCAGACACCATGATGAGCAGCATCACAGCAGACAATAATATTTTTTTCATAAGAGGAAACCGGTTTTATCTGTGTGCCGCTAAATTAAAAGAAAAACAGTAAAGTGAAAAAAGAGTTGTTAATTAGTTAGAAAGTCAGGGATCGGAGGTCTGAAGTTTAAGTCCAGCGTTTGAAGTTCATTGTACAATTACCAACAACTGCGCGCCCATGTTTCTCTATGTAAACCCATGTCCGCTGTGGTAAAAAACATAACTGCCTTTGCGTTTCTTTGCGAAAAGCTTTGTGCCCTTTGCGGTTAAATACCTTCATTATTTAAAATTCATTTAACGTTAAGCGATTAAAAATTTATCTTCGTTAAAGATTTGGGCATTACGGTATTTTCAATACCCTTAAAAATTGCGCTCATTTTAACATTACAAAACGTAAAATAGAACAAAAATGATTATCGAACCTAGAATGAGGGGCTTTATCTGTTTAACCGCACACCCTGATGGTTGCGCACAAAACGTAAAGAATCAAATTGAATATGTAAAATCTAAAGGAGCTATAGATGGTCCTAAAAAAGTATTGGTAATTGGTGCATCAACCGGTTTCGGTTTGGCTTCGCGTATTGCTGCTGCTTATGGGTCTGACGCTTCTACAATTGGCGTATTTTTCGAAAAAGCACCTTCTGAAGGCAAAACTGCATCACCAGGCTGGTACAATAGTGCCGCTTTTGAAAAAGAAGCCCATGCTGCTGGTTTATATGCAAAAAGCATTAATGGCGATGCATTCTCTAAAGAAATTAAAGAAAAAACAATTGAATTGATCAAAGCTGATCTTGGCCAGGTTGATTTAGTCATTTATAGCCTGGCATCGCCAGTTAGGAAACATCCTGATACAGAAGTACTTCACCGATCTACCTTAAAACCTATCGGTGGAACTTATACCAATAAAACCGTCGATTTCCACACCGGTAATGTGACCGAAATTTCTATCGAGCCCGCTACCGAAGAAGATATTGCCAATACCGTTGCTGTAATGGGTGGCGAAGATTGGGCCATGTGGATTGATGCCTTAAAAGCAGAAAACCTACTTGCCGAAGGTGCCACAACAGTAGCTTATTCGTACATCGGCCCAGCTTTAACCGAGCCCGTATACCGTAAAGGAACCATTGGCAGAGCTAAAGATGATTTAGAAGCAACTGCTTTTAAAATCAGCGATAAATTAAAAGATATTGATGGCAAAGCTTATGTATCGGTTAACAAAGCATTGGTAACACAGGCAAGTTCTGCAATTCCGGTAATTCCGTTATATATTTCATTGTTGTATAAAGTAATGAAAGCTGAGGGGGTACACGAAGGTACAATTGAGCAGATCCAACGTTTATATGCTGATCGCTTATATACTGGCAGCCCTGTTCCTGTTGATGAGAAAGGCAGAATCAGAATCGACGATTGGGAAATGCGTGAAGATATCCAGGCTAAAGTTGCAGAACTTTGGAAAGAGGCAACAACCGAAACTTTACCTGCAATAGGTGATTTACCTGGTTACAGATCTGATTTCTTAAGCTTATTTGGTTTCGAAATTGATAAAGTTGATTATCAAAAAGATGCCCAGGAAGTAGTAGAAATTGAAGGTTTAGTAGGTTAGTAAGAGCGTCATTTCGATTGAAGTGCAACGCAATGGAGAAATCTATTATCTTGCCTAAATAATACTATTACAATAAAACGGCTGGCCCTATAGCCAGCCGTTTGTACATTCAAGCCATATGAATTTCGATTTACAGCCTACATTAGCCAACGATTTAATTACCGTAGTTCCCTTAAAAGAAGAAAATTTTGAAGCCCTTTTTGCAGTAGCTTCCGATCCTTTGATTTGGGAGCAGCACCCCAACAAAGACCGTTATAAAAGAGCGGTTTTCGAAAATTTCTTTAAAGGGGCAATAGAATCGAAGGGTGCTTTTATCGTTTATGAAAAAGAAAGCAACAAAATTGTGGGCAGTTCCAGATACTACGAATTGGATGAAACAGACCATTCAGTTGCTGTTGGTTACACTTTTATTGCCCGCGAGTTTTGGGGCAAGGGGCATAATAAGGCCTTAAAAACTTTAATGTTTGATTATGCTTTTCAATTTGTAGATAAAGTAGTTTTACATATCGGTGCTACTAATTTCCGTTCACAAAAAGCGGCAGCAAAGTTAGGCGCCCTTAAAATCGCTGAATTAGAGGTAGCCTATTACGGTGAGCCCTTAAAATGGAATTTTGTTTATCAGGTGGATAAAGAAAAGTGGGTTAATAAAGCATCTTAAAGTTTTAACCATTGATTTTTACAGAAAGAGTCTGCCACGGAAACACTGAAACCACGGAAAAGGTATAAACATTCAATCGTCCTCGTTTGTAACGAGGATGGCCGAGATTTGCATTTGTAATGCAATAAGCAGCTAATTTATTAAGTTTTAACCACAGATTTTCACAGATCAACACAGATACTATGCCCTCCTTATCAGTGTGTTCATCCACTTCATCTGTGGTAAAGAAAAAACTAGTGGCAACAAAGACACTTAAATTAGAAAAAAAATTAATTCCGTGTAAATCTGTGCTTCCGTGGCAAACACATTTATAATCACCTGTGGTTCGCATCCAAATGACAAGAGCATAACCGAATAAAATCGTGTTTATGCTTTAGTATTGTTATCTTTGTATAATTCTCCATTCCACTCACCTTTCAAAACAAAACAATTAAATAAAATATGGCTAAATCTCAGGCAACATACAGTAAAAAAGAGAACGAAAAAAAACGATTAAAAAAACAAAAAGACAAACAAGAGAAAAAAGAAGAACGTCAGGCTAATGCAAAAAAAGGTTTAGCGCTTGAAGATATGATGGCTTATGTTGATGAAAACGGAAACATCTCTTCTACTCCACCAGATCCGAAGAAAAAGAAAGTAATTAATACAGAAGATATTCAGATCGGTATTTCAAGACAAGAGGACATCATCGATGAAAATCCTGTTAAAAAAGGAACAGTTACTTTCTTTAACGACAGTAAAGGTTACGGTTTTATTAAAAACACTGAAACACAAGACAGTATTTTTGTTCACGCAAACGGTTTAATCACCCAGATTAAAGAAGGTGATAAAGTTACGTTCGAAGTAGAAATGGGTCAAAAAGGACCAACTGCTGTTAAAGTATCAAAGGTTTAACAACCACAATTCAATTCTTTTTGCAATTCCTAATTGCAAAATATGATTAAAATTCTGCAGAAAACTCTGCTGCGCTAGGTTTTATAACCATATATAATTCCGTCTATTTAAGCATAAAACCTTGCGCATAATTTTACTCTCTTTCTATTTATTTTAGAAAATCAGGTTCCAGTGTGCATGGCCCAATCCGGTCCCGCCATCACTATTAGTCCTCATTCCGCTGCGCTTCCATTCCGGGCTATCCGCTCTGTCGGGTTTAGGTAGCTAGAACAATAGCTTTTATGAACTGATGAAATATCGGAATGAATATTTGTACGATAAAAAGAACAATATTTTTCAGGTTAAACCTTATTCCTGTAGCAATTGCTAACGTTTGACAGATCTTTTTTGATAGCAACATAATCCATTGTTAATAAACCCGATAACAACGGCAGCCCCCTGTTTTTCTTCGGGGCTAAAGTGTATAGCGGGACAGGTTTTGCCATCAACTACTGATGTTCATTTTCAAAAAAAATAAAAAAATGATAATCTCGGTGTGGAATTTGTGCACGGCTTACATCATTACAGTACACACAAAGAAAATACATTATGAAAAAGTTAATAGCACTTGCACTGGTTGCATTTTTAGGATTATCATCAGCGATGGCTCAACAAGTAGATTTACGCAGAAAAATTAATGTTAGCGGAACTGCAGAAACAGAAGTAACACCAGATATTATTTATATCGGTATTTCACTTAAAGAATACTTAAACGGAAAGAAAAAAGTAGACATTACCGAGTTAGAGAAACAATTATTTGCAGCGGTACAAAAAGCAGGCATTGCAAAAGAAAATTTAACCATCAGCAATTTAAGCAGCTGGAACTATGCTACAGAAAAAAAGAAAAACCCCGATTTCTTAGCCAGTAAACAATATCGCTTGAAAGTTAGCGATCTAAATAAATTTAATGCAATATTGGAGTCGATAGATGCCAAAGGAATTGCCAATACGAATATTGAAAGCTACGATTATTCTAAAATTGAAACCTTAAAAAAAGAGCTTAAAATTAAAGCTTTATTAGCAGCGAAAGAGAAAGCAGCTTATATGGTTGAGGCCTTGGGTGATAAATTAGGTGGTGTAATTGAGATACAAGACGGTGGAGACAATGTAATACAACCTGTTTACAGAAATTATGCGATGAAAGCTGAAATGGCCGATGCCGCTGGCGCTCCTGAAATTGATTTCAAGAAAATTAAGCTGAATTTTACAGTAAATGCCATTTTCGAGATCAAATAAGATTTTTAACCGTTAAATCAATAATTTTAAAACCTACCAGAACTTTTTGGTAGGTTTTTTGTTAGGTAGTGGTTGAACACTAAAAAATTAGATATTATGAAAAAATTCATCTACACGTTAGCCTTGGTTTTCTCTTTAGGCATTAGTTTTAATTCAGCTCAGGCAGCTGATAAACCTGCGAAAAACCCAACAGAATTAACTGCCGAACAAGCAGTGAAATTGGAAAGAATTAAAACCCGTGTTGAAGAGATCAGAGACATGGACAAATCGAACTTAACAAGAGCAGAACGTAAAGCTTTACGTAGCGAGTTAAGAGAATTAAAAGGTCAGGCCCGCGCAGTTTCTGGTGGTGTTTATCTTTCAGTTGGTGCAATCATTATCATCATTTTATTGTTGATCCTGATTTTATAATCAATACCGCATCACATCTATCTATATAAAAACAAAAAGCTTTGCAGCAATGCAAAGCTTTTTTTTATGAGAAATATCGTCATTGCGAGAAGGAACGACGAAGCAATCTCACCCTTTATAAAATTCTTAATTTGATGCTTCATCATTGTTCTAGCGCATTAAGATTGCTTCGTACCTCGCAATGACGATTTATCTAAGACTAATCAATAATATCAAAACCAGTATATTTCACTAAAGCCTCCGGAATTTTAATTCCGTTTTCGGTCTGGTAGTTTTCTAAAATAGATGCTACAATACGCGGTAATGCCAATGCGCTTCCATTTAATGAGTGCGCCAGTTGTGCCTTCCCTTCTTTTCCTTTAAAGCGTAATTTTAAACGGTTACTCTGATAAGTTTCGAAATTTGATACAGAAGAAACTTCTAACCAGCGCTCTTGCGCGGCACTCCAAACCTCCATATCGTAAGTCATGGCAGAAGTAAAGCCCATATCGCCACCGCATAAACGTAACACGCGGTAATGTAAGCCCAACTCCTTTAATAAAGACTGAACATATTGGCTCATGTCTTCTAAGGTTTCGTAAGATTTATCAGGATGCGTAATCTGCACCACTTCAACCTTATCAAACTGGTGTAAGCGGTTTAAACCACGTACATGTGCACCATATGAGCCCGCTTCTCTACGGAAACAGGGCGTATAAGCGGTATTTTTAATTGGAAGATCTTCTTCCTTAACAATTACATCACGGTATAAATTGGTTACCGGAACTTCGGCTGTTGGAATTAAATATAAATCATCAACAGTTGAATGATACATCTGTCCTTCTTTATCCGGTAACTGTCCGGTGCCAAAACCCGAGGCCGCATTAACCAAATGAGGTACCTGCATTTCTTTATAACCTGCTTCAGTAGCATGATCTAAAAAGAAATTAATCAAGGCACGTTGTAACTTTGCTCCTTTTCCTTTATAAACCGGAAAACCAGCGCCAGTAATTTTTACACCCAATTCGAAATCGATAATATCATATTTCGCAGCCAATTCCCAGTGCGGCAAAGCCTTATTTGGTAATTTAGCAGGCGCTCCATGCGTTAAAACAACTTCATTTTCTTCTGCTGTAGATCCTGGTTTTACCAAATGGTATGGCAAATTAGGCAATTGAACAATTAAATTATGTTGAGCGGCTTCCAACTCATTCAATTTGTCGCTCAAATTTTTGATATTTTCTTTATGAGAAGCCGTTTGGGCCTTAATCGCTTCGGCTTCTTCTTTTTTACCAGTACGCATTAAATCGCCAATTTGTTTGGCAGCTGCATTCGCCTCAGCAGAAATATTATCCAGGGAAGTTTGTGTAGAACGGCGGTCCTCATCAATTTTAATGATTTCATCTACCAGTTCTGGCTGTTTAAAATTACGGATACTCAAACGTTCTAAAACTTTCTCTCTATTTTCGCGGATATAGTTAACTTGCAGCATTATTTAATTTTTTAAGCAAAGATAATAATTAAGTCGTCATTGCGAACGCAGTGCGGCAATCTCCCAACAAAAAGATTGCTTCATCGTTCCTCTCTGAGAAATCGGAGCCAGCTCTCGCAGTGATGGACACAGAAAAATATGGATGGCAAACTATTTCTCGTACCAACGCCAATAGGCAATTTGGAGGATATGACCTTTAGGGCGATCCGTATATTAAAAGAATGCGATTTAATCCTCGCTGAAGATACCCGTACCAGCGCTCCGATGCTCAAACATTTTGGCATCGATAAAAGAGTTTTCTCGCACCACCAGCACAACGAACATAAGGCCACTTCAGAGATTATTAAGCTTCTAAATGAAGGTCAGAAAATAGCGCTGATATCTGACGCCGGAACACCTGCCATTTCCGATCCGGGTTTTTTCCTGGTACGCGAAGCCATTAAAAATGATATTGCCGTAGAGTGTTTACCAGGAGCAACAGCTTTTGTACCTGCCCTGGTTAACTCGGGCTTACCTGCCGATGCCTTTTGTTTCGAAGGGTTTTTACCGGTAAAAAAAGGGAGACAAACCAAGTTCAAAAAATTGGCCGAAGAAGACCGCACCATTATACTTTATGAAAGTCCGCACCGTTTATTAAAAACTTTAGAGGAGTTTGCACAATATCTGGGCGCCGACAGGCAGGCATCGGTAAGTAGAGAGTTGACCAAAATGTTCGAAGAAACCGTACGCGGAACTTTAGTAGAAATAAAATCACATTTTGAAAACAATACTTTAAAAGGAGAATTTGTAATTTGCATAGCGGGGAAACCCAACATTAAAAGCAAAAACAAATATGAAGATGCTGAAGATTAGCATCAGAAAATAAACAACATACCAATTTTAAAAACATTATGATTAGCATAGATAGATTTCTGAGTGACGAGCAAGACCCAAAAGCGGTTGAAAAAGTTATTGGAAAATTAAACGACCTTTTAACCACAGGTGAAGAACTTTTATACTTAGCTGTACAGAAAAAACCAGCGGTAAACTTGTTGCCAGATAGTATTGCAATTTCGAACAAGCGTATTTTTTATTGCGAGCCAGGTAATTTAGGTTTAACCATGAATTTCAAAGATATTTCGTGGAAAAGCATTAAAGAGGTTTCGTTTAAGGAAGAATTTTTTGGTTCTAAATTTATCTGTGTACCACAACATGGCGAAAATATCGTAACCGAATTTATTCCGAAAGTACAGGCACGTAAATTGCACCAGGCTGCAAACCAGCAATTGGATGAGTATAAGGAAATGCTCCGTCAGCAAAAACTGGAAGAAAACCGTGCAACGGCTTCTCCAATCAATTTAAATGCTCAGCCCATTGCCGAAATTCCTGCTTACGAACCAACTCCAGAACCCGTTCAACCCGTTATTCAGATTGCTGAAGTAGTTGAAGAGCCAGAAGACGAAACCACATTAAAATTACGCAAGCTTAAAACTTTGTACGATAAACACCTGATTACTCAGGAAGAATACGAAGCTAAAAAAGCAAATATTTTAGATAGTTTGTAAAACTAATCCCCTCAAGTTGTCACGTTGAGCTTGTCGAAACGCCAGATTATAATTAATTACCCCTTCGACAGGCTCAGGATGACAATATTGCGCCAGCACTTAAAATGAACAAGAAACAAACTTACCTCCTCGCCCTCTTAAGTGCATTTTTACTTTGGCTAGCCTGGCCACCAATGCCTTTTACCACACCCTTATTGTTAATTGGCCTGGTGCCTTTGTTCATTGCGCTCAATTCTATTTCAGGTAATGCTGAAAAAAAACAGGGAAAAAGAATTTTCTTGACCGCAGGCTTAACTTTTTTAGTATGGAATACGGCATCAATTTATTGGGTGTACAATGCTATAAGTGCTTATAATGGTACAGCAGTAGCCCTCCCAGTTTCTTTAATTCCTTATGGATTAGGTGCGCTTTTAATGACTTTTGCTTTTTGGTTATACTATCGATTGGGCAAATACGTAAATAAAAAGATCGCGTACCTGGGCTTAATTGCCTTTTATATCGCTTTAGAATATTTGCAGCAAACCTGGGATTTAGCCTTCCCTTGGATGACTTTAGGTAATGGTTTAGCAGGGATGCATCAGCTGGCGCAATGGTATGATTATACTGGCGTTTACGGAGGTTCATTGTGGATTTTAGTGAGCAATATCCTAGCTTTTGAAGCCTACAAGAAATTTAAATCACAAACGGGTTATTTAAGATTTAGAACCGCTGGAATCTGGACTTTGGTAGTGATTATTCCCATCGGCATTTCATTAACCAAATACTTTACTGCCGAACAGAAAGGCACACCAAGCAATGTGGTGGTGGTTCAACCGAATATCGATCCCTACCAAAAACTGGAAAGCATACCAGTTTCTGAACAGCTCAAAATTTTAACACACCTTTCCGATTCGGTTGGGCAAAGCAATACCGAATATTTTATCTGGCCAGAAACAGCAATACCGAGTCGTGCCGACGAAGATCGCATCAGATCTAACCCTGATTTTTATACCCTCCAAAGTTTTTTAAGCAAATACAAAAACGGAACACTGATTACCGGAATTGAAAGCATAAAAATCTACCAGACCAAAAAAACACTTTCGGCAAAGTACGATCCGCAAAGCAACCAGTATTGGGATAATTTTAACACGGCCATGCAGGTTGAAAACTCAGCAAATGTGCAGTTTTACCATAAATCCAAACTGGTACCAGGGGTAGAAAAAATGCCTTTCCCTAAAGTGTTTTCATTTTTAGATGGGGTTTTCGCACAACTGGGCGGAGCTGTTGGTGGATGGGGCTGGCAGGAAAAACCTGGTGTACTTTATGCGCAAAGTGGAATTGGCGCTGCCCCTGTTATTTGTTATGAAAGCCTATGGGGCGAATGGGTTGCACAATCGGTTAAAGATGGAGCACAATTTATTGCTATTATCACTAATGATGGCTGGTGGGGAAATACTTCGGGTAAAGACCAGCACATGATGTACGCCAAACTTAGGGCAATTGAAACCCACCGCGATGTGGCCCGCTCTGCAAATACAGGCATTTCTTGCTTCATCAATCAACGTGGCGACGTAACGCAAAGCACCAAATGGTGGACGAGAACTGCAATAAAGGCCAACATTAACCTGAACGACGAGATTACCTTTTATGTAAAAAGCGGCGATATTATTGCAAAAATATTGAGTGTTTTAGCGATTATCTTAGCCTTGATTATTCCGTTTAGAAAATGGATCAAGAAACCAAGCCATGTTTAAACAACAATACGATTTCATTTTATCATCAAGAAATACCCTTTTAGCTTATATAGGGAGTATTTCCGAGCACGATTTCTTAACTAACAACAGTTCATTCGGCAGAGGCTCTATCAGAAACTTGTTGGTTCATATTTGTCAAACCTATTGCGCGTGGATCGGTGAAAAAGCCTTAGGCATTGAACAAGAGTTTTTACCTTTCGAAAACTATCAGACCCTACATCACTGCCAAACCTATTTTAATCAGGTAGATGAGTATATTGGCTTATTTATCGAAAAATTTAAAGGAAATGAGCTGCAGGAAGTTGAATTAGACAGGAATGGAGAGATTTTAAAAATAAATCCATTAAAGTTGTTTACCCATGTTATTACCCACGAGTTTCATCACAAAGGGCAAATCATGTCTTTAAGCAGGCATTTAGGCTATATACCGATTGATGCCGATATTATCAGATAAAAAAATTATGCAAAAAATAAAAAACCTCCGCTGGTCGGTATTGCTCTTGTTATTAACTTTAAACTTTGGATGCGATCAGATTTCCAAAAAAATTGTGCGTACCGAGATTAGCGATTACGAACATATCAGCGTTATCAAAGACCGTTTTACCTTAACCAAAGTAGAAAACAGCGGGGCATTTTTAAGCCTTGGCGATAACATGCCCTATATTTTTAGGCTTATTATTTTAACAGGCTTACCCTTACTGTTCTTGGGTTACGGGTTATATTTCCTCTTTGCCAAACGCAATTTACCAATGAGCATGCAAATTGCTTTGTGTTTTCTGATAGGCGGCGGGATTGGCAACCTATACGATCGGATTGTACACGGATCGGTTACCGATTTTATGCATATGGATTTTTATATCTTCCAAACGGGTGTTTTCAATTTTGCTGATATTTCGATCATGATTGGTGTAGGTATATTGCTTTTCCAGTCGATTAGAAGTAATAGGCTAAAACAACAAATAGATTAGGCAAAAAGCCAGGTTGATGACCGCTAATTAAAAATACAAAAAAACATGTATTAAAAATACACTTTTGTATTTTTTGTATTATATTTATTCATGTAATACTCAATTGCAGCATATTACGATCTAAACCAAAAACCTAAACTATGAAAAACCTATTAACAAAAACTGTGCTGATTGCATTGCTCTCAGTAGTAGTGATCTCGTGCTCGAAGAAAAATGAGATCACGACTGAACCGGAAAACGAAACCGTTCAAAACCAAAAAGTTCTTGCTTACATCAAAAATCTTGGATTTACAGATGCACAGATTGTAGAAAGTGGCAATAATTACGTTGTAGACGGCGATATCGTATTTAGCAAAACCATGGAAGTTCCTGCTGATAATGGGAAACCGATAACCGAACAGTATTACAACGGAAATATTGTAACCAATAGCACTAATATTCGCGTTAAAGTTGACCCTTCTATAAACGGGATGATCAGTGAAATCAATTCTGCAATTAACCAATGGAATACAGTGCCTAATTCTAAAATCAAATTTGTGATTACAACAGGCACTATTTATGACATTCTAATTAAAGTAGATAATACAATAGGAAGTTCTACCTGTGGGCAGGCCTATTTATCAACGTCTAATGGCAAAGCAGGCAATACAGTTTGGATTAACCAGAACCTGATCCAGAACAATTCTTTTGCACAGCGACAAAGAACCATAACACATGAATTTGGACATACCATTTCATTTAAGCACACCAACCAATCTACAACCATTAATGTCCCTGGAGTTGGAGGAACCGACGCATTATCATTAATGAACGGCGGACAATGTGGAAGTGGTGCTACAGTTTTGTCAGCAAAAGACAAGCAGGCTACTGCAGTATTGTACCCTTTATAATTAAAATCAGATAAATAACCTAAAAAGATCGTAATGCAATGGAAGCTGTTTCTTTGAAGCAGCTTCTTTTTTGAAATAAGATTTAGAAATGATTTTAACAAGGATTTCTTAACAAAGAATTACCACCATTAAACAAACATATTTTTATCTTTAGCTGTTAAACAATCTAAAAATAAAATCCAATCATGAAAAGAAATGCAACAGCCGTATGGCAAGGTTCTATTAAAGAAGGTAATGGTAACATCACTACACAAAGTACCACTTTAAATAATACTCAATATTCTTTTAATTCTCGCTTTGCAGAAGGTGTTGGCACAAATCCAGAGGAATTAATCGCTGCTGCGCATGCAGGCTGTTTTACCATGAAATTATCTGCTAACTTAACTGAAGCAGGATTTACAGCGGATAAATTGGAAACTAAATGCGAAATCAACCTGGATCCATCTAAAGGTGAAATTGTAGAATCACACTTAACCCTAACCGCTTCTGTGCCTAATTTAACACAAGAAAAGTTTGATGAATTGGTAGCAGATGCAGAGAAAAACTGCCCAATCTCTAAATTATTAAACACAACGATTACTGTTGATGCAACCTTAGCATAGCCTATTATCATGCTGAAGTATCTCGCCCCTAAAACAGGGCCTTCGTACTTCGGCATGACTACTTATTCGTTGTTTATTACAATATAAAATTAATTGTATAACTTAGCTTTACAAGCTAAGTTAACATGAAAAAATCTCTCCTATTCTTAAGCACTGTTTTATTCTTAAGCAGTTGCGTCTCTTTTAGCAGTAAAAAGGAAAAAACATTTAGCACAGTTGCTGTTACTGAAGGCCCCAATATCAACAATACATCCTCTGAAGACGATTTATTTCATATTGCCAGTTTTGACACTGATGTGGCGGTAAGAAAACTCGCTGTTAGCAGGTTAAATAACGAAGCAAATCTATTTCATATTGTTAGTTTCGATACAGACACAGCAGTAAGGAAGCTTGCCGTTAGCAAACTAAATAATCAAGAATACTTATTTCATATTGCCAGTTTTGATACCGATGTCGCAGTGAAAAAGCTTGCAGTTGCAAACCTAAATAATCAGGCAAGCTTATTTCACATTGCCAGTTTTGATACTAATGCAGATGTGAGAAAACTTGCAGTTGGTAAACTGAACAATCAGGCTAACTTATTTCACATTGCCTGTTTTGATACTAATGTAGCAGTAAGGAAACTTGCAGTTGGTAACTTAAATAATCAGGCAAATTTATTTCACATTGCCTGTTTTGACCAGGACAAAGAAGTAAGAAAACTTGCCGTTGGCAAATTGGATAATCAGGCAAACTTAACCCATATTGCTAATTTCGATTCTGAAGCTGACATAAAGAAGCTAGCACTAGCCAGACTAAAGGCCAATTAAATAGTTTTCGGTTAACAGTTTTCGATTCACAGTTAAAAACAATTTAATTTTTCCAACATTACAACCTTTCAACTTCCAACAAGCTAAGCCATGTATTTTCCAACAATAGGCATTCTTCTGCCCATACCAAATGCTTTTGGCGATACCCTTAAAATAGGTGGTGTTTGATAGCGTTTAAATTCTGCAATGTTTACCATTTTCAGAATCCGCAGCACCAATGCCTCATCAAAACCTTGCGCAATAATGGCTTTAGAACCCTGTTTCTTTTCGATGTGCTGATATAATATTTTATCGAGAATTTCGTATTCAGGCAATGAATCAGAATCTTTTTGATCGGGCCTCAACTCTGCAGATGGTGGTTTGACAATGGTATTGATCGGAATAATTTCCCTTTCTTTATTAATGTACCTTGCCAGCTCAAAAACCTGCATTTTGTATACATCGCCTATTACGCCAATAGCACCACACATATCTCCGTATAAAGTGCCATAACCAACAGCACACTCGCTTTTGTTCGAAGTATTCAATAAAATATAACCAAACTTATTGCTCATGGCCATATTAATAATGCCACGGATACGGGCCTGCACATTTTCTTCAGCAAGATTGAACGGTAGCCCTTTAAAAGCCGGCGCCAGTATATGATCAAAAGCTTCTGCAACTTCTTTAATTGGCACAATTTCGTGCATACAGCCAATATTGTTAACCAAATCTAAAGCATCTTGAACAGAGTGGTCGGAAGAGAATTTAGAAGGCATTAAAACCGCCATAACATGCTCTGGGCCTAACGCGCGACAAGCCAAGGCACAAACCACAGCAGAATCGATCCCGCCAGATAAGCCCAAAACGGCTTTGCTGAAGCCAGATTTTTTAAAATAATCTTTTATGCCTAAAATCAACGCATCGTGAATCTGCTCAATATCGGTCAATCTTTCCGATTGGGGATATTTATTACGCACATTTTCAACCTCTTCCAGGTCGAAAACCTGAAGATCCTCTTCAAAATATTTCATCTCTGCTTTCACGGCTCCATCAGCATCGAAAACCAAAGAACCGCCATCAAAAATAATCTCAGTCTGTGCACCAACCTGGTTTACATAAAATACTGGCAGGTTGTACTTTTTTGCATTATCGCCCAATACTTTAATACGTTCATCATCATGGGTGTAAGAGAAAGGCGACGCCGCAATATTAATCATCACATCTGGCTGCTCCTTAATCAACTCATCCATGGGGTTTGATACATACAATGGATTATCATTGATGTTCCAAAGGTCTTCACAAATGGTTAAAGCAATCTTTTTACCTTTAAAATCGATACAGTTAAATTGTGTGGCAGGTTCGAAATAACGATACTCATCAAATACATCGTAGGTAGGTAAAAGTGCCTTTTTAACCACGGCTTTAACTTTCCCTTCTTCGATAAAATAGGCTGCATTAAACAGATCTTTTCCCTGTAGTACTTCGTTTTTAATAGGTAGCCCCACAATACAGGCAATATCTGTACAATGTTTGGCGATTTCCTGAGCAGCAGTTTCACACAATACAATAAACTCATCAAACTCCAAAAAATCTCTTGGTGGATAGCCACAGATAGCAAGCTCGGCAAAAACAACTAAATCAGCGCCTTTATCTTTCGCCAATTGAATATTTTCGGTTATTTTTTTCGTGTTTGCCTCAAAGTTCCCGATATGGTAATTGAGTTGTGCCAGCGCTATTTTCATGTTTAATGTATCAAGTAGTGAGTATCTAGTAGTGAGTATCAAGTATCAAGACAAATATCCAGATTAAAAGAATACACCGAAATTAAGTGCCAAATAATGATTTCTAACATCCCTGGCTTTATCTGTTACAATATTAGTAAAACCGTTGTTAAAAGTTAAACCAGCTACGATACTGGTATTGCCCGAAATATCAAATTCGCCGCCACCACCGATGATTAATCCGGCACGGTAAAGTTTAATGTTGTCGGATACGTTTAGATTATCGCCAACAACAGTCCCACCTGTTACAGCATCTTGTTTAGCGCTGATGTTGATCGAATTAGACAATCCAAACTGACCATACCAACGTTTTCCATCAGCCTTAACTGTTTTTAGTTTAATGGTTAAAGGCAAGTCTACATATTGTAGTTTATATTTTAAATCGTAAGCTTTCGGGGCAGTGCCACTACTGGCACTATAATAAGGCAGAACATTCGCCTCTGTACTTTTACCATTTATCGAAGTGATGGTTAGCGCCGTAGAAAAACTATAATTCGGGGCAAAATTAAAATCACCAATTAATCCATAAGAAAAGCCCAAAGCTATTCCGTCTGTTTTTCCCTGTTCAGGCTTAATCCAACCAAAAGTTGGAGTAGCAGTTAAACCTAACCTAAAACCGTAAGTGGTTAAAGGAGAATTTTGCGCCCACGCGCCAATACTTAAAAGAGACAAAATTAAAATGGTCGATATTCTTTTCATGCTATAGGTGTTTATATATATTTGTTGTACATGATGTATAACGTAAAACACTGGCAAATTTATCTAATTTTTCTTTTTGCCATCACATTTATTTCCTGTAGGCAAAGCAACAAGCCAGATGTAAGTAATATACAGGTAAACATTAAAATCGAAAGATTTGATAACGAGCTATTTGCCGGAAAAAACAAAAATGTTATTGATATAGATAAACAGCTTGGTTTGAAATATGGTGTGTTTTATGACGATTTTATCCACCGGATTCTGGACAGTAAATACTCAAACACCGAATCGTTGGCCAATTTGTACCGCGACCAGGCTTATACCGATTTAAGCAAAGAGGTTGATAGTGTTTTTCCAAACCTAAAAGTACAGGAAGAAGCATTGACCGAAACTTTTAAATACATTAAATACTATTATCCGAAAGCGAAGATTCCTAAATTTATTTCTTTTGCTTCAGGTTTTGCATACCAAATGCCAGTAGGCGATAACTATTTGGGTATTGGTTTGGATATGTTTTTGGGCAAAGACAGCAAATTTTATAAGGCTATTGTACAAAGTGTGCCCTTATACCTATCGAGAAGATTTACACCTGAATATATTGTGCCCCGTGTGGCCGAAACATACGCCCACGAAGAACTTTTTGCAGAGCCTGATGACAACAGGACCCTGTTGTCTAAAATGATCTTCCAGGGAAAGATTTTATATTTCTTAGATCAGGTTTTACCTGAAAGCTTAAGCGATTCTACCAAAATCGGATATACTCAACAACAATTAGGCTGGGCACAAAATTTCGAAGGAGATATTTGGGCATATTTTTTGGAGAACAATTACCTGTATGAAACCGATTATCAAAAAATCCAGGTATTTTTATCTGAAGGACCTTTTACACCAGGTTTAGGTGAAAATAGAGATTCAGCACCAAAATTGGGTGTATGGATGGGTTGGCAAATTGTAAGAAAATATATGAAAGAACACCCTGATGTTACTTTACAACAATTAATGGCAGATAACGATGCACAGAAAATTTTAAATCAATCGAAGTACAAACCGAAACAACAGAGATAGTTTATCAGTTTGCAGTTTTTAGTTATCAGTTTAAGTCCGCAGGTAAAACAATACAACAATTAAGCAATAAAATCGATCAGTTGAACTTTATAAAGTAATCATCCAAATTAAACCTATGAAAGTTGGCATTGTATTATCAGGTGGAGGCATTAGGGGAATAGCACATTTAGGGGTTTTAAAGGCCTTTAGCAATTTGGGCATAACCTTTAGTCACATTAGCGGAACAAGTGCAGGAGCAATAGCTGGGGCCTTTTTTGCCGCTGGCATAGATCCAGAAGAAGGCTTAAACATTTTTCTTAAAACGAAACTCTGGCGCTTCGTACGCCCTGCAGTGGGTTCTCTGGGTTTAATCAATATCGAAAACACTTCTCTGATTTTAAAGGAATATTTTCCGGAAGATTCAATTGAGAAGCTAAAAATACCTTTAACCATTGCTGCTGTAAATTTTAGCGAAGGCCGATTGGTTTATTTTACAAAAGGACCGCTTATTAGGGCTATCCATGCCTCTAGCTGCATACCTGGTATTTTTAAACCCATTATGATTGATGGCCAGATGTATGTGGATGGCGGCATTTTAAATAATTTTCCGGTTGAACCTTTAATGGATGACTGCGATTTTATTATAGGCTCGTCCTGCAACCACCTTAAGCCAGTTGATAAAATTACCGGTATTACAAATTTAATGGGTCGTGCCGGTATAATGTCTATCAACCACGATATGGAAAGAAAAGCAAAATTCTGTAACGTATTAATCGAACCAAAGGGTTTAGGAGCCATTAGTACATTCGATATGAAACGTGCAGAAGACATTTATTGGCTGGCACACGAAGAAGCCTTGATTACGATTAAAAACAGCCCAACCATTTCTGAATTAATTACAAAATAACAAGTGGCTTCACTTGTGTATTCTTGCCATATGTAATATTTAAACTACAACAAAATAGTTTATATTAAACAAATAAATGAGTGTAAAAAATACACTTATGCAATAAAAATATTACAATTCTCTTGGTGTTGAGATAATATTATTTTACTTTAGGATTATACTTTGCAAATGCAGAGGCAATTAACCTAAATGTCTATCTATGTTTTTCAACCTGATTATTCTTTTTCAAAGAAGAAGAATTCCTGTTTTTACGATCTTCTAACTTGACTTCCAAGTCAAATACAGATCATTAATTTTTACCTAAAAAAAAACCTAAACATGAAATTCTTAAAATTAAATAAAACCCTATTAACGGCCCTGGCGCTAACCACAGTATTATTCGCATGTAAAAAAGAAAGACCAACTGAAACGGCAGATTTAGAAAAACCAGAAATATCAGCTGTTAATCCGCTTGGCAATATCCAGATCTGTACAGAAAGATCATTAGATGGAACTACCCCAAGAGGTGCCGTTCTAAAGTCAACTAAATGGACTCCGGGAACTACAATTAAGGTAAGTTTAAATGGAAGCACAGCAGCCATTAGAGCTAAAGTAATTCAATATGCAAAGGCTTGGGAACAATATGCCAACATCAAATTCAATTTTGTAACAAACGATAATACCGCTAAAATCAGGGTAAGTTTTGTAAGTGGGGATGGATCTTGGTCGTACATTGGAAAATCAACGCCTAGCACCGGTGCGACTATGAACTATGGTTGGTTAACTGCAACTACAGCAGATTCTGAATATAGCCGCGTGGTCATCCACGAATTCGGTCATGCATTAGGATTAATCCATGAGCACCAACATCCATTAGTGGCTATTCCTTGGGATAAACCTGCTGTTTACGCCTATTATGCTGCAGCGCCAAATTACTGGACCCAGGCTGATGTAGACAATAACTTATTTGCAAAATACAGTACCACACAGACCAATTATAGCGCTTATGATAAATATTCGATCATGCACTATTCGGTTCCAAATGAATTAACCATCGGTGATTTCGAGGTGGGATGGAATACCGTATTATCACCTACTGATAAATCATTTATCGCTTCGGTATATCCATTTTAGAAAATAAATTATTACACATAGTGGTTTTAAATGACCACTATGTGTATTTTGATGTGATAAAATAAAAACAGATATGCTGATCGCTTTGCGGATTTCCTTTGTCAAACCATTTTTAGCCTGCTTAACCTTCCTTTTATTCTGCCAAATTGCACCTGCACAAGATAGTCTCCATAAATGGGAGATAAAGCCTTATGCAGGCATTCAACAATCAAGATTTGATTGGTCTATTGCAGGTAATGCGGCGGGAACCAGTCCGAATGTATTATCAGAACTAATCTGGAAAAATCTTAAAGGGCCTAGTTTTGGCTTAGATATTAAATACAATATTACTGAGCGGCTTAGCATTAAAGCCGCTAACCAATACAGCAGCATAACCCAGGGCGAGGCAGAGGATACCGACTATGCAGAAGATAACCGGCAAAGTGCCTTTTATTTCGATCTGCTCAACGCAGATAAGGGTTATTTATACGATGCCAATTTACAGCTCAGTTACCAACTGGTAAAATTTGGTAATTTTAACATCAATCCAATTGCTGGACTTTCGTATAATCAACAAAAATTCCATCTGTTAGAAAGTGCAAATAACCCTGACAGCAAAGGCTTAAACTCTACGTATGTAGCAAGATATAAAGGATTCGATTTTGGGGCAGAACTTGTTTTTAAAATGCAGAAATTCAGTCTAGCCGCTACAGTTTTAGGCGGTTTTTATACTTATTCGGCGAAAGCGAACTGGAATTTAATACCTGATTTTGCAAAACCCGTAAGCTTTACGCATAAGGCAAATTCCTTTTCGTTAAGTGGCGATATCAATCTGGCTGTACCACTGAACAAAAGTTTACGGGTAGAAGTTGACTATAAAATCAATAACATCAACACTTACTCTGGTGTAGATAAAGCCTATTTTAATAGTCGATCAACAGAGGAAACTCAATTTAATGGCGCCAGCTTTAGAAAAAATGCAGTATTGCTGGGATTAAATTTTAGCTTTTAATTTTTTAAAGCCACCAAGCGCTCCCCTTCTAATACCGGAATGGTTTTGCAAAGATTTAGCTGCAAACAGAAAACAACATCTTCTTCTATATTCAACTGAGCCAAACGATGGCTATGTGATGATTTGTGAAGATATTTCCTCAGATCTGCTTTTGCTAAGGTATACAAATCTTCTGCAGCCACACTAGAGTCATCAAAATGTTGGAAATTCTGACGGAGATTATTTACCACAGCACCAGCAAAAAGGGTATCTTCTAAATTGAACTGATCCTTCCAACCCGCGCAGAGCAAAAGCACATTTTTATCCTGGTTTTTCAAATAGCTGCAAAGCGCATCTAAATTCAGGAAAGATCCAATTACAACCTGATAGGCTCTTTTCTGTGCCAAATGTAAGGCCTTGGTTCCGTTGGTAGTAGTTAAAACGACCGTTTTTCCGTTTACTTTTTCATGGGTATAAGAGAATGGCGAGTTACCGAAATCATAGCCTGCAACTACCTCTCCATTTCGTTCTGCTGCCAATAAAAATCCGCTATCGCGATAGTTTAAACAATCTTCTACCTGAGCTACGGGAATAATCGCTTCAGCACCATTATCTATCCCATAGGTAATAGATGAAGTAGCTCTTAAAATGTCGATCACGACCACAATACTCTGCTCGATATCGTATAAGTCGATCAAGGCCGGAGTTAAGCAAACTTCTATTTTTTTTGACATACTCGATATTTTATTCATTTATAATTTCTTTTACCTTTTCTTCTAAGAGTTTTTGATCCGGTAAATAAAGTTGATATTTAGATACAAAGATTTTGTTGGATAGCCCACCGGTTGCATATTTAACCAAAAATTCATTTTTATCTGCAGCAATGATAATTCCTATCGGATCATTATCGCCTTCGGCATTTTCTTCCTCTTTGAAATAGTTTAGGTAAAAATTCATTTGGCCAATATCCTGATGTTTTACCTTTTTTGTTTTTAAATCAATCAATACAAAACACCTGAGTATTCTGTGATAAAATACGATATCGACAAACATGTGTTCATTATCGACAGTTATTTTAAACTGCCTCGCGACAAATGAAAAACCCTTACCAAGCTCCAGTAGAAATTTCTGAAGATTATCAATAAGTCTTTTCTCTAGTCCTGATTCTTTAATGATACTGCCTGAAGGGATGTTTAAAAACTCAAAAACATAAGGATCTCTGATTAGATCATCAGAGCTATTGATTATTTGACCTTTCTCGGCTAAAGTTAATACACCTTCTTTATCTTTGCTTAGTGCTAGTCTTTGAAATAAGGCTGAATCAATTTGGCGTTTCATTTCTCTAAAACTCCAATTTTCTTTTATAGCCTGTGCTTCATAAAAGCTTCTGGCGAGTTGATCAGAGATGGTTAAGAGTTCTGCATAATGGCTCCAGCTAAGAAAAATGCCAGACAGTGTTTGGCTTTTTGAGAATTCGCCAGACACTGTCTGGCGAATTAAATCTTCGTCTGCTAAGGATTGAAATTTGGGATAGTTTATATAAAACAAACGCATAAGCTGCAAACTTGACCGGCTAAATCCTTTGCCAAATTTTAACTTCAAATCTGCAGAAAGCGTTACCAGCAATTCCTTACCGTACTCGGCTCTCTGTTTGCCGCGTTGTTCAAAATCAACAATATATCTTCCAATTTTCCAATTGGCAATAATCAGTTCAACATTAATTGCTTTTATCGCATTCTGCTTCGCCGTTTGTAAAGTTGACCCAATGTGGTAAAGCAGCTCGCTATATTTATTTTCTTCCAGTTCCATCACTTCAAAAAATATTGCTGCCTTAGCTATAAATATTATTTGTAAAAAGGAAACTTAACCACTTTAGCTTTAATTGGCGTATTGCGGATTAAAATAAAAACTTCAGTTCCTTCTTTAGTGAAGTCTTTTGTAATGTAGCCCATACCTATTGCTTTTTGCAAAGAAGGTGCCTGGGTACCAGAAGTTACTTTACCGATAATATTTCCTTCGGCATCGGCAATTTCATAATCATGACGTGGAATACCACGATCGATCATTTCGAAACCAACCAATTTCTTTTGAATACCAGCTTCTTTTTGTGCCAATAATGCCTCCGAATTGGTAAAAGATTTAGAAAATTTAGTAATCCAGCCTAAACCAGCCTCAATAGGCGAGGTTGTATCATCAATATCATTTCCGTATAAACAGAAACCCATTTCTAAACGCAAAGTATCGCGGGCACCTAGGCCAATTGGCTGAATGTTGTATGTTGCACCTGCTTTAAAAATAGCATCCCAAATCTGATCAGCATATTGGTTTTCGAAATAAATTTCGAAACCACCAGCACCAGTATAACCTGTTGCAGAAATAACTACGTTATCAACACCAGCAAAGGTACCTTTAACGAAAGTGTAATACTCCATTGATGCCAAATCAACATCAGTTAATGTTTGTAAAGCATCTGCTGCTTTTGGGCCCTGAATGGCTAAAAGAGAGGTTTGATCTGAAATATTGTGCATTTCTACATCTTTCGAATTGAATTGTTGAATCCAGTTCCAATCTTTTTCAATGTTTGATGCGTTAACCACCAACATATAGGTTTTATCATCTATTTTGTAAACCAAAAGGTCATCTACAATACCACCATCTTTATTTGGCAGGCAGGAATACTGAACTTTTCCATCATATAGTTTAGACGCATCGTTACTGGTTACACGTTGAATAAGATCTAACGCGTTTTCACCCTTAAGAATAAATTCGCCCATGTGGCTTACATCAAAAACACCTACACCGTTACGAACAGTTGCATGTTCGGCATTAATACCTTCGTAAGTAACAGGCATATTATAACCTGCAAATGGAACCATTTTAGCGCCTAAAGCGATGTGTTTTTCTGTTAATGCGGTGTTTTTCATCCGTAAATTTTATTTTTTTATGATAATGAAGCCAGTATAGCTGATATGCTGTGAATTATGACGGCTTTATTCGTTATTCTTCTTGGGGTGCAAAAGTACTAAGAAAAAGACAAAACTTTGGCGTTAATTAAGGAGTTTTTAGATGATTTTTCTATTCATCCTTCATGCTAAACTTGTTTCAGCATCTATTAAAAGATCTGTCCTCAGATAACACAGCATCAACTAACTTTCATTAAAACTTAACACTAATATCAAATAAATAATTATAATTTACGCACCAAATCACTTGGGTATAAATAAAAGCATATGAAAAAAATTAATAGTTATTTCACCTGGAAAAACTTTGCAGACAACTTCCAAAACGAAGTAACAGGAGCAAGGGATGTACACACAAATATGTTAAAAAGTGGAGTTAAAGAAAATAGTTATACTAAAATGGATTTTACCTTTATTTCTGACAAAAAGGAAAACCTTATCAATCTAGGTGATTTCATAAAATCGCATTACCCATACACCCTATCAGAAATAAACAGTTATGAAGGCTTATCGGAAATTAGCGGAGAAACTAATGAAATCCCAATTACCTCAGAAAACCTTCTTTACTGGGTAATCGATATGTATAAAAGAGGTTACGAATTCGACGCTAAACTTGATGCTTATGGTGGCTTGTACGACCCTAACGAGCAAAGTTTTCCTGATCTATCAAGCGAAAAAGAAAGCTTTTATTTCGACAAAGCGCTGGTATGTTATGAAAATGGTGATTTAAGCGGTTCGATTATCAATTGGTCGTTAACTTTAAATATAAACCCGAGGAAAGTTGATTCTCTTTACTCAAGAGCAATTGTAAAAAATGAATTATATAGATGGAAAGCTGCACTAGGAGATTACAATAGTGCAATCACAATAGCTCCGGATTTTACAGCCGCACTGCTTAATAGAGGAGGATTAAAGGATGAAAATGGAGATTATCAAGGTGCTATTGCTGATTATGAAAAAATCCTCTCTTTTGATCATACAGATTCAGAAGATAAACAAAGCGCTTATTATAATCTCGGTAACACAATGCTTAACTTAAAAAATAAAGAGCTTGCTTGCCATAACTGGAATAAAGCACTAGAATTTGGCGCAGATTATGCTAAAGATAGAATAAACAAACATTGTGTTTAAGCCGAAGACTCTTAGCGATGAAAAGCAAAATCATATTTTTTATTTCCTTTGCTGGAATCTCTATTATTTTTAGATTTTTCTGTGGTGTTTATGTTCACGATGAGTTTGGGGATAAAGAGTTGTTCATCAAACATCGCCCTATATGGAAATGGAAATTTTATTCTCCGATCGGTATGTCTGATATGAAATTTGAAGATTTATCCACTGAAGAGAAAATTGAACAAAAATATTTTAATGAATTTGTAAGAGAAAGGGGTCTGAGCCGATAAGTTCACGACCTATTATACACGCACCAATTCTTCGTAAATCTTCAGCATTTTACTGGAGATTAAATGAACACCATGGTCGTTTTCTACTGTTTTGCGGGCGTTCTCTCCTATTTCTACCCATCGTTTAGGGTTAATGATACACTGTAAAATCGATCGGTAAAATTCATCTGCAGAATCGGCAATTAAAATATCGTGCCCATGCCTGCAGTTAATTCCCTCTGCGGCAGTAGTGGTGGCAATAATGCATTTTTTCATGGCCATGCCTTCAATAATCTTTACCCGCATCCCGGTGCCAGAAATTAAAGGAACAATCATAATTGCTTTGGAATTCATAAATTCTACCGCATCAAAAACTTCTCCTTCTACAATCAGATTTTCTGAGTCGTATTCGAAGAAATGTTTCTGCATGTTTTTTCCTGCGATATAAAAACGGAGGTCTTTATTTAGTTTTTCAATATCGGGCCAGATATCATCCAAAAACCATTCTAGCCCTTCCTGATTTGGCCGCCAATCCATTGCGCCCAAATGAAAAAGTGTAGGAAAACTGGTTTTACTTTTATCTACTTTATATTTTTCTAAATCGATGGCAACGGGAAAAACCGACATTGGAATTTCGCAGCCGAACATTAATATACTTTGGCGGTCGGGCTCCGAAATGGCAAAAATATGGTGGAAACGGTTAATCTGATCGGTTTCATACGCTTTAAGCCGCTGAGCCAAAAAAGCCAGATATTTACGCCTGATTAAAAACTTTTCTGAATGAGAAAGACGTTCCCAAAGGGTAAATTCGATATTGTGTGCCCTATAAATGAGCTTTGCATTGCTATTTGCCTTAACCACATCCAGATAAGGAACAACAAAAAGCCCCTCAAACTGAATAATATCGAACACATTTTCTCGTAGGAGATTTTCTAACTGCCGGGCAGCATCTTCGCTATAGTACCTGGAAACATTGTACGATTCGTTAGTGAAAATATTAAAAAAAGCCGACCATACATTTACATCGGTATCTAAATCGTAGGTATGATATTTAATCTGTTCAAAAATAGGGTCGTAGATATCCTCGATATCAATCCGTCCTTTTGTGGGGTTGAGGCTAAACAAAGTAATATCTGCGCCAAGCTGCAGCAAACCTTTTATGGTATTATAAACCACGATAGGATAACCACTATTTGGCGGAAAGGGAACCCGCTTAGTAATCAACAGAATTTTCACAATGTTGTGAAAATACGAAATTTTAGGCGTTTTTTGAAAACAGTTCTAACTGAGGGTCGCTCACATTAAAAGTTCTGCGGTGAAAAGGCGATAAGCCGATTTCGATTACAGCCTTACGGTGTGCAATAGTTGGGTATCCTTTATTCTGCTGCCAATTGTAATGCGGAAAATCGACGTGCAGATTGGTCATATATTCATCGCGGTGGGTTTTGGCCAATATAGAAGCTGCAGCGATATTTAAATACTTACCATCGCCCTTAACAATGCAGCTGTGTGGAATTTGCGGATAGGTTTTGAATCGGTTGCCATCAATTACCAGGTATTGTGGTTGGGTATGTAATTTTTCAATCGCCCTGTGCATGGCTAAAAAAGAAGCATTTAAAATGTTAATGCGGTCGATTTCTTCATGATCACAAGAAGCTACTGCCCAGGCTAAAGCTTCCTGTTCTATTATGGGTCTCAGAAAGGCTCTTTGCTCATGCGATAACTGCTTAGAATCATTTAATCCTTCCAACACAAAACCTTTTGGCAATATTACTGCCGCAGCAAAAACAGGACCAGCGAGGCAACCTCTTCCAGCTTCATCACATCCGGCCTCTAATAATTCTTCCTGATAGCAGTTTAACAACATGTTGCAAATCTACTGAATTAGAGATACTAAGGAAATTATTTTGTTCAACATCTTTTAAACATTAATTTTAAACCACAATATAACCTCGCTGATCCAAGCTAATGAAATATAACGAAACCTTAGCCCTTCGTGTAGCCGAACGTTTAATGCATCTACAAGATGTAGAGGAAAAAGAAATGTTTAGTGGGCTTATTTTTATGGTAAACGGCAAAATGTGTATTGGTGTTTCTAAGAGCAGCATGATGGTGAGACTCGACCCGAATACTTTAGAAAATTTATCAGATAAAGATGGCTGGCAGCAGATGGTGATGGGCGGTAGACCAATGAAGGGCTACATTTCGGTATCAGAAGATGTTTTGGGCCGGAATGATGAGCTTGATTTCTGGGTTAACCTCGCGCTGGCCTTCAATCCTTTTGCCAAAGCATCTAAAAAGAAATAATCAAATACACAATCTATTGTCCTATCGCCCCGTCTTCAAACACTAGCAAGAGCCATATTTTTTGATTAATTTTGTGTTTCTAATCAAATTTTATGAAAAAACTTGCTGCAATGGCAGTACTTCTGTCATGTATTTCAATTACCGTTTTTGCGCAGGTTAAAAGAACGGCTACACCAACAAGTCCAATTAAAGAAACTGCTCCGGCACAACTAAAAACTGCAAGTCCTCAGGGTCATTATTGTGATTACTGTAAACTCAATTACCCCGAATCGCATTTCCCTTGCATTATGAAATCCATTAAAGGCAAACTGGATGTAACTACAGGCGAAGTAAGTTTTTTGGCCGGGCAACCTATTGGCGGAATTGTGGTAAAATGCGGCAAAAACCCTGGAGACGATACGGTTACACTAGTGACCAACCAAAATGGCGAAATAGAATTTAACAATGCCAGCGCAGGGAATTATAAATTTATCATTTTAGTGCCTTCCACTAACCCAAAATCGCGGGTAGCGGGCACACCAATCGGGGGGATAATTGTAAAAGGTGGTAAAAATCCTGGTGGAAGTTTAATTACTGTAATTACGAACGAAATCGGAGAAATCGAACTCAATAACCTCCCTGTGGGCACTTATAAATTCACCGCAATGGGGGCTTCTGCAACGGAGAAAAGTAATCCTTTATACAAATCGAGTTATTCGGAAAAAGTAAATCCATTATATAAAAACTAAAATCGTTAAATTTACGCTGCCTTCCATTTTTTGGCACTATTATGGAATCTTTCAAGTCTGTGCATCTTTAAATTGTTACACATTTAAAACACACATTATGAAACGTTTAAATTTAATATTGAGCCTTGCCTTTCTTTTGCTCGGTTTTCAATCTTTTGCCCAAACCAATAAAGAAACTACAGTAAAAATTGTAGCGGATAAAAATTATACTTTTGTTGCCAATACCGCCATGCCGATGTCGAACAACGATATCAGTAGAGTATTAGCAATGATGCCAGGCAGTCAAGGTGGTGGTTCTATAAACCTGACGGGTTCGCAGTACGATGTTAAGGTTACCAAAGACAGTATTGTTGCTTACCTACCTTATTATGGAAGATCGTTCTCTGCTCCGATGGATCCTACTCAAGGCGGCATTAAATTTACCTCTAAAGACTTTACCTACACAGAATCGAAGAATAAAAAAGGATCGTACACCATCCAGATCAATACAAAGGATGTGAAAAGAGAAAATTATCGGTTTACC
Organism: Pedobacter sp. GW821-FHT01D05; assembly: GCF_059422505.1. Taxonomy (NCBI): domain Bacteria; kingdom Pseudomonadati; phylum Bacteroidota; class Sphingobacteriia; order Sphingobacteriales; family Sphingobacteriaceae; genus Pedobacter; species Pedobacter sp. GW821-FHT01D05. The sequence goes on along the minus strand of NZ_JBWKXA010000003.1, from coordinate 335,583 downwards.
ATTAACATCTCAACTAATGGATATGCCTCATTAACAGCGAGCAGCATGAATAAACAACCTATTATTTTTAACGGTTATTTAGACGAGCCGAAGAAAAAAGATTAAAAGTTTGTCATCCTGAGCCTGTCGAAGGACCTATCTAAATTAATATTAAGGCATTTCGACAAGCTCAATGTGACATATCGATAAATTAAACTACTTTTTAACCAATTCGATCTGAAAAATATGTGGCCACTTTTTACCGGCTACAAAAAGTCTTTTGGTTGCTTTATCGTAAGCGATACCGTTTAGCACATTATTAGCCTTTGCATCTTCAGTTTTAAAGTAATCGGCTGGCAACAAACCTGATAAATCGATCTTGCTTTCTACAGCACCAGTTGCTGGGTTAATAATCAGGATATCATTGGTGGTGTAAACATTTGCATAAATTTTACCGTCGATGATTTCCAGTTCGTTTAGATTTTGAATGGGCCCTTTATTATCAAAAACATCAATCGAACCGGTTTTTTGATAAGTATCTTTATTTAAGAAAAAGATGGTGTTCGAACCATCCGTATTCAATACTTTCTCACCATCAAAAGCCAGGCCCCAGCCTTCTCTGCCAATAGTGTACGAAAATTCAGCTAGTTTTTTAAAGGTAGCTTTATCATATACAAAGCCAACTTTTTCGCGGTAAGTTAACTGAATAATTTTGTTTCCGATTACGGTTATGCCTTCACCAAAATACTGTTTATCTAAATCCGCTTTCTGGAGGATTTTCCCTGTAGAAGGATCCACTTTACGTAAACTGGAATGACCATAATCGCCAGCACTTTCGTAAAAAAAGCCATCATGATATTCTAAGCCCTCCACATACGAAGAGGTGTCGTGAGGCAAGGTTTTAATCACTTTATAGGTATATTCCGTTGGCGCCTGAGCTGCCAGGACATTAATGTTCGAGGTTAAATCTTCAGATTTTCCGGCACCAAATATTTTGGCTGTTACCAGATGGTTACCTAATTTTAAACCTTCAGTTTTAAGTTTAGTGGCCGAAGTGTCGGTTTTTGAAACGACTTTAATGGTATCAATTAAGTAAACTACAGAATCTACTTTTTGCTCAGCGCCAAACTGCACTTTAACCTCAAATTCATTTCCTGACGGCACATTAAGACCTGTCATTGGAGAAAGAAAACTACGGTAAGTTATGGTAGAACTGTCTTTACACGAACTTACGAATGCAAGCGCGATTCCGATAAATATAAAACTTTTGATGGGGTTAATCTTCAGGCCAAAACGCATCTTCAATATGGTTTAAATTATAATTTTTATTTTTTGTAAATGTAATTGCAATAATATCAAAACGGACATCATTTTGATGGTTCATTAATTCAATATAGGCATTAGCGGCCAATTCCATTTGTATTTGCTTGGCTTTGTGTACAAATTCTTCCGGTTCGCCAAAAGCAACCGAGCTCCGGGATTTAACTTCGACAAAAATCATGATCCCGTTTTTATAAACGATTAGATCTACCTCGGCTTTACCATGTGTCCAGTTTTCATCTAAAATCTCGTATCCCTTATCTTCCAGATACCGTTTGGCAATACTTTCTCCTTCTTTACCTAGATCATTGTGAAGTGCCATCCCTAATAATTATTGAATGAATGAATTTTATAGTTTCTTTATCTAGGACGATCGTCATGATTGAAAAGCCGTCATTTCGAGCGGAGTGCAACGCAGTCGAGAAATCTGTCTTTGTAGATCTCTCCCGACTTAATGTCGGGACTACACTTCAGTCGAGACGACGACATCTCTACAAGGCTCCTGGCATTTGTAATTTATTTAACAATAACAGAACCCAGGAACTTAGAAATCTCTCGTTCAACCCCTTTAATTACCCCATAACGCTGCATTAAAATCATTTGGTTATCTTCGTTCTTCTCCTCTTTAATTTCTTTCAACAGGTTCATCAATATTTTTTCGACTTTACGTTTTTTAAGGTGAAAAATACCGCCTAAAATAGTGGCTTTTAAATTCATCGATTCATCTTTAACATAGATAAGATGTTTATTTAACCAGTTCTCACTTAATGCATATTCTGAGGTTGAAAGTGTAATGGCCAGATCGGCAATATCCCTATCCTCATGTTTAACAAAGTGGTTCGATGTGGGTAATCTGCCATTGTCGATTTCTGATTTATAATAATCGATAATTCTTTTGCAAAGTGGATCATCAAATTCTACATCGCTCAGGTTTTGCATGATGAATGAACCGATGTACATATCATCAATTTTATCCCAGTTTACAAATTCGTGTCCGAAAGCCAGTAATAAGCGCACAATTTCTTTTTCCTGATGCTCATTCTCTTCTACGGGTTGTTCGTAACCCATAGGGCCTGCACTATCATCCCATAAATCATCGGGTGGACCAAGTGGCTCAGGTGCACCTGAAAAATATGGTTTTGGACTTGATGACGGATTTGCCCGCTGGTTATTATCAAAGCTTTTTTTGAGCTTAGTCGAACGCATTTTGTTTAATTCGCTCAGTAGGATATGCTCATCAATTTCGAGCAAACTGCTACACTCGCGGATAAAAACAGAAGCTTTAATTGGGTCAGGAATTTTGGCAATACTCTCCACAATATCGCGGATAATGCCTGCTCTTTTAATCGGATCATTACCCGCATCTTTAAGCAGCACATTCGCTTTATATAAAATAAAGTCTTTCCTATTTTCCTCGAGATAGGTTTTAAAAGCACCTGCCCCAACATGGTGCATATAAGAATCGGGATCATGACCATCGGGAAAGGAAACAATTTTCACGTTCAGACCCTCTTCCAAAATCATATCCAAACCACGGAGCGAGGCCTTAATACCCGCAGCATCGCCATCAAATAAAATGGTAATATTCTGGGTAAAACGCCCGATCAGTTTAATCTGCTCTACCGTTAACGAAGTACCTGATGAGGCCACTACGTTTTCTATTCCAGCCTGATGAACGGAAAGCACATCGGCATAACCTTCCGCCAGGTAACAGTTATCTAAATCGCGAATGGCTTTTTTAGCATGAAATAAACCATACAGCACATTCGACTTGTGGTAAATCTCACTTTCCGGTGAGTTTACATATTTCGGAACGTTTTTATCCGTTTTTAGCGTTCTGCCACCAAAACCGATAATCCGGCCTGTAAAATTATGGATCGGAAACATTACCCGGCCGCGAAAGCGATCGTAAATTTTGCCGTTATCGTTTTTGATCGATAATCCGGTGGCTTCTAAAAACTCTAATCTATGTCCGGCGTTGATTGCGCTTTGTGTCATCGCATCCCAAACGTCGGGAGAATAACCCACCTCGAATTTCTTCAGGATATCTTCTCTAAAGCCGCGCTCTTTAAAATAGCTCAGGCCGATCCCCTTACCCTCATCCGTCTCCCAAAGTTGTTTTACAAAAAATGCAGCAGCGTACTGCGAAACTACGTAAAGACTTTCTTTGGCACTTAGCGCTTCGGCATCCTGAGGGCTTAGTTCGGCTTCCTCAACCTCTATATTATATTTATTGGCTAAAAATTTAAGTGCCTCCGGATATGAATATTTTTCATGATCCATAATAAAGCGCACTGAATCGCCTCCTTTACCGCAACCAAAACATTTGTAAATACCTTTAGTTACTGATACGTGAAAGGAAGGGGTTTTTTCGCCATGGAATGGGCAATTACCAATTAAACTGGTTCCGCGTTTTTTTAAGTGCACAAAATCCCCAACTACCTCCTCAATGCGGGCGGTATCCATTATCTTATCTATCGTTTCGCGGTTTATCATATACGCACAGCTCTTTCCTCTTCTTATTTAACCACAAAGATAACAGAGAAAAAACACAAAGAACACAGAGAAAAAATTCTTTGTGTTCTTTGCGAAAATACTTTGCGCACTTTGCGGTTAAAATGCCTACTACTTCACCATAGGCAATAACTGATCAGCAACCAATTTATTACCTGTTTCATTTAAGTGTACCCTATCAACGGTTAAAATTCCTTTTTCTTTATCTTCCGGATTGTTTTTCGCTTCGTATTCGGCAAAAATTTTCCTTAAATCGCATACAGGGAGATTATTTTTCGCTGCTAATGTTCTAATCCCTTCAGCATATTTATTCAAATCGGCATCTAGCTCATTCGTACCATCTTTTTTCTCACCAACAACTGATGGAGTAACCAATACCACTTTGCTACCTACACCCTGAATTTTATTGATCAAAGCCTGATAAAACTTTAAATATTTGTCATAATCGGTTCCGGTATGAGAAGATTGTTTATGCCAAACATCATTAATACCGACATAAATCACCACTAAATCGGGTTTCTTGTTGAGCACATCATCTTCTAAACGCAGGTATAAATCGTAAACCTTGTTGCCGCCAACTCCGGCCCCAATTACATCATATTTAGTAGAATCAAGCGATTTTTTGATCAGGGTTACATATCCGTTTTTAGAAACACCCTGTTGGGTAATCGAGTCGCCAAAGAAGATAATGCGTTTTGGTTTAAATGTCATTGATGTTAATGCAAGTAAGCAAAAGCTTAGTAAAATACTCGTTTTAAATAATGTTTTCATTGTATAATTGGTTAGGTTATTTTTTATCGGTCTTTTTAAAATCCAGGTCCTGAAAATCGAAACTAAAATCGGTTAGCGGCGAAATCGCTTCTATTTTAAAACCATCGGCCAAAGCATTGTTATCTAAACTAAAATTAACAAAAGCATCGGCATCTAAACTTCTATCATACCATTTTACAATAAAGGTATTTCCTTTGTAATAAGTCATGTCGCCTTTCAATTTTGGAGCGTTTTTGGCCTGAAAATGCATCTTGCCGTTCACTTCACTAATGGTCACATCGCCAAACCATGAATCGTGGAAAGTGCCATAATAATGTTTAGCATCTGGCTTTGTGGCCGACAGTTTTTGCTGAGCCGCAATATCGTTCCAAACTTTGCTCACCATTTCATCGGCCTGTTTTTCGTTTCTGAGCCTGTTATCGTTATAGGTTTTAATCCTATCTTGTCCTTTAATACCAAGATAACCATCTTTAATCGAATTGGTGATCGAATTAAAAGCAGCACCGGATTGCTGGTTGGTTAATACAATAATGCCCAATTTCATTTCGGGAAGAATGGTTACCTGCGTTACGATTCCAGATAGACCGCCAGTATGCGTAGCCTGAAAATTGCCGTTTACATTGCTTAAAAACCAACCTAAGCCATAACTACTGAAAGCTGCCGGATTACTACCTGCAATAATGGTCTGTGGGGTCCAAAGTTCTCTTGCTACAGCAGGGCTGAATAATTTCTTGTCCAATGCCTCACCGTATTTCCCACCATTAATCATCGCCATTACCCATTTGCTCATATCGGTGATGTTCGAATAAATTCCACCGGCGGCATTTGCGATCTCTCCGAAGCTTAGTCCTACGGGAAGCAGTTTACCTTCATAAGGGGCATGGCCGTCAATTACATTCGATTTGTCTTTTAAGCGGTACCAGGAAGCTGCAGTTTTGGTCATGCCCAACGGTTTAATGATCCTGCTTTCAATAAAATCTTCATAGGTAATACCCGAAACCCTTGCTACCACATCGCCAGCAACAATATACATCAGGTTATCGTAATCGTATTTGGTACGGAAAGACGAAACTGGTTTTAAATAGCGGAGGTTGTGGATCAATTGCTTTTTATTTACTGTTGAAGAATCTGGCCAGATCATTAAATCGCCAGCCCCTAAACCTAAACCACTGCGATGTGTAAGCAGATCGCGTATGGTAAATTCGCTGGTTACATAGGCATCGTACATTTTGAACTCGGGAATTACATCGGTAACTTTAGTATCCCAGGTGATTTTCTTTTCATCAACCAGCATACCCAAAGCGGCCGCGGTAAAAGCCTTTGTATTTGATGCCACGCCAAAAAGCGTATACTCATCAACCTTTTTATTGGTTTTGATAGAACTTACGCCATAACCTTTTAAATGGATTATTTTACCATCTTTAATTACAGAAACTGCAATTCCGGGAACATTAAAGATGGTGAGTGTTTTTTCTACAACACTATCGATCTGTTTTGAAGTGAGCACCTGTGCATGCACATGAATGCCAAAAAACAATGATAAAGCAAATGATATTTTAAATTTCAATGAAGAAAAGAGTTGCATATTAATCGGTTTAAATAATCGTTTAAAGATAATAACCTGAGTTCGATTAATATTTATTCATATTGATTATTTTTTACTCTTTATCCCAGTGCGATCGTCATCGACCACTTACCCAAAGCCTTATTTGTCCTTTTCGAGTTTATAATCTTTGTGTACGATTAAAAAACTTGCTCTTTCTTCTTTTTTGAAAGGATAATCCCAGTTACCCTGATAGGTAATTTTGGTTGGTAATTTATCCTCTCCGAAGTAACCCATTTCTATATTCATCTGCACATCAAAATCAAAAAGCATGTTGCTGTATTTCATATCAACATAACGCCCCAAAATATTGAAATTTCGTTTATCGAAAATGGTAACCAGTTCTTTGATCATAATGCCATCTTTTGTCCAGCTGCTTAAATCGGGTTTAACTGAAACCTTAAAACGGTAAACCGGAATAGAATCGAGATAGGTACCGCTAGTGAAACCATAATCGTAGTACTGGCGCATATTGGCTGAAAATATTTCGGTTTTACTGCCAATAAAAGGAACTTTTACAGGCCTACCTGGATTAAAAATCAGTGTTTTGAGCTTGTCTTTATAACTTTCGTTTGTTCCACCCTTTCCGTCAGGCTTGGGTGCATTGGGTACAAAATCAGTATTATAGGCATTCATAAAAATGTAATCGAACATCTCTACGGTATAAAGTTGGTATTTGCCGTTTTTCTTGTAAATTTTTCCGGTATCCTGTTTTACCAGATACTCCATTTTATAAGGGCCATTATTGTTATGTCTTATTTTACGGTAAATTTTTCCATCAACCTTGTTCTTTTTATCGTAACTATAAATCCTGTTTTCGGCAATGAAAGTATAACGTTTCATATCCCTAAACGACTGATAAAAAGAAGTATCGTACATCACCTTTCTGATAAATGTTTCTACATTTAATTTTTCGGCCTTGATATTTACTGCAGAATCGAGCGTAATGGTTTTAATTGTATCAGGATTAAAACGGTTGATTTCCTGAGCAAAACCTGTGTTAAAGAGCGAAGTTAGCAGTAAAAACAAAAATACTTTTTTCATGGAAGGTAGATGTAAAAGGTAAAATGGATAATGTATCATGAAAGATGTAAAATAGGAGAATAATCAATTACGTCCATCTTACATCCTTCATCTTATCATTAATTCCCTAGTTGTTTTAAAGCAATATAAGCCATTAATCCTGTTGATATTTTCAAAGCGTCTTCATCAATATCAAATCGCGGGGTATGTACTGAATATTGCGTGTCTTTTGCGGCATTACCAGTACCTAAACGGTAAAAACAGGCATCTGTTACCTGCGAGTAGAAAGAAAAATCTTCAGCAGCCATCCAGATATCTAAATCAACCACATTGTCTTTACCCAAAAATTCTTCAGCAAAGGTTCTTGCATTTGCCGTTAACTTTTCTTCGTTAATTAAAAATGGATAGCCTCTATGGATATCAAAATCGCAGCTTCCCCCCATACTTTCGGCAATACCTTCAGCCATTTTTTTCATGCGTTTGTGTGCTTCATCTCTCCAGTTTTCATCTAAGGTTCTAAACGTACCTTCAATTTTTACCTCATTTGGAATGATGTTAGTTGCTCCATTGGCATTTACTTTACCAAAAGATAAAACCGATGGTGTACGTGGATCGGCATTGCGACTAACAATCTGTTGCAAAGCAATAATGATGTGCGAAGCGATTAATACCGGATCGATATTTTGGTGAGGTTGTGCACCATGACCGCCTTTCCCGGTTACCGTAACATACAATTCATCGGTTGAGGCCATGTAAATCCCTGAACGAAAGCCTACTTTACCAGCATCAATTAGCGGCATTACATGCTGACCAACAATATAATCAGGTTTTGGATTCTCCAATACACCTTCTTTAATCATGATACTCGCTCCACCTGGCAATAACTCCTCTGCGGGCTGGAAGATCAATTTAATGGTTCCACCGAATTCATCTTTCATCTGATTTAGGATATGAGCGGTTCCTAAAAGTGAAGAAGTATGAACATCATGTCCGCAGGCATGCATTACACCATGGTTTTTAGAGCGGTAAGGCTTATCATTGGCTTCATGGATAGGCAATGCATCCATATCGGCACGTAAGGCAATTACTTTATCAGATGAAAGGTTACCCTTAATTAAACCTACCACACCTGTATTGGCACAGTCGGTATATTCAATTCCCCATTTTTTTAATTTATCCTTGATGAACAATGACGTTTCGAATTCTTTGAAAGATAATTCAGGATTGGCATGGATATGTTGACGATAAGCTACTACATCGTTAAAAATGTTGGCGGCCAGTTCTTGGATTTTATTTTTGATCATTGTTTGTTGTGGTATCTAAACTTGGTGCATTAATTTTCTCCCTAAAAATAAACAGTGTCGGGAAGTTTGGTCTGAGTTCGTTTATGAGGCGTTGCGCTTCTAAGCGCGTGCGGAAGTCACCAACCCGAACATAATAATTGGGTTCTTTATAAACGAGGTAGGTATTATATTTAGGATAAAGTCCTTTAAACCTTGCCTGTTCGTTAAAAACCTCGCGCCGGTCTGACCCATAGAAAATCTGTACGCGATAACCATAGGCGGAAACAATGGGTTTGCCCGGTTTTACCTCTCCAGAAGTTTTATAAACTGCCAAACGTTTGGCAATTAAACTATCAATTAAGGGATCTTTTATAACCGTTACCTCCCCTTTTTGTGCAAAAGCAGCAGTAAAAAGAAACAAACAGCATATAAAAGTTAGTATTATTTTCATGTGTAAAAATCCTGGCATTTAGTGAGTAGATGAATAAAATATCATCTCCTTTCTTCTTAACAACAAGAATGCCGAAATCGTTGCAAAAATCGGCATTCTTTATGGGTTAAGCAAATAGTTATTATTTGGGCAGATTTTTTCGGTTCGTCATTTCGAGTGCAGCGCAGCGAAGTCGAGAAATCTTTTAAACTAGGTAATCGGCTAGGGTTAATTCAAAAATTCTAAAGTACGGCCGAAAATCAGTTTCTCGGAAAAGATTTCTCCATTCCGCTGCCATGAAAAATCGGCATGCTTCAGTCGAAATGACGATTAATTTATGTGATGACATAATAAAAAAGCCCTGACAAAAAATGTCGGGGCTCAATAAGCTATTATAAGTATTGATTATAAATTAGCGCCGTGGCAATTTTTGAATTTTTTACCGCTACCGCATGGGCAAGGTTCGTTTCTGCCAACGGTTACTTCCTTACGGATTGGCTGTTGTGGAACGGCCTCGCGCGTATCGCCAAACTCGATACCTGGTTCTTCTCTACCAAATTCTTGTTTAGTAGTTTGCAGCTTCGGTTGTTTTACCGGGGCTGGTGCCTCTCTAACCTGATCTGGTTCTTGTTGAACCGGAATACCGCCTTTATATAAGAAACTTACCACTTCTTTATTCACCGCATTAAGCATGTTTTTAAACAAGTTGAAAGCTTCCATTTTATAAATTACCAATGGATCTTTCTGTTCGTAAACCGCATTTTGTACGGATTGCTTCAAATCATCCATTTCGCGTAAATGCTCTTTCCAGCTATCATCGATCAAGGCAAGGACAATGGTTTTTTCGAATGAGCGAACCACTTCTTTTCCTTTATTATCGATAGCTTTCTTCAAATCAACCGCTACCTGAATACCGCGGATACCATCAGTAAACGGAACCACAATCTGTTCGATGTGTTCACCACGTTCCTGATAAACCTGGGTTAAAACTGGTAATGATTGTTGGATAATGGCTTCCGATTTACGTGCGTAAAATGCTTCAGCTTCGTCGAATAACCTTTCAGTTAACTGAGGAATACTGGTTGAAGTAAATTCTTTTTCGGTAATGGCCGTATCTAAAGAGAAGTTTTTGATTACTTCCAGTTTAAAACCATCGTAATTTCCTTCTTGTTTATATTCGCTTACGATATCTTCGGCAACATCGAAAACCATATTGTTCATGTCTACATCTAAACGTTCGCCAAATAAAGCATTTTTACGTTTAGCATAAATTACGGTACGTTGCGAGTTCATCACATCATCGTACTCCAATAAACGTTTACGGATACCAAAGTTATTTTCTTCTACTTTTTTCTGTGCACGTTCGATAGATTTGGTAATCATTGAGTGTTGGATCACTTCGCCATCTTCGATACCCATGCGTACCATGATACCAGAAATACGCTCTGAACCAAATAAACGCATTAAGTTATCTTCTAATGAAACGAAGAACTGAGATGAACCTGGATCACCCTGACGACCCGCACGGCCACGTAACTGTCTATCTACACGACGAGACTCGTGACGCTCGGTACCAACAATGGCTAAACCGCCAGCTTCTTTAACACCTGCACCCAATTTAATATCGGTACCACGACCAGCCATGTTGGTTGCAATGGTTACGGTTCCTGCCTGACCAGCTTCGGCAACAATATCGGCCTCTTTCTGGTGCATTTTCGCATTTAATACATTGTGTTTAATTCCACGGAGTTTAAGCATACGGCTTAACAACTCGGAAATCTCTACCGATGTTGTACCCACTAGTACCGGTCGACCAGCTTTTGGCTCTAGTTGCCCTGTTTCAGGATTAACCGCAGGAATTAATGCGCCTTTAGCATCGAGCTTAGGCACAGCTCTACCTGTTGGATCGTATTTAATTACCGGTTTGCCATCTTTTTGTTTCGGATTTCCTTCTTTATCCAGCTCATATTCGGTTTCGTAATGAGAATACGGAAAAACAAGGAACTGAATTTCTGACGCAACGGCGTTATATTTTTCACGAACAGTACGGTAAACGTAATCCTGCTCATCTTTTCTAGAAATATTTCTGTTGGTTGGAATTTCTACTACGTCTAATTTGTAGATAGACCAAAACTCACCAGCTTCCGTTGTTGCAGTACCCGTCATACCACAAAGTTTGTGATACATACGGAAATAATTTTGCAGGGTTACGGTTGCATACGTTTGGGTAGCATCCTCAACTTTTACATTCTCTTTAGCTTCAATTGCCTGGTGTAAACCATCAGAGTAACGACGGCCATCCATAATACGACCTGTTTGCTCATCAACAATTTTAATCTTTCCTTCATCGATGATGTACTCTACATCAATCTCAAATAAAGTATAAGCTTTTAACAATTGGTTAACCGAGTGGATGCGTTCTGCTTTAACAGAATAATCGCGCATTAAGGCATCTTTTTGAACGACTTTTTCTTCTAAAGGCAGGTCAGATTTCTCTAAATCTGCCACTGCAGTACCTACATCAGGCAATACGAAGAAATTTGGATCTTCACCCGATTGGGTAATCAGTTCGATACCTTTTTCGGTTAATTCAACCTGGTTATTTTTCTCATCTATATAGAAATACAATTCAGAATCTACCTTAGGCATATTCTTAGATTGATCTGCCATATAGTGGTTTTCGGTTTTCAACAACAAACCACGAACGCCACTTTCGCTTAAAAACTTAATTAAAGCTTTGTTTTTTGGCAAACCACGGTATGCACGTAATAAAGCTAAACCACCTTCACCTTCTTCGGTTCCGCTGTTTCCTGCGTTGATTAATTTCTTCGCTTCGTTTAATGCTTGCGTTACGTATGCTTTCTGTGCATTCACTAAACGTTCGATGCGTGGCTTTAATTCATAAAACTCATGCTCATCACCACGTGGAATCGGACCTGAAATAATCAAAGGTGTACGGGCATCATCAATCAACACTGAATCGACCTCATCCACCATTGCAAAGTGCTGCTTACGCTGTACTAACTGGTCAGGTGTCTGCGACATATTGTCACGCAGGTAATCAAAACCGAACTCGTTATTGGTTCCGTAGGTAATATCTGCGGCATAAGCTTTTCTTCTTTCCTCAGAGTTTGGCTCATGTTTATCAATACAATCTACACTTAAACCATGAAATTCGAACAATGGCCCATTCCACTCACTATCACGACGGGCTAAGTAATCATTCACGGTAACGATGTGAACACCTTGTCCGGCCAATGCATTTAAATAAGCTGGTAATGTACTTACCAGGGTTTTACCCTCACCGGTAGCCATCTCGGCAATTTTACCGCTGTGCAATACAATACCACCAATTAACTGTACATCGTAATGTACCATGTTCCAGGCAACTTCAGTTCCTGCAGCATCCCATTTATTGGCCCATTGTGCCTTATCGCCAACAATTTTAACATTGTTTTTTCTTGCAGCATAATCTCTATCGAACTGGGTTGCGGTAACCTCTAAATAATCGTTTTCGCTTAAACGACGAGAAGTTTCTTTAATCACAGCAAAAGCTTCAGGAAGGATTTCCAAAAGTACTTTCTCCAATTCTGTATCGCGCTCTTTACCTAAGGCATCAACCTGGTCATAAATCGCTGTTTTTTGGTGAAGATCTAAATCTTCGCTCTCTGCATCAGCTTTTAGTGCTGAAATTTTCTCATCAATTTCGGTTAAAAAGGCCGAAATTTTTTCTTTAAATTCTATGGTTTTACCACGTAACTCATCGTTACTAAGCACAGACAGTTTACTGTAGTGTTCGTTAATTTTAACAACCAATGGCTGAATAGCCTTTATATCTCTTTCTGATTTACTTCCGAAAACCTTCGCTAAAAATCCTAACATTATAATATTTTAAATCGTATTTATTATTAAAAAAATGGTGTGTTACAACAACCAAGCCATTGTCTTTTTTAAGTCAGCTTGGCAGTTATTGCTATAAATGGGGGATAAAATCTTGTAAAAGATCTTTTAAGAAAGAAAGCTAGGGGCTGTTATTCTTTGGTTTTTTCCTGATTGTTAAATCAGCAATTACCTGATTTACGCTCACATATTTTGCAACTTTTAACGGGGCTTGGGTGCCTATTAATGCGAGCTTGGTATACGATAACAAGTATGGATTACGATCCTCATTAAGTTGAACCGATTCTTTACCCGTTGAATTAATACTGATATTATGCTCATTACAATATTCGTTTAATATCCTTAGCCCTTCAACACGTTCGGCTTTTGCCAAATGTGTTAAGCTAAAAAATACAAGCGATATGGTAACCAGGTGTTTCATTAATAGCGGCAAAGCTAGTTTTAATCTTTTATAAAAAGAAATTACATCATCGCAAAAAGCATACCTCAATTTTCTAAGCTTTATATAATAATAACTCCATCATAATGACAAACGATGGAATCATCCATACAAAAGCGTAAATTACCGATACCCATTAAATAAATTTTGTGGATATATGTTAATTTGTTTATGCTTAAGAAATTAAACTTTAGGATAATTATTCAAGTTATTGCCGCTATATTTCTGTTAAGTCTGCCGCTTCTTTTAGTTTCAGATCAAAACATTAAATACATCCTTACGACTTCGGGATTAGTACAATATTTACTTTTTTGCCTGATTTTTATAGCAATTTATTTTATACATGCCCTTTACTTGTTCCCAAAATTATATGACAAATCACGATATGTTTTATACTTATTTGGATTGATGATTATTTTGGCCGGTATATTAGAACTCAGGCCTTTTGATAAATTTATTTTTCAAAACAGGAACTTTGCTGAGCGACCGGCCACATTTGACCGCCCTCCGATGCCTCCAGATCAGAAACAAATTCTACCATTTAACGGCAAACCATTTCCAGGCGGCCACCAAAGAGGCGCTAAGACCGGCCCACGAATTGATGTGGCAAGTCTTTTTCTTTTTTTCCTAACCATTATAATTAGTTTTACCAAGGAAACAAATAAACAGTTAAGTCTAACTACACAAAGGGCATTGATTGCAGAAGCCGAAAAAGCGCAAGCAGAGTTGTCTTTTTTAAAAGCCCAGGTCAATCCACACTTTTTATTTAATACACTCAACAACATCTATACACTTGCCGTAATTAAAGATACAAATACAGCACCCTCGATAATGAAGTTATCCAACATTATGCGCTATATAACCGATGAGACCAAGCATGATTTTGTAAGTTTACAACAGGAACTGGATTGCGTTACCGATTTTATTGATTTACAAAAATTAAGGCTAACCCAAAAAACAACCTTATTATTTGAACTTGAAGGTGACTTTGAAAATAAAAAAATTGCCCCTTTAATATTAATGGCCTTTATTGAAAATGTTTTTAAATATGGCATCAGTAATCACAACAGCAATAAATTAATCATCAAAATTTTTAGCAGGCAAAATTCATTAATTTTATTTTGTCAAAATACTTTATATCCCGATAAGATCAATACCGAACGAAGTGGTATTGGTTTGAAAAATACAAAACAACGTTTAAACTACATTTACCAAAATAAGCACATTTTAAGCGTAGATAACAGCAATAACCTATTCACAGTTAATTTAACGATTCAATTATAATGGCTAAAACCTTAAAATGTGTAGTTATTGATGACGAACCACTAGCTGCAGCCCTGATAAAAAGTTATGTAGAAGCATCGGATAACCTGGAAGTTGGAAGTGTATTTGAAGATGCAATTGCGGCTTCAGAATATTTAAACAACAATAAAACAGACCTTCTTTTCTTGGACATCAATATGCCAGATATTACAGGTATAGATTTATTTAAATCGTTAAAAAATAAACCAATGTTAATTTTTACTACGGCATATAAAAACTTTGCTTTTGAGGGATTTGAATTGGAAGCCATTGATTATTTACTCAAACCAATAGATTACCCGAGGTTTAAAAAAGCGGTAAACAAAGCTAAAGAGTTTTATAGTTATCAAAATAATAAACAAGCTACAGATTTTGTAGAAAGCATATTTGTTCATTCAGAATACAAGCTTATTAAAATTAATTTGCCTGATATTTTATTTGTCGAAAGTTTGGAGGATTATGTCAAAATTCATTTACAGGGCAGCAAGATGGTTTTAACCTTAATGCCGCTAAAAAAAATGATGGATAAACTCCCTGCAGATCGTTTCAAACGTATACACCGGAGTTTTGTGGTATCTACACAAAAAATTAAAGCCATACATAACCGAAAAATAGAATTGATAACCGGAGAAATACTCCCAGTTAGTGATAGCTATGCTGATGTTATAAATGAATGGAAAAAGAGTTAATCTCTCTTAACACTTTTTAACTAAATTTTAACTGACCGATACAAAACTTCTCCTTATCGATACACACTTGCCTGGTTTATAGAATCTTTCGACTTTAGAATCAGTAACTAACAAGAAGATAATAGCATGGAAAGAAAAAATTTCATCAGGAGTTTAATGATTGGAGCAATCTCTACTCCTGTAATAATTGAAGCATGTAAAAAAAGTAGTGTTACTGATGAAACTTCATCAGGCTCGGGAACAGCTGGAACAACTACCAGTACAAACGGAACCTGTACTGTAGCACCTACTGAAACGGAAGGGCCCTTCCCTACAAAAGTACCTGCATCATATGTTCGCAGTGATATTACCGATGGACGTACAGGTTACAAAATGACAGCTAAAATTACAATTGGCAACTTGAATAACAATTGCGCTGCTTTGGCAGGAGCTATAGTAGATATCTGGCATTGTGATGCAGAGGGAAATTATTCTGAGTATGGCGGCACAGGTATGCAGAGCACAAATTATCAATCAGTCCATTTTTTACGCGGTAGGCAAACCACTGATGCAAATGGACTGGTAACTTTTACCACGATCTTCCCGGGCTGGTACAGTGGCCGCGCAACACATATCCACGTACATGTTTATAATGCAGCCGGCACATCATTAAATGTAACACAAATTGCTTTCCCCGAAGGTGCAGGAACATCATTGGCTTTAGTAAATGGCTATAGCAAAGGTATGACGGGCTATACCTATAATAATGCCGACAATGTTTTTAGCGATGATAAAACGGGTGTAGAAATTGCAGCCGTAACGGGAACATTGACGGCAGGTTTCGAACTCACATTTAAATTGAACGTAAAAGCATAGCATAATCCTTATAATTGTTTTATTTTCATAAAGACGTTAGGATTTCTTAGCGTCTTTTTTAATTTTATGCCATGTCGAGGAAAGTAATTACGCTATGTTATCGAAAAATAATTGATGCAACCAATACCAGCGCTTGGGACAAGTTTGTACATGAAGACAGTTTTGCTGAGTTTAAAATGCAGGCACAGTTTTATAATCAGGAAGAGCGATTTACTACTTTTGCCGAAATGGTATTGAATGTTCCAGAGGCTGAGAAATTACATTTTCTGGTCAGCGCAGCAATTACTGGCTATTTGCGCCAGTTAAATGGAATTATCCCTGATGTACTGGATAATTTAGGCAGACGTTTCCTGTTTTTTGAAAACTTTAAATTCGAATTAATCAATTCGGATATTAACAGTCTTGAAAAGCATAAAGTGGCCATCAATTTTTTCTCAAAACCGCTGGTTTGGCACGATACAATAGATAATTTGCTTTTGGTATCGCAATTTAAAGAAAGTAATGAAGATGAAGTTTTCACAAATCTTTTTCAGATCCAGCCTTTCGTAAGTATCCATGCCATAAAAAACATTGATTAACGATGGAACTCAAACCTGGAAAAATATTTTTAGCCGATGAGCGGGGCTTAACAGAAACCTCGGCACTAAGAAGATACAGCACCTTTAATTTTGAGAAATATTACAGCGAACACAGAGAAGCTTTTGGTAACTTATTTTTATGCAATGATGAATCGATTGCTGGCGGAAAGGTTACCTTTTTTCTATGCAAAGAAGATTCGCTCCAGATATTTATGCCCATTACCGGCGGAATTGATATTGTTGCCAATGGAAAAGAATTTGCTTTAGAAACCGGGCAAATACAGGTGTTGAATATGGGTAAAGGTGAAGTATTGGAAATCAGCAATCCTTATCAAAACGACACAATTAATTACATGCAATTTGGAATTAAAACCGATATGTTTTTAATGCGGGCAAGCGAAATGCTTTTCAACTTCGATTTTGAAAAAAACCAGAACCAGCTACTCGAAATTATTGCGAACCCGAAATTGCCTTTTAAATTAAGTGCAGGCATTTTTGCTGGTCGCGAAGAAGCAGTTTATAAAATGCAAAGCCCAAATCATCAGTTTTATGCTTTTATTATTGATGGGGCTTTCGAAATTGAAGGCCGCTTGATGCATGCAAGAGACGGTTTAGCACTCTGGGATATTGAACAGGTAGCGTTGGAGGCCTTGAGCAATAATGCGATTGTGGTGGCTTTGGAGTTTGGATTTTAGTTTTTTTGTCATTCTGAACGCAGTGAAGAATCTTTAATTTACTAATAGATTCTGAAACAAGTTCAGAATGACGGATGGAATGAAAGGATTTCTTTGTTTCGTCGTGAAGTCAGATGTTACCATCTGACTTAGTGCATATCTAAAAAGATTTGATGCAGTGTAAGATGGTAACATCTTACACCACAAATAAAAGCCTATTATTTAAAAACTACTTCCGTAGCGCCATAGCCAAACTTTTCTTTTCTGGCATCCATATATGTTTTCACATGTGGGTTTTTACTGATCAGTTTATGGATTTTATCTCTCAAAGTACCATTACCAGAACCATGGATAAAAACGATTTTATCGAAATGATGAACAACCGCAGCATCCATGGCGGTTTGAAAATGATTGACCTGGATCTGCAGCATTTCATCAGCTTCTAAAAAATGATGATCATCTCTCAGTTTTTCGATATGTAAATCGATTTCTTTTTGAGGAGCTGCCACCGTTTTTTTCTCTTCGGTAGATTTGAAAAAACTTTCTTTTAATTTCTGTGGATCGATGGTTACCGGAACCAGATCATCCAAACGGATTAACCAGCCCTTATTTCTCAATTGAGGTAATTCCTTTTGTTCGGTGCTAAAATCTTTTGCCCTAAATTTCTTACGGATTACTAAAGGGTCGATAGGTTTCACATCAGCTTTGCTAAATACCAAAACCTGAAAGTTAAATTCTGGCCAAAGGTCAAGATCGGCCAAGGAAGCAGAATAAACTAAAGTAGAGCCGTAAGATTCGATTATCCCATGAAAAGCACCTGCATATTTCTCTTTACGCTCAGTGGTTAAGCTTACCAGTAAAATATTTGGAGAATGGTTCTGCAGGTGAAAATGCACCACATTACCGGCCTTATCATCGGTAGCAATAGCTATATAAATACCGTTTTCGATTTTGTTAATGCCGGGGATATTTACCTGGATGGGTTTGGGGGCATCCAACGCTTCGGCTACCACACCATGACCATGCACAGAAGTTAAATTACTCACCGCAACAGGTATCTCGAAACCATCTTCATCGGTAACACCCAAAGTTTGGCTATCGATAATTTTAGTTACATAACCTTCACGTTTTTCATCAACAAAACGCACAAAATCTCCCAGTTTAAATTTCATTTTCTTTATTTTTTTGGCAAAGGTTTAGTCCCATGCATTTAATCAGATTATATCTTCGGACCTCAGACTTCCGAGCCCTGACTCAATTAATGACGAGTATCGTTTCCGTGATAAATGCTCAGGTAACTTTCATACCTCGAAACGGCAATTTCACCATCGTTTACTGCTGCTAAAACGGCACATCCAGGCTCGTTAACATGCCTGCAGTTGTTAAAACGGCAATCGTGCGAGGTTTTAAAGATTTCTCTAAAAAAATGACCTAGTTCTTCTTTTTCAATATCAATAACTCCCAGTTCTCTAATTCCAGGAGAATCGACAATGAAACCGCCCTGTGGCAGTTCGAACATTTCGGCGAAAGTAGTGGTATGCTGCCCTTTATCGCTCCAGTCTGAAACCTCCCCCGTTCTTAAATCGCGATCGGGCAATAATGCATTAATCAAACTCGATTTCCCCACACCCGAGTGACCAGATATCAGTGTAATTTTATCTGTAATCAATTCCTGAATAACCGGAATATTAATACCTTTTAAAGCCGAAACTTCATAGCAGGCATAACCGATATTCTCGTATATATCTTTGAACTCCTGAAGAATTTCTAAACCCTCTTTACTAAACAGATCGAGTTTATTAAACACCAAAACTGCAGGTACATCGTAAGCCTCGGCCGTAACCAGAAAACGATCGATGAAACCTAAAGATGTACGGGGCGAAGCTAGCGTAACCACCAGCATGGCCATATCCAAATTTGCAGCCAATATCTGTGCCTGCTTACTTAGGTTGATCGATTTGCGGATGATGTAGTTTTTACGTGGTAGCATTTCGTGTATCAAACCCTGGTTACTATCCCGTTCCAGATCAAATTTCACCCTGTCGCCAACCGCAATCGGATTGGTGGTTTTAAGTCCTTTAATCCTGAATTTCCCTACAATCCGGCAATCATAGCGTTCGCCATTATCGGCCAAAACACTATACCAGCTCCCTGTAGATTTAATAACTAATCCCTGCATATTTGCGGTAAAGGTATGAATATGATTTCATTGGTAGAAGCGGCTAATCAGGATAAAAGTTTGTACATTAATGATGGAGAATAAAAAGGAATACAGACATTTCGGCGATATATTTTGTTATCCATTAAATATCTTACATAAATCCAACGCTTTAAAAGGCAAAAAACCTAAATTTGCGACAACAAAAATCAAAAATATAATGAGTTTCAGAATAGAACACGATACCATGGGCGAGGTGCAGGTACCAGCCGACAAATACTGGGGTGCACAAACCGAACGCTCACGCAATAACTTCAAAATCGGACCAGAAGGTTCGATGCCAAAAGAGATTATCCACGCTTTTGGATATCTGAAAAAAGCAGCTGCGCTTGCCAATACCGAGCTGGGTGTATTATCAGCAGAAAAAGCCGATTTAATAGCTAAAGCATGTGATGAAATTATTACTGGACAGTTAGATGATCAATTCCCATTGGTAATCTGGCAAACTGGTTCGGGTACGCAAAGCAACATGAATGGTAACGAAGTGATCGCAAACCGTGCTCATGTAATTAACGGTGGTTCATTAGCTGACGATAAAAAAGTGCTTCACCCTAATGATGATGTAAATAAATCACAGTCATCAAACGATACTTACCCTACTGCAATGCACATTGCAGCCTATAAACTTACGGTAGAAAATACCATTCCAGGTTTAGAGAAACTAAGAAATACTTTAGCTCAAAAAGTTGAAGAATTCAGTACAATTGTTAAAACTGGGCGTACACACTTTATGGATGCTACGCCACTTACCTTAGGGCAGGAATTTTCGGGTTATGTACAGCAGATCGACAATAGCATCAGGGCCATTAAAAATGCTTTGGTTATGGTTGCCGAACTGGCTTTGGGTGGTACCGCGGTTGGTACAGGCTTAAATACGCCAAAAGGATACGATGTTTTAGTGGCTAAAAAAATTGCCGATTTAACCGGATTGCCATTTGTTACGGCTCCAAATAAATTTGAGGCTTTAGCAGCACATGATGCAATGGTAGAGCTTTCTGGCGCTTTAAAACGTACGGCGGTTGCTTTAATGAAAGTAGCTAACGATGTAAGAATGTTAAGCTCTGGCCCACGTTGTGGTATTGGCGAAATTGTAATTCCTGATAACGAACCGGGATCTTCAATTATGCCAGGTAAAGTTAACCCTACGCAACCAGAAGCCTTAACGATGGTTTGTGCACAAGTAATCGGTAACGATGTTGCCGTTTCTGTGGGCGGGATGAGCGGCCATTTTGAACTGAACGTATTTAAACCGCTAATTGCGGCTAACGTTTTGCAATCCGCCCGCTTAATAGGTGATGCCTGTGTTTCTTTTACCGATAAATGTGCGGAAGGAATCACCGCTAACTTGCCAGAAATTGAGAAACATTTACAAAATTCTTTAATGTTGGTTACGGCTTTAAATCCGCATGTGGGTTACGAAAACGCTGCTAAAATTGCAAAGAAAGCGCACAAAGAAAATAAAACTTTAAAAGCCGCAGCTGTAGAGTTAGGCTTGTTAACCAACGAACAGTTTGATGAATGGGTTCGCCCGGAAGACATGGTTGGCAGTTTGAAATAATTAATTTTCAAAGATGTTATAAAATATAAAATTTGTCATCCTGAGCCTGTCGAAGGACCCGCTATAAATTTATAATTAAGCGTTTCGACAGGCTCAACGTGACAAATCCAAGTGAAAGTATTTTATGCTACAACCTCTTTGCTAGCTTCAACAATTACAGTTCTAATCAATACGGTTAATTAAAACACAGGTAAAATGAATTCAGTACTCTCTACATTGCTCAGCTTAGTATCCATCATATCGCCTTGCATCGTATTTGGAACCTGTTGCTTTTTTTTAATAAAAAGATCTTCAGTTGAGGCCATTTTAATGACCATTGGCTCGGGTATTGGCCTGCTCATTAACCTATTTTACAGTTTTTTAATGCCATTACTAATTTCAGCTCAACATTTAGCTTATACAGAAGTTTCAAAGTACTATTCTATCGTAGGCGTCATTAGCTTTATAGCCAGTCTTTGTTTTGCAGCCGGGCTTTTCATTTTGGTTTACAATACCGTTAAAAAGGATGCTGTCATCCACGATCAATTTCCTAAAAGCATCGATTAACAATACAATGAACAAGCTGCACCCCGGTTTAAAGAATTTCTACATCATCCTTACATTATCTATCTTACATGTAGCTTGTAGTCCGCGGCCTAATATACAGGGCAAAGGTGAAGATTTTATGCAAGGTGTCTGGAATGAAGATTCTGTCGCTTTTAGCAATAAACTGAGCAACTACACACAGCACCACTTCAAATTTACCTGCGATTCTGTTTATATTGATATGGTTACCCACAGCAAAGTGAATTTTTACGAAGATTCCTGCTACAACAATGGCATTTGGAAAGAATATGCCAAAGGTGTTTACGTAGTTAAAGGTGATACCCTATTTGTTGGCGCCACCTTTACGCATGCTAATCATAAACAAAAAATATCGGGATGTTACCGCATTGGCCGATACGATAAGAACTTCCTGATCAAAAAGAAATCTGCAGATACCTTATTCTTAGAAAGTTTAAGCGATCAGCGCGAAATCAAATTAATCCTCAAAGAAAAAATTACCTGTATACAAAAAGAATTATAAAATGATTTTAACATCCATTAAAAAGAAATTAACCATTGCGCTGGTTTTTGGTTTTTTAGCCTATTTACCAATTCAGGCAAATGCCTGGGGGACTATTGGTCACCGGGTAGTTGGCGAAATTGCCGATAGCTACCTAAAAGCTAAAACACGCAAGGCTATTCAGGGCATTTTAGGTTACGAAACTTTGGCCATGAGTGCCAACTGGGGCGATTTCATCAAATCAGACTCTACCTACAATTACATGTATAACTGGCATTTTGTTAATCTTCCTGTGGGGCTCAACAAGGATGGTGTTTACAACTTTTTAGAAACTGAAAAATCGCCTAATCTTTACAACAAAATACCTGATCTAATTGCTGTATTAAAGAAAGTAAGCAGCACCCCAGCCGAAAAGAAATTGGCTTTACGCATGTTGGTGCACCTGGCTGGCGATTTATCTCAACCGATGCATGTTGCCCGTAAAGAGGATTTGGGTGGTAACCGCATTTCGGTATTATGGTTCAATGAAAAATCGAATATCCACAGGGTTTGGGATGAACAGCTTATCGAGTATCAGCAGTTAAGCTATACAGAATATGCGAAAGCAATTAATCATCCTTCGGCTGTTCAACTTTACAACTGGCAGAACACAAACTTGAAAGATTGCATTTATGAATCGTACACCATTTGCAACAAAATTTATGATACCACCAAACCGGATGCTAAATTAAGCTACCGCTACAATTTTGATTGGGTTGAAACCCTCAACAGCCAGTTACTAAAAGGTGGTGTGCGTTTGGCTAAAATGTTAAACGATATCTACGGATAATATTTCAGATATTCTTCGATGCCCTAATGCTAAAAGCTTGGGGCATTTTTTTTGTCTGTAGCATATCAACCATAAAACTCGTTTAATTAGATATAAACCAAAACCGATTATAAACCATGAAAAAATTAATACTTATTTTAACTGTTTGTTTAGCGTTCGGCTGCAAAAAAGATCTTGACAAAACATTAACCCAAAAAGACTGGCGCATCGAATCGGTTACAGTTAGCCCGGCAATGACCATTGGCCAAAAAACGAGCACCAACTATATGGAACTGATGGGATCAGCCAGTTGTGTGAGTAATTCCATGATCTCTTTTTCTCAGGATGGCACATACACTTCAGGTTCCAACGGAGCGCTTTGCGATATGATATCTGACACAAGCATTAGAACCTGGAGAAGGGATGGTGATCAGATTTTTTTATCTTATGCGCCACAATCACCAATGACATTAAAGGGAGATAGATTAACACAAAGTACTTCAAACCCAGGAGAAGGGGGAATTATTTATACATTTGTTTTTGTATATAAATCCAAATAATATTGAAAATTTTAATGGTCTGCCTTGGTAACATCTGCCGTTCACCGTTGGCTGAAGGCATTATGCGCCATCTGGTTAATGAACGAAACTTAAACTGGGAAATTTCTTCGGCAGGAACGGGTAACTGGCATATCGGCAAAGCCCCGGATCACAGGAGTATTTCGGCAGCGAAAGCGCTAGGTTACGATATCAGCAAGCAGCGGGCGCAACAATTTAACCATTCCATGTTTGCTAAATACGATCTGATTTTGGTTATGGACAGGAATAATTTAGCTGATGTTCAAAGTCTCGCTAAAACCAATGAGGAGCGGAAAAAGGTTAAACTTTTCCTTGATAACGACGAAGTTACAGACCCATATTGGGATAATGCCCTGTTTAACCCCGTTTGCAGACAGGTTGAAGAAAGGTGTAGAGAAATTATCAAACAACTTTCTTAAATTTAAAGCTCAATATCAATCACTAACCAAGTCAAAAATGAAAAAGTACCTGTCAGTATGTTTGTTAATTACATCCGTTTTTTTATTCCAAAGCTATACCACTGCTAAGAAATCGGCAAAAGTTTTAGTTTTTTCCAAAACCAAAGGCTTTAGGCACAACTCTATTGAAACCGGAAAAGAAGTTATCCAAAAATTAGGCACCGAACATCATTTTGATGTAGATACCACAGAAAATGCCGATCTGTTTACAGAAGATAACCTTAAAAAATATGCTGCTGTTATTTTTCTAAATACAACAGGCGATGTTTTAGACAATAAACAACAGGTAGCCTTCGAAAGATATATCCAGGCAGGTGGAGGTTATGTGGGCATCCATGCCGCAACGGATACTGAATACGATTGGCCTTGGTACGGCAAATTGGCCGGCGCTTATTTCATCAGTCACCCGGCCGTACAGGAAGCTAAATTTATCATTAAAGACAAAAAACATCCTTCGACCAAATTCTTTGCCGATTCAGTTTGGATGAGAAAAGATGAGCTATATAACTTTAAGGATATCAATCCAGATATTAAAGTGCTGATTACTTTAGACGAGAAATCGTATACTGGTGGTAAAAATGGCAATTTCCATCCTTTTAGCTGGTACCACAATTTTGATGGCGGCAGGGCTTTCTATACCTGTATGGGCCATACTAAAGAAGGCTGGACAGAAGGTAAATTCCAGAACCATTTATGGGGCGGCATTGAATATGCCATAGGCGGACAAAAGAAACTGGACTACAGTAAGGCTCATTCAAAATTATAAGATCAAGGTTGAGCCCGCTGAACAATTAGCAGCGGGCTCAACCTTTCATCCCTATCTAATAAAACAACTGAGAAAGCACATTGCTTGCACTTGGAGCCGCAGGTTTCAGGAATAAATATTTATGAAGATCTGGCTTTTTTCAGATTAACCAAATAAATATAATTCAGCATACAGAAAGAAGCTACGGCCCCGAAAGTATGCCATAAAAAGTGAGTACCAATTGTAAACACATCCCATTTATCGGCAATGCGAAAAGTTAGCGCAAAAATGAAAGCAATTAGCGCAAAGCCAACCCATTTGCCATTTTTCCATTCTGTTTTGATCAGATAGCCAAATACAGGAAATAAAACCAGCCCAGCCATAAAAGCATAATTGATATTGATAAAAATCTGAAAATCGCCATTGCTAAAAAGCCTTCGGACATAAAACTGAAAGAAGGCATATATCGCTACAATTAGAACGGCAAAATACCACTTGGTTAACTTCGAAAGAAAGTAAACACCAGCCGAAAGGCACAAAATCATAATCGGCATCCAGTCCATCATAATAAAAATTGGCCAACGCCTCAATCCATGATAAGTGGTGCCTCCAATTCCACCTATATAAAGTAAAACCAGGGCAATGGTCAGAAAAGTATGCTGTTTAAAATTCCCCCAAATTTTTATTGTCCAATACACTGCAATAGCTAAAAAAAAGCAACTAGTTATAGTATTAAATGGCTCAGGAAAAAGCTGGCTAAGATTCGTTTCAGTATACATTGTACCTCCATCGGGAGGATTCTGGATAAAAGCGCTCATAGTTAATTAACGTAAACTGAAATTAAATGTTTGGTGAATCCATGTAACGATCAAGATGTAAAAATAATTTCGTGTTTACATTTTCAAGACGTTAAATATTGATTAACTCTTTTCCTTCAGCTGTTATTTTTTTGTACTTTAGTTAGATCTAAGCTATAATGATGATGAAACCCATATTAATTCTTTTTCTATTCTTAACAACAGCAATTTACGCCCAAACACCGCCTAAACCTTACGGTGTACTACCATCAAAAAGGCAACTGGCCTGGCATGATATTGAAGTTTACGGCCTAATCCATTTTACGCCAACTACATTCGAAAACAAAGAATGGGGCTTCGGCGATGCGGATCCGAAAACATTTAACCCGACAGATTTTAACGCCGATCAAATTATTAAAGCAGCTAAGGCTGGTGGATTAAAAGGCATTATCTTAGTTGCAAAACATCATGATGGTTTTGCTTTATGGCCAACCAAAACGACCGATTATAATATCAGTAAAAGTCCTTTCAGAGCAGGAAAAGGAAATTTAGTTAAAGAAGTGGAGCTGGCCGTACGTAAAAATGGTTTAAAGTTTGGCGTATACTGCTCGCCATGGGACAGGAACAATGCGCTTTATGGTACCGATAAATATCTGGCCATTTATCAGGCCCAGTTAAAGGAGCTTTATAGCAATTTTGGCGAACTTTTTATGAGCTGGCACGATGGTGCAAACGGTGGTGATGGCTATTATGGTGGTGCAAAAGAAAAACGCTCTATAGATAACACTACCTATTACGACTGGAAAAATACCTGGGCGATTACCCGTAAAATGCAACCGATGGCCAATATTTTTAGCGATATTGGTTTGGATATCCGTTGGGTAGGCAATGAAGATGGACATGCTGCACCAACCTCCTGGGCTACCTTTACACCAATGGCTCCTGATGGAAAAAATGAAGCTGTTCCCGGTCAGGCAAATTATCCGCAAAGCCCTGAAGGAATACGAAACGGTAAATTCTGGATGCCTGCCGAATGCGATGTTCCTTTAAGAAAAGGGTGGTTTTACCATGCCAACGAAAAACCTAAAACCCCAGAAACACTGTTCGATCTATATTTAAAAAGTGTTGGCCGCGGCGCGGGTTTAGATCTGGGTTTAGCACCCGATACCCGTGGACAACTTCATTATGATGATGTAACTGCTTTGAAAACTTTTGGCGATATGGTTAAACATACCTTCGAGCGTAACCTGGCCAAAAATGCATCGATTAAAGCGAGTAATGGCCGGGGCAAAAAGTATGATGTTGCTGCCTTGCTCGATGGCAACAGGGAAAGTTACTGGGCCACGCAGGATGATATTCATCAGGCAAGTTTAGAAGTAGATTTAAAAACAGCTAAAACCTTTGATATCATTAGCCTGCAAGAGTATATTCCTTTGGGTCAGCGAATAGAGGCTTACACCATTGAGGTATTTGAAAACAATGCATGGAAAAAAGTTTACGAGGGCACGAGCATCGGCGCGAAACGTTTGATTAAATTGGAGAGCCCTGTTACAACTAATAAAATAAAAATAAATATTACCAAATCGCCTGTTTGTATTACTTTAAGTGAAATTGGGATATATAAATTCACAAACTAATTTTGATTTGCCCTGCTTAAGCTATCGCTAAGTTTGAAAGTGAGTTCTGCAACATTGGATATTTCTTTGGATGTTTCTTTACTGTACTTTGATACGCTATCAGCTTGAATATCCCTTAACATCAAAGCAACAGCAAGAGACATTTTTTTTGCAATTTCCGCTTTCTTCGAACGATCGTAAGCCTCTAAATCTTTAAGCTTAAGAGGCTTCATCTGTTTGATAATTTGCAGGTTATTCTGGCTGGGGATAATGCCATAATCGTTCACTTCTCTAAGTTTTTCCTCTTTTGATAAGGAGGCCTTCAAATATAAAAGCTGATTAAAGGAAATCAGGTTATCGCTAAAACTATCCCTTAGCTTCTTGTATTGTTGCGTTTGATAATTCGGAGTAAAAAAGGCTACTCCAAACGAAAAAGCAATAAATAAAATAAACACGCCCGCATAGCGCAATTGAGTATTCTGCCAAGGCTGCTTTTGTAATTTAAAGCTAAAAATATAACAGATTATAAAACCAGCTATCATGCCTGCAATATGTGTTGCATTATCAGTTGATTTAGATAATGATCCGTTTAAAATAATTATCGCAGTTACAAAAACTGTACTGATCAACAATGCCCGGCCTGCATTTTTCTCAAAATATTTATTGAGCAAAAGTGCTATAAGTGCACCCATTACGCCCATAACCGCACCAGAAGCGCCAAAAATATAACCCGATTCGTGAAAAAGTAAACTGATAAATCCGCCACAAATGCCACTTAACAAATAAATAGTTAAGAATTTTTTCCAACCTAATTTATTTTCAACCATTAACCCTAAATAGATTAATGCGTACATGTTAAAAAACAGATGAGAAAACGACACATGGATAAATAAGCTTGAAATTAGTCTCCAATATTGCCCATCAAGCACCAGGAATTTATTGCTCACACCAAAATAAACCAATAAGGTTTGTATTTTTTCAACAAAACTTTCTTTAGAACCTGTTTGGTAGGCTTGTGTTAGTAAGTATTGCCTGTAAACAAATGTTACAAACGTTATTAAAACCCAATACAGAACATTCAATGCAACCAGGATTGGGGTAACGATATAACCCTTTTGAGGAAAAAACAGGAAGAAAACATTTTTGATCTTATTTTTAATGGCTAATGGGGCCTTTTCAAAATAAGTACCATCGGAAGTGGCAACTAATTCATGGAATTTAACTCTAATTTCATCCCACGAATCCTTTAGGTGATACTCCACGTATTCAAATTCATGAAAGAACTTTTCGAGGTTTGCATCATTCTTCCCATAATCATTTAAAAGCAGCTGAATACCTACGCATTCGCTTTTTACTACGGCAAAATTGCGGATAATACGGATCGAGATCTCCTCACTATAGGATTGAAAAGATAATGGTGTATAAGCAATAATCCCGGTTTCTGATAAGTGACTTAACTTCCATCCCAGATTTTCAATGGC
Source organism: Pedobacter sp. GW821-FHT01D05 (assembly GCF_059422505.1). NCBI lineage: Bacteria > Pseudomonadati > Bacteroidota > Sphingobacteriia > Sphingobacteriales > Sphingobacteriaceae > Pedobacter > Pedobacter sp. GW821-FHT01D05. Next base: position 306,919 of record NZ_JBWKXA010000003.1, on the reverse strand, counting down.
CTGCCTGGCAATGATTAGGTATTTATCTGCCGGAAAATCGGCCAAAGGAATATATTTTTCAATTTTAGGCGAGTACCCCCAACTGATTGACATAGCGCGTTATATTTTTTTCGCTACTAAGATAATATAAGGTGATAGATTTTTGCTTTCGAATGGGATAATCTTTGTAAATACTTTTCCGGTCAGCCAAACTACTTTCTTAAATAAACGAACGCCTGCCGATTTCTGGCTTTCATTTTCCAGCCACACACTAAAACGACCAAAATAACCAGATTTTACTTCTTTAAGTCCGGCCTGCTCGCAGATAGATTTCAATAACACTGGGTTCATGCTATCAATATTGTGTTTATCGTAGTTTTCCTTATCAAAATTCTTTTGGAACCAGCCGTTAACCGCCTTAAAATTTGGCAGCGTGATAAACAAAGTGCCGCCTGGTTTTACGAAAGCGATATGACGGTTAATAATATCAGCAGTATCGTTAAAATGTTCAATTAAACCGCAGCTTAGTACAAGATCATACTGCTTTTCGGGCGTGTAATTAAAAAGATCAGTTTCAATGATATGGATATCCTTTTCGGTTAAGCCGTTCTTTTCTAAAAGCTCATTTACAACCGGTGGATGAACAAAATAATCGAGAAGGGTAACATCAAGCTGAAAATATTTTTTCAGGAATACGGCATAATAACCCGGAAAACCACCCAATTCTATAGCGGTTTTAACATTATCTTTCTGAATAACATCTGCCAGTTGCTGATGAAATAAATAGTTTGAAGGTAACTGAACCGCTAGTCCTTTTTTACTTTCCCAATAATTTACCCAAAAAGCCCTGTCGGTTAATAAATTTGCCATGTTTTAAATAATTCCACTCCCAAAGAAACGGAAAAATTTGGTTAACTGCCTAAAATGGTTAACTGTTTAAACTGATAAAAAATATCACATTGAAACTTCATCGTCATTTCGACCGCAGTGGAGAAATCTTTTAAAGTCGCAGAAAAGATTTCTCCATTGCAGTTCATCTGATAGCTATCGGATCGAAATGACGATTTTGAGCGCTTAATTAACTTTATTTCAAATCTTTCAAAATCTCTGCCACCGCTTTTTCGAGTTGAGGATCTTTATCTGCCAGACGGTCTTCAAAAGTATTTTTCACGAAGATATCTGGCTTAACGCCTTCTTTCTCGATGTTTTTGCCATCCATGGTATAACAGCCCCACGATGGCAAACGGTAAGAAGAACCATCAACCAATCCTTTAGCCGAAGTAAAAATAATCCAACGGTAGGTTTCTGTACCGATAATCTTACCCAATTTTAATTGTTTAAACCCTGCAGCCGTCATTTCAGCATCACTTAAAGATTGTTCGTTAATAAGCAATACAATTGGCTTTGCTGCCGGGCCAAAATTACTTTGTGGCGCCATTTTACCGCCGCGGTATTTCCATTGTAAATAAGGGCGCTGAGAAAGGAATTTTAGCACATCATCATGTACGTTTCCTCCGGTATTGTAACGCAGATCGAGGATAATGGCTTCCTTATTTTCTTCTTGAGCAACCATATCCAACAAGAAAGTTTCCAATTCTCCACCACCCATGTTTTTCATGTAAGAATAAGCAATCCTGTTGTTGCTCCATTTATCAACATTTTTATGGTTTTGAGTGATCCACTCATCGTAAAGATTTCCACGCAAAGTACCTGAACTTTCAGGATGTACGTTTACAAAAACATCTTTTCCGTTACGCTTAAAGGTCAAAGTGATTTCTCTATCCAATGATGGTTTACTAAAATAATAATCGCGGTCTATTTTTTCATCTACCTTAACACCATTTACTTCTGTAAGAATATCTCCTGCCAAAATATTGGTTCCGGTACGGGCGGCATTACTTTTAGCCGCAATACGTTTAACCTTTAAAGGATTTTCATTATCGAAGATGATTCCTGTTTCGTTGGTGATGTAAGTAAGGTTTTTACGTTCCTCTGCCCCTGCACTGTTAAAGCCCATATGCGAAGAATTCAGTTCGCCCAACATATCGTTCAATAAAATCCTCAGGTCACTGCGGTTGTTCACATAGGGCAGATAAGCGGCATAACGTGTTCTCATTTTATCCCAGTCTACACCATGAAATTTTTCATCATAGAAATTTTCATCCAAACCTACCCAGGTTTCGTAAAACATCTGGTTAAACTCGGCATTCAGGTTTCTGGTAAATTTATAACCGTGGTCTACGCGGTCAAGCTTGTTCCCTTCTAAGGTATATTTATTGATTGCACCTCTTGATAAAACGAAAAATTTATCCCCTGATGAAATAATCGAATAATCGCCCCCATCAGCAACTTTTTCTGTTTTATTGGCTTCAAAAGGCTCAATAGTAGTGCGGTAAAGGCCTGGGGCGCCACCTTCGTGGTTAGATGAATAAAAAACATAAGTTTTATCGCCTTTTGCAAAAGCATCAGTTCCGTACTGGCCACCAAATGAAGGGCCAACCAGTTCTACCCGATCTAAAATATCCTGTGTATTAATGGTAATTACATTTGCTGGTTTTGGCGTAGGTTTTACCTCAGTTTTCTTTTTAGCTGTATCTGCTTTTGCTTTTTTATCATTTTTATTATCAGTTATTGCAGGCTTAATTTCAGTTGGTGCAGGTTTGGTTTCTTTAAACAGGTCATCAAACTTATCAGAACGGTAAGGTTCATCATAATTGTTCAATGCCATCCGGTAAATGTGCGCATTCTGCATTCCCGTTGGGTAAGAAGGCTTGGTACGGGCGCTGGTAAAGAAAATATACTTGCCATCTGGCGACCATGCAGGCCCTGTTTCGGTAACACCTGTATTGGTTAAATTAATGGTTTTATTGCCTTTAATGCTGTGTACCATAATGTCCTGCTCGAAATTCCGGTATACCGTAAAAAGCACATATTCATCATTAGGTGAAAAGCTTGGCGCAGCGCTTTGTAGGGCCCAAAACTCGTCGGTTACCAACGTTTTAGCATCAAAAGTTTTAAGATCCATTAGCTTGAGTTCGTTTCTGCCGCTCAGGTACACCGCCATGGTTTTAGTTTTGTTCAAGGTAATATCGCGTACATTTGCTTTATCCTTTGTAAGCTGTTTTACAGATCCTTTTCCATCACCAGTAATGGTAAACCAGTTTTGATAGCCATTTGCCGTTTGACTGAATAGAATTGTTTTGTTATCGGCCAGCCATTTGCATTCTAAAGCACGTTCACCACTGTTGGTAATCTTACGGATAAATTTTCCGTCTGCATCGCTTACAAATACTTCACCACGTGAAATAAAAGCCATTTTTTTCCCGTCAGTAGAAACATCAAAAGCCGAAATATTTCCGCGAACATCGTACTCCTGCTCCTTACTCAACACCTGGTTACGCGAAGTACTGATATTGATTTTCTCGGTTTTCTTCGAAGCTACATCGTAGGTATACAATTGATAATCCTTCTCAAACACAACTGTAGTTCCATTGGCCGAAACAAAGGGGCGTTTAATGGAAGTATCAAAATTAGTCAGACTTGTTTTTTTGCCACCAATAAAAGTGTACAGATTGTATTCCTCATTGCCCTCATCTGATACAAAAAAGACATTCCCTTTTTGATCAACACTGGTCCAGAAATCTTTCCCGATATAATCGGTATAACTTTTATAACTTTTCGATTTTGGGTTGTACGATTGAATATCTGGATTGTAGGCTCCTTTGTAGTGTTTGCGGTTTGCAAATCGGTAACTCTCCCAGGTATCGTTAAAAAACAGTTCACCACTTGGCGATTCGGCAATATGGTGCGTAGTATTGAAATAATTATCGAATAAACGAACGGCAGTACCACCGTTTACACTTACTTTATAACTCGAAAAAGAATTATAGCGACCAGATGTGAAATAAATTGTTTTTGAATCCCAGCTCCAGTTATCCACTTCATCCGCAGCGTCGTTAAAAGTTAATTGTTTAATATCACCACCGGTTAAAGGCATAACATACACGTCGTAATTACCAAACTGATTGGATGAAAAAGCCATCCATTTCCCATCAGGAGATATTTTCGGATTAATCTCTTCGCCCTGCATGGCGGTAACCCTGGAGGCTACACCTCCTTTTACAGGTACTTTCCAGATATCGCCATCATAGCTAAATACTATTGTTTGTGCATCGGGCGTTAAAGCAGGGTATGCGGCAAAGTAGGTTTGGCCTTGAGCAAATGAATGAATGGGCAACAAAAATGCGAATGTTGCAAGCGATTTCAACAGCGATTTGATCATGATTTATTTTGTTTGGCTTTGGATGCCTTAACCCGGCTTGTTTAAAATAACCATCAAACTTTGAGACGATTATTTTAGACATTAAAGGATACATCCTACAATAAAAAAGCGATAAAAAATATTAATATGAAATTACGCAACAGATTTTATATTCGTAAACAATAAAATGTATTTTTGATTGATTTGAAAGTAGTACACCTAAATACCTATGATGGAAATGGCGGAGCAGGGCGTGCCTGTTTGCGCTTAAGTGATGCCTTAAAGGCCAGTGGAATCGATTCAAAAGTATTGGTTTACTATAAATTTGGTCAAAACCCGAAGATAGATACCTTTAGCAAGTCGCCTTTTCAAAAAGCGAAAGCCATTTACAATATCCTATCCGAAAGATATTATTCAAAATGGTTAAGCAAATCAATAAAGACGCCTTTCAGTTTACAATGGTTCGGCCGTTCGGTAATTAACCACCCCGATGTTAAAAATGCTGATATTATCCATTTACATTGGGTAAACCACGGTTTTCTTAATCCTAAATTTTTAGCCCAGCTTGATGAGCTGGAAAAACCGATTGTATGGACTTTTCATGATAGTAACGCTTTTACAGGTGGGTGCCATGTGCGTTATGGGTGCGAAAATTTTCACCAGCAATGCGGCAACTGCCCGATTTTAAAAATAAGCGGCAAAAATGATATTTCTCATAAAACCTGGGTACGTAAACAAAAGGCTTATACCGAATTGAATTTTCACATTGTGGCACCTAGCAAATGGATGGCTGCATCGATAAAGTTCAGCAGTTTGTTGGGCACGAGGAAAGCTACAGTTATCCCGAATACGATTGAAACAAAAATTTTTAAACCTTATGTTAAATCGGAGGCAAAAAAAATCTTAAAGATCAATCCGGATAAGTTTGTATTGATGAGCGGATTTATGCCCTCAAAAAACGACAAACACAAAGGAACGCCTTATTTAATCGAAGCTTTGGAAATCCTTTCGCGCAGAGCAGGGATACAAAAAGAAAATATTGAACTGGTTATTTTCGGTAATAAGGAAAATGCAGAAATGCCCGAATTTCCTTTCAAAACTACATTTTTGGGTACCATTAATAAAGACGATCATTTGGCAAAATGTTATTCGGCCGCCGATGTTTTTATTACGCCTTCTCTCGAAGATAATCTACCCAATACAGTAATGGAAAGTTTGTCATGTGCTACGCCTGTTGTTGCTTTTACTACGGGAGGGATTCCGGACATGGTGAAACACATGCAGAACGGTTACCTGGCCGAGTATCAAAATGCGGAAGATTTAGCTAACGGCATTGAATGGCTATACCACCGCCCGAATAAAGAAGAAATCCAAAAGGCGGCCAGATTGAGTATTTTAACCGATTTCTCGGAAGAAGTAATCGCTGCGGAGCATATCCATCTTTACGAAACATTGATTGATTTACAGCCGAAGTAAATTAAGCGCCACAAAAACACAGAAATCAAGGGAATTTAGATTGACTACAGCGCGTTTTGATGCAAAATGTTTCCCCAATTTCATTTTCACATTGAGGCAGAAAATTCGCACAATCTTTATTAAATTTACTCCAATCCAAAAAAGCATCCCTTGCCAAAGCTAACTGTCATCACCATTGTATACAATAACGTTCGCGATATCGAACGTACCATTCAATCTATCCTTAAACAGACCTATGAAAAAATCGAATATATTGTAATAGACGGCGCATCAACTGATGGCACTTTGCAGGTTGTGGAACGTTATAAAGATCAGATTACAAAAATTGTATCAGAACCCGATAAAGGGATTTATGATGCCATGAACAAAGGTTTAGCATTAGCAACGGGCGATTATGTTTTATTTATGAACTCAGGTGATGAGATTTATGATGAACAAACAGTAGAAGATGTTTTTGCCTCTGCCCCCGGTGCCGATATTTATTACGGGGAAACGGAAATGTACAATGATAACTGGGAAAATTTAGGCCGTAGAAGGCACGAAGCGCCCGAAGAATTCGACTGGACCAGCTTTAAATATGGCATGAACATCAGCCATCAGGCCATTTACATCCGCCGCAGTATTATTACACCATACGATTTAACTTATAAGTATAGCTCAGATATTGATTGGATTATCAAAGCAGCAAAAAAAGCCTCTAATATTGTTAATGTTCACCGTTATGTAGCCAAATACCTGGTTGGTGGCATGAGCAAGAAAAAACACCGCGAAAGCTTAAAAGAACGGTTTAAAATCTTCACCAAATATTATGGTTTAGTACCGAATATCTTTAATCATATTATCATTGCAGGTAATTTAGCTTTGTATTTTGTAAAACACCGTAGAACCAACGATTAACCAATCTCCAGCAGGTCGTCATTCTGAACTTGTTTCAGAATCTATCCAGCTAGACAGTATTATTACCTTAAAGATGCTGATCCCGAAGATTCGGGACAGCATGACGATCGGGTTAATTAATATGGCAATCTCAAATTTTTAAAAACAATAATTTTCCCTAACTGTCTTTAATACATCACCTATTAAAAATTTAAAGATTATGGGACAATTAAGTAACCGCACTATTGCTGTACTTACAGAAAGCGGATTTGAAGAAGTAGAATTAACCGAACCAGTTAAAAGGTTAAAAGAAGAGGGCGCAACCGTTCACATTATCTCCTCAAAAAGTGGAAAAATAAAAGCCTGGGACCATGATCATTGGTCGATAGAAGTTGATGTAGACAAAACCATTTCTGAAGCAAATGCCGAAGATTATAATGGTTTGCTGCTACCGGGCGGTGTTATTAATCCCGATCAGCTTCGTGTTAACGAAGATGCGATAGCATTTGTAAAATCTTTCTTTGCCGATGGGAAACCAGTTGCGGCAATCTGTCATGGGCCTCAAACCCTAATTAATGCAGATGTGGTTCAGGGCAGAAAAATGACCTCAGTAAAAAACATTTCACAGGATCTGATCAATGCAGGTGCACTTTGGTCGGATGAGGAAGTGGTTGTAGACCAAGGTTTGGTTACGAGCCGTACACCAAAAGATTTACCAGCTTTTAATGATAAAATTGTAGAGGAATTTGCCGAAGGTGTTCACGAAGGGCAGCACGCCTAAAAACTTTGGACGCTCTTTCTAGATTCACTCAAAAACGGTTGGCAAATTGTCAGCCGTTTTTATTTTGTCTTTTCCGCGCTCCGTCAGACGTTACCATCCGACGGAGCGTTATTCTCAATAAATAGGATTACCTTGTTTAATCCTTTTCAGTGTCGGATGGTAACATCCAACACCACGCTAACATCTGACACCACAGCACTTTACAATTTAACCTGCCTAATAATATTTTTGATGTTCAATTCAATAATGTCGGTCATGGTTTTACAGCGCAAATAATTTGTATCCTTAAAATAATCGCTCATACTCTGTTTTAGCAGCGCGATATTTTCCGGTGTGGTGAGTTCTTCTTTGTTCGAAACGTCGCGGAGATCAGTTAATCGATGGCGTTCGCTCCTAACCCTGTGCACAATAGACGAGCGTTCTTCCTGTTGATATTGGAGTACGGTTTTCTCCGTCAGCTGCTCCATGCTCATTTTAACATAAGGTAAATTCTCTTTAAAAAACTGGGGCAGATAAACCTTTAAATTTCCTTCGTAAAACTGTTGGTCGAAATCTATTGCACGGATACGGAACTGAATATCATCAAAATCGGGTGTTATCTGTACTACAAAATTATAAGCCCGCATATCACCTAAAAGCATAATTAAACAACGTTCGTTAAACTTAACAAACTCTTTTGCAATACGGGTTGGATTAAACTCTGGTGTATACAACTGCCCTTTTGTAAAAACATCACCTGGAATCCCCGCAATATGTTCTTCCACTAAGGTATTGCCATCAACAAGATAATTTACCTGATTGGGCGAAAGGATTTCTTCCATTTCCAGGCCATAAATACGCGAAGCATCGGCTTTTTTAATGTAGAAATAATCGTAAACATCATTTAAACGATTTACAATGCGGATACGAAATGGATGGGTATTTCCGAAGGTGCAATATTCTATTTTATCGATGTACTTATGCTCCACAATCCGCAGATTGCCAGATGCTTTTAAGTTTGCATAAATTTCCTTTAAACCATCATGCAAAGTTTCAATTAAATCCTGTGCATAAATCGGCCCTTCCCAGAGCGAATCTTTCCCAAACTTATCCATTAAAGGGAAAGCTTCGTTAAACTGCATTAAATCATTATAACCGATGGGTAATTTTGCCTCCCGTTGGTAAGTGCGTAAATATTTCTGCAAAGCAGGCGTTACCGGAAAAATCGGTTTCTTTTTCGAAATTCTTACATCGTTGTTTTCCATGCAGCGGCAATGTACAGTTTTATAGAAAATATATTAATTTTTTTGCCATGAATATTAACCACAGCGCGCACCGAGAACGTCACAGAGCTAACAGCGTATAGTTTAAACCAGTAAAAATGCTTTGTGGCCAACAAAAAAGAAAATCATCCATTCTCTCTTTTGTCTCTGTAAAACCTTAGTGTGCTCGGTGGTTACTAACGATTTGGATAGCTAAACGGCAATGCACTCAAATACCTGCTGATTTTTCGATAAGGATAATTCCCTGCGCCGTGATCGGCAAACTGAACAATAATGGTATTCGTTTTCGGATCAATGTATAACCTTTGGCCCAGCATGCCTTCAGCAGCATAATCGCCGTTATCACCTTCTTGTGGAATCCACCAGAGATAGTGATGGGCTGATTTTTGCCAGCCTTTTGCCGATGCAGGTTTTTCTGAACCTATATTTATCGATTGATTTACCCAGCTTTCTGGAACGACCTGTTTGCCGTTGTATTTGCCTTTATTTAAATACAACCGGCCAATTTTAGCGAAATCGATAGCCGTAACCTGCAAACGGCTCGCTGTATTTGTTAAACCGTTAACCTGATCCAATCCCCAGGTTGCGTTATACTGTGTTCCCATCTGTTTCCATACATTGGCTTCGAAATATTGAGCTACCGATTTACCAGTTGCCTTTTGCAAAACCCAACCCAATAAAATCGGATCGATACTTTTGTACTTCCAAACCGTACCGGGTTTATTTACCAGTTTAACTTTCATCAATTGGGCTTTCATATCATCCGTATAATAATATTTGGCTTCATCAGAAAAAAAGGCTTTAACAATTCCACCTACAGCATCCTGAAACTCCAGGCCTGATTTCATATCTAAAAGGTTTTTTAATGTGATCTCCTCAAAGGCGGAATTCGGTTTTAATTCTGGAATATACTGAGTTACTTTATCGTTTAAACTTTTAATGCTATGCTCATTTAATGCTTGCCCGATCATAATAGAAAGCATGCTTTTGGCACCAGAAAATATGGTGGTTAAGGTGCTATCACGATAACCCTTATCATATTTTTCGTATAAAACACTGTCATTCCTGATCACGATAAAAACATTGACCTGTCCGTTTTTTAAATATTCTTTCAATGGAATAATTTGATTATTTCCGTCCAGGACATGAAGTGTATCTAAATCGTTCCGTTGCCTGGCCGATCTGATAAAATGAAAGGCAGAATCACTTTTATGCGAAATTTCCTGAGGGAAAATTTTATATGTTTCGGCACCAGGTGTTCTATTTTTTAGCACACTTAATAGGTAGGGCTTCCAAAGAAATAGCGCAAACAGCGATAAAAAAAATGAATAAATCAGAATTAAGAGTATTTTTTTGAAAGTTTTCATGGGTAGGCGTTATACCAACAAATATAAAATATTTAGGAAATTATGCCTGCTTTAGCAATTCATTTGTGGTAAAAAGAAGTTGATGTTTAGGTTTATATTTCCACCTTTTATGGCTCCACAACCAATACTCGGGCTTTGCCCTGATAATTTCTTCCAAAAAACGGGTGTGCATTTCAGTAATTTCGAACTCAGCGGTCCCGGCCGGATTTAAACAAAGAGGCACACAATTTACCTCGTAAAAGCCGCGTTTAAGCACCTTGATTTTAAAATAAAAGATAGGCTGGTTGGTACGTTTTGCAATTTTTTCAATCCCTAACTGAACCGAGCTGGGCTGATGCATAAAACTTGTCCAATAATGAGATTCATCTTTCGAGGGTGCCTGGTCATTCCCAAAACTAAATATGCTCGGTTTATCTTTACTCGCCTGCAAAGCCCTCATGGTTTGTCGCATGGCAATTAATTTGTTGCCGAATTTGCTTCGTACTTTTTTAAACCAAGTATCGAAAACTGGATTGGTTAAGGGCTTATAAATAGGATAATGATCTGCAGAAAAATTGAGCCCGATACCTAAGGTACCCCATTCCCAGTTTCCATAATGTGCTGAACAGACTAATACACTTTCTCCCCGATCTAAATATTCCTGAACCTGTGCTTTATTTTTAAATATGAAACGCCTTTCGATTTCTTTTTTTGAGATATTGCTCATTTTAATAATCTCGAAGACCAGCGAAGCCAGGTATCGGTAAAAGCGTTTTTCGATAACCAAAATCTCTTCTAATGTTTTATCAGGAAGCGCATTTAATAAATTTTCCCGAACAACTTTACGCCGGTAGCCGAAAACAAAATACAGTAGTAAATAAGCTCCATCGGCCAAAATGTATAAAGCAGATAATGGAAGCAGAGATAATACGCCTAAAAAAAATATTCCCAAATGGGAAATCCCCTTTTTAATCATACCAGAAATTTAAAGTGCTAATTTAAAAAGCACCTTAAAAAATTATGCCACGAAAATGTTAGATTTCATATTTAGACAGATGGATTAGCTAAGCCATGGCATCCATTATGTTCTGATCTTTTTTGATGACTTCTGAAATCTTTTGCTCAGGTTTATATTTCCATCTGCGGTGACTCCATAACCAATATGAAGGTGCTTCATTAATCATATCCTCTAAAAAGTGCGTATGCATTTCGGTTATTTCGAACTCAGCAGTTTCTGCTGGGTTTAAACAGATCGGCACACAATCTACTTCGTAATATCCTCTTTTTAAATAATTTATTTTGAGGTAAAACACTGGTCGGTTTGTTTTTCTGGCAATTTTCTCAACCCCTAACTGGATGGAAGATTCCTGATTTAAAAAGGTCGTCCAGTAGTTCGATTCATCTTTTGAAGGCGCCTGATCGCTTCCAAAAGTAAACATGGTCGGTTCATTTTTACTCGATTGAATAGCCCTTAAAGTTTGACGCATCGACACCATATGGTTGCCAAATTTGCTTCTCATCGTCAAAAACCAATTATCAAAAGCTTCGCTGCTCAACGGTTTATAAATTGGGTAATGTTTGCCAGAAAAGTTTAATCCGATAGCCATGCACACCCATTCATAATTGCCATAATGTGATGAACAGAAAAGCACACTTTCGTTATTTTTGAGATAGGCTTCTACCAGATCGGTATTTTTAAATTTTACCCTTTTATTTAATTCCTTTTTAGAAATGCTTTTCATTTTAATCACCTCAATAAAAAGTGAAGAAAAAAATTTATAAAAACGTTTCTCTATGGCATTGATTTCAGCAGTATTTTTCTCGGGGAATGCATTAACCAGATTTTCTTTAACCACTTTCCTACGGTAGCCAAAAACATAAAATATTAACACATAAAAAGCATCCGCCAATCTGTATAAAATAAATAGCGGCAACAACGAGAGCATATTTAATAAAAATATACCCATTTTGGATAACCCTTTATTAATCATGATGTGGGATGATTAGTTTGCTTGCAAAAACACAAAATTAAAGCTGAGCGCAAAATTAATTGCCATATAATTGTTAGTTTTTTTATTCCCAAAGGTTTTATGAAAAAATGCTGACAAAAAATCGCGCACTTGATTAACAATTTAACTGGCCAGCAACGACTTGCCTGATGTTGTTCTCCACTTGCCATTAGAACCCGCAACTTTGGTGATCAGACGAATTACCAACCCAACCTATTAGCACAACCCTAACGATTCTAAACCTTATTGCAGCGGTATCCCCCGATTCTTCATCGGGGATTTAGCGGAAAGAAGGACTAACATTAAAAAATGTACTGAAACTGCTTTCCTTATTATTTTTATCACCGCCTAAGAATCTAATTCCTTCAATTGACAAATTCAGGGGTTCTTACTATTAAGTTGTCAACCCCAATAAAACCTTTAAACGCAAAAAAGCCCCGATTTCCATCGAGGCTTTAGTAATCTATATTTTTAAGTCCCCATTAGGGGATTTAGGGTTTAAGCGAATTGCTTTCCTTTAACTTTACGTTCTTGTTCTGTTAAGAAGATTTTACGTAAACGCATGCTTTGCGGCGTAACCTCGATATACTCATCAGCCTGGATATATTCCATTGCTTCTTCTAAAGAGAATTTAATTGCCGGTGCAATACGGGTATTATCATCAGTACCAGAGGCACGCATGTTGGTTAATGCTTTACCTTTTACCACGTTTACCACTAAATCGTTATCACGGATGTGCTCACCCATAATCTGACCTTCGTAAACATCAGTTCCCGGATCGATGAAGAAACGACCTCTATCCTGTAACTTATCGATTGAATAAGCAGTAGTTTGTCCTTTTTCCATTGAAACCAATACACCATTTAAACGACCAGGGATTGTACCTTTCCAAGGCTCATAAGCTTTGAAACGGTGAGCCATAATCGCTTCTCCTGCTGTAGCAGTTAAAACGTTGTTACGTAAACCTATGATACCACGTGCCGGGATTTCGAATTCTAAGTGCTGTAAATCGCCTTTTGGCTCCATAATTAACAACTCACCTTTACGTTGAGTTACTAATTCGATTACTTTACCAGAAACTTCGCCAGGAACATCAACGATTAAAGTTTCAATTGGCTCATGTTTCTTACCATCAATTTCTTTAATGATAACCTGAGGCTGACCTACCTGAATCTCATAACCTTCACGACGCATCGTTTCGATCAGTACAGATAAATGGAGAATACCACGGCCATAAACCAACCATGCATCAGGAGAAGCTGTTTCAACAACTTTTAAAGCTAAATTTTTCTCCATCTCTTTGTACAAACGTTCTTTAATACGTTGAGAAGTTACTAATTTACCTTCTTTACCAAAAAATGGAGAGTTGTTAATGGTAAACAACATGTTCATTGTTGGCTCATCAATGCTGATAACCGGTAATTGTTCTGGTGCTTCAAAATCAGCGATTGTATCACCAATATCAAAACCATCAATACCTACAACTGCACAAATATCACCTGAACTTACTTCAGTAGTACGGATTTTACCTAAACCTTCGAAAGTATAAAGTTCTTTTACTCTTGATTTTACGATTTTACCATCGCGTTTGATTAAAGTAACCGGTTGGTTTTCTTTAATTGTACCACGGTGTACACGACCGATTGCGATACGACCTACGAAAGATGAATAATCTAACGAAGTGATCTGCATCTGTAAAGTACCGTCGTTAATTGGTGCAGGTGGAATGTTTGCCACAACCGCATCTAACAAAGCAAAAATATCGGTAGTTGGTACTTTCCAATCTGTACTCATCCATCCTTGTTTAGATGAACCGTAAATTACAGGAAAATCCAACTGATCTTCAGTTGCTTCAAGGTTAAAGAACAATTCGAAAATCTGCTCATAAACCTCTTCTGGGCGACAGTTCTCTTTATCCACTTTGTTTACTACCACAATTGGTTTTAAACCAAGGGCTAGAGCCTTTTGCGTTACGAAACGCGTTTGAGGCATTGCACCTTCAAAAGCATCGCAAAGTAAAAGTACACCATCTGCCATTTTCAGAACACGCTCAACCTCACCGCCGAAATCCGCGTGACCAGGAGTGTCAATAATGTTAATTTTTACGTCTTTGTACTGAACGGATACGTTTTTAGATACAATCGTGATGCCACGCTCGCGCTCCAAATCGTTGTTATCCAATATCAAATCTCCTGTTTGTTCGTTGTCACGAAAAATAGAACAAGAATGTAAAATCTTATCAACCAAAGTAGTTTTGCCGTGGTCAACGTGTGCTATAATAGCTATATTTCTAATCTTTTGCATAAAATGCGCCTCAAATTTGGCGCAAAGATAGTGTTTTGAAATGGATTTTCTACTATATCTATCACTATTTAATATGATGATAATGTTGTAATTATCTCATTTTAAACAGAAAAGCGAATACCATATTTTTCACCTTTATTACAGCCCTTACCTTTCCGTCGGATTGTTAGAAAATCCTGAGCAAGCTTAAACTAAATTTAGTTTTAGATTCAGTTGTAGAACATAATTAACAGATTTTTAACCAGATTCTCCTGTTAAAAGCATAATTTTTATATTATGAATATCATTACTTTTACCTGCCTATTAAAATCAACAGATGAAAATTGAATCGCACACGTTAAACAATGCCAATATTGCCGAAGTTCTTTCAGAAGAAATAATTATTAATAATGCAGCCGATGGATTAGACTTATTGGGAAACCTATACTACCAGGGATTTGATAAAATTATGATACACGAACAGAACATTACACCTGCTTTCTTCGACCTGAAAAATGGAATAGCAGGAGAAATTCTACAAAAGTTTTCAAATTACCGGGTAAGCCTCGCAATTATAGGCGATTTTACCCCATATCAAAGCAAAAGCATTAAAGATTTTATTTACGAAAGCAATAAGGGCAAACACATCAATTTTTTGGGTTCGACAACTGAAGCCCTAACAAAGCTAGCTGGATGAAGTTTATGATATGCTTAACCAATCCCCGTAAGAGATTACGCCTAGCTCTGGCCTTGCCTTTCCTTCTAAAATGGCAATAAACTCCAATGCATGTCCGTCAGGATCATTAAAGTAAATGGCCAAAGCAGGCATCCAGGCGAAAACCATGGGTTCGCAGCTTCCACTTTTAAGAAAGTTATAGGGCTTCAGGTTTTTAGATCGGAGAAAGCTGACAGATTTATTCAATACATCATCTAGATCACAGCTGAAGGCAAAGTGCCTGATATCGATTTCGTCTTTAGGTTTTTCCCAGATCCCCAACATGGCTTGCTGGGGTTTTCCGATCCAGAAAAAGGCAATTTTGCGTTCTTCTTCGTAATGGCACATCGTTAAGCCCAATGTATTACTGTAAAAATCAATCGACCTGGCTAAATCTTCTACATAAATATGTGTTTCAAACAGTCCTTTTATCATATAGTGAAGGTAGAGATAAGTTATAGGCACAAAAAATCATGTTTTTCGATACTGCCATCAATAAAATCGATATCTGAAGCCGAATGGGTTACCAAAACTCAAATGCTGCATTAAGAATAAATAACACGATCGAAATGAGCAAAAGGTTTTTAAAATATGCAGGCAGGTGCAGCATTACTTTTATCGCATTGATTGGGCTTTATTTTCTGATCGCCTTTTGTTGCTCACGCATTACCATAAATGCCAGCCCTTCAAATCCCAAAGAGGTTGCCATCTACATCATGACGAACGGCGTACACACCGATATCATTGTTCCGGCTGTTAGTGCAGAAATGAACTGGACAAAAGAAATCAGTTACCAAAATACACTTGAAGCCGATAACACTTATCAATACCTGGCTATGGGCTGGGGCGATAAAAAATTCTACCTCGAAACACCAGAATTTTCGGACCTTAAACTCAGTAACGGCTTACGGGCAATCTCTGGACTAAGTACATCTGCCATGCACACCACCTATTACAAAAACATATGGGAAGATGCGAACTGCAAGAAAATTATCATCAGCAAGGCGCAATACCGACAACTGATCGATTATATTTTAAATAGTTTCAAAAAAGACGAAACCGGACATTTGATCAATGTTAAATCAAACATCCATTATGATATTGGCGATGCCTTTTACGAGGCAAAGGGAAGTTACAGCATTTTTAAAACCTGCAATACCTGGGCTAATGCAGCACTAAAAGCATGCGGACAAAGAAGCTGTTTGTGGACCATTTTCGACACCGGTATTTTTTTAAAATATCAGTGATAAGAATACCGTGAAATAACTATACAGGTATTTTACACCTTTAAGCAATTCTGCGTACAAATTTACTTGTCATATTAATCGGACAGCACAAAGCGTTAATTTTATTCTTAAACGAAGTATTAACCTTAACGCTATGCTGTTCAACTCTTTTAGCTTTGCTGCTTTTCTGCCCATAGTTTTTATACTTTATTGGGTTTTGGGAAAAGAACGTTTAAGATCTCAAAATATATTATTGCTGGGGGCAAGCTATTTCTTTTATGCCTGCTGGGATTGGCGTTTTATGTTCCTGCTCATTTTTTCCACCCTACTGGATTATTTCACCGGCTTAAAAATGACGGAAAGTAAAAACGGAAGGTCCAAAAAATTTTGGTTCTGGCTGAGTATTTCCATTAATCTCGGTTTTTTAGGCGTATTTAAATACTATAATTTCTTCGCCGATTCTTTCGCTGATGCTATTGCAAATTTTGGCCTTCAGGTAAACCCATGGACATTAAAAGTCATTTTACCTGTTGGTATATCATTTTACACTTTTCATGGCCTGTCATACGTAATCGATATTTATAAGAACCGTATACCGGCAGAAAAGAACTTTATTGATTATTCTTTATTTGTGAGTTTTTTTCCCCTACTGGTTGCCGGGCCAATAGAACGGGCAACGCATTTACTTCCTCAGATCAAAAAAGAAAGATCTTTTGATTACAGCGGGGCGATTGATGGTTTACGACAGATTTTATGGGGCTTGTTTAAAAAAATCGTCATTGCCGATCAATGTGCCAATTACGCCAATATGATTTTTAATCATTCCGGAGAATACTCGGGGAGCACATTATTGCTCGGCGCCATTCTTTTTGCCTTTCAGATTTACGGCGATTTCTCGGGCTATTCGGACATTGCCCTGGGTACAGCACGGTTATTTGGGATAGAGCTGTTAAGAAACTTTGCCTACCCCTATTTCTCCAGGGATATTGCCGAATTCTGGCGCAGGTGGCATATCTCCCTCTCTACCTGGTTCAGAGATTATTTGTATATCCCATTAGGTGGGAGCAAAGGTGGAACCTGGATAAAAGTACGGAACACATTTATCATCTTTTTGGTAAGTGGTTTTTGGCACGGGGCCAACTGGACATTCATCATCTGGGGCTTATTAAATGCGCTGTACATTATGCCGTCGATTGTTTTTAACACTAACCGATCGAACCTGGATACCGTTGCTCAAGGAAAAATATTCCCAAGCTTAAAAGAATTAGCAGCGATTGTATTAACCTTTGGTTTAACCATTTTCGCCTGGATATTCTTCAGGGCAAATTCTGTTCAGCATGCTTTTAATATCATATCAACCATTGGTTCCGAATCATTTTTCTCCATTCCTCAAATACTGCCAATTAAACTATTTCTATTACTGGCTTTATTTATTTTAATCGAATGGAATGGCAGGATGGAGCAATATGCCATTGCCAAATTTGCCTTGTCGTGGCCAAAACCAGTAAGATGGGGCATTTATTACGGCCTTGTTCTGGTGATATTCTTTTTCGCAGGCGCCGAACAACAATTCATTTACTTTCAATTTTAGTTATGAAAAAATTCACTAAATCTATCGTCATCTTTCTGCTTCCAATTATCTTTCTGGCTGTTTTTTGCGAAGTTTTGATCCGAAGGATTCCAAACGATTACGAGTACAAAAAAAGTTACCTCGACCATCACGCCAAAGAGGTAAGTATTTTGTTTCTGGGCAGCTCTCATGTCTATTATGGCATCGATCCGAAATACATCAAATCAAGTTTTAACGCGAGTTACATTTCGCAGTCTTTTGATTATGATCTGGAAATTTTAAAAAAGTACAGTCAACAATGGGATCATTTAAAATACATTGTCATCCCTGTTGATTATTTTTCCTTTTATGGCCGCTTAGAAAATAGTCCCGAAGCCTGGCGGGCAAAAAATTACCGCATTTATTACAACATCAATACTGATCATAAAATTTTTAACAGTACGGAAATACTGAGTAACAAATTAGACATCAATTTAAGCCGGCTTTTAAACCATTATGTTAGAGGGGAAAATGACATTAGCTGCAGCAGCCTGGGTTGGGGCTCGAGCTACAAAGCGATTCATCACAAAGACTTAATCAAAAGTGGCGTAACAGCCGCAGCACGGCATACTGCGAAAGATAATCTACAATATTCAACTAACCTGCATTTACTGGATGAAATTATCGCCTTTGCAGAGCATAAACATATTAAGGTGGTATTGTTTACCAGTCCGGCTTATAAATCTTATGTATCGCATTTAAGCAAAAACCAGTTGAAGACTACGCTTTCTACCATTAAAAAACTGAATACTTTTCACTCCACAGTCAGGTACTTTAATCTTTTGCAGGATAGTTCATTCCATGCGCAGGATTTTTATGATGGCGATCACCTTAACGAAATCGGGGCTAAGAAACTCAGTTTAAAAATGAATGCGCTTTTGGCTGAGATATAATCCGCTAAACCTCAAATGCCCAATCTAAAAAGGCAGGCATTACACTTTCCCAGGTGGGGACATCGTGTCTGCCACCGACTTTTTCGTAATAAAAAACATTTTCAGGTCGTTTATAACCTTTATTCAGGAGTATTTTAACAACATCGATCGTATCATCTATCGAGTCGATGATCATATTTTTATTCCGATCAGCTTTCTCATCTTCCGTTCCGGTCATTAACCAGAATTTCATATCGGGCCTGGTAGAGGTGCTTTCCAGCTTTGCATGCATAATGCGATCTGCATCAGTATACCCTTCGCTCAGGTCTTTTTTTCTCCACCAAAATGCTCCAGAAAAAACACCGATGGCATCAAAAGCAGAAGGATTATTCCAGGCAATATCAAAAGCAGACAAACCACCCAAAGAAAACCCCGCGAAACCTACTTTACCGGTTATCGGCATTGCAATTTTCTTTTTAACAAAAGGTAAAAGCTCTTTCATCACAAAATCAGTGTATAGGTTAGCTTTCGCTCCACGTCCTTTAAAATCGGGAACATCCGCAACACCATATTCCATTAATCGGTCTTCTGATGCTTTAATGGCCACAACAATTAACCTGTGGTTTCTTTTGCCATGATGGGCTTCTTCCAAAATCCGGCTAAAATCCATTTTGGCCACATCCTGTCCATCATTTAATAAAAGAAGCTCTATTTTCTCATTCCCTAAAATACCTTCGGGTGTATAAATATCTATTTCTACCTCGTGCTTTAAATAAGCCGAGGGTATTTTAAAGTTACTGGTATTAACTTTTACCGATAAAATTGTGGTGTACATCATAATCAAAATCCCTATCACATGGCTATCGCCTCAGAATTAGGGTGCAAAGGTACAAATCTCCGTAAACTATTAATTATCATGGGTTAATTTTTACAATACGCCTTTAATCTGCATCATTTTACTGCTTAAACTATTCTTTTTGTAGATTTAAATTTATACCTTAAATCATTCAATTTTTATTATGGTTAAAGAAGAACATAAGAAATGGTACAGCCCGAATTTAAGTGGCGAAATCGACATGCTCATCTTTGGTCACGGTGGTATCCCTATCCTACTGTTCCCGACAAGCATGGGTCGATATTTTGAAAACAAGGATTTCAAACTGATAGATTCTGTTGAGGGATTTATCAATGAAGGAAAAATTAAGATCTATTGCCCCGATGGTGTCGATAAATTAAGCTGGTACAACAAAAGTATTCATCCTGCCGACAGGGTTAAAAACCACATCTGGTACGACAAGTATTTACTGGAAGAAGTAGCCCCTTTGGCAAGGCATGAAACCGGGCACAGCAAAATTATTACTGCTGGCTGTAGTTTCGGGGGCTATCATGCTGCTAATTTCGCCTTCAGGCATCCCTGGCTGGTTAGCCATATGTTCAGTATGAGCGGCGCTTTCGATATTTCTGGCCAGTTGGATGGTTTTTATAATGATGATGTTTATTTCAATAATCCGGTTGATTATCTGCTGAACAATAGTAACCCCGAACTGCATTATATGAAAATTGTTTTAGGCACAACAGATCGTGATATGTGCAGGCCAGATAATGAACGTTTATCCGACATCTTAAACAAAAAGGGCATCGACCATTGGCTTGATATCAGACAAAATGCTGATCACGATTGGCCCATCTGGAGGGAAATGTTTCCAGATTATATTGCACAGCTTTAGTTTAGTCCAAAGTCGGCAATCTTAAGTCCCGAGTCGATTTAGGATTAATTATCAAACAATTAACCGATTAACCAGTTAAACATTTAAACTAAAGTTTACCAATGAAACCATCATGAGCAAACAAGTACAACCAGCAACACTGCTCATGATTGCTTCATCACCATTGAAAGACAAATTTAAAACGATGAAAAAAATAGGGATTTTATTTGGACAGGAACGCTCTTTTCCTGAAGCCGTAATCGAAAGAATCAATCAAAAAGCAGAAAAGGGTATAACCGCCGAAGCAGTCAAAATCGACAAAATATTTCAGAATGCACCATTAGGTTATTCGGTAATCATTGATCGTATTTCACAAGATGTACCATTCTACCGCGCATCATTAAAAAATGCCGCCATTACCGGAACTGCCGTAATCAACAATCCATTTTGGTGGAGTGCCGATGAGAAGTTTTTCAATAATGCGTTGGCCGAACAGATTGGCGTACCTGTTCCCAAAACGGCATTAATCCCATCACGGGAGCACCCTACAGGAACCACAGGAGAATCTTTTTCTAATTTAACCATGCCTTTAGATTGGGATGCCATTTTTGAATACACTGGTTTTCCGGCCTATATGAAACCCTATGACGGTGGAGGCTGGAGAGATGTTTATAAACTTCATGATAAAGAAGATTTTTTTGATAAACACAGTGGCACACAACAATTGGTGATGCTTTTGCAGGAAGAAATCATTTTTGAAGAGTATTTCAGGTGTTATTGCATAGGCGGCAAATACGTTCGTATTATGCAGTACGATCCACGGAACCCACATCATTTACGCTATGCAACAGAAGGTAAATCGCCAGATCCAAAACTGCTTAAAACTGTACAAGAATACACCTTAAAACTATGTAAGTATTTAGGATACGATTTCAATACGGTAGAATTCGCGGTGCGTGATGGAGTGCCTATTGCAATTGATTTCTGTAACCCTGCTCCCGATGCAGATATTAAAAGCGTTGGTCAGGAAAATTTTGACTGGGTAGTGGAAACCACGGCAAATTATGCTATTGAAAGGGCTAAAGCGCAAAAAGACGGACAAGATAATTTAACCTGGGGCGAGTACATTAAATCGTCGGTTAGTGGCAAACCATTAATTGCGAAAGTTACTCAGAAAGTGGCTAAAGCGGCCGCTCCAAAGAAATCGGCAACAGCAGAAAAAACACCAGCAAAACCTAAAAAAGCTGCGCCAAAAAAATAATTGGGATTTAAATTTTAATCAATACTAAGGATGAACGAGTTTACGCTGGGCATAGAAGAAGAATATATGGTAATTGATCCCGTTACCAGAGAGCTTACTTCTCACGACCAAAAAATTGTAGAGGCCGCACAGAAGATCCACAAAGACCAGGTTAAGGCAGAAATGCACCAGGCTGTGGTAGAAGTTGGAACGGGCATTTGTAAAACCACCACCGAAGCACGTAAAGAGATTTCCCAGTTACGTTATACGGTATCGCAACTCGCCGGAGAACAGGGATTACGGATTGGCGCTGCTGGTACCCACCCGTTTTCGCATTGGGAAAAGCAGTTAATTACAGAACATCCCCGTTATAATGAAATTGTGAACGAACTACAGGAGGCTGCACGTTCTAACCTCATTTTTGGCCTGCACGTACACGTAGGTTTTCAATCTCGCGAGCTGGCCATTCATATTGCCAACCAGGTGAGGTATTTTTTACCACATGTTTTTGCCTTATCTACCAATTCTCCATTCTGGGAATCGCGGAACACAGGGTACAAATCTTTTCGCACTAAAATTTTCGATAAATTTCCCCGTACGGGCATTCCTGATATTTTTAATAGCATCGAGGATTACGATAATTATGTAAAACTGCTCATCAAAACCAATTGCATGGATAATGCGAAGAAAATTTGGTGGGATATCCGTGTGCATCCGTTTTTCGATACCGTTGAGTTCCGCATTTGCGATTGCCCGATGCTGATTGATGAAACGATGGCTTTTACGGCATTATTTCAAGCCTTATGCGCCAAACTGTACAAACTGCGTTTGCAGAATATGGAGTTTATCAGCTATTCGAGAGCACTAATTAATGAAAATAAATGGCGAGCTGCCCGTTATGGAATTGATGGGAACCTAATCGATTTCGGGAAAGAAATGGAAGTAAACTGCCGCAACCTTATTTTAGAATTATTGGATTTTGTGGATGATGTGGTGGATGATTTAGGCTGCCGTGATGACATTAATTATGTGCATAAAATATTGGAGCATGGCACAGGTGCAGACCGGCAGTTGGCAGTTTACCAACAAACTGGTAACTTTGAGGCGGTGGTAGATTACATTACTACTCAAACACTTATAGGCGCAAAGTAATTTTATAATGGATAAAAGTAGCTTAAAGGTGGCCGTTATTGATATGAATAACGGTGCACCTAATCAGGGTATGCGGGGAATTCAGGAAATTTTATCCCGTTTTAAAAACGATAACAATATCGATTTAAGCTATGATATATTTGATTTAAGGCAAAAAGGAGAAATACCGGGCATCGGTTATGATGCTTATATTTCTAGTGGTGGCCCGGGGAGTCCGATTGAAAGTAAGGGCGAGCAATGGGAAAATGATTTCTTTAATCTCTTAGATCAGATAGAAGCTTTTAACCGTAAAAATGACGAAAGAAAAAAGTATGCTTTTTTGATCTGCCATTCCTTCCAGTTGGCTTGTAGAAAATATGCATTGGGTAACGTAACCGAAAGACGATCGAATGCTTTTGGTATTTTCCCGATTACCTTAACAGAAGATGGAGAAAAAGACGAAATTTTTAATGGCATCACCAACCCTTTCTTTTCGGTCGACAGCAGAGATTGGCAAGTGATCGAGCCAGATTTTGCTGCTTTTGAGAAAAAAGGCGCTAAATTATTAGCCATCGAAAAAGAACGTAAACATGTCGATTTAGAACGCTGTATGATGTCGATCCGCTTTTCCGATGAAATCATCGGTACGCAATTCCATCCAGAAGCTGATCCGGTAGGCATGAAAATGTATTTGCTTCAGGAGGAAAAGAAAAAAGCAATAGTTGATATGCACGGGGAACAAAAATACCTGGATATGTTGAACAGTTTAGACGATCCGGCAAGGATTGTGCTTACCCAAAGTGTTATTTTACCTAATTTCTTACAAAAAGCAATTGGGGATTTGCAAGAGGCATAGAACTAACACTCATGAAAGCGGTAGAAGACTATAAGCTACAAGATATCGAATTACAGGATGTAGAAGATACATTAGGCTACATAGCAAAAGCTTTCGAACTGAATTTGGCATTTGATGCTTTTTCAGAAACAAAAACATTTGGAGATATCTGCCAGGTTTTCCAAGACAATATTGCTTATCAGAATGAAGAAAGTTGCACCTCTCAACAAGCCTTTTATAAGATCCGCAGTGCCATCGCTGTTTCACAAAAAATTGATAGCGGAAGTATTACCCCTAGAACTCGCCTTGATGAAGTTTTTCCTAGAATAGGTCGTAGGAAAAAAATAAAAGCATTTCAAAAAGAACTAGGTATACCAGTTAATTTTTTAACCATGAAAACTTGGCTAATACTTTTAATTATTGGCGGTTTTATAACCTCATTGGTAGCTTTTTTCTTTAACTCGAAATTTGCTTTGACAGGGATTTTGACTTGTTTGATTTTTAACTGGCTAGCAATGAAGTTCCGTCAGGAGATTGAATATATCTCAATTGGAGAACTCACTATGAAAATTACAAGGGACTATTATATGCAAGTGAGAAGAAATCCTAACACCATCAATAGAAATGAAATCGTAAAAATAATTCAATGCACTTTTATGTCAGGTTTGGATTTAAAACTGTCGGAACTACATAAAGACGCACTACTTGGTAAAATCTAAACAGCACATTATACATGATACCCTCACAACGCCAAAAATATAACCAGCAGTTTACCGAAGAGAAGTATCAAAACTTCCTTATCGAATTGCAAAATGGCTATCCACCAATTCCTTTTCGTGTGGCAGAAACGCCAGTTTTTGTACCTAAAGCGTTAAAAGAAAAGTTGATTGCAGCGGGTGAAGAAATCATAAACTTAATAAAGCAACCTAACTTTAAAGAACTAACGCAAAAATCAATTCCTGTAAGCTGGAATGTGCACAATGAAAATGAACAGCCTCACTTTTTAACCTTCGATTTTGGCATTTGTAAAAATCGACACGGAGAGCTTACCCCCATGCTGATCGAAATGCAGGGATTCCCTTCCTTGTATGGCTTTCAGCATCATTTGGCTAAAACTTTTCAAGCGAGTTTTGAAATAGACCATTCGGTTAATTATTTCTTAAATGGTTTTAATGAAGAAAATTACATCAGGCTGCTTAAAGAAGTCATTATTGGCTCCCATCAACCAGAAGAAGTAGCCCTGATGGATGTAGATGCACCTAACCAGAAAACGGCCATCGATTTTTTTGTGACCCAAAAAATGTTGGGCATTAAAATTTTGGCACTGGAAGACATTAAAAAAGTAGGCAAACAGCTCTTTTACGAAGAAGATGGGAAACAGATCCAGTTGAAAAGAATTTATAACCGCCTGATTTTTGATGAAGTGGCCAATAATACTGAAATTTTCAAAAACAGTTTCGATCCGCGTGAGGAGCTGGACGTGGAATGGGTAACGCACCCCAACTGGTTCTATCGCATCAGCAAATACACCATGCCTTTCTTGAAAAGCGAATTTGTACCTGAAACACGTTTTTTAAACGAGATAAAGATTATCCCTGAAGATCTAGAAAACTATGTACTTAAGCCATTATTCTCTTTCGCCGGCATGGGCGTAATTATCGATGTGAGCGAAACGGACATCACCAATATAAAGGATCCCGAAAACTGGATTTTACAAAGAAAAGTAAATTACGAGCCAGCTGTACAGGCACCAGATGGCGGCGTAAAGGCCGAAGTAAGGATGATGTACTTATGGCCTGATGGTGGTGAACCACAGCTTTGCATTAATTTGGCAAGGTTAAGCAAAGGAAAAATGATTGGTGTACGCTACAACGCCGATTTCGATTGGGTTGGAGGTACGGTTGGCTTTATGGAGGAATAGTTCTTCAGTCTAACCGCAAAGCGCGCGAAGGGAAGACGCAAAGATTAATTTTATTTAACCACCGAAAGGCACAGATGATCACAGAGAATAATCTTTCTTAAGCCAAGCTCCGTATCTATACAATTATTAACCACCTTATAATTAAAGAAAAAAGCGACAATACACAGCAGCACAATCCATCTGTGTTTTCTGTGAATCCGTGGCAAAATATCTTAAAACCCTCTCTGTGTCCCCCAGTGAAAAAACCCGGTTTCCTCTGTGGTAAAAATGCGAATCAATAATTTACATTCATCTGAACACCTTCCTCCTAAAACCCTTTATATTTGTACTATGGATATTCAAACGATTTTAGTCTTTTTACTTTTTGCGGTTGCATTGGTATATGTTGGCCGTTTGGTTTTTAAATCTTTACAGGTAAAAAAAGATGGATGTGGCGGTAATTGTAAATGTGGTGTAGATTTTTCCGATATTAAGCCCGTAAAAAAATAACATCCCACCTTTATGATTCATCAGTTCCAAAAATACTTACAGGAAAAAATAGAGATAACTGATGAGCAGTTCGAAAGCATATCATCTGTTTTAAAGGTTAAAAAATTCGAGAAAAACGAAATAGTTCAATATACGGGCGATAATTTTAAACACGGATATTTTGTAGGTAAAGGTTTGTTACGCGCGTATTCGATTGATGCGAAAGGCAAAGAACATATCCTTCAGTTCGCCCCCGAAAACTGGTTGGTTTCTGATCGCAACAACATGAATAATGAGCCTTCAATATTTTTTATCGATGCCATCGAAGCAACCGAAGCCGTGTTAATGCCCAACAATTTCATGGAAGAAGCAGCCAGGCAAGTACCATGTTTGCAACCCATGCAAATTAAACTACTCAACAATTCGATCCGCTTTATGCAGAAAAGAATTAATATGTTGTTAAGTGCTACGGCCGAAGAAAGATACCTCGATTTTATAAAACTTTACCCTAACCTTACCCTTCGCGTACCACAGTGGATGATTGCCTCCTATCTGGGCATTACCCCCGAATCGCTAAGCCGTGTGAGAAAGGAACTGGCCAATAAACATTTCAGACCTTAGAATGAGTTTTGAATGAATGAATGTCTTGGCTAAATCCCAATATTCGATCCTTCTCTCAATTTCTCATTCAATAACTCAATCATTCTGTCATTCAATTATTTCCCTTTCTTACCATACATCAATCTGTAGTAAAAACCTGCGCTGTACTTTTGTGTTGTAAATATTAAACATCTCAAAAAACAAAAGATATGGCAACTACAAAATGGACATTAGATCCAACCCACAGCGAATTACAATTTAAAGTAAAACACTTAATGATTACTACTGTAACCGGTAGTTTAAAATCTTTCTCAGCAGAGTTATCATCCGATGGTGATGAATTTGAAAATGCAGAAATTTCTTTCAAAGGTGACATCGGTTCAATTGATACCGGAAATACTGACCGCGATAACCATTTAAAAAGCGGTGATTTTTTTGATGCTGAAAAATTTGCACACATCGAATTTAAATCTAATTCAGTAGAAAAAGATGGCAGCGATTATATCGTTAAAGGTGATTTAACCATTAAAGGCGAAACCAAACCTGTAAAATTAACTGCAGAATTTGGCGGTATTGCTACCGATCCATGGGGAAATACCAAAGCCGGATTTACTTTAAGTGGAAAAATTAACCGTTCAGAATTCGGTTTAACCTGGAATGCGGCATTAGAAACCGGTGGCGTAATGGTAAGTGAAGAAGTTCGCATTTTAGGCGAATTACAGTTTGTAAAAAATGCATAAGTGATAAGCGTTTGGCGATAAGCGTGGATTATCCGCCAAATGCAAAACGCATAACAGAAAGGTTCCAATCATGGAAACAAAACAAATAGAAAAAGTACTAAAAGCGCCAGCGCCACATATGGTTGGCGATGGCTTTAGGGTACACAATTTTTTCCCAAGTGGATATAAAATCAACATGAGTCCGTTTTTCTTAATGGATTATGGCTCAAAGATCGAATTTTCTGCCAGGAAAGAACCAAGAGGCGTTGGGGTACATCCACATCGAGGCTTCGAAACGGTAACTATTGCCTATCATGGCGCGGTTGCCCATCACGATAGCGCTGGAAACAGCGGGGTGATTTACCCGGGCGACGTACAATGGATGACCGCTGCAAGTGGTGTACTACATAAAGAATACCATGAACCGAACTACAGCTTAGCTGGAGGTCCTTTTCAAATGGTTCAGCTTTGGGTTAACCTGCCATCCAAAGATAAAATGGGTAAACCTGGCTATCAGGCAATTAAACAGGCCGATATGGCTCATTTTGATCTTCCCGAAAATGGTGGAAAAATCGAGATCATTGCTGGTAATTATAATGGCATAAAAGGCAATGCAAATACCTTTACTCCCATAGAACTTTATAATGCCAGGCTAAATAATGGTGGTGAAGCTACTTTTAATTTTCCTGAGCATTTTAATACCGCATTTATAGTGATTGAAGGCTCGATCAAAATCAACGGATCGGAAACTGCAGTAGCAGATAATTTTATCCACTTCAAAAACAAAGGTGAAGAGATTAAGGTCGAAGCGCTAGAAAACAGCGTGATTTTGGTTCTAAGTGGTGAACCTATAGATGAACCGATTGTCCAATATGGTCCGTTCTTAATGAACACCCAGGCAGAAATCCATCAGGCCATTGAAGATTATAACCAGGGCAGATTTGGTTATTTAGAAGAGTAAACAGAAAATCGTCCATCCATCATATTAAATAGCTAAAAATAGCCAGCAAATTTTAAAAAATGCTGGCTTTTTTTGTAGATACATTTTGCAGAATAACCCCATATCATTAAGTAAGCATAAATGTTGTCAGTCTGAGCCTGTCGAAGACCTTTAATAGTCGAAAACAAAAAACATTTGTCCTTCGACAGGCTCAGGATGACAATGCTTTTTTCGTTTCCTCTTGTCGCATTTTAACTTATTCAAGAAAACCTTAACTACCCTAAATCCTTAATGATGTAAAGGCCCAGAAGTCCACCTATTCACCTGATAAATAGAGAGATAAATTAGCATTTTAAAACAGGCCAAACCATCAACCTTCTTAACCATTCCAATTAATCATTCATACAATCTTCATATTCGTTAGTGACATTTGATTAATAAATCAGAACAGAAAAATGTCCGGAAAACAAATATTTCAAACTGAGACCAAAAGACGCTGGCATACATTTACATGGGTAAGCCGTACGTTTTTTTTAGTCTTCATTATCGCAATCATCTGCGTGGTATACACACTGTCTTCGGTAGAGGCACCCAATTTGCCTTTTATCAACACAAATACACCGTTAACACAAAAACAATTAGAGAAGTTAAAAAAATCACAGCAGTATAAGGATTTCGCCATCGAAAAATCTAGGCTGCAAAAGATCAAAAAAGATCGCGAACTCCGTATTTTAAGCCATCGTGGTAACAGCAAGCGCATCAATATGGCCTTTTATGTAAGCTGGGCAGCAAGTAAAGAATCATCAATATCAGATTTAAAACGCAACATCAGCCATTTGGATATGGTGGCTACAGAATCGTTCTTTTTAAATGGTGATTCTATTGTAGATAAAGTAGATACTGCAGCTTTAAAAGTAATACATACCGGCAAAAAATCGGCTATTGCGGTGGTTTCAAATTATAATAAAGATCATTGGGATGGTGCTGCGGTAAGAAGATTATTAAACGATCAATCTGCCCAGCAAAAATTGATCTACGATCTTATAGCGATCGCCAAAAAATATGGCTATAGTGGAATTAACATAGATTTCGAAGAGCTCAACCTCCAAAATAGCGATAGTTTTAACGCTTTTATGGAAAATCTATACAAGCAGTTTCATGCCGAAAAATTGATCGTTTCTCAAGATATTTCACCCGAAAACGACGATTATAAGCCAGAAATTCTTCAAAAATATAATGATTACCTCGTATTAATGGCTTATGATCAGCATACCGAACAAAGTAATGCGGGCGATATTTCCCATCAGGAATGGGTAGAAGAAAAGCTTGATGATATTTGCAGTAAAGTTAATGCCGGCAAAGTAATCCTTGCTTTGGCTTGCTACGGTTACGATTGGCCCAAAAATAGCATTGGGCAACCGGTTACTTACGAGCAGGCCATGACAATGGCAGTTAATTACAAAAGCAAAATAAACTACAATCCTGCTTCTGCCAATTTAAACTACACTTACAACGATGGCAGTGGAATTAAACATGAAGTTTACTTTACAGATGCGGCAACCTATTTTAATCTAATCCGCAAGGCTGATGATTGGGATATTGCTGGTATAGCCCTATGGCGTTTAGGTTCGGAAGACAAACGCCTATGGTCTTTTATTTCTAACGACCTTAGTTTGGATACGCTAAAGAAAAAACCCTTCGATTTACGCAAAATTGCTTCGTTAAATATGGGTGGAATCTCTTATTTGGGCGATGGTGAAATTCTGGACCTGATTTCTACCCCAGCACCCGGTAGTGTAAAGTTCACTTTAAACAAAGATAACTTTTCTATTGCCGATCAAAAGTATATCCGACTTCCGGAGCAATATGTAATTAAAAGGTTTGGAGAGGCCGATAAGAAAATCGCATTAACCTTTGATGATGGGCCAGACCCTGTTTATACACCACAAGTATTAAATATTTTGAAACGGGAAAAAGTACCTGGCTGCTTCTTTGTGGTTGGCATTATGGCTGAGCAGAATATGGAATTGCTAAGACAGGAATATAATGATGGTTATGAAATTGGAAACCATACTTTCTTCCATCCTGATATGTCGGCCATTGGGCCACGACGGGTAAAATTCGAGCTAAATGCTACCCGTCGATTAATAGAGGCAGTTACCGGCCACAGCACAATCCTGTTCCGTGCACCATTTAATGCTGATGCAGAACCCCAAAATATTTCCGAAATTCTACCTGTTGCACAAAGCCGTAAAGAAAATTACATCAATATCGGGGAATATATCGATCCTGAAGATTGGGAACCAGGCAAAACTGCCGATCAGATTTTTAACGAAGTAGTGAAACAACAGGACAACGGTAATATTCTTTTATTACATGATGCAGGCGGAAACCGTGAAGCTACCGTTGCAGCCTTACCCCGGATTATAAAATTCTTCAAAGCCAAAGGTTATACTTTTACAACCGTTGGCGATTTAATGGGCAAAAAAAGATCAGAATTAATGCCTGCGGTAAAATCTATGGCAAATAGTGGTTTTTCTGGTTCTGGTGATTACTTTTTCATCAATTTCTTTTACTATGGAAACATGATTTTAAACATCGTATTTTCTGTAGCAATAGTACTTGCTATTTTAAGGACGATATTTATTGCCTATTTAGCCATTAGACAGCGAAAAAGAGCGAAACAGAATGTTAGCAAATTGGTAGTAAATCCTTCAGAAAAAGTAAGTATTATCATTCCGGCTTACAATGAAGAAGTTACTGCTGTGCAAACCATTAATAGCCTTTTAAAAACCACCTACCCCGATTTTGAACTGATTTTTGTTGATGATGGTTCGAAAGATAAAACCTTTGAAATTATTGACCAACATTTTGGCAATCATCCTCAGGTAAAGGTTTTCCGCAAAGCAAATGGAGGCAAGGCTTCGGCCTTAAATTATGGTATATCAAAAGCTACCTCAGATTTTGTGGTCTGTATAGATGCCGATACACAGCTAAAAGATGATGCCGTTACCGAACTGATGCGTTATTTTTATAGTGAGCAAATTGCGGCAGTAGCTGGCACTGTAAAAGTTGGGAATGCCAACAACATCATTACCAAATGGCAGTCTATTGAATATATCACCGCACAGAATATGGATAGGCGTGCTTTCGACTTATTAAATACAATTACTGTTGTGCCTGGAGCAATAGGTGCTTTCAGAAAAGATATAATTTTAGAAATCGGCGGGTTTACCATTGATACACTTGCCGAAGACTGCGATTTAACCATGCGTATTTTGAAAGCAGGTTACCGCGTAAAAAACTGCGATACTGCAGTTGCTTATACAGAAGCACCAGAAACGGTAAACATGTTGCTTAAACAACGTTTCCGCTGGAGTTTTGGCGTAATGCAAAGTTTCTGGAAAAACAGAAAAACACTGCTAAACAAGAGATACGGTTATTTTGGGATGGTAGGAATGCCGAATATTTTGATCTATCAGATCATTTTGCCACTATTTTCACCACTTGCCGATCTTTTTATGTTCATCTCGTTAATTAGCGGTCTCTTCTCGTTAAGTGCTATAAATAATTTAACCCTAACCGGATTCTCTGGAATTTTAAGCCTGCATAACGGTTTTGGCCAGGTACTTTTTTATTATATTATCTTTATTGTTGTAGATATGATTTTTGCTGCAATCGCCTTCCGTATGGAAAAAGAAAAATACACGAATTTACTTTACATATTCCCACAGCGGTTTTTCTGGCGGCAACTGATGTATATTGTACTATTCCGTTCGTTCAGAAAAGCCATAAAAGGTGAACTGGAAACCTGGGGAACGTTAAAGCGGACAGGAAACGTTAAAGAGCAGTTGGCGTAATGCTTGTCCTGGAGATTATATTATAAACAATGGATGTCACCCTGAGCCTGTCGAAGGGCTGGCTAAAATGCACAGTAAAGCATTTCGACAAGCTCAATGTGACAGTTCCGATCAAAATTTAATATATTATATTGCACCAGAAAAAACATAAACAATTCATAACAAGCTATTTAAAAAAATATTATTATTGTTTATGGAAAAATCTAACCAAACTATATTTTCCTTTAAACAGGTTTTATTGATTGCGCTTATTGCGGGAACATTAGATGGACTGGCGGCAGTTATATTTTTAGGAAAGATGAATTACACAGGTGTATTTCAGTATATCGCCAGTGCTATTATGGGGCCAGAAGCTTTTGCAGGAGGTATTAAAACAGCCCTTATTGGTCTGGCGCTCCACTACTTTATTGCTTTTTGCTTTACCCTGATTTTTGCCATAGCATCAACAAAAACCCCCGCTTTACGAAAGCATATTATCGTATCGGGAATAATTTATGGGATTGTCGTTTGGATGATCATGACCCTCCTGATTGTTCCATTAACCAAAATACCGGCTGCACCATTTCATTACGAACGGGCGATTTTAAATGCGGTAATTCTGATTTTCCGTATTGGCTTGCCAATTTCTTACTTAACCGCCCGAAAATTCTAGTATAGATTAAGGTTTTTCTATCAGGCAAACGGCATAAGAAACAACACCTTCTTCCCTGCCGATAAATCCCATTTGCTCATTGGTAGTGGCTTTTATCGAAATATCTTCGGTAGAAATTCCAATGGCTTCAGCAATATTTTGCTGCATGGCAGGAATATGAGGATTAATCTTTGGTGCCTCTAAACAAAGCATTGCATCTATATTGCCAATTTGCCATCCTTTTTCGGCCAGCAATTTAACCGTTTCTTTTAATAAGATCAGGCTACTGATGCCTTTCCACCTATCATCTGTATTCTTAAAATGGAAACCAATATCGCGAAGGTTGGCTGCACCTAAAAGTGCATCACAGATGGCATGAAGCAAAACATCAGCATCCGAATGCCCAAAAGCACCTTTATGATGATCTAATGTAACCCCACCAACAACAAAAGGATGTTGATCTTTTAACTGATGTACATCGAATCCGAAACCTACTCTAATTTTCATCTATATTTTGCTTTAGTCTTTTTTATCTTTTGCTTTTATTCTCGCCAAAGTTAAACAATAGACCAAAACGTAAGGTATTTGCAAGCGGACTAGTTTGTGCATTTGCAATTAAATAAGAGAAATCGATATTAAAAACGTTGTACTTTAACCCAACTCCTAAGGTAAAATAGCGGCTATCGCCTTTCATGGGGCTTTGGTAGTTGTAACCGGCTCTAACAGCAAACTGTTGATTATACCAATATTCCAATCCTGTAGAAATCCCAACTTCTTTCAGTTCTTCGCTAAAACCACCAGGTGCATCACTAAACGAACCAAAAATCCCCGCAGGAACGGATCGGTTTGGATCTTTTCCACTTACGATGTTATTGTTCGAATCGTATATCGGTTGTGTAGGCACCAACAATTTATTAAAATCGAGTGCAAATGTTAAAGTGCTAAAATCGTCCATCGTGAAGGTAGACGCCCCCCCTAGCTTAAAATTGGTAGGTAAAAAGAAGTTCTCCCCACCATCAGAATAGCTCATTTTTGTTCCGATGTTGGAAATATTAGCACCAGCAGAAAGAACAGCCTGTTTACCAAATACCGTTGTACTCGTTTTATACAATCCGGAAACATCAACTGCTACCGCATTTCCGCTGTGCACTTGCCCTGAGGATGCAAACTGACCGGAAACTAAATTTGAATAAATATATCTTAATGAAGCTCCCAATGAAAACTCTTTACCAAAATTACGGGCGAAAGAAACATCGAACGCCAGTTCATTCGGATTGGAAATTCCCAGGTCTTGTTGGTTGATATCGGTAAGCTGAATAGAGCCTAAAGAAAAGTACCTTAATGAGGCACCAATGGTATTACGATCATCCAATTTATAAAAGCCACTTAAATAAGCAAGATTAATATCAGGCACCAGGCTTTTTAACCATGGGCTATAAGAAACAGAAAATCCGTAAGGTTTATCTAAAAATGCAAGTTTAGAGGCATTAATGCTGGCTGAATTTACATCACCTGCAACGGCTACGCCAGCATCGCCCATTGCACCGGCACGGGCATCGGGTGTTATTAGCAGAAATGGAACTGCTGTTACAATATTGTTTGCCTCGCTACCATTTGTTTGGGTATTGCCTATGGTTACCTGAGCATTTGTTTTACCAAACACCAAGGCCATTGAGAGTGCAGAAAAAGCAAGTTTACTGATGTACTTGAAATTCATCCTTTAAAGGTACGTAATTTTAGATTTTGGTATTTAGCAATAACTGGAGAATATATTCTGTAACGTAAAACCAAAACTTATATTTCACCAAATTACGAATTCTATGATTATTTACTAATTAAACCTACGATTTTTACATACGGGTGTGACTGCAAAAAATGTAAACACATAACTAATAACCATTTAGCATCATAATTGAGCTGTTTTCTTTTTTCTATAAAAAATTATGTTCGATCTGTCAACTTAATAATCTTTAAATCAAATATGGTTAAATTATTGCAATCTCTATAAACTATAACAATACTCTTTTTTATATATGCGTATTTAAGTAGTCACTAAAAACATAAAAAATTAATATTGAGATGACCTGAACCGTAACAAAAGTAATTTCGCCTATTGGGCTAATGGCTTACTAACACTACTTCTCAATCATCTCCCTTTCTTTTTTATCTTGCTTATTTATAATTATTTAACCTAAATTTAACTGAAAAAGTAAGTAGACACAATACGATATAAAATAATACGTTATCACTCAAAAATATAATCGATATTTTATTACCACATTATTTATATATTCATTTAAAATTGTTTAATTTTATCGGTTGAATCCCTATAGGGACGATATTCCCAACGAACTATATGAAAAAACTATTACTATATTCTTTTACTTGTTTGTCATTAGCTGCCCTACTTACGAGCTGTAGCTCAAAAGGAGGGAACAGTTCTAGCAAAACAGGTATTCCTTATGCCGATAGGAAAAGCAAAAACAACCAATCTGGTGCATTTGCTGTAGCTACTCAATACAAGAGAGCTCCGGGGCCCGGTTTAATTCCAATTGAAGGTGGAGTTTTAGTTGTGGGTGGTAGCGCCATCGAGGTTGCAGGTGTTGAACCAAATATTTACAATTATAAAAGACAGGTTACTGTTCCATCTTTTTACATGGATGAAACTGAAGTATCGAATACCGATTGGTTAGAATACTTACACTGGATCAGATACAACTATCCTGAAGATCGCGAATTTTATTACAATGAGCTTCCTGACACTTTAGTGTGGCGCCGCGCATTATCTTATAACGAACCTTATGTGGATAACTATTTAAGGCACCCTGCTTATCGCGACTACCCTGTTGTAGGTGTTTCATGGGAGCAGGCATCACGTTATTGCGAATGGAGAACTTCGAGAGCTAACGAATTTATTCTACGCGAAAAAGGAATTTTAACTGATTATAAAACTTTAGCTGGTAATGGAAAAGGCAAGGCAGCTACTACAGCAGCGGCAACACCAAAACCAGACAAACCTTTTAATACTGATGCATATTTAAATGGCCAGTATGATGATAAGGGGAAGAATGCTCCAGTCGACTACAATACAAAATCAGGTGCAGCTACATCAACTGCGGGAGGAACAGCAGCCCCGGCAGCTGGAGGCAAAAACAATCAGCCACGAAGAACTGCGACACTAGAAGATGGTGTAATTATGCAGCCTTATCGTTTACCAACAGAAGCAGAATGGGAATATGCTGCTTTAGGTTTAATTGGCAATACGGAATACGAAAACATCAATCAGAATAAAATCTACCCTTGGAATGGTTTAGGTGTGAGTTCGGCCAAAAAGAAAACCAGAGGTATGATTCAGGCCAACTTTAAAAGAGCACCTGGTGATTATATGGGTGTTGGCGGTTCATTAAATGATAAAGGAGATTTAACTGTCCCGGTTATTCAATATACACCGAACGATTTCGGCCTATATAATATGGCAGGCAACGTGAATGAATGGGTTAATGATGTGTACAGAACGGGGACATTTACCGATGCAGATGCATTTAACCCATATCGTGGTAACTACTTTACCAATAAAAAACTGGAAGATTCACAAAGCGGGAAAATTGCATTAGATAAATATGGTAATCCGATTAAGGAAAATGCTTACGCTGGAAGAAAACAAACCTGGGCAGAAAAACAGGCACAGGCAAAACGTTCTGATTCGATTTCAAAATCGACTGATCCACAATCTCCAGTAGCATCAACCAGTTATCAGGCCGATCAGAGAGGTTACCGTGATAGACAAAACACCTTATTAAACGAAGAAGGTGTTACACTGGTTAACGATAAATCCAGAGTTTATAAAGGTGGTTCCTGGAATGATATGGCTTACTGGTTAAACCCCGCAACACGCCGCTTTATGCAACAAG
This sequence comes from Pedobacter sp. GW821-FHT01D05, assembly GCF_059422505.1. Classification (NCBI taxonomy): domain Bacteria; kingdom Pseudomonadati; phylum Bacteroidota; class Sphingobacteriia; order Sphingobacteriales; family Sphingobacteriaceae; genus Pedobacter; species Pedobacter sp. GW821-FHT01D05. Next base: position 270,262 of record NZ_JBWKXA010000003.1, on the reverse strand, counting down.
ATGAATCATCAGCAGAAGTTGGTTTCCGTTGTGCCATGACTATGCTTGGCGCACCAGAAATTAGTACCGCAGGAAAAAGAAATTTTAAAAACCCTCCTCAAAAACCTTACAGGGTAAGTAGAGGTAAATAAAAAAGGAAAGTCCCGACATTAAATCGGGACTTTTTTTTTTACAGTTATATTTTAGTATATCTAACTTGAATAATTCAACCGAAATTCGTCATCTCGACTGAAACGCAGTGGAATGGAGAGATCTATCTAAACAGATTTAGCTTCGCTGAGCACTAAGTAGTTCTCGACTTCGTTTCACTCCGCTCGAAATGACATACCTCAGAGGCAAAAATTATTTAAACTGAATCAAAATCTGATTCTTCTCTACTTTATCGCCCTGCTTAATCAAAACTTTCTTGATCACACCATCGGTTGATGATTTCAGGATATTTTCCATCTTCATAGCCTCCAGCACCAATAGGTTATCACCTTTCTTTACCTCAGCGTTCTCTTCAGCCAAAACCTTTAGCACCAAACCGGGCATCGGCGCTTTAATTTCTGAAACTTTATTAGCGGCTAAATTATCCAAGCCCAGCTGTTTTAACAAAACATCAAACTGATCTTCGATGCTAATCTGATAAATATTACCGTTAACCTTTATTTTACAGGTTTTATCTGCTTTGTTAAGCTCAATTAGCTCTGTATTAAAAGATTTATTCTGGTATAAAACATGCGTACTATTATTCCCAATTGAACTCAGATCGAACTGAATAGGTGCTCCGTTTACCAAAAAAGATGACTCCTTCTTTTCAACCTCGAATAAAAACTGATCGTTTACTTTTACTTTATACATTTGTTATTGGGTTAAAGCATACTGAACCAAATTTGCACCCATTTTAAGCGCTTTAGTCCTCGTTTCCTGTGTGTCTTCAGGATAAGTGCCAAAATCTTCCCACCCATTCCCCAAATCGCATTCAAAGGTATAATAGCACACTACTCTGCCTTTATATATCAATGCAAATCCCTGAGGTCTTTTATTATCGTGCTCATGGATTTTTGGCAAACCTCCGGGAAACTTAAATTTCTGATTATACATCGCATGGTTGGCTGGCAATTCAACAAAACTCAGTTCTGGAAATACCTTTTTCATCTGCGGGCGGATAAATTTATCCAATCCATAATTATCATCTATATGAAGAAAACCTCCACCTGTAAGGTACTGCCTTAAGTTTTTAACTTCCTGATCGTTAAAAACTACGTTTCCGTGGCCAGTCATATAAACAAATGGATAATTGAATATTTCTTTCGAGCCTACTTCAACAATGCTTTCTTCTGCGTAAAAATTGGTCTTCAAATTGGCATTACAGTAGGCAATTAAATTGGGCAAAGCGGTCCTGTCTGCATACCAATCGCCACCGCCGCTATACTTTAATTTGGCCATGCGGTAGGTTGGTGGAATAAAAGCAAAAAACATAAAGCTAAAAGCTAAAAGGCCAAAGCTGAAAGACCAAAGCTGAAACCTAGAAAACTGAAAACTGAAAACTGAAAACTTCAAATGATTATCGGTTAAGGTAATTGATTTCAAAACAAACAGATAAAGCAGCCGTTTCCGTGCGCAATCTATTATCACCTAAAGTTAATGCTTTAAAGCCTTTGTTCAAAGCTAAATTAACTTCATCAGGTGTGAAATCTCCTTCAGGACCAATAAGGATCAAGTATTTTTGATGTGGATTTACTAGTTTGGATATGTATTGTTTCTCTCCGTTATCAATACAATGTGCTATTAGTTTATCACCGTTAAATGGTTCTTTTAAAAAAGTTTCAAAAGAAATAGCATCGTTCAATTTGGGATGATAAGCTTTAATGGATTGTTTTACGGCAGAAGTAATCACTTTGTTGAGCCGATCTTCTTTAACAACCCTTCGCTCCGATCGATCGGTAATAATCGGTGTAATTTCATCAATACCCAACTCTGTTGCTTTTTCTAAAAACCATTCGATGCGGTCGATATTTTTAGTTGGCGCAACAGCGATATGCAGGTAATGATTTCTTTTATGAAACTCCGTTTCTATTTTTAAAATGGATAAGGATACTTTTTTCGGATTATCAGAAGTGATTTCAGCAGTGTAAAAACCACCTTTCCCATCAACCAGGTTAACGATCGAGCCTATAGTAAGGCGAAGTACCCTAATACAATGTTTGCTCTCTTCTTCGTTAAGCGTATAAGTATTCTGGGTTATATCTGGTGTATAAAAAATATGCATAGTTGAAATTAATGATTATCAACCATATCTGCTTTATTGATCACCAGTTCTAACTTGATTGTTTCGATATTCTGTTCGGTCTTTTTAAGAATGGTAAACAGGTAACCGTATGATTCGTTGCTTTCGCCTACCTCAGGGATACGTTCAAAAACATGAGAAACCAATCCTCCAATGGTATCGAAATCTTCATCCTCTGGCAAATCGTGAGGCAGATGTTCATTTACATCATATACAGTAGCAAATGCATTTACGATAAACTCATTGTCAGACACTTTTTCTACCAGTGGCTTTTCTTCATCGTATTCATCCTGGATTTCTCCAACAAGCTCTTCAACAATATCTTCCAAGGTAACCATACCCGCTGTACCGCCAAACTCGTCTAATACAATAGCGATCTGTATGCGGTTACTTTGCAACTCGCTCATCAGATCGTTAATTTTCTTGGTTTCTGTAACGAAATATGGTTTTCTGATGATATCGTTTAATGTCCAATGCTGATTACCCGCTGCAACCAATGGTAAAATATCTTTTGCATGGATAATCCCTACAATTTTATCCATAATATCATCGTAAACAGGCAAACGGGAATATCCTTCTTTAATAATCGTATCAATCACTTCTTCTTTTGGAGAAGTTAATTCAATACCCGAAATCTTGGTGCGGGGTACCATGATATTCTTCACCACCCGCTCATTAAAATCAAATACGTTTTTAATCAGTTCATGTTCATTATTATCCAATGCGCCGCTTTCTTTACCCTGGTCTAATAAATACTGAAGTTCTTCCGTACTGTGAAGTGATTCGTGCCCTCCGGAGGTATCAATTCCAAATGGCTTTAAAATAATAGCGGCCAGACTGTTTAATGTCCAGATGAATGGCTTAAATACCACATAAAATAGCTGTAATGGAACAGAAACGAATAAGGTTGTTGCTACCGGCCGTTGGATTGCAAATGATTTCGGAGCCAACTCACCAAATACAATATGCATAATGGTGATCACTGAAAACGCGACTACAGTTGAAGCCGAATGGATAAAAGCATCGCTAAAACCCCATTGCAAGCTATCGAAAAGGTTTTTGAAAATAGTATGCATAACGCCTTCACCTACCCAACCTAAGCCAAGTGATGCAAGCGTTATACCTAGCTGTGTGGCGGCCAGATATCCATCAAGATTATGGATAATCCCTTTGGCCATTTTGCCAACACGACTGCCTGTTTTTGCTTTAATTTCAATCTGTGATGCCCGGACTTTAACAATTGCAAACTCTGCTGCAACAAAAAATCCGTTTAGTAACACCAAAAATAATGCAAAGAATAATCGCCAGCCTACAGAAGTGGTATCGGGTTCTTGTAAAGCAACCAAAACTACGTTTGTGGGCAGGATTGCACTTAGCTCAAAATTTAAAAACAAACATACCGTGGGTAAATCCATTAAGCCAATTCTCTAAATGTTGTGTTATAAAGTTCTATGCTTTCTTTAATTACTTTATGCGCATAACGAACACCAAGTAAATGTTCGATCGTTACATTTTTATCTTCTAATGCTTTATAATCCTGAAAGAAACGAACAATCTCTTTCATTTGGTGTGGAGGTAGTTCATCTAAATCGTTGATATAGTTTACCGACATATCGTGAGCAGCAACTGCGATAATTTTATCGTCCTGCTCTCCGTTATCTACCATGTGCATTACACCTACAACTTTCGCTTCTATCAATGTCATTGGATAAACATCTACCGAGCAAAGCACCAGAATATCTAATGGATCTTTATCATCGCAATAAGTTTGCGGAATAAAGCCATAGTTTGCCGGGTACATTACTGATGAAAAAAGAACCCTGTCTAACTTGATCAGACCTGATTCTTTATCTATTTCGTATTTTGCTTTTGATCCTTTTGGAATTTCAATAATTGCGTTTACAATTTCTGGAACATTGTGTCCAGGAGATACGCTATGCCACGCGTGATGATCGTCTTTTGCCATTTTTAATTTAAATCTGTTTTATCCTCTTCAGGGCCACTCACTACTTTACTTTTTACAAAGGTAATTAATAATGGTATAGTTGTAATAAGGATAAAGCCAATAATAATATATAATAAATAATCGTTTATTTCTTTTTCAAATCTTTTGCCCAAAAAATAACCAAGCAAAGTTAAGGAACAGATCCAAAGTACCCCACCCACAACATTGTATAAAGCAAATTTTTTAAAGTCCAGTTTTACAACCCCCGCAAAAATCGGTGCAAAAGTTCTAACAATTGGTACAAATCTGCCCATAATCAATGCAAAGGCACCTTGTTTATGATAATAATCTTCTGCCGCTTTTAAATATCGCTTTTTAAAAAAGAAACTGTCTTTTCTGGTATACAATACAGGACCAGTTTTACGTCCGAACCAATAACCTGTAAAATTACCAGAAATTGCTGCAATACATAAACCGGCTAAAAGCACCGCAATGTTCACATCGAGCTTTCCGGTTGCAACAAACATTCCGGCTAAAAACAACAAATAATCACCAGGAAGAAAAAAACCAAAAAACAGGCCTGTTTCTGCATAGATAACGAATACGACTAGATAGAAACCACCCTCCCTCAATAATTTCTCGGGATCAAGTAGCTGATGCAGGTTATTCCAAAAATCGTGCATATTCAATTATTCGTAAAACTACAAATAATTATCAAACAACAGCATACCTATATCAGGTTTAAAATAATTGCAGGATAAATACCTAGCACTAATGTTATTGCTACAGAAACCAATAGTACAACCTTATACTGCGCTGGGGCTGAAAGCTCCGTTTCTGCGCCATCTTTAAACCACATGGCTACAATTACCCTAAAATAATAATAGAAACCAACCAGTGCATTCAAAATCGCAAATGCAACAAGTAAGGTTTTATATTCGGTCATTACATTCAGGAACATTAAATATTTCCCAATAAAACCAGCTGTTAAAGGAATACCCGCTAATGAAAGCATTGCTACAGTTAAACATAATGCTACCATTGGATTACGTTTAGCTAAACCATTAAAACTTTCAAAGCTATCGCTACCTGTTTTTTGTTTTACCAAAATTAATACCGCGAAAGCGATAATTGATGCGAAAGTATAAGCTGCTGCATAAACCAATACGTTGTTTCCAGAGTTTTTGGTTAACACAATAAGCGAAAACAACAGGTAACCCGCATGCGAAATACTAGAGTATGCCAGCATGCGTTTGAAGTTCTTCTGGAACAGCGCAGTAACGTTTCCGATAAATAAGGTTAAACAAACAATCACCATAAGTGGTGCAACCCAAAAATCGTGAAGTGGCGCAAGTGCACCGGCAAACAATCTTAAGAAAGCTGCAAAACCTGCAGTTTTAACCACCGTACTCATAAAAGTGGTGATTAAAGACGGAGCGCCTTCGTATACATCTGGCGTCCAGAAGTGAAAAGGAGCCGCACCAACCTTAAAGCTTAATCCAATCATCATCAGGATAACGCCTGGATAGAATATTGGAGAAATTGCCTGACTATTTACCAGATAAGCTTGTATTTTATCCAAATCGAATGATCCCGTAGCACCATAAATTAACGTGATACCAAATAATAGAAAGCCTGTTGAGAAAGCCCCCATTAGGAAATACTTTAACGAAGCTTCATTAGAAGCAAAATCCTTTTTACGGATACCGGCCAAAATGTATAAACTCACCGACATGATTTCTAAGCCTACAAATAACATGGCCATATTTTTATATGATACCATCATGATCATTCCGGCAAGTGCAAAAAGAATTAGGGTATAATATTCGGCTATGTTATCGCTTTTAGCGTGGAAATAATTCTGTGTTAATAAAAAAATTAAAAGTGTACCGAGAATACAGATCCCGGAAAATGCCAGGGCGAAGTTATCTGTCTGCATCATCCCAAAATGAACAGCATTGCCGTTCCATGCGCAGAAAGTAAATCCTAGTGCAGTAAGTAAGCCAACAACGGTAAGTGGTAATAATGCTTTATTTGCCTTAAACAAACCTGCATAAAGCACTATAAAAGCTGTTATACTAATGGTTATAATAATATTCATTGCTTAATTTACTGTGTTTAATTTTTGATTTACCTGCTCTAATAAATGTTGTACAGATGCCTCTGTTAAGTGTAAGATTGGTTTTGGATAAACACCCAAAACAATAATCAGTGCACATATGGTATAAAGAACCAATTTTTCAGTTCCTTTAATATCGGTGAAAGTGATGGTTAAACTGTTTGTTTCGCCCAGCATTACATTCTGGTACATACGTAACATGTAAACTGCACCAAAGATAATGGTTAATCCTGCAATAGCTGCAGCCCAAATGCTGTAGTTGTAAACGCCCATTAGCAGTAAAAACTCACCTATAAATCCGTTTGTCCCCGGCAAAGCTACCGTACCCAATACAATGATCAGAAAAGTAAGCGCCAATTGTGGTGCTACTTTAGCAATTCCGCCCAACTCTTCAATTTTGTTGGTTTTAACACGAGAGAAGATAATATCCAAAACAAAAAATAAACCCACTACGTTAATACCATGGCTCAACATCTGTACCATCGCACCTTGCATACCTTGCTGGTTGAACGCAAAGATACCTGCTGATATTAATCCAACGTGAGCAATGGATGAATAAGCCACTAAACGTTTAGCATCTTTCTGTGTAAAAGCAATCAGCGAGGCGTAAACAATACCAATAATTGATAAAATAATAGCTACCTGCCCCCAATCGTGAACGCCTGCCGGAACAATTGGTAATAACCATCTAATTACACCATAAATACCCATTTTTAACATAATGCCCGATAACAGCATGGTTCCTTGTGTAGGTGCCGCCGTATACGTATCAGGCTGCCAGGTATGGAAAGGAAAAATTGGCATCTTAATGGCAAAAGCAATAAAGAAAGCCCAGAAGATCCATCCCTGTTGTGCGCTATCTAAGTTTAAAGCATAAAAGGCTTGAATATCAAAATTGTGTGCCGGGTTTTGAAGATATAAGTAAATAATACCCATCAACATAAATAATGAACCTGCAATGGTATACACGAAAAATTTCATGTTGATACGGATGCGGTCTTTTCCTCCCCAGATGGCGCAGATAAAGTAGATTGGAATTAGTGCTGCTTCCCATCCGATATAGAACAAAAATGCATCTAATGCAGTAAATACCAATAACAGGCCGCACTGCATAAACAAAATCAAAGCATAAAATGCAGCTGGATTTTTATACTCGTGGTTATAGCTCGATAAAATTATAATTGGCACCAATAAATTGGTTAGCAATACCACAAGCATGCTAATGCCATCGATACCTGCGTGGAAATTGATGCCTAAATCTGCAATCCATGGCAAATTAACCTCAAACTGGGTACTTGCATTTGGAATGAAATTACCGGCGATAACCAAAGCCAAAACCAAAGAAACGACCGAAAATACGGTCGAAACTATTTTAGCCGACTTACCAGCAAATGCAGTAATAATTGCACCTACAAGCGGAAGAAATATAAGTAGTAAAAGTTGTTCCATTATTTAATTTTGAACCCTTTTTATATGTAATAAAATGTATATGCAAGTAATGCGATGATACCAAATACCATCATAAATATATAGAAACCTACGTTTCCACTTTGTAGCAAACGAATACCTTTACTGGCTTCGTTCGTGCTCCATCCCAGTCCGTTCACAATTCCATCGATAAATTTGTTATCGATAATCCTATAAAAGAATTTCGAAAGTGCATCTAATGGTTTAGTGATCAGGAAATCATAAATTTCATCGAGGTAGAATTTATTATAGGATAATTTTGCCAATGCCGAACGCGGCGCTTCATCAGCAACCGGAACGTGTGCTCCTTTTACATATCTGGTATAAGCATATAATAAAGCAATTACCGCAGCGGCTACCGAAACGCCCATTAAAGTATATTCTGTAGCATGGCTTAAATCCAATTCATGTTGTGCAACACCTGCTCCAGCTAACCAATGTGCCAGCCATTCGTTTCCACCAAAAACGTGCGGAAGATTGATTGCTCCACCAATCGCAGCAAGAATCGCTAAAATGATTAACGGTAAAGTCATTGCTGTTGGCGATTCGTGGATATGGCTTTCTGCATGGTGTGTTCCACGGTATTTGCCAGAGAAAGTCAGGAACATCATTCGGAACATATAGAATGCCGTTAAGAATGCGGTTAAAACCCCAACTCCCCAAAGTATTGGACTAGCCTGGAAAGCATGTGCTAAAATTTCGTCCTTTGAGAAGAAACCAGAGAATGGTGGTAAACCTGCAATAGCAATGGTACCGATCATCATGGTGGCAAAAGTAGTTTTAAGTTTTCCTTTCAATCCGCCCATGTGACGCATATCCTGCTCATGGTGCATGGCATGAATAACTGAACCTGCACCTAAGAATAGTAATGCTTTAAAGAATGCGTGGGTTAAAACATGAAAGAATGAACCTGTATAAGCACCAACGCCAAGACCTAAAAACATATACCCCAGTTGAGATACGGTTGAATAAGCCAATACCTTCTTAATATCAGTCTGTGTTAAAGCAATAATTGCTGCAACTAAAGCGGTAGCCGCTCCAACAATGGCAATGATGTGCTGTGTAAGCGGAGCAAGATCGAACAATATGCTCGAACGTGCAATCATATAAATACCCGCTGTAACCATTGTTGCTGCGTGTATCAAAGCCGAAACTGGTGTTGGTCCGGCCATTGCATCAGGTAACCAGGTAAATAAAGGCAATTGGGCCGATTTACCACAGGCACCGATAAACAATAAGATGGTAATTAAAACCAGCGTATCATTACCCGGCAACATATTAGCCGCCTGAGGGAAAACTTTAGCAAATTCTACACTACCAAAAGTGGTGAAGATTAAGAATACACCTAACAAAAAGCCTAAATCGCCGATACGGTTCATTACGAATGCTTTTTTAGCTGCTGATGCATAAGCACTGTTTGTATACCAGAAACCGATTAACAGGTAAGAGCATAAACCTACGCCTTCCCAACCGATAAACATCACGATGTAATTTGAGCCCAATACCAACAAAAGCATAAAGAATACAAACAAATTCAGATAAGAGAAAAACTTACCGAATCCTGCATCACCGTGCATGTAGCTGGTAGAATATAAGTGGATCAAGAAACCAATTCCAGTGATAATCAAAAGCATGATCGAGCTTAGAGGATCAACCAAGAAAGATAATGGAATGTGTAATGCCCCTGCGCTGATCCAATCGAATAAAAATACTTCGTGAGATTTTTGTGTGTCGCCTTGTAAACTAAAGAAAATAACTACGCTAATGATAAAGGAGGCGAAGATTACCCCGCTTCCGATGATACCAACAAGTCCTTTAGATAAAGAGTTTCTGCCTAGTCCATTAATTACAAACCCTAAAAAAGGAAGTAACGGAACCAACCAAATCAATTGTTCTATTGTCATTCTTATTATATATTTACCACTTAAGGCGATTTAAAACATTAATATCTACTGATTTCGTATTTCTGTAAACCATTACAATAATTGCAAGGCCTACTGCAACCTCTGCAGCTGCCAAAGCCATAATGAAGAATACGAAAACCTGCCCTGATGGGTCATTGTTATGAACCGAGAATGCTGTTAAAAGTAAGTTAACTGCATTGAGCATCAGCTCAACCGACATAAAGATTACAATGGCATTTCTGCGCGTAAGTACACCGATTACGCCAATAGAAAAAATAATGGCACTTAAATAGATGTAGTGGTTTAGCGGAACGCCTGCTGCTTGTGTGAATAAATTTTCCATTATGCTTCTACCTCATCTCTTTTAGATAATAAAACGGCTCCAACCATTGCTGCCAATAGTAATAGAGATGACAATTCGAATGGTAATAAGAATGGGCCAAAAAGCTCCTTACCTAGATTTTCTACCAATCCTAATCCTGGATTTTTCAAAATCAATGGACTGGTAATACTTGCCGATTTTAAAGAACCGATTAAGGTTACAACCAAACAACCACCAGCAATTACACCTACGATTTTGATCAGTGGCGATTTACTCGGTTCGGTTTCTTTGTTCAGGTTAAGCAGCATCAGTACAAAAAGGAACAATACCATGATGGCGCCCATGTAAACGATAAAGTTTACCACCGCTAAAAACTGTGCGTTTAATAACACATAGTGTACAGTGAAGGTAAAAAAGGTAAGGATTAAGTACAATACACTGTGGATCGGATTTTTTGCGAAAATCACCATCAGCGAAAAGATGACACTTAATGTGGCTACGAAATAGAATACTTGTGTACTCATTAATTGTTTATTTATTTATGTTCTATGGTTTGTGTATCCACAAGCCATTAATTATTTTTCGTTTCGTGAAGACACGAACCATCATTTTATTTTTTCATTTCCAATGGTGCCTCTACCAATTTATCTTTGCCGTAAATGAAATCTTTACGTAAATAATCAGCAGGTACAATCGGCCCATCTAAGTAAATTGCCTCTTTTGGACAAGCTTCTTCACATAAGCCACAAAAAATACAACGCAACATATTGATTTCGTAAGTTGCTGCATATTTTTCTTCGCGGTATAAATCTTTCTCCTCAGGTTTGCGTTCAGCGGCAATCATGGTAATGGCTTCAGCAGGACAAGATAAAGCACATAAACCACATGCAGTACAACGCTCTCTGCCATTCTCATCGCGTTTTAGCGAGTGCATCCCTCTAAAATTGGTAGAGAATTCCCGTTCTACTTCAGGATATCTTATAGTAGCCTCTTTTTTAAATAAGTGACTGATGGTAATGCCCATACCTTTAGCAATTGCCGGTAGGTACATCCGTTCCATAAAGCTCAATGGCTTTTGTTCCAGTACTTTTTTCTTATTACTTAATGATTCCATAATTAAAACTTCTCAATAATCGCAATCACAACACCTGTTATTATAATATTTGCAATAGCCAAAGGTATTAAACCTTTCCAACCTAAATTCATCAATTGATCGTAGCGGAAACGAGGGATTGTCCAACGTACCCACATGAAGAAAAAGATGAAAGCACATATTTTACCAAAGAAAACTGCTGTACCAAAAAGTGGTGCCCAAGTTGGGCCTAGCCACACCGCCATAGAATCCATACCAGGGTAATTGTAACCGCCCCAATATAAAGCTGCCATTACTGCCGATGATACGAACATATTGATGTACTCTGCAAATAGGTAAAAACCTAATTTCATTGAAGAATACTCGGTATGGTACCCACCAATCAATTCAGTTTCACATTCAGGCAAATCGAATGGCGCACGGTTGGTTTCTGCAAATGAACAAACCATAAAGATTAGAAACCCTAGCGGCTGGTATAAAACATTCCATCTCCAGCCATGTTGCTGATCAACGATTTCTTTTAAGCTTAAGGTATTCGTCATTAAAAGCAAAGCGATGATCGATAATCCCATTGCAATTTCATAACTGATATTCTGCGAAGCTGCACGGATAGCACTTAACAAAGAGTATTTGTTGTTTGAGGCCCATCCACCAATCATTACACCATAAACACCTAAAGAAACGACTCCGAAAATGTATAAAACACCAACGTTGATATCTGAAACCTGTAAAGGAATAGTTTTGCCCGCAATTAAAACAGGGCTACCCCATGGAATAACTGCAGTACCAATACAGGCACAAAGCAAAGCCAAACCAGGGCCAGCGATAAATAAAAATCTGTTTGATGATGTAGGAATAATTTCCTCTTTCATAAACATTTTAACACCATCGGCCAATGGTTGTAAAATACCAAAAGGGCCAGCTCTATCCGGACCTAAACGATCTTGTAAATATGCAGCAACCTTACGTTCTGCATAAGTAGAATACATGGCAATAACTAAACTGATGCCGAAAATTACAGCTACCAGGATAAATTTTTCTATAACAAAAGCGCTATCCATTAGTATTTAACTGTTTTATGTAATTCAATTTCATTTGCAGCTTGTAATGCCTCATTTGGCTGAATAACATGCAAAGGTTTTAATGTTTCGTAGTGGTTAGATGCAATTACCGAAGTATCATCAATGTGCGTTGGGTGTTCAATTACCCAATCAGCAGTTGCTTTTTTATCGAAGCGACAAGTGTTGCAAATAAATTCTTCTACTTCTCCAAACTGATCTTTACGAGCCGTAACACGTAAAACATCTGCTCCTTTATACCAAAGGGTTACTTTACCGTTGCATTTTTCGTGATCGCAATCGCGGTGTGCATCAACTGGTTTGGTAAACCAGACACGGTTTTTAAAACGGAAAGTTTTATCAGTTAAAGCACCTACAGGGCAAACATCGATTACGTTTCCTGAGAAATCGTTATCAACAGCCTGGGTGATGTAAGTAGAAATTTCGGAATGATCACCACGGTTTAAGATACCATGAACACGTTTGTTTGTAATCTGATCAGCTGTAAAAACACAACGATAGCACAAAATACAACGGTTCATGTGCAACTGGATCTTATCGCCTATATCGATACGCTCAAAGGTACGGCGCTCAAACTCATAACGTGTTTTTTGCAAACCATGTTCGTAGCCCAAATTCTGTAAGTCGCACTCTCCTGCCTGATCGCAAACAGGGCAATCTAAAGGGTGGTTAATCAATAAAATCTCTACAACACCTGCACGCGCTTCCAAAACTTCTGGTGAAGTAATGTTAAGCACTTCCATCCCATCCATTACGGTTGTGCGGCAAGAAGCCACCAACTTAGGCATTGGGCGAGGATCTTTCTCCGAACCTTTAGTCACTTTTACAATACAGGTACGGCATTTACCGCCACTGCCTTGTAATTTAGAATAATAGCACATTGCTGGCGGAACAATATCCCCTCCGATCTGTCTTGCAGCATTCAGAATGGTTGTTCCGTTATCAACCTCTACTGTTATCCCATCTATCGTAACCTTAACTTTTTCACTCATGGTTAATGATATTCTTTTTATTTTTTCTACTTCTACCGTCATTGCGAGGTACGAAGCAATCTTTTTTCTAACGTCTTGGTTTATGCCTCCATGAACCAATTGTATTATTTTTGCTTTCGTTTCGTGGGGACACGAACCGGGGCGCCTTTCAAGTTATTTTTCTAAGGTCGCAAAATGCGACCTTAAGATTTTATTTCTCTTCTGTTACCGGAGCTTTTTCAATCGGCGTTGCATAATTTGCAATACCGTAGTTCTGGCTCTGGCTTTTAACAGGCTCTTTAATGTGCCATTCAAATTCATCCCTGAAGTGACGGATGGCACTGGCTACCGGCCAGGCTGCTGCATCACCCAACGGGCAGATTGTATTCCCTTCAATTTTACGTTGAATATCCCACAATAAATCTACATCTTCCATTTTACCATGGCCGTGTTCGATTTTATGCAGCACTTTTTCCATCCATCCGGTACCCTCACGGCAAGGTGAACACTGTCCACAGCTTTCGTGGTGATAAAAACGGGCAAAATTCCAGGTATTACGAACAATACACTGATCTTCATCAAAAGCGATAAAACCGCCTGACCCCATCATGGTTCCTGTAGCAAATCCACCCTCAGATAAAGATTCGTAACTCATTAAACGAGGTTCGCCGTTAGCATATTTTAAAGTTAAATTAGCTGGTAAAATAGGCACAGATGATCCACCTGCTACTGTCGCTTTTAACCTTTTACCATTGGCGATACCTCCACAATATTCGTCAGAATAAATAAATTCTTCTACCGGTAAACCCAATTCGATTTCGTAAACACCTGGTTTTACCAGATTACCTGATGCGGATATTAATTTTGTACCTGTACTTCTACCGATACCAATTTTTGCATATTCATCGCCACCATCGTTGATAATCGGCACCACTGCAGCGATCGATTCAACATTGTTAACCACTGTAGGGCAACCATACAAACCTGCAATTGCCGGAAATGGTGGTTTGATACGTGGATTACCTCTTTTGCCTTCAAGCGATTCTAACAAAGCAGTTTCCTCACCGCAAATGTAAGCGCCACCGCCTGGCTGAACATATAATTCTAAATCGTAACCTGTTCCTAAAATATTTTTACCCAACCATCCGGCTGCTTTAGCTTCAGCAATTGCTTTTTCTAAAATGCGGATCTGAGGCATCATCTCGCCGCGTACATAGATGTAAGAAACCTTGGCACCTAATGCGAAACTCGATACAATCATTCCCTCAATTAATGCATGGGGAATATAAGTCATCAAATAACGGTCTTTAAAAGTCCCTGGTTCTGATTCATCAGCGTTACACACCAAATATCGTGCAACACCTTCTGGTTTAGCCAAAAAACTCCATTTCATCCCTGTTGGGAAACCCGCACCTCCGCGACCGCGTAAGCCCGATTTCTTAACTTCTTCAACAATCTCTTCGGGTGTTAAAGTTTTAAGGGCTTTTTCCACAGCACGGTACCCGCCTTTTTGGCGATAGACTTCAAGGGTATTGATGCCTGGTACGTTTATATGCTCAAGTAACAGTTTTCGAGACATTTTAATTAGTCTAGAGTCTGTAGTCTGCAGTCCATAGTCATGAGTCAAAACGACTCTAGACTTAAGGCTTTCGACTTAGGACTTATTTTTCAAATCTTCAATCAATTTATCTACACTTGCTTCGGTAAGGTTTTCGTAGAAAGTATATTCAGGGCTAATCTGTAACACCGGACCGAAACCACACGCAGCTAAACATTCAACTCCTCTAAAGCTGAATAAACCATCGGCAGTAACTTCACCTTCTTTAACACCTAACTTGTTTTCCAAGTGGCTTAATATTTTTTCGGCACCAACCAGGCAACAAGGACCAGTACGGCAAACCTCCAAAGCATACTTACCTTGTGGTTTTAAAAAGTACATGGTATAAAATGTTGCCACTTCATAAACTTCAATGGGCTGAATATTTAAATATTCGGCAACCTTATCCATCGCTGGTGTACTCACCCAAAGGTATTCGGCCTGTACCAAGTGCAATAATGGCAACAAAGCTGATTTGTGCTTACCTTCAGGATAACGACTTTTTACATCATCAAATTTGGCCAGCAATTCTGATGAAAACACTACAGGTGTTTGTTCTTCTACTTTAAGCATCTAATTCTCCTGCAATAATATTCATACTACTCATGTTGATAATGGCATCAGACAATAACATGCCCTCGCTCATTGGTGCAAACATCTGGTAGTTTATAAAACTTGGTCTGCGGAAGTGTAAACGGTACGGCGTACGGCCCCCATCGTTAATCAGATAGAATCCTAATTCGCCATTTCCGCCTTCTACAGCGTGATAAACTTCTGCTTTTGGCGCATCAATTTCACCCATCACAATTTTGAAGTGATAAATCAATGCTTCCATATTGTTGTAAACTTCTTGTTTTGGAGGAAGGTAAAATTCAGGGACATCGGCATGGAAAATACCTTTTGGCTCTGTTTTTAATTTCACAAGCGCCTGTTCGATAATGCGGACACTTTGCCACATCTCTTCATTACGCACTAAATATCTATCGTAAATATCGCCGCTTGTACCTACAGGAACTTCAAAGTCGAAATCCTGATAGGAAGAATATGGATCGCTTACACGCACATCGTAATCTACACCGGTAGCACGCAAAAGCGGCCCAGTCCAGCTGTATTCTAAAGCAGTTTCTTTGGTTACTTCTGCAACACCGGCCGTTCTATCAATAAAAATACGGTTACGTGTTAACAGATTTTCGAACTCTTTTAATGCTTTAGGGAATTCTTTTAAAAACTTATCGATTTTAGCAAAGGCGATATCATTGAAATCTCTTTCAAAACCGCCAATACGGCCAATATTTGTGGTTAAACGTGCTCCACAAACCTCTTCGAAGATTTCGTAAATGTGCTCACGGAACTGAAAAAGATATAAGAAAGTGGTGGTTGCCCCAGTATCCTGACCAATAATCGTGTTACAGATAATGTGGTCGGCAATACGCGAAAGCTCCATAACGATTACCCGAAGATAATCTACACGTTTAGGCATCTGAATATTTAACAGCTTCTCAACCGTCATGTGCCAACCCATATTATTAATAGGCGACGAGCAGTAGTTTAAACGGTCGGTAAGTGGTGTAATCTGATAAAATGGGCGATGCTCTGCAATCTTTTCGAAAGCACGGTGGATATACCCAATGGTAGAAACGCCGCTTACAATACGTTCGCCATCTAATTGCAAAACGTTTTGAAAAACGCCGTGTGTTGCAGGGTGTGTTGGGCCTAAGTTTAGGGTTACCAGCTCACTTTGCGGGTCGTTATCTGTAAATACCGGATGGTTATGATTCATAGTTTACCTTCCAAAAAATTCGTCTTTTTTATCTACTCTGTTCGGATCTTCCAATGGATATTGTTTCAACATCGGGTGAACACCTAAATCGTCCATATTTAAAATACGGCGCAAATCAGGGTGACCTTCAAATTTAACCCCAAAAAAATCATAAGTTTCACGTTCCATCCAGTTGGCACCTTTCCAAACGGTTGTTGCTGTAGGAATAGTTGGATTTTGTTCTGAAATGAAAACTTTAATCCTAATTCTAACTTTCTCTACCATGTTGTGCAAATGGTAAATCACTGCAATACCATGATCTTTACCAGGATAATGAACCGCTGTAATATCGGTTAAGAAATTAAAACTTAAATCGTTTTTAAGGAACGATAATACATTGATGATAACATCTTTGGTGGTAGCAAAAGTTAATAAGCCATATGGCTCAGAAACTCCGGTTACCTTTTCGCCAAACTTATCGCTAAGTTTTGCCAGAATATTATTATTTAGCGTCGTTTCTTCCATTATTTAATGCCGTATTGACCTAAAAGTTCTTTGTAATAATCAGAATTTCTTCTTCTACCCGATTCGCTTTTCACTAAATCCTGAATACGCTGAAAACCATCTAAAATGGCTTCAGGTCTTGGCGGACAACCCGGAACGTAAACATCCACCGGAATAACCTCGTCAATACCTTGCAATACGGAATAAGTATCGAAAATACCACCACTACTTGCGCAGGCACCAACAGCCATTACCCAACGTGGCTCTGCCATTTGGATATAAACCTGTTTTAATACCGGAGCCATCTTTTTAGCGATAGTTCCCATAACCATTAAAACATCAGCCTGACGGGGAGAAAAGCTTAAGCGTTCGGCACCGAAACGACCAAGATCGTAGTGAGAACCCATGGTTGCCATAAACTCGATTCCACAACAAGAAGTTGCAAAAGGTAAAGGCCATAATGAATTTGAGCGGGCCAAACCAATCACTTTATCAAGAGAAGTGGCAAAAAAGCCAGATCCTTCTATTCCTGGAGGCGCATCAACTATATTAATTTCACTCATGTTTATAAACAAAAAATGCTCATCCCTTTGCAGAATGAGCAACAAATTTACAATATTTTAAAGGCAAACAAACTAGCTTTACTCGATTTAGAACCTTTCTAAATAACCAAAACAGCGCTAAGTTAGTGTAAGTGATACACATTTCAGTTTGCAGTTGCCATTTTTCAGTTTACAGTTTATAAACCAGGAACTATTAACTGCCAATTGTGAATTGATAACTGCGAACTGACTAGTTCCAGTCTAAAACTTTTTTCTTGATTACGTAGATGAAACCTAGCAGTAAGGTACCCATGAAAATGAACATTTCGATCATTCCATCCATCCGTAATGTACGGAAATTAACTGCCCAGGGATACATAAATATAACCTCTACATCGAACAGTACAAATAAAATGGCTACTACGAAATATTTGATAGAGAAAGGCTGACGTGCATTACCTACTGATTTAATACCAGCCTCAAAAGTTTCTAATTTATCGCTTGTTTTACGTTTTGGACCTAAAAAGTGGGTAGCAACCAATGTGGTTACCACAAAACCTAAAGCAACAATTACTTGAAATATAATTGGTAAAAAATCTATAGCCGAACTCTGCGCTTGCATATTATTTATTTTATGTTGCAAAAGTAAAAGAAAAAGGCAGAGTAACCAAACTCTGCCTTTTCTAAATTATTTAACTTTTTAATTATTTACCTTTAGCTTTTGGTTTTGCAGCAGGTGCAGGTGATTGTAACTCTTTTAATCTAGCCGCAGCGTAAGTGTCTGCAGGATCTAATGCCAGACTTTTGCTGAAAGCATCAATAGCCTTAGCTTTATCCTTATCTGAATACCAAGCGCCAATGTTATTATAAGATTCTGATAAGTTAGTCTTATTTGCAGCTACTTCTTCAGGTTTTACCAAACTCACATATTTCTCAAAGTATGGTATTCCGGTTCCTTTTGGATTAGCTTTGTCATCTACCAAATTTGCAATTCTTCCTCTTACAAAGTATCCTAATGCAAATTCAGGAGAAACTTTAGCTAAATGGCTTAAAGCAGAATCTGCCTCAACTAATGCAGCAGTATTAAGCGGTTTTTTCTCTTTCTGAGCAATGTAAGCTTCGTAGAATCTGGTTTGACCTAAATAGTAGTAATTAGTAAGCGATCCTTTTCCATTAGGATTATATTTAATAGCCATTTGGAAAAGTTCAGCAGATTTAGCGTATTTCTTTGCTTTCATTAAAGCTAAACCAGCTTCCGCCAAAGCGTCGGCATTGTTTGAATCAATTTTAGCAGCTTCAATAATATTCTTAACGGCTAAACTATCTTGACCAGCTTGCAATTGTGATTTTCCTAAATAAAGATAATCGTTTCCTAAGATTCTAGATTTATCCTTTTCTTTGGCAAAAAACTCAGTCATGCTTGTTAAAGCTGCTGGATAATTCTTATTCTCATAAGCAGCCCAGCCTTTAAGTCTAGCTACTGTGTTTGCCTTTGGATTATTTGCTGGAACCTGCAAAGAAGTGGCCACTTGCTCTAAGGTTTTGAAATCTTTTGCATAGAATAAAAATTGAGCATAACGTAATTGAGATTCCAAAGATTTATCCGTTAAATCCATGTATTTTTTATAATTCTCAATCGCTTTTGCTGCTTTTTCTTTATCTGTACCAAAGCTGCTCCATTGTAAATACAGCTCACCCAACTCGCGGTAAGCAGGGCCGTAGTTTGCATCAGCAGCAATTACATCTTGTAACTCTTTTTCACCTTCAGGAAAAGCCCTAGATTCTTTGTACATTTTACCAATCTGCGTTTTGGCTCTTCTGTTGTTAGGATCAACATCACCAACACGCATGTATGGGCCTAATGCTTCAGAATTTTTCTTCTGTAAAGCGTAGGCATCGCCTTGTGCCAAGAAAACTTCAGCATCTTTATCTTTAGCATCTAATTCATCAGCTTTGGTAATGTTAGCTAAAGCATTAGTAAAATCAGGTTTAGATACATCATCACTTGGTTTATCCTGCGCCAAATAAGCTTTACCGATATACAAATAAGTTTTGTAATCTTTCGGTGCTAAAGCTACTGCCTTATCGAAATTAGTTTTAGCAGAACTTGGGTTATTAGATAACATGTCTGCTTCGCCTAAACCAATTAAGTTTAAGTTGTTTTTTGGATCAGCGGTAACACCTTTGGTAAATACAGCTCTGGCCGAGTCGATATAACCGGTTTTTAAGTAAACCAAACCAAGATTGTAATAGTTATTACCATCTGATGCTTTTGAACTCACCAACGATTTAAGCATTGATGATGCTTTCTGATACTGCTCCGCGTCGATGGCTTTTTTCGCGTCATTTAAATCTTGAGCAAAAACTGCAGAACCCATCAACACCAAACCTACATTTAAGGTTATTGCTTTCTTTAAAATTTTCATCGGATATTCTGTTTTTTTATTTAATAAAAATGAAGTGTCTCTTTAGATTTACTTCGTGGTTCAATTTATAATTTTAATTTAATTTCCTTTTGTCAGGTTAATTTGTCTTGGCATTAATTTATGCGGGCCAAGTCCAGATTTAAGTACAATCAATTGTCCCCGCTGACTTCTTAACCATGTTGCAAATCCTGTGCCTAAACCATCTCTTCCTTCACAATCTATAATATTTATATTTCTTAGGAAAGGATAAACACCATTGATTAAGTTATCTTGAGTTGGTTTATAGAACTGATCGTCTCCTACCTTGCCTTTTACATTCTTTACGCCCAGCACTTTTATCTGAGAAAGGTATTCGCTCATCTCTGTATCCTTGTCGGTGATCCAATTCACGCCCAAAATACCAATAAAATCTTTATCTTCTGCAATAAGTTTAATTACTTCTTTGCTAGAATTTTTAGAGTAAACACCTGTAGCTGGAAATTGGCTGATATGGGCCAACTCTTTAAAATATTGAAAGGTACTTGAATAAGCGTTATCAAAGACCAATTTTTTATCTGATTTCTTTCCCTGTAATATATCAATCACCTCTTTAACGTTAATTGTACTATCGATATTGCCCTGATTGGTAATTAAGGCAATACCATCAATGGCAAAACGCGAAGAGTTGATTTTAATATTACGCTGGTTATAATACTTTTCTTCTGCTTTGGTTAATAACCTTGGCAAAACAATTACCCTTACACTATCATTAAGAAAGGCAGGCAATAATTTTTCTTCAGGTTTTACTGTTGTCTGAAATTTTGCTTCCGGATAATCCAAACTAAAAATATCAATCTGATCTTGAACAATCGGTCCAACACTTTCATCAACCAATATTTTTAAGGTACCGCTTGTTCTGGTTTCTTTAACTGCATTGGCTTTGTTTTTACGTTTGCAGGATACAAGTAAAGCTAGCACACAAAATATTAAAAGGAAATTTTTCATTGAAATGATTAATCGCGCCTTCCAAGGCTTAAAAGTCTTACAAATGCATAAATAATTAAGAAGATACCGATTGCGATGCGGCCCCATTGTGGAATAGTGCTTAAGCGCAGGGCAATTGGTTCATAAAATATAAATGCAAAGCCCAATACCACATAGAAAACGAACATGACAAGGCCTAAAATGAGCAAAAACCGCTGTTTAGGCGATTTTTGCTTAAAAATATCAAAATTTAACATCTACTATTAGTTCAATGTAAAGTTAACGTTGATGTTGTATTTTACCCTTACCGGCTTACCATTTTGGATACCTGGGTTCCAACGTGGACTAGCTTTCAATACACGGATGGCTTCTTCATCAGTTCCGCTACCCAAACCACGGGTAACTGTGATATCAGTTAATTTACCATCTTTTTCAACAACGAAAGATAAAAATACTTTACCTTGAACGTTGTTTTCTTGTGCCATTGGCGGGTACTTTATTGCTTTACTTAAGTATCCATAAAACTTAGAGATACCTCCTGGGAATTCTGGTTGTTTCTCGATACTAACAAAGTCGTAAACTTTATTATCATCAACTGCAACAGCAGCTTCTCTTTTTGGTCCTTCACCTACTGGTTCAGCGATAACAATATCAGCTGTTGGATCACCTTTAATATCTCTCTGCCCTGGATCAGCTTCCTTCAACTTTTCAACCGTAGGTGGTTCATCACGAACCTCAATATCTGGTTTTACAATTGGAGGTGGCATTTTCACCTGGTCAACTTTTGGTGGAGGTGGCTCTACCGGTGGTGGTGGCGGTGTTTTGGGATCTACTGGTGGTGGTGGCGCTAAAATTACTTCTTGTGCTTTTAATTGCTCATCTTCTTGATCCATTGAGCCTTGAATCAGGCTATAGATTTTAGGAGAGAAAAATAACACAATGAATATAATAGAGCCGATAATTAATGCTTTCGAGGTGTTGGCACCATTGCTTTTACGCAATTGATACGCACCGTAGGTTTTGTTTTTATCTGCAAAAACCACTTCAAGCCATTCTTTTCTGAATATATCTAACTTCGACATAACTATTGGTTTTACTGATTATAAAATTCCTTTTTCTTTCATGAACTGCTTCTCATTGTCAAGGATGTTATCATCATCGATCTGACGAACCTTAACTTTAAGAATTTCCAACTCATCCATCATATCTACAAAGTTTTGGAATGTAGAACCTGATGTTGGTTTTACCAGTACAACAAAGTCTCCAGCAACGCCTGAGGCATCAGCTGCTTTTCTATTTTTAACAATAGCATCTTCGATTTGTGAACCAGATTCTATAGTTGGTGCGCTTTCGCCAGCTACGCCCATGTACCATGCTACTTTATTGTTTTTACCCAACAAAATAGTCATTGTTTTACTTGCTTTCAGCTCCAATCTGTTCTCAGGTAACTTTTCGTTTTTATCTGGCTTTGCAATATCCATCGCTTGTGGCGTAGAGATTACTGTTGTTAAGATAAAGAATGTTACCAAAAGAAACATTAGATCCACCATCGGAGTCATATCAACCCTTGGGGTGGCTTTCTTCCCGCCTGTGTTTAATTCTGCCATTTCTTATTTCTTTTTAGCTTCAGAGTTGGTAACCAATAAAAACTTGTTTACACTTTGTTTCTGAAGTACATCAATAATCTTTTTAACTACCGGATATTCTTCTTTCGCATCACCTTTAATACTGATACGCATATCCTGATTATTAATCTCTTTAGTTGCTTTACGGGCATTTAATACCCATGAATTTAACTGATTATCAGTCGAATCTGAAGGTATACCAGGTTGTACCCCTGGTTTCATACGGTCAGCCCCATTCAAGGCAATAAGAGATTTTAAACTCTGGATCGGAACGCCGAAACTTCCTATCGCTGAAAAGCGTTGTATTTCTACTGGAGTGAACGATATTTTGTACTGTTCGCCCATTAGCTCTAATGTTTTCGCTCTTACTTTGACCCCTGCTACTTCGAAGAAAACTTTCCCCTGCCCAATGGTTAATATCGCATTGTTTTCTACCGGTACCTTAAACTCATATGTAGATGAAGGTGTAGAAACGGCTAGTGGTTCTGGTTGCCTTGCTGTAGCAGTTAAGATGAAGAAAGTAAGTAACAATGATGCCACATCACACATGGCGGTCATATCTGTTACTGTACTTGTTCTTTTAACTTTAATTCTAGGCATAATATTTTTTACTAGTTTTAATAATGATGATCTTTTTTCCGGTTTTCCATAAAGCCGGTAAAAATTTTTTCAAAATTCTTATTTATGCGAACTAGCGTATGTTTGAACGATGCTGAAACCAGCCTCATCGATAGCGTAAGTTAACTTGTCGATTTTAGAAGTTAATACGTTATACATGATAATTGCCACAGTAGAAACCAAGATACCTGTTGCAGTGTTGATCAATGCCTCAGAGATACCTACCGCTAATGCTGACTGATCTGGTGCTCCAGAGTTTGCTAAACCGGCGAATGCACGGATCATACCTGTTACTGTACCCAATAAACCTACTAATGTACCAATTGATACCAAAGTTGCAATTACAGTTAAGTTTTGCTCTAACATTGGCATTTCTAAAGCTGTAGCTTCTTCAACCTCTTTTTGGATTGCAACGATTGATTGCTCAACATCCATATTGGTATCTGCTTCAACTTCACTGTATTTTTTCAAGCCAGATTTAATTACGTTAGCAACTGAACCTTCTTGTTTATCACACTCAGCTTTTGCAGCTTCGATGTTACCTGCGCTTAATAAACCTTGTACTTTGCGAATGAAAGTGTCTAAGCTAGATTTTCCACTTGCTTTACCAATAACGATGAAACGTTCGATAGAGAATACAATTACTACTAATAGTAATCCAACTAAGATCGCTACGATAGGACCTCCTTTGTAAGCTGTTCCAAGATAGTTACCAGGTAATGGTAATTTCTCTCTGTCACCATCGATAAAGTTACTTCCTTCTCCGAATACGAATCTCCAAACACAGAATCCAATGATAATACAAATTGGAATAACGAATGTTGCAAATACATTTGAAGCACTAGAAGAGCTCTCTTTTTTAACAGTTGTTGGTTTTGGTGCGTTTGCCATTTTTTTTGAAATTTTAGTTTTAGTTCTTGTTTTTAATTTTTAGCTGTTTTTTTCTTTTGTACTACACTCAACGTTTCATATCCGAAATTGTTGCGAAAAACAAATTTATAAATTGATTTTAAATTACAAATTAATAAATCAATAAGCAATTAAATCGTTACTTAGAATTTAGTTTCGGTAAATCACCAAGGGTGTATAACAAAAAAATTGCCCCAGCCGAGGCAATTCTTTCACAATAAAAACTAAAAAAAAATCGAATTGCAAATTTTTCGCTCAAAAAATGCATTTTAAAGTGCATTTAACATAATTTTAACGCTTCGTGTCTGCTTTTTGGTACTTTTGTCAGTTCGAACTGCTTGAAATTCTCTGTAAAGGCATCCGACAATTCGTATGCTTTCAAAAAGTATTCTTCCTGATTGCTCCATGTTTTAGAGGGATCTAAAATTTCGTTCGGTACCCCAGGACAACTTAGTGGCATCATCAATTTAAATACATGGTGTTGCTTATATTTATTATGATCTAAATCTCCATTTAACGCCGCCGTAATCATCGCCCTGGTATAACTTAATTTCATCCTTTTACCTACACCGTAAGCTCCACCGCTCCAACCCGTATTTACTAACCATACATTTACCTGGTGTTTTTCCATCTTCTCGCCCAATAATGCGGCATATCTAGATGGATGCAATGGCAAGAAGGCTTTACCAAAGCAAGCTGAAAACGTTAACTGAGGCTCTGTTACTCCTGTTTCTGTTCCTGCAACCTTGGCTGTATATCCGCTCATAAAGTGGAACATGGCCTGTTCTACATTTAATTTTGAAATTGGAGGCAATACGCCAAACGCATCTGCAGTTAAGAAAAAGATATTTTTTGGAACGGCTGCTATTGATGGTAAAATGGCATTGTCAATATAATCTATAGGATAAGCCACACGGGTATTTTCCGTTTTACAGATATTGCTATAATCAACCTCCTTCGTACCTGGAAAAAAATTAATATTCTCCAGCAATGAGCCAAATTTAATTGCCTTAAAGATCTGAGGCTCCTTCTCTTCGGTTAAATCTACGCATTTTGCATAACAACCGCCTTCGAAGTTAAATACAGAATCTTTGCCCCAGCCATGTTCATCATCACCTATCAATCCCCTTTCCGGATCGGCAGACAAGGTGGTTTTTCCTGTTCCTGACAAGCCAAAGAATATAGCGGTATCGCCATTTTTACCCACATTGGCTGAGCAATGCATAGATAACGTATTCTTATATACTGGCAGGATAAAGTTTAAAACTGAAAAAATTCCCTTTTTAATTTCACCGGTATAACCAGTTCCCCCGATCAAAATCATTTTCCTGGTAAAATTGATGATGGAGAAATTTTCCTGTCTGGTTCCATCAATAGCCGGATCGGCCAGGAAGCCTGGTGCAGCAATGATGGTCCACTCTGGCGTTATACCCAAACGATCTTCTTCCGGGCGGATAAACAAATGATGAGCAAAAAGATTCTGATAAGCAGTTTCTGTAATTACCCTGATCGAGATCGAATAATCCGGATTGGCACATGCCGAAGAATCGCGTACATAGATTTTCTTATCTTCAAGGTAATTCGTTAGCTTATAAAACAACTGATCGAATTTCTCCGGAGAAATTTTAATGTTTACATCTCCCCACCAAACCTGATCTTCGGTTACTTCGTCGCATACTATAAAGCGGTCTTTAGGAGAACGCCCGGTAAACTTTCCGGTATCAACCGCCAGCGCTCCTGAATCGGCTAGCGTACCTTCTTTATTTAATAAGGCATCATCAATTAATTCCTTTGGAGATAATTGGTACTTTACAGCAATGTTTCCACCTAGATTTAAATAGCTTAAATCTGGCGTTTGCAGTTTCTTTTTGCTCATAACAATAAGTTAGTTAGTACAGCAAAGGTAAATACTTATCTTCCACAAAAACTAGTTTTTAAGCGTAATTTTTTACATATTGTAGCAAATACACTATTATGTAAACATTTTATTTACAGATATTTACATTCATTTTTACAAGGCAAAAAAAATTAAAAAATTACACTAAGTATAAAAATGAAACCAGCGTTTATACTGTCCATATACTTTCCCTAAATTTTTGTGAGATAGGGTTTTAGCCGTTTAATTTCTACTTTGGCATATCGTTTCTTGAGTGATATAATAATAACTCCTGCAGCCCCTCTTAAGCCATACACTGCTGTTGCCCCCGCATCCTTTAAAACCTGAACATTTTCTATGTAATCGGGATTAAGGATGCCATGTTTTGCCTGTATGCTATCTAAAGTATAGGTTGTCTTCTGATAGTGTATTAACCAGAGCGGTGAGGTTGGCACAATTGGCCCTCGACATACCCATTGTATATTATTAGCATGCTGTGAAAATGCCTGACCACAAAAAATGGTTAAAAGTGTGAGAAGCAAAAGCGTTCTTAAATTCGACATGGCTTTTGATGACAGGATTCATGAATGACCAGGAATCCATAAGGTGTTGAGGGAAATAAAATTAAATAGTAATAACCACCCCGCCCTGTGGGCACCCCCTTCAAAGGAGGGGAATGATTTACGCTGGAAAGGTAACTAACTTAAATAGTAGTATAAGCCCGCGTTAACTAAACCTGATAAAAGCGGCAGCTCCCGATTCTCAATCGATCAAAAAGCATTACCATCGGGACTATAGCGGTTAGCAGGGCTGCCATAACCGAAGAATTACCAGAGCACCTTTTCTAAAAATTTTTAAAACTACTTATTAACCATCTCGTCTTGCTGGCATCCCTCAAAGAGGGAACGATTCGGTTTCGGGTTCAGAAAATGCAGCTATTTCATCTACTTAAACGTTTTAATAGAAATTTCGAAATAAAAATCAAAAAACATTTGCATTTTAAAAAAATAATCTCCTACTTTACGGTGTACAAAGTACACAAAGAAAAGATGAATTTTAACACTTCGATTATTACAACAATTATTATTACCACCGGTATAAACCAGCGGGGCTAATTTGTTGTAAATTGAAAAAACATAAAACACAGAGAGCGTCCCGATGAAAATCGGGACGCTTTTTTTTTAACCCATGCTGAATGAACCTGTACGGCAACCATGAATTATCCGCACAGCATCAAACAGTTAAAACCAATATAAACTAATGAAAGTACTCAAATTCGGCGGCACATCCGTAGGTTCGGCCGAGAACATTAAAACCCTCTTACGCCTGGTTGGCGAAGAAAAACAGAAGAATAGCCCGGTAGTTGTATTATCGGCAATGAGTGGCGTAACCAATTTACTTACCGATATGGCCGAAATGGCCGAGCGTGGTGAAGATTACGACACCCATTTAAAAGAAATCGAAGCAAAACATTTTGCTGTAATCCGCTCGCTTTTACCTGCGGCGGCGCAGAATCCTGTGTTTACACGCTTAAAGATCTTTTTTAACGAATTGGAAGATCTGTTACAGGCGGTAGCCAATCTACGCGAACTGAGCTTGCAGACCAAAGATCAGATTTTAAGCTATGGCGAACGCTGTTCTACTTTTATGATCAGCCATATTGCTTCTCAAAATTTTGGCGATTCACTTTATGTTAATGGGTCTGACCTGATTAAAACCGACAGTAATTTTGGGCAGGCGAAGGTAGATACCGAACTGACTGAGATGCTAATCAAGAATTTTTACCAGGAAAACAAAGGTAAAGTACTTTTTGTTACTGGTTTTATAGCGAGCAATGCAGCAGGAAGAGTAACAACTTTAGGCCGTGGTGGCTCTGATTATACCGCAGCGGTATGGGGTGCAGCGTTAAATGCCGAAGAAATAGAAATATGGACCGATGTAAATGGTATGATGACCGCCGACCCACGCATGGTAAAAAAGGCATTCTCTTTACCCGAACTGAGTTATACCGAAGCCATGGAGCTGAGTTATTTCGGCGCAAAAGTGATCTATCCACCAACAATGATCCCTGCTTTTATGAAAAAGATTCCGATTGTGATCAAAAACACTTTCGAACCAGATTTTGCAGGAACTTATATTAAAAGCGATGTTAAAGCATCAAGTTTACCCATAAAAGGAATTTCTTCTATCGATCATATCAGCATTATAAACCTAACAGGTAGTGGTATGGTGGGTAAGGCAGGTTTTAGCGGAAGATTATTCTCATTGCTTTCGCGCGAACAGATCAATGTAGTATTGATTACCCAGTCTTCATCAGAACATAGCATTACTTTCGCCGTTAAACCAACGGATGCTTCGCAGGCCATTTCTTTAATCAAAAAAGAGTTTGAACTGGAGTTAGACGCTAAAAAACTAGAGCTGCCAGAAGTTGAAAATAACCTTTCAGTTTTGGCCATTGTTGGCGAAAACATGAAACACACACCAGGTATGAGTGGCCGTTTGTTCAGCGCTTTAGGCCGCAACGGTATCAACGTAAGAGCTATCGCTCAGGGTTCTTCAGAATATAACATCTCGGTAATCATCAGCAAAGATGATTTATCGAAAGCTGTAAATGCAGTGCACGATGCTTTTTTTACCGATCTGAAAAGAACATTAAATGTTTTCTGTTTAGGTACTGGAAATATCGGGAAAACCTTATTTAACCAATTGAAAGAGCAGATGCCTTTCTTGGCGGCCAATAACGATCTGCAGGTTAAGATAACAGGCATCAGCAATACACGAAAAATGATTTTCAGCGCTGATGGCCTTTCGTTAGAAAACTGGGAAGCGGAATTGAATACAAATGGCGAACAGGCCAATTTAGCGGGTTTTGTCGCCCAAATGAAAGCGCTAAACTTACCAAACTGTGTTTTTGTAGATAACACCGCCGCAGAATCGCCAATAGAATTTTATCAAGGGATATTCGAAAGCAGCATTTCGGTAGTAACCTGCAATAAAAAAGGAAACTCGGCAGATTATGCCCAGTATAAATCATTTAAAGATACTGCCCGTAAATTTGGTGTTGATTTCTATTATGAAACCAATGTTGGTGCAGGTTTGCCGATTATCCGTACGCTACGCGAGCTGATGATGAGTGGTGATAAAGTAGCCCGGATTGAAGCGATTTTATCAGGAACGATTTCTTACATCTTCAATAATTTTAAAGGTGACGCCGGTTTTTATGAAACAGTAAAGGAAGCCCAGGAACTTGGTTATACCGAGCCAGATCCACGGGATGATTTAAATGGAAAAGATTTTATGCGTAAAATGCTGATCCTTGCCCGTGATGCCGGTTATCCGTTAGAAGCCAGTGATGTGAAAATCGACAACATTTTGCCAGAAGCCTGCTTAAATGCTACATCGGTTGAAGATTTCTATTCTGAATTACAGGCCAATGCGGCTTACTTCGAAAATTTAAAGAATACCGCAGCCAAAGATGGAAAAGTTTTGCGTTACATCGGTAAACTTGAAAATGGAAATGTAGAAATCAGCCTGCAAATGGTTGATGACAGTCATCCTTTTTATATGTTATCGGGAAGTGATAATATTATCTCTTTTACTACGGATCGTTACAAAACCCGTCCACTGGTGGTAAAAGGTCCAGGTGCAGGTGCTGAGGTTACCGCTGCAGGAGTTTTTGCAGATATCATTAACGTGGGTACTTTAAATAAATAGTTAAGGCAATTAATAATGAAAAATAGTATAAAAGTTTTCGCTCCGGCAACTGTTGCAAACGTAGTTTGTGGTTTCGATGTACTGGGTTTCGCTGTAAACGAACCTGGCGATGAAGTTGAGATGCGATTGACCGATACACCCGGTGTGGTGATCAAAAGAATTACTGGTGATGATGGTCGTTTGCCTTTAGATGCAGCGAAGAACACCGTAAGTGCCAGTGTTCAGCATTATTTAAAGCACATAAATCGTTTGGATATCGGTGTAGAAATTGAACTGCACAAGAAAATGCCTATTGGTAGTGGATTGGGCTCAAGCTCGGCCAGTACAGTAGCTGGTTTGTTTGCCATTAACAAATTAATGGGCGATTTATTAACCACTAAAGAGCTGGTTCCCTTTGCCATGAAAGGCGAAGAACTTGCCTGTGGTTATGGCCATGCCGATAACGTTGCCCCTGCATTATTGGGTGGTTTTGTACTGGTGAGAAGTTACGATCCGCTTGATGTGATTTCTTTACCTACGCCAGCTGGCATGTATGCGGCAATTGTTTACCCAGAAGTAGATGTACCGACCAAAGATGCACGCCAAATGATCCGCAGTAAAGTAGCATTAAAAGACGCGGTTACCCAGTGGGGAAATGTTGCAGGCCTGGTGAGTGGATTGTTTATGAATGATTTTGATTTAATCGGAAGGAGTATGAAAGACGTTCTGGTAGAACCAACACGTTCGATTTTGATTCCTGGTTTTGAAGAAATGAGAAAACTGGCGATGGAAAATGGGGCAATCGGTTTCGGAATTTCAGGTTCGGGCCCATCTGTTTTTGCACTAACTCAAGATGAAGAAACAGCCAGAAAAATAACCAAATCGCAACAGCAACATTTACATAAAATAAATATTAACAGCAAAGCTTTTGTATCTCCGGTTAACGCGGAAGGGCCAAAAGTACTTTAAGTAAGGCTGGAAGGTAGAGGGTTTAAAGGTGGAGGGCTAATCATCCAAAACCTTCCAACCTTCAACCTTTCAACCCTCCAACCTCATTAAAAATGAAACTATATTCAACCAACAATAAAGATTTACGCGTTTCTTTCAAAGAAGCCGTTTTTAACAGCATGCCTCAGGATAAAGGCTTATATATGCCTGTTGAAATCCCACAGCTTGATCCCGAATTCATACAGAATATCGAAAAATATTCTTTGACTGAAATTGCTTACAAAGTGGCATCAACTTTATTAAGAGATGAGATCCCTGCCGATGATCTAAAAGCTTTAATTGATGATGCCATTAATTTTGAGGCTCCCGCCGTTAAACTTGATGACAAAACCTTTGTGCTCGAATTGTTCCATGGTCCATCTTTGGCCTTTAAAGATTTTGGCGCCCGTTTTATGAGCCGTGTGATGGCTTATTTCTTAAAAGACGGCGAACAACTTTTAGATGTTCTGGTTGCTACTTCTGGCGATACCGGTGGCGCAGTGGCTTTGGGTTTCTTGGGTGTGCCGAATACGAGAGTAACCATTCTTTACCCTGAGGGAAAAGTGAGCCCGATACAAGAACTGCAGTTAACCACCAATGGCGAAAATATCAGAGCTGTTGAGGTTAAAGGTACTTTCGATGACTGCCAGGCTTTAGTGAAACAGGCTTTTGCAGATGATGAACTGAATGCTAAATTCAGGTTAACTTCGGCCAATTCGATTAACATCTCGAGATTAATTCCGCAAACATTTTATTATTTCAATACTTATGCCCAACTGAAAAAGCAAGGTTTTAAAGACGTGGTGTTTTCTGTACCAAGTGGAAATTTCGGGAATATTGGCGCAGGTTTACTGGCCTATAAATTAGGGTTACCTGTTAAACAATTTATAGCAGCTACCAATGTTAACGATACCGTTCCACGCTTTTTAGAAAGTGGCGTATATGAAACGAAACCATCTACACAAACCTACTCGAACGCCATGGATGTAGGAGCCCCAAGCAATTGGGTACGTATTATGGACCTGTTTAATCAAGATGTAAAGGCAATTAAAAACGTAGTTACTTCTTACCGTTTTACTGATGATGAAACATTAGAGGGCATCAAAGAAATTGACAACAAATTAAATTATGTGGCCTGTCCGCATACTGCGATTGCCTATTTAGCAGTTGAAAAATACAAGAACGAAAATCCTACAGACGAAAGTGCCGCAGTTTTCTTATCTACCGCACACGCCTGTAAGTTCCCTGATATTTTCCCTGCAGATATTGCGGCTAAAATCGAAATCCCTGAGCAGGTAAAAGCTTTAGAAAGCAAACCAAAATATGCTGATCAGTTGGGGGTGGATTTTGAAGGGTTCAAAAGCTATTTGCTTAAAGGGTAGAATTGATCGTCATTTCGAGCGGAGTGCAGCGAAGCCGAGAACCACGTAGTGCTCAGCGAAGCTAAATCTAACGAGATAGATCTCTCCATTCCGCTGCGCTTCAGTCGAGATGACGACTCCTTTCTATTACTTAGTGTTTTGAGATTTTAATGTTTTCAGCTCGCGCTGTAGTGCTTCAATTTGTTGTTGTTGCTCTTTTATACTCGCTACCAAAAGCGGGACTAAACTTTCGTAGTCTACTTTGGTAATAGTGGCATTTTTAAAGGCGTTTTTGCCTGATGCATAAGTTTTTGCCTGTACAGAAACTATTTCAGGAAAAGCGGCTTTAGCATCAGCTCCTACAAAACCATATTGTGGTTTGGCAGATAATTTCAGTTTTTCGGCCCAGGCTTTATCATAACTAAAACTTACAGGTTGCAGCTTAGTAACCTGATTTAAGGCATTTTCTACTGGTTTAACATTGTTCTGTACAGCTTCTTGTGCACTGATTTTTAAAGAGGCAGCGATTAACAGCACTGCAAATGAAATTGCTCGTTTCATATCTATTATTTGTAATTTTTAAAATAGTGAATTGGTTCCGCTTTTTGCGAAACGGAGTTTAAACATAAAAGGATATGCTTATACGGAAGGCGGCGGTGTTAAAACCTCTGGAAAGTAAGCCAGCTGGAAAGAATGATCAGGAATGAGCACCTTTTTTGAAGTTTGAAGTGGAAAATATAACGCTCCATGAAACACGATCTGCTGCACCGCATATTCGGTTTCTACTTTCTTTTCTTCCTTCTCTGTTGCGTCATCATTTGTAGATAAAACTTCAACATTATCAGCAGAATAGCTTAAATACGAAACCGCATGGCTTACTTTTAAGAAAAAAGCTATCGCAATGCAGGCAATAAGTACGTATTTAAGGCCATCCAATTTCATCGGTACAAAGATAAACCCTATAACATTAAAACAATAATTTTAAGGTTAAAGTTCTGTAAGAATTTCGAGCATCGCTGTTGTAGCCAGCTCAACATCAGCGCCTGAGGTTCGCCAGTTTACAAAAGCAGCACGTATTCCTTTCTTCCCGTTATAAAATGTAGGGGTCATAAAAATTTTCCCGCCCGCGTTTAACTTATTCAGGAATGTTGCAACTAAACTTTCATCTCTCAACGAAAAACAAACAGTATTTAAACGTACTGGTGCCAAGAGCTCGAAATTTTCATTTTCATTAATGAAGTCGGCAAACTGTAAAGCCACTTCAACATTACTTTCCACAATTTCCTGATAACCCTGTTTTCCGTAACTTGTTAAAGTAAACCACGCAGGTAAAGCCTTTAAACGGCGGGAATTTTCTGGCAAGAAATTTAAATAACTGAAATTTTCCATCGGATTGCCTAAATAAGCCGCATTAGAATTCTGAAAAGTTTCTACCTGCAACAATTGGTGTTTTTCTTTCACCAAAAACACCGCGCTTTCGTAAGGTACATTTAACCATTTGTGACAATCAACCGTGATGCTATCAGCGTTTTCCCAGCCCTTAACCAAATGATTAAATTTTGGCGAACAAGCGGCAAAGCCTCCAAAAGCGGCATCGATATGCCACCAGAAATTATATTTTTCTTTTAAGACATTAATGGCTTCAAAATCATCAAAATCAACCGTATTTACTGTTCCGGCGCTGGAAATCAGAATGAAAGGTTCGCCATTTAAGGCTTGTATTTTCAGCTCAAGGTCTGCAACATCTAGTGCTTCGCGATTACCCTGCATTACGTTTACCTGAATAAAATTGCCACTTCCCAAGCCTAACATCGATAAGGATTTGATGGCTGATGAGTGTGGTGTAGCCGACAGTACTTTTACAGTACCTGATATACCTCCTCTGGCGAAATCTTTACCAGATTGTTTGCCAATCCATTGCCTGGCAACAGCTAAACAAGTAAAATTAGATAAGGTTGCTCCAGTTACAAAACCACCAAAGAAATCTTTAGGCAGGTTAAACAACGAAAGTAATAACTGGATAGTTTCGAGTTCGATGATAGCAGAAACATCGCCGTTACCTTTTGCGCTTTGCGTGTTCTGATCATAGATGGTCGACAGCCAATCGCCGGCAATGGCGGCAGGTGTGGTGCCACCAGTTACAAAGCCCCAGTATCTTGGACCAGATGAAGCCACCATGATCGGTTCAAAACGTTGATTAAATTGTTTTAAGGCTTCAACAGTCCCCGTACCTTCCTGGTTTAAATCACGAATGATTACTACATCGGTAGTGTTAGCGGTTGGCCGTTCATGAACATGGTTTAAATAATCTATTCCCTGTTGTTTAACTTCTGTTAGTATGGCATCAAGGTTTTGCTGGTCGGTATTTAGATTATTCATGATGATAATGTTTATGGAATAAAGAAAAATACATCATTGCGAGGCACGAAGCAATCCTACAACGATCGCTAATTAACCCAGCGCTTTAAGATTGCTTCGTGTCTTGCAATTACGATGCTTTTTAGGCTAAAAAATAGCCTTCGCAATCTTTTTGGTCTGCTCTGGGCGGCCCATGGTGTAAAAGTGTAACACCGGGGCACCAAAATCAATCAGTTCTTTACATTGTTTAATCATGGCTTCTGTACCAATTTCTTTTGCCTCGTTATTGTTTTTAGCATGCGATAGCGCGTCGGTTAACTCATCAGGTAAATCAATGTGAAATATCTTAGGCAGTACATTTAACTGCGATAGGGTACTAATCGGTTTCAAACCTGGTATAATTGGAATGTTGATATCGTTTTCTCTGCATTTTTTTACAAAGTCGAAATACTTCTGGTTATCGAAGAACATCTGCGTAACAATAAACTCTGCTCCTGCTTCAACTTTCTTCTTCAGGTATTTAAAATCGGTATTCATGTTAGGCGCTTCAAAGTGTTTTTCAGGATAGCCAGCCACGCCGATACAGAAATCACTTTTAAAGGTTTCTACATCTTCATGCAAAAATTTACCTTCGTTGTGGTTCTTGATGTGCTCGATCAAATCTGTAGCATAACAGTGTCCGCCAGGAGTTGGCACGAAATTCCCATCTGCCTTACGGGCATCGCCACGCAAAGCCAACACGTTATCGATACCCAAAAACTGTAAATCGATCAATGCATTTTCGGTTTCTTCTTTGGTAAATCCACCGCAAATGAGATGCGGAACGGCATCAACCTTATATTTATGGATAATGGCGGCACATATGGCAATGGTACCCGGACGCTTGCGATAAGATACCTTTTGTAGCAAACCATTGGCCTGTTCTTTATAAATATAATCCTCTCTGAGCGAAGTTACATCAATAAAAGGCGGATTAAACTCTAATAGTGGTTCTATTGCATCATAAATCCATTGTATGCTTTGCCCTTTAATAGGCGGCAATAATTCAAAAGAGAACAAGGTTTTACCCTTTGCGTTTTTTATATGGTCTGTAATCTTCATAACCCTAATCCCGAATAATCGGGACTTTAAATTTTAATTTGTATACAATTCCCTGCCCTGTAGGAGCTGGGGTTAATAAGCTAAATTTGGACTTAACCACCGCTCTACTTCTTCAATCGGCATATTCTTTCTGATGGCATAATCTTCAATCTGATCTTTGGTAATTTTTCCCAATCCAAAATACCTCGAATCGGGATGCGCAAAATAAAACCCACTTACCGCTGCTGTTGGGTACATGGCATAACTTTCGGTTAAGTGAAGTCCAATTTTATTCTCCGCATCAAGCAATTGGAATAAAGTTCCTTTTTCGGTGTGTTCCGGACAGGCAGGATAACCTGGCGCGGGACGGATACCTGCGTATTCTTCCTTAATCAATTCCTGATTGCTCAAGTTTTCATCCTGTGCATAACCCCAGTATTCTTTACGCACACGTTCGTGCATGCGCTCGGCAAAGGCTTCAGCTAAACGATCGGCCAGTGCTTTGGCCATGATGCTGTTGTAATCATCGTAATTGGATTCAAACTCATTCACCAGTTCATCAATCCCTATACCTGCAGTTACGGCAAAACCACCAAAATAATCCTGAATACCACTTTCTTTCGGCGCAATGAAATCAGACAAAGCATAATAAGGCTGCCCATCTACTTTTTCGGCCTGCTGGCGAAGGGTGTGAATAGTTACCAGTTGGGAGTTTTCAGTTTTCAGTTGGGAATCATCTGATGACTGGGAACCATCAACTGTCAACTGAATATCGTCTCCTACCGCATTTGCTGGCCAGAAACCAATTACGGCCCTTGCTGTTAACAGTTTTTCATCGAGGATGCGTTTTAATAAAGTTTGTGCATCATCAAAAAGTTTTTTCGCCTCGTCGCCTACATTTTTATCGCCGAAAATTTTCGGATAACTTCCGCGGAGCTCCCAGGTATGGAAAAACGGCGTCCAATCGATATATGGAACCAGCTCTTCTAAAGGATAATTATCGAAAACCCTTGTACCAGTAAATTCGGGAACAGGCAGGTTAGGTTGAAAATCGATCTTAAACTTATTTGCACGGGCTTCTTCCAGCGTTTTAAAACGCTTATCCGATCGTTTATTTAAATGCGCTTCGCGGGCTTTATCATATTCGGCCCTGATGCCTGCAATATATTCGTCTCTCGTATCCGGATTCATTAAAGTACTGCAAACGGTAACACTTCTCGAAGCATCTAACACGTGGATAGCAGGCCCTGAATAATTTGGCGCTACTTTTACAGCAGCATGGATCCTTGAAGTAGTTGCCCCACCAATAATTAAGGGAATGGTAAAACCTTCGCGTTCCATTTCTTTGGCAAAGTGAACCATTTCATCAAGCGATGGTGTAATCAATCCACTTAAACCAATAATATCGGCTTTTATTTCTTTGGCTTTTTTGATGATTTCCTGCGCAGGAACCATCACGCCCATATCAACAATTTCGAAGTTATTACAAGCCAATACCACGCCCACAATATTTTTTCCAATATCGTGCACATCGCCTTTTACGGTGGCCATTAACACTCTTCCGGCAGATGAGTTCTGGTCCTGATCGGGATTATCCAGCTTCTCCTGTTCGATAAACGGCAATAAATAGGCTACGGCTTTTTTCATTACCCTTGCCGATTTTACCACCTGGGGCAGGAACATTTTTCCGGCACCGAATAAATCACCCACAATGTTCATCCCGTCCATCAATGGACCTTCGATTACCTGAATCGGGCGGGCATATTTTTGCCTGGCTTCTTCCACATCATCATCCAGGTATTCTACAATTCCCTTTACTAAAGAATGCGATAACCGCTCTTCAACAGAACCTTTTCGCCACTCTTCATCTTTAACCACCTCTTTACCTTTCGATTTTACGGTATCGGCATATTCTACCAATCGCTCCGTAGCATCGTCTCTTCGGTTTAAAAGTACATCTTCTACCCTTTCTAACAACTCGGGTGGAATTTCCTGATAAACCTCTAACATCCCTGCGTTTACGATCCCCATGTCTAAACCAGCCTGAATGGCGTGATAAAGAAATGCGGAGTGCATGGCTTCGCGCACGGTATTATTCCCCCTAAAAGAGAAAGAAATATTAGAAACCCCTCCACTCACTTTAGCATGAGGTAGGTTTTCTTTGATCCAGCGGGTGGCATTGATAAAATCAACAGCATAATTATTATGCTCTTCTAATCCAGTTGCCACCGTTAAGATGTTCGGATCGAAAATAATATCCTCTGCCGGAAAACCTATTTCGTGTACCAGGATATCGTAACTTCTTTTACAGATTTCTTTCCTGCGTTCGTAATTATCGGCCTGTCCCTGCTCATCAAAGGCCATTACTACTACAGCAGCACCATATTGCATAATTTTGCGTGCGCTTTCGCGGAATTTCTCCTCCCCTTCTTTCAAGGAGATAGAGTTTACAATTCCTTTTCCCTGCAAACATTTTAAGCCATTTTCGATAACCGACCATTTAGATGAATCGACCATGATGGGCAATTTGGCAATATCAGGTTCAGAAGCAATGAGGTTTAAGAATTTGGTCATTGCTGCTTCAGAATCCAACATCCCCTCATCCATATTCACATCGATTACCTGCGCACCACCTTCAACCTGTTGTAAGGCAACGGCCAGTGCAGATTCGTAATCGCCGCCCAAAATCAGTTTAGAGAATTTCGGAGACCCGGTGATATTTGTTCTTTCACCAATATTTACAAAAATGCTTTCTGGGGTAATGGTTACAGGTTCCAGCCCGCTTAAACGCATATATGGTTGAAGAACCGGTATTTTTCGAGGTTCAGCTTTTCTCGCATTTTTGGCAATACAACCAATATGCTCTGGTGTGGTACCACAACAGCCGCCCACAATATTCACAAAACCAGAGGCAATAAAATCGTCAACCAAATGTGCGGTTTCATGTGGCTGCTCATCGTAAGCACCAAACTCATTTGGTAAACCGGCATTTGGATAGGCCGAAACATAACAACCTGCTTTTGCAGCAAGCTCCTCAATATGCGGACGCATTTCTTTAGCACCCAAAGCACAGTTAAAACCGATACTTAATGGTTTTGCATGCATTACAGAGTTCAAAAAAGCTTCGGCAGTCTGACCTGAAAGTGTTCTGCCAGAGGCGTCGGTAATGGTGCCGGAAATCATGATCTCCAGTTTACGGCCAATTACCTCTTCGTATTTTTTAATGGCTACAATAGCCACTTTAGCATTTAAAGTATCGAAAATGGTTTCGATTAATAACACATCAGAACCACCATCTACCAAACCGCGTACCTGTTCGTAATAAGCAGCTTCCAGTTCATCAAAATAAACTGCCCTAAAACCAGGATCGTTTACATTTGGCGACATGGAAAGGGTACGGTTGGTTGGGCCAATGGCACCGGCCACAAAACATTTACGGTCTGGATTTGCAGCCATGAACTCGTTTACGGCTTCTTTTGCTACCCGCGCACCTTCAAAACTCATTTCGTAAGAAAGGTCTTCCATCTGGTAATCGGCCATGGAAATGCGCTGTGTACTGAACGTGTTGGTTTCGATAATATCGGCACCAGCGGCCAGGTACTCCAGGTGTATTGTTTTAATAATATCCGGACGTGTGATGTTGAGCAAATCGTTATTGCCTTTTACATCACAGGGATGGTTTTTAAATCGCTCCCCTCTAAAATCTTCTTCGGTTAAGGTATATCGCTGAATCATGGTACCCATTGCACCATCAATCACCAAAATACGTTTTTCTAATTCTTCTCTTATGCTCATTCTTGTTGTAAGATTTGAGATATGAGGTATCAGATAGGAGAGTGGATAAGACGCAATGTCTAAAATCTCAAATCTATAGTCTCAAGTCTCTAAAAAGCTTATTTAAAAAGTTGGTACGTGAATCGTAATCCTAAACTTATCTGTTTCTGCTATTTGCAGAATAGAATTTAGCACCTTGTAGGTTACAGGTTGCTAAGACTTCGTTGGGTCTAATCCCTCCGTCTTTCTTAATAAGCATACAAAAATGCAACAAAGCAACATCAATTCCAAAATTTATCGCTTTGCTGCCAAATAAAATTACAAAGGCCATGCAATTCTGCACGGCCTTAAGAATATTGTTCTGTTAATGACTATTTTCTGCTTCCGAAAATACGAAGTAAGAAAAGGAAGATATTTAGGAAATCTAAGTATAAAGACAATGCAGCTACAATAGCCATTTTTTTAGATTCAATCTGAAGAACCTGTTCGCCGCTAGCTTCGATCCCTTCGCCAATTCTTTTGATTTTCTGTACATCATAAGCCGTTAATGCCGTAAATATGGCAATACCAATAAATGCCATAAACAAACTGAACTGCTCGCTTTGAATAAACATATTAATTACACTGGCAATCACTAAGCCAATTACTCCAACCATTAAAATCGGCCCGAATTTACTTAGATCGATATTGGTTGTATAACCCATAAATGCCATTATTCCAAATATCCCGGCTGCTCCTGCAAAACAGCTCACTACTGAACCTGAAGTATAAGTTAACAAGATAAAACTTAAACTAACTCCAGTTAGTACTGAATAAAGTACAAAAACGCCAATTAACGCCGGTAATGACAATCTACTTAAACCGAATCCCATTAATAAAACCAGTCCAAGCGGTGCAAACATGGCTACATAACCAAAAATTGACATGCTCACTTTACCAGTTGTTGGATTAATATTTAAAAGGTATTGCATTAACTGCTCATTGGTACCAAATAAATAGGCGGCTACTGTTGATAAACTCAATGCAACGAACATCCATAAGAAAACGTTTGCAAAGAATTTTTTAGAAACAGATTTTTCCTGTACAAAAACACTGTTGTCCTGATATTGATAATTTTGTTGTTCCATTTTAAATTTTGCGTATTTAACTATATAAAAATAAATATTTAGTTTAATCTTTTTGTCAGCAGTTCTTCAACTTTTTTAAAGAACTGTAGCGGTTTTAGGGTGCGCCATGGCAGATTGTCAAATGCACCACCAAAGTTAATGTAATAATCGATGTTATTATCGCGAAACTCGGTGATTACATGTTCCTGAAAATTTACCCCAACAATCCAGCCATCTTCTACTTCCTGAAACCACTCTTCGTAGTAACTATCATCTGAAGCATGAAAATTCAGTACATTTTCACCGATCAGGATAAATTTATTAATGCCTTCATCCATCATCAGCTCTAAAATATCACGTTTCAGCAGCATAATGTCGTTGTTAATGGCATCGTTCCACTCGCCTATAAATTCTATAACGGCATAACTGCGATCATAATCGGCATATAACACCTTCATGTATAGGGTATTTGAACCAAATTCGTCCCATTGCGGGTGCAGTAAAAAGTTATAAATCTGCTTATCGAAGTAAAGTTCTGAATATTCGGTATTGTAAAATGGCGAACGCTCATCTTCTGCAGAAATATAATCATCTCTCCACTGGTAATAAGGCTCAATTTCGTGCATACTTTTCTCTAATTATTGAATGAGTGAGTTTTGAATGAGTGAATGTTAAGGTCATTTCTACTTTACATCATTCTATCCTTCAATCATTCTTTCATTCTATTCTTCTCTCAATTCTTAGTGCCTTGCTTCAACTGCCTTACGCACACTTCCATAACGGGTTAACAACTCGGCAGCTTCATCATAACCAATATTCAGTTCATCGGCAACCATTTGCGTACCGCGGTCTACGAGTTTATGATTGGTTAACTGCATATCGACCATTTTATTGCCAACTACACGCCCCAACTGAACCATAACGGTAGTGCTTAACATGTTTAACACCATTTTTTGCGCCGTACCAGATTTCATACGCGTAGAACCGGTTACAAACTCAGGGCCAACCACCACCTCAACCGGAAAATCCGATTCTGCAGCAATTGGTCCGCCGGTATTGCAAACGATGCAACCCGTTAAAATACCATGCTTACGTGCCGTGTTTAATCCGCCGATTACATATGGCGTAGTACCTGACGCTGCCAGGCCAACCAAACAATCTTTCTCGTTAATTTCAAATTCCTGAAGATCTTTCCAGGCCTGTTCGGCGTCATCTTCAGCAAATTCTACCGCTCTTCTAATCGCTGTATCTCCACCGGCAATAATTCCAACAACCCAATCAAAAGGAACACCGTATGTAGGCGGACATTCTGATGCGTCTACCACACCTAAACGACCGCTTGTACCCGCACCTATATAAAAAAGACGACCACCTTTTTTCATTCGATCGGCCACTGCCGATGTTAATTTTTCGATCTGAGGCAAAGATTTTTCAACTGCAAATGCTACAGTTTTATCTTCGTTATTAATGCCCTGCAAAACTTCTAACACCGACATCTGATCGATGTGGTCATAGTTAGATTCTTGCTCGGTAACTCTATTCATAAATTTAATTTTGATAAAATTCGGTAAATTCTTTCTAAAAACTACCCTAAAAACCCAAAAATATCTGTCATAAATTTCAACCTATTACTCCATTGCGTTAATTAATGTTAAATATTATAAACAAAAGACATGAAAATGCAGTTAAAAAATATATCAACTCGCTAATTTTCATAAATTTGCAGTAACGCTGATGAAAAAAAATACCCGAAATAACATACTGATCGCTGTAAGCTATTCTGTAATTTTAATAGTGGGTATGTTTTTGGGCATAAAATTTATTAAAGACCAAGGCTTTGGCGTTAAAAAAAGCCCTCAGCTGGCCAGCAATAGCGACGAAAAATTAAACGAAATCTTACACATCATCAACGGTAATTATGTTGATGACATCAATACCGATTCGCTTCAAAACTTACCTATAGATAGCGTCTTACACCAACTCGATCCACATAGTGTTTACCTGCCGCCAACCGATGTACAGGATATGACCGATAATCTGGAAGGGAACTTTGAGGGGGTGGGCATAGAATATTATATGCTTAACGATACCATGATGGTTACAGGCGTGGTTAAAGATGGTCCTGCCTACCAGGCGGGGATAAAATTGGGCGATAAAATCCTGAGTATTGATACAGCAGTTGTAAGTGGAAGAAACTTACCAAAAGAACAACTTACCGGTCGTTTTAAAGGCAGATCAGGGACAGGTGTTAGCGTAGTACTTTTACATCCTGGCGCGGCACAAAGTAACCGCATTATGGTTACGCGCGGAAAAGTAAACATCAGTAGTATTGATGCTGCTTATATGATCAATAACGAAACAGGTTATGTACGGATCAGTAAGTTTGGCGCCAATACCGATAACGACTTCTCTGTTGCAGCCAATAACCTGAAAGCAAGGGGCATGAAAAAACTGATTCTTGATCTGCGCGACAATGGAGGTGGTTATTTTACTGCCGCTACAGGTTTGGCCGATCAGTTTTTAGCCGAGAACAAACTTATTGTATACACACAGGGCAAACATGAGCCACGTACCGATTATTTTTCTACGGGCACTGGCGCTTTTCAAAATGGCAAACTGGCTATCCTGATTAATGAAAATACTGCTTCGGCCAGCGAAATTGTAGCTGGAGCCATCCAGGATCTGGGACGCGGAATCATTGTTGGCCGCCGTTCTTTTGGTAAAGGCTTGGTACAAGAGCAATTTGCTTTTGGCGACGGCTCTGCATTGAACTTAACTATCGCCAGATATTACACACCATCCGGTCGTAGTATCCAAAAGTCGTATAAAAAAGGTTACGACGCCTACAAACACGAATTGGACGAACGCATGATGGACGGAGAGCTTACCGGAGACCGGACCTCTTTTCAAGATTCTATTGAGAAAACCGAAGGCGTAAATATCCAACCAACAAAAAAAAATAAACCTTTGGGCGGTATACAGCCCGATGTATTTGTTAAATTAGACACTAACGGCTACAATAAATTTTACACCAATTTAGTGAGCAAAAAAGTACTTTCTGATTACGTATTTAATGTACTTACCAATAAATACAGTGCCAGTTTTGTAGAACAGAATATTAATATCTTTACCATAAATGATAACGATTTTAAGGATTTCATCGGATTTCTTCAGCGCAAAAATGTTCAGATCGATCGTTTTCAATTGTACAACTCGAAGAATGTGATCCTTAATGACCTGAAAGCTTTAC
This sequence comes from Pedobacter sp. GW821-FHT01D05, assembly GCF_059422505.1. Taxonomy (NCBI): domain Bacteria; kingdom Pseudomonadati; phylum Bacteroidota; class Sphingobacteriia; order Sphingobacteriales; family Sphingobacteriaceae; genus Pedobacter; species Pedobacter sp. GW821-FHT01D05. Next base: position 226,662 of record NZ_JBWKXA010000003.1, on the reverse strand, counting down.
TTTGCCGTTATTATCTTGGCGACGTAGGTTATTATAAGGCCGCAAACCAAACCGACAACGCGGTAAGACAAGCATTACTCAACCTTCAATAGCCATATTTTATACTTCACGGGAGATAAACCCACAGGTTGAAAAGAATTTTAATTTCACAAAAACAATAAAATTCAATATAATATTCTTAATTTAAACACAATAAAAATTCTATATTTTGTTTTGTCTAATTTTGTCCGCAAATCATATTTTTATGGAAGCGAGCAAATTACAGGAAAAAGATCAACAGGTATTAATTGATCTGTTAGAGAACGTTAAGAAACAGACCGATTTATTCTTAGGTTATCCCGTTTCGAAAGACTTCGATTACCAGGCACTTTCTGATTTTTTAAAATATCCGATGAACAACCTGGGTGATCCTTTTGTTGATTCAACCTATGGCGTAGGCTCGCGTGAACTCGAAAAAGAAGTCGTTCAGTTTTTTGCTGAACTTTTCCGTGCACCTGCAGATAACTGGTGGGGTTATGTAACAAATGGTGGCTCAGAAGGCAATCTGTATGGTTTATACCTTGCCCGAGAGTTACATCCAAAAGGAATGGTTTATTACTCCGAAGCTACACATTATAGTGTGCAAAAGAACCTGCACTTACTTAATATGTCGAATATCGTTATCCGCACCCAGGAAAATGGAGAAATCGATTACGAAGATCTTGAACACACCATTAGGATGAACCGCCATATGCCGGTTATTATTATGGCCAATATTGGCACCACTATGACCGAAGCACGTGATGATGTTGCCAAAATTAAAAGCATCTTAAAAAAACTGGCTATCCAACATTATTATGTGCACGCTGATGCGGCGCTTTCTGGCACTTACAGTGCATTAATCGAACCAAGACCAGCATTCGATTTTGAAGATGGTGCAGACAGCATTGCCATTAGCGGTCATAAGTTTTTTGGTGCACCCATGCCTTGCGGTGTGGTGATTGCCAAAAAATCGAACCGTGATCGGATTGCACGTTCGGTGGCTTATATTGGAAGTGTTGATACCACCATTACCGGCTCTAGAAATGGCCATAGCCCCTTATTTTTATGGTACACCATTAAACGTTTGGGTATAGCAGGTTTAAAAAGCAGAGCCTTGCACAGTTTAGCAACTGCAGCTTATACCGAACAGAAACTTAAAGCGCTGGGTATTGCTGCATGGCGAAATGCGAATGCCATAACCGTAAATTTCCCTGCCCCATCTGCAACAATCTGTAAAAAATGGCAGTTGGCAGCGGAGCAGGGAAATACACATATCATCTGCATGCCCAATGTAACGCAAGCGCACATCGATCTTTTGATTGCCGACCTAAAAGCAGAAATGGTATTGCAGGATTAACGCGATACAAACATTTTAATGACCCCGATGTTTAATAACGATGCTAAATTAGTATTACAACGTTAAATACACAGAGTGATAAGTAACTGTACTATGGCTATCAATTTCCTGCCAATTACACAGATTAACGCGGTCTAAAATTCCAAATCAGCGCTTTTCTGCGAAATTTGTGTAATTAATGGCCCTTTTTATATTAACATTATACGCTATGAAAATAATAATTGTAGGTGCAACAGGCACACTGGGCAAAAAAGTAGCTGAAGCCTTTGCGCAAAAACATGAGATCATCCGTGTAGGAAATACCAAAGGTGATGTTCAGGTAGATATTACCAATGAAGCATCGATTAAAGCCATGTTTGAGCAGATTGGTGCATTCGATGCCCTGATCAGCACCAGTGGAAAAGGTCCTTTTGCGCCTGTAAGCCAAATGACGGGTGAAATATTTAAGCGTGGCTTATTGGACAAACTATTGGGCCAGGTTAATCTGGTGCTTATCGGTCAGCATTACATTAATAAAGGTGGGTCATTTACGCTAACTTCGGGCATATTGGCTGATCATCCTGTAGCTGCTGGTGCCGCACTAAGCGCAATAAACGGAGGATTAAATTCTTTTGTTCTCGCTGCTGCTCCAGAACTCGAAAATGGGGTTCGTATAAACGCTATTAGCCCTAACGTGGTTGAAGATTCACCTGCTTATTTCGATTCTTTTCCTGGTGAAATTCCGGTTAGTATGGAGAAAGTGGTTAAAGCTTACGAGAAAAGTGTGCTGGGCATTATAACAGGCCAGGTAATAAAGGTTTATTAATTGCGCTCCGCATTTTTAAGACGTTTTTTAACAAAAGCTTGTTCTAAAATTTTGGTTATTCAAAAGCCAAAGCTTTATATTAGTCTACCTAACAAACTCAAGCATGATAGAAACAGAACGCCTCATTTTAAGACCATTAACACACGATCAGCTTTTAAAATACATTGAAGATGATCATTCTTTAGAACAAGAGTTTGGCCTTTTACCAACCAAAAAAAATATTTCTCCATCGCTTCAAGATGCTTTGCAAGAAACAATTTTACCTAACGTTCTCGACAAGGATAAAGATTACCTGTACCATACCTTATGGACAATCATATCTAAACCCGACCATAGAATGGTAGGTGATATCTGTTTCGTTGGTGAGCCTGATCCAAATGGTGAAATTGAAATCGGTTATGGCACTTACGAAGAATTTAGAGGTAAGGGCTTTATGACAGAAGCGGTTGGCCGCTTAATAGAATGGGCTAAGCAACAGCCAAAGGTGAAATCGGTTTTTGCCGCTACCACTAAAGATAATGTAGCCTCGTATTCCATTTTAGAAAAAAATAACTTTATCCATATTGGAGAAGTTGATGATATGTTGAGCTGGAAAATTGAATTGAAATAATTTAAATCAATTGTGTTCGTTTGCATTGAAGGCAATCCATTTATTTTTAGAATCGATTATTAAACTTTACCTTATGCGTTATCTGCTTCCCTTTTTACTTTGTTTATGTGCCTTTGCCTCTTTCGCGCAAAATCCAAAAATAAAAATCAAACATTTAACTGGCGATCTTTATGTTTACACCACATACAATACCTATAAAGGTACTTTAACAGATGCAAATGCCATTTACCTGGTAACCAATAAAGGTGTTGTTGTAATCGATGCTCCCTGGGATGTTACACAGTTCCAGCCGTTTTTAGATTCTATTCAGGCTAAACATCACCAAAAAGTAGTGCTCGCCATTGCCACACATTCGCATGGCGATCGCGCTGGCGGTTTAGCATTTTTTAAAAGTAAGGGCATAAAAACCTATACCAATAAATTAACCGACGAAATTCTGAAAGCGAACAAAGCGCCACGCGCAGCCTACACTTTTACCAACGACACTACGTTTATCCTAGGGCAATATAAAATAAACACTTACTATGCCGGCAAGGGGCATACAAAGGATAATCTAGTGGTTTGGTTTCCAAAAGACAAAGTTTTATTCGGCGGCTGCCTGATTAAAAGCACCAAAGCAGATGATTTGGGTTATATCGGAGAGTCCGATTTAGCCGCATGGCCAAAAAGCATCGAAAAGTTAAAGCAGAAATACCCCGACACCAAATTTGTGATTACCGGGCATGATGCCTGGGGAAACAGGGAATCTTTAGATCATACGCAGAAGCTGTTGAGGGAGAAAAAGTAGAACTTACCGACGTCCTTATACAACTTAAGGATGCTGAAACAAATCCGATAGCTATCGGATCAGCAAAACGATCGCTTTATAAAAAAATCCAGTTATTATAACACAATCTCAAACAGACTTAAACTAATTCCTTCATAGTGTTTTGGTAGTCCATCAGTTTTTTCCATGGTTACTACACCAACATAATCAAAACCGCAACCTGTATAATATTCGAGCAGTTTTTCATTGTCTGCCCAGGTATCCATTCTGATAAATTTAATGCTGTTTTTTGCCGCGTAATCTTTGGCCCATTTGATAATCTCTTTCACAAAAGAATAGCCTCTGAATTCGGGATGAGTTACAATCCGATGGATATAAATCGCATCATGATCACGTTCTCCCCAAATCAAGCTATCGTTAAACGTAACGGCAAATACACAGGCTACAACGCCGTCTACAAGAATTTTATATTGACGGTTTTCATCGATTTCGGTCTGCACCATTTCTCTGCTAAAGCCTTGCCAGTGTTTGTTAAACACTTTTTTTTGATGGGCTATAGCCATATCATAAAATTCGAAAATGATATCGATATCAGTTGCCCGGCTATTTAGAACTTGTAATTGCATGAGGCAAAGGTAAGGGTATTTTTTTACCACAGATAAGGAGGATCGTCATTTCGACTGGAGCAAAACAAAAACAGGGCTATTTCTGAAAGAAACAGCCCTGTTTTAAATACGTTGGTTTTTCGGCATATTGGCCTTACGCCTTCTACCTTTAACCTTCCACCTCAAACTTATTTCTGTCTGAAATAAATCTGGATCGGTGCACCGGAAAAATCGAAATTTTCTCTCAATTTATTCTCGATGAAACGTTTATATGGATCTTTAATGTACTGTGGCAAGTTGCAGAAAAAAGCAAACATTGGCGAAGTAGCATTAATTTGCGTGATGTATTTAATCTTAATGTGTTTTCCTTTTAATGCCGGTGGTGGGAATTTCTCGATCAGCGGCAACATCACATCATTTAATTTAGATGTAGGGATTTTCTTGCTCCGGTTTTTATAAACTTCTAAAGCTGCTTCAATGGCTTTAAAAATACGCTGCTTGTTTAATACGGATGTGAAAATGATCGGCACATCGGTAAACGGGCGGATACGCTCGTGGATCTGCTCTTCGAAAGCCTTCATCGTTTGTGTATTTTTTTCGATCAAATCCCATTTGTTAACCAGAATTACGATACCTTTTTTGTTCTTCTCGGCCAGGTGGAAGATATTGATATCCTGACTTTCAATTCCTTCTACAGCATCGATCATCAATACCACAACATCAGCCTCTTCTAAAGCTTTAATGGTACGCATTACCGAATAAAACTCTAAGTTTTCTTTAACCTTTGTTTTTTTACGTAATCCGGCAGTATCGATCAGCATAAACTCATGGCCGAACTGGTTATAATGAATTTTGATCGAATCGCGGGTTGTACCTGCATTTGCAGTAACAATATTACGTTCCTTCCCAATTAATGCATTAACCAGAGACGATTTACCCACATTCGGACGACCCGCAATGGTAATCTTCGGCAATTGATTTTCTTCTTCCGGAATGTCTTCGAAATTTTTAACAATCTCATCCAACAACTCTCCTGTTCCAGAACCCGTCATTGACGACAATGGATATACTTCGCCCAATCCGAAACCGTAAAAAGTATGGATTTCGTTATATAAAGCAGTATTATCTACTTTATTTGCACAAACAAAAACGGGTTTATTACTTCTGCGCAATACCTGAGCAATATCATCATCTAAATCGGTAATGCCTGTGGTTACATCCACCATAAAGATTAAAACACTAGCCTCTTCGATGGCGATCATTACCTGCTCGCGGATAGCAGCTTCGTAAACATCTTCTGAGTTGGCTACATAACCACCAGTATCGATTACCGTAAATTGTCTGTCTGTCCACTCCCCCACTCCATAGTGTCTATCGCGGGTTACGCCGCTCATATCATCTACAATGGCCTTACGGCTTTCAGTTAATCTATTAAAAAGGGTGCTCTTGCCTACGTTTGGCCTGCCTACGATGGCTATAATATTACTCATGGTGTTCTTTTGATAGTTAATGGCTTATAGTTAATGGTCGTGATGTTTGGGCAAGCTGCCCAAACTATTTGGCTATCAGCCATTGACTATCAACTACTAACCGATTTATTTCGGGCTGCAAAGGTACGGTTATTTTTTCGTAACCTCTATTAATATTAATTTTTATACTTTTCTAAAAGTCCTTTTATTACTTCTTCGGTTAACTGATTTCCCTGCAATAAGGGGAAGCCCTCCCACCTTACAATTCCTTTCGGATCGATAAGAATAGCATGCGGAATACCTTTAACCTGAAGCGAGTCTTTTACTGTCCCTTTCGTGTCGATGGCTTCAAAATAGTTGATTTTAGGATTATTAAAAGCTTCTACCTTTTCAGCTGCTTCATCAGAAACACCAATAATTACAATTTTATCGGCATATTTCTTTTGAAGATCGTTTAATGTAGGGATATATGCCCTGCATGGTCCGCACCAGGTTGCCCAAAAATCGATCAGTACAAATTTCCCTTTGGTATCGGGCTGTTTTGAAATCCATTTTTCAACAACCAGGTCTGGTGCTTTTTCGTTAAGGATAGATTTCGCCCACAATTTTTTACCATTGTTTGATTCCTGAGCAAAAACTGCTGTACCGATCAGCAGCAGGAGAAACGTTAAATTTTTCTTCATATCCTAAAAATCGAAATTAATTATCGTAACCGAAGCTTTTTAAGTAATTCTTTTTACTTCTCCAGTCGGGAATTACCTTCACAAACATCTCTAAGAAAACCTTATTGTCTAAAAATTTCTCGATCTCTAAACGTGCTTCGGTACCTACCTTTTTCAACATGCTTCCGCCCGTACCGATTAAAATATTCTTTTGCGAATCGCGTTCGACCACAATTTCTGCCGTAATCCTGATCATGGCACCTTTACCATTTTTCATTTCTTCTTCTTTAAAACTCTTCACAATGACCTCGGTACTGTAAGGAATTTCTTTCTGATAATTAAGGAAGATTTTTTCACGGATAATCTCCGAAACGAAGAAACGTTCTGAGCGATCGGTTAAATCTTCTTTGTCGTAATATGGCGGGTGTTCTGGCAACATTTCGAGCACGCGATCCAATAATCCGTCGACATTATGTTTATGTAAAGCCGAAATTGCATAAATAGCAACCGGATTTAGCTTCTCCTGCCAGTAGGCAATCTTCTCATCAACCTGTTCTTGTAATGCTTTATCTATTTTATTGATGAGTACAATTGTTGGGATATTACGGTTCAGAATTTTCTCCATTACGTCTTCCTCGTCATGCTCTTCGTTGATGTCGGTTACGAATAAAAGTACGTCTGCATCGGTCAAAGATCCGTTAACAAAGCTCATCATACTCTCTTGTAAACTGTATTTTGGCTTAATTATACCCGGCGTATCAGAGAAAACGATCTGATATTCTTCTTCATTTACGATACCTAAAATGCGGTGTCTTGTGGTTTGTGCCTTAGGAGTTATAATGCTAAGTCGCTCGCCTACAAGCACATTCATGAGGGTAGATTTACCTACATTTGGTTTACCTATTATACTAACAAAACCTGCTTTATGCGCCATTAAAATATTTTTTAAAAAAAATTTGCAGCACAAAGAAACGAATTATATCTTTGCATTCCAATTCGGAAACAGAGTTAAGGATTTAATTCAAAGAAAAAACGAGTTGTATAGCGTGCGGGGTGGAGCAGTTGGTAGCTCGTCGGGCTCATAACCCGAAGGTCGCACGTTCGAGTCGTGTCCCCGCTACCAA
>NZ_JBWKXA010000003.1:172836-219144 GCF_059422505.1 Pedobacter sp. GW821-FHT01D05 | reverse complement strand
AAATGGCCCGTTCGTCTAGGGGTGAGGACGCCAGATTTTCATTCTGGAAACAGGGGTTCGATTCCCCTACGGGCTACTTAAGTGAACAATCTATTAGGATTGTTCACTTTTTTTATGAAACTAACTTTTTGACTATAAGTGATTTAAAAGTGTAGTTTCTTCAAAATAAAGGTGTTCGACAATTCATCGAAATCTTAACTTAATTTCAATTTCTTTTAAAAAACTTCCTGAGTTGGTTAAGCAACCATTTAGGTGTTCGATTTACCCTTAAGGTCATTGACTATTTCTGTATCCTCGGGACGTCTAAATCTCTTAGCAAGCAAATAGAGAAAGTCCAAAATTATACCCGCCTGAGTTTCAAGCCCCAATTTGCCAATGCAATGCAGCCTTTATTGTTATTTTAAAATTCCTCTTCTGCCATTGCGTTATTTAAGAACACGCCTGTATTATTCCCTGTCGATACAGCATATGATACAGCACGAAGAGGATTGCTACTGTCTCCACAAGCGAATACATTATCCACCGTTGTTTTCTGAAATCCATCTACTTTGATAAGTCCCTGTTCTGTCAATTCACAACCCAATAATTCGGGGATTTTACAGTGTTGTTCAAAAGGAGGTCTTGAATAGATAACTTTTAATTGAAAAGTTGAATTGTCTGAAAAAATTATTTCTTCAACAACTCCGTTTTTGTGTTTCAATGAGGTGATCTCCTTTTCAACTATTGAAATATTGTGTCTTTTGATTTCATCGGTTTGCTCTTGTGTCAGTTCCGACTTTCCATTGGTAAATATCGTCAAATCCTTTGTCCAGTTATGAATGAGCCGAGCCAGATGAAATGCACCATATCCATTTGCAAAAATCCCTGTTTTTTGATTCCTTACTTCATATCCGTGGCAATAGGGACAATGAAGCACTGTAATTCCCCAACATTCAGAAAACCCCTTAATGTTTAGCATTTTGTCTTTTAACCCAGTTGCAAAAACCAGTTTTTTAGCAGAAAATATTTTTCCTGATTGGGTCGAAATCTCAAATCCTTTGTCGGTTTTTGTTCCGTTAACGGCAAGGTCAGTTATGAATTTTACTGTGTCGTATTTCAACACTTCAATTTTTGCTTTTTCCGCAATAGCGCTTGGTTTTTCTCCGTCTTGCGTAATGAAGTTATGTGAATGAGGTGTTTGTCGGTTACAGGGCAAACCGCTGTCAATAATTAAAACACTTCTTAATGCTCGTCCCAAAGCCATTGCTGCCGAAAGTCCTGCATAGCTTCCGCCAACTATGATTACGTCAAATTTTTTGTTATCTGTCATCTCGTTAAAATTTGAAAATGCTGTTAATGATAAAGGTAGAGCTAAAACTGATAAAGCAAGCCCCCCTTGTTTAATTAGTTCTCGTCTTGATATTCTTTTCGGTTCAGTCATTTGTTTTTTAGATTTGTGCAATATCACTTGACGCTTGCCAGCTTCATCTTAATTTTCATCATTACAGAGTCTGGCAGTATTCCTGCTAAAATGGAATTAAACCTGTTTTGAAAGCCTACAATTTTCTTTCCTTTTCCATGTAGCAACAGATTCACTCCTTCAGTAGCCACTGTTTTTACAGAAGTGGGCTTGTTGGATTTCAACAGATTGGTTTCCCGCATTTCCGGTGAAATAAATGCTGTTTCTGTAACCCCAGGGGCAAGCGTGGTAACCACTACGCCAGTTCCTTCCAGCTCAGCAGCGAGGGTTTGCGAAAAGGCTAAGACAAAAGACTTGGTTGCTGAATACACCGACTGGTAAGGGAAAGGTAAATATGCAATAACTGAAGACACGTTCATGATTCGGCCCGACTTTCTGGCCGCCATGTCTTTTGCAAACAATTTGGTAAGGATAACCAGGCTGCTGATGTTGAGATCGATCATATTCAACTCCATGTCCAGCGAGCTTTCCAGAAAACTTCCATACTCGCCAAATCCGGCATTGTTAACCAAATGAGATACCTGATAGTTTGCTGATTTGATATCATCAAATAACTGGGTCGCTTGCTCTGTTTTGCTTAAGTCTTTGGGTATGTAGTGTACGACGATCCCATATCTGGAAGATAATTCCTGCTGCATGGCTGCCAATTTATCCTCGCTGCGGGCAGTGAGGATCAGATTGTATTCTAAAGCCGCAAGCTGTTGGGCCATTTCGTAGCCAATTCCGGATGATGCTCCGGTTATTAGGATGTATTGTTTCATTTTGTTCTTTTTTTATGAATGATTAAATACTTTCAATGGAAGGTGGTATAAGCTTATACATAACAGGCGTTACAATTCTTGAAAGAATGGTTGAACTGATCAATCCACCAATCAGCACAATTGCCAATGGCGCGATAAGTGGATTGGGATTCCAGGCGAGGGGAATTAATCCGCAAATAGCGGTTATGGACGTAAGCACAACCGGCAAAAAACGGGTTTCTCCTGCTATCTTAATTGCGCTGTCAATGCTATGTCCTTCAGCCCGCAACTGGTTGGTGAAATCAACGAGTAACAGCGAATTCTTGACCTGTATGCCAGACAAACCAATGAAACCAATGATAGAAACTATTGACATCGGATGGCCGGTGATCAATAGCATTACCACACCACCCAAAATCCCTAATGGAATAATAGATAGTACAATGATGATACCTTTAAACGTTTTGAATTGTAGTAACAGAACTCCAATAAAAAGGAATGTACTTAACAGGATAACTGACAAAAAATTTCCACCCAGTGTATCACCTTCCGATTCCGCTTCACCAGATAGCTTGTAATAGTATCCAGGTGGCATTTTAAGTTTGTCCAGTTGCGGAACAATATCCTTTAGCACATCGTTTGCATATACACCTTCTTTAGTTAGGGAGGTAACCTTTGCGAAACGCGATTTATTAAAATGATTTATTGCCGTAGGCGATGTTTCAAAAGAAATGGTTGCAATCTGATTAACCAATACAGGAACACCTTGTATATTATTCACATAAAGGTTTTTAAATGCATCTAAATTTGAAAATTTATCCCTGGTAAGCGTTAAAACAACATTGCGTGAGTCGCCCCTGTCATCTATATAATCACCAACAGTTAATCCTGCTACCGCCATTCGAATTACCTTATCAACATCGCTTGTAAGCACACCCAATGTGCGGGCTTTTTCTTTGTTTATTTCTATTTTAACATCGGACTTGTAGGTGTTTAATTCATTATTGATGTAAACAGTTCCTGGATGTTTGCGTAACAGATCTTCCACTTTAAAGGAAAGCTCACGCAATTTATTTGGGTCTTCGCCAAAAACCCTGACCACTATGTTTGCTTCTATCGGGGGGCCCTGCTCAAAATCTTTCACTTCAATTTTGGCATAAGGAAAATCTTTAAACTTTTGCCTTAGCTGCTTAACCAACCCTACTTTAGTATGAGGACTTGCCTCATCATCCATCTGTACAAAAATCTGGGCAAAGTCGGGCTTAACATCCTGTTGGTGTACGTTGTAATATATCTGAGGGTTTCCTTTACCTACATTGCTTGTATAATACACAATCTCTTTGTGTTGCTTTAATTCATTTTCTACAAGTTTGGTCACACGATCACTTTCAGGAATATCAGCCTGCAATGGCATTTTGATATTGATAAGAAACATTGGCTTCTCAGAAGTGGGGAAAAGTTTGAATCCTGCTTTTGTAAATAAGAAAAAGGCGAGAGCACTAAGTATTAATGATATTCCAATGGTTGTTTTAGGATATTTTAAAGCCCGTGGCATAATACCGCGATAACTGTAGGTGAGAAATTTTTGCAGTTGCTTCAGAAAAAAATTGCCTTCCCCATGTGTGTGTGTTTTCAATAACCGGCTTCCCATAAAAGGAACCAACGTTAAAGCCACGATCATTGATGCCAGCACACTGGTGATAACAGCCATGGGCAGGCTGCGCATAAATTCACCGGCTGCATCCGGTAGGAAGGCAAGAGGTAAAAATGCAATTACCAAAGTGGCTGTACATCCTACAACTGCTACACCTATTTGTTTAGTACCTTTCAGAACTGCATCCATTCGTGAATGTCCTTCCCTAAGCCATCGCTCTATATTTTCTACTACTACAATACTGTCGTCGACCAATAACCCCAAAGCCACAACGAGGCCAACAATGCTTAGCTGGTTCAAAGAAAATCCCAATAAGTTCATCGCAATAAGCCCTAATGCTAAAGAAAGCGGAATAGAGATCATCACAATCAGTGATGCCCTGAATCCCAAAGGCAATAAAGTAATGACTACCAGAAGAATGGCCAGGGCAAAATCAAATCCGAGATGTCCCAAACGTTGTGAAACCATAGTAGCCTGATCGAAAGTTTTGACAAGCTGGATATTAGAAGGCAATCTTTTAGAAAATTCTTCCAGTATTGGCAGAAACTCTTTCTGCACTTTCGTTATATTAACATTGTCTTTCATCGCTGCTGTAACCAGGACACAACGATGTCCATTTACACGTGTAATATGGCTGACCATTTCGTTTTTATAACTTACTTCCGCTACATCTTTCAGGTATATAATCTTTCCATTGGCATTGTAGACGACGGTATTGGCAACGTCCTCCACGTTCTTCAGCTTACCACTGGTCTTTACATTAAAAATCTTACTCTCTAGGTTGATGCTTCCTCCGGGAATGTCTGCTGCTTCACTTTGTAAACTACCAATAACTACGTTTAGCGGAATTTTCAGTTGTGCCAGTTTGTCCAATTGTACATCAATCCGGATTTCCTGTTCCGGCATTCCGGAATACTTGACTTCTTTCAGGTTTGTTATTTTCTCCAGATTTGTTTTCAGGATATCAGCTTCATCTCTTAGCAGTTTATCGGAAGCATTACCTGAAACCAATGCAACCTGTAAAATTTTGACATCGGAAGAAGAAATCTTTTCTGTTTTGATAAGATAGATATCCTTAGGAAGCTCACTATTTTTTAAAGCGTTTATTTCTGTTGATATCTCCTGGTATTTATTGTCTATATCAACACCATATTTGAATTTCACCTGGATTGCCGCTACACCATCCTCAATTGTAGTAAGAATTTTGTCAATGTTCTCCAGGCCGTAAATTTTATTTTCAATTTGTTTTGCCACCTGCTCTTCCATATCTTTAGGACTTGTGCCCGGATATATCACAGTTATAAGATATTCGGGTGGATGTATAGTTGGATCTTCCGAACGGGGCATTGTAAACAAAGCGAGTACACCAACTACTGCAAACAGCAGAAATATAACGAGGGTGAACTGATAATTTTTAACGGCGAAATTAGTAATCTTCATATCTGCTATTATTACCTGATGATTTTTATTATAGATTTTTCGTTGAGGTAGGCACTATTGGATATCACGATTTCTTTCACCCCGTCAAGTCCATCTTTTAGATAAACCTGTTGATTGTCGAACCTTGAAATAGTTATCGGAATTTTCCTGACCTTATTAGCTCCATCGGGTGTAAACACAAATGCTTTATCACCATCCGCTTCTACTAACGATCCGTATGGGATGACCTTAACATTCTCATCCTGGTTTGTAGCTATTTCCGCTTTGCCGAACATGCCCACCGCCGGTTTTATGTCGTTTAATTTCAATTTCAGTTCTACCTGAAAGGAGCCAAGTATAGGATCTGCTGCCTGTGACTTGCGAAACACGAAAGCGTCAAATTTCTTATCAGCATATCCATCCAGCGTCACTGTTGCCGTTTGTCCCGGATTAATCGCTGCCCACTCCCGGTCAGTTACGCCGACTTTAAGTATGTAGTTATTATTTTGCCGTGTTTCGTTAATGGCAAGCACTGGCATACCAGGCGCAATCACTTCCCCTTCACTGGCGATTTTCTGACTTACAAACCCATCAGAGGCTGCATATATTTTTGAATAATGTGCATTAAAGGCAACGGCCTCCTTTGCTTTGTAAGCAATATCCAGGGCTGTCTTTGTGTTTTGCAACTGCTCCAGTGTAAAAACGCTGTCTTTGTAAAGATTAGCCGCTCGTTCATAATCACGTTGCGCCTTGTCTACATTTAAACTGGACTGTGATAGGCCGGCGGCAATTTCTGTTGAATTGAGTGTGGCGAGCAACTGTCCTTTGCGGAAGAACTGACCTTCTTCTACAAAAACACGGCTAATTACGCCGCCTATTTTGAAAGAATATTTAGCTTCATTTTCTGTGCTTACGAGACCTGTAGCACTTATTTTTTGTGGTAATCCTAACGCAGATACAGCAGAAACCTTTACAGGGATAACATCTGCTTCTCCCAATGATTTTTTTGCTTTCTCGTTCTCCTTACAAGAAAATAAAACCAATATTATTGCAGTAAGGCTGAGTATTTTTATTTTTTTCATATAGTTTGATATTTATTTATTGAATGATGAAACTTGCATTGGCGCGTTCTATTTCTGCCTGCTTTTTCAATGTGTCGTAAAGTGAAATATTTACCTGCAGTTGGGCAGATACCAGTTGGTTTTGTGCATCCAGCAGCTCTATGTAAAGTGCAATGCCTTCTTTGTACAGCCGCAATTCATCCTTATAATATTTTTCAGAGGAAGCCACTTGTGAAACAGCAGCATTGTAATTGATAAGAGCAGTACTAAATGAATTGGCAGCAATACTAACCTGTAATTTCAGCTGCTGCTCGGTATTACTTATCTGCGATTCAATCGCTTTAGCATCTGCCTTCGCCTGGTTTACTCTGTATTTATTTTTACCTCCAGAAAAAATATCGAAACCAAGTGAGATCCCGAAAAAATAATAAGGCGATTTATCATTTACTTTAAAGTCAAAAGCCTGTGACCCTACATCAAGAAAGGAATTAAGTTTTGGTATTTTGTAGGAGTTTGCAAGACCAATAAGGTTCTTATTGATTGCGGCTGCTGTATTTAACTTTAATAATTCTTCTCTTTTATTGATAGCAGTATTGTCTGCAACCTGTGGGTCAGGAATATTAGTTATTGAATCAATAAGTACGGGAGTGGTCAGCGGTTGGTTGATTAAGAAATTAAAAAAATCTCTGGCATTAGCACGGTTTATCATGGCTGTATTCAGTTGCGCAGTAATTTTTATTACTTCATTATTGCTCCTTGCAACTGCCGTGCGGTTTACTTTCTGATTATTAAAAAGAGAAGTGTTTATCCTTTCATTTTCTTTTACAAGTGCAAGGGCATTTTCATAAATCCCGATGGCTGTTGTTGCCTGTAAATAATTATAATAAGCGATTTTGATTTCTTTTGCAAGTTCCCGCTTGTAAATGGCTATTTCTATCTTTTGCAAATCATACTGCTGGGTTTTTATTTTTTTATTGTAAGCTATTTCTGCATTGATGACCGGAAAAGTGGTATGTAGTTTTACATCATAAAAATTATTGGGGTTCAGCAGTACACTTTGGTTTTGTATTTGCGGAAAATTATTGCTGCCTGTTAGTTGGTTAAGCGTTTTGTAAACTGGATTCATTAAATCTCCCACCGGAATATCCACTGTGCGTCCGCCACCTGCAAGGGTATAGCTTCCATTAAACTCAACATTGGGGAGGAATAACGATTTAGCTTCTTTCAAAGCCCACAGGCTTTTATCAAGTAAAAATTGCTGCTGGCGGATTGTTTCATTACTGCTGAGACCCGTGCGGATATACTGATCCAGGTGTGTTTGCGCATAAGCGCTGCCAACCAATAACAATAAAAATAGCGTGAGTATTTTTTTCATCTTATTTTATTTTAAATTATTGAACATAATAAACTTAATGAACAATGTTCATAAAAGGGGTAAAAAAATTTATAGCTTACTTATAATTTTCAAAAACTCATCATATGCCTCTGTTACTATGTTTTCAGGGTTTTTAATACTCACATTTTTTGTACGCCCCCCTATTTCCAGGCTACACATGCCATGCACACAACCCCATATCAGAAAAGACAGCGGCTCCAGTTTATGCCCTTCGAAATGGCCAGCACTAATACATTCCTGCACTGTTGTTCGTAATACCTCGAAGTTAGCGGTTCCCTCTTCCCACTCTTTTTCCTGCATATCATTCAGAAACTCCATTGGCGCCTTTAAACTGAACATCAGGTCATATTTATCGGGATTCTCCATTGCATACTGAATATAAAGCTGCCCCATGGCTTTTAGCCGCTCCATCGGATCTTTTACATTATATAGTACCCTGAATTGCCCTCCCAGTTCGGTAAAGCACTGCGTGTGCAGGGCATGGAGGATGGCATTCTTATCCTTGAAATAAATATAAACAGTGCCGATACTGTAATCAATTGCATCAGCAATATTGCGGATGGTTGTCTGGTTAACACCTTTTTCAACAAACAACTTCATTGATTCTTTTAGTATCAGGGCTTTCAGTTCTTCTTTTTCTCTTGCTTTGCGGTCTGCGCTACTCATTGTTGAATAAATTTGAGCACAAATAAAATGAACATCGTTCACTTTTCCAAATAAATTGATTTTTATTTTTGAAATTTTATCATTAGTGAACCTATATCAGCCAACATTCTTCATTTTCAGCCCAAATAAGCGGAAAGTTTTAAGGTAATAATTTTAGGGAATTTGATTCAAGCGTTTTGTCAGGCAGACCGGACCTTGGATAAAATTTGAACGGATTTTACTCCAATCTATTTTAATGTCATTTCTTGTCAGACGTTCCTCTTTTCGGTTAAAACACAGGTATTAAGTGGATCTACTTTTGTGATATCAAAAATTGACAATCATGAAATTAATAATTCATAAATGTTTATATCCTTGCCAATCCAAAGTCAAAAACGACTTGATTTTCTGGATATAGATCTCTGGAGTAATTTTTCCAAAAGGTCTAAAAAATTAAAAAGCGGTTCAAAGAATTTCCCGTTAGGGCTACGAAAACCCGCTAACAAATGAATTGTTAGCGGGTTTTGTGTTTTTACTGAAAATTATTTAAGTAAAAATTATTGATAAGGTGAACGTCTTACCCGTCAATAAGTCACTAACTCAATAAGTTTTATAAACCGTAGTGTCTAAGGATCTGGCTGCTCTTCAATAATTAAGCGCTTGTATCATAAATATAGATTTGTCATCCTGAGCCTGTCGAAGGACTTAGTTAAATATAATTTTATGTGTTTCGACAAGCTCAACATGACAAAAATCTAAGGATAAAATACGTTTATGATACAAGCTCTCTAAGTTGTTCTTACTTCATAGCCAGTTGCTGATCATCAGCCTCAGCCATTTCTTTATAAAAAGCCTTAAACTGGTCGATCTTATCTAAAGGAACATAATCTTTCTTTAATGCAAAACTCCGCTTTAAAACGAGTTTATTTCCTTGTTGTACACTCTCTAGTTTAAAATCGACAAAATCATTGCTTAGTTGAACCGCTTTAAAAGGCTGAACCATGGCTTTTCCGGTTGGAAGCTCTAACAATAATTCCTGATTAGACTCATCAACACCAAATAACTGGGTAAGATCGATACCAAATTTCCGGGGCGAAACCACTTGCAAGGCTGTTGCATACGATTTGTTTGACCACGGAATAGAGAATATCGACATGCCCGCTACACTTTTGCTTACATTAAGTAATTTATATGAACAGGCTGTGCCCACCGTATCTGATGTAGCTTTCGAAGTATTGAGGTTAGTAAAACTAAGGTTATAAATTTCGTTTTCTGGGTAAATGCCAGTCAGATCTTCCTTCATTTTCTTGATTTGATCTGCACTGCTCAAATCGTTAAAAACACTTCTGATATAACTAGACATCGATCCGGTATTCCAATTGGTTTCCTTAACCGTCATATCGGCATTTTCAAGCTTAACCTCGGTTTTGTAGCCCATCATATTTCTTCCTCTTATACCAGGATTAAATTTGGTTAAAGCTGTGCCTGTTTTATTAATTTCGAGAATATTAGATCCCAGGAAAGTATTACTGAAAGTATTAAAAGGCAATGTTCCCGAAGTAAGCTCTACCCAATAATCTTTCCCTCCTATTGTAGATTTGGCAATACAGTGATTAAATTCGATACTAGGTAGCAACAGTGTATTTTGCCCACGATCTCTGGTGTTTACCAAAGCCAGTGTTGCTGTAATTCCAGCTTCTTTGCACATACTCACAAAAAGCGTAGATACATCTTTACAGTCGCCAATTCTTGTATTAATAACTGTTGATGGATTTTGAGGAATAATACCACTTTGCCTAAACGATACAGAGCTGTATGCGATGTTGGTAATGATGTAATTATAAATCATCTTGATTTTAGTTAAATCATCTAAATTACTTTTACCAGCAAACAAATCATTTACTACTGTTTTTATTTCATAACTGCTCCGCGCTTTAGCAGATGCAATATTGTCGTACCAATCTGCAATAAATTTCCAGTCGGGGATAGATGATAAATACAGCATGTTGGTAACATCATCCATGGGAGGCATTTTATCCTCATACCTTAAGGCTTCCTGTTTATTCTTTTCCCATACATATAAGTCAAACTCATCTTTAGCCGTTTTAACTGGTGCAATGTCCTGCTGTGAAAAAACATATTTGAAAGCTTTATCGCGGTGGATTAACAATGAATATTTAATGTTAAGATTATCCAAACCATCACTAAAATAGAAAGAATCCCAAAAGTGGGTAGACATTGCCCCAACATGGAAATTTTCGATTTTATAGCGGATATTAATCACATCGCCAATTTCGAGGTTTGTAAATACCAGCTCACTGTTATTGGCTTCGGCAGGCACTTTTGTTCCATTTGCTTTTATTACCTCAGCTATTTCTACCGCATAATTCTGGTCACTGTTGTAAGGAATAGCATATTCTTTAAAACTTTCAAGCCCTTTTTGGGTAAGTATTTTTGCAGTAAAATAGTGTTTCTCTTCTGATCCACCGTTTTCATAAACAACTTTCTGTACTTCATTGTTCAAAACCACAACCTGCCCATCGGGATATTCGGTTTTAGATGGCGCCTTGTTAACCATCACTTTAACATCAGGTTTATCGAAATAATCAAATACCGCTTTTTTATCCTGAAGTGTTCTTAATAACTGGATAACGGTGTAATTATTTGGATCGATCTGTAAACTCTTTTCGTATGCCTTAATACTTTTCTCTTTCTGTTTATTTGCATTATACAGCGTACCCAACTGAGAATACACAAATGCGTTGTTGGGATCGATCTCGAGTACTTTTAAATATAATTTTTCTGCCTCATCATATTGTTGCAACTGATAATAAATGCCTGCAAGGTCGGTGTAGATGGAAAATCCGATCGGATCGTTCTGCAATTCTTTTTTGTAAATATCTATACCGGCATCGGTTTCTCCTTTATCCAAATGCAGCTTCGCTACATATTTAGCAGCCTTATAATCGTTATTTTCATCAATGTATTTCTGCAAAATATCAATCGCCTTAGGGTTCTTTCTAATCTGCACTTCGATCAGGTATTTTAAATTGACAATGTCTGCTGAATTCAAATATTGTGGATAAATTTTCTCAACCAGGTCTATAATTTCAGGTTGTTTTTTCTCCTGGCCGAGTATATTCAGTTTTTTCATCAACACCGTTTCATTCTCGCCATAAATTTTCTCCAGTTTAGCAAGAACTTCCTTTGCACGCACATAATCATTCTGTTGAAAGTGCTCCGTGTATACAAGTTCTAAAGCTAAAGAACATTCCGGATCGTGTGTTTTAATTTCTTCCCTGAGTGTTTCAATACCTGTTCTGTTATCAGCTTTAACAAACAGTTCTATCATCATCAGGTTGAGGTAGGTACTTTCAGGAAAACGTTTTTTAAGTTTTTCCAGGATCAACCTTGCATCGAACACATTTCCTAAACGCAAATAAAGCTTAGCCATCATTAACTGGTTTAAATAGCTCTGCGGTTTTGCTTTAAGGGCATCTTCGAAATATTTAAACCCAACTGGTTTTAGCTGAGCAGGAGCCGGACTCGTTTCTTTTGAATAGGCCTGTGGTGTACTGGTAGTAGAAAGGTTATTTAGTGGTGCTCCGTTGGCATCTGTTAAGCGCAGCATAAAATTTGATCTACCTGCATAGCTTTCGCCTATCTGCACCAAAACACGGTTATAGCCTTGATTTAACTTAATTGGCACAATGTATGCATCAAGGTCGTTGTTTCTTTCTTCAGATTCGCTGATTAAAAGCTGATCGTTTACCCAAACTTTTACCGATCCGGATACACCGATTCTTAACTGTGCCGTTGTACTTGCGGGTGCATTAACAAATGTTTGGGCAAATTGTAATGCATTTTCGTAGGTGTTATAATAAGTAAAATCGAACCATTTATCGTGCCGTACATAAGGTACCGTTCTCCAGCTAAATTTTCGGTTCTTTTTCCCTGTAAAAACATAATTAAGTTCTGGGTGAGCTAAAACATCATCGTACTGTTTATCGAAACCACTGGTCGAAATGTTCTCATACTCGCCTGTGATTAACCAATTTTCGATTTCGCCAATCTTACTGAAATACTGATCAGCTTCAGTGTATTGTTTTTTCTCTTCGAAATGCGAACCTAACGACGCGTAGGCCAATGCATTAATGGTGCCATCAACATCTTTTCTAGTGGCCAGTTTTTTATAAAACTCCAACTGGTCGGCCGTTTTTATCCTCGAAGCGTTATTGGGCAAATCGCTCCAAAGCGCAACAAGGTATGGTTGTGGGTTTTTGGAGGTATTGGATAATTTATTTAAATAGTTAAAACCTTCTTTGGCCGGCCGGTCCATTTCAGTCATCATAGAGAGCGCAACATTTGCTTCATCTGAAAATGCAGGCTTAAGTGCTGCCTTGGTAAAAAAATCGCGTGCCGCTGTCCGGTTGTTTTTGAAAAAATATTCCCAACCTGGGTTCAAATTTGTTTGTGCCTGAATAGACGAAGAAACAAGAATTGAGAGAATTAATAGTTTAAATTTCATTTTGTAATTATAGAAAAAAAACAAATCTGAATCAAAGCAATTAGATTAAAAATAAGTAAGAAAAACCTCACTCATTTACGGCGTTTAATGTGCAGGTAATATTTTCTAACTTAGATAATCAGACTAAAAAATAGAATTAAACTGCGATAGAAAAAAATGAAGAACAGATCGATGCAGATTAAGGGAACTTTTAAAGCAAATATGCAATTGCTTTGGGACGTTTGGACCAAACCCGAGCACCTTAAAAACTGGTGGGGACCAAAAGGATTTAGTGCCACCATCCATAAAATGGATTTGCAGGCAGGTGGTGAATGGAAGCTCACCTTACATGGACCTGATGGTAAAGACTATGCCAACCGCAGCATTTTTAAAGAGATTATTCCACTTGAAAAAATTGTATTCGAACACTTCAACCCACATTTTCTCACTACAGTTCTTTTTGAGGCCAAGGATGAAGAAACCCAGATAAACTGGACGATGTTATTCGACACTCCTGAGATGCGCGAAACAATAGTTAAAGTGCATAAAGCGGAAGATGGGTTAAAGGAAAATATGGATAGACTTGGGGAATACCTTTTTGAACTATCAACAGATTAGGTCCCCTAAAAACTAACCAAGACTTTCCATAAGATGTTCTATTTCTGAATTCACTATCTACATAGATGCTGACCACGAAGTAGCTATTAGGCCTTTAAAACAATAAACTGCTAATAAAACAAATTCAGTAGGACGATCGCAGAAATAGAAATAGTGCAAGAATTTTATTCCAGGCGGATCATTTCACCGGTTTTTACCGATTCATCGCAGGCAAAAGCAATTCTCAAACTGTTTATCGCATCTTCTGTAGCATCGGTTAAATCGATATCTTCGGTAATGGCTTTTAAGAAATACCTTTGTTCACGGTTGCACAGTTCTTGATGATCGGGCTCATCGGTAAGATCTACCCACTCATCGGCTTTGCTAAACTCATCATTGGCATCTAAATCGGCATGATGTATTTTAATCGATTCGGTTTTGGTATGCGCATCAATGTTATCGGAGTTTCCGGCTGCACCTGCTTTTTTAGCTGTGATAGATACTGATCCTTTTGGGCCAAAAACATCCTTAATAAAAAAAGCGTTATCGCTCACCATCGGGCCCCAGCCAGCTTCGTACCAACCGATAGAGCCATCTTCGAAACGGATCTGCAACTGCCCGTAATTG
This sequence comes from Pedobacter sp. GW821-FHT01D05, assembly GCF_059422505.1. Lineage (NCBI taxonomy): Bacteria > Pseudomonadati > Bacteroidota > Sphingobacteriia > Sphingobacteriales > Sphingobacteriaceae > Pedobacter > Pedobacter sp. GW821-FHT01D05. The sequence goes on along the minus strand of NZ_JBWKXA010000003.1, from coordinate 205,039 downwards.
TAATTCCATTCCGGGATATCATCAGTAAGCCTGGCGCCAATGGCACTCACCTGTATAGGCTTCGATCGGGTCATTTGGCACATAATATCGATATAATGCACAGCACAATCGACAATGGGGCTTAAACTTTTCATCAGGTTACGGTGCACCGTCCATTTGGGGCCATGACTCTGTTGGTTCAGGTTCATGCGCATTACCAATGGTTTTCCCATTTCCTGAGCGAGCGCTGTAAATTTCTCCCATGAAGGATGATAGCGGAGGATATAACCCACCAATAATTTTTTATTCGCTTTTTTAGCAGCTTCTGCCACCTTTATTGCACCTGCTACACTATCTGCCAATGGCTTTTCGATAAACACATGGCAGCCGCTTTCGAAAGATTTTATGGCATAAGCTTCGTGTGTATCGGGATAAGTAGAAATGCAAACAGCATCGGGTTTGGTTATTTCAAGTGCTTCGTAAAAATCAGTATACAGATCATATTGTCCGCCTAATTTTTCGTTAAGTTTTTCTTTGCTTTTACCTGTAGAAACCAATCCGCAAATTTCAAAACCGGGTAAGGTGTGATAAGCTGTGGCATGAGACGCGCCCATATTACCACAGCCCACTACTAATACCCTTAAATTCTTATTTCCATTCGACATACTAAATCTTAAACACCCAATGTCCAGCCTTTTCGGTATTCGCGTTTCACAAATTGATTTACCTCGTCAAAATTGGTCACCTTCATATTTACTTTGTCCCAAAGCATTTTGATATCTCTGCCCGGATAAGTGATTTTACCCGCTGCATCTCTGCGCTGCACATCTGTGCCTCTAATGGCCAGGTTGGCAATTAATAAAGTTTCGGTAAGTGGTCCGGCAATTTCAAAGGGCGAACTCAGCTCCATTTTCCCATAACCGGCAATCGCGGCTTCGGCAAACTGCGTATAATGGCCTTCTTCCTGATTAGCGATACGCGGAATAGTGATTTTCGTTCTATCTGATTCATTGCGCGACAGAGGCAATAACTTTGGATTTTTGCCATAGGTTTCACAAATCATTTTACCTTTTGTGCCGATAAAAAGCACACCGTTATCGCCGAAACTTTCATTAGGTCCCAACTCTTCCGGACGCTCTGGTTTAATGCCTCCATCCATCCAATGCACCTGAACCTCGTGTTTGGTTTTTGGCGTTTTGGCAAAGGTTAAAATGACATGGCTTGATGGCGGACAGCTTTCTGGTAAATAGGCACGTTTGAATTCATCAACATATACACTACCTACACTGCATTCAACGCTAATTGGGGTATCGAGGCCTAACACCCTAACAGGAGGCTCTACCAAGTGGCAGCCCATATCGCCAATGGCACCGGTACCATAATCCCACCATCCCCTCCAGTTGAAGGGAACCAATTTATTTACATATTCTTTGTATGGAGCACTGCCTAACCACAAATCCCAATCGAGTTCTTTTGGTATTTCGGCTTTCCCGCTTGGCCACGAAATTCCTTGTGGCCATACTGGTCTATTAGTCCAGCAGTAAACCGTATGAACTTTACCTATCCTGCCTGCATCGTACCATTCCTGAAGTCTTCTTACACCATCGCCCGAAGCACCCTGATTACCCATCTGCGTAACCACTTTATAGCGGCTTGCAGCTTCGGTTAACATCCTGGCTTCGTAAATATCGTGCGTTAAAGGCTTTTGCACATACACGTGTTTGCCCAATTGCATGGCTGCCATGGCAATTTGTGCATGGGTATGATCGGGTGTAGATACCGTTACGGCATCAATGTTTTTACCTTCCTTATCTAATAACTCACGGTAGTCTTTGTAATATTTTGCCTTTGGGAAGTTTTTTAGAGAATTTGCAGCTCTTTTATCGTCTACATCGCATAAAAAAGCAACATCTGTTTTTCCTCCTCTAACAATACTGGCAATATCGCCCTCTCCTTTTCCACCCGCACCTATTCCGGCCAATTGCAAACGATCGCTTGGCGCCAGAAAACCTGGCCCACCCAACACATGGCGGGGTACAATCATAAATCCAGCGGCAGCAAGCGCTGTTGTTTTAATAAAGTTTCTTCTCGAATTTTCAGTTTTCGAATTTGCCTTATCTTCTATCATCATTTAACCTGTTATAATGCTAAATTAACTTATTTCTTTTTACCTGTAGCTTTTGTATCAGTTTCTTTTTGAGCTGTCGCTTTCTTGCTCAGGTCTTTAATCCTGATGTTGCGGAACTGAACAGGAGAACCATGACCTAAAAAGCCGATATGTCCACTTTCACGTAATAAACCCGGGTGTTCTTTATGATCTGGTGTACCGTTTTTCTTGAATGGTTCAATATCGCCATCTAAAATTACGGTGCCATTTAAAATTACTTTGATCTTCGATCCATTGGCAATTACTTCTTCATAGTTCCACTCTCCGGTAGGCTTTAAAAACCCTCTTTTTGCAGCAATAGTGCCGTAAACTGAACCATGGTACTGGTACGCTTTCAGGTCTTTATAAATCGGTGCATCATTATCCAGTATCTGCAGTTCCATACCCACGTAAGCGGCATCACCTTCTAAAGGCGCTCTGATTCCTAAGCCGTTGTTTGCACCTGGAGTGAGCTGAAATTCGAAACGGTAAACAAAATCGCTGAATTCTTCTTTGGTGAATAAGTTACCACCTGATCCTTTACCTGGTTTTGGTCGGATAGCGATGTTTCCATCTTCGATAACATAATCGGTAGTATTACCTGTCCAGCTGTGCATATTGGTTCCATCGAACAATACTTTATAACCTTCTTTTTTCTCTTGTGCACTTAGCTCAAAAGGTTTTGGACGGGGAATTTCTTTGATATAGATATCGCGATAAGCTACTGGCGATCCGTGCGCCTGCAATTCGATCTGCTCTTCTGCGAAAATCGGCAAACTTCTGTCCCAATAATTTTCTAGAATTACATTATCGGTTACCAACTGCCCGTTCAGATAAACGGTGACACGGTCGCCTTTCATTAAGATTCTGAAGGTATTCCACTCATCCAACTTGTTATCGGCTACTTTAATTGGCTTACTTTCGTTCGTTTGATTGTTATACAAACCACCAGAGCCTACCTGAGCACCAACTTTTGTACGGGCAAGATCCCAGATCTGCACCTGTGGCGTACCGCGCAGGTAAATACCAGCATCGCCTTCTCCTTTTTTATCGTCGATGATTTTCCAGTCTACCAGCATTTCAAAATCGCCATATTTTTTAACGGTAGCCAGGTTGTTGCCATGACTTTGAAACTGTAGTTCGCCATTAATCACTTTCCAGCTTTCCTTTGCTTCGGCATCAGCTCTTGTCTGCGCTTCGGATAAGGTTTTTTCATCCATTTTTGATCTTTTGATCGGATCGGCCACAAGCCCTTTCCAACCCGATAAATCTTTACCATTAAAAACCTGAACAAAGCCTTCGCCAGCTTTCATTTCAGAAATATACTTACGCATACCCTCTTTCTGATAACCGGCATCGCCTCCGGTAATTACGGCAATGGTTTTATTTAACAGGCCCTTTACAATGTCGCCATTGTAAGTTCCTGCCATAGTAATATTCATCACCGCGTTTGCTGCAGCCTGCTGTAAAGTAGCATTATCTAAATACTGGCCTGCAAATACAATCGCATTAAAGCATTTGGCCTGTTCGGTATCTTTAAGAATCTGCTGTTGTTGTGCTGGTGTTTTGGCCACTGCCATCGCGTTGCGCAATAGTAGTAAACGTTGCTCAGCCGTATACTTTGTATTTCTTACTAAAGTTAAATAACCCACAATCGCCTGGTTCAAAAAGTCTGGATTGGTGGTGGTACGTGCAATACTGATCAATGCATCTGTTGAGCCTGCATCCGACCATGAGGAAAGTGCTTCAATTGCAGCTTTTTTGGTAGCGTCATCGCCTGTAGCATACGCTTCTGACACAGATTTCAAAGATTGTTGGCCACCTAAACTGCCCAGTACCTTATAAAACAACAATTTCTTATCAGCCGGTGTATTGTTCATTTGCTGAAGAATGGCATTGGTTTGTGCTTCTTTATCCGCTGATCCTTTTACCGAAGCAATAATGGCATCTTGTACAGCAGTAAGTTCGCCGGCATCGGTTGTTTTATTTAAAAGATCAAATAACTGTGCTTTATTTTCTCCTGCAGCAACATGTTGTAATGAAAGGAATGCTGCTTTTCGTACTTCAGGTTTTTTACTGTTTAATGCCGCATAAATAACTTCTATTTGGCTTGTTGCAGCGCGTGCAGCTAAAATATTAATTAAGGCAACCTGTACTTCTGGTTTAGCTTTCGGAAGATAAGCACCAACTTTAGTGGCTACACTTTCGCCTTTTATTCTTAGTATACCATTAGAAATACCCGTAATACTGGCTGCATCTCCTTTGCCCATTAACTTTAACAAGTCGTCTATAACCGCTTCCTGTCCAAGTTTTACAGCGGCGTTAATTGCAGCCAGTTTCACCTGCTCATCGTCGCTTCTAATGAGTTTGAGTACGGCTGGCAAGGCAGATTTTGCTTTGCTATTGCCCAGCATGTCTAAAATAGAAACCTGAGTTGGGGCATCAACCTTTTTTAACTGGCTTACCCAGGCTGCACTATTAGTATCATTTACGCCATCAGCAGCGAATTTAACCGCAGCCGCACGAAATTCGAACTGCTTATCGGTCATTGCAGCTAACAAAGCCTGTTGATCGGTCTGTGTTGCCGAAAGTAGTTTTAAGGCCGCAGTACGCTCATTTACCTGATCATCGGCCGTTGCTTTTTCTAGTATTGTATTCGCTATTGTTTCTACTCCGGTTTTATCTGTTGCTACGTTTTTTTGTGCATACACCAATAAAGCTGCAACTGCATTGGTTTGGTCGTATTTATAGCCTGCCTGTTCAGCTGCTTTTACCAGAATTTCTTTTGCAGATGCATCGCCAATATTGGCTAAGGCATACAAACTAGCTTTGGTTAATGTTTTATCTGTTCCAGTAGCCAATGGTGCAATAGCAATTGCTGCTGCTTTGGCATTAGTATGTCCCAATGCTTCTACAATGGCAATTTTTGCTTTGCCGTTCGCTTTACTCAAGCCACTAATTAATGCATTTGTAGCAGAGGCCGTACCAATTTTGGCCAGTGCTCTCGATGCTTCATCTGCCAATTGCTCGTCAGCCAGGTAATCTGTTAAACAAGATACCGCAGCATCATTTCCTACTAAATCGAACTGACTGATGATAAATGCTTTATTCTGTTTATCAGATAGTTTAGCCAGCGATTTGCAATAGGCACTGATGGCCATGTTCCTTAAATTCTGTTGACCAGTTTTGGTTGCATAGGCCGTAAAACCACCTACTGCATACTCAATAAGGGCGTTGTTTCCTTTTGCTGAAGCGGTTAAACCACTAATTAAGGTTACGTAACCCTCCTCCCCTAAATCGGCAACTTCTTTCATATTCCGTTCTAGTTGCGCAGCGTCTCTGGCTGGTAACTGCGCCAATAAATCGGCAATATGTGTGGTTGTAGTTCTCTCGTCTTTTTTATCTTGAGCCAGGGCCCTTACCGTTAATAATGCATTTGAAAGCATTAGAATGGCTAACAGCACCAATAATATTTTTTTGTTCATGATGGTTTGTATTTTGGGATGTTTTAAATAGAAAATGGTGCACGCATTACGGGATTAATTAATCTGTTAGCCGCCTCATCATCTACGAATTCTTGCTTAACCGGGTCGAACTTTAACGATCTTCCTAATCTTAGGGCAGCCAAACCAATATTTACAATGTTGCACGAACGGTGTCCGTTCTCTTCATTTAAAGCAAATTTTTTCCTCGTCCGTACCGATTCCGAAAATTCTACAATCTCCGGATCAGGATCAGGGAATTGCGCCAGTTTACGTTCCAGATCAGGAATATCTGATTTAAAGCCCGGATACAGTTTACCTTTTGGCCCTTCTATATAGGGCACATTGGTATCTTTACCTTCACCATCTAAAATAATCTGGCAGCCATCGGCATAAGTATAGGTAATCCTGCGCCAAATGCCTACTGCATCGGTATGTTGTTGTGGTGCATCAACCTCTACAGAAATTGGGTTGGTATCATCCTTACCTAAAAAGTATTGAATCGGGTCGATATAGTGTTGTCCCATATCACTTAATCCACCACCATCATAGTCCCAATAACCCCTAAAAGTTTGGTGAACGCGGTGTGCATTGTAAGGTTTGTATGGTGCAGGGCCTAACCATGCATTATAATCTAATTCTGGCGGCACAGGCTGAGTCTCTAAATGATCTTTGCCCACCCAATAAAATTTCCAGTCGTAGCCGGTATGTTTACTTACGGTTACTTTTAATGGCCAGCCCAACATACCGCTATCCACCAATTTTTTAATCGGTTTTACAGTCGTGCCCATTCCGTAAAAAGTATCTTTAAACCTAAACCAGGTATTTAGCCTAAACATCCTGCCATGCTGTTTTACCGCCTCTACTACTCTTTTTCCTTCGCCTATGGTGTGGGTCATTGGTTTTTCGCACCAGATATCTTTTCCTGCATTTGCAGCATCTACAGCCATTATACCATGCCAGTGTGGCGGGGTGGCAATGTGTACAATATCTACCTCAGGTAATTGTATAAGTTCTCTATAATCACTAAATGTTTTTACACCTTTATCTAACATTGCCGCAGCTTGCTTAAGGTGGTTCTGATCAACATCACATATGGCTACTACCTGGGTGCCCTCGTAGCCAAAATGCCCTCTACCCATCCCCCCAACACCTATTACGGCTTTGGTTAACTTATCGCTTGGGGCAAGATATCCTTGTCCGCCCAATACATATCTTGGTACAATAGTAAATGCTGCCAGGCCAATTGCAGATTTTTTGATAAAATCGCGTCTGGTGCACTGTTCTTTTTGTGGTTCTTCTTTAGTTTTCATTTGTTTATCGGTGTTGTAAAAAAACTTATACGATAATAGTTTGGTTCCAAAAGCATTAGGATGCCGGAACGTACGGTTTATTGATCTGGTTAGATTAAAATTACAAGGTTAATGTTAATAAGAAATTATTATAAAGACAAAACATCGTTGATTTCTTTACGAATTAAAAAAACTTTAATAAATTTTTAATAGAAGTTATCTATATTTATCGAAATAGTGCAATCAATAACATGAATCTTAATCTATTAAATAACCTAACGTCAGACACCAACGACAAGCAATCGATCCAAAAACACAAGCTCATTAAATACCTTTTTAATTTAGGTGCATCTTCGGTATCTACTTTATGCGGGATCATGGAAATGAGCACGCCGAGCATTCTGAAACTTCTGACTGGCCTGATTGATGAAGGCTGGGTAGAAAAGAAGGGATATGGCTTATCTATTGGTGGGCGAAAACCCGACCTTTATCGTTTAAAAGATAAAAAGATCCTGATTCTCTGTATCGACATTGAATTATTTCATACCAAAATAGCCATTATTGATAACAACTATAATTTTGTATTGGATGTTAAAACCATTTCAGTGCCGATTTCAAAAAGCAGGACTGATTTTTTCAGTATCCTACATACCCACCTTCAGGATATCTTAAAATCGGCAGGCATTAAAAACAGGCAGTTTATTGGCTGTAGTGTTGGCATGCCTGGTTTAATTGATGCTGAAAAGGGAGAAAACTACAGTTATTTCTTAAACGATGATGAAAATATTCCTTTAAGTGCCGCATTTGAAAAAATGCTGAATATACCTGTAGTGATCCAAAATGATGTGAATGGCTCGTCAATGGCAGAATTTACGCACGGAATGGCTAAGGGCAAAAAAAATGTACTCGTATTGTTAATGGATTGGGGCGTGGGCTTGGGCATTATCATGGATGGAAAATTGAGGCAGGGCACCTGCGGTTTCTCCGGCGAACTGGGCCATATGCCTTTTGTAGAGAATGGCGCACTCTGTTACTGCGGAAAACACGGCTGCCTAGAAACCGTTGCATCTGGAAACGCGCTGTCGGAAATGGCAAAAGAAGGTATTTTATTGGGCAAAAATTCTATGCTTACTAACCTCTCGAATGAAGAACTGGAGAGAATTGAGCCTGCCCTGATTATTAAGGCAGCAAATAAAGGTGATCAATATGCCATTCAACTACTCTCCAACGTTGGCACTCATATGGGCAAAGGAATAGCGGTCTTAATCCAGTTATTCAACCCCGAACTGATTATTTTAAGCGGCAAAATTGCCGGGGCTAAACAATACATCACCTTACCCATGCAACAGGCAATAAATACCTATTGTATGACTCAAATTAGAGAAAAAACAACGATAGTTTCTTCCGAACTGGGCGAAAACTCCAGGTTACTCGGCTACGCAGCAAGTGGCATTGATCAATTTCTGGAAGCTTTTATCAGAAAGGCAAAAAAACTGAAGAAGTAGGGCATTAATTGGCCCAAAAAGCCCTAAACTTGTCTGTTATGTGCACCCGATTTTCCGATAGCTTAATTAGATTTGTACAGCAAATATTAAAAACCAAGACTGATGGAAACATATAAAAAAGCAGGCCACGAAAAGGTAAACGGCATCAATATGTATTACGAAATTTATGGTGATGGAGAAATTCCACTGGTATTAATACATGGTGGCGGCTCTACCATTCAGTCTACGTTTGGTAGGCTTATTCCGCTTTTGGCAAAATCCGGTCGGGTTATAGCTGTTGAACTTCAGGCTCACGGACGTACAAGCGACCGTGACCAGGCAGAATCTTTTGAGCAGGATGCGAAGGATGTAATCACTTTATTACATCAGCTAAAAATAACAAGAGCCAATTTTCTAGGTTTCAGCAACGGCGGAACAACAACTTTGCATATTGCAGCACACCATCCGGCTGTGGTGAATAAAATCATTGTCATTTCAGCCAATTACCAACGCGCAGGTTTAATTGATGGCTTTTATAATGGTTTTGGAGATGCAACCATCGACCATATGCCGGAGCCACTTAAAGCAGCCTTTTTAGCAGTAAATCCAGATCAAAACGCACTGCAGACAATGTTCGAAAAAGACAAACAGCGCATGCTCGATTTTACCGATCTGAGCGATGATGACCTGAGGGGAATTACTTCCGATGCGCTTTTGATGGTAGCAGATAAAGATGTGATCAAGCCCGAACATGTGGTTAAAATGTCGGGATTGATTGCAAATGCGCAACTGGTTATTTTACCTGGCGTGCATGGCGCTATGATCGGCGAAAACCTGAATCCGGATGTAAGTAACAAAACAATTGAGATTACGGCACATCTGGTAGAAACTTTTTTAAATAATTAATGTCTTACGCTAATCTGCATAAAAATTAACGCAGGTATATGAAAAAGAAATTAGCAATATTAATTGAAGAGGCTAAAATACTAGGTTTACCTCAGCGTGATCTAGACTATGCAAGTGATTTTTTAATTAACCATGAATATGGCCTATGCTACGACACAGTTATAACACAATTGTATGAGTATGATATAGAAATTGACCATAAGATATATACGCTAATTGCGAAAATTGCGAAAGACTCCGGCCTTTCCGAAGATGATTATTTGTTTATGAAAGATTTAGTTCGCATAAACACTGAAATTTCTTAGAAATTAGGAGTCAAGACTTAACTCCTTTAGATAAAATTACCTCCTCCTGATCTACCATTTAATATCTTTACCAGATGGAACACGTATTGGATAATCCAATTTATTATGCTTTAACATCTGGACATAGCCATATTGCAAAAGGCCTTGATGAGGTTAAATATTATATCGAAGATATCACCGCATTTGCAGGCTTAAAAGATAATTCGCAGGAGAATCTAAACACCCTTTATCAGATCAGTCCAGCAGAAAGTCTTTTCGTGTTTTTCTCCAAAACACCGGTCGAAATACCCAAGAAGTGGAAATTGTTAACGGATATCAACATGTTTCAATTTATTTTCAGCAGCAAGGAAATACCTGCAGCAAATGCAACAGAAATAAAAGACCTTAACCTGGAACATGTTGTAGAAATGATCGGTCTGGTAGAGCTGACTAAACCAGGGCCTTTTTTAGCTAAAACCATCGAACTTAGTAATTATACAGGCATATTTGTTGATGGTAGACTGGCTGCTATGGCCGGACACCGGTTGCATCCCAGTCCTTACCGTGAAATAAGTGCGGTTTGCACCCATCCTGATCACTTAGGCAAAGGTTATGCATTTAAGATTTTACAAGAACAGATTAAAAGAATATTGCTCCGTTCGGAAATACCGTTTTTACATGTTAGAAGTGATAATGAAGGGGCCATTAAACTTTATCATAAATTGGGTTTCGAGATCAGGACAGATATGATTGCCTACGTCATTAAAAAAGAGGCTTAAACCAAGGAGAGAATGTTTCTAAATAGAAAACCGTTCAGAAATTACCACTTCTATGCTTTAGTTTTGCACTAAACTAACATATACATGTCTAAAACAAAACTTACCATTAACAATAACGGCTCTGTTAAAATTGAGGGCGATTTCGAAATTGTAGATAGAAACGGAAACGTTTATGGCTTACAGGGCAGAGAAGTACTTTCTATCTGCCGTTGTGGTTTATCAAAAAACAAGCCTTTTTGCGATGGTGCACATAATGGCCATTTTGAGCATGAAGCAATAGCCTTTGATCTTCCTCCAAAAAAGGTTTAATAACGAAATTAAATTTTTAAAGAGGTTATATCATAAATATAGATTTGTCATCCTGAGCTTATCGAAGGACCTTTTAAGTTACTCCTTAGGGTGTTTCGACAAGCTCAACATGACAGCATCTGAGGTAAAATCACCTTTATGATACAACTCCTTTTATATTTTGAAAGCAGCATAAATTAAACACCTACCCTTGATGGCGCCATACCATATGCTTTTTTAAAAGCGAAGGAGAAGTGTGACAGGTCTTTAAACCCAACTTCGAGGTACACATCTGATGATTTCCAGCCTTTTTCGCTTAAGAGATAATAGGCATCGTTCAAGCGCTTTTTCTGCAGCCAGCGATTGGGCGAAAGGTTAAAGATCTTCTCAAAATCTCTTTTAAATGTGGCCAAACTTCTTCCCGTTAAATAAGCAAAACGGTTAATATCTACATTGAACTTATAATTGGCATTCATGTAGGCTTCGAGATCAATTTTTCCAGGTTCGGAAAAATCGAAAAGCACATCTTTTAATATTGGATTGGTCTGCAATAAAATCATTGCCGCTTCTTTAACTTTTAAATCGATCAAAGCCTGGTTAAACTCGTTATTTCCGTCTAAATATGGCCATATCGAATCGATAAAATTCTTCAAAAGACCATTGGCTTCTAACGCCAGACCTTTAATATCATGATTCGGCTTTTGCATATGCAGATCATATTCATTGCTGATTCTATGCAGAATATCCTGGTCGATGTTAATGCTAATCGACTTAAACTCTCCTCCTGCTGGCGGGTATTTGGTATAGCGGGCCAATTGATTTCGCCTGAAAAAACGAAAATCGCCATCCGAAAACACAAACTTCTCCCCTCCGATAAAAATTTCTGATGTACCCGCAATAACCAGTCCTAGCGAATGATTGGGAATAAACTGTTCACCCTCACTGCTTTTTTGCGCATAGCAGGAATACAGAATCTTGGGACGTTTCTCTTGATTTGGCATCTTGATCAAATTTATGGATTTATGGCGAGACATCGTCATCCCCGTGCAGACGGGGATCTTAATGCAAATAAACTTTGGTAATGGCATTAAGATTCCCAATCAAGTTGGGAATGATGTACCGCCAAATGGGATGGATCTTTAATAAATTCTCGACTGCGCTGCACTCCGCTAGAAATGACGATGCAACCAATTATTTCTTTGTAAAAGATTTACCCAGATCTGTTGTTAAAAAATTCTCTGCCTCATCGTGATCTGTTGATAAACTTACCTCCATCCATTTCTCCATTTCGGCAGTTCTGGTAGCATCGGCATGTTTAAGCATTCCAATGGCTTCACTTCCAAATACCAAATGTACCGGTGGTTCAGGGTTCTCTACCAGTGCCAGCATGGCTTTCGCTGCTTTTTGCGGATCGCCCATCGGTATAAAGTTACCACTTTGGAAAAAATCTGAGCGTTTTTCTACGGTAGATTCATACCCTTCAACATGAGGTGCATATGACATTGAGGCACCAGCCCAATCGGTACGAAAACCGCCAGGTTCTACACTGGTTACATAAATTCCTAAATCTGCTACTTCTTTTGCCAGGGCTTCACTAAAGCCGCTCAACCCAAACTTTGCAGCCTGGTAAATGCTTACTCCGGCATTACCTACCCGCCCGCCTATCGAGCTGATTTGAAGAATTCTGCCCGAACGTTGCTTACGCATAAATGGCAATACAGCTCTCGTAATTTCGATCGGTGCATATAAATTTGTTTCCAACTGACTGCGCACCTGTTCTTCAGTAAAAGCTTCGGCTGCACCAACAATTCCAAAACCGGCATTGTTAACCAAAACATCTATTTTACCAAAATGTGCTACAGCCGATTCTACTGCTAAATACACCTGATCGTAATCGGTAACGTCTAAAGTGATCGGAAAAATCTGATCAGGGTATTTTCCTACAAAATCTTTTAAGGCTGCTGTATTTCTTGCTGTTGCCGCAACTAAATCGCCTTTTGCCAATACTTGTGCTGTTAGGTCACGTCCCAATCCACGGGAGCTACCTGTTATAAACCAAACTTTTTTCATTTTTCTAAATTTTATAGAATCAAAGGTAGGTTGATAATCAAGGTAAAGTTTTGCTTCAAGGCTCAATTTACTTTGTTAAAAAGCTCAATCGGCTTGCCAGAACTTTTAAGCACCATCTGCTGTTATTTAATCAGTAATACATAAGCTATGGCGAAAGAAAAGAAAAAAGGGAAAAATAAAAAAAAGAAGAAAGAAAGTGGAAAAAAGAATAAACTCGGTGTTAAAAATTCATTGGTAAACAATATTAATGCCCGAAAAAAGAAAAGAAAATCTAGATCGAAGAAGAAATCAACCATCAGTAAAAAGGCTTATAAAAAGATGAAGAAAGGATGGAAAAAGTAGCCGTTTGTTATACTGCGGTAAAACTTGGACGGCTAACTATCTAAAAGATACTAGTATCCCAAAGGATAGTGATATCCTTTACGAAAGCTTATACCTTTGTACTATGGGACCAAGAAAAGAACACCGTAATCTAGAAACCTGTACGGCAAGTTTAAATGCGGTAAAGGATGCGCTCTATGTGTTAAATGGTAAGTGGAAGCTTCCGCTGATTATTTCTTTGCAAGAAGGACCACTGCGTTTTAATGAGATCCAAAAATCACTTGGAGAAATTACGCCCAAAATATTATCAAAAGAACTTAAAGATTTAGAATTAAATGAATTTGTAGTCAGGAGAGTATTTTCTACCACTCCGGTTACCGTAACTTACGAGCTTACCCCTTATAGTGAATCGCTTGAAAGGGTAATTGATGAATTAAGGGATTGGGGATTAAAACATCGCGAACGGTTGGTTAAAAACAGAAAAAACCAATCGGTTGAAGCAGAAATGGCGACCCTGATTTAGGCCGCCAAATTTGATCTGCCAGTCCATCCATTTTGCCAAAAAAAGCAAAAAACTGATAATGATAAAATTCGGCTATCTTTGTACAAAATAAAATCGATGGCGGTATTACATAAAAAAGAAGAAAAAATTCAGGCAGTGCTGGGTAGGTTGCCTAAAAAATATACAGACGAACAATTTGTAGAGATGTTTATCAGACTTTACTCTAAAGATTGGGGCAAAATTAAATCGGCTTACATTAAACAATCTCAGGATAAAGAACCCGGAACCATCATCAATATGCCGAAACCAGAGGTATATTTACGGCAGATCCTGGCAAACTATCTACAACAAGACCATGCTTCGAAAGCAGTAGCGGTTAAAGAAGAACCTGTTGTTGAAGCACCGGTTACCGAAGTTAAAAAAGCGAAGGCTCCGGCTAAGAAGAAAGAAGCTGTAGCTGAAGAAGTGCCTGCCGAGGTTAAAAAAGCAAAAGCACCTGCTAAAAAGAAAGCTGAAGCAATTGAAGAACAGACTGTAGAAGTTAAAAAAACCAAAGCGCCTGCAAAGAAAAAAGCGGAAGCGATTGAAGAGACTCCGGTAGCTGAAAAGAAAGCAAAAACACCTGCTAAAAAGCCGGCAGCAAAAAAATAAAAAAATATTTTATATCAAATATAATAAATCACCTTTTTGGTTGTTTATATATATGAGAGCGTTAATTTAGATGACGGGGATAGGTCGGTATGATTTATCCCCGTTCTTTTTTGACTGTTTTTTGCCCTTGCATATATCTTTGTCATTCTGAGCAAAGCGAAGAATCTTAGAATTAGTCGTTCACAAATAACGACTTCGAAATTCTCACCAGATCGTCATTTCGACCGCAGTGGAGAAATCTTTTAAATTTCACTTAAATAATTTTGCTTCAAAGATCTCTCTCCCGAAAGTTCGGGATTGCACTCCAGTCGAGATGACGCAACTATGTAATATGTAACAAAGAATCTTTTCAGCTCATACCATAATTCGTTTTTACCTACCTTCCAGTTTTACATCCAATTGTAAACTTTATCCTTTTAATTGGCATATCGGGAAAAGTCGATATACATTTGTGCCATGGATCAGGTAGAAATATTCAAAGCCCTTTCGAACAAAACACGTTTACAGATTTTAGGCTGGTTAAAAGCGCCTGAGCTACATTTTCCTGAACAGCCCAATGCCGATTTTGAAAATGTAGGTGTTTGCGTTGGGCAGATTCAGCTTAAAAGTGGTTTATCACAAAGTACCATTTCCGAATACCTCTCTATTTTACAGCGCGCCGATTTAATCAGTTCAACGCGTTTAGGCCAATGGACTTATTACAAACGCAATAAAGAAGGCTTAGAAAAATTAAGCAAAATCATCAATACCGAATTATAATTTTAGAAACATATGAACACAGATAGTTTATTCAGGCCGTTTAGCCTTAAAACATTAAATATCAAAAACAGAATAGTAATGGCCCCAATGACGCGGTCATTTTCTCCAGGTGGCGTGCCAACAGCCGATGTTGCCAGCTATTACGCAAAAAGAGCAGCTGGTGAAGTGGGTTTAATTTTATCAGAAGGAACCGTAATTAACCGTCCATCTTCTTCTGCCGATCCTAACATTCCACATTTTTACGGTACCGAAGCTTTGGCAGGTTGGGAGAACGTAATTAAAAGTGTGCACCAGGCCGGTGGTAAAATGGGTCCGCAGATCTGGCATCAAGGCATCATGGATAACCACGCATCAGGCTGGTTACCAAGTGCGCCTTTTGAAGGTCCATCAAGCCTGAACAAACCAGGTTTCGAAAACGGCGTACCGATGACTGATGCAGCCATTGCAGATACCATTGCGGCTTTTGGCCAGGCGGCAGCAGATGCCAAAGCGTTGGGTTTTGATACTGTTGAAATACATGGTGCACACCAATACCTGATCGATCAGTTTTTTTGGGATGCTACAAACAACCGTACCGATATTTATGGCGGTAAAACCTTAGCTGAACGTACCCGCTTTGGTGTTGAAGTCATTAAAGAAGTACGTAAAAGGGTTGGAGAAGATTTTGCACTGATTATCCGTTTATCACAATTTAAACCTGCTGCCTACGATTTTAAACTGGCTAAAAACGAGCAGGAAATGGAACAGTGGTTAACGCCACTGGCCGAAGCCGGAATTGATATTTTTCATTGTTCGCAACGCCGATTCTGGGAGCCTGAATTTGAAGGTTCTGACTTAAATTTTGCAGGTTGGGCTAAAAAAGTAACCGGTAAAGCTACAATCTCAGTGGGCTCGGTTGGTTTGGATGGCGATTTTTTTGGTGCTTTCGCAGGCCAAAGTTCACAACCTAGCTCATTAGATGAGCTGGTACGCAGAATGGACCGCGGCGACTTCGATTTAGTAGCTGTTGGCCGTCCGCTTTTAGCAGACCCGAACTGGGTAGAGAAAATTAAAAACAACCTTACCGAAGAACTGAAAGGCTTTAGCAAAGAAGCTTTAATGGAATTGGTATAAAAATCCTATTTTTTCTTTTTAAGTTTGGAAAAGCATCTCGAAAGGGATGCTTTTTTATTTCTTGTGATGTCAGATGTTACCATCTGACATCTATTGGAGAACTATATAATTTTAAAAGAAGGCACTAAAAAATTCTTGGGTAAATTAAGAAAAGTAATGCCTGTTCATGTGCCGCCAAATGTTACCATCTGACGCACATACCAGCATAATTAAATTTCTTAGCGAATCCTTATTTCGAAATATCACTCTTAATCAGTCAGATGGTAACATCTGACTGCACGAAAAAATCAGGATAACGCTGCCAGTCAAAGCGAGATGCCGATTTCCTTCAAATTGGCAGAAGCGGGAGCGGGACGACAACAACCCAAAAGCTTCTGCAACTGCTTTCCAAAAACAAAACAGGGCCTTTTCTTGATAATGAGGTTTTCGTCATCTCGACTGAAGCGAAGTGAAGAGATCCATTGAGACAGATTTCTCGACTCCGTTGCACTTCGCTCGAAATGACGTGACGAATAGAATTTCAATTTAAATCCCGCCCTTTTTCCTTAAATTCACGTCATCAAAAAACTGATTGTACCATGTCGAACATTAAACTCATTATCGAAGAAAGACCTGCAAATATTGGCAATTTTATGGTTGGCAGGTTGCTGCCTTTCAGAGAGAAACGTATGGTTGGCCCTTTTTCTTTTATAGACCACATGGGGCCTGCCGCAATGAGCGATCATGAAAATCTCGACGTTCCACCTCATCCACATATCGGTTTATCTACCTTAACTTTTTTATTTGAAGGTGAAATTACACATAAAGACAGTTTGGGTTCGGATATTGTAATTAAACCCGGACAGGTAAACTGGATGACCTCAGGCAGTGGCATTGTACATTCGGAAAGAACTCCTGAATACCTTCGCCATACCGATAAAATGCTTCATGGCTTACAAATCTGGGTAGCTTTACCTAAAGATTTGGAACAAATGAACCCTGAGTTTTGCCATGTAGAAGGGGCAGACATTCCAAGCTGGACAGAAGATGGCGTAAGTTTTAAATTAATTGCAGGAGAAGCTTTTGGTTATAAATCTCCGGTTCCCGTATATAGTCCCTTGTATTTTTTAGAATTGAAAAGTACGAAGCAGCAAAAGCTAAATATTGGCGATTACCTTTTTGGGGAAAGTGCACTTTATATTTTAGAGGGTGCAATTGAAAGCGAAGGGAATATTTTTGAGCCGCGTTTAATTTTAATTGCCAACGACGCCAAACTGTGCGAATTTACCATGCACGAAAACACCACCGTTTATATTTTCGGAGGTGACCCCTTTCCTGAAGAACGTTTTATTTACTGGAACTTTGTTGCATCTGACAAGGAACTGATTGAAAAGGCCAAAACTAAATGGCTGGAACAAAGCTTTAAACCCGTTCCCGGTGAAACAGGGTTTGTGCCTTTACCTGACCAGCATCCGCTCAGCAAAAAGTAATCCCTGGATCAATTAAGATTAGAAAACTTAATTTCCTTTCCTGAACAAATTCATATTTACCGAAACCGCCACACCTGTTGATGATAGTTTAGAGTTTCCATAGCCAATATCTGTTAAAGGAATTTTCATAAATGGTTTAGCGCTGATGCTTAAATTATTATTTATTTTGTGCTGAAACTCTACACCAACATTTGCTATACCTAAATAATGCTGATTCTCGTTCCTGACTTCGTAACTTAGAGGACCTTGATAAGCTCCATTATAAGAATAGTTGTATTTCTCTTTCAACATTAAATAACTGGATAAACCTGTACTTACTGAAATCGAATTTCTACGCCCGTCAAAAACCTTATAGTTCACATTAATTGGAATATCAATTACATCACAATTGGCGTGAATATTTGCTGGGCTTACCTTAAAAACATAATTGCTGTTAGGCTTGTATTGGCTAAAATCTGAGTCGTAGATTTTCTTAGCGTAAGCTGCCCCGGTTGTAACACTCAATTTCTTGGTTAAGAAAAGCGTAGCTTCTACCCCAAAACCGCCACTTAAACTACTTTTGCCTGATTTCTGCACACTGGTTAAATCTGGCGCAGCCTGGATACTTAAAACAAGCCTTGGCCTTTTCTTAAAAACCTGTGGTTGCATTTTCTCCGATTTTTTGTGGGCTACGGTAGCAACAAGAGTTTGTTTTTCAAATGCTACAGGTTTACTTTCCGTGCTTAATTGCGCAGTAGACAACACTTTGGCTAAAAGGTTGTGACTAATAACATAACCAGTATCCAAAACTTTAGGAAAATGTGTATTAGCCGTGCCCCCATTAGTAACGTTATGCTCATTTACAGCTTTAATACTTTCCTTATTTCCAGTCAATAAACGCCCTTCATTATTCGCTGTGGAAGCGTTGTTCGCTGTCGGTGTTTCGATTAAATCTGATGTATTATCTAAAGCTTTATTGTTTTCTTTTTTGTTCGTATTTGTATCCGTTTTTACCAGTGAATTGTTTTTAGGCAGATTATCATTCGGTTTAACCAATAAAAACACCACCAGCAACATTGCGGCTATCCCAGCTACAGCAGTTAACCAAATTAGCGGCACTACCCGTCTTTTTGGTGCTGGATGCAATCTCTCCTCCAGATTATCCCAATCTAAATCATTAAAAGGAAGGTCGGGATTTTCCAATCCATCCTTAAATAATTTATCTATATCTTTTCCCTCTTTCATTGCATATTTGTGTTTAACCTCACCTGTAAAAGGTTCCTGTCTACTTCCGAATTCCTTACCTGGTAAGTTTTCGTCTCTGTAGCTTTTAACATTTCCTGTAATTTTTGCCTTGCCTTAAACAGGTTAGACTTTGATGTACCTACCGATATCCCAAGCATTTCGGCAATTTCTTCATGCGTATATCCATCTATGGCAAAAAGGTTAAAAACGGTACGGTAACCCGCGCTCAGCTTTTGCACCAGTGCCAGTAAATCGTGGTAAGCCAACTTATCATAGACAGAACTTACCTGCGCAATATTTTCATGATCCAGAATATCTACGTGATCAGCAAATTTTAGATTAGCACGATAATAATCGATAGCTGTATTGGTTATGATACGACCAAGCCAGGGTAAAAAAGCCTTGCTGGGCTCATATTTAGTTATGTTCTTAAAGGCTTTAAAAAAACCATCATTCAGTATTCCTGCAGCATCCAACCGATCGTTTGCATAACGCAAACAAATACCCATAGCAAAGCTATAGAAATGTTTGTATAGCGCTTTTTGACTATCCCTTTCATTTCTAATGCACCCTTGAATATACTTTTGTATAATATCTTCACTATCGCGGCTAGCGGTCACAGGTTCTCCTTTCAAAATACATTACGGCAAGAAATTACAAAAGGTTGCCTCAAAAAAGCATTTTCTTTAAAATAATTATCATTCGTTCGGTTATACTAAAATTCTCTTTTCAACAAGCAACCATTTACAACCTGACGGCGTAATAGCAGCATATTAATGATTAAAGTTAAAACTAAAAACAAAAATTTTATGCTAATCTACTTAAAAAGAAACCTATTGGCTGTATTGTATATAGCCTTGGTATTTAGTGCCTGTAAAAAAAGTAGTTCGGACGAACCTACAACTCCGCCTGAATCTAACAAAAAGGGGATTCAATTGGCAACAGATGCCAAGTTCGGGACGGTATTAACTGATAAAGACGGTAAAACTTTATACTTTTTTGCATCTGATGCCGCAGGTACGCCAACCTGCACCGGCGGTTGCGAAACCACTTGGCCACTTTACTTCTCAGCCGATGCCAGTACTGATTTAAACCTGAACAAAGCAGAAGTTGGGGAGGTTACCCGTGCTGATGGCCGTAAACAAAGCACTTACCGTGGTTATCCACTTTATTACTTTGCTAGCGACGTTGCAAAAGGAGATATTAAGGGCGATGGTGTTGGTGGAATATGGTTTGTGGCTAAACCCGATTATTCATTGATGTTGGCCAATGCACAACTAACTGCGAACAATATCAATTATACCAGCACCTATGCTGTTGGTGATGGCAAAACCATTTACTTAACCGATAGCAAAGGACGTACTTTGTATGCTTTTGCGCCAGATAAAAATGGTGTAAATACATATACCAAGGGCGCTACACAAGAAGGTATTTGGCCGGTGTACGAATCTGAAGTGCTTAGTGTGCCTTCGGCTGTTACAAAAACTGATGTTGCAGTAATTACCGTGGCAACAGTTAACAAAAAACAATTAACCTATAAGGGATGGCCTTTATATTACTGGATATCAGATGTAAAAAGAGGCGATAACCTGGGCATCGTAATCGGAAAAGGGCCAGGTTTAACTTGGCCGGTATTACAGCTAAATGCTACAGTTGCTCCAGCGCCATAAAAATATTTGGGTTAGGCGGGTAGAATGGTCGGCTGATGTTTTCACAGCCGGCCTTTTTTATACTTCTAGTAAGGCTTGCTTGATTTTTTCGGCAGCCTCAGCCAACTCTTCGCTGGTTGGCTTTAATTTTTCTTTGCTAAAGTTCATATCGCTCACATTATTCATCGGAATTAAATGAATATGTGCATGCGGAACTTCCAGGCCAATAACCGAAACGCCTACTTTTTTGCAAGGGAAAGCTATTTTTACACCTTTCGCTACAATTTTGGCAAACATCCAAAGGCCAACATACAGATCTTCCTCCATATCGAAGATATAATCGGTTTCAATTTTCGGAATAACCAAAACATGCCCTGCCGTTAAAGGCTGAACATCTAAAAACGCTAAATATTCTACGGTTTCAGCAACAACATGTGCACTGATTTCGCCGGCAACAATTTTTGAAAAAATAGTCATAAGGTGGAAGGTTAAAAGGTGTAGGGTGTAAGGTTTAGGAATTTATAGCGGAGAACAGACCTTAAGCCTTAAACCCTCCGCCTTCTACCTTATCTCGATATCTCTAAAACTTCGAACTGCATTTTACCTGCCGGCACCTCAATTTCGGCGAATTCGCCTACCGATTTACCTAACAAACCTTGTGCAATTGGCGATTTAACAGAAATTTTTCCCGTTTTTAAATCTGCTTCTGTTTCGGCTACCAACTGGTAAGTCATGGTAGCACCGTTTTTAACATTCTTTATTTTAACAATCGATAAAGCAAGTACTTTCGATAAATCTAATTTAGACTCATCAATTAAACGTGCGTTTGCCAACGTATTCTTTAATTTTGAAATTTTTGCTTCATGCAAACCTTGCGCTTCTTTAGCAGCATCGTATTCTGCATTCTCCGATAAATCACCTTTATCTCTTGCCTCTGCAATTGCTTTAGATATTAGCTGACGACCGGTGGTTGTTAAATAATGAACTTCCTCTTTTAATTTATCTAACCCCTCTTGGGTGTAGTATGTTACCTCTGTCATTGCTCTATTAATTTTATTCAAACGCTATAAAAAACAAACAAGACTATATAGTTGGTTTGCTACATAGTCTTGCTTCAATTATAACGAAGATAAAATGTGGAAATTACAAAAGCAAATAAAAAATTAAGAAGTAACCAATATTTTAACCTTTTATGACGCTAAAGGTCAATTTGAAGCATTAATTAACCCTTAAAATAAAGACAAACATATTCGTTACTTCTTATAATTATATGCCGGAATCACCACAATGGTAACATTCATTTATACACTTATTCAAAATTCAATCATTAGTTCTATTTTTAGCTAAAATTATTCGTAAAAATGAAAAAGTTATTATCTATTGCCCTACTCATTTGTTTGGGTGGTTATACTGTTTCTGCCCAGGAACTTTATATGCCCAGGAATATAAAAGCAGCATATGCTAAGGGCACCCGTTCAATGAGTGGAAAGCCAGGAGCTAATTATTGGCAAAACCATGGTAAATATAACATGGACATTAAGGTTGATGCCGAAACCAAAGTAGTGAGCGGTAAAGAAGAAATTTTGTACAGCAACAACAGCACTGATACTTTAAAAACTTTAGCCATTCGCTTTGTAAACAACCTGCACAAACCAACCTCCCCGAGAGGTGGTGCGGTAAGCGAAGATTTTTTGAGCACAGGCTTAAATATCAGTTCTTTCTCTGTTGATGGCGAAACGTATAAAGTAGATAGCAAAAACTGGGGAACCGTTGGTAATGTAAAACTGAACAAACCCTTGCTACCAAAATCGAAAATTGCGGTTAAAATAGAGTGGGATTACCCATTATCAAAAGAAAGCGGTCGCGAGGGACAGATTGATCCAAACTCTTTTTTTGTGGCCTACAGTTATCCTCGCATCTCTGTATTTGATGATTATAACGGTTGGGACCGCATTCCACACACCGATAGAGCCGAGTTTTACAACGACTTTAATGATTACGAATTCGCAATCAGAGCGCCTAAAAACTATGTGGTTTATGCAACCGGCGATTTCCTGAATCCAGATGAAGTGTTACAACCAGAAATTTCTGCACGTTTAAAAAAATCATATAACGGTGATGAGCTCATCCACATTGCTACCGAGCAGGAAATGAAAGATGGCAAAGTAACCCAGCAAAAAGACTGGAACACCTGGAAATTTGCCGTAAAGCACATTACAGATGTTACTTTTGCACTGAGCAACCATTATGTTTGGGATGGCGCAAGCGTAATTGTAGATAAAAAAACCAATCGCCGCGCAAGTGCCCAGGCGGCCTACAACCCAACTACCGGAACAGATTTTATCAATTCGGTTAAATACAACCTTAATGCTTTAGATTGGTTCTCGAACAATTGGCCGGGAATCCCCTATCCTTATGCCAAAACCATTGCTTTTCAAGGTTTTGCCGACATGGAGTACCCGATGATGGTTAACGATTCTCAATTTGGCGATCCTGTTTTTGCACAATTGGTTCAGGACCACGAAGTAGCGCATACTTACTTCCCTTTTTATATGGGCATTAACGAAACCCGTTATGCTTATATGGATGAAGGCTGGGCTACAACATTCGAATATTTAATTGGTATTGCAGAACACGGCAAAGAGGCAGCTGATAAGTTTTACAAAAACTTTAGGGTAAATAAATATATCAATGATAAATCGACAGAAGAAGATCAGCCCGTAATTTCGATGTCTGATCAGGTTTCGGGTTCGGGGTATGGGAATAACTCTTACGGAAAGGCTTCCTTATCTTATCTGGCGTTAAAAGATATGCTTGGTGATGAGCTATTTAAAAAAGCATTGCATACCTATATGGGCAACTGGAATGGCAAACATCCTATTCCGTGGGATTATTTTAACTCGATGAATGCAGGATCTGGACAAAATTTAAACTGGTTTTTCCAGAATTGGTTTTTCACCAACAACTATCTTGATTTAGCCATTACTAAAGTAACGCCTACAAAAGGAAAATCTACCGTGACCATTAAAAATGTAGGTGGTTTTGCCATTCCATTTAATGTGGTGGTTACTTATACCGATGGAAAAGCAGACACCATCCACAAAACACCTGCAGTTTGGAAAACGAATCAAAAAGAGGTGAACATAGTGCTTAACACTACTAAAAAAATAAAATCGATTGGTTTAGATAACGGTATCTATGTAGATGCTACGCCAGCGGATAATGTTTGGTCAGCTAAATAGTTTACAGTTCGCAATTTTCAGTTGGCAGTTCAATATAACTACCAACTGAAAATTGTTAACTAATCGTCCTCGTTTGTAACGAGGATTATCGAGATCCGCATTTGTAATGCGACATAAACAAATTAATAGCGATAAAATCGCCTTTCTCCACCATCCTCGTTACAAACGAGGACGATTGTATCAACTGAAAACTGTTAACCGTTTTCTGCTTTACAAGCAGGCTCGTGTTTTACCGGAAAATTTAATGAATTGGCAATAAAACACATTTTATTTGCCTCATGATGCAGCGAAGCTGCAAGTTCGTAATGTGCTTTATCAGCAATTAAAACCTGCGGATGCAGGGTAACCTCTCTAAAACGGCCACTTCCATCAGCCGATTCTTCCATGGTACCTATTGCCTCATCTTTATAATCGATTACCACGATCTCGTTTTTAGAGCATAAATGTAAATACCAGAGCATATGGCAACTGGATATGGAAGCCAATAACAGGTCTTCGGGATTATATTTAGATTTATCGCCCAGAAAAGCAGAATCAGACGATCCAGAAATATCGGCTTTGCCTTTTACTGAAATTACATAATCGCGATCGTACGAACGGTAATCCATTGTACCCGAGCCTTTATTGCCCGTCCAGGTAACTGTAGTTGAATATAAATGATCTTTCGGCATGATAAAATTGGTTAGATTGTATAGCCAATTTAAGAAAATATTATCAGGATTAATCTACTTTTCAACCCTTTTGACTAAGAATGTTTAAATATCTTAATCTCAAGAAACAATTTTAACGCAAGAAATATTTTAGAAAAAATTATGTCCTAATTTTATGCCCTTTTGAGATTAAGAAGGACTTTAGCAAGCCGTAAGTAGATTCGTCTGCATTAATATTAATCCCTTTATCATCCTCCATGTATGAGCATTCGAAACATACATTAAGCGCAGAAACAATTTCTCCACTCTTACTATAAAATATGATTGCATCCCTGTAAATAGGTAGACACATCCAAGAAGGTAAGTTTGCAACCTCGGTTTCTAAAATGTGATTTAATTTAATCATATCCTGACTATTACGCAGGAAGGAACTAATCTTTTCCGAAGAGCTATCAAGGTTACCATTCAGATCAGTTATGCGGTTATCATACCAAGATATTGCCACAGTATTTCTAGTGGCATCCGAATAGTAGGCCTGCTGTTGAAAAGAGTATGTTTCAACATATTCGAAATCGACATTTTTAATATAACCTTTGGATTGAATAGCTGTATGCGTCATAAAATATTAATTTTAGCGCCGGGAGCCTGCATCATAAGTTGTGATATCATTCGAACTTGTCACGTTGAGCTTGTCGAAACGCTTAGCGAGGAATTTAAACAGGTCCTTCGACAGGCTCAGGATGACAATTCTATATTTATGATACAGCCTGCTTTAACTTAAAAACTAAGCCCACTTAACTTCTCAGCCAAAACCTCCGAAATTTTACGGTAAGAATCGAATGTCCAGCCACCAACATGTGGCGTTAGAATCACTTTTTCGTTATTTTTAAGTTCATTGTACCAAACCTGCTCGCCCAATGCCGGGAATTTTTCTGTTTGCAATACATCCAGTCCGGCACCTAAAATCTTTCCGCTTTTAATCGCATTTAGCACTGCCTCTGTGTTAACAATTTCGCCCCTGGCCGTATTGATGAAGAAAATAGGCTTTTTAAAATGAAAGAAATACTCGTCATCAACCATCTGTTTGGTTTCGGCTGTTAGGGGAATATGCAAGCTCAGTACATCGCTGTATTTTACAATTTCTTCCATACTTACCTCGCGGGCAAATGCATCAGAAAATCCGGTTTTATATTTATCATAGGCCATTACATCAACCTCAAAACCCGCCAGTTTCTTAGCAAAACTTTGTCCCATAAAGCCATAACCAATAATGCCCACCTTTTTGCCTTTCAATTCGTAACCACGGTTACCTTCTCTATCCCACACCCCGTTTCTAATCTCCATATCGGCCCTGCGGAAGTTGTTCATCAATGATAAAAGCAGACCCGTAGCATGTTCGCCAACGGCATCACAATTGCCTTCAGGTGCATTAATCAGTTCGATATTTCTTTCGAAGGCAATTTTATCGTCTATGTTATCCAACCCTGCCCCTGCCCTGGCCACAAATTTTAAATTCGGCGCAGCAGCAAAGAGCTCAGCATCGATTCTAAATTTCGTCCGAACAGCAATGCCGGTATAATCCTTTATTTTATCTAATGTTTGTTGGCGGGTAATCTGCGGTTCATCATCAACCTGGTAACCCATAGCAATGGCCTGCTCTTTAAATGCAGGGTGCAAATCATCAACAATTAATATCCTATTCATAATAAACAAAAGTAACATTTTGCAAATTGTTCAATTGTAATATTCTTTTATTGTTTCCGTAAAACTGAAAACCGCAAATTGTTAGCTGTAAACTGTGCATTACCCACAAAAATATTACTATAAAATGGCTGTAATAAAATAGTTACGGCTCCTTAATTAAACTTAGTTGCCGTTACTTTGTCTCCCTTTATAAAAAACACGAAATTTTATTTTTAATGAGACTTTTACAATCAAGAACAATACAGATTACCCTTTTACTTTTAAGCTTATCATTTAGCCTTTTTGCGCAAACAAGTGGAAAGGCAAAAATTACCGGAATACTTAAAGATGCAAAAACACAAGAAACCATTCCGTTTGCTACCGCAATTTTAATTGATAAGGCTACGGCCAAAAACGCAAAAATTGTGCAAACCGATGTAAATGGTGCTTTTGTAATGGCCGATATCCCTGCCGGAACTTTCACCTTCAAAATAAGTTTTGTTGGCTATCAAACCATGGTTAGGGATAATGTGACTATTACCGCGGCAACTGGAGCCTTAAACTTTGGCGAGATTAAAATGAATCCTTCAAAAGGAAATGTGCTGAGCGAAATTACCGTAACAGGCCAAAAACAAGGCATGCAAATGGGTATCGACAAAAAGATTTTCGCTGTAGATCAGAGCGTAATCAGCGAGGGTGGTTCTGCAGGCGATTTATTACAGAATGTTCCTTCTGTTTCTACCGATATGGATGGCAATGTGAGCTTACGTGGCTCTACAGGTGTTAAAGTGTTAATTGATGGAAAACCATCTTTAATTGCCGGCGGTAATGTCGCGCAGATCCTCCAGTCGATCCCTGCAAGCTCTATCGAAAGTGTTGAGGTAATTACCAATCCATCGGCTAAATATGATGCAGAAGGTCAATCAGGTATCATCAACATTGTACTGAAAAAAAATACGAAACTTGGCTTTAACGGTTCAGTTGCACTAACTGCAGGTAACCGTGATAACTATAATGCCAACACTAATTTAAGTTTTCAGAATAGCAAAGTAAATCTTTATGGGAACTATGGCTATCGATATGGTAACCGTTTGGGTGGCGGTTTCCAGGATATTACCTACAAAACGCCAAGCAGTTCAACAGCTTTCGCAAATCAGAATACAGTTTCTAATTCTTTAGACAGAGGACACAATGCTAAAGCTGGTTTAGACTATTATTTGGCACCAAAAAGCGTAATCAGCTTATCGGGTGGTTTTAACTCAAGAGAAAATGAACGTAACGAGCTGCTTGATATTAGACAATTAAGTGCAAACCAGTCACCTGTCTTATTAAGCAACAGAACCAATAATAATGACGGTTATGGAAAAAGTTATGACCTGAATTTAGATTACGTACAGAAGTTTAAAAAACCGAAAGAAGAGTTAACCTTCAACTTTGGTTATTCGTATGGTACAAACAATAACGATCAAACTTACAGTACCAATACCACTAACCGAAATGGTGTGCCGATTGATGAAACTTTAAGTTTACAGCGTGTATTTAATACCGGTAACAATACCAATTACAATATTCAGACTGATTATGCACTACCTGTTGGTAAAGCGGGTAAAATTGAAGTTGGTTACCGTAGCCAGATCCGCTTAGGAAACAATGATCAATACGCAGATTCGATTCCTACCAATACGAATATTTATGTCAGTAATAATAAGTTAATTAACGGTTTCGATAGTAAAGATCAGGTGCACGCACTTTATTTTAATTACCAGAACCAGATTAAAGATTTTGGCTATCAGATTGGCTTAAGAGGGGAAGATGCGCGTTTAGACACACATTTAGAAGGCTATACAAACAATGTGTTAACTACCGCAGAAGGAAATATCCACTACAAAAGGATTTATCCCAGTGTTTTCTTAACGCAAAAATTTAAAGGCGACAACCAGCTTCAATTGAGTTATACACGCCGTGTAAATCGCCCCCGCCCTTGGGATACCAATCCATTTCTGGATGTTTCGGATCCTTTAAACTATAGAGGTGGTAACCCGAATTTATTGCCAGAGGATGTACATTCTTTCGAATTGGGCTACAGTAAATACTGGAAAAAAGTAACCTTAACTTCGAGTTTGTATTTCCGCCAAACCAATGATGTAATTCAACGGGTAAGAAGTACGCCAGTTAATGGAATCATTACTTCAACCCCTCAAAATTTAACAAATCAAATCAATAGTGGTTTAGAGTTAATTGGTCGTTTCGATCTGATTAAAGCTTTAAATTTTACCACCAACGTAAACTTATATCAAGCTAAGTTTGCCGGAGATGCGAGGTTTGATATTGCATCGAGCAGTGGATTTAGCTGGAATGCCAACCTAACCGGAAATTTAACTGTTGCAAAAAATGTATCGCTACAGGTACGCGGCGATTACAGAGCACCGGAAGTGATGGCACAGGGAAAACGTAATGCCATGTACGGAATCGACGGCGGAGCCAAATACGATTTCCCGAATAAAAAAGCATCTTTAAGTTTCAATGTTAGAGATGTATTTAACACCAGAAGATGGAGCATGACCACCGAAGATAAAGCAACAATTGTTGATTTTGAACGACAAATGCAGGGAACAATGGGTAACTTAACGTTCTCTTACCGGTTTGGAAAATCAACATTTACGGGAGCAAAAAAGAAGAAAGACGATCAGCAGGACAACCGTCCTGATGAGGGATCATTTTAATAACCGAAGGTGCTTAGAAAAATATTTCTAAGCACCTTTTTTTAACTAATCAGCTATTGGAAAAACTTTTACCTAAGCTTTGCTTTACCCTATTGATTTTACTCAACGCCTTTGCTGCGCTTGCTGTAGAGAAAGGTGTAATCAGCGGAAAAGTGGTTGAAGAAGTTGGTGGATTATCTATCCCATCGGCCGTAATATCTGTTTATATCGATGGATCTGAACAACCTATAGTTACATCTGCCACAGATGAGGATGGCCATTTTAGCATTAAAAATCTAAAAACAGGAAATTATAGCATTAGGGTAAGTTTTGTTGGTTATGCCTCATTAAAAGTAAATGGAATAGCCATTACAGAAAAAGATTTCGATAAAAACCTTGGCGCATTGAAGCTAACCTCCGAGCAAAATTCTTTGCAGGAAGTAACCATTACCGTCCAAAAACCACCTATCGAATTTGGAGCTGATGGTGTTACTTATAATGTTGGCTCAACGCTATTAGCCGAAGGTAGTACCGCAACAGATGTACTAAAAAACGTACCGATGGTGCAGGTAGATATTGATGGCAATGCTACCATCGCAGGAAAGAGAAATACCAGGATTTTTATTGATGGTAAGCCCTCAGACTATATGACCTCAAATATCGCCGACCTGCTAAATGTACTCCCTTCTGATGCCATTGATAAGATAGAAGTCCTCACTAACCCACCATCTAAATATAGCGGGGATGGGGAAGGCATCATCAACATTGTAATGAAAAAAGGCTTTAAGGTTGGCTTTAACGGTAACGTAGGTGTTTCGAGCGGATTGCAGGGCAACGGTAATACTAACGCAAATGCATCTTACCGCGGAAAATCTTATGCTATAAATGGAAGCGCAGCTTATCGTTATAATGTTGGGAAGGGTAACAGCCACAATTTCCGCGAAAACTTTTTTCCTGACACAACTTTCTATTATGACCAATATGGGGCTTATCGCAACCATAACAATGGTGGGAATTTTAGAATGGGTTTAGACTGGACCATTAGTCCAAAACAAAGTTTACGCCTATCAACCAATTACAACCTCAATAATTCGAATTCAAATGCTACAACCGATCTTCATTACTTAAGTGAAGAACGGATAGAAAACCGTCTTCGCAATCAGCATAATACAGGTAAAGGCAATAGCAATAACTTTGTTTTTAATGCGGATTACGATCTTCAGACCGATACCAGCGGAGGTAAAATATCTTTAGGATTAAATTTCAATACCAACAAGAGTACCGATTTTAGGGATTACAGCACCACTTACGCACAGCCCAGCACATCAGCCCCAACTATACAGCAAAACAATAATAACACCGGAAACAGGGGATTAAACATAACCTTAGATTACGAAAAACCAATATTCAATAAACGCGACCGCATTGAAACCGGCTTGGCTTTTAACTACAGAAAGAACGATAACGACTTGTTAATCGAGAATTTTAATTTTGCCACGCAACAGTTTGTGCGTAATAACAAATTATCGAACCAGTTTTTATACAATGAAAACATAGCTGCTGCCTATGCATCTTATAACTACCGCAAGGTTGGCTGGGGCGTTAAAACAGGAGTTAGGGCCGAGCTTACCGATGTAGCCTTCGATTTATCCACTGGGCAGAATTATAATGTAAAACCTTATCTCAGTATTTTCCCTAACCTATCCTTAAATCGGTTTTACCGAAAACGGTATAATATTGGCGCTACGTATAGCATCCGTGTAAACCGGCCAAGAGAAAATACCTTGAACCCACAGGTTAATAATGTTGATACATTGAATATCTCCTACGGGAATCCTAATCTATCGCCAGCTTATACCCATCAATTTGATATTAACTTTGGGGCTTTTGGCCAGAAATGGTCATTTAACCCACGGCTCTCTTATTCAACCAGTCAGGGGGTTATAGAACGTTACCGCACAGTCACCTTAATTCCTGGCTCCAATACAGCCAGATCTGAAAGTACTTACGATAATGTGGGCAGCAATAATTCTTTATCGCTTATCCTAATCGGGAATTATCGCCCTACCAATAAGATATCGGCCAATGGAAATTTCAGTGTGATCCAAAGTAATTACAAATCGCAATTAAATAGTTCGCTAAACCGTGATGGTTTGAGTTTTAGAGGAGCAATTGGCCTATCGATGCAGTTACCGCTAAAAACGGCTTTCGAATCGAACTTAAACTATGCCAACAATACCAATGCACAAGGCCGGAACAAAGGTTCTATGACTTCTAATTTCTCGGCAAGGAAAGTATTTTTGGGTAACCGGTTAAACCTTCGCATAACGATAAATGATATTTTAGGAAACAGAACCAATACCTTTTACAATGAAGGCCAGAATTTCAGACTGGAGAATTATTCGACCAACAACACACAGAATTTCACCTTTAGCCTGAATTATCGTTTCACTAAGATTACCGTAAATAAAATTCCACCACCGCCGCCTCCCGCAAAACCACAGTAAGATAAAATCATATTGCTTATCTTGCAGCATGGAAGAGATCAACCCTTGGAAAACGCTAGAGAGCGAGGTAAAATACGATAACAACTGGATTCGTTTAACCGAACATCAGGTAATTAATCCATCTGGTGGACAAGGGATTTATGGTACCGTTCATTTTAAAAATCGCGCCATCGGAATCCTTCCTTTAGATGAAAATTATAATACCTGGTTGGTTGGCCAATACCGATATGCGATTAATGCCTACAGTTGGGAAATTCCGGAAGGTGGTGGGCCATTTCATGAAGCGCCATTAGAAAGCGCCAGACGGGAACTGTTAGAAGAAACGGGTATGAGCGCCAGGAACTGGAAAGAAATTCAAAGAATGCACCTTTCTAACTCCGTGTGTGATGAACTTAGCATTATTTACATTGCTACCGATCTCATCCAAGGTATCGCCATGCCTGAAGAAACAGAGGAACTTGTGGTTAAAAAATTGTCTTTTGATGAAGCGTATCAAATGGTTTTGAATGGAGAGATTACCGATTCGATGAGCGTAGCTGCGATCTTAAAAGCCAAACTCATGATATTGAATGGCGAATTGTAGCCGTGGCAACCACCAAATGTTCCTAACGGAACATAAAAAATATTGCATATTTTTTTCTACCCAGCATATGTCCCAATGGGACATTGCACGATTAAATGTTAAAATTATTTATGTTAAATGCTAAAACAATCCCCAAATATTAAACATCCTAAAAAATTATAATGTCTCAGATGAATATCGCTTATTATTCTTTTAACAGCGGTTTGCTATGAAATTTACCTTATAACTACAAAATATTGCATCAGCACTTGTTCTATAGCGTCATTTGTTTTAAATTGCTAGTGCAATCCCTAAATATTAAATCATCCTAGAAATTATTAATGTCTCAGATGAATATTGCTTATTAGTTCTTTTAACGGCGGTTTGCTATGAAATTTACCTTATAACTACAAAATATTGCATCAGCACTTGTTCTATAGCGTCATTTGTTTTAAATTG
>NZ_JBWKXA010000003.1:0-172739 GCF_059422505.1 Pedobacter sp. GW821-FHT01D05 | reverse complement strand
TGCATCAGCACTTGTTCTATAGCGTCATTTGTTTTAAATTGCTAGTGCAATCCCTAAATATTAAATCATCCTAAAAATTATTAATGTCCAGTATGGACATTTCCTCGGTAGAAATTGCAGATGGCAATTTTCGTTCCGTAGGAACGTTTGATTATGATTTAAATTTAGAACGCTATGCCGAATACCTATACCCAATTACACATTCAGTTTGTTTTTGCCGTTAAATTTCGGGCCTCATTAATTCATAAAGATTGGAAGGAAAGGCTTTTGAAATATATCACAGGGATATTTCAGTCAAATAACCATAAAATGATCCAGATCAATTGTATGCCGGATCATATTCACATCTTTATTGGTATGCGGCCGCACCAATCCATTTCCAGCCTGATCCAGAATGTAAAAACAGAAAGTTCAAAATGGATTAACGATCAGAGATTTTGTAAAGTTAAATTTGCCTGGCAAGAAGGTTATGGCGCATTCTCTTATTCAAAAAGCCATATTCAACAAGTTATTCAATACATCCAAAACCAGGAACAGCACCATAAAAAGAAGAGCTTTTTAGAGGAGTACACCAGTTTCTTAAAAACGTTTGAGATTGAATACGAAGAAAGATACATCTTCAAAGAACCAGAATAATTTATTATTATCTTTGCCAACTATTCAATCACCCAGATGAGCAAGCTTTTCGGATATATTTTAAGCCCTATTTTTTATATTTTCTTTGGATTAACACTTTGTATCTTCCACCCTATTCAATGGATTTGCTTTAAGCTTTTTGGCTATAAGGCGCATAAGGTTTCGGTAGATATCCTTAATTTTTTCCTAACCTACTGCCAGATCTTTCTATTCAATTCAATCAGTTTTAAGAATGAATACGATTTACCGACAGATAGACCAATTATTTTTGCTGCGAACCACCAGAGCATGTATGATATCCCTTCGTTAATTTGGTTTTTAAGAAAACACAGCGCAAAATTTATCTCTAAAATTGAGCTTACCAAAGGTATTCCATCCATATCCATTAACCTGCGTTTAGGCGGTGGGGCTAACATTAACCGAAAAGATAACAAACAGGCCATTTCCGAAATCATCAAACTTGGTCGTAGGATGAAAGAAAACAATTGGAGCACTGTTATTTTCCCGGAGGGAACCCGGGCGAAAGATGGTCAGTTGAAAACATTTCAATTTGGGGGTATTGCAACCATATTAAAGGTAGTTCCTAATGCCTTGGTTGTTCCGGTAGCCATAGAAAATTCGTGGAAAATTGTTCGCTTTGGCATGTTTCCGTTAACTACTGGCAATGCGCTAAAATGGACGGTTTTAAAACCGATAGAACCAGGCTTAAAAACGCCGAATGATATTACGCTAGAAGCAGAAAACGAAATCAGGAAAGTTTTAGGTCAACCAATGGCACAGCCTGCTGTCTTATAGTTTTTATTAATCCCTTTAAAGATCCTTCGACTCTGCTCAGGATGACAATCGCGGCAGGATCATTCCGTGGTTTTTGTGCTTCGGTGGCAATTAAAAGGTTAATTTTTTGAACTGGTTTAGCACTTACACCAACGCCCTAAATGTTCTTATTTCCGATCACCCTGAAAAATTCATCACGGTAGGTATCGCCAACAGGGATAATCTTCTGATTGATGGTAATGCGGCTACGCTCGATACTTTCAATTTTATCAACAGCCACAATATAAGATTTGTGCACCCTGATAAACTGACCTTGAGGTAAAGCTTCTTCCATCTTCTTCATACTCTGTAGCGTAATTACACGCTCATCTTTCGTAAAGATCGAAATGTAATCTTTTAAACCTTCGATGAATAAAATATTATGCAGATAAATTTTTTGAATCTTATGTTCTGTTTTAACGAAAATATAATCTTGCACAGGATTTGCTGAACCAGAAAACGGTGCAGGTGTAACGATAGGCTGTGCTACACTTGCAGGGGCTTCAACAGGTTTTACCTGATTATGTACTTTTTCCACGGCTTTATAAAAACGGTCGAATGCGATTGGCTTTAACAAATAATCCGAAACATTTAGGTCGTAACTTTCTAAAGCATACTGTGGGTAAGCAGTAGTTAATATGTAGTGGCATTTATTGCCAGCGATTTTTAAAAACTGGATTCCGGTAAGCTCAGGCATCTGAATATCTAAAAACACAAGATCAATCCCTCCGCCCTGAACAATCTGCAAAGCTTCAATAGGGTTTTCGCACCTTTTAACCATGGTTAAAAAAGGCACTTTCGAAATATAATCCTGTAAAATATCAAGCGCTAAAGGCTCATCATCAACAACAATACAGTTTAAGTTCATTTTAGGTTATTATTTTAATTAATGATTTATCCGGTTTATGTTTGGTTATCGGATTATATATCAATCATCAGTTCACAGGTGTAATGAGTAGCCGAATTTACAACATTTAATTTATATCTATCAGGGTAAACCAATTGTAACCGTCGTTCTACATTGGTTAAACCAACCCCTCCCTGTGCATCTTTATTCTGTTGGTTCTTTTTATTCACTACGCTAAAATGCAAAATCTTCTGGTTGGCAATGATATTAATTTTTACCGGTTCGGCCGGATCGGTTACTACGCCATGTTTAAATGCATTTTCTACAAACGAAATCAACATTAAAGGAACAATTTTTTGATTGTCAATTTCGCCGTTTAAGGTAAGTTCTATATAGGCGCCATCTTTAAACCTTATTTTTTGCAGTTCGATATAACTGGTTAAATAGTCTACTTCTTTGCTTAATGCTACTGTTGGTGTATTGCTCTCATAAATCATGTAACGCATAATTTCCGAAAGCTTCATAATGGCATCGGCAGTTTTATCCGATTTTTGATAGGCCAGTGAATAAATGTTATTGAGCGAATTGAAAAGAAAATGTGGGTTTAGCTGCGATTTTAAAAACTGAAGTTCCATTTCGCGGCGTTCACTTTCTAGGTTACGTTGGATACGCTCGTTAGAAAACCAATCAATAATAAATTTAATAATACAACTGCTGATCAGGAAAAAACCAGAGAAAAAGGCCGCATTCAAGGCAAAGCTATTCACAGAAAAATTGTGCACCTCTTTTTCAGTTCTATAAGTCAACAGTTCTTCGGGGTTAAGAACCGCTAGCACCGTTTTCAAAAACGTACCTGCAATAAGCAACAAGAAGAATGAAAGGAAGTAAATCCAGTATTTTTTCTGTCTCTTTATCAATTCAGGTATTAAGAAAATATAATTGATATAAAAAAGAGAAACGTTGATAATACCGATTACACCAAAAGATAAAAAATAATCTTTCATTGTTGCGCTACCTTCCCTGAATACAGACATGGCAATCAGGAACATAAAGATCAATCCCCAGTATATAGTATGTAAAATTAAAGGACCCCTGCTTTGTTTCATTGGTTATTCATTAAATATTCTTAAAGCTGGTACAAGTTAAAATAACACGTAATAGCTTCATGCATCCAAAGTAAATAAACTTTCAATTTAAACCGAACACAATCTACCAACGGGCATTTTTTTTCTACCAACGGCCCAATAGGCAAATTTTATCGACAAACGCCAAAAATGTCTGTTGATCTAGAATCTTGAACACTTGGTATAATAGATTTTAGCAGCTTGTTTTTCTTGAGTTTCTTTGAATCATCAAAACGAAAACAAAATGAAAACATCATCAGCAATCAACTTAAACAATCAAACAGTAATGGCTGATGATAACTTCACAGCCTCTCAAATAAAACTATCGATCATGAAAAAGTTAGCAAACACATCACCATTTTTACTTTTATTATTACCTGTATTTATGATGATTATTTTAACACTTACGGTTAGCACCAGTCAGAATGATGCAGAAATAGTTGTAAAACCTACAAAAACATCTGGTTCCGTTGTAAAACAAGTAACTGCCATTTTCAAATAGAAACAATGGGTAATTACGCTATCGAAACAGTAGGTTTAAACTTTAACTTCGGCAACCAGATTATTGTAAAAGATCTCTCACTACAAGTACCCAAAGGTAGTATTTATGGCTTTTTAGGCCCAAACGGGGCTGGAAAAACAACCACCATAAAAATCTTGCTTAACCTGCTCAAATCGCCTTCTGATCAGGTTTTTATCTTCGGTAAAGAAATAAACAGTAATCGTATTGCTACCCTTAAACGCATTGGCGCTTTAGTAGAACAGCCAGCCATTTATGGGCATTTAACAGGAAAAGAAAACCTTATTAACCGCTGTATTCTGTTAGGCATAAAAAAAGCCAAAGCTGATGAAATGCTGTCGCTAGTAGGTTTGGCAGATGCAGCAAATAAAAAAGCCAGTAAATATTCATTAGGCATGAAACAACGGCTGGGCATTGCGCAGGCACTAATTTCAGATCCCGAATTACTCCTGTTGGATGAGCCTACAAATGGTTTAGATCCAAATGGCATTATTGAGGTCCGGAACCTCATGATCGATTTAGCCACAAAACACCAAAAAACAATATTGGTTTCAAGCCACTTATTGGCAGAAATAGAAAGAACAGCCACCCATGTTGGCATCATAAACAAAGGTCAATTATTATTTCAGGGTACAATTAACGAACTTCATTTACTAAGCAAACCAATGCTCGAAATCGAAGTCGACAATATCGAAAATGCAAGTTCCCTTTTAACCAAGTCGGGTTATGAAATTGCCACAAAAACCGATAAGGTAATTACCATACCCTATACTTCCCCACAAAAAAGTGGAGAACTAAATACATTCCTTATCCAAAATGGTTTCACGGTAAGCAGTCTTTATCAACAACGAAAAGATCTCGAAAATTTATTCCTTGATATTACCAAAACAAACTAACATGCACGCTCTTTATATTTCTTTAATATCAGAATTTTACAAATCCAGAAAAACCTTAGCCTTCTGGGCAGCTATATTATTACCAGTTATTATATGCGGATTAATCAGCTTTGGTTTTTATTCCGACGCAGAGAAAATCATCGGCAACCACTATCCTCCAATAATATTATGGGCACATTACAGCGGTGCAGCACTCGGCGTAATGGGATTTTTGATAATGCCCTTCTATGTTATATTCATGGCCTTCTCGGTCAATAATATCGAACATAAGAACGATACCTGGAAAATGTTATTTGCCCAACCCTTAAATAAATTTTCGATTTATGCCGCAAAATACCTGTATGCGGTCCTGTTAATATTTATCTGCTTATTCTTATTTGCTACACTTACCTATGCCTTTGGCCATTTATTACAGGTATTGTTGCCTAAGCTTAATTTTAATCAATACAACCCGCTAAATATCCTAGTTAACTCTTACGGCAAATTATTCTTATCATCTTTAGGCATTTTATCGCTACAGTTTATATTAAGTTTGCTATGGAGCGATTTTCTTAAGCCAATGGGCATTGGCTTTATTGGCACCATTATGGGCATTATTACCGCAAATGTGGGTTGGAAATATGCTTACCTGATCCCTTATTCATTACCTGCCTTATCTTTAAAGATGACCAAGGTAAAAAAAGGAGGCGATCCGCTGGATTTTCCGGTTTTTACGCAGGAAATATGGACAAGCTTGATTTATGCTTTGGTTCTTTTCATTATTGGCTACTTTATCGTAACTAAAAAGAGCATAAAATAATTTCAATCTGTAAATTTCTTGTCCTGTACAATGCGATATGTAAAAATCTCATTGGATAATAATTTGAAGTGGTTTAAAGTGTATTTTAGATCAAAATCAACCACCAAATTATTCATAAAATGATCAAAAAATTTACAATCACAGCAATGGCCTTTGGCCTGTGCTTTTCAGCTTTTGCACAAGATACCCCTGATGCAGCTGTAGTACAAAAAATAAGAAAGGAAGGTTTAGAAAATTCGAAGGCAATGGATATTGCTTTTAATTTAACAGATGTAAGCGGTCCCCGTTTATCAAACTCTCCAGGATTAAAAAAAGCACAGGATTGGGCTGTGAAGCAACTTACCGATTGGGGATTAAAAAATGTACACCTTGAAGCCTGGGGAACTTTCGGTAAAGGCTGGCAGATTGATAAATACTATGCCGCCACCACCCTTCCTTACTACCATGCCATCATTGCCTCTCCTAAAGCATGGACACCTGGTACAAATGGCCCAATCAAATCGCAGGTCATTTTAATCAAGGCCGATAGTGTTGCCGATTTAGCAAAATATAAAGGCAAATTAGCCGGAAAAATCATTATGATGGATCAGGGTACCCCGCTAACAAGTGGCGTTAAGCCCGATTTTCTGCGCTATGCCGATACTACTTTGGCACAAATGGCCGCAGCAAAACCACAAACTGCAGGTCCAAGACAACGCCCTGCCGGCGGACCAATGGCTGATAGAATGGCGCAAATGATGAAAATGCGTGAAATCCGTGCGGCAATGAGCGCCATGCTGGTAGAGGAAAAAGTTGGTTTAATTTTAACTTATGCCCGTGGAGGACAGGGGACTTTTTTTACCAGCAACGGGGCTTCTTATGCTTTAGATGCAAAACCAGTATCGCCTGAACTTGAAGTTGCAGCAGAAGATTTCTTGCATGTATTGCGTCTTTTACGTGCTGGCAAGCCTGTAGAAATTGAAGCCGATATCAAAACCTCTTTTTATGATCAGGATCCTCAGGGATATAACGTAATTGCCGAAATACCCGGAACCGATAAAAAACTAAAAGATGAAGTGGTAATGATTGGTGGGCACTTCGATTCGTGGCATGCGGCAACGGGCGCTACAGATAATGCAGCAGGTTCTACCGTAATGATGGAAGCCATGCGTATTTTAAAAGCGATAGATTTTAAACCGAAGCGCACCATCCGTATTGCACTTTGGAGCTCGGAAGAGCAAGGTTTATTTGGATCAAGAGGTTATGTAGCAAAACATTTCGGCGATCCGAAAACAATGGTATTAACGCCAGATCAGAAAAAAATATCAGCTTATTACAACCTCGATAATGGAACAGGGAAAATCCGCGGTGTATATTTACAGGGCAATGCAGCGGCTGGTCCGATTTTCCAAAGCTGGTTAACACCTTTTAACGATCTTGGTGCAACCACCATCACTATCAATAATACAGGTGGTACCGACCACCAAGCATTTGATGCCGTAGGCATACCGGGTTTCCAGTTTATTCAGGATCCTGCCGATTACAATACCCGTACACACCATAGCAATATGGATACTTATGATAGACTTGTTGAGGATGATTTAAAACAGGCAGCAACCATTATTGCTTCTTTTGTTTACAATACTTCGCAGCGCGAAGCACAGATTCCAAGAAAAGAACTGCCTGCTCCGCAACCCGCAAGGCCCTAAACACAAAATACAACGCATAAACACAAGCCTGCTGATTTGACTTTAGTATCAAATAGCAGGCTTTGCTGTTTAGAATGAGAGGTTATGCGTATTTTAACCCTTATAAGGATAATATTCTTTCTTTAAAGGCCCAAACAATTAATTGATAAGAATTTTTAAGATCGAGCTTTCTTACCATATTTCTTCGGTGCGTATTAACGGTATGCTCGCTGATAAAAAGCATTTCGCCAATTTCTTTACTGTTGTAACCCATTGATAACAGGTGTACAATTTCAACTTCCCTTTCGCTGATCGAACTGTGATTTTCCCGTAGCAGGATATTGTTTATCATTTTTGAAAGAATTAAATGGTTAAATGTTTTCTATATCAATCTTCACATCAAATAGACTTTTTTTTGAATAAGTTCAAAATAATTGTTTTTCTGGGGTAGACGGCATTAATATGTTATAACCGCAAATTATTCAGCTGTTATTGTATACCAAAAGTAGTGGTACCGCGCAATTCCGCGTTAGCGCAAAACACCCTAAATAGAAGGGTATTTTTACGGTATTTTAATTACAAATAGCTCTTGCCGAAACCCTTATTATTATCGATTTTTAGAAAAAATCAAACAATAAATTTATGAGTCAAAAATTAAATTCGGAACCTATCGATAAGAAGGTTGCGCAGGCCATGGTTGATGCCTATGCCGTAGAGGCAAGAAAATTTCCAAAATCTTTCACCAAAGCAGTATGGTTTCCGGCAGAACAGATATTAGAAATTGCAAAATCAATGAGCGAAGGAAAATATGATGGTTTAAGGCTTTATTTTGCGCAATATACCGATGTTTTACCTGAAGGCGTAAAAAGTGGGTACGTAGGTAAAAACACTTTATTATTGGTACCTACAACTGCATGCGAAAGCAACGACGACGAACATGAGGATAATCCTGATGATATTGGAAACAGAGGCCAGGGCTGCCCAGATTTTTGTGAGGGAACGAGTTTATAAACAATGAGGTACTTATCTCCCATATTTATAGCAGAGCTTATTTGCCTAATAGCAGCCATTACCATAATATGGAAAGACAAGCATGCATTTGGGAAAGTGATTACCTGCTATTTAGCCATTGCATTAATTACTGAAGAGGTTGCTGCTTATATGGCTATTAGAGGCATACACAATTTATGGCTCTTTAATATTTTTATATTTTTTGAAATCAGCACAATATTATATGGTCTTTACCACTGCTTAAAAGAGTATACCAATCCCAAACCTATATTTATTATAGGTGCGGGTATTGTATACCCGATGTATTTTAGCTTTTTCATCAACCATCCCTTTGCTGATTTAAACACGATTACAATTACTGTAATGTCAGTCGTTTTCACACTTTATTGCCTCTATTATTATTACTTGCTATTAAAAGATGAAAACTTTATCGAGATCAAAACTCACCCCGAGTTTTGGTGGGTAACAGGCGTTCTATTTTATTACTTCGGTAGCACCATGTCGAACATCTTTGATGGATTGTTTACCGTTAAGATTATAGGTCATGTTACTTTAAGATATTGTATTTATATCGTATTAAACCTTATTTTATGTAGCTTTTGGTTATATTCCTTTATATGCAGAATGAAACAACAAAAATTGCAATCTTAGTCGCTATCTCGACGTTGATATTCCTGCTTGTACCTGTGTTTTTGATTTTATACATTAGATCGTACAACCGGCACAAAAAGAATCATGTATTAGAAAAACAGAATATGCAGCAAAAATTTGAGTCCGAAATGCTTCAAACCCGCATTGAAGTACAAGATCAAACGATGCAGAGTATAGCCACAGAACTACATGATAACGTTGGCCAGTTGCTCAGTCTTACCACACTCACCTTAAACTCTGTAAATTTAAACGACGGAGAAAAGGCCAAAAAGAAAATCGATAATTCATTAGCACTTATTAACAAATCCATTAAAGAATTAAGGGAACTGGCAAAACTATTGCATGGCGAACAACTGGTAGAAAATGGCATTGGCCACGCCATTGATCAGGAAATTAACTGGTTGAATAAAGCTGGTTCTTACGAATTAAAAATCAATAACCAGTTAATCGATCTGCAAATTACATCGCCAAATAAAGATTTAATCCTTCTTCGTTTATTGCAGGAAATCATTAATAATATTATAAAACATGCTCAGGCAACCTGTATTCAAATCGATTCGCACCTGACAAACAGCATTTTACATTTAAGGGTTGCCGAAAATGGGATTGGTTTTAACCCTGAAGAAACTAAATCAAAAAAATCGGGAATGGGCTTAAATTCTATTTATAAAAGAATTGAGATGATCAATGGAAAATTAATATTAAATTCGGCTCCAGGCGAGGGCACTTCCATTTCAATAGAAGTTCCATACCCTTAATTGTATGCAAGAACAAAGTATTTCTATCGCTATTGTTGATGATCACACGCTTTTCCGTTCCGGATTGGCCAGCCTATTGGAAGAATTTGACGAAATAAATGTTACGTTTGAGGCGGTAAACGGATTAGATCTCCAGCCTAAAATAAACAATCACCAACACGTTCAACTGGTACTAATGGACATTAATATGCCGGTAATGGACGGCTTTGCAGCAACTAAATGGGTTAAAACTAATCATCCGAATGTACATGTACTGGCATTAAGTATGCTCGAAGATGAAAAAGCAATTATCGGGATGCTTAAAGCCGGTGCCGGAGGCTATATGCTTAAAGAATCAACCCCGTCAGATCTGCTAACAGCAATTAAAGTAATAGTAGATAAAGGTTTCTATGTAAATGAGCTGGTATCGGGCAGGCTTTTGGTGGCGCTAAAAGATAGCGATCAGAAACCAGTATTCTCCGCAAGAGAACTTACATTTTTACAATATTGCAGTACCGAACTTACTTATAAGGAAATTGCAGATCTCATGAATGTTAGTCCACGCACAGTAGACAACTACAGGGAATCCCTTTTTGCGAAGCTGAATATTAAATCTCGCACCGGATTAGTGGTGTATGGGATCAAAAACAACCTGATTACGATATAGTCCTCATCCATAACTAGAATACAATCAGCTGATTTACATAAATTAATAACTAGATTTAATATTTTTCTTAAAGTAAAACCTTAAAAGGGCGAAAAAAGTCATTCTTATTAATTTTTCTAATAATTTATTTAATAAAATTTGGATAACTAACTAATTAGTTTTAACTTTAGTTAAGGCAATTAATTTGCTATCATCCTTATTATTATTAACTATTATGGAAATTAAAGATTTAACCAAAGCCGAAGAACAGATTATGCAGGTTTTATGGCAATTGGAAAAAGCATTCGTCAAAGAAGTTATTGATGAGCTACCCCTCCCTAAACCTGCGTACAATACCGTATCAACCATTATTAGA
Source organism: Pedobacter sp. GW821-FHT01D05 (assembly GCF_059422505.1). Lineage (NCBI taxonomy): Bacteria > Pseudomonadati > Bacteroidota > Sphingobacteriia > Sphingobacteriales > Sphingobacteriaceae > Pedobacter > Pedobacter sp. GW821-FHT01D05. The sequence continues at coordinate 162,016 of NZ_JBWKXA010000003.1, read as the reverse complement.
ATTTTAGAAACCAAAGGTTTTATTGGTCACGAAGCGTTTGGTAAAGCACATCAGTACCATCCTTTAGTGAGCAGGGAAGAATATAAACGCCACGCAACAGAAAAATTGTTGGGCAATTACTTCGAAAATTCGGTAGAGAGTATGTTCTCCTTCTTCGTTAAAGAAGAGAAACTGGATTTAAGCGATGTTGATGAAATTTTAAAAATGATTAATAAAATTAAACATAAGCCAAAATGAGTTTTGCCCACTACCTATTACAGGTGAACTTATACTTAATTGTTTTTTTCGGTTTTTACAAATTACTGTTAGATAAGGAGACCTACTTCACTTTAAACCGCATTTATTTAGTAGCTGCAGGCGTTTTGTCGTTATCTATACCATTTATCCGTTTAGAATGGCTAACGGAGCAGAAAGCGGCGCAACAGGTTTATACTTCAGTTAACTGGGAAGCCGTATTAGCACAGGCAACGATTGTAACGGAGCACAATACCGGTTTTAACTGGGGTAATGCATTCGTTTATATCTATTGCGCAGGTATTTTGTTTTTCTTAGGTAGATTGGTGTTTAACCTATTAGCGGTTAAAAAACTCATTTCAATCAGCAAGGCTGGCACGGCTTTCTCTTTTTTTGGCAAAAAAGTAATTGATCGGGAATTGCCACAAATGGATGTGATTGATATTCATGAAGAAGCACATATTAAACAATGGCATACCGTAGATATTTTATTTTTCGAAATTATAGGGATTATTACCTGGTTAAACCCGGTGATTTATCTTTATAAAAAAGCAATTAAAAACATCCACGAGTTTTTAGCTGATGAACTTGCTGCCGAATTTCAGGGTGATAAAGCGGAATATGCCATGTTATTGCTAAGTAAGTCGTTTGGCATTTCGCCAAATGCCTTAACGAATGGCTTTTTAGAAAAATCATTGATCAAAAAAAGAATTTTCATGCTTCATAAAGAGCGGTCTAAAAAGATCGCTATTATGAAGTATGGAATTTTTATCCCCTTATTTGCCCTTCTAATCGTATTTTCGTCTGCTACTGTCCGTAAAAATGAGAAGTTGTTATCCATTACCGATCAAATCCCTTTAGAGAAGCCGATTGAGATTGTTGAGAACATGGTTACAACACCCGAGAAGATAACCGTAGCACCTAAAATTTCAGTTGATGGCAAAACAGATGCAAACTGGAAAGGATTTTATCAGTTTTTGTTAAGAAATATTAAATACCCAGGTGCAGCGAGCAGCGATGAGGTACAAGGTAATGCGCAGATCAAATTTAACCTAAAAGGCGGTAGGGTTACCAATATTACATCGAATGTAGAGTTAGGAGCAGGTTGCGATGAAGAAGTGATGAAAGCAATTTTATCGTATAAAGGATTTAAAACTGTGGCAGATGGCAAATATGCTTTAACAGTAAGTTTTAAAATCCCAGAATCTTCAGAAGCGTTTAAGAATAAATTATTGCCTAAATCGGATGGATATGTAAATCTGAACAAGATTAACATCATATCTTATCTTCCTAAAACCGCTGGAACAGAAAGCAGCGATGTTAAATCTGAAAATACAGATAAAGTGTATGATTTCGTTTCAATTGAGAAACAACCAGAATTTCCGGGCGGTATAAGCAAGTTTTATAAATACCTGGGTGGCAGCATCAGGTATCCAAAAATGGCACAGGAAAATAATGTTCAGGGTAAAGTTTTTCTCAGCTTTGTTGTTGAAAAAGATGGCTCTTTAACAGATGTCCAGATTACACGGGGTTTAGGAAGTGGTACCGATGAAGAAGCGATGAGGGTTATAAAAGAATCGCCAAAATGGAACCCAGGCATCCAAAATGGCTTGGCCGTTAGGGTAAAATACAACATCAATGTTAATTTCACACTTAATACAGATCCTCCTAAAACACTAGCACAAACTCCTACGGGCATAAGACTTAGAAACGATATCAATTTTAACGGTCTTATCATATTAGATGGCGTTAAACTTGATGAAAACAGTCAATTAAATGATATAAATCCAAACAACATTGAATCTATCGAAGTTTTAAAAGATCAGGCTGCTGTTAGTCTTTATGGACCGAGGGCGAAAGCTGGTGCAATTCTAATTACAAGTAAAAGTTCAAAAGCCAGTGCTTTTAGACCGCTCGATGCTAAAGAACTTACTATCGACAGAACTTCTAATTTTTTCGACCTTAAAAGAAAATTCTAGCCAAAATGAAAAATATAATCGCCTTTACCCTAATGATGGGTTTTAGTTTAGTTGGTTTTGCTCAAAAGGCAGATAGCACAAAAACAACCAAAATAATACTTAGAGGTGTACCTGCCCTTGGTACTGAGCCCTTAATTATAATAGATGGTAATAAACAGTATATAAGAGGCACATCATCACTTAGCGAGGTTGATCCCAATAACATTGAGTCTGTAAGCATCCTAAAAGATAGTTTAGCAACGGCGCGATATGGCGCTGATGGTTTTGCGGGGGTAATAGAAGTTAAAACCAAAAATGGTTCTTTAAGCAATTCTGATATTAAAACCGCTCCAATAAAAATTGACGATACCAAGTTAAAAGGAAAAGTATCAGGATTTAGTGTGCGTCCAAATGTACCTAACCCCAGTACATCTATAACCTTAAGAAATCTATTGAACCAAGATTTTGACCTCAAGGCAGAGCCGCTTTATGTCGTGGACGGGAAAGAAGTTTCAGAAATAAAAACCCTGAATCAGAATTCCGTTGAATCAATAGAAGTGCTTAAAGATTCATCTGCAATAACTTTACATGGTGATAAGGGCAAAAATGGAGTAGTGATTATTACCACAAAAAAACCAAAAGAAACGCCTAAGAAAAACTAAATAACCAACATTTTAATAAAAAAACAATGAGAAAGCTAATCTTTTTAGCCCTAATGGGCATCGCTATGTGCTTAAATCAAGTAAAAGCACAAGACAATCCAGACAAAGTTTATGATTTTACCTCCCTAGAAAAGACACCCGATTATCCTGGTGGAATTACTAAATTTTATGAATTCTTAGGTCGTGAGATTAAGTACCCCGAAGTAGCTAAGAAAAACAGCACACAGGGAAAAGTATTTGCTTCTTTTGTAGTCGAAAAAAATGGCGCTTTAACCGATGTTCAGATTACCAGAAGTCTAACACCAGAAACGGATAAAGAAGCCCTTAGGGTATTGAACAAATCGCCAAGATGGAATCCTGGACTGTTAAATGGAAGACCTGTTCGTGTGAAGTACAACATCAATGTTAATTTCACTATGAAATAGATCCGAAATTGGCAATTGGCTTAAACACACAAAACCCCAGCAAAATTGCCGGGGTTTTATGTTTTCTCTCCTGTCTCGGAAGACTAAATTTAGAAAAATTTTAATGTATATGCAAATATTACAGAATAAAATTTCTAAATACGCAAAATTTTAATATGCAAACATAAGATTATTACAACTTTCGCAAACTTTTATTTCGACCTCACTTTGTTGTGCAAGGTTTCGGTTTTAAATTCTAAAGTTTCATATGTTTTCACAACAACGGGAAAATGTTAAATGTGTATCTGTTTTAGTCGTTTGCTTGCTAACAAATCATTAAAATTTAATTCACTATTTATTCCTGGTCTATTAACCAGTATTAGACTACTAATGTGCCTTTCAACAGCTATTTTTATCTATTTTATGATCAGTTTTTAGTTTGCTTTAAAACTAAAAAGCCTCCACGTTGTGGAGGCTCAAGAACCCTGCGGTTAAGCTGGGCGCACAGTATATTTTTTAAACAGTTTCTTCTGAAATAAATTTTGCAGATGCAAAATCACGGTTCATGCGAGCAATGTTTTCTAAAGAAATTCCTTTAGGGCATTCGGCTTCGCAAGCACCTGTATTGGTACAGTTACCAAAACCTTCAGCATCCATTTGCGCAACCATGCTCTGCACCCTGCGGTAACGCTCTGGCTGACCTTGTGGTAACAATGCCAACTGAGAGATCTTAGCTGATACGAATAACATTGCTGAGGCATTTTTACAGGTTGCCACACAAGCACCGCAACCAATACAAGCTGCAGCTTCGAAAGCAGCATCTGCCTGCATTTTAGGGATTGGCAGGTTGTTCGCATCTTGCGCATTACCTGTATTTACCGAAATAAAGCCACCGGCAGCAATAACTCTATCGAATGCAGAACGATCTACAGTTAAATCCTTTACTACCGGGAAAGCAGCCGCTCTCCAGGGCTCAACAACAATAGTATCGCCATCTTTGAAAGAACGCATGTGCAACTGGCAGGTAGTAACCAAATCCTTTGGTCCGTGCGGACGTCCGTTGATAAACATCGAGCACATTCCGCAGATCCCTTCGCGGCAATCGTGATCGAATACCACCGGCTCTTCGCCTTTATTAATTAATTGTTCGTTTAATACATCGAACATCTCCAAAAAAGACATATCCGGTGAAATATCGGCCAATTTATAATCTACCAAAGCACCTTTGGCATTGTTATTTTTTTGACGCCAAACTTTTAGCGTTAAGTTCATATTTCCTGTACTCATGATATTGAGATTTAAGTATCAAGTAACGAGAACCAAGTATCAAGATTTAATTCAAGTCTTGATACTTGATACTTACGTCTTGCTACTATTTATAACTTCTTTGTGCTACTTTAATATTTTCAAACTTCAGCTCTTCTTTGTGAAGCTCGAAGTTTACACCTTCTTTAAATTCCCAAGCCGCTACGTAAGCATAGTTCTCATCATCACGTAGTGCCTCTCCTTCTTCTGTCTGATACTCTTCACGGAAGTGACCACCACAACTTTCGTTACGGTTTAACGCATCAATACACATCAACTCGCCCAGCTCAATAAAATCGGCAACACGACCAGCTTTTTCCAATTCGGTGTTTAACTCATCAGCTGTTCCAGGCACACGAACATCACTCCAGAATTCAGCACGTAAAGCCCTGATTTCCTGAATTGCTTCGTTTAAACCTTTTTCGTTACGGGCCATACCACATTTCTCCCACATAATGTGGCCTAAACGTTTGTGGAAATGATCTACCGATTTGGTTCCTTTAATATTGATCAGCGTATTTAAAATACCAACTGCTCTTTCTTCAGCCTCTACAAAGGCAGGGTGATCAGTAGGGATTGCTTTTACCGAAATCTCTTTCGATAAATAAGCACCAATGGTGTAAGGAAGAACGAAATAACCATCAGCTAAACCTTGCATCAAAGCAGATGCACCTAAACGGTTGGCACCGTGATCTGAGAAGTTAGCCTCACCAGTACAGTATAAACCAGGTACCGATGTCATTAAGTTATAATCAACCCATAAACCACCCATGGTGTAGTGAACCGCAGGATAGATACGCATTGGTGTTTCGTAAGGATTTTCACCGGTAATCTGCGCATACATATCGAATAGGTTACCATATTTTTCCTTAATTACTGCAGTACCTAAGCGCATACAGGTTTCTTTGTCAGGATTGTGATTACCCGCTTTAGCAGCTTCGATTTTTCCGTAACGTTCTGTATTGGCTTTAAAATCCAAGTATACTGCTAATTTAGAAGCACCTACTCCATAACCTGCATCACAACGCTCTTTCGCAGCACGGGAGGCCACATCACGAGGAACTAAGTTACCGAAAGCAGGGTAACGGCGCTCTAAATAATAATCTCTTTCATCTTCAGGAATTTCTGAAGCTTTACGGTTATCATCTTTCTTTTTAGGAACCCAGATACGTCCATCGTTACGTAACGACTCAGACATTAGGGTTAATTTAGATTGGTGATCACCAGAAACCGGGATACAGGTTGGGTGGATCTGCGTGTAACATGGGTTTGCAAAATAAGCACCTTGTTTGTGCGCTTTCCAGGCAGCAGTAACATTACTTCCCATCGCGTTGGTAGAAAGATAGAATACGTTACCGTAACCACCTGTTCCTAATACCACGGCATGGCCGAAATGACGCTCGATTTCTCCTGTAATTAAGTTACGTGCAATAATACCACGTGCTTTGCCATCGATTTTAACAACCTCAAGCATTTCATGGCGGGTATACATTTCTACTTTACCCATACCAATCTGGCGCTCCAAAGCAGAATATGCACCTAATAATAACTGTTGACCAGTTTGACCAGCTGCATAAAAAGTACGTTGTACCTGTGTACCACCGAATGAACGGTTATCTAACAAACCACCGTACTCACGTGCCAAAGGCACACCCTGAGCCACACACTGATCTATAATGTTGGCACTTACTTCGGCCAAACGATGCACATTGGCTTCGCGGGCACGATAATCGCCACCTTTAATCGTATCGTAAAAAAGTCGATAAACGCTATCACCATCATTCTGATAGTTTTTTGCTGCATTGATACCACCCTGAGCAGCAATCGAGTGTGCTCTACGCGGCGAATCCTGGAAGCAGAAACATTTTACCTTGTAACCCATCTCAGCCAAAGTAGCTGCTGCCGAAGCACCTGCTAACCCAGAACCTACAATGATTACTTCAATAGTTCTTTTGTTCGATGGGTTAACCAAAGGCACAGAAGACTTATATTTTGTCCATTTGCTGGTTAATTCGCCTTCTGGAATATTTGAATTAATATCTGACATATCTTTTGTGCTAAAAATTATTGAATAAGACCGAAATAAACTGCAATCGGCATGGCTGCGAAAAGGATCGAAATAATAACCGAATACCAAACGCCAGCTCCTTTAATTATACCGTTATATTTTGAGTGGTTCCATCCTAATGTTTGGAATGCCGAAGCAAAACCGTGCAACAGGTGGTAGCATAAAGAAAACATAGCCAAAATATATACAGCAACCCTTACCGGATCCTGAAATTTCTCTTTCATTACTGCATAAAGATCTTCATGTCCGTTGGCATCAACTGTTGGGATTCCTGTAAAACGGGAAACTACCCAAAAATCTTTCAGGTGAACCACCAGGAAGATTAGCAAAAGCGTACCCAGCAAGCCCATAGAACGGCTGTACCATTTACTGTTTGCCTTACCATCGTTTACGGCATATTTAACCGGGCGCGCTTTTTGGTTTTGCAACGTTAAACGTAACGCCTGAAAAATGTGCGCAAGCAAACCAATAAACAACACAATTTCGCCAGCCCGGATAATCCAGTTAGTGGCCATAAAATGTGCGCCTACGTTAAATGTTAAACCACCATCGCTAATAAAAATTAAAGCATTAATACCGCAGTGTACAATTAAAAAAAGTATCAGGAACAAACCTGTAATACCCATGATGAATTTCTTCCCTATTGAAGAAGAAAATGCATTTCCGAAACCACTCATTTGATTAGGATTTATATCTAAATTTCTTGCAAAAGTATCTAATTATGAGTTTAATTTATAAACGAATATGACAAAACAACGATAAAACATTTATTTAGAAACATTCTAAAGCATATTCGGAAATAATTGAAAGATTATGGGATTATTTGTGGTTTCATAAGTTTTTTTACCATTAAGAAATGAAGATCATTAAGGGCTAAGAATCTTATAACTTAATTTCTTAATGATAAAAAAAATTGAAGATGAGCTTATTTTCACCAAAAAAACAACTAAGTTTTTCGTTATATTGCAATATCAAATTGTTAACATGAAAAAACAGCTCTATTTACTTACTTTATTGGCAGGTATTTTATCTGCTTGCGATCCAGCTCCTGCTACCTTTAAACTCGAAACCAAAAACTTTGGCCCAAATGCCGTAATTACCATTCAAAGCGCTGAAAATGGCGAGAAACTGAAAGTTGAAAACATTACCAACAGCAGCCAGACTTTTAAAATCAATATCCCAATAAAAGGCTATGCCACTTTAAGAACTGAAGACGGTAATCACACGGGAGAATATTACTTCTATCTTGATCAAGGCAGTTTCAAAGGCGTTCTTGATGGAAAAAACATCAATTCATATCCTTTAAAAAACGTTCCAAGCAAGGAAGGCGAACAGTTTATAGACTTCTATAAACTAAAAGACAACATGAGTAAAAACCTGCTCGACAGTTTGGATATTGTTGAAATGGAATTGGACCAAGCCACAAGGGCCAATATTATGGAACGCGCCAAAGAAGCAGACCGCTGGAGGGAGAAAAAAATCCTGCTCCAATTGGATATCATAAAGGCCTTTGCCAAAAAGTATCCCGGTTCTGCACACACGCTCTTTTTATTGGAACAACTGGGCAGGGCAGATTCGGAGCCCAAAAATTATTTATCCATTTTTAACAGTTTAGATAAAGAAGTTCAGGAAAGCAAAAAGGGTAAAAAACTTTTAGAAGAGCTTAAACAAGCTAACCAGATGATGGCGGGAAGTAAAATGCCTAATATTGAAGGAGAAAATCCAGATGGAAAAAAGTTCGACCCAGGTATACTTAAAAAGGTAAACTTGATTATATGCTGGACTTCTTATAGTGGGAAAAGCAGAAAAAATAACCAGGTATTAGTTAAACTCTACGAAAAGTATAAAAATAAAGACGTAGAATTTATCGGGGTATCGTTCGATAAAAAAAGAGACTGGTGGGTGAATGTGATCAAGGATGACCACCTTACCTGGCCACAATATTCAGATCTTCAGGGAGCGAAATCGCCCAATGCAAAAAATCTGAGCAATTATAATGTTACTTACTTCTTTTTAGTAGATAAAAACGGCATTGTATTAACCAACAACGATCTTTCTTTAGATTTTGTTGACGATGAGATCAGCAAAAATTTGGCTGGTAGGTAAATGTGACGGTTGACAATCAAAAGTTGATTCTACAAAAAAAGTCCCGATTTGCATCGGGACTTTTTACGATTTATGTGTTCGAGTTTTCTTAAGCTACTTTAACATTTACCGCGTTTAGGCCTTTTCTACCTTCTTCTACATCGTAGTTTACGGTATCATTCTCGCGAATGTTATCGATTAAGCCTGAAGCATGAACAAAAATTTCGGCATCGCCATTAGATGGAGTGATAAATCCGAAACCTTTAGTTTCATTAAAAAATTTTACTGTTCCTTGTTGCATTATATTGTATTTTAATTTGTTTCAAAGATAGAGTTAAATCCCTATAAATCAATTTTTTATTTTTTATTATGTAAATAATTGCTAAATATATTGATAATTTGCCCTTTAAGCCCCATTTAGCGCTCCGATTTAATTCATCTTTACCCGATATATTGCCCGGTTTTATCAATAAGGCACGTCCAAAACAGGCCTTTGCCTCCACTTTTCTACCCAAAAAGCTAAGATCAACCCAATGTATAATTGCTATCGTAATTGATACTGGCTATCCGGGATTTAAATTTAGCTATAAACGAGGCTTTCGCGCTGCTCATAATTTACCATTAGATTTTCGGTAATTTTCACTACCAATGTTTCTTGTTCTTTACCATCATAGCTTAAGATTAACAAATCACCAATGATTTCGTGTAAAATTAATTTGGGGCTGGTATAGGTGATCGATACCACATGCGCTGCTTTATTTAACAGATCTGAAGCATAAATATGTAATTCGGTCCAATCGAAAAGAATTGGATGACCTTCTAAATCGCTTAAAACAGGTATTTTATGTTCTAAGGCAGCAATGCTGTTTATTACGGCGTATTGAAGTTTTTGGTGTAACGCATTTGCCTTTTCGCTGGCTTGCTGCATCTGAGCAAAGGTATGTAGGTGCTGATCTAAGCTGTATATTTTTGATCTTTTTTGAAATTCTTTGTAAGTATCGTGAAATATCCGTCTTTCAAAATCCGTTCTGCACATGAAATTGAAATATTGTTTTACGCTGAGGTTAATGCTAGCTAAAGCCATAATATTCGGTTTTGGTTGCTGATTCAAATATGGGACAATAAAAAAAATTAATTTATAGCGTATCGGTAAACGCTGATTATCAATCGGTAAATAGCGAAACTAGTTCTTGATTATGAAAAACGGATGAATATTGGTTTGAGTACGAAGATTTGAACGAACAGCCCGTTATTTAAGATATTTTAACATTCCGAGATTTCCTAGAACCAGTTGCCAATTTCATTTTTTCTAAAACAGTTTAAATTCCAGCAGGTTATTAATATACAAATAGGTATAACCAAAATCTTTAACGATATGGAAACGAGAAATAACCATGCTTTAATCCAGGCTCTACTAGATTGCGCGCTAGCTTGCGAGCATTGTGCATCGTCTTGCTTAAAAGAAGAGGACATCAACATGATGATTGACTGCATTAAACTAGATAGGGATTGCGCAGATATCTGTACCCAAGCAGCCAGGTTATTGCAAAGAGATTCAATTATCGGGCATCAATATCTATTGCTCTGCGAAGAAATATGCAGGCTTTGTGCAGCGGAATGTGTTAAACACGATCATGAACATTGCAGACAATGTGCTGTTGCCTGCGAAGAATGTGCAGACGCTTGCCATGCTAATCACGAACCGATCCATCAGGATTAAAAAAAAGCGTCCCGATTTAAAATCGGGACGCTTTTAAAACTATTTTTTATCAGATCAATTACTGCGCCGGGAAGCTATAGTTATAAGAACCCTGCTCGCCAACACCAGAAATACTCACCATGTTGTTTCTACCTAAAGGCAATGCTTTTTGAACATCGGCTACAGAATTTACTGGCTGTCCATTCACTTTAGTAATGATTAAACCTTTTTCAACACCAATATTATCAAATGCCTTGCCGGTAGTAACTGATGTTACCACTACACCACTATTGATGCCGTATTTCGATTTCTGGGCCTGAGTAGCCGGAGCAAAAGTTGCACCTAATTTCGAAACCTCAGCGCCTTTGCTTGTTGCATTTTTGGCTGTAAGGCCTACGCTAGCTTCTCCTTTTAGGGTTACGGTATAATCTTTAAGTGCACCATCCCTCAACACGGTTAACTTAACCTTATCGCCTGGATTTAAACGGCCAACTCTTTCCTGAAGATCAGGAGAATCGTTGATCACTACGCCATCAACTTTTTTGATTACGTCACCTGATTTAATGCCTGCTGCTGCAGCACCGCCGCCAGCAACTACATCATTCACATATAAACCGCTTATTTCGTTGGTTTTAATGCCTTCAGGTTTCTCTTCACCGCTTAAGGGCACAAAGTTAACACCAATATAACCACGTTTAACCGAGCCATATTTCATAAAATCATCAACAATTTTACGGGCAAGATTAACTGGAATTGCAAATCCATAACCTTGGTTGTATCCGCTTTGTGATGCGATTGCCGAGTTAATACCCACCAATTCGCCATTTGCGTTTACAAGTGCACCACCGCTGTTACCTGGGTTAATGGCAGCATCGGTTTGGATAAATGATTCGATACTGGTATTTGCCGGACGATCTGGTCTTTTACCGGTACGTTGGTATTCGCGGTATTCCTCTTCTGTAATTTCATTGCCTTGTTGCTCGCGGCCAATAATACCAATGCTACGGTTTTTTGCGCTTACAATACCAGCGGTTACCGTAGTATTTAAATCTAACGGGAAACCAACCGCTAAAACCCATTCGCCAACCTGTACATTATCTGAGTTACCCATTTTCACTACAGGCAAGCCCGTTGCACTTACTTTAATTAAAGCTAAATCGGTATTCGGATCGCGGCCAATTACTTTTGCTTCTACTTTACGTCTGTCTGTTAAAACTACCTCTACCTTCTCTGCATTTTCTACCACGTGGTTATTGGTTACGATATAACCATCCTGACTGATAATTACACCAGAACCCGATGCCGCTCTAGGCTGACGCTGCATCTGACGGCCACCGCCACCAAAGAAATCTTCCATCATATCAAATGGAGAAGAACTTCTGCCACCGCTTTGTGCCGCGTATGTAGTTTTAATGTGAACTACACCAGGTGCAACAGCTGCTGCCGCCTGCGTAAAATCTGTTGTTCCCGCTGATGATACTTTAAGTGGATTGTTTGCGAAGTATAAGTTCTGTTTTTCAGTAATGGTACTGCCCGTTTGGTTACGCTCAAATAGTTTGTAACCCCCAATTGCTGCTGCCCCACCTATAAAAGCAGCCAACACCGTAATTCCTAATATTTTTTTCATGTGTTTGTATATTGTTTTTTAATGGTCATGAAGCTATTAAAAGCTTATTCTCGCTTTTACAAACTGTTAGCTTTTAATGGTTTCGTGTTTCTATATTGTGTTTTTTAAAGCCATGATTTATTATAAGCTGATTTGCTAGCTAATTGTTTGGTTAGCTTATAATATTCATTTGTTAAATGTTATTATTTGCAAGAGCATTTACACTTTGATTTAAGCAGAATGCTCAGGCAGTTTTTATCTGCTCAAATTTTCTTTCGTAAGTTTATTCAAATTTAATACCATATAAACGATATTTGTATCCTCAAAGCACTTAGTTTTGTGTTAAAAAATGTTAAATCAAAAAACACAAACCGCTTATTACCTTTTGCAACTCAAATATTGCATTAAAAAATGAAGCTTTCATGAAAATTAATTTCTTTAAATACCAGGGCGCAGGAAACGATTTTATTTTAATAGACCACACCATGAGTCCATTAAAAAATATTGATAATCAATTAGTTGAACAATTATGCCATAGGAGATTTGGTATTGGTGCCGATGGATTGATGTTTATTACCAAACATGAGGATTATGATTTTGAGATGCATTATTTTAACGCTGACGGTAAGCTGGGCAGCATGTGCGGAAATGGTGGCAGATGCATTGTTGCCTTTGCCAAACAACTCGGAATCATCGATCGCGAAACAAACTTTTTGGCAGTAGATGGCCCACATTATGCCAGAATTTCAGAAAATGGCGAATGGGTTGATTTGCAAATGATTGATGTAGATACCATTACCAAAGATGATGAGGCTTATGTACTGAACACTGGTTCACCGCATTATGTTGCTTTACAAAACGGTTTAAAAGACTTTGATGTTTTTACTGAAGGGAAAAACATTCGCTATAACTCAACTTATGCAGAAAAAGGTATAAATGTAAACTTTGTAGAAGATAAGGGTGATCATTTATTTGTGCGTACCTACGAACGTGGCGTGGAAGATGAAACTTATGCCTGTGGTACTGGGGTAACCGCGGTGGCCATGGCCATGGCGAAACACAAAGGGCAAACTGGTCATATTAAAACGGCCATCAAAGTTTTGGGTGGCGATATTAAAATAGAATTCGATTACGATGGTAAGGAATTTACTAATGTATTTTTATGTGGCCCGGCCAAATTGGTTTTTGAGGGAGAAGTGGAATAATCTTAAATTTCGTTTTAGTGATCCGAATAGCTTATCTTTTAGTCTTTATAGCATGCTGTATGTCATGCAAGCAAAAAAAACAGGTTAAGCAATCTAAGATCAAAGTAATAGATAGCCCATCAAAAGCAAGAATAGATTCTACGAATAAAAAACAAGATTCTCTTTTTCATAATGCTTTAGATCGTGTATTTGCACTAATCAAAGCCAATTCTAATAATACCTTTGATAAAAGTTTTTCTACTACAAAAGATAATCACCTAGACCATAATGTTAAAGTAGAGGTCAAGTTAGGATACTTATTTTCACAGAACTATAAAAATTTGCTAATCATAAGTGCATCAAATCTTGAAACAAGGGTATACATTTATAATAGCGATGCTACAGATTTTAATCAATTAGTGACTAAAAAGTATTCAAATTATTCTTTTCCGATATTTTCAATTAAGGATATAAATGCTGATGGGCTAAAAGATTTTATAGTCAACTGGTACCCAGCATCAGGTTGTTGCAGAAGAAATATTTATGATTTGTATCTCTCTAAAGCAGATAAAACTTTCAGTAAAGAGGTAACACTTGTTAATCCTACTTTTTATTCAAAAGAAAAAGTAATCAGGGGTGTTACATATGATCATCCCGGACTCGCTTCCTTATATAAATTTAAATGGAATAAGCTAAACCTGGATACTCTGGAATACATCTACCCTAACTTAAAAGATACGCTTCAGTTTTCATTTATTAAATCAAGTCATAAGAGGTATTCATCATCAAAAAGCAAGCATTTAGAGAAATTAAAATCATTACCACAAGAATATAACTCGGTTTCAGAAATCCGTTATTTTAAATCATATGATCTAATGGACATCAAAGCAATTTCAAAAAACTATAATAATTAAGCCATTACTTTAGTTAAAACCGGGTATTATTAAGGACGTTAGCTCGTATTAAATTGATCAAAATTTTTGATATTTACTTTAATAAAAATCGTATATTTCCTTTGAATTTAACAGCTTTTAACATCTGTCGCAAGATATTTACACACTGTTTTTTATGCAGAAATACACGACAACACAATCTATAACAGCACTTTAAATGAAATTCGGCATGTTTTCAAACGAAAAATAAATCAATCGATTGATTAAATGACAGAATTCGGACAGATTTATTTTTTTTTAGGCTCTATTTTTGGGCATTTATCGGCGAAAATCGAAGTCCTATATTTTTTTGACAACGCCCTTAATTCCGGAAATTTAAATTTAAACACACAGAAATACCCATGAGAAAAGTAACAACTCTCTTTTTTAGCGTGAGCATTGGTATGCTTTTAGCGTCCTGCGGAAATAACGATGCAGCTAAAAAAGCTGCCGCTGCAGCAGCAGCTGGTCCACAGGCTTACCCTGTTTTTACAGTAACCACACAAAATACAACATTAGATTCTGATTATCCAGCAACAATTGAAGGTATTCAAAATATCGATATCCGTCCGAAAGTTGATGGTTTTATTGAAAAAATATTGGTTGATGAGGGTGCTGTAGTTAAGAAAGGTCAGTTACTTTTCACCATTAATGCACCACAGTACGAGCAACAGGTTAGAACAGCACGGGCAGCAATTAGCAGTGCCGAAGCTGATGTAAATGCTGCACAGCTAACAGTAAACAAAACCAAACCCCTGGTAGAGAAAGATATTATTAGCAAATACGATCTGGATGCAGCGCAGCTAACGCTTCAAAGCAGGAAAGCTGCATTGGCACAAGCAAAAGCAGAATTGGTAAATGCACAGGTTAACTTAGGTTATACGTCGATTACCAGCCCTGTTGATGGCGTAGTTGGCAGTATCCCTTTCAGAAATGGGAGTTTAGTGAGCAGCAGCAGCACACAGCCTTTAACTACGGTGTCTAATACTTCTAAGGTTTACGCCTATTTCTCATTAAACGAGAAGCAGCTTTTAGATTTTTCAAACACCTATAAAGGCAACACACTTGCGCAGCAAATGAAAAACATTCCTCCGGTGAGTTTAGTTCTTGCAGATGGAACGATTTATGCGCAGAATGGCAAAATCGAATCCATCAATGGACAGATAAACACCAGTACTGGTTCAGCAAGTTTAAGGGCAACATTCCCTAATCCGGTTTTCTTATTAAAAAACGGTGCAAGTGCATCGGTTAGGATTCCGCAGCACGTGGAAAATGCAATTTTAGTCCCTCAAAAATCAACGATCGATTTACAGGGCAAGAAATTCGTCTACATTTTAGGCGATTCGGCTAAGGTAATCAATACCCAAATTGAAGTGATGGAATTAGCTAAAGATAATTTCTACGTAGTTACCAAAGGACTTAAAGCTGGCGATAAAGTTATTTTAGAAGGCTTTCAATCGTTAAAAGACGGAACTAAAATTAAACCTGAGGTAAAAAATACCGATTCAGTTTATGCTGAAATAAAAAAATAACAATATAGTCAGTGCAATCACACTATAGCAGTGTAATCCATATTAATTATGTTTAAGAAATTTATAGATAGGCCCGTTTTATCAACAGTTATATCCATTATAATTGTAATATTAGGTGTATTAGGCCTCGTAACTTTACCCATCTCGCAATACCCCGAAATTGCGCCGCCAACCGTTCAGGTATCGGCTTCGTACCAGGGCGCAAATGCCGACGTGGTAATGAGTAGTGTTGTTGTTCCATTGGAAGAGCAGATAAACGGTGTGGAAGACATGACTTACATGACTTCTAGCGCCAGTAACGATGGTACCGCAACCATTACCGTTAACTTTAAATTGGGTACAAATGCCGATTTAGCAGCGGTTAATGTACAGAACCGTGTAGCCAGGGCAACCAGTTTATTACCTGCAGAGGTAACCAGATCGGGTGTAATTACAGCCAAAAGACAAGCGAGTAATTTACTTATTTTTGCCATTTACAGTGATGATCCATCATACGATCAGAAATTTTTACAGAATTATGCCAACATCAATATCATCCCCGAAATTAAAAGGATTAGCGGTGTGGGTGATGCAAGTGCATTTGGTACTTTAGATTACACCATGCGGATCTGGCTTAAGCCAGAAGTAATGGCTGTTTATGGTCTGGTACCGAATGATGTAAGTGTAGCTTTGGCAGAGCAAAACATCGAAGCTGCACCAGGTCAGTTTGGTGAGCAGGGCAATCAGGCTTTTCAATACACCTTAAAATATAGTGGCCGTTTAAAAACAGAAACTGAGTTTAGCAACATCATTATTAAGGCAGATGCAAACGGACAGATTCTACGCCTAAAAGATGTGGCCAGAATAGAACTTGGTGCCCAAAGTTATGCCAGTTATGTAAAGTTTAATGGTAAACCAGCACTCGGTATAGCCATTAGTCAAACAGCAGGTTCGAATGCGAAAGAGGTAATTGAAAACTCGATCAAAGCTTTAGATAAAGCAGCAACTTCTTTCCCTAAAGGCGTTCATTACGAAACCGTTGTTAACGTAAACAACTTTTTGGATGCCTCAATCGAAAAGGTTATTCACACCTTGATCGAAGCATTTATTTTGGTGTTTTTAGTGGTATTTATTTTCTTACAGGATTTCCGCTCAACTTTAATTCCGGCAATCAGTGTTCCGGTAGCTATTATCGGTACCTTCTTCTTCCTGAGTTTATTCGGTTTTACCATCAACCTGTTAACCTTATTTGCATTGGTACTGGCTATCGGTATCGTGGTAGATGATGCCATTGTGGTGGTTGAGGCCGTGCATGCCAAACTTGATGCCGGTTACAAAGACCCAAAAAAGGCAACGAAAGATGCGATGGACGACATCAGTGGTGCGATTATTTCGATTACCCTGGTAATGGCAGCGGTATTTATCCCGGTAAGTTTTATCCAGGGTTCGTCGGGTGTATTTTATAAACAATTCGGTTTAACACTGGCTATCGCGATTATTTTATCAGCAATCAACGCTTTAACATTAAGTCCGGCACTGTGTGCGATGTTCTTAAAACCACACGCAGAAGATCACGAAAAAAGTAAAAATTTCTTACAGCGTTTTTATACTGCTTTCAATACTTCGTTTGATGCCGTAACGCAAAAATATAAACGTTCTGTTGGCTTCTTAGGTAAAAAAAGATGGCTTGCAGGTTTAGGAATTGCTGTTTTCGCAGTGGTGCTGGTATGGATTATGAATACCACGCCTAAAGGTTTCGTACCAAACGAAGATTTAGGAACCGTGTTTTCTGATATTTCATTGCCACCTTCTACTTCACAGGAAGAAACCGATAAAATTATTGTAAAAATCAATGATATTGTAAGTAAGGTGCCAGAGGTAGAAGCTACATTTAGGGTTGTTGGCCGGAGTTTGATCAGTGGTTCGGGTAGTTCTTACGGTATGGTTATCGCAAGGCTTAAACCATGGGATCAACGTAAGCGCGATGTTAAAGCCATTATTGGTGAATTATTTGCAAAAGCATCCAGCATTAAGGGCGCGAAGGTAATTTTCTTTGCTCCACCCACTATTCAGGGTTTTGGTACCGGTGGTGGTTTCGAGTTCCAGTTGCAGGATAAAACCGGTGGCGATATCAAAAAATTCAACGAAGTGGGTAATGCATTTTTAGCGGCGTTAAGTAAACGTCCAGAAATTCAATACGCATCAACCTCTTTCAACCCCAACTTTCCACAATATCAGATTGATGTAAATGTGGCAAAAGTAAAACAGGCTGGCTTAACGGTTAGCGATGTGTTGGGTGTTTTGCAAGGTTATTATGGTGGTGTTTATGCCTCAAACTTTAATAAATTTGGTAAACAGTACAGGGTAATGTACCAGGCAGATGCCAAGTACCGTGCTAATCAGCAAAGTTTAACCAGCATTTACGTGCGTAACTCGAGCGGTACAATGGCTCCTATTTCTGAGTTTATTACTTTAGAAAAAGTTTACGGGCCACAGGCTATTTCACGTTTCAACTTGTATACCTCAATTGCAGTTACGGGTAACCCGAATGCAGGATTTAGTTCTGGTGATGCCATTAAGGCTATTCAGGAAGAAGCGGCAATCCACCTTCCAACAGGTTATGGCTATGAGTTCTCCGGTTTATCGCGTGAAGAAGTAAGCAGTGGCAGTCAGACAGTTTTTATCTTCCTGCTTTGCGTAATCTTCGTGTACTTCCTGCTTTCGGCACAGTACGAAAGTTATATCTTACCGTTGGCGGTATTGTTTTCACTACCGATCGGTTTGGCCGGTGTATTCATCTTCGATAAAATCTTTGGCGTGGATAATAACATTTATACACAGATTACCTTAATCATGCTTGTGGGACTACTTGCAAAGAATGCCATTTTAATTGTAGAGTATGCGGTAGACAGGCGACGAAAGGGAATGAGTATTATTAACTCGGCTATTGATGGTGCAACTGCCCGTTTACGTCCGATCTTGATGACCTCTTTTGCTTTTATTCTGGGTTTATTGCCTCTAATGTTGTCATCAGGTGTTGGTGCAGCAGGTAATACCTCAATTGGTACAGGAGCTGTAGGCGGTATGTTAATCGGTACTATATTCGGTGTATTTGTAATCCCTGCTTTGTTCATTGTTTTCCAAACCCTACAGGAAAAAATAAGTAACAAATCTCCTTTTGAGGAAGGCATTGATCGCGAACAAACAGAAGAAGAGTATGAGTTAGCGGTTAACCGTCCACATTAATTTTAAAACCATGAAATTTAGATATAAGCATTCCATTTTAATCGGTGTAGCCATCCTCAGCCTAAGCGCCTGCGTAACTAAAAAATACGAGCGCCCACAACTTAAGAGCGAAGGGTTATACCGTGATAACAATACAACAGACACCACTACTATTGCAGATCTGCAATGGAAAACGTTGTTTTCAGATACCACTTTACAATCGCTGATCCAGCAGGGGATAAATGAAAATTTAGACTTGAAACAAGCGATTGAGCGCATTAAAGTTGCAGAAGCCACTTTAATTCAAAGCCGTGGCGCATTATTGCCCAGCTTACAGGCCGATGTAAACGTAACGGATAATAAACAATCGCAGGCCTCCTTAAACTTTCCTCCTGGGATTAACATTAATTTAGAAACCCAAACCTATAAAGCACAATTGAGCACCAGTTGGGAAGCTGACATTTGGGGGAAATTAAGCAGTGCAAAACGTGGTGCTTACGCTACTTTATTACAAAGTGATGCGGCAAAACGTGCTGTTCAAACGCAGTTAATTGCAACCATTGCCAACAATTATTATACTTTGCTGGCGCTTGACAAACAATTGGCCATTACCGAGGAAACCATTAAAGTGAGGACCAAGGATGTAGAAACCATGAAAGCCTTAAAACAAGGCGCCGTAGTTAATGGTGCTGCTGTTGTACAGAGCGAAGCCAATTTATATGCGGCTCAGGTAACCTTGCCTGATTTAAAAAGAAGTATTAAAGAGGCTGAAAATGCACTAAGTGTTTTGGTTGCTAAAGCACCAAACGCGATTAACCGCACTACCTTAGATCAGCAAACCCCTTATGCGAATTTACAAACCGGCGTTTCTGCACAATTGTTAAAAAACCGTCCGGATGTGATCGCTGCTGAATTTGGTTTCAGATCAGCTTTCGAAAACACAAACGTAGCTAAAGCTTATTTTTATCCTGCTTTAACCATTACCGCAACGGGTGGACTATCAAGCTTACAATTACAGGATTTCTTTAGCAAATCTATCTTCTATAATTTGGTAGGCGGTTTAACACAGCCAATTTTTGCGAAAGGTGCAAACAAAGCACGTTTAAAAACAGCCGAAGCGAATCAACAGATTGCTTTTTACAACTTTCAACAAACGCTGTTAACCGGCGGACAGGAAGTATCTAATGCTTTGTACGCTTACCAAACGGCTTCAGAAAAAGAAGAAACCAGGGCAAAACAAATTGCTTCGTTAACCAAAGCAGTAGATTTTACCAAAGAATTATTACGCTACAGTTCGGCAACAAACTATACTGATGTTTTAACTTCAGAACAAAGTTTGTTAGCGGCACAATTAAGTGGCATTAACGATCGATTACAAAAACTACAATCGGTGGTAAACCTATACCGGGCATTAGGCGGTGGCTGGAAATAAACAATAATTAACAAAATTTTTAAGGCATTCTGATTTTCAGGATGCCTTTTTTGTTTAGGCCAATCCACAAATAGCATTACAATTTGATTAATCGCAATAATAAAATGAGCGTATGCTTAGTTAAGCGCTCAATTATTTTTCAGAAAAATAATGTACGTTTGTTTCACTAAAACGCTAGCCACAAAACAGTTTATTTGTATTTTGGCTGCACCAAACAATTTTATGCGCTTCTCAAAACTGCTAGCCCTATTTGTCGGCTTATTTTTCTGCAATAATATTTACGCTCAAACTTACGTAGTAACCAGTAATGCCGATAGCGGCCCTGGCACACTAAGAGAAGGATTAACACAAGCGGCAATAGCCAATAGGATAACTACTTTTACCATTAACTTCAATTTGCCAGGCACGCCTAGCGACAATGCCAACCGAACCATTAGATTACGTTCGGCATTACCTGTGGTTTCTTCTAATGTAGTAATTGATGGTACCTCGCAGGCGGCATGGCCTGCACTTGGTGTTTCTGGAGCTAAGGTAATTTTAGAGCCAGAATATCCTAATTCCACATTTTCGGGGCTGGTAATTGGCCAGTCGTCATCCACGCAGGTCCAAACTACAGGGGTTGAAGTTTATGGTTTGTACATCAGGAATTTTGCCACCATTAACAACTTACAAAATGTAAATATGGCTCAAGGCTCGGGAATTGTAATCGATTATCGTGCAAATAATATTACCATTGGGGCTCCGGGAAAAGGAAATGTTATTGGAGGGAATATTAACGGTATTATTGTACAGAACAGCTATTATTTTACAACCATCACCGCAACTAAAATTAAGATCCAATCGAACTTAATCGGGGTGATATATGATGGAATAACACCAAACACCAATGTTTTTGGTATTTCGGCCAATTTATATGACAGTGCATTAGATGTAGGTGGTGATAATGCTGGCGAAGGAAACGTGATTGCCGCAAACCGGATTAATGTAGATATCACCCGGTCATCGTACTCCACCAACGCAAGGTTTGATGTCAACGTGATCAATAATAAAATCGGGGTTGATTATACAGGCAAAAAAGATTTCCATGAATTACCAATATTTCTTTCTTCTTCCGCTTTAGAAATTGCAGGGTTAAAAGTTAATGCGGTAAATACCGCACTTTATGTGCGCAATAATATTATCGGTGGAAACAGAACTACAGGGGTTTCGATCACCAATTCAGACTTTATTTTAACCGGAAATGCCATTGGTACCGATGCTGCCGGAGCGGTAGTGATGAGCAACGGAATTGGCGTAAAAATAGAAGCAGGTGCAGGAGGAACCATCGGCGGCGCAACACCTGCCGAAGCAAACTTAATTGCCAACAACAATTTCGGGGTCGAAACGGTATCGTCAAAACCCGTAAAAATTACGAGGAACAGTTTCTTTTGCAACAACACCTTTGGTATTGGGAAAACCTTAACTATCCTTCAGCCCTATATTCAGATCCTCAAAAAGCGAAATGATTATGTTTCGGGCAAGGCCACACCCAACTCAGAAGTAGAACTATTTTATTCAGTAAACTGCAAAATAGATGGTATTTGCGAGGGTAAAATCTATATTGCCACGGTACAGGCTGGTAGCGATGGCCGATGGGAATACAATGGTAACTTAACAGGAATGGTTACCGCAACTGCCAGTTTATTAAATGCCACCACCTCTCCTTTCTCCACTGCGGAGTTATTGCCAAACGAAGCCATAGTAGAACCCGTAACCTGTATCGCCAATGGATCGATCACGATACCTGAGGTGCGTGAGGGTTTTACCTTCGACTGGGTAAAAATAGAAACCGATGGGAGCCGTGTACCCAAAGGAAATACACAAAGTATCTCCAATTTAGATGTCGGCACTTACGAAGTAAAGGTTGATGATGGCTGTAAATATTTCAAAACCGTTTTCATTATCAAAGATCAAAAGTTAACCAAACCTACTATTCTACCAGTCTCACCTGCATGTGGACAAACTACTTTTACGTTTACTGCTGAGGTTTTAAGGGGGAAAGGTGTGCTAAAATACGAATGGATAAATACTGCAACAAATGCTGTTGTAAGCAGAACAAACCCGGCAAATTTACCTGAAGGTACTTACTTCGTAAAAGTATCGGATGAGGCAAACTGTTCGTTAGACTCTGATCCGATTACGGTTAGAAGGAAACCAAGAATAATTATTTCAAGTACCACACCGCCGAAACATGCTACCTGTGGCAGCCAGAATGGTGCAATTACCGGTTTAAAAATTACTGATTTTACAGGAACCGTTACTTATAACTGGTATAAACCAGATCCCATTACTGGAGATTTAGGAAATTCAATTTCTACAACATTGGATTTAGTAAATGTTGAAGGAGGAAATTATAAACTCGTGGTAACCGATGAAGGAGAATGTAACCTCCCTCCTGTTTCTGCTTCTTATTTCATCATCACCGACAATACCATTCAGATCAGCGATGCTTCAATCAAAAAAAATGTCACCTGTAATAGCGACAATGGCGCTTTGGATGGAATTACACTAACCGATGCTGATGGTTACGAATGGATTGGACCGGATGGAATTACCATCAAAAAAGGTGTTTATTCTCCTGGAACATCTTTATTGATCGAAAACCTAAAACCTGGTTCTTACAGATTATGGGCCAGTAACAGCAGGTCTGCCTGCCCGAGAGTGCCAAGAGATTTTGTGGTAACAGCCATCGCCTCTCCTGTTTATACCTTTTCGCACCGCGAATCGCCAACCACCTGCGGGTTGATCAATGGAAGTATCGACTTAGATTTTAGCTCTGCGCTTCCATACCGATACGAATGGAAAGATCAGGCAGGCAACATCATTTCGAGCACGAAAACAATTAATTCCATTTCGCTTAAAAATTTACCGGGCGGCACTTATACGATGTACGCTTATGACATTAATAACTGCGCTCCTTTTGTTATAGGCCCATATACAATAGATGTTACGCCCTTGCTAACCATTGTGCCTAAAACCGGAACTCCAGTTAAAGATGGATGTAGTTTACAGAGAGGTTCCGTTACGGGAGTTGAGGTAATTGGTGGTGTACCAGGCTATACTTTTAAATGGATAAACGAAGCTGGCGAAGCTGTTCAATTTACGCAAGATCTAACTAAAATTGGTGCAGGCACCTATCGTTTAGAAGTTTACGATAAAACAGCTTGCGGTTACGCCATCAGTGAGCCTTTCACCATTATTGACGAACCTTTTAAAATTATAGCTCCTATCATCAACGACCTACGCGTTTGTTATGTGTCAGATATTGTTTTGCCTGTAATTTCCCCTGAAGAAGGAACCTACCAACTCTTTGAAAAAATTGATGATACCAAGCCGTTTTTAGAAAATACCAACGGAATATTCAAATTTAAGGTGGCCAAAACAGCTGATTATTTTGTGAGGAGAAAACTGGGTTCTTGTACCAGCGAGTTTACCAAGGTGCACGTAGAGGTAACACACGATAACCTGGAGGTTACCAACACCATGACCCCAAATGGAGATGGTATGAACGATGTGTGGCAAGTGAGGGGTTTACCAGATTTTAAGGGTACCAACATTAAAATCTACACCCGTGGTGGTCAGTTGGTTTACGAATCAATCGGCAATTATACCAAACCATTTGATGGCCGTTTTAGGGATAAAGAATTACCAGCAGGCGTTTATTATTATGTGATCGATTTAAGGGCTGAATGTAAACCGCTAGGTGGCAGTATAACACTTTTACGTTAAAATTGCCTGCTTGGACAAACTACCTGATAGCGGTTATTCAATAAAATACCCAGTACAATTTCGTGGGTACCATTATTTACCGAACGTAAGCCTGAAGTATTTACATCATAAGAATAACTCAGGTTTACCAGCGATGCAATATTAAATCCCGCCAGGAGCGAAAAAGAATCGTTGTTCCTGAAACTGGTTCCAACCCAGAATTTATCCTGATAGGCAAACTTCAAATTGGCATCGAAAGTAGCCGGAGAGTTGGCCCAATATGAAATCAAACCAGAGGGAATCATTGCAATATCCTCATCGAGAAATATTTTATAACCCGCCGTTCCGTAAAAAGTAGCCGCTTGGTAGGGACTCGTTTTAACTTGATTGTTTACAATACTGCTTTTATTTCCAACCAGCTGTTTTGCTGAAACACCGGCAAAAAACCTTGGACTATACAACCAAATACCCGCGCCAATATCTGGTCTAATTTTGTTGTTATAATCGGCAGAGAATAAAGGATCGCCTGATTCATCGGCTATAATTCCACGTACATCAACACTGATCGATTTAAATCCGCCCGATAAACCAACTGATAAATTTACTTCGTTTGTAATACCCAGATGATAGGCATAGGTTAAATTTACATTAGTCTGCCGAACCAAGCCTGCTTTATCCGTCATGGCCACCAGGCCAATTCCATGGTGAGGCTCTGCCGCGGTGTAGCTGTTTACAAAACTTCTGCTCATTGGGTTGTCTCCATTCCCGGCAAATGAATTTACATTGCTCCGAACAAAATCTTCACCAATAGCAGTGCTTAAAGAGAGGTATTGTGTACTGGGCGCACCTTCTAAACCGCTCCATTGTTTGCGTAAACCTATTTTTAAATCTGTATAATTATCTATTCCCGATAATGCAGGATTCAATAGTATATTGTTAAAAATATATTGGGTGCTCCGGGGGATTTCTTGCGCATAGCTACAAAAGAATAAGCAGGCAAGCAGAGAGAGCGTATAAAAAAATTTCATTTAAACCTTAATAGTGATGCGTTAATTGATTGATACTAAAAAACCTATCAATACAAGGGCTAAGATAATAAGTTGTAGCCAATTATAAAGTATTTAATATTTATCTGCCTTTAACTTCAAATAGGTTCTCCATCCAATGTTGGCAATTAACCGCTCATTTAAATTCCGATAAAAAACTGATAATTTTATCTCAAAAACCGCTACTTCTTTTTGATGTAACCTCAAAATATTGTATGTTTAAAGTTTTTTAAGCGCTTAGCTTAGAAAAAATTTTAAACCAATCAATGTTACGTGTCGATAGTTCTAAAGCCTGTAAAGTGGTGTACTCTTTGTGCAAACATGAGTACTTGGGCTATTTAATTGAACCTCACGTTGTTCAGCTCAATCCGCAGGGAGATTTTTCTTTTACTTATCAACGGATTTTTACACATACAGCAGAAGAATTTAATGCCTGCTTAAGTGATATTGATTATAAGCTGATCAAGATTTTAGATGACATTGAGCAAGACTCGCTGATTAAAAAATATTATAAAAAGCTGATCAGGCCAACCGAGTTTTTCACTAAAATTTTCGACAATAAATTTTATGAAAATGTTCGTCCTAAAATCGAAAAGAAACTTGCCGAAGCTTTAGAACTTTTAAAGGTAAAAAACGAGCTTTATGTAATGGACAAAGATGGCTGGCCGGTAGAACGCAAAATCGAACTGGCCAATGAGCCTGCATCTATTCTTTTTCATTTCCGAAGGAATGAAACTGAAACACGCTATTTTCCGACCATCAAATATCAGAATCTGCGTATCGAATTTATGTTTAAAGAAGCACAGATCATCAGCAATAAACCTGCATGGCTATTACTAAATGATGTATTATACTTTTTTGATCAGGATATTGAAGGAAAAAAACTGCAGCCCTTTTTAAATAAACGCTTTATTGCCATACCCAAAACAACCGAAGCCACTTATTTTGAAAAGTTTGTAGCTCCTTTAATAGAAAAGCACCATGTGTACGCCGAAGGTTTCGAGATCAGAACCGAACAATTTGAGGCAACACCGGTAATTAAAGTTTTATATGTAGATGGTGGTCTTTCTCAAATTCAGCTATATTTTAAATACGGCGAGTATACTTTCCCTGTAGAAAACGCACACAAAGTAACTGTACGTTTAGAAAAAACTGCCGATAACTATATTTTCCACCGCATCAAACGTTCGGCAGAATGGGAGAAAAAGCAGTTTAATTTGCTCTTATCGTTAGGATTAAAAAAAACGAGCTCTTTATTCAGCAACCTGGAAGTAGCTTCTGCCGACGAAAATCCAAGTTACGGGGCTATAAATTGGGTAAACGAGCATATCGAAATTTTGCAGGCATCGGGTTTTGAAATTGAACAGGCCACAGGGCAGAAAAAATTTGTTTTCGGCGCCAGCAAAATAGATCTTGAAGTTAAAGAAGGAAACGATTGGTTCGATATCCATGCCGTGGTATGGTTCGGAAAATATCAGATTCCTTTTCTTTCACTAAAGCAACATATTCTACATAAAAAGCGTGAATTTTTATTGCCCGATGGTGAAGTAGCCATTATTCCAGATAAATGGTTTACGCAATACGGTAGTCTGTTCAGTTTGGCCGAGGCCGGAAAAACGCTAAAATTAAAGAAACACCATATTGGCCTCATCAATGATTTGGCTGAAGATAGCCTGGCTAATGTTACGCTTGAACGCAAGTTGCAGCGATTATCAGACTTTGAGGATATTGCCGATACGCAGATGCCTGTTCATTTTAAAGGCAGTTTGCGCGATTACCAGAAAGCCGGTTATAACTGGTTCAGTTTTTTACGCGAATACAATTTCGGTGGATGTTTGGCCGATGATATGGGTTTGGGTAAAACCATCCAAACATTGGCCATGCTGCAAAAGGTGAAGGAAGATGACCAATTGCTTGAAACGCAGACGACCTCGCTCATCATCATGCCTACCTCTTTAATTTACAACTGGTTAACAGAGGCTAAAAAGTTTACACCAAAGCTTAAAATACTGGCTCATACAGGCACCAACCGAAATAAAGATGTGGCCAATTTTGCCAATTACGATATTATCATTACCACTTACGGGGTAACCAGAGTAGATGTAGATGAATTGAAAAACTTTTATTTCAACTACATTATTCTCGATGAAAGTCAGAACATTAAAAACCCGGCATCCAAATCGTTCAAAGCCGTTAGAAGCTTAAAATCTAAACATAAACTGATTCTGAGCGGTACACCTGTAGAAAACTCAGTAAGCGATTTATGGTCGCAGTTAACTTTTTTAAACCCTGGTTTATTGGGTACACAGGCATTCTTCTACGAAGAATATGTGCAAGCGATAGAAAAGAAAAAGGACGAAGAAAAAGCGCGCAAACTGCAATCGATCATCAAACCATTTGTGCTGCGTAGAACGAAAGAACAAGTAGCAGCAGAATTACCGCCTAAAACCGAACAGGTAATTTATTGCGATATGAGCGAAGATCAGGCTGCTTATTACGAAAAAACAAAATCGGCATACCGCAATGATTTATTGCAGAGCATGGACGATGGAACCTTCGCACAGAAACAGGTACAGCTTTTACAAGGGTTAACCGCCCTACGTCAACTGGCCAACCACCCTGTGATGATTGATGGTGCCTATGTTTCAGATTCCGGAAAGTTCGAAAACGTAATCCACACACTAGATAATGTCCTTAAAGGCGGACATAAGGTTTTGGTTTTTTCTCAGTTTGTAAAACACCTGGATATCTTCAAAAAACATTTCGAAGCGGAGCATATTCCGTTTGCTTATTTAGATGGTGCAACCCGTAACCGTGGCGAAATTGTTTCAGAATTTCAGCAGAATAGCGAACTGAAGGTCTTCTTAATCTCTATAAAAGCAGGCGGCGTAGGTTTAAACTTAACCCAGGCCGATTATGTTTTTATCCTCGATCCATGGTGGAACCCGGCAGTAGAACAACAAGCCATCGACAGAACGCACCGTATTGGTCAGGATAAAAAGGTTTTCATTTACAAATTTATTGCAAAAGATACCGTTGAAGAGAAAATATTGGCCTTACAGAACCGTAAAAAATCGCTCGCGAACTCTTTAATTACAACCGAGGAAAGTTTCTTTAAATCGTTAAGCAAAGAAGATATACGCGATATATTGAATTAGTTGCCAGAAATTTGCCACGGAGGCACGGAAATCACGGAATTAGGATTTGCATTCTTTATAGATTTAGTATATTTGGCTACATCCCAACTTAATAAGTTTAAACCTTTATTAAGTCTCTTGGAATGGAAATTCGTCAATCAAACTTCCCGTTAAAAAATGAAACTGATCTAATCATTAATGCAGCTATTGAGATCCATAGCCATTTAGGGTGTGGGTTCTTAGAAATTGTTTACAAAGATGCCTTTTGCATAGAACTAAAAAACAGGGATTATTTTTACGAAAGAGAAAAGTTATACCAAATTTATTATAAAGGTATTCTCCTACCCCATAGCTTTTATGCCGACTTTATTATATTCGATGCGGTAATATTAGAAATTAAATCAAAAAGCGCTATTGCAAGCGCCGATATAGCGCAAACTCTAAACTATTTAAGATGTTCAGGTTGCAAAGTTGGGCTCATTTTAAATTTCGGCAAATCAACTCTCGAAATTAGGCGTGTGGTTTTATAATTCAATATCGATTTCCTACAAATTAAGTTGAGCTATAGCAAATAGATAAATGTTTTCCGTGTTAATCTGTGTCTCCGTGGCAAAACAATAGACACGTAAATCCAAATTTTTACGGCACTAATATATTTAAAATTCTTTTCAAAACTCATTTCCTTCTTACTTGTTATACAGTAGAACATAAATTTAACCATCATGACAAATCAAGATTTTAATACCGCTGTAAACAATGTTAAGGAAGCCTGGAAGTATCCAGAATTGTTCGAAAACGTTTCAAAATCTGAGCGTTGGTTATCTGGCGCTGCAGGAACATATTTACTCTTTAAAGGCATCACCAGCATTTTTTCACATCCTGTAATTGGGCTTACGGGTGCAGCAATTGGTGCGGGATTACTGTACCGCGGCATCACGGGTTATTGCCCAATGCGCGATTTGGCCGAACAGCGTAAAGAAGATATTGCCCCTGATGAAGTGATTATAAGTGAAACCTATGTTGTTGACGATTTGGGGTAAAATTTTAAATACGAAATTTCCTTTTCTTAATAAACTGGTTAACTTTAAAAGTTAAACCACAATCATGAACAAGTACACACTATTATTTATTCCTGCACTTTTTGCAGGGCAAGCTATGGCACAAGACAAGAAACCGGATCCTGCCAAAGACCCAAAAACAACCGAGGTTTGGGAACCCGTTCCTAAAATTGTTACACCAGGCAAATTGCCTCAGGATGCACCATCTGATGCTACCATTCTTTTTAACGGCAGAAATTTAGATGCATGGCATTCTGTTAAAGATCCATCTAAACCAGCTGCATGGACAATCGACGATGGTTTTTTCACGGTAAAAAAAGGTACTGGTAATATCGAAACCAATAAAAAGTTTACCGATTATCAATTGCACATGGAATGGAAAATCCCTGAAAACATAACTGGCGAAGGTCAGGCACGTGGAAATAGCGGGGTATTTTTGGCATCAACAGGTGGCGGTGATGACGGTTACGAAATCCAGATTATGGATGCATACAACAACAAAACCTATGTGAACGGACAAACGGGCAGTGTTTACAAACAAGCGATTCCACTAGCTAATGCCAACAAGAAACCAGGCGAATGGCAATACTATGATATCATCTGGAACGCGCCACGTTTTAATGAAGATGGAACCGTACAAAAACCAGCTAGTGTTACCGTATTTTTAAACGGCGTGCTTTTACAGAACGGATTTGTATTAAAAGGAGAAACCAGATACATTGGTGCACCTGAATATAAAAAACATGGTCCTTCTTCAATCAAATTACAAGATCACGGCGATCCAAGTCCTGCAATCAGTTACAGAAACATCTGGGTAAGAGAATTATAATTTCAACAAAACAACAAGAAGAAACCTGCAGGCCAAAAGCTTGCGGGTTTTGTTTTATAAGATAATTTGACTGATAATTGTACCTAATTTAACGTCGATTTTTTTTATGAACAAAGGCAGATTAGAAGCATTTAGTGATGGGGTAATTGCAATTATCATTACCATTATGGTTTTGGAGATCAAGGTTCCCGAGCATGGCGAAACTTTAGCAAGCTTAAAACCGCTTATTCCAAAATTCATCAGCTATGTTTTAAGTTTTATCTACGTAGGTATTTACTGGAACAATCACCACCATTTACTGCATGCGGTTAAAAAAGTAAACGGATCAATGCTTTGGGCAAATCTTAATTTTTTATTCTGGCTCTCGTTATTCCCGGTAGCAGCCGGATGGATGGGCGAACATCATTTTGCCTTATGGCCGGTTATAATTTATGGTGCTGTACTCCTGCTTGCCGCTATTTCCTACACCCTGTTGGTAATCGTCATCAAAAGAACAGAAGGTCAGCATTCACTTGTGGTACATGCCATTGGGAATGATGCAAAAGGGAAATTCTCATTACTTTTTTATATCGGAGGCATTGCACTAAGCTTTATAAACCCATGGATTGGCGTTGCACTCTACTTCTCTGTAGCCTGCATCTGGTTTATTCCAGATAAACGGATAGAAAATGCAATGCGCGAACAAGGTCTAATTGACGGGAATAGCGGACAATAACATTAATGCTGACTTAGATTTACAAAAGCCACAAAAAAATTAACCTCTTAGGCATAAATCCTTCAACAATAATTGTAATGCCAGCCCTGGCCACCTAGCCCCGATTGCAGTGAACATCCCGATCCTTTCGTCGGGATAAAACGTAAAGCGGGAAGAAACCTAAATAGCTGTACTCAAATGCGCTCCAAATAAACCTCAAACGCAAGGATATCAGTAAGGAGCCTGAAGCAGTTCCATATACAATTCCCGTTCTATCATTTCAGCGCCTAAACGCATTAAATGATCGTTCGGCAACTGACAGTCAATTAAATCGATATTCATTTTACTTAAAAAAATCAATGCTGCTTTTGAGGCATTGCTTACATGGCTAAACATGCTTTCGCCACAAAAAACACGGTTTACTTTTAGACCATATAAGCCTCCCACCAGCTGCTCAGCCTGCCAAACCTCTACACTGTGCGCATAGCCCTGCTGATGAAGACTAATGTAAGCATCTTGCATTTCGTTGGTAATCCAGGTACCATCCTGTCCCTTCCTTTTGGTAGTTGCGCAATTGCGGATCACTTCGGCAAAAGCCTGATTAAAGGTGATCTTGAAAACTTCCTGATTTAAAATTTTCTGCATGCTTTTACTGATCTTGATTCTATCGGGATAAATCACACAGCGTTTGTGTGGCGAATACCAAAGAATTGGTTCGCCTTCACTAAACCATGGAAATATACCATTCGAATAGGCGATTAGCAATCGCTCCGTACTTAAATCACCGCCAATGGCCAGTAAGCCATCCTCTTCTGCCAAAGCCGGATCTGGGAAGCCTGGGTTATCGTCTAGTAACTGAAAAAACATAAACAAAAATAAGAAAGAAAACAAAGATTAAACCCTGGCGTTTTAAATATGTCATACTGTAAAACAGTCTATTATGAGTGCAAAAGATAATTTCTTAAAAGTAAAACATCTTTACAACCGGGCGGGCTTCGGGCTTTCTTATGCCGACTTACAAAAATTGAGCAAAAAAAATCTTGATAAAGTGGTGGACAACTTGCTTAAAGATTCCCAAAAAGATGATCCAATCAATTTAGTGAACGATTACGAATCGAAACGACAGCTTTTGGTACAGGCAGGTTTATACTCGAAAAAAGACCTGACCGATGAAGAAAAGAAAATGCGCCAGCAGATTGTACGCGAACAGAACGAGGTGAGCCGCGATCTGAATATTGCCTTCATTACCAAAATGATCAATACCAGTGCCCCACTGAGGGAAAAGATGACCCTTTTTTGGCATGGCCATTTTGCCTGCCGCAGCAACAACCCATTTTTTGCACAACAATTAAATAATATCCAAAGAACAAATGCCCTTGGCAGCTTTAAAACTTTATTGGTTGAGGTCTCCAAGTCGCCTGCAATGCTGCAATACCTGAATAACCAGCAGAACAGAAAAGGTAAACCAAATGAGAACTTCGCACGTGAACTTATGGAACTTTTCACTTTGGGAAGAGGAAATTATACCGAGCAGGACATTAAAGAATCTGCCCGCGCTTTTACCGGCTGGATGTACGATAAAGATGGCTCGTTCATTTTCAGGCAAAACCTGCACGATCCTGGAACAAAAACTTTTTTCGGTAAAATCGGGAATTTCGAGGGCGAAAACATCATCGATATTATTCTCGAAAAACCAGAAACAGCACAGTTTATCGCCCGGAAAGTATATAAATTTTTCGTGAACGATAATCCAAATGAGGCTCATGTTAAAGAACTTGCCACCCATTTTTACAATTCAAAATACGACATTGCCTCGATGATGAAAAAAATGTTTACATCAGATTGGTTTTATAGTCCAGAGAATGTAGGCACAAAAATTAAATCGCCCGCTGAATTTTTGGTGGGCTTAAGTCGCGAGTTTTATGTTACCTATAACAAACCACAGGTTTTAATACAGCTACAAAGCAGTTTGGGGCAATATTTATTTAACCCACCTAATGTAGCGGGCTGGCCTGGCGGACAAAGCTGGATTGATAGTTCATCATTAATGTTAAGGATGCGCATTCCTTCACTTGTTTTAAATGACGGGGAAATCGATTTCAGTGGCAAAGCCGATCCTGAAGATGAAGCCGTAATTGCCTTAAGCAGAACAGCTACCACCAATGCAAATGCCAACATGAAACCAAAATCGTATGTAAACGCAAATGCAGACTGGCCTAAATTTTTAGATACTTTACCAAAAGGATTAACGCCATTGGAACTTACCGAGTTTTTATTACAACCGAAATTAAATACCAAAATAACAACAATGGTAAGCGATAATAAAGGATTGCGGAGTACGGCAGTAGAAATTACCAGCATGCCCGAGTATCAGTTGTGCTAGAGAACAGTTAATAGTCAATGGTTGATGGTCAATAGCCGATTAGCTAAGCGCCCAAGCCATAAACCATTGACCATAAAACCATTGACCCATCAAAGACTAACAAGATGAACAGAAGAAATTTTTTAAGAAATACAGGATTCGTTGCAGCAGGTTCGCTATTTGTTCCAGCTTTTATGAAACCGCTTGAGGCCATGGCGCTTGATGAGCTAAGCCTATACAAAAACCTGGTTGTGGTACAGCTTTCTGGTGGAAATGACGGCTTAAACACGGTTATTCCCTTCGGAAATGATATTTATTACCAAAAAAGAAAAAGTATTGCCATTAAACCTGAAGAGGTAATTAAACTGAACGACATGCAAGGGCTAAACCCGAACATGGCCGCCTTGCAAGAAATTTATGACCAAGGCTGGATGACTATCATTAACGATGTTGGATACCCTAACCCCGACCGCTCGCATTTCCGTTCGATGGATATCTGGCAAACGGGTAGCGATAGCAATCAATTCTTATCAACCGGATGGATTGGCCGTTATTTAGATAGCAATTGCCAAACCTGCAAATTCCCTTACACGGCAATAGAAGTAGACGACTCACTTTCTCTGGCCATGAAAGGGCAAACCAAAAAAGGAATTGCATTAAAAGATCCTGCGGCTCTGTTCCGCAATACAAATGATCCCTTTTTTAAGGCCATGTTGCAGAATGATAAGGAACATTTAGACGAAGATAATTTAGGTTATTTGTATAAAACGATGATCGAAACTTCATCCTCTGCCAGTTATATACAGAATACCTCCAAAATTTACCAGTCGAAATCTACTTACCCAACTTCGGGTTTTGCAAACCAATTGAAAACGGTTTCTAAATTTATTTCTTCGGGATTAAAAACCAGGGTTTATTATGTATCGTTAAGTGGTTTTGATACCCACGTAAATCAAATTGGTCAACAGGGCAATCTGCTTAAACAATATAGTGAAGGTATGGCTGCTTTTTTGAAAGATCTAAAATCGAACAATAAACTGGAGGATACCCTGGTGATTACCTTCTCTGAATTTGGCCGCAGGGTAGAACAAAATGCCAGTAACGGCACCGACCACGGAACAGCAAATAATATGTTTGTTTTTGGTGGAAAATTGAAGAAACAAGGAATTTTTAACGCTGCACCTAATTTAAGTGACTTAGATACAGGTGATTTAAAATATCAATTGGATTTCAGACAGGTTTATGGTACCATTTTAGATAAATGGCTGGATGTAAATAATGCTGATATTTTAAATAAAAAGTTTAATACACTGGATTTTATATAAGTTGAGCGCTTAAAAGAAGCTAGCTTATAAGAATCTGTAACGTTGAGCTTAGCCTGCACTGAGCAAAGTCGAAGTGAAACGCCTTGCTATAAATTTAGTAAGTCCTTCGACAGCTACTATTGACAGACTCCATAGAAGATCGTCATTTCGACCGAAGCAATGCGGAGTGGAGAAATCTTAAACTATGTTACCGAAAAGTTTAAAGATTTCTCCATTACGCTACCGATGGAAAATCGGTAAGCTTCAGTCGAAATGACGATATTATTTCTCTTAAATTCACCTGTCACTAATATTGATTTTAGACAATAAATTACCCCTCATTATAACAAATTCATATTAATATATAGCCTCTTCTTATTTATCATGAAAATAATTCTTATTTCCGCTTTAACACATATACTGGTCGGTTTGACGATGGGTCTATCTGTTCTGTGTAAACACTAAACAACTCGTAGCCATAGGCTTTCATTTTGTTCACCGCATCAATTGCTGAATTAAATTCGATTTTTTTATCCTTATCATCTCTGATGTACAGTTCGCTATAATCGCCTACCTTTTGGCCATGCTCCAGCGCAATCCATTGTTTATCGGCCAAAAAACTTTTTACTGCACGGATCTGGATATAATCCACATGGATATCGGTCAATTTCACGCCATTTACATTTTGGGCTTTGGCACGCGACAGCCCAAAGCACGCGACAAGTGCCGCTGCAAGAATTAATTTTTTCATGTTGTGTTTCTTTTGTGTGTAATTCTAAATTACAAAGAATACATGAGTATGTATTAAATGAATTGTAACAAAACATCCATTATTAAATCTTAAACTAAAAAACTTAATGAACTTTTTAGGCAATATTATCTGGATTATTTTTGGCGGTATCTTTATTTTTTTCGAATATATTATTGGAGGCATAATCCTATGTTTAACCATCGTGGGGATTCCTTTTGGTATCCAATGTTTTAAATTTGCCATTGTTGGCCTTGCTCCTTTTGGCGTTAAAATAACCGATACCTCATCAAACACAGGTTGCCTTTCTACCATTATGAACCTGATCTGGATTTTATGCGGCGGTTTCTGGATTGCTTTAACCCATTTGTTTTTTGGTATCCTGCTTTGCATTACTATTGTAGGTATCCCATTTGGGCGCCAGCATTTTAAGTTGATGAATTTAGCTTTTACACCCTTCGGAAAATCGATTTCCTGATTCAAACCTGAACTTCAAGATAGTTTCTTCCACCTATTCGTCAGCAATGACGATAGCTTTTTTTGAAAAGCAGGCTTCGGTGTTTATCGGATCCGAAAGCCCCGCCATCCGCTTTATCTCTCTGCGTTCGGTGCCCGCTCCTGTCGGGTTTATTGAACTGTGGCCTGTTCCCAATAGCAAAAACACTATACCTAGCCCCGATTAAATAGAAGACCCCGATATCGGGACAGGAAGGACATTAATATATTGCAGCGTCATTTCCAACTTGATTGGAAATCGTAATGCCTTGGTAGGATTTTAAGTTGCCTTAAGATTAGCTTCGCTGAGCACTGCATGGTTCCCGCCTGCGCGGGAATGACGCCCTTTGAAACTATTGTATCAATCCTATTGATTTAGAATGTTCAATTGCTTCCCCGCTATTAATAAACAAACACGCCCTCACCCCTTTATCTTCAATTTTTTTAAGCAATTCCCTCGTTTCTACTTCTTTTTCAGGACGAACATTACGGATGTAGACTGCTTCGATGTTTTTTGGATATTTCTCCACTATTGTTGAATAAATTTTTGGATCCTGCTGCGAGTTGTCGCCAAAAAACACAAACTTCTGTTTGGGGAAGGCATCTAAAATCCGCATTACCCTTAATAATTTACCCTCATGCCCTGTTTTACCTGTTCTAACTAAATCTTTCCACCGTTTTAAGGTATTTAAAAGGAAAGCACCGTCAGGCAACTTGTTAAACCTAAAAGTCTCGACCAAATAATCGTAAAGGTTCCATTCACTGCTGCTTACATAAAAAAAAGGATTGGGCTGATCTGATTCAGTATGCGACATGGCCAATTGCTGATAATGACTGGCTGCATCAGGAAAGGTTTTACGCGTATGCGGATTCTTGATAAACAACTCTCTCAGCCGCCGCCCAATAGTTGCCGAATGAGAAATCATCACGGTATCATCTACATCCGAAATAAAGGCATATTGCGTAATGTGCGGTACATATACCTTACCCTCACCCGAACTTAAAACTTTCCCGTTTTTATCAACAGCTTCTACTTTAACAAAATGCCAGCCCGCAGGTACATCATGCTCGGCTTTCCATTCGAACTTAAAAAAGCCATCTCCTTCTGTTTTATTGTAAATTGTTTGATCAAAAAACTGTAAACGCACCTCAACAAAAGCATAAGGTTTTAGGATGAAGAGCTTTAAAAGATGTGCGATATTAACAAACAAATTATTGCTGTAAACCTGCCGTGTTTTTGCCTTGCGTTTAAAAACATGGCCATAAACAACCAAATTGTGTGCGTGGCCATAGCCATGATATACCTTAACACTAACAGATTTATTCATCTGTATTAAAACAGAGTTTATTAAAAGTTGTTTGTGATGTAAACCATAAGGTAACACATGAAATTATTATTCATCATCAATCCAGGCTCGGGCAGCCACGACATTAATTTAAAGGAAGTAATTTCTACCCATTTCGATGTAAAAAAAACAGAGATCGATTTATTCGAATTACCGGAAGACTGCTCTTTAGAGCAGATAAAAGAAAGGATTAAAGCTGCGAAAGCAGATCGTGTGGTGGCCGTTGGTGGCGATGGCACCTTAAAACTGGTTGCCGAATGTCTGTTACATACCGAAACGCCGATTGGCATAATCCCTGCCGGTTCTGCAAATGGAATGGCGAAAGAATTAGGTATACCAACTGATATTGAACTGGCTTTAGCTATTCTGGATGAAGGCCGTTTGCAAAAAATCCATGTAGTTAAACTTAATGATGAAATCTGCATCCATTTATCCGATTTAGGTTTTAATGCTTATCTGGTAAAGAAATTTGATACCCTGCCCCAGCGCGGCATGTGGGGTTATGCAAAGGCTACCTGGCATGCCTTATGGAATCATAGCAGAATGGACGTGCAATTGAAACTTAAAAGTGAAACAATCACTTCTAAAGCGGCAATGGTGGCTATTGCGAACGCAACCATGTACGGTTCTGGGCTGAAGATAAATCCAGATGGAAAATTAGATGACGATCTTTTCGAAGTGGTTTTGGTAAAAGATTACTCTTATCTCGAGATCTTAAAGATATGGATCACCAAATTACCTTTCAACCCTAAAAAAATAGAAGTATTTCAAACTGCTGAGGTTAAGATTTCTTCGAAACTTAAAGCTCACTTCCAAGTTGATGGAGAATACATTGGCAAGGTGAATACCGTTGAAGCAAAAATTCTGCCTGCTGCCATAACGGTAGTTTTACCTGAGGTATCAGAAGAATGAGCGGTGAATTTTAATCGTAAAATATAACCTGAAGAATTCGGCAATAAAACAGATGCGGAATAAAATATCAAACCACCGCTCGCCGAGGTTTAACACTTCTGGTAAAAAAGTAATAAAACCGATAGAAAATATCCAGACCACCAAGCGAAATGGAAACTGAATATAATAGGTGATAAAACCGAATTTCTTAAACAAGATTAAACCTGCTGCCGATACAAAAAGCGACACGAATAAAGGCAACAATAAAACAACCTTTGCCTGCGAAAGTATCTGATCGGGGATTTCGTTGAGGTGTGTTAAAATTTGCCAAAACTGTTTAGCAAGCAATACGATACTGATGATATCCAATAAGGCAAAAAATCTGATGGTGTTCTTCATTTACTTACAATACTTTGCTAAATAATCATCAGCCATTTTACTCCCCATATATTTAACAAATAAAAAATCCTCACAGGCACCTTGTTTATCGCCCTGTTTTATTTTCTTTAGGGCCATTTTTATCCTGTCATCCAAATATTCATCATCAATGCCCAACTGGTTTTTAATGGCAATAATCTGAACCTCTTGTCCGGGTTTTGCCTGGTCGATGTTTTTATAGAAATTGATTACCGAGTTGGTTAAACCTTCTTCTGCCAAATAAGTACGGATAGCTTCCTGAATAGCCTCATTTGATTTTCCTTCGCAATTATAGCCCGAAAGCACGAAATTAACCGGCGCAACAATCGAAACCGTTGTATCGTAACCTGCCGGAACTTGCCATTTACCGCTGCTTAAACGCACCAGACGCAGGGCTTCTTCATCGAGATCAGATAATATTCCTTTACTCACTTTAGAAAAATAAACTTTCCCTTGTGCATTAAGCTTAAAACTCACATTTACCGTTCCTTGAATACAATTATCTTTAGAGAATTGCGGATAAATGGTATTCTCTCTCAGGAAGTTTACAAAACCGCTTTTACCCGATTTAAACTGAACCTGACCCATGGCCAATGAACAGCAGAAAAGTAAAGAGAGGGTGAGCAGGTTTTTCATGATACTAATTTACGGTTTATTCAGGTTTAACCGCAAAGAACGCAAAGTTTTTCGCAAAGAACAGAGGAGTTGTTTTGCCACGGAAGCACAGAAACACGGAAAAATTGATCATCACCCAAACTGGAGCGTAAGTTGTACCCCTTTTACATTGATGGGGAAGTAGAGAAATCTTTTAAAACTCTGCGCCTTCTGTGTCTCCGTAGCTAACCAAATAAAAACCTCTGTGCCTTTTCTCTGTGGCCTCGGTCGTTAGAACTAACAAAACGTAGCCTTCAAAATCAAATTCGGGTCGGGGCAGTTTGCCAGGTATTTTTCCCGTTCACTAAATCTGCAAACGCCTGGGTAATCGCCTTTTAATCCTTCCATATTTCTGATCAATTGGAGATGAAGGTGTGGCGGCCAGTAACCGTTCTCTTCCTTTGCTCCTAATACTGCGATTTTAGCCCCAGCAGGGATGAATTTACCTTCCTTAAGATCATTTAACGAAGCCAGACTTAAATGCCCGTATAAGGCATTAAATTTAAGCCCATCTATTTCATAAGCGAGGATAATGGTTGCACCGTAATCGCCAAAGTTGTTGTTATTGGCAAAGCTTTGCACAGTGGCATCATAAAAATTGTAGATTGGTGTTCCTACCGGGCCCCAGATATCTACACCTAAATGTAACCTGCGGGCTTCTTCTCCGGCATCAAAATGCGCACTTCGTGAATATATGGTGCGGTGTTCGTCATAACCACCAATTCCATAACGGGCATTATTATCAATTAATTTTCCATTTACCCAGGCAGAAAATAAATCGGTATTATCCAGAATCTCATCCGTTAATTCAGTATTTGCTGCTGTAAAATCTAAAGGTAAAAGCTGATCCCGTTCTACATCAAAATCAACCACCTTATGGATCAATGAAGCATTCGTTTGAATAATCTGCTCAAAAGTTTGCATCTATAAATTACTTAAAAATATAAACGAAGTTGTAAATATAGTGAGATAAGGCTCCTCCGATTACGAACAGGTGCCAAAGTTCGTGACTGTGCATCCACCTGAACAGCTGTTTATCCTTTGCATAATAATAGGTTCCGGCAATGTAAAAAACGCCACCAAACAGCAACCAGAAAATTGCGCCAATAGGTAAGGTACCTAGCATTTTCTGCAGCAAAGGCACAATCAAACAGCCCATTAAAATATAAATAGATAAAGAAATAGCGGTGCTTTTTAATCGGTTAAAGATTTTAAGCAGGCAACCTATAATAGCGATAATCCAAACGATGGCGAACAGACTCCAACGTAACCAGCCATCAAAAACCAGTAAAGCTGTTGGTGTATACGATCCTGCGATCATTAAATAAATGCAGCAATGATCGAATTTTTGCCAAAAACGCACGCCATAATCGGTAGCCGGATAACCATGGTACATGGCACTTACGCCGAAAAGGATAAAAGTGCCGATGCTATAAATCCAGGCAGCTGTATATTCAATAGGCGTGTTGCATTTTTGGAGCAATATATAACCTGCCGGGATCGCAATTAATGCCGGTATTAAATGAGTGAAGAAATTAACGGGTTCCCTTAGCTTCCTCACAAAGATTATTCGCTGTCTTCGTCTTTTTGTCTGGGCTCTTTTGCAATCTTATCAAAAAGATGATCCATACGCTCTACATACTCGTTTGTATCATCTACAAAGAAAGTAAGCTCTGGCACCACCCTAACCTGATGGCGGATTCTGCTTCCCAGTTTATACCTGATTTCGCCAGAATGTGCGTTAACTGTATTGATAGAAAGCGTGGTGTTATTGGTATTAAAAAAGCTCAGGTAAACTTTAGCCACTGCCAAATCTGGCGAAACCCGAACACGGGTAATGGTTACCAATGTATTAGGCAAAAATGCAGCACCTTCACGCTGAAAAACCTGTGCTAACTCCTCTTGTAATACTCCTGCAAATTTCTGCTGACGTTTACTTTCCATAATGTATTTATCTATCGCCTTTATGATGAAACCTTATAGGTTTTAAAAACCTATGAGGTTTATTTTCGCACCGTAATGACGGAATTTAATCTAATATAACAAATTACTATCATACGGGTATCTCGCTACATGGGCAGCTTTAACCTTATCGTACAATAATGTTTTAAACTCTTCTAAGTTTTCTTTTTCGGTAGCCGATATAAACAATACAGGCACTTTATCGTGGCTCATCCAGCTTTTCTTAAAGTCTTCTAAAGTCAGCTTCCCATCATCCTCTTCATCGTCAAGCTCTGGCGAAACATAGGCATCAATCTTATTAAAAACTAAAATCATGTCTTTATCAATCGCGCCAATATCTTTCAAGGTTTCGTTAACGGTATTAATCTGATCTTCGAAGTTGGGATGCGAAACATCAACCACGTGGATCAATAAATCAGCTTCTCGTACCTCATCTAAAGTTGATTTAAAACATTCTACCAAATGGTGAGGCAGCTTGCGGATAAACCCAACGGTATCAGAAAGTAAAAAAGGCAAATTCTCGATTACCACCTTACGAACTGTAGTATCTAAAGTTGCAAACAATTTATTTTCTGCAAATACTTCCGATTTCGACAGCATATTCATTATGGTCGATTTACCAACATTGGTATAGCCTACCAAAGCAACCCGAATTAACTGACCACGGTTCTTGCGCTGTGTTTCGTTCTGCCGGTCTATATTTCTTAAACGCTCTTTTAATAAAGAGATTTTATTTAAAATAATACGTCTATCACTTTCAATCTGCGTTTCACCCGGACCACGCATCCCGATACCACCTTTCTGACGCTCTAAGTGAGTCCACATACCGGTTAGCCTTGGCAAAACATATTGTAATTGTGCCAGTTCCACCTGTGTTTTTGCCTGTGCAGTTTGGGCCCTGTTGGCAAAAATATCCAGAATCAGATTGCTTCGATCTAAAACCTTAACGCCAAGTTCACGATCGATGTTACGCAGTTGCGACGGCGATAATTCATCGTCGAAAACCACCACATCAATTTCTTCTGATTTTACATACGCCTTTATCTCTTCCAGTTTTCCCGTACCCACAAATGTAGCTCGTTCTGGTTTAAGCATCTTCTGTGTAAAAACCTTCTCTACCTTTCCTCCAGCTGTATCTACCAAAAAAGCCAGCTCATCTAAATATTCTTTTGTTTGGGCTTCTTTTTCACCAGGTGTAACCACTCCAACTAAAATTGCCCGCTCCTGCACAATGGCAGTATCATATGTTTTTTGTTTTCCCATGTAATTGAGGCAAATATACGAATTTGCCAACGTGTAAATCCATTAAGCTTCGTTATTCCGTCATTTCGAGCGCAGCAAAGCGTAGCCGAGAAATCTTTTAACAACAAGTCCATCTAAAGATTTCTTCTCCGAAGGAGTTCTTCTGGAACATTACGGCCGAAATGACGGTTTTTCTATAAAACTCGATCTATATCTGCCCTACAAATTCCTTTATTGCAACACCCGGATTATCCGTCTTCATAAAATTCTCACCAATTAAAAACCCGTTAAAGCCTGCAGCCTTTAGATCTTTAATCGTTTGTGGATTACTGATCGCACTTTCTGAAATCTTTAAAAATTCGCCCGGGATTTTATCTACCAAATCGAACGAGGTTTGGATATCTACTGTAAAATCGCCCAGGTTTCTATTGTTTACCCCAATGGCATCCAGATTGGGGCAGATGCTTCGCTCCAGCTCTTCCAGGTTATGCACTTCTAACAGTACATTTAAACCTAAGTCTTTTGCAAACTTTCCGAAATCGTTGATCTGCTGAGGGGTTAATATGGAGGCAATCAAAAGAATAATATCAGCACCCCAGGCTTTCGCTTCCAGGATCTGATACGCATCGATCATAAAATCTTTTCTCAAAATCGGGATATTGTTTGCCGCTCTTGCTGCCAGGATATCGTCGGTTTTACCGCCAAAGAAATCTACATCCGTTAATACCGAAAGTGCAGATGCACCCGCAGCATTATAAGCCTGCGTTACCTCCGCTACATCGGCAAGGCCATTAATTAACCCTTTTGACGGCGAGCGACGCTTAAACTCAGCGATAATACCGGTGCGGTCTTCGGCCAATAAAAATTCTTTAAAAGAATATGGTGTTCTTTTAAAATGCACCGAATTTTCTAAATCCTGGACTGAAACCAAAGCTTTGGCAGCTGCGACTTCTTCTTTTTTACGTAATACGATTTTATCTAATATGTTCATTTTACTAATCCGTCATGCTGACTTGTTTCAGCATCTAAAAGTTAACTAATCCCAGTAAGATCCTGAATCAAGTTCAGGATGACGACCGGATGAATAAGCACTAGGGGGTTGAGGTTAACCAGTTTTCCATCATCTGCTTTCCGTACTCGGTTAATACACTTTCCGGGTGAAACTGTACCCCGCGAACATCTAATGTTTCATGTCTTAACGCCATGATCTCATTCTTATGATCTCTTGCTGTAATTTTTAAACAGGAAGGAAAGTTCTCTTTACTTACCACCCAACTGTGGTAACGGCCAACATTTATGGTTTGCGGGCATTCCCAGAACAACGGTTCGTCACCATCTACAACAGTTACCGGTGTAGCAATTCCGTGCATTGGTCTGCCTAAGTTCAATAAAGTGCCACCAAAAACTTCGGCTATAGCTTGCTGGCCTAAGCATACCCCAAAAATACTCTTCGTTGGTGCATAGGTTTTAATTACATCCAATAACAAACCAGCTTCTTCCGGAATGCCAGGCCCAGGTGAAAGTAATATTTTATCGTACTTTTCTACATCGGCCAGATCGAATTTATCATTTCTCCAAACTTCTGCTTCATAACCAACTTCGTTAATTAAATGCACAAGATTGTAGGTAAAACTATCATAGTTATCGATTACTAAGACGGTTTTTTTATCTATATTTTCCATTTTATTTCCTGTTAACGGATTTCACTCCAAGCTAAAAATTCCTCAGTCCAACTATATTCCCTCTGCCATTTGCACCGCTTTCCGCAAAGCCGCAATTTTATTGTTTACCTCTTGCATTTCAGTTTCGGGAACAGAATCGGCCACAATACCTGCACCTGCACGGTAATGCAGTTCGTTATTCTTGCTCATAAACGTCCTGATCATGATGGCATGATTAAAATCTTCATTGAAACCCATAAAACCGATTGCCCCTGCATAAAAATTCCTGCCCAGCTTTTCGTTTTCGTCAATCAATTGCATAGCTTTATATTTTGGCGCA
Source organism: Pedobacter sp. GW821-FHT01D05 (assembly GCF_059422505.1). NCBI lineage: Bacteria > Pseudomonadati > Bacteroidota > Sphingobacteriia > Sphingobacteriales > Sphingobacteriaceae > Pedobacter > Pedobacter sp. GW821-FHT01D05. The sequence goes on along the minus strand of NZ_JBWKXA010000003.1, from coordinate 117,778 downwards.
CCACTTAAGGTACCTGCCGGATAGGTATCGGCAACTACTTTAAAAGCACTTACGTTTTCCTGCAAATGACCGCTCACTTTACTTACCAGGTGGATCAGGTGCGAATAGTATTGTACCTCTTTAAAAGATTTTACCTCAACACGGTTACAGTGCCTGCTCAAGTCGTTTCTGGCCAGATCAACCAGCATAACATGTTCTGCACTTTCCTTCGGGTCTTGTTCTAATTTACGGGCCTGTTCGGCATCTTCGATGTCGTTTCCGCTACGTTTAAAAGTCCCTGCGATTGGGAAAATGTTGGCCGAATTGTTTTTGATGGTAATCTGTGCCTCTGGTGAAGAACCGAACAATTTAAAATTCCCATAATCAAAATAAAACAGGTAAGGCGATGGGTTTATGGAACGCAGGCAACGGTATACATTAAATTCATCACCAGAAAAAGCCTGTTTAAATGCTCTTGAAGGCACAATCTGAAAAACATCTCCACGGTAAATATGCTTTTGTAGTTTCTCCACCAGATCCATAAAACCCTGATCGGTTAGGTTCGAACTTTCCTCGCCACGAAGTTGAAACTTATATTCAGGATAATTTTTATTCTGGATCAGGTATTCCATTTTTTCAAGCCCGCCCTCTTCTTCTCCTTCGAAAGTATTTTTGAAAAGGGTAATTTCATTTTTGAAGTGATCGATGGCGATGATATAACGATACAAGTGGTACTGCATTTCCGGAATCTCTTCGCCCTCAGGGGTTTCGGAGCTAAACTTTATATCTTCAAAATGTTGTACAGCATTCCAGGTAAAATAGCCAAACAGACCGCTCGAAATAAATTTGATTTCTGGTAATTCCGTTTCTCTGAATTTATCTTTAAAATCGGTAATTTCTTCGATCAGGTTTTTACTTTCGGTAATCTCTACGGCGCCATCAGGGAAATAAGTCTCCAATCGCGATCCTTTTAAAATAATTCCCGCTACCGGATCTGCACAAACGAAACTCATCGAGTTTTCTCTACTGTGGTAATCAGAACTTTCTAACAGGATACTGTTAGGATACACATCACGTAAGCGTAAATAAATGCTCACTGGCGTTGTGGTATCGGCAAGCATTTTTTTGTAAGTGGTATTAATTTTATACATGATAAAGGTAAATGGTGTAAGCTATAGGGCTTAAGGTTTGCATTTCGTATTTTTTAACAATAAAAAGCCCGGCGTGTGGTTCTACGCCGGGCTTTAATGGTTCTTTAATAAGGTTTAGGTTGATAAACTATATTTTGTTCATACGCAGCCAGCGCAATTCATTTGAATTACTTTGCCAAAGCCATGTATGTATATTGTTGATCATGAGCAACAAAAATATAAAGAATTTCCAAAAACGGAAATAATTATGAAAATAAATATCCGTTAACCGCAAAGGACACAGAGTGAAAGCACAAAGTACACAAAGATTAATATCCGAATAACGCTTCTGCGCCTCTTTGCGAAAAACTTAGTGTGCTTTGCGGTTAACCACTTAAGACACCCCAAAAAACGATCTACCAGGCACAGCTTTAACCATCAGCAGAATGGCAACAATGATCAGGATCAATGCCAATCCAAAGAATACGGCAATAGTACGGTGTTTTGCTACAGCTTCTGTTACCTTTTTCGATTTTGCATTACCAATGGTAATCAGAATAATGGCAATAAGCATCATTGAAGTATGCTCAGCCTTAAAGTAACGGCCTATGGCATCGCTCATCGGCAATTTTGTTAATGGACTTAAGAAAAAAAGCACCAAACCTATCAGGAATTGAATGTGTGCACTGATCAGCGTAAATACATTCAGCTTACGGTTACCTTCCGTGTAAGTTTTATTACCAAACCAGCCCGACAAAGCATTGATTACAGCAATAACCAATAGAATTAATACGATGTAGCGCCATCCAGAGTGCGCAGATTTTAAGATGTTGTACATTTTTATCAAATATGTTTAGTCAAAAATAGACATTAATTGTAAAAAATAGGATATTCAACAGATTGAACGCTTATTTATATTAGTTTTAAACAAATTAAAACCCTAAACTTATTATGAAGAAAATTTTACTTGCCGTTGGGCTGGTAATTTCTACTACATTTCTGTTTGCACAGCAAACCTCCTTTCCTGTTAACGGTTCTTTTGATACCAGACCCGGAATGTTTGCTTTTACCAATGCAACAATAGTAGTTAATGCCAATCAAACCCTTACAAATGCCACACTTTTAATCAAAGGACAAACCATACAGGGTGTTGGTGCTGGTTTAGCCGTACCTAAAGGATATGTGGTAATCGACCTTAAAGGAAAATTTGTTTATCCATCCTTAATTGATGCCTTTACCAGTTATGGCCTTAGCGAAACACCGGCACAACAGCGTGGCTTCGGCGGTCAGCGCCAGTCTATTTTCGTTTCGACCAAAAAGGGAGCTTATGGCTGGAACGAATCAATCAGACCAGAAACTTATGTAAAAAGCATCTTTTCTACCGACAGCAAAAAAGCAGATGAATTACGTAAGGTAGGCTTTGGTAGTGTAAACGTAATTAATCGCGATGGTATTGCCCGCGGTGTTTCTGCTGCCGTAACTTTAAACGAAGGTGCCGATAACAGCGTATTCTTAAAAGATCAAACCGCAGCAAACTATTCGTTTAACAAAGGAACATCATCAAACGATTACCCGACTTCTTTAATGGGTTCTATTGCTTTATTGCGCCAAACCTATTACGATGCGCAATGGTATGGCAAACAAAAAGATGAGTATAACATCTCGCTAGACGAATTTGGCAAACAACAAACCATTCCACAGCTATTTGAAGTAGATGGCTGGCAGAACATTCTGCGTGCTGATAAAATCGGAAAAGAATTTGGCAAAAAATACATCATTAAATCTACAGGTGATGAATACCAGCGCATAAACGAGGTTAAAGCTACCGGAGCCAGCTTAATTATTCCATTAACTTTCCCTAAAGCTTACGATGTTGAAGATCCTGCAGAAGCTAGAAATGTAACTTTATCACAGATGAAAGGCTGGGAACTGGCACCAACCAACCCGGCTAGTTTAGAGAAAGCAGGAATTAAATTTGCTTTAACGGCATTCGGCCTGGAGAACAGTCGCGATTTTTGGGCAAACATCCGCATAGCTATAGAAAACGGCTTAACTGAAAAACAGGCTTTACAATCGGTTACCGAAATCCCTGCTTCACTTTTGGGCATCAGCGATAAAGTAGGCTCATTGGAAAAGGGAAAAGTAGCCAACTTTTTAATCTCATCAGATAATCTGTTCAAAAACGGGAACATCATTTTTGAAAACTGGGTACAGGGCAAACGTTTCATTGTAAACAAAATGGATGTGAGCGATATACGTGGCACTTACAACTTAAATGTTGATGGTATTGGTGCTTTAATCCTAAAAATTACCGGAACAGGTGGCGGATCGACAGCTGCAATTGAAAGAACAGGTGTAGATAGTGTTAAAACCACAGCAACTTTTACCAGAAACGGCGATTGGATAAGCATCAATTTCAACTTAAAGAAAAACCCAAAGGGTGATGTCCGTTTAAGTGGTTACATTACTTCGGCAAACCCGGTTACCATAAAAGGCGAATCGGCACTGGCAGATGGCACTACCGGAAAGTTTACAGCAACTTATAAAGAAGCTGCTAAAGAAATGCCTAAAAAAGAAGAGCCAAAAAGCACTTTGGCCATGGGTCCGGTAATTTATCCTTTTTCTGCCTTCGGAAGCACTGAACTACCAAAACAAGAAACGGTTTTAATTAAAAACGGAACCGTTTGGACGAATGAAAAAGATGGAATTCTTCAAAATGCTGATGTACTTTTAGAAAACGGGAAAATTAAAGCAGTTGGTAAAAACCTTTCGGCAAGCGGCGCTAAAGTGATCGATGCTACCGGTAAACACGTAACCGCTGGTATTATTGATGAGCACTCGCATATCGCAGGCGCTGGTGGTATTAACGAAGGTGCGCAATCGGTTTCTGCTGAAGTACGCGTTGCAGACATCCTCAATTCAGAAGACGTAAACATTTACCGCCAGCTGGCCGGTGGTGTAACCACTTCACAAATCCTACATGGTTCGGCCAATCCGATTGGTGGCCAATCGCAATTGATTAAACTGCGCTGGGGCAAATCGCCAGAGGAACTGAAATTTGCAGGTGCCGATGGCTTCATTAAATTTGCTTTGGGCGAAAACGTGAAACAAAGTAATTTCGGCACAGGTGCCCGTTTCCCGGTTACACGCATGGGTGTTGAGCAAACTTTTGTGGATGAGTTTACCCGTGCAAAAGAATACGAAAAAGCTTTATCCGTAAAAGGCAACAGCGTACGTAAAGATTTAGAGTTAGATGCTATTGTTGAGATTCTGAACAACAAACGTTTCATTACCTGCCATTCTTATGTGCAGAGCGAAATCAACATGTTAATTCATGTGGCTGATAGCTTAGGATTCAAGATCAATACCTTTACGCACATTTTAGAAGGTTACAAAGTGGCCGATAAAATGAAAGCGCATGGCATTGCAGGTTCTACCTTCTCCGATTGGTGGGCTTATAAAAACGAAGTGGCCGAAGCCATCCCTTACAATGGAAAAATTATGCATAATGTTGGTGTAACTACGGCTTTCAACTCTGATGATGCCGAAATGGCCCGTCACTTAAACCAGGAAGCAGGTAAATCGGTATTATATGGTAATGTACCTGAAGAAGATGCTTTTAAGTTTGTAACCTTAAACCCGGCGAAAATGCTGCACATCGACGATAAAGTGGGCAGTTTAAAAGCAGGTAAAGATGCCGATGTGGTGATCTGGACCGCCAATCCACTTTCTATCTATGCCAGGGCAGAGAAAACTTTTGTAGACGGCATTGCTTATTGGGATATCGAGAAAGATGCTCAGGTAATCAAAACCCAGCAAACAGAGAAAGCACGTCTGATCCAAAAGATGTTAGAGAGTAAAAGCAAAGGTGGACGTACACAACGTCCATTGGGTGATGCACCACGCCTGTACAATTGCGAAACTTTAGAAAACTATTCAGCAGAATTAACCGAGAAAGAACATGCACACTAAACAATATTTACTCAGCCTGGCTTTATCGGCAACAAGCCTGATGTGTTTTGCACAGGCAAACATTTCGCCAGCGAAAAAACAAAGTAAAACCATCGCCATAACAGGTGCAACCGTACATGTTGGCAATGGAACAGTGATCGAAAACGGAACCATCCTTTTTGGCAGTGGAAAAATTATCTCAGTTACCGCCAACGGGCAGGTACCACAAGATGATGTAATGCGCATTGTAGCTACAGGTAAACACATTTACCCTGGTTTTATTGCCGCAACTACCAATTTAGGCTTAACAGAAATTGAAGCCGTAAAAGCAACCCTGGATTTTCAGGAAATTGGGGATTTTAATTCACACATCCGCTCCATTGTTGCTTACAATACCGATTCTAAAGTTCCAGCCACGTTGCGCAGCAATGGTGTGTTAATGGCACAACCAACACCCCAGGGCGGCACGGTTTCTGGCAGTTCATCCGTTGTTCAGCTCGACGCCTGGAACTGGGAAGATGCAGCACTTAAAACCGATGATGCTATGCACATGACCTGGCCGGTTACACCGCGTTTTAGAGGTGGCTTTGGTGGTTTCGGCAGGCCGCAGCAATCGCCAGAAAGCTTAGCCGAACGTACACAAGCGGCCATTGCACAGTTAACTTCTTTCTTTGCTGAGGCAAAAGCCTATTCGGAAATGGGCAAACCAGAAGTAATTAATACCCGATTCGAAGCGATGAAAAAAGTATTCACTGGCAACGAAAAATTGTTCATCGCGGCCGAAAGTCAGAAAGATATTGTTGCAGCAGTTAATTTCGCTAAGAAATTTGGCATTACCCCGGTAATTACAGGCGCTGATGAAGCTTACCTGATTATCGATTTCCTGAAAGAAAACAACATTACCCTGGTGGTGAAACAGCCCCATGCTTTACCAAACAACAATGATGACGATGTAAATATGCCTTACAAAAATGCTGCAATATTGGCCAATGCAGGCTTAAATGTGGTATTGAGTATTGATGGTTACTGGCAACAGCGCAACCTGCCTTTTATGGCCGGTACGGTTACAGCCTGGGGTTTGGATAAAGAAAAAGCATTATCAACCATTACCTTAAATGCGGCCAAAGCGATGGGCGTTGATAAAACCACTGGCAGCATTGAGACTGGCAAAGATGCAACTTTCTTTATCTCTGCTGGCGATGCTTTGGATATGCGCACCAACAAAGTGGAGCAGGCATTTATTCAGGGGAGAGACATTAATCTTGATAATCTACACAAACAATTGGATAAAAAATTCAGCGATAAATTTACTGCAGAGAAGAAGTAAATTTTTGAATGGTTAACTGTTTAATTATTCAAATTGGCTAATTGTTAAAGCCTAACACAAACGGCCGATATTGATTTATCGGCCGTTTGTGTTAAGTAATTGGAGAATTATAAAATAAGAGGTAAATCCATTTTTATAGCTAACCTTTATCAGAATTAAAATGAAAAAAGCTTGTAAACAATATTTCCATTATTAAATGTAATTTTTACGCCAAGTTGTAATGGATATTCATTTTTAGCAGCCCATATCGACCTTTCGGCTTGGTCAAATACAGATACTGGAACAAAATCAACCCCCGTATTGGCACCCCATGCTTCTACACTTGCTACATCATTAGCAATCGCCGGGTTAATCACTAGCGAATTAGCAAAGAAATTTGGATTGAATTTTACTGATCTACTAAAACCATCATAAACCTCTCCTGGATAGCCATATTCATCCGTTACCCAAGTGTAATGCGTAACCTCCTCAACAACCGCATTTGCAGTTTCCAGATAAAAAACTCCCCAGGGTATATTTTGTACGGCGCGGTAGGCCACACTACCTGTTAATGGTTTTAAATACACACTAAAAGACGTTTTTGGCGATGTTAACTTAATCGATCCAGTTTGGTTGATTGTTCCTTTCAGTTTAATATTATAAGGCACTGCCGATTCCCCTCCCGAAAAACCTGTTATTAACCCCAATATACTCTTTAAAAATAGCGCGCCACCTCCCGCAATTCTTCCTGCAGCATCTGTCTCAGGTATTTTTAAAACCTTTGCTACGCCTTCTGCAGTTTTAGCATAAAAGCTTTCCGCATTTTTAATTATACCTAATGCACTAGGGCCACCAGCTGCTTGTGGTTGGGCAGTACCATCTAATTGTATATTTCCATTTAAAACAACGTCAGATTGTGTCACTTCTGAAACACCAATATTAAATGAGGTATTTTCATCAAAAGTTGAGCTGTATCCGCTGACATCAAAATCTGCAATCATCCATTGTTGCACCCCTGCAAAAGTAACTGCAGTTTGCTTGTATTCACTGCTTTGAGTATTAACCGGATTAGCCGGATATTCAACAGTCCAAGCATAAGGGGGCTTTGTGCTACTGTATAAAAAGAACTTTGGATAGGTTGTATTTGTCGCATAACTAAGCGTGATTTGTTGATAAGAGGATTGAACATCATAAGTTCTCAATACACACACCCTCAAAATGCCCCTATGTTTATTATAAAGTAACAAAAACGGATAGGCATTAGCTTCCGTTGGCGTTCCAAAATCGCGCGATACCAGCATCCATCCATTGGCAGGATACATATCTGCTTTTGAAACATCAACATTGCCATAAACTTTTTGAGCACCATCAATAAAAGGATTCAAAGTTGTAACACTACCAACAGATCCATTGGCGTTGTTAAAATAAGCAGTCCAACTGTGCTGGGTCCAATCCCAGGTTGCATCCAAATTAGGATCACCCGGATTTAGTGGGCGTGAACTGGTTAACTTGGAATTAGATCTCGAAAACAATGCTGTTTCCTTTGGAATCTGCTGTTCTTTCTTACAAGATGAGACAATTAGTACCAATAGAACTAATAGAGTGTTAATTTTTTTCATATCTGTTTTTTTCTTAAAAAGACAGTTTTAAAATTAACCACACGTAATACTAAAATTACTTTTATGTAAAATTTATATACAAATTTAATACATTATGAGACAGCTATAAATCTGGAAAAACATACAAACAAACTATCCGAATACTACTGATGCTATTTTCTTAACATTGACCAAATTTGTAAACCATTTCATAATATAAAATCCAATTCAACTTAACACTACATTAACATCTTTGCCATCATAAAAAATTAGAAAACCAATTTTGATGAAACCTGCCTGAGCAGCAAAAAATAACATGTTCGGGCAAGCTTCATAACCGCTAAAAAACAAATGATGATGAAAAATTTACTTATTGCAGTGTTGCTGCTGTTTTGCTTTGTCCCAAACCGGGTTCTGGCACAAACAACCCAGGCATCAATTTCGGGTGTAATCACCGATCAACAAAAGAAACCTATTCCTGGAGTTTCGGTGCAGATCAGAAACAATTCAACAGGTTTCACTACTAAAACATCTACCAACGCTCAGGGCGAATATACTTTTAAAGAACTTCCTTTGGGTGGCCCTTACTCGGTAAAAGCCCTTTACGTAGGCTTCGGCGAGCAGACCAGAAATGGTTATATGTTAAACCTTGGCGATGTAGTTAAGGTGGGTATCACCATGCAGGAAGCTTCGCAGGATTTAGACGCCGTACAGGTAGTGGCTTCGGGTTTGAGGAACAAAGTTCAAAACTTTGGTGCTTCTACAGAAATTTCGGCCAAAACAATGAACCAATTGCCTGTAAACGGGCGTAATTTTTCTAACTTAATGGATCTATCTCCTTTAAGCCGTGGCGGAAATATTTCGGGGCAGTTAGGTTCTTCTACGAATTATACCATTGACGGAATGAATGCCAAAAACCCAACATCAGCTGGCAGTACCACGAGTCGTAGTGGTGCGCCATATTCAATTTCTATTGAGGCTGTTCGGGAGTTTAAGGTAGTAACCAATCAATATGATGTTACTTTAGGCAGAGCCGGGGGCGGTACAGTAACCGCTGTAACTAAATCTGGTACAAACACAGTAAGTGGAAGCGCCTTTGGTTATGGCCGTGCAGATTGGTTAGCCAGCCGTTACGATATTAGAGGTGTAAAACGTGATAACGATTTCTCTACTTATCAATACGGTTTTACTTTAGGTGGCCCAATTATTAAGGATAAATTACATTATTTCGTTGGTTTAGATCATCAGAAAGATGCTCGCCCATTAATTATTGCCGATGTTAACGGCCCAGCTGATGAAGCACGTTTCAGAATCACTAATAGCACTTTAGCACAGTTTTTGGATGTTGCCCGTACTAAATATGGAGTAGCAAATACACCTCAATATGGTTCTTTCGATAAAAAGCGTGGTTCGGATGCTGCATTTGCCCGTGTAGATTGGCAAATTAACGACAGAAATTTATTAACCATTCGTGATAATTACACAAACGATAGAAATCCATTAGGTTTAGCAGATAACACCGCGATAAATTTCTACGAAAGTTACGGTAACGATAAAAATGTTGACAATAATTTATTGGCAACTTTACGGTCAACCATAAGCAGCAAAATCACTAACGAATTAAAAATACAACATTTATATACTTTCCAGGCGAGTACCCAAAATGATGAATTAACAGGTGCCATTCCAAGAGCAATTGTAGGAAATATAAAATCTGACCTTGCTGATGGCACCAAGGGGATCTCTACTGCAATACAAATTGGTGGTCACCGTTTCGGGCAGGAAGGTTTTACCAATAATGTTTTTCAATTGGTAGATAATTTCTATTATAATACCGATAAAGTTAAATATACATTTGGTGTTGATGTGATGTATACGAATGCAAAATCTCTTTATGGTAGTGAGGTTAATGGCCGTTTCGAATACTCAACTTCTCAGATTCAAGACCCCGCTTTTCCAAATGACCCTACAAAAAAGATCGAAGTTCCTGCAATTACAAACTTTAATAACCTTGCTCCGAACAGATTTTATCGTGAAGTACCTTTGGTTGCCGACCCATCGGTTAAAGCAGGCATTTGGAACGCCGCTATTTATGGACAAATGCAGACTAAATTAGCAAAAGGTTTAGATTTTATAGGCGGTTTGCGTATTGATTACAGCTCTTATCCAAAATCGCCACTTAATCAGCAATTATTTGATGCTATTGGCGTGAGAACAGACCATGAATTAAAACAATTTTTAATTCAGCCAAGAATTCAATTTAATTGGGATATTAATGAAAACCGAACAGACTTTGTTCGTTTCGGAGCAGGTATTTTCGGCTCGGATGTGAACAATTATGTGACCATTAATAACTTAACCTTTGATGGTAAACATTTAGCAACAGTTGATGTTTTTGGAGCAGATGTGCCAACACCAAACTTTATAGGTTATAGAAATGGTACTGTTGCTACACCTTCATTAAGTGCTTTACAGGTGCCAACCATCAATACTTATGCAGAGGATGCAAAAATTCCGGTGGTTTATAAAGCCAACTTATCATACAGTAAATTAATTACCGATAAATTTAAGGTTGGGATTACGGGTTACGCCACATTAGGCCGTAACAACTACATGTATGTTGACAGAAATATGGCAGCAAATCCATTCTTTACCCTATCTAACGAAGGTAACCGTGGTGTATTTGTGCCAACTTCAAGTATCACAGCAAGTAATGGTGTTGCCGATTGGAAAGGCGGTCGTTTAACTAATCAGTTTGGCCGTGTGTTAGAATTAAATAGTAAAGGTAAAGTAAATCAATTCGCTGTAGTGTTAGATGCGACCTGGAATTATTTTAAAGATGGAGAAATCTCTGCAAGTTATACTTATAACGACACGAAAGATAATACCTCGTATAATGGCAACGTGGCAAACTCTGCTACTTTATCACTACCTGTTAAAGATGATCCAAGAGATTTGAGCAAAATGTCTTATTCGGATAATCAATTCCGTAATAAGGTTGTTATTTATGGAACGTCGCCAAGTTTTTATGGCTTTAGATTAGGCGTTCGTTACTCTGGTATTGGCGGTACACGATATAGCTTATTGGCTGGCGGCAATATTAATGGAGATTTTGTGGCTACAAATGATTTAGCTTTTGTATTCGATAGAAACAATCAAAATATTCCTGCAAATATCCGAACAGGCTTACAGGCATTATTGGATAATCCAAGCGCAAGCCAAAGTTTAAAAGATTATATTAATAAATATTCTGGTCAGATAGCAGAGCGAAATGGCGGAGTAAATGACTTTTTTGGTATTGTTGATTTAAAATTAAGCTATCAACTACAGTTAAATAAAAAGCATAGCATTGAATTCTCCGGAGATGTATTTAATTTTGCAAACCTACTTAACAAAAAATGGGGTGTAAATGAAACTTTGGGCAACCAGGCTTTATATGCCGTTAGCGCATTCGATGCTACAAACAAAGCTTATACTTACCGCGTAAATAACACTGGTATTGTAACACCAACCGGAAACCCTTGGCAAGCACAAATTGGTTTACGCTACGGATTCTAAATAAGATTTAGCTAAGTTTCTTAGCTTAAAGTCATAAAAAAGGGGAATGGATTTTTATCCGTTCCCTTTTTTTATGTTTGCATTAACAAACAACAAAACTTAATGGGATTATTACTTAACTACCTGAAAAACCACAAGTGGATTGTGGCTTTAGCGTTATTGCTGGCAGGCATAAATATTGGTTTTTCACTTTTAGATCCATACATCACCGGTCGCATTTTAGACCGCTTCATCAATAAAAAAGATTCGTTAACCTATAACCAATATCTTTGGGGCTCTCTTGGTTTAATCGGGCTGGCTATTGGTGCAGCCATGGTTTCGCGTATCGCCAAAAACTTTCAGGATTATTTCACCAGTGTAATTGTTCAAAAAGTTGGCGCGAAAATGTATGCTGATGGTTTGCAACATTCTTTAAAACTGCCTTATCAGGTTTTCGAAGATCAACGCAGTGGAGAAACCCTCGGTATTTTACAAAAAGTACGTTTAGATTCGGAAAAGTTTATCACTGCCTTTATCAGTATCCTTTTTGTAAGTTTAATCGGAATGATTTTCGTTATCGTGTATTCGGTTTCGGTAAGCTACAAAGTTACCTTAGTTTATTTTTCGGCTATTCCGATCATCAGTTTCGTAAGCTGGTTTTTAAGTCGCAAAATTAAAACCATCCAACGCTCTATCGTTGGCGAAACCACTGCTTTGGCAGGATCTACTACAGAATCGTTAAGAAACATCGAACTGGTTAAGAGTTTAGGTTTGGCCGATCAGGAAATTGACCGGCTGAATAAAACCACATACAAAATTTTGGGCTTGGAACTTAAAAAAGTGAAATATGTGCGCAGTATGAGTTTTGTTCAGGGCACTACTGTTAACCTGGTCCGCAGTACAATGGTACTCGTTTTACTGCTACTTATTTTCGACAATACGATTTCTGCCGGGCAGTATTTCTCATTCCTTTTTTACTCGTTCTTCCTTTTCGGACCGCTACAAGAGCTGGGCAATGTGATTTTAACCTGGCGTGAGGCAGAAGTTTCGTTAGGCAACTTTAAAAAGATTTTAAGTACACCGATTGATAAAAAACCTGAGAATCCAACTTCTATAGCAAAAATTAAGGATTTAACCTTTAGCAATGTGGGTTTCAAACACCTAACAGCCAATAGAAATGCTTTAGATAATATTTCGTTTAAAACCCATCACGGGCAAACCATTGCATTTGTAGGCCCATCAGGTTCTGGAAAAAGCACACTGGTTAAACTATTGGTGGGTTTATATCCGGCAAAAGATGGTGAGATTTTATACAATGGCATTCCAAGCAACGATATCGATCTTGATGCTTTACGCGAGAAAATCGGTTTCGTAACGCAAGACACGCAATTGTTCTCTGGTACAATAAGGGAAAACCTGCTGTTTGTTAACCCTAATGCTACGGATGAAGAATGTTATAAAGTTTTAAATCAGGCAGCCTGTCAAACTTTGCTGGCCCGTGCCGATAAAGGTTTAGATTCGTTAATTGGTGAGGGTGGGGTTAAGGTTTCTGGAGGCGAAAAACAACGTTTATCTATTGCAAGAGCGCTGCTCCGTCAGCCAGATATTTTGGTTTTTGATGAGGCCACTTCTTCGTTGGATTCGATTACAGAAGAAGAAATTACCAAAACCATCCGTTCGGTATCAGATTTAACCGATCACATTACCATTTTGATCGCGCATCGCTTATCAACGATAAAACATGCTGATAAAATTTATGTTTTAGAGAAAGGCCACATTATTGAGCAGGGAAGACATGAAGAGCTAATTGCACAAAATGGTTTATATCAGGCCATGTGGCGCCAACAAATTGGCGAAAGAGTTGTTGAAGCTTAGGAACAAAAAGAATTTGTCATGTTACTAGCTCAAATAGAAAGCAACCAGATTGCAATTATCATTATTATAGCAGCCATACTTTGGCTGGCATTAATATTAGCGGCATTGTACCATATATCGCGAAATAACAGCATTGGTTTCTCGGTAAAAGTACTTTGGTTTATCATTATCCTGCTTGCCCCCTTTTTAGGTTCCATTATTTATCTAATCTGGGGTAAGAATAAGAAATTTTAATTTTAGCCATGGTCCGTGCCCTCACGGACCATTTTTTTTTCACCACCAAGAAACTAGGGCACAATAAAAGTTAAATAGCATGCGGGCGTCGATAGTTTTGCATGAGGGATAGCAGTGGAAATCCTTTTTTGATTTTTCTTCAAAAAAGATTGTAACGGATAGCCCGACCCTTGCGCAGCTTGGGGGCATGCCCAAATTATTTGCAATAAAGCATTATCTTTATCGCCCTGGTTCGTGTCCTCACGAACCCTTTTTCGTTTTTCACCACCAAACACAAAGGCACAATAAATTAGTTAATTTCTCATTGAATTCCAGCGTTGTTAACTTTCTGGCAAACTGCCTATTAAAGTTGACCACTCTTTTAGTAACTAAGCAGCCTTGGTTGTTTGCTCATTGATATCCTGCAAACTCAACTTGGTTAAAGATCGTGTTTTAAACCAGGTAATACCCGCTATAGCAATCGTCATACTTCCGCCAAATACAACTGCCGGAACAAGATTCATTAGCTTAGCTGTTAAGCCTGATTCAAATTCGCCGATTTCATTTGATGAGCCAATGAACATACTGTTTACTGCCGAAACCCGTCCCCGCATATCATCAGGGGTAAGTAGCTGCATAATCGTTTGTCTGATGATTACACTTACGCTATCAAACGATCCCTCCAGAAATAAAAAGAATAATGTTAAATAGAAGTTTTTAGATAAACCGTAGCAAATAATGCTGAGACCAAATCCAGTTACTGCGATTAATAAGTTGCGCCAGGGTTTTCCCATTGGCGAAAAGCGGGTCATGGCCAACATGGTAATTACAGCGCCCGAAGATGCTGCACCGCGCATCATGCCCAATCCAAAAGAGCCTAAGTGAAAAACATCTTTGGCAAACATAGGCAACAGGGCTACAGCCCCACCAAAAAAGACAGAAAACAGATCTAAGCTCATGGCCCAAACCATCATTTTGGTTTTAAAAACAAACTGGATACCTTCTTTTAAACTATGGAATATATTCTGTGTGGGCACATAGGTGGCGGGGTGTTTTTTGAAGGTAAATATGCAGATCAATGATATGGTAACAAGACCTACAATTACACTGTATGCTGCTGTAATTCCCCACAACCAATTTACCAAACCTCCAACTAATGGGCCGATAATAGTAGCCAGTTGCCAACTGCTACTGTTCCAAGTACTTGAGTTTGGATACAATTCTTTCGGTACAATTTTGGCCATTAAAGAAAATGTTGCCGGGCCAAAAAAACCTCTGGCTAAGCCAATGCAGAAAACCAATCCATACATAATAAGTACAATAAGGTCTTCCTTAAGGTGAAGATATTTACTGGTAATAATCAACATTAAAACTGAAGCCAGCCAAACACCTGAGAAAATCTTGATTAACAACCCGCGTTTTTCGCTTTTATCAGCAATGTAGCCCCCGTACAATGCAATCCCAATGGCAGGAATAGCTTCGCATAAACCAACTAAACCGAGTTTGAGCGGATCGTGTGTTAAATCGTAAATATGATAACCAATAACAACGGCCTGCATTTGGTAAGCCAGCGTAAAAAAGAACCGCATGCCCAAAAATGATCTAAATTCTTTATATCGCAGGGCTGCGAATGGATCTGGTTTTACAATAACGGAGTTGGGGTCTGAATCTGCCACAGAAAAAAGTTTTTTTTGCAAAACTACGCTTTGAAAATTAAATACGGGAATAGCCAAAGGCTTAAGCTTACCTGTTTTTTCTATTGAAAGTAAAATACCCGATCGGCCAGCTCCAGATATTATTGCATAAAAAACCCGATGAATAATATTATCCATCGGGTATCTAGATTGGTTAGCTTAGTAACCGGGGTTTTGTTCTAGTAAATTATTTTTGTTTACTTCATCGCGGCTAAATGGCCTGAAATAAAGTTTATTGTCCCAACTTCTGTTTTCTTGTGCATTTTCTACAACTGGACTATAAGTATAATCATATACAGTAGGGTCATAATGGTAAGGGGCAGACATCGTTTTACCTGGTTTAAATTTACCCGTAACTTTGATATAAGTAACCTTTCTGCCTAGTGTTTCGCCAGCAATTAACCACCTGCGCGTATCGTGATAACGTTGTTCTTCATAGGCCATTTCTATACGGCGCTCATGGCGGTAAACCTCTCTAAGGCCAGCCTGATCTGTTGCTGTAACCGCAGGCATACCCGCCCTGAAACGAATTTTATTTAACCAGTTTGTAGCATTACTCAGTTCGCCAAGCTCAATACTCGCTTCGATATAATTAAATACCGCTTCGGTATATCTAAAGAAAGGCCAGGGCACATTTTGCGACATCGAGGCATCTACAATAGTTGGATCTGGATCGATAAATTTATGGTAGTAATAACCTGTCCAGCTGCCGTTCCAGTTTTCGATAGAACTTGCACGTGTATCTAAACCTCTAAAGTCAATTCTCGTATTGTTATCCATTAAATCGTATACTCCAGTTTGGATTTGACTGGCAGGATCAACATTACCTGATGCTTTATCGCGAGGTTTCCAACCGGCACCATCGTATAAAATTGTGGCGTAAAACCGTGGGTCTCTATTTACATAAGGATTTGCTTTCTGTACCGGATCGTTCCAGCTAAACTTTGTCCCGTCCGCCATTTCGTAATCATCAACCAATAAACCTATTGGTGTATTACCTGCCCAGTTGTGGTAACCGTTCGGACCATTTTGCTGTGCATGTTTGATATTACTTTGGATGATAAAATAGCGGGCAAAAATAAGTTCAGATGCAGCTGATGCATCTATATTTGGTGCCTTGCTTGCTCCACCCATAGCTATACTTTTATAATTTAACCGTCCATCTGTTAGCGTAGCAGGAGCAGAAAGATTTAATTTATAACCAGTACCTAAATCCATAACGGCTTTGGCAGCAGTTTGTGCTAACTTATACCGATCGGTCTGATTTCCACTCGCATAGCTTAAGAAATCTAATTTTTGAGCAGCTATTCCTGGAATTTTAGCATTAAGTTTCGTCCTGTCATGCAAATCGCTTGCAGCATAAATCAGTACCCTCGATTTTAGCGCCAAAGCAGCAAGTGCCGTTGTACGGCCTTTATCGAGTGTTTTATCTGCTAACAGCTTATTGGCTTCATCGCAATCTTTAATAATGAAATTCACGCATTCTTCGTAAGTGTTGCGTTTTATTTTAAAATCATCAGTTAAAGCATATGTTTTGGTGATGATGGGTACGGCTCCGTAATAACGCAACAACTGCTGATAAAAATAAGCACGTAAAAAATAGGCTTCACCTAGTAATTGATCCTTTAAAGACTGGCTAGAAAGTGCATTGTCGCCGCCAACAATTCTTTCAACAGTGGTATTGCAGGCTCTGATTCGATTATACATCTGTTTATAAGCCCAGGTATCGTTTACCCAACCTAATGTAGATGGATTAATGGTAGCGTTATTGACTAAATCGATCCCTCTTGTGGGGTGGGTAAACATCGCTTCATCCGAAACAGAAGCCAGCATTTCCTCAGAAAAACCACCATTCCCCAATCCGTTATAGATATCGTTTACAAAAGCCTGTGCAAGTGCAGGGTCTTTCCAAACCAGCTCCGAAGATATTTTATCGGGTGGGTTTACATCCATAAAATCTTTCTTACAAGAAACTGCAAGAAAAGTTATAAAAACCAATATATATAGATTTATATTTTTGTTTGTTGCTTTCATATTTTTCATCCTTTAAATTTATTTTCAACTGCGATGAAGCTACCATGATTTAAATATTCACTGTGTGATTTTGAAAATGATGATGGTTTCGTTGTAATTGATAAACTATTATACATTTTAAAAAGCGGCCTTAATTCCCATGTTGATTACCCTTGCCTGAGGATAGTACTGACCACTTGTATTGGTTGATTCAGGATCCCATATCTTGATTTTGTCAAGCGTTGCCAAGTTGAGGCCGTTCGCATAAACCCGTACACTGTTTAGTCCAATTTTTTCAACCCATGTGGTTGGCAATGTATACCCCAACTCGACATTTTTTAGCCTGATGTAATTGTTGCTGCGCAGCCAATAGGTATTATTTAAGGCATTATTACCGTCGGTATAATAAGTAGCGCCCCTGTTTGATAAACGTGGGTTTACTGAACTCGGGTTCTCGATACTCCAACGATTTTGATACGACCATTCTAAGAAATTACCTATATCACCAGATTCGGTTATCCCTACGATTTGCATCCCCCCTGTGGCCCCCTGGATAAGTACAGAAAGGTCGAATCCTTTATATTGCAAATTCAAGTTTAGCCCTCCCGTGAAGGTTGGTGTTCCGTTTTTGTCTAAACGTATTTTATCATCTGCATTGATTTTACCATCATTATTAATGTCTTTAAATTTCATGTCGCCAGGGCGAAGATTGCCGGTAAGTGCACTATAATTAAGCGTATTGGCATTAACTTCTGCCTGATCTTTAAAAACACCATCATAATCGTATACCAGCCATGAGCTAGTTACCCTACCGGTAGAACGTTGCCACTCTGGGGCACCCGGTGTTTCATCCCAAAATATGATTTTATTTTTAGCATAACCACCATTTACACTCACGCCATAATTCCAATCACCTACATGGTCGTTATAACTTAATTTAAATTCGAAACCTTTGTTATTTACTTTACCCAAGTTAACAGGCGGTAAACGGTCTGTAATCCCTGAACTTTCAGGCACAGAACTACCTCTGCTGATGAGGATATTTGTACGTTTATTGTAGAAATAATCGAACTCAAGAGAGAGTTTGTTTTTCAAAAAGGATGCATCCAAACCAATGTTCGTATTGTTGGCAACTTCCCATCCGAAATCTAAATTAGGCACCTTGCCTTCGGTCAAAGATTTTGTAATCAAATCATTAAAAACATAACTTCCAAAATTCATTAAGCTGAGGTACTGGTACTCCTGCAAGGCATCTCCGAAGTAGGCTTCAGCACCCATTTGTCCCCAAGAAGCTCTCAATTTTAGATTATCCACGAACCTAACATTGTCTTTAAAAAAGGGTTCTTCAGATAAGCGCCATCCCACCGATACGCCAGGGAAGAAACCAAAACGTCTGGCTGTTGGGAAAATATAAGAACCATCTACACGCCAAAGAAATTCGGCCAGGTATTTTTCTTTATAATTATAGCCTGCGCGTCCGAAATAACTTAATCGTGCACGGTTGAATAAATTGTTCGGGTCGCCAGGATTATTACCTAACGACTGCTCTTTCTCATCACCCGCCAATAATTGCTCAATTGCTGATGACAAGAAATACCTTCTGAATGCAGTAAAACCATCATTCGTTATTTTCTCGCGGGTTACACCAGCCATTAATCCTATAGTATGATCTCCGATTTTTTTATCATAATTGATCATACCCGTTAAGTTTACAGCCAATTGGCCGCCAGCTGTTTCTCTAAGTCTTGGATCGGTATATTGAGATCTTATTGTACCTGTTAATACAGGCGTTACTCCATCCGCTTGAAAAGTCTTCTTGTCCCAATCGTAAAGTGTCCATGGTAATTGCCAGTTTTTTTGCCTGCCAGAATATTTGTCTATGGCTGCAGTTCCGGTTACTTTTAATCCTTCTACCCCTGGGATTTTAATTTCAACTTTACCTGTTGTTTGAAAGTAATCTCTGATATCTTTATTGTACCCTGTTAAATCAGTAGTAGAAACCACTGGATTATAACCATATTCAATATCTCTACCTGGCAAACCGTTAGGCCATATGGCTATTTCATTAGGACGTCCTCTCATTAAAAATCTAAATATATCGCCCGCACTAACCGTCGGAAAATTGCGGTTTTCCTCCCTCGCAGTTACGCCCAATGTCGTGGTAATATATTTACTTACTTTTGCTTCCAGGTTAAAACGCATATCGTATTGCTGATAGCCAGTAGCAGAATTCTTATAATATGCATCCTGATCAAGATAGCCGAGTGAAACCAGATATTTCACATTTTCACCGCCACCATTGATCTGAACATTATGTCTTTGTTGAGGCGACCAATTTTGAAAAACAGTTTTAAACCAATCAGTATTGGGATACCTTAGCGGATCTGAGCCATCACCAAATTTCCTGATTTCGTCTGGTTTGTAAGCAGCATTAATCGTTTTACCGCCGGTAGATAAATAAGTACCTGTTGTTTTGAAACTGTTCCACGCTGCCGACCATTCATTCGGATTAAGATCAGAGCCGAAAATATTCAGTTCATTTAAAATCTCAGCATACTGAGTGGAATTGGCCATTTTTGGTATACGTGTAGGTTGTTGTAGGCCATAACTAAAATCGTAAGAAAATTGTGGTTTGCCCGATTTACCTAATTTGGTGGTAATGAGGATTACCCCATTTGCAGCCTGCGAGCCATAAATAGCTGCAGATGCATCCTTTAGCACCGATACACTTTCTATATCATTCGGATTTAACCTTTCGATCCCACCTGCCCGGTTAGGTATTCCATCGATTACAATTAAGGCATTATTATTACCAAGCGAATTTATACCGCGAATCCGGATCGTCGAGCCGTCGTATCCAGGCTCCCCGCTTCCTTGCAGTGCCGTAACGCCAGGTAAACGACCAGCCAATGAATTGGTTAAGTTTACTGAAGATGATTTGGCCAGCTCTGTACCTTTAACCGATGCTACAGCGCCAGATACAACTGCCTTTTTTTGAGTTCCATACCCTACCACTACTACTTCAGATAAGTTTTGGTTGTTCTCTAATAACCGGACATTAATATTGCTTTGGTTTTTTACCTGAATTTCTTGGTCTACATAACCTACATAGGTAAATACTAAAGTAGCGTCTTCCGGTACTTTTATGCTAAATTTTCCGGAAGCATCCGTTACTGTAGTTGCTGCCCCTCCTTTTAACTTAACACTTACACCAGGAATGGGGCCTTTGGCATCAGTAACCTGTCCTTTCACAATGATGTCCTGAAGCGGAGGTCTGTAAAAATCAAAGGGTTCTTTTTCGTGTAATGATGCTTTGGCAGACATGCTGGCAAGTGGAGAAAAAACGAGATAACCACCGCAAACAAGAAACATGCTACTTCTGGCAAAAGTCCTCAATAGATTTTTTTTCATAGTTTTCAATTTATTTTGGTTAGATATTGATTGTAATACAATTTAATACTCATGAGTAATCATGAACGGTCAATATTTGCATTATTAATAACTTGATATATTGAGACAATTATCTACACAAATTTCCCATAAGAAAACTATTTCCTCCCGCTCTGTTGACCAATAAATCGCTGTTAACCATTATGAATCCCTCATATCTGATAAAAAAACCAATTAAGGTTTAGTAAAAACTGCTGAATAGGATGTATGCTGACTTAGACTTACCGACTAAACAGTTCATATTTGGCTATTATGCAAGATAGGGATATTAGGAATTAAAAAAAGGGGGTAAAATAATAATTATAAGGGGTTGACTCGTAAAAAAACGATTACAAAACTACACGAAGTAGAACAAATAATACACAACTAAATATTATTGTAAGCAAGGATAAGAAATTAGAGAAATTGATAGTTAACTTATCTTATCGAACGAAATGCCTCTTTCCAATTTTTGCAGATAAGCTTTTAGCATTGCATTTTCTGGTTTTGCCAGCTGCGGATCGTCCTCAAAAAGTGCGATTACCGTATTACGTGCTTCAGACAAAATAATCTGGTCTTTTGCCAAATCGGCAAGCTTCAGGTCTAAAACACCGCTTTGTTGAGTTCCTGTAATATCACCTGGGCCACGGAGCTGTAAATCTATTTCTGATATTTCGAAGCCGTTGTTGGTTCTTACCATCGTTTCTAAACGGATCTTGCCCTCTTTACTCAGTTTATTTCCACTCATTAATATACAGAAAGACTGTTCTGCACCACGGCCTACCCTACCACGCAACTGGTGCAGTTGTGAAAGCCCAAACCGTTCGGCATTCTCAATTACCATTACCGAAGCATTAGGTACGTTTACGCCCACCTCTATTACGGTAGTGGCAACCATAATCTGGCTTTTACCATCAATAAACTGCTGCATTTCGAACTGTTTATCAGCATTGGGCATTTGCCCGTGTACAATACTCATTTGGTAATCTGGCCTTGGAAACTGGTAACTCAATTGCTCAATTCCGGCTTCGAGATGTAAAAGATCTAATTTTTCACTTTCCTTAATTAAAGGATAAACAATATAAACCTGCCTGCCTTTGGCTATTTCCTGCTTCATAAAACCGAACATCCTGAGGCGTTGGCTTTCAAAAAGGTGTTTGGTTTCTATCGGTTTCCTGCCCGCGGGTAATTCGTCAATAACCGAAACATCAAGATCGCCGTACAAGGTCATGGCCAAAGTTCGCGGAATTGGTGTAGCGGTCATCACCAGAATGTGTGGGGGAATAATATTTTTCCGCCAAAGCTTAGCGCGTTGCTCTACACCAAAACGATGCTGTTCATCAATCACAACCAGCCCTAAGTTCTTGAATTGAACCTTATCCTCAATCAGCGCGTGCGTTCCGATCAGAATATCGATTTCTCCATTCTCCAATTGCTCATGCAAAACAGTACGCTCCTTCTTTTTGGTATTTCCTGTAAGAATAGCAACACGTACCAGATCATTGGTTACAAGTTCTGTAATAGAGGCATAGTGCTGGCGGGCCAAAATTTCTGTTGGAGCCATCATACAAGCCTGGTAGCCGTTATCATTTGCCAAAAGCATACTCATTAGTGCAACCGCAGTTTTACCGCTTCCTACGTCGCCCTGAATAAGCCGGTTCATTTGCACACCACGCTGTGTATCTATCCTAATTTCTTTAACCACACGCTTTTGTGCATTGGTTAATTCGAAAGGCAAAAATTCATTATAAAAGCGGTTTACTTTTTCACCTACCTTTTCAAAAGTTACACCTTTAAATTT
The DNA here is from genome assembly GCF_059422505.1 of Pedobacter sp. GW821-FHT01D05. Taxonomy (NCBI): domain Bacteria; kingdom Pseudomonadati; phylum Bacteroidota; class Sphingobacteriia; order Sphingobacteriales; family Sphingobacteriaceae; genus Pedobacter; species Pedobacter sp. GW821-FHT01D05. The sequence continues at coordinate 95,252 of NZ_JBWKXA010000003.1, read as the reverse complement.
TAACTGGCGTAAATGTTTATTATGCAAAAGCTGTAATTGGATGAAGAATAACTCTTCAAATTTAAGGCGTCTTTCTGCTGCACTTAAATCCTTCACATTTTTAGGAAAATGAATATTCAGCAGAGCCAATCTCTTATCCGGCAGCTGATACTTATCAATAATGTATTGTGGCAAATTTTCGGGAACCTGGGGAATAATCTGATCCAACAAGCCAGCAATTAAACGTTGTAAGCCTTTTGAATCGAGATTAAATTTTTTAAGCTTCTCTGTTGAGTTATAAACCGGCTGCAAGGTTAAATTCCCTCGTCCCACCTGTTTACGCTGGTACAGTTCCATTTCTGGGTGCGAGATACTGAATGTTCCGTTAAAGATGGTTGGTTTCCCAAAGGCCACGTAAGCGGTGCCAACAGTAATATTATCATCAACCCATTTTAGGCTCTGGAACCAAACCAATTCCATAATTCCGGTTTCATCCTTAAAAACAGCAACAATACGTTTTGCTCTTTTATCGCCGATTACCTTTTTGCTGATCACACGTCCGATAATCTGGATATACTGCGAATCAGGATTGATCTGGTTAATCTTGAAATATTTTGTACGGTCGATATACCTGAACGGATAGTGGGCAAGCATGTCCTGATAAGTGAAAAGGCCGAGATCCTTTTTCAAAACATCGGCACGGCTTGGCCCAACGCCTTTTAAAAACTCAACAGGTGTATCTAATACCGGATTAAACAAAATATTTTACTGTTTCTTGTAAACAACACTCTTTAACAACTGTACGTTAAAAATAACGATCGATAGCAGCAAAAGCAAATAGGCAAAAAATTGGTGCAGATCTATTTTCTCTTCAAAGTAGAAAAATGCAACGGTAAATGCAACTATGGGATTGAGATAGATTAAAATACCCAAGGCCGACGAAGGCATGCCCAACAGTGCATAAGAATTTAAAAAGAGTGGAATAATGGTAAATACAATGGCAATCAACAATATATGCAACCAAAAGAAGGTTTCGGTAGGAAAAGGCGCAGCGTTGAGAAAATACAATGGCAGCATCATTAATCCTGATAAAATTAACTGAACACCCAAAAAGTTAAACTTATCTACATCTTTAATTACTTTTAGCACAATAACATATATGGCATAAAACGATGCGATGATAATGGCCCACATTACTTCGTGTAAAGAGCCCGTTGCCAATAGAATGATGCTTATAAATGCAATGATCAGGGCAATAATTTTAGCCTTAGTTAACTGCTCTTTTAAAATGATAAATCCACAGAGTGCAGTTAACAGTGGGCACACCATATAGGCAAAGGCAGCTGCTTTTAAACTTACACTATTTACCGCATAAATATAGGTAAACCAGTTTCCCGTGATCAGAAATGACGACACTACAGTAAGCAGCAATAGTCTGGTTTTCTGACGGGTGCTTAACGATTTTAAGAAATTCAGATCAGCCTTTAATGCCTCCCTTCTGAATAAAAGAATGGTTGCCCAAACTACGATAATGGAAATAAATATCCTGTAGTATAAAATTTCGTGTGGCGGAAAACCTTTGATGTTACGCAAAGGTATAGACATTGTTCCCCAGATAATGTAAGGAACAATGCCCGCTATAAAATATTTGCTTTTACTATCTGCCAAAATTAGCCTACAATGGCAATTACAGAAATTTCTACATTAACATTTTTAGGCAATACCGAAACCTGAACCGTTTCGCGTGCAGGGAAATCAGCAGTAAAATACTGCCCATAAACTTCGTTTACCTGAGCAAAGGTACCCATATCGCTTAAGAAGATGGTAGACTTTACTACGTTATCGAAAGTTAAACCTGCTTCAAGCAAAACTGCTTTAAGGTTACGCATTACCTGGTGTGTCTCTTCTTCAATATTACCAATATTTAATTCTCCATTTTCAGGATTAATAGCTACCTGGCCTGATACGAATAAAAAGTTTCCGGCTTGTACAGCTTGGCTATATGGTCCAATTGGAGCTGGAGCATTAGTTGTTTTAATAATTTGTTTCATACAATTTGGGGTTATTTAGCAAGCCATTGGATTAGCTTGTAGATGATACCTGCAAGAAAAATTAAGATGGCCAATGCATTTATAAAATGCATAATTTTCAGATTGATATTATTTGGTCTGTTCGGATCCTTTTTTCTAAAGAAGTACATAACACAAACTTAGCTAAAAAGCTTAACACAGAAAATTAAAAGGCACAAAAAAAGTCCTGACTTTCATCAGGACTTTTTTAAATCTTATATTGAAATACTAGTTTCTAGCAGTTTCAACACGACGGTTTTGGATACGACCTTCTTCAGTATCGTTAGAAGCAATTGGATTAGCTTCGCCATTACCTTTAGTAGCAACTTGACTAGCGTTAACGCCAGAGTTTACTAAGTAAGTTTTAACAGAGTTAGCTCTGTCTTTAGATAATTTCAAGTTATATGCAGCAGTACCTTCGCTTGAAGCGTAACCGTTTACAGTTACTTTACCACCGTTTTCACGTAACACTGAAGATAATTTATCTAAAGTAGGGTAAGACTCAGTTTTTAAAACTGAAGAGTTGAAATCGAAACCGATTTTTTCGAAACCAGTTACATTTGAAGGAATTGAATCAACTGGAGCTGGTTTTGGAAGAGGACAACCTGAACCATCAACAGCAGTACCAGCAGGAGTTCCTGGGCATTTGTCGAATTGATCAGCAACACCGTCACCATCAGTATCTTTTTTCAAATCTTCAACAGATTTTTCAACAGCAGAAACACGGTTTTTCAATGCTTCAACTTCTTGACGTAAAGTTGGATCTTTTAACTCATCGTACATAGTAGCTAATGGGTTAGTCCACTCTAAACTTGGTTTAGCAGAAGAACCTAAAGAGAATTCTAAACCAGCATAACCGTAAGAGAATTTATCTTTAGTTTGACCTTTTGCATAAACTCCGTCTAAGTTATCAGCATCAACAAAGTTCATTGTGTAACCTAAGTTAAAGTTAACACGCTCTGAAACTTTGAATTTAACACCAGCACCAACTGGGATGTAGAAACCTTTTACGTAATCTTTAGCATCATGTTTGTCATCAGCAGGACCAGTAGCTTTACCTTTCCAGTCAATAACAGAACCATTAGATAAAGTAACTTTTGGAGCATAAGCCATATAACCAGCACCAGCAGTTAAGAAGAAACCAACTGAATTCTCACGACGTAAGAAATCGATTGAACCTACATTTACAACACCGCGTAAATCTACAGCATATTGTAATTCAGTTTCAAATTCTTTAACTGATGAAGTAATACCTTCGTTAGTACCTGAAAGTTTACCACGTGTTCCGTTTAATTCTAAACCGAATGAGTGACCTAATTGTTTACGGATGTTTAAACCGTAACCTAAGTTAGCATCCCATTTGTTGAAGTCATTTGAACCACCGATAGCAACAACTGGCATTAAAACACCACCATGTACACCGATAGACCAAGTTCTGTACTGACCTCTACCGCCAAATACCTTGACGCCAGAAGTTGTTGCAGGTGCATCTTGAGCGACAGCAAGAGAAGCAACTCCTGTTAATGCCACTAAAGAAAGCGCAACACTTTTCTTTAAAGTAGAATAATTCATAATCTTTTTCTTTTTTAAGGGTTAAACAATTTAATTGATTAATTTTTTAGTAATGCCAAAATTAAACAAAATTTTAAATTTTCAAACTTTTATACAAACTCCGTTCCAAACTTCACAGTAATTAATCATTTTATTACATTTGGCCATTGCCCATATAAAAATACCATTTTCATGAAATATCCTACTATTGATCAGTCATTATTTATTTTAAACAGAAAAAAATTCACTAACAACCTAAAAAACAATTCATTAGCTATATTCAACTCAAGCGATGAATTTCCTAGAAGCGGTGATCAGAACTTTATTTTTAAGCAAAATCCTGATTTATTTTATTTATCTGGAATTGATCAAGAACAAACAATATTGCTATTATTTCCTGATTGTCCTAATCCATTGTACAGAGAAGTCCTGTTTTTAAGACAGACTAACGATTACATTAAAGTTTGGGAAGGATACAAGTATACTAAAGAGCAGGCTAAAGCCGCATCGGGTATTCAAGCAGTATATTGGTTAGAAGATTTCGATAACATATTGCATAGTATTGTTAACTATGCTGAATATATTTATTTAAATACAAATGAAAACGATAGGTATGCCCATGAAGTTCCTTATCGCGATATCCGTTTCATTGAGAAAATGCGGGCCAAGTATCCATTGCATCATTATGAACGTTCGGCACCAATTATGCGAAATTTACGTGCAGTTAAATCAGATGTTGAAGTTGAACTAACTAAAAAAGCTTCGGCAATAACACGTGATGCCTTTATCAGGGTATTAAAATTCACCAAGCCTGGTGTTAAGGAATATGAAATTGAAGCGGAGATTATCCACGAATTTATCCACCAGGGCGCAACAGGCCATGCCTACACCCCTATTATTGCTTCCGGTCATAATGCAAACATCCTCCACTACAATGACAATAATCAGGAATGTAAAGACGGCGACGTTATACTTTTTGATTTTGGGGCCGAATATGCCAATTACAATGCAGATATGAGCCGCTCTATCCCCGTTAACGGTCGGTTCACCCAAAGACAAAAGCAGGTATACAATGCAGTATTGCACGTAATGAAAGCGTCGATTAAATTAATTGGCGAAGGAACCATATGGAATAGCTACCACGAACAGGTTGGCGAAATTATGACTGAACAACTGGTTAAGCTTGGACTTATTTCGACAACAGACGTGAAAAACCAAACGGCAGCGTGGCCAGCTTATAAAAAATATTTTATGCATGGCAATTCACACCATTTAGGCATTGATGTACACGACTTTGCCGGAAGATACACACCATTTGCAGCAGGCAATATTTTAACTGTTGAACCAGGAATCTATATTCCGGAAGAAGGCTTAGGCATCCGTTTAGAAAACAATATTCTCATAACCGCAAAGGGAAATATAGATTTAATGGCCGATATACCATTAGAAGCTGAAGAAATTGAGGATATTATGAACGGTTAGTCCAATTCTCAGTTGACAGTTTCAATTAACCATTATTGATAAACTTATCAGCAAAACGATAAATATTAAAATCATCTTCTTTCAAGGCTGCCTGAACTTTTTCTAGCAGCTTTTTTTTATCTACACCCCTCATTTTCTCGTGTTGAATGAGTCTCCAGGCTTTCTCTGCAAACAGAAAAGCCTTTCGGTTATGATCATGAGGAAGCGGCTTGATTATCCATGCACATAGTTCATCAATACCTGTGTTTTTATCGGCCACTGTTTTTAATATTGGGATAGTCTTCGTGCCCTGATGAACAATTTTCTTTAAATTATTAGCAAAAATAGCTGCACCTTCCCTATCAGCCTTATTTATCACAAAGCAATCAGCAATCTCCATCAAACCAGATTTGATATTCTGCACCTCATCACCCGATTCGGGAACCAGCACTACGATGGTTTTATCTGCTAATCCGGCAATTTCTACCTCCGATTGCCCAACACCAACAGTTTCTACGATAATCAGATCAAAATTAGCTGCTTTTAAAACATCAACCATTTCGATGGTCTTCGCCGAAATACCACCCAGCGCGCCCCTTGTAGCCAACGAACGGATAAAAACATTTGGATTGTTAAACTGGCCAGCCATGCGGATACGATCGCCCAGCAAAGAACCAAAATTAAATGGAGAGGTAGGATCTATGGCCAATATAGCGATGCGCATTCCATTCGCCACAAAATGACCAGCTATTGCATTTACCAGGGTACTTTTACCAGCACCTGGAGGTCCGGTAATGCCTAAAACCGGCACATTAACCTGGCCATCTAAATCTCTTAAAATCGAATCAGCCGGTGTAATGTTATTTTCAACAAGGGTTAATGTTCTTGCCAAAACCTTGTAATTCCCAGCTTTTACTTCGCTTAAAATGGATAGATGCGTATTCATCAATAAAACTATCTTTGTACAAATAAACAAAAATTATCAGCTACAAAGCATCCCTATAATGAAAGTTACCGGTTTTACCTTTTTAAGAAATGCAATTGTAAACGATTATCCCGCAAAAGAAGCCATACTTTCCGTATTACCTTTGTGTGACGATTTTATAGTTGCGCTGGGCAACTCATCTGATGAGACTTCTGAAATGGTTAAAAGCATTGATCCTAAAATCAAGACCATCAATACCGTTTGGGATGATAGCATAAGGGAAGGCGGTCGTGTTTTTGCTGATGAAACCAACAAAGCCTTAGCAGAAATAGGGAAAGATACCGACTGGATGATCTACATTCAAGGTGATGAGGCCATACATGAAGATTATCTCCCCTTGATCAAAAAAGAAATGGAGCTAGCGCTTAACAACAGCAATGTAGAGGCCTTACTTCTAAAATACAAACATTTTTATGCTTCTTATGACTATCTGGCTGAATCCAGACGATGGTATAGAAGAGAGGTTCGGATTATAAAAAATTTACCCGGGGTAAAATCTTACCGCGATGCGCAAGGCTTCAGAATTAATGACAGAAAACTTAAGGTTAAGCTAATTGATGCTTACATCTATCACTATGGCTGGGTTAAACCACCAAAAGGATTACAAGGCAAAGTGCGGAACTTTAATCAGTTCTATCAAACAGAAGAATGGATTGAAGAGCATTATCCTGTGCAGGAAACCTATGATATGCACAATGCCGATCGTTTAGTTCATTTTAAGGGTAGCCATCCAAAAGTAATGCAGCAAAGAATTGCTGCTGCAAACTGGAAATTTGAAAAAGATTTAACTCAGGAAACTCCAAAAATGAATTTCCGCAGGAGAGTCTTGCAAAAAATTGAAGATTTAACAGGAATACGTTTGTTCGAATACCGGAATTATAAAATTGTAAAATAGTCAACAATTTAAATCTGGCTATATTTGCAGAATTGTTTTCTTCTAAATACACGATTTAATTAATGGAAAAGCCTAAGGTTTTAGTAACTTTTGATTCGATGAAAGATGCCAATTGTGGTTATTTTTCATTTGGGAAAGGATTAGGCGACGCATTAATCCAGGAAAACAAAGGAAAGTTTGAATTAAAATTTTATCTTTTCAAACAGACAAAATATCTTTTTAACGACTTGGTTGATATCATTTATCTTTCGAGATTAGATCGGTTATTTTTTAAGAAAAAAAATGATTTCGAAGTTGTTCATCTCTCTGATCAGACCTGCAGATTACGGCCAAAAAGAGTTAATGCAAAAAAAATAATGACCATTCATGACATGAATAAGGTTCATTTAAAGTTTAGCAAGCCACACAGAATTCAGGTATATCTAAAAAAACTAGGCAAGCTAATATCACAGTGTGATAAAATTGTATGTATATCTCAGTTTGTTGCAAACGATGTGAAACACTATTTCCCTGAGTCAGCAAATAAAATCAGTGTAATTTATAACGGGGCCGATAAATTAGTTTCAGATGAAAATCATCAGCCAGCTTTTAAACCTAGAAAGAAATTCCTATTTACCATTGGTTTGCTTTCGGTACAAAAAGGTTTTCACTTATTACCTGCATTATTAAAAGATAACGATTTTGAACTGGTAATTTCTGGAAGGGAAACACCTCATAAACATCGGATTTTAGAAGAAGCAGAAAAACACAATTGTTTGGATAGGGTACACATTACCGGGCCAATTAGTGATGAAGATAAAGCTTGGTACTACAAAAATTGCGCTGCTTTTTTATTCCCTTCCGTTGCTGAAGGTTTTGGTCTTCCTGTAATAGAGGCCATGCACTTTGGAAAACCTGTTTTCCTTTCAAAATTCACCTCACTCCCAGAGGTTGGTGGCGACGTGGCTTATTACTTTGATAATTTTGAACCTGAACACATGCAGGAAGTATTTAAAAAAGGAATGGATGATTTTGCTCAAAATAACCGCGCTAAAGAAGCAATTGCCCAAGCAGAAAAGTTTTCGTGGGAAATTGCAGCCAACCAGTATCTTAATTTATATCAGGAATGTTTGGAAAAATAACAAAAAGTAAGTTTAAGGGTAAAATTAACAGGTATAAAAATATACGTGGGTTATAGTAACAGTTCCCACCCCCGCATTATATGATAAGAATAAAATAATTAGCGTCCAACTGTTAGCGCAATACATCCCCGAAAAACAGCGTTTCAATCCAGCCATAACCCAAGAATTGTAATTTTAATTTTGTTGGGTTTCAGTATCTTATTCATATGTATGAAAAACCGTACATTTGCTCGGATTTTATTATATTTTTTCCTGACTAGGTACTTCCTGGGTTCTGTTATATATACAATATTTAATGAAAACTTATTTTCGTTTATTATCATTTGCCAAGCCTATTGAAAAGTTTGCCATACCTTACGTTATTGCAACTTTACTTTCTATTCTATTCGGAACCTTTAACCTGGCTTTGTTATCGCCGCTGTTCGAAACACTTTTAAATGCAAACAAGCAAGCTTGCCAAACGCCAAGCTTAACAGATAAAGCAGCCTCCTCATTTAGCTTATTGGGCAAGTTAAGGGATTTTGTTAACTATTCAATAAAGGTTAACACTATAGAAAGTACATTGATGTACATCTGTATTATCATTGTTATCTCTGTACTGCTTTCCAATTTGTTCAGGTATTTTTCTCAGCGTTACATGGAAGATCTGAGAGTTCATACATTGCTAAACTTTAGAAAGCGGGTCTTTAACAATGTGATGAATCTTCATGTAGGATATTTTAACAATGAGAGAAAAGGCGATATTATTTCTAAAGTAGCCTCTGATGTACAGGTGGTTCAATTTACGGTTACCAATACATTACAGGTTGTTTTTAAAGAACCTGTAACACTAATTGTATATGTTATTCTTTTATTTAATATTTCAGCAAAGCTTACCTTATTCTCTTTACTGGTGATTCCAATTTCTGCATTTATTATCAGTAAAATTGTAAAAAGGTTAAAGCAGCAGGCAAAAGAATCACATGAATCTTTTGCAAAAATGATTGGCTTTTTAGATGAGGCATTAAGCGGGATTAAAATCATAAAGGCCTTTAATGCAACGGAACGAATTAAGGACAAATTTAACCAGGAAAATATATACTATTCCAACTTAACACGCAAAATGGTCAGACGCCAACAACTCGGCTCACCAGTTTCTGAATTTTTAGGTGTTTTAATGATTTCTATTATCGTTTGGTATGGTGGATCATTAATATTACATAATGATAAAAATGCTTTAACAGCATCAGATTTTATTGCTTACATCGCTATTTTTTCCCAGGTAATGCGTCCAGCAAAAGCATTAACAGATTCATTTAGTGGAATCCATTCTGGAATTGCTGCAGGCGAACGGGTTTTAGACCTAATAGACACCAAACCGTTGTTGGTTAATGAACCCGATTCGAAAGTTCTTGATGATTTTAACAGTACAATCAGCCTTCAAAATATATCGTTCAGTTATGGGGAAAAACAAATTCTTAACTCGATAAGCTTCGATATTGAAAAAGGACAAACAGTAGCTCTTGTGGGGCCTTCCGGAGGCGGAAAAAGCACATTAATGGATCTGCTTCCACGTTTCCATGATCCAAAATCAGGAACGATTAAAATTGATGGCCACGATTATAGAGCACTTACTGTCGAAAGCATCAGGGCACAAATGGGAACCGTTAATCAAGAATCTTTTCTATTTAACGATACCATTTTTAATAACATCGCGTTTGCCAAACCAGATGCCACAATGGAAGAAGTTGTTGCCGCAGCGAAAATTGCAAATGCGCACGATTTTATCGAGAATACAGAAGATGGCTATCAATCTTTTGTCGGCGATAGAGGAAATAAACTTTCAGGAGGCCAGAAACAGCGTGTATGTATTGCAAGGGCTGTATTGGCTAATCCACCAATCATGTTGTTGGATGAGGCCACTTCAGCCTTAGATACAGAATCTGAAAAATTAGTTCAGGATGCCTTAAATAACCTGATGAAAAACCGCACCTCAATTGTAATTGCTCACCGTTTAAGTACGATACAACATGCCAATAAAATTGTTGTTATAGATAAAGGCAGCGTAGTAGAAACCGGAAGCCACAATGAGCTAATGAACAAAAATGGTTTATATAGGCGCTTAATCGACATGCAGGCCTTTAACGACTAAATATTTAGATGAGGAGAGTATTATTTTTTATGCCTGATAATCCGCTGAAAAAAAATGCGGGCAACAGAACCAGGGCTTTAAGCATGTTAAGCTATTTTAAATCAAGGGCTTTTGAAATTGATTTTGTAAGCGAGTATTTCACCGGAAAATGGAACGAAACAGATATTAAAGCATTTGAGCAAGCAGGCCTGGCCAGTAATACTTATGTAATTAAAAAAAAACCATCTAAAAAAAACATACTCTATTATCTGCTTTTTTATAAACTGCCCAATTTTTTCTATCAGAATAAGGCTTGGTTCTTCCCGCTTCAATTTCCTGAATTGGTCACCTTAAGGTTTAAAAGGGCTTTCAAAAAAATTCTAAAAAACAACGATTACGATTACATCTTTATCAATTATGCCAGTTGGGCTACATTGGTAGAGGATAACCATTTCACAAAAAAATCGATAAAAATAATTGATACACACGATTTTATAACCGCTCAACTTCAAAAAAAAGTTAATATTGGCCAATCTTTTAAAGAAGAAATCAGAAGGATTTCTTTGTTTGATATTACTTTAGCCATTTCTGTCGAAGAACAGTATATCTTTAGTCAATTCTGTAAGAACAAGGTGGTGTTAGCGCCAATGATGCTCGATAAACCTGAAAACCTTCATGTTGGTAAAGAGAAGTCGTTTGATCTGATATATGTGGCCAGCGATAATGTACATAATCAAAAAGCCGCTAAGTGGTTTTTTAAGCATGTGTATCCGTTATTACCAACCGGCTTGCAGATATGCGTCATTGGGCAGATAAACGAGCATCTTTCAATAAAGGCACCAAATATTGTTTCCATAAACTTTGCCGAAGATCTATCAATCTATTACCAAAATGCTAAAATAGCACTATGCCCTATGCTTACCGGTACTGGAACCAAGATAAAAGTAGTAGAAGCGTTATCTTATGGTTTGCCAATCGTTTGTAATACCCGTGGGATCGATGGGCTGATCAACAAGACCGACAATGGCTGTTTGGTTAGTGATGACCCCGTTGAATTCGGAAATAATATCATGCTACTTTTAACAGACGAATCGGAATATAAAAAACAGGCAGAAAATGCTTTTGCTGCTTTTAACATCAATTACGAAAAGGAACGCTGTTATAAAAATCTTGATAAACTGTTTTTGAAATAGTTTAATCACTCAAATAAAGTTGAGGGTATTAATAACCTTTTTGTTGTAAGGACGTACAATGGAAAGGCTGTTTTTTCAAGATAATTTAATAGAGATATGAATTAAGAAATCGATTTGTGAATAAACTAAAGCATACCTAGATATAGTGTATTAGCTAAAATTATTTTAATAAAATGAAGTCATTAATAGTGGATAAAAGTACATTTTTTCAAAATTTTTATTATGAGTAAAAAATTATCAATTATAACTATCAATTACAACAATAAGGCGGGGTTACAAAAAACAATTCAAAGCGTGGTAAGCCAAACTTGGCAAGATTTTGAGTTTATCGTTATTGATGGAAATAGTTTGGATGGAAGTAAAGATGTCCTTAATACATATTCTTCATTTTTTAGCTATTCTGTATCTGAGCCTGACAGTGGTATCTATAACGCAATGAATAAGGGCATTAAGATTTCAACAGGCGATTATTTAATGTTTTTAAATAGTGGAGATTCTTTAATTGACAATACCATTTTAGAGAGATTGAATGCCGAATTAAATGGTCAATATGATATTTACTATGGAGATATCCTACACATTGATGGAATAAAACAAGAGATTCGCACTTTTCCTAAAAAGCTAAATTTCGCTTTTTTTTATGAACAAAATATTTCTCATCAGGCAAGTTTTATTAAGGCAAAGTTATTTAAGGATATTTTTTTATATAATGAAAATCTCAAAATTGTAGCTGATTGGGAATTCTTCACCTATGCAATTTGCAAACGCGAGGCTTCATACAAACACTTGGATTGTGTAATTGTAGCCTATGATGGAACTGGAATATCCGCAAATTCAAAGAATCATCCAGAAATCGATAAAGAAAGAGATGCTTCTTTGAACAGATATTTCCCTGAATTTGTTAAGGACTATGAATATTTGAAAGAGATAAAGTTTAAAAAGGCAGAACAATTTATGCATATAAAAAAATATCCGATAGCTTATAAGATTTTGAAAGGCTTCATGAATATTATACTTTTATTTTTGCCAAAGTTTAATAGAAATTAAAATGGATAGTTCTTGTGTAATTGTAATACCAGTTTATAAGTCCGAGCTTTCATTTTATGAAAAGATAGCTTTGACCCAATGTGGAAAGTTATTGTCTGATTATGATATTGTAATACTCAAACCAGATGATTTAGACATATCGAATATGCAGATAGGATTCTCTTATAGTGAGGTGTCTTTACCAAGTTTTTATTTTAAGAGCGTATTTAGTTACAACGATTTAATGCTTTCGGAACTCTTTTATGAGAAATTCTTGAATTATAGCTATCTACTCATCTATCAATTGGATGCCTTCGTGTTTAAAAATGAACTAAAATATTGGTGCAGTTTAGGTTATGATTATATAGGCGCTCCATGGTTGAGGGAAAAAGAATTCCCAACTTTATTTAAAAAGACTAAAGAGAAACTTAGGTCCTACCTGCATAGAAGATATAATTTACTTGATAAACAAGGTCGGCCTGATATCGAGCGACAATTGTACAATCATGTCGGCAATGGAGGCTTTTCGTTGAGAAAAGTTGAATCTTTTTATAATATCTGTATTCAAGAAAAAGAACTCGTAGAAAATTACGTTGGCCGGAACAGCAGCGATTATCATGAAGACATGTTTTGGACCGTAGAAGTGAATCGAAAGAAGAAGAGAATAAAGATCCCTACTTACAAAAAGGCATTAAACTTTTCCATTGAAACAGCTCCACAAAGGGCAATGGCTTTAATTAAAGGAAACATGCCTTTTGGTTGCCATGCGTGGGACAAAAACATCCATTTTTGGCAACCATACTTTAAAGAAGCAGGTTATCGGATTTAACTGCGCCAAATTTCTTTATTTAGCATTAAAAATAGACTAAAGTTGTTTTTTCTTAGTTTACTTCGCCAAAATATTTTAAATATTTCTATCTTTTTATACCCAGATATTTTCATCTGCTTTAGAAAGAATTTGAATGCATGTTTTTCAGCAAAGAAACTTTCTTTTTTTGATAACCCCTCTACATCTATCGGTAAATCAGCGGCCCATTTTTCATGTAATTTTAATGTTTCCTCTATCCAGGTTTTACAATAATTTCCTTCTGAGAAATGTTCTAATAATACTTCAAAAGTTACAACGGCACGGTGTGTTTTATGTACTTGAAGTGAAAAATCCAGATCATAACAATGAAACTTTTTAAATGTTTCCTCATCAAAATTATTAGCTTCAACTATTTCTTTTTTGGTACAGAACCAAACTCCATCTACAACAATTACGCTTGAATACTTTTCATTTTTTACGTTTTGAGAAATGTGTTTTGTTTTCTCTTCGCTAAATTTATAGCGTTGAAGGATATTAACATAATTGATTTTTTTTTCACCGGCGCTACAAAACCATCCAGACGGAACTTTAGTTTTATAACTATTTCCGGCTATGCCAATCAATCCTATTTTCTGATCTTCATTAAAAATATCCGCAACAATAATACCCCAGTCTTTCGTTTTAATACTGATATCCTCGTGCATATAGCAAAGTAGCTGATATTTGGCCCGCTTTGCCCCTTCATTGTAAATTTCGCATAATCCACGTTTTCCATCAGCATTATCAAAACTGATAATTTCATGTTCAACTCCTATGGTTGCGGCAATGTTCTCCTTAATATCAGAAAGCTGATCTTTATTTACGGAGGCTATAATTATTGATATCATTTCCTTCAAAAATAAAATAAAAAACAGTACCTATTGTAGAAAATCAGATACCTTTGCATCCAAATTTATAATTCGGTATGGGTTTAACCTCATTTCTTTATAAGAAGATCAATAAAATAAGCGTTACCCATAAGTTTCTAGAAAAAAAATACAGAAACCTATGGCCACATGTAGAACTCGTAAAAAAGAACGGTTTTACGGCAGTTAACCTGGTAGGCAAGAGTCAGACCAGGGGACAGGCTACAGCAAAGATTTTGATCGACTGCCTTAAAGAACTGGTTACGGACAAGGACTTGCACTTTAAATTTTTCATCAATGATAAACCTGCCGGTGGTTATGAAGATGATTCTTTTTATTATTGCATAGACGACGATCAAAAGCAGGATTTTCTGATCCCTGATTTTGCCTTTGAAAGCTGGAAAGAAGCAGGTATAAACAGTTTTTCGGATACAGTGGCCGAAATTGAGGCCAAAGGAAAAGAAACCTGGGCTGACCCACGTATATTTTGGTCCGGAAATGTCAAAACCAATATAATCAGAGAGAAACTGATAGAAATCGGAAATAAGGCCCCAGATATTTTTGACTTTTATAATACCTATGTGGATGATTATTTTATCCATAAAAAGGATGTTCCATATTTTACCCTGCCCCAACATACCCGGTACAAATATTTAATAGATGTGGAAGGCAATAGCTATTCTGCCCGCTTAAAATTTCTTTTTTACAGCCAGAGGGTTGTATTTTTACAGGAAAGAAAGTGGAAAGAATACTTCCATTACGATTTAAGGCCATACGAGCATTATATCCCTGTAAACAACGACCTGAGCGATCTGGTGAGCCAATACCACCGGATCGAGAAAGACCCCATGCTTTATAAACAGATTACGGAGCGCGCATTAAAATTTGCCCATGAGAAACTCACCTACCAGTGTGCGGTTGATAAAATGAGGTCTACTATCGAAAACAGAATCAATAAGCCATAATAATAAATGAAAAGTGAAGAAAAATACGATTATTTAATTGTTGGTTCTGGACTTTTTGGTGCCACTTTCGCACACGAGATGACCAAAGCTGGCAAAAAATGCCTTGTTATTGATAAAAGGGATCACGCGGGGGGAAATATCCATTGTAAAAAAATTGAGGATATAAATGTGCACTGGTATGGTGCCCATATTTTTCATACGAATGATAAGTTTTTATGGGACTATGTAAATCAGTTTGCCGATTTTAACCGCTACACTAATTCGCCAATAGCCAATTACAAAGGAGAACTGTATAATCTGCCGTTCAACATGAACACCTTTTATTCGCTCTGGGGAACAAAAACCCCGAAAGAGGCGAAGGAAGAAATTGCCAGACAGATTAAACATTTGAATATAGAAGAGCCACAAAATCTGGAAGAACAGGCCTTAAAACTTGTAGGTACAGATATTTATGAAAAGCTGATCAAACATTACACCGAAAAACAATGGGGCAAAAAAGCAACAGCTCTCCCAGCATTTATCATCAAACGTCTTCCTGTTAGATTTACCTACGATAATAATTATTTTAATGACAAGTACCAGGGAATCCCTATTGGTGGATTCAACAAGATAATAGATGGTTTATTAACTGACTGTGAGCTGAGATTAAATACCGACTTTTTTGATAATAGATCTGAATGGCTAAATGTAGCAGAAAAAATTGTATATACAGGAAAGATAGATGCTTATTTCGATTACCGTTTTGGCGAGCTCGAGTATAGAAGTTTAAGGTACGAGTTGGAAGTTCATGATACCGAAAACTACCAGGGCAACGCTGTGATGAATTTTACAGATGCAGAAACCCCTTATACCCGTGTTTATGAGCATAAGCATTTTGAATTTGGCGCACAGCCTAAAACGGTAATTACAAGAGAGTACCCGTTAAAGGATAACAAAGATGCTGAGCCCTATTATCCGGTTAATGACGAAAAGAATATGGCTATGTTGAAAAGATACCAATTGTTAGCTGAAAAGGAAACTGGTGTAATTTTTGGAGGAAGATTAGCTGAATATAGATATTATGACATGCATCAGGTGATTGCATCTGCTCTAGCGAAATCAAAAAAAGAATTAAGAAGTGAATAAAGACTTAACAATTTACTCTGTTTATCATAAAGAATTTGCGGTTCCTCATTGCGATTACATCCAGCCTATTCAAGTTGGAAAAACTTTTTCTAAACTAGAATTAGGCTTTATATCTGATGATATAGGCGAAAATATAGCTGTTAAGAACAAAACGTTTAGTGAACTAACGGCATTATTTTGGATTTGGAAAAACATAGAAAAAGTTGATTCGGAATTTGTAGGCTTATGTCATTACCGACGATATTTCACATTGCCCGAAGTACGAGTTAAGAAGAAGTTATTCAATACAAAAATCATTGTTGATCCTAGAGATGTTTATTATGCCCCTTTTAGCGAAGAGGCTTTAAAAACAGCAAGCAATGAAAGTTTAAAAGATGCACTGCTTAATCAACTTCATTCTGGAAAAGTAGTTGTACCTACTGCAGCTCCCTTAGCGCTTGAATTATCTGGAGAGGTATCAATAAAGATGCATTATATCTTTTATCACATAAGGGAAGATTGGTATTTGATGAAAAATGCGGTCGTAAAACTTTATCCAGATATGGAAAAGGCATTCGATGAATTCTTCGACACAGAAAAAAAAATGCATTGCTATAACATGTTTATAGCCAGGAAAGAGGTTCTAATTGATTATTGTAATTGGTTGTTTCCAATATTATTTGAATTAGAGAAAACGGTAAAATTAAGTGAATATGAATACCAAAGACGAATTTTTGGTTTCTTTTCAGAAAGATTATTTAACCTTTATCTTTTTTATAACAATCTCCAAAAGGCTGAATTTCCAGTTGTATTTTTCTCTTAACTAACCTCCAACAGTCCATTTAATTTTGGTTTTAAGCAGCAATCTTGTAATTCCAAAAGCAATCGTATAAACGACCAAAAATCTGAATATCGAGTACAAGATATTTTGTTCTACAGAAAAGTAATTGAAATTCCACTTATCCCATTTGAAGATCTCTGGAAGTAATATAATAATTAAAATTTGATGGATAAGGTAAATTCCAAATGTAGATTGTCTAGGCTTCAATATATTATCAATAAATTTTATTCCGCCCATTTTTAAAAGTAAAGTAAACATAGTTAATGAATAAAAAATATTGGTAACCCGAAGGGTATTGTATTCATCTTTAGAACCATGATGATTTAAGTACATTACTTCTAAACATGCCAATGAAAAAAAAATAATATTAACCAAAATAATATGAGACCATTTTAACTGCTTTACATAAGCCATTACTTTGTCGAAATAGCGATTTAGATAAACACCAAGCCATAAATAAAATACAAATCCAAACAGGGCGGCTGAATGATGAGTCACAAACCACTCGTAATATAAATTAAGACTATATAGAAGCGATATAATTGCCCAAATTAACCCAAACCAAAGCTTATATAGATATTTTTTAAAGATAAGTAGGATGCTTATACAAATTAAGAAATTAAGTATAAACCAAAAACTGCTTTCAAACAAGATATACCTAAATTCTTCGGCAAAATAACCAATAGGATTTCCGTTGAATATAGAGTCCCCAGATTTAATATTTAATACTACTCTATGAATGAGATTGAGGCCAACCAATACGATGATCCAGAATAGCCATGGCTTGATAGTATTTTTAAATCTCCGTGATAAATATTGGCCTGGTGTATACTCTGTAAATTTGTAATTAATTAAAAAACCACCAATAAGGAAAAAGGCAATTGTAGCAAACTTCCAAAATTGCATAGTAGTAACTTGTAGCCAAACATCGGTTGTATTGTTATATTTAGCCCCCCAAAGTATTGCAGAATGCTCAAAAACAATTCCTATCATTGAAATGCACCGAATTGTATCAACGAAGTTAAAACTCTTTTTCTGCTGTGTTTGTAAGGTTTTTAATTCAGAATCCATTAAATAGTATAGGTAGATAAATCTCAAATATCTGTTAAAAAAAAGAGTTCCGAATTAATTCGGAACTCTTTTAACATTTATGTATGTAAAATATTACAGTACAAAATTATTTTAATTCTATTCCTAAAATAATTAATTAACGAAGGCATAAAAAACTGACTATTATAAGAGCATCCAGCAAATCCTGGGCTTCTATTAAGAGTATAGAAATGTCCTCCCGTAGAACTATTGTAAAGAAGCACCCACGCTGTATGTACCTAAGCCATTAATTTCTTGTGCATATGCTAAATTAATACTATATCTATCAGCTACTGCTGGGCCCGTAATATACCTTAAAACACTGGGCCATCTTGAAAATATATCTTGCCTGTAGTAATATCTCCTATTAATCTACTGCCCAGTAAAAAAGGGCGTCAGCGTTGTTAATGTGTCATTTGATATCATCATCCCATCAACAAGCTATAATCTGATAGCCTCTATCGAATCATTTTTTGTAAGTATCTTACAAACACATTCTAAATCGAAATCAGGATATGCCTCTACAAATTTTTTATACTTGGTTGGCTTAAACTGAATATCATTATACTTCACCTCGTAAGCCATACCTTTGTTTAAGTGTTTTTCTACAATAAAATCTACTTCATTACCATCAGCAGTACGCCAAAAGTGCAGATTATCTGTATCAAATAACTGCCTTAACCTACAATAGACATAATTTTCTAACAATTCTCCTTTGTCTGCTCTATCGTTCAGTTTAGAAAAGTTATTTAACAATGCATTACGCAGGCCATTATCATTAAAATAGATCTTTGGCATTTTGGTTAATTCTTTCCGAACATTGCCGTAAAAAGGAGAAAGCAATTGTACAATAAAGGTTTTCTGCATTAAATAAATGTAGTTTTCTATCGTAGAACCGGCCATTTGCAAGGTATTTCCCAGTTCATGATTATTCACCAGATTACCTGTTTGATCGGCCAATAACCTTGCCAGCTGAAAAAACTTTAATTCTTCTTTAATGCCCGCTTCTGAAGCATCTTTTTTCATGTAGCTATTTACAAGTTCTTTAAGCATTTCCTGCTTTTCCTGTTCAGTATCTGCCAAAACTACGGCTGGATAACCGCCATAAACTAAATATTCTTCAAAAAGTGAATTTATACGGTTGCGTTGAAGCCCCTGATATGCAGCCCTTTTCTTCATCTGCTCCCACTCTGCAATTAAATTATCCTCACCCTTAAAGTGCAGGAACTCATCAAAAGCCAAAGGAAAAAATTCAAATACCTTTTTTCTTCCGGCTAAGCTATCCTTAAAGCTTTTATCAATGTAAAATGCACTACTCCCTGTTGCAATGATTTTCAATTTTGGGGAATACTTATCATACAAAAGTTTTAAAAAATTACTGGGATCTTTTGCATATTGAACTTCGTCAATAATAATATATAATCTTTTATCTGTAGGAACATCAGCTGGTAATAATGTATAATTAAAGATATTTTCAGCATGATGATTTACAGCTTCTAAAATAACAGGATCTTCAAAAGTCAGAAAATAAACCAGTTCATTAGCTTGATTTAACTCTTCAGCCAATTGTTTAACCAATGTGGTTTTACCGATCTGCCTTGGACCTATCACGATAGTATGCTGAGGCTTACTCAAATGGCCCTTTAAAGATTTTAGTGCTTCTGATCTTTCCATGAGTACAAATATCGATATTTTTAAGACATAAACTTAATATTATCCGATATTTTTAAGATGTAAACTTAATATTATCCGATAATTTTAAGATTAAAATATTTTGAACATAAAAAAAGTGGCCCTTTTCGAGGCCACTTTAAATTCTATATTTTAAAAACTGTTACAGTTTTCTAGCTACTTCTACTTGTTCGTAAGCTTCTACGATATCGCCAACTTCGATGTTGTTAAAGTTCTGAATGTTTAAACCACACTCGTAACCTTTATTAACCTCTTTCACATCATCTTTAAAGCGTTTTAACGATGCCAGTTCACCTGTGTACACTACAACACCGTCCCTAACGATACGGATCTTGCTGTTACGGGTAATCTTACCATCCAATACCATACAACCTGCAATGGTACCCACCTTAGTAATTTTGAAAGTCTCACGAATCTCAACGTTAGCCACAATTTTCTCTTCAAATTCTGGATCCAACATACCTTCCATCGCTGATTTAATCTCGTTGATTGCATCGTAGATGATAGAATATAAACGGATATCGATCTGCTCAGCTTCTGCAAGTTTACGAGCACCTGTTGATGGACGAACCTGGAAACCAATAATAATCGCATCAGAAGCCGAAGCTAACAATACATCAGACTCTGAAATCTGACCAACACCTTTACTGATGATATTGATCTGGATCTGCTCAGTTGATAGTTTCAATAATGAATCGGCTAATGCCTCGATTGAACCATCCACATCACCTTTAACAATGATGTTAAGCTCTTTAAAGTTACCGATAGCCAAACGACGGCCGATCTCATCCAGTGTAATGTGTTTCTGTGTACGTAATCCCTGCTCACGTTGTAACTGCATACGTTTGTTTGCAATATCACGCGCTTCGGTTTCACTTTCTAAAGCATTAAATCGATCGCCTGCTGTAGGTGCACCCTGCATACCCAAAACCTGTACCGGTTGCGATGGACCTGCAGAATCTACTTTAGCACCACGCTCGTTGGTTAATGCCTTTACACGTCCGCTATAACTACCCGCTAAGATTGGATCTCCCACTCTTAATGTACCGGCCTGAACCAATACTGTAGTTACGATACCACGTCCTTTATCTAATGCCGACTCAATTACAGTACCTGTAGCTCTCTTATTCGGATTTGCTTTCAGTTCTAATAATTCGGCTTCTAATAATACTTTATCTAAAAGTAAATCAACATTTAAGCCGCTTTTGCTTGAGATTTCCTGCGATTGATATTTACCGCCCCAATCTTCAACCAAGATATTCATTACTGATAACTGCTCACGTACCTTATCTGCATTTGCACCTGGCTTATCTACTTTAGTGAAAGCAAATACCAATGGTACGCCCGCAGCCTGTGCGTGGTTAATCGCCTCTTTTGTTTGAGGCATCACCGCATCATCAGCCGCGATAACAATAATGGCAATATCGGCAGCCTTAGCACCACGTGCACGCATCGCTGTAAAGGCTTCGTGACCCGGAGTATCTAAGAAGGTTACTTTTTTACCGGTCGGTGTAGTTACCATGTAAGCACCAATGTGCTGGGTAATACCACCTGCCTCACCAGCTACCACGTTTGCTTTACGGATATAATCCAGCAATGAGGTTTTACCGTGATCGACGTGACCCATAATCGTAACAACCGGAGCTCTTTCGATTAAATCTGCCTCGTTATCTTCTTCCTCAATTACATTTTCTTCATCCTCATCCGGTTTAACGAATTGAATTTCGTAACCAAACTCATCTGCAACAATGGTTAAGGTTTCAGCATCTAAACGCTGGTTAATGGAAACGAACATACCCAGGCTCATACAGGTACCAATAATTTTGGTAACCGGTACATCCATCATGCTCGCTAACTCATTAGCCGTAACAAATTCTGTTACTTTTAATATTTTCGATTGCGATTCAAGCTCATTTGCAGCCTCTTCTGCGTTCGATGCTACATCATCACGTTTCTGACGACGTAATTTAGCACGTTGTGCAAATTTACCTGATTTACCCGCACCACTTAAACGGGCAAGTGTTGCTTTGATCTGATCTTGAATTTCTTTCTCAGTAGGTTCTTCTTTAGGTCCGCTTGGTGTAGCATTTCTATTTTGGAAACCTGGCCTGTTATTGTTATTATTTCTATTTCCCTGATAAGGAGTTCCGCCTTGTCCGGCTGGTCTGTTACCCTGGTATGGAGTTCCACCGCCTGGTCTATTACCTTGATAAGGTGTACGGGGTTGTCCTGGTGTACCACTTTGACCTTGACCTGCAGGATTATTCTGTCCTTGCTGGCCTTGACCACCGTGTTGACCTGGTTGACCCGGTGCTCCCGGAGTTTTTTTGCGTTTACGCTTACGTTTAGCGGCTTCACTATCGCTAGATGATGCCACTGGCCCGTTTCTTCTATCCGGCGTTGTTGGTAAAACAATTTTACCAATAATGTTCGGACCGGTTAATTTAACGGTACGTGCTTTAATTACCTCAGGCTCGTTGTTTACCGGTTTTACTTCAGATGGTTTTTCTTCCACCTTAGGTTGTTCAACTGGTTTTACAGGCTCGGGGGCTTTAACCACTGGCGGTTCTACAGCTGGTGCTGGTGCAGCAGGTGTTTCTTCCTTTTTAACCTCAACCGGTTTCTCTTCTACTTTAGGTTGTTCAACTGGTTTTACCGGTTCAGGTGCTTTAACCACTGGCTGTTCTACAACAGGTGCCGGTGCAGCAGGTGTTTCTTCTTTCTTAGCCGGGCGTGTTTTCGAGTTAAGATCGTTTAAATCGATCCTTCCTACAATTTTAACCCCTGGCAATCCAGTTTCTTCAACCTTATCTTCTGCCTTAGTTTCTTTTACCGGCTCTACTGCTGCCGCAGGGGCCGGTGTTGGCGCTGGTGTTTCTACCTTAGGGGTTTCTACAACCTTTGGTTTCTCTACCGGAGGTGTAAATGATTGAGCATTTTTAATTAAAATCTCTTCATTTTTCTCAAAATCGGTATTCTTCTTCGGCGCTTCTACTGGCTTTTCAGTCTCAGGCTCGTCACGACGTATTTTACCAATCACTATTTGTTTGGCTTCTTCTCTTACGATCTTATCTCCCTGATACTCTTTCAATAAGGCATTATACATATCTCCCGTAAGTTTAAACATAGGGCTTTTCTCGGCAGAGAATCCCTTTTTGTTTAAAAACTCAACGGCCGTACCCATGCCTATATTAAGTTCTTTAATAGCTTTAATTAAAATGATTGGTTTGTCGTCTGACATTTAGCTCCTGTTATTGTTTTTTATTTAATACAAAAGTAGTGTTTATTTGGCAATTACACCACTTATTCAAATTCTGACTTCAAAATTTGAACCACTTCTTTAATGGTTTCCTCTTCAAGGTCGGTGCGTTTTACCAAATCTTCTACTGTAAGTGCTAGTACACTCTTAGCAGTATCGCAACCGATAGCCTTTAATTCATCAATGATCCAGCTATCAATCTCATCTGAGAATTCTTCTAAATCAACATCCTCGTCGTTTTCTTCTCCAGCTTCGCGATACACATCAATTTCGTAGCCAGTTAATTTACCGGCCAGTTTAATGTTGTGTCCGCCACGTCCAATTGCCAATGAAACCTGATCTGGTTTTAAGTAAACCGATGCATGTTTAGTTTCATCATCCAATTTAATAGAGGTGATTTTTGCCGGGCTTAACGCACGGGTAATGTATAATGAAATATTATTGGTGAAATTAATCACATCAATGTTTTCGTTTTTCAATTCGCGAACGATACCGTGAATACGTGATCCTTTCATACCCACACAAGCACCTACTGGATCGATACGGTCATCGTACGATTCAACTGCAACTTTAGCACGCTCTCCCGGTTCGCGAACAATTTTCTTAACGGTAATTAAACCGTCGAAAATTTCTGGAACTTCCTGTTCGAACAGGCGTTGCAAAAATTCTGGTGCTGTTCTCGAAATGATAATTTTCGGGTTAGCGTTGATCATTTCTACTTTAGAGATTACCGCTCTCACAGAATCTCCTTTTTTGAAATAATCTGCTGGAATCTGCTCTGTTTTAGGCATTAAAAGTTCGTTACCTTCATCGTCTAAAACCAAAGTTTCTTTTTTCCAAACCTGATAAACCTCACCTGTTACGATTTCGCCTACCCTATCTTTATATTTTTTGAAGATTTCGTCTTTCTCTAATTCCAATACTTTAGAAACCAAAGTTTGACGGGCAGCTAAAATTGCTCTACGTCCAAAGCTCTCTAAAGTAATCTGCTCGATATAATCATCGCCAACTTCTAAAGTACTGTCTAATTTAGAAACTTCAGCAAGCTCAATCTCTAAATCATCATCCTCAGAAAATCCATCCTCCATTACTTTTCTTGTTCTCCAGATCTCCAAATCCCCATTATCCGGATTCACAATAACATCACAGTTTTCGTCTGTTCCGTATTTTTTACGCAACATGCTACGAAAAACTTCTTCCAGCACACTGATCACCGTTGGGCGATCTATATTTTTGAAATCTTTAAACTCTTGAAAAGAGTCGATCAAATTAATTGTTGTAGTACTCATTTTTACTTAAATGAAATTAACACACTTGTTTCTAATATATCATTAAACGGAACAGCTGTTTGAATTGCTACCGCCTTTTTCCCTTTTTCTTTAACCGATTCTTCAATCAGCAGATTATTTTCTGTAACCGCTAGCAGTTTCCCTTCTTTTTTTAATCCTTCTTTCAGCTTAATGCTTACTGTACGGCCAATATTTTTATTGTATTGACGGATTAATTTTAAAGGCTCGCCAACACCTGGCGAAGAAACTTCTAAATTATAAGCCTGTTCTATAGCGTTTTCTTCTTCGAGATGAAAACCAACATGCCTGCTTATCGCCACACAATCCTGTATGCTAATACCTTCGTCGCCATCAACATGGATAATCAATTTATTGTTTGGCAACATTTTTACTTCAACCAGAAAGAGTTCTGGCTGATCTGCTATTTTTTCCTCAACGAGGGCTGCAACTCTCTTTTCTACCTGCATATTTTAACCTGATTTCATAGAAAAAGGGGACATTGTCCCCTTCTCTTTTCTTCGATTACGATGCAAATGTAGTAATTTTTTAGAAAAAATCAAACACTTGCGCTAATTATTATGCTGATTATTACCGTTTAAGTGTTTGTCGCTGCGCTTTTAAATTCTGCTTACCCTTCCCCATAATCAGATCGCCCACAGTTGCAAATTTTATTCCGATGTAACTCTCAACCAGATATTCTTTACCCTTAAGAAATGGCTGATCTGGATTAAATATGACTGAATCGCCAAGTATCTTAACCTTGCCAGGCACCTCAAGCTCATCCTGAATACTGTCCAAGTCGCCTGGTTTTATCAAAACTGAGATCACATTAAGTGTATCTGCATTAGCCTGATAGGCATTTTTAACCTGTAAGAGACTCGCCTCATCAATATTTTTAATTATTATTGATGAACTATCCCCAGAAAACTTAATTATTGGCCTGTTGTTTGTATTCGAACATGAAAGTGCGAATAGGACAACAGCAATTACGGCCTGGTATTTAAAAAAGCATTTAAACATTTACAAAAATAAACAATTATGAGATTTATTATCGAAATCCTTTTAACAGGACTGGCGTTTTTTATAGGCGCAAAGCTAGTGCCGGGCGTAAGCGTTGATGGTTATGGAAACGCAATAATTGCCGCCGTGCTAATTGCACTTGCAAATGCAACCATCGGGTTTATTTTAAGATTATTAACATTCCCTGTTAATTTTTTAACGCTCGGACTGGTATCATTTATCATTACCGTTTTAATGATTTTATTGGTTGATAACATGATGACCTCTTTTAACACTTCAGGTTTTATCGCTGCTGCATTCCTGGCTATAGTTGTAGCCTTAATTAAAGCCGTGTTTAGCGCTGTAGTTGGGGAGAAGGAATAGTTCAGTTTTCAGTTGGCGGTTTTCAATTCGAACTGCCAACTGAAAATTGATAACTGGAAACTACCGGATCACTTCTCTCGATATCACCATTTTCTGGATCTCAGAAGTTCCTTCGTAAATCTGGGTAATTTTAGCATCGCGCATTAAACGTTCTACATGGTATTCTTTTACGAAACCGTAACCACCGTGCACCTGCACTGCTTCGATGGTTACATCCATCGCCACTTTCGAAGCAAACAGCTTAGCCATAGAACCAGCCTGTGTGTAAGGCAATCCCTGATCCTTTAACCACGCAGCTTTATAAACCAGTAACCTTGCGGCTTCGATCTGTGTCGCCATATCGGCCAGTTTAAAAGCAATAGCCTGATGTTCAGCAATTGGTTTGCCAAATGATTTACGCTCTTTAGCATACTGCGTAGCCAACTCGAAAGCACCTTGTGCAATACCTAGCGCCTGGGCCGCAATACCAATCCTCCCGCCTTCTAAAGTTTTCATGGCAAACTTAAAACCGAAGCCATCTTCACCTATCCTATTTTCTTTTGGCACCTTAACATCGTTAAACATTAAAGAATGTGTATCAGATCCGCGAATGCCCAGTTTATTTTCTTTTGGTCCAACGGTAAAACCTTCCATTCCTTTCTCTACAATAAAAGCGTTGATGCCTTTATGTCTTAACTCAGGATGGGTTTGTGCAATAACCAGATAAGTTGATGCGGTACTTCCATTGGTGATCCAGTTTTTTGTACCATTCAGCAGATAATAATCGCCTTTATCCTCAGCGGTTGTACGTTGCGAGGTAGCATCAGATCCGGCTTCGGGCTCCGATAAACAAAAGGCACCTATTTTTTCTCCGGCTGCAAGCGGCTTTAAATATTTTTCTTTTTGGGCTTCGCTGCCATAGGCCTCTAATCCATAACAAACCAATGAATTGTTTACCGAAACCACTACCGATGCAGAGGCATCTATTTTAGAAAGCTCTTCCATTACCAAAACGTAAGAAATGGCATCAAGTCCGCTTCCGTTATATTTTTCGCCCACCATCATCCCCAAAAAACCAAGTTCTCCAAGTTTTTTTACCTGCTCGGCCGGAAATTTCTGATGTTCGTCTCGTTCGATCACACCTGGCTTTAATTCTTGCTGCGCGAAATCGCGAGCAGCCTGCCGGATCATTAATTGTTCTTCACTTAATTCAAAATGCATAACATTTATGTATAAAAGGTTAGTAAATCAAATGTAGCATTAATGATCGAAATTACTATGGCTGCATAGTAATTTATTTTATCTCATGATACTTTTATAATTTATTAAACAATCCTTAAAAATATTATCACATTTAAAATGAAAGTATTAGCTAGAATAGGCTTTGTGTTAATGTAAGATTATTATTTTTGTTAAATGAACCTAGGGCAACAAATATTATTTTTCTTTAGTGCCCTGGGCGCATTTAATGGCTTTATCATTAGTGCATATTTGTTATTCTTCAAAAAACCAAAATCCACATCTTCTTTTTTTCTTGGGCTTTTGCTTGTTTCTCTTTGTTTAAAGATCAGCAAGTCGCTTCTTTTTTATTTCTATCCGGCCTTACCTGGCATTTATATTCAAATTGGCATTTTAGGAAGTTCATTGGTTGGCCCCTCGCTTTTTTATTTTATTCAATCGACTTTGGAGCAAGATCCAAAGCATAAAACTACACGGAAAGGAACATATCTCTTTTGGATTTTTGCAATTGTAATTGCCAGTATCATTGCACCCTATAACAGCAAGCCTGATATATGGGAAAATTATATCGGTAGAATAATTTCAATACAATTTACCGTTTATATTGCACTATCTGCCTGGTTGCTCAGAAATGTTTTCGGCAAAGGGGGCAAGATTTCTACAACAGAGACACTATTGCTATCTGTATTTATTGGGAATATAATAGTGCCTGCTGCATTTAAGTTACCCATCTTCTCATTTTTTAATGGCCCTTGCATAAGTGGGGCTTTATTTTTCTCAGCCGTTCTTTACTTAAACACTTTCTTGTTTATTAGCAGAAGAAAAAATAGCAATCTTTTTTCTGGCAGCCAGGATTTGGTTCGTTATGCCAACAAGAAGATAACCGACGAACATGCCGTAACACTAACAGAAAGACTGCAGAAGATTATTTTGGAAGACGAACTTTACAAGAACCCAGACCTAAAATTAAATGATTTAGCCAAAAAAATTAATATTTCGGGTCACCAGCTTTCGCAATTGCTCAACGACAATTTAGGCAAAAGCTTCGCGGCTTACATTAACGAATTTAGAATAAACGAAGCCTGTGAACTGATTGTTAACGACAGGGGCATTAAGCTCGAAGCCATTGGATATGAGGTGGGCTTTAACTCCAAATCTACATTTTACACTGCTTTTAAAAAACACAAACAAACAACCCCGATGCATTATAAGGAACAACTATTAGTTGTTTCATCAAACTAAATTTGGTCTCGTTTTATAATTCCGAACGCCTAAATCTGAGATTCAAAACCCCTTATCTATCCTTCTCTCCTAGTTTTGGAACATTCTGCAAAATCCAAATACACGAAGATGAAACCGACATTGTTATTCTGCCTATTCTTATTTATACCTCTATTTCTAAATGCACAAACGATTAAAGGAAAACTGATTGACCGTAAAACCAAGCAGACTATCCCTTTAGCCAATTTGGCTTTGGCTGACAAAGACCATCCTACAGTGATCAAACATACCAATAGCGATACCACCGGTTTCTTCGAATTTAGAGACCTGCCAAACGGAAAATACGTTTTATCGGTTACTTTAGTTGGTTACCAAAAAACACAAAAAGAGTTATTGATAAATGAGAACAGCCTGAAAACAATTGATGTGGGCGACATTTTAATGGAGGAAGACGCTAACCTACTCCAAGAAGTAACCATAACAGGGGGAGTACCAAATTTTAGCACAAAAAATGGTCAGATTAAAATCGGCATTGCCAATAATGTGTTTTTCAAGTCTGCTTCTAATTTGTTAGATGTGTTTAAGAAACTACCGGGCTTGCAGGTTAACGAGGATGGAACAATATTAATGGCAAGCAGGGCGACTCCAACCTTATTTGTTGATGGCAAGCCGACAAATATGAACAACGATGAAATCATCTCCTACCTCAGTAGCTTGTCGCCAGATATGGTCGAATCGATTGAAATGATTAACCAGCCTTCATCAAAATATGATGGAGAATATCAGGGAATTATCGATGTAAAACTGAAGAGAAATCAGTCTTTAGGCGTAAGAGGCACCTATAATGTCCGTTTTCAGCGAAATAATTACAGTTTATTGGATAATAATCTATCACTGGTGCTTAAAACAAACCGGTTTGTGTACGATTTAAGGCTGGGCCATACCGGCGGAAGCACTTTTTATAAGTATTATTCTTTGCAGTATTTAGCTAATACAAACGCGATGACTACCGATACCAGAACCATTACCTCCAACCAAAACTTTAATGTGCAGGCAAGGGTAACTTATGAGGCAAAAAAAGGGCAAAACTTTGAAGCTTTTGTACGCACCTACCAAATGGACAGAAATGCGGTGTCTGGCAATCAATTGCTTACCCAAACCGCTAACTTAGATAAGACCATTGCGCTTGTTAAAAGCGATAATAATGCCTTTCCTAAGCAACATAATTATTCAGGCGGCCTCAATTACGATGCCCAATTTAAGAATAGCGAACTTCACGTAATTACCTCTTTGTCCCAAATTGACAATCGACAAACCGAAGATATTCAGAATCATAATGTACTTAACAATCAATTGTTAAATTACTGGAAAACAGACTCTAGAAACAGTATAATGATCCATGTTGCACAAGCAGACTACTCGCAAAAAATAGGTAGAGGAAAACTAGAATACGGAGGAAAATTTGCATATACAAAAACTCAGAACGACCTCCGCTATGATACACTAGCCAATAATGTTTTTGACTTAGATCCCAACCGGAGTAACCAGTTCCGTTATCAAGAGTATATTGGTGCGGGCTACCTTTCTTATATTGGACAATGGAGTAAGTTTAGTTACAGTTTAAGTTTAAGAGCAGAACATACGCACACCATAGCCAATTCGATTACTACTGGCAGTATTACAGAAAAAAAGTATATAAAATGGCTCCCAAGTTTAAACATTACTTATGCCATTAATGAAAGCGAACAGCTCAATTTCAGTTATACCAAACGATTAACAAGACCAACCTTTGCCATGTTAAATCCTTTTCGTTTTTATTACAGTCCACGGCATTATTGGATCGGTAACCCTTACCTACAACTCTCTACAACTAGTCTTTTCGCTTTGTCTTATAGTAGAAAAAGCCTTAATATTTCGCTAAATGCAGGAAAGGAAACAGATCCAATGGGGCGTTATCCCGAATACAATCCAGTAACTAATGAGCTGATTTTTTTGGGCAGGAACATACCCTACAGAAAATTTGCGAATCTACAGGTAAGTGTCCCCATAACAATGAACAAATGGTGGCGGATGAACAACAACATCACCTTCTATTACAACAAAGAGCTAACACCTTACTTTGGAAATACCTACGAAATACCCATATATAATTATGCGGTTAACGGTAGCCAAGTTTTTACTTTAAAAAACTGGATATTGGATGTAAGTTATACCTATGAATCGAAAAGTGGCAATGGACTTTATATTATGGCTCCAGTTTATGGAATTGATTTTGGTGTGCAAAAAGCCTGGTTAAAAAACAGGATCAATACTAAACTTACACTTTATGATGCATTTGATAACATTAAAAGAAGGCTTATTTTTAGAGAGAAAAGTATTATCAACAACGATTTCTACCACTATTTCGCTTCGCAAAGACTGGTTTTTAGTTTAACTTGTAATTTCGGAAGTTCGACTTACAAAGCCAGGGAAAACAAAAAAAGCGAAGAAGAGAACAGGGCCAATTAAAAAGAATTAATTACCCTTTTGTTTCTTAAATAAAATCAGCATAAGGCTCAAACAGCCCAATATCAATATGAGCAAAACCTGCGAAGAGTGAATAATGGTTGAATAAGCCAAGCCATCTTTAAAAGAAATGGAATAAAGCACCAATGATTGGGCAACCATCCAGTGGAAAACGCCAATACCACCCTGAACAGGGGCAGCCATGGCAAAACCAGAAAATACAATTGCTGTAAATGCGGCATTAAAATGTAATCCTGAAGTAGCTTGAATAGAAGAAAAGGCGAAATACATGGAAAGTGAGTAGAAAAGCCATATCCCTAATGTATAAGTTAAAAATAATCTTTTTCGTTTTAACTTACTGTATGAGCCAAATCCTTGTCGCAGGCTTACAAAAATGCGTAAGAATTTTTTACTGAATTTTTGGCGGAGAAAATATACTGCAACACCAATGAGCAGCAAAATAATAATACCCAAACCAACCAACCACAAATAGTTAATGGTACTTAATTTTTTAACAAGATTGAGATATATGGTTTGATGAAGGAAATCGGCTACAATATCATACTGAAAAATCAGCATTGCTAAACTGGTGAGAAAAAGCATCAGCACATCAAATAGCCGTTCGGTAATTACGGTACCTATAGAAGCAAACATGGGTATCTTTTCGGCTTTGTGGATAACCGAACAACGGCCAATCTCTCCGAAGCGTGGCAAAGCAAGATTAGCCAGGTAACCGATCATTACGGCATGGTAGGCATTCCAGAAACTTACTTTGTAATGGATAGACTGATAGAGCATCTGCCAGCGCAAAGCACGTAATACATGTGCAATCCATACGGCAAATGCAGAAGTAATTACCCAAAAGTAGTTGGCAGATTTAATTTCCTGCCAGATCTTTCCTAAATCCTGACCTCTAAAGGCTAAATATAAAACCCCTATCCCGATTAAAAACAGGATGATATATTTTAGCGCTGTTTTGAGGTCGAATATCACAAGGTTATTTTAGCAAGTGGTTGTTATCGTCAGGAAAAACCAATATAGGATTGTATTTTTTGGCTTCTTCTATTGGTAATGAGCCGTAAGACATAATGATGAGAATGTCGCCAAGCTGAGCCAAACGGGCTGTTGCGCCATTTAAACAGATGGTTCCGGTACCGCGTTCGCCTTTAATTACATAAGTTTCGAAACGTGCACCATTATTATTATTTACAATCTGCACCTTTTCATTAGCAATAATGTTAGCTGCATCCATCAAATCTTCATCTATCGTAATACTGCCTACATAGTTCAATTCGGCTTGTGTTACCTTAACACGGTGTATTTTCGATTTTAATATTGTGATAACCATACGGCAAAGTTAGTAATCAGTTTGGAGTTTTCAGTCATCAGTTTGGAGTTTCGCAAAGCAGCAGAATGTAAAGGTTGATAGTTGATGGTCCATAGTTGATCGCTTAGGGGCCATGGTCATCAACCATAAGACGATGAAGCATTAACCGACTACATTATCCATCATTTGATAATCATATTATCGATCAGCCTGGTTGAGCCCACTTTTGCAGCAACTAGTGCAACCAGGTTATCTTCATCTTTTGATTTGGCTGGTTCCAGTGTATCGCCATTGGCAATGGTAAAATAATCAAGTTCAACGTCATCAATATTATGGTAAAGTGCTTTGGCCTTATCTTCTAATTCTGACAGTGAATATTCGTTAAAATGATCGATAACGAACTGCAACGATTTACTCAGCACGAGCGAATGCTTGCGATCATCGGCTGATAAGTGGATATTTCGGCTGCTCATCGCCAAACCATCGGCTTCGCGGATAATCGGACAGGTAATAATGGTAATAGGCAGCTTAAAATAAGCCAGCATATTCTTGATCATTAATACCTGCTGGAAATCTTTTTGTCCGAACATGGCTACATCTGGTTCAACGGCATCAAACAATTTTTTTACAATCTGCGTTACACCTTGATAATGGCCTTTTCTAAATTCGCCTTCCAATAGAAATTCGGCATTACCCAAATCAATGTGCCAAGCTTCATCAGCTCCGGCAGGATACATTTCATCTACATTTGGCATAAACACACCGTTACAACCGGCATCGGCCAACATGGCTAAATCGTGTTCGATTGGGCGCGGGTATTTCTCTAAATCTTTAGGATCTGTAAACTGCGTTGGATTTACAAATATGCTACAGATAATGATATCGGCATTTTGTTGGGCCAGTTTTATCAACGATATATGGCCATTGTGCAGGGCACCCATGGTAGGCACAAGTGCTATTTTTTTACCTGATGCTTTTAAGGGTTTTAAAAAAGCCTTAAGCGCTGCTTTGGTTTTAAATATTTCCAATTTGGACAAACTAAATTAAAGCCGTAAAGGTGTAAATTAATCTAAACGAAACCAAACAAATGCTTGCTATATTGATAAATAGTATTATTATGCTTACCTTTGCAGCTCATTATCTTTTATTTAACTTAATATTTTCTTAGAATATGGAGATGGCAAAAACGAAGCTGCTGATTGTTACACACGAGATGTCGCCTTTCCTCGAGCTTACTAAAATTTCTGAAATCACGCGCCAATTACCACAAGCAATGCAAGAAAAAGGATTCGAAATCCGCATCTTGATGCCTAAATTTGGTAATATCAACGAAAGAAGAAATCGTTTACACGAAGTAATCCGCTTATCGGGAATGAACATCATAATTGATGACAACGATAATCCTTTAATCATTAAAGTAGCCTCCATCCCAGCTGCACGCATGCAGGTTTATTTCTTAGACAACGAAGAATATTTCCAACGCAAACAAGTATTTAGAGATGCAAGCGGGAAATTCTTCGACGACAATGATGAACGCACCATTTTCTTTTGCAAAGGCGCATTGGAAACCGTTAAAAAATTAGGCTGGGCACCAGATATCGTTCACTGTCATGGCTGGATGAGTGCATTAGTTCCTGCCTATATCAAAACAACTTATAAAAACGATCCTACTTTTAAGAATTCTAAAGTGGTATATTCTGTTTATGAGGATGGCTTTACAGAGAAATTAAATGCTAATTTCGCGAATAAAGCAGTGATGGCAAATATGACGGAGGATGATACTAAAGCATTCTTACCATCTGATTGCGACAGCATGCACATTGGTGCGATAACACACTCTGATGCAGTAGTTTTAGCAGATGAAAACCTAAATAAAGATGTGTTAAAATTTGTTAAAGATTCCAATAAGCCAACATTAGCTTTTAACTTAACCGAGAATTTCGAAAACTTCTATACTTTTTATGAAGAAATTTCGAATGACGAACTGGTTTCACTTGCTTAATTAAGGTATTATTATTTTAAATATGAAATTTACAAAACAAGACTTATTAACCCTGTTGATAGGTCTTTTTCTTTTTGCATCGTGCAAAAACCCTGATGGTGTTGGTTTAGATGTTGATCCAAACGCTGCAATCACCGGAACGCTGGTGGTATCGCAAGTTAAGTCTCAACTTGTGGAAGAAGATCCTGCCAATACCTCTGGATTAAACCGTTATCCATTGGGATACATGACAGACCCTACCTTTGGAAAAACGGAGGCAGCTTTAGCAATGACGGTTTACCCGGTGAGTGCAAGTTATGATTTCGGTACGTCCCCAGTATTAGATTCTGCTGTTTTGGTATTAAAATTAGATACAACATCTACACTAACAAAATTTTACGGCGATACCACCAATTCTAAATACAGCATTGATGTTTATCAGTTAGCCAATAAGGTTACAACTTATAAAAGCTCCGATGTACAAGCGATTAATAACACGCTTTTAGGCAATTTTACAGGCAAACTGGCACCGAATACTAAAAGGAAAATATCTGTTATTGTTCCAGGCAAAGCTGACACCTTAAAAACTGTACCGGCACAGATCAGAATTCCTTTAAACAAGGCATTTATACAAAGTGCTATATTAAACCTGGGTACTGCAGGAACAGCAACAGATGCTAAGTTTATAGAATCGTTTAAAGGTTTGTATGCACAGATCAATAAAACATCTTCTACAGGTGTTGGAGGCATTGCATTCTTTAACTTTTCGGGAACAGACTCTTACCTGCAGCTGGTCTGGAAAAAAACGAACTCATCAAACGGCATAGATACTACCAGTGTAAATTTCCCTATTGGTAAGATGGTTACAAATCCTGCGCAAACTGCAAATGTAATTTCTGGTGTAGCAGCTAATATTAAACATGATTATACAGGCACAGAAGTGAAAACACAAATTGATGCCCCTAATCCAACTACTCCATATAGTGTTACTTACTTACAAGGCTTGGCCGGTGTAAAAACAAAGCTAACTTTCCCAGAATTGACAAGCTTTAAAAATACGTACGGGAAAGCAATTATCAATAAGGCAGAATTAGTTGTAGAGATTGGTGAAAATGCACCGGCATACCCTTTTAATGCCGCTCAACGCCTTTCTTTATATCGTTGGGATATTGCACATCAACCAGCCGATATACCTGATTATACAACATTCACTAATAGTGCCTCTGGTGGTGCAGCACTTTTTGGCGGTTATTTCGATTCGTTAAAGAAACGCTACATCTTTATCATAACCAGTTACGTTCAGAATTTGATTGATAAAAACATCGAAGACGAGGGTACATTCCTGGCCCCTACATCATATACCGATTTCCAGAGAACATCTACTGCTACATCTGCAGAAAGATCTATTATAGGTGCAACCAGCTCAACTGCAAACAAGATAAAGTTAAATATTTACTACACTAAAATCAATTAACTATTTTAGTGTTGCATAAGAAACTCCTGTCAGCAAAACTGGCAGGAGTTTTTTTTATCATTATTTTA
Source organism: Pedobacter sp. GW821-FHT01D05 (assembly GCF_059422505.1). Lineage (NCBI taxonomy): Bacteria > Pseudomonadati > Bacteroidota > Sphingobacteriia > Sphingobacteriales > Sphingobacteriaceae > Pedobacter > Pedobacter sp. GW821-FHT01D05. The sequence continues at coordinate 59,733 of NZ_JBWKXA010000003.1, read as the reverse complement.
AGGTTACGGAATAAAAGCACATAAAAAAAGCTACCTCTCATCAGGTAGCTTTTTTTATGCATTTTAACCTTTAATTAAAATGGAAGATCTCCATTTTCATCAGATGGGCCAATTGTAAATTCATCTTCAATTTTAGTTTCAGAACTTTGATGTGTTGGTGTAGTTGGACTTTGCTCGAAATCGCTTTTTCTGCCCAACATGGTAAAGTTTTCGGCCACAATTTCTGTTACATATTTTTTAACCTTTTCTTTGTCTTCAAAGGATCTTGTTCTTAATTTGCCCTCTATGTAGACCAGTTTGCCTTTCTGAAGGTATTTGGAAGCAACTTCTGCTAAGCCACGCCATAACACAATATTATGCCACTCCGTTTGTTCTACTCTTTTACCGTCTTTGTTGTATGTTTCCGAGGTAGCTAATGGAAAACTGGCTACCGTTACGCCACCGTCTAAATGTCGCACTTCAGGGTCTTTGCCTAAATGGCCTACTAAAATAACTTTGTTAATCCCAGACATAAATATTTTTGGTTAGTTGTTTCGTTTTCTAAATGCGCACCGGACAAGATGGTTAGTTACTCCATTTTGTCGTTATAAAAATATTCCAGAACAAAATCATGGATTACTTTTGGCTGCGGTAACTCATCTAATTTACTTAAAGAAACCCAATTAAGTTCCTTTTGTTTATTAAAGTTAAATATATAATTTTTTAATGCAAAAAATTGTACGTGGATTATTTGGTGTGTTAATATGTGCTTTTTGGCGCTTATAAATGTAAAATCGGCCTTATTTCCGAATACAGATTGTACCTGATCGATGAATAACGAATCGCTCCACTCGCATTCTTCTGTGGTTTCCATGCTAGGGAAATCATATAAATGCTGCCATATATCACCTGCTTGTCTTTCCCTGATCAATACTTTTTCATCTTCAAAACAAACAAAATAATTAATATACCGGTGCTTTTGTTCGGCTTTGCGAATTTTAACCGGCAGCACATTTACCTGGTTATGACTAAAAGCATAACAGCTCTGATTAAGCGGACAAACGCTACAATTGGGCGATTTTGGCTTGCACTGCATGGCCCCAAACTCCATAATAGCCTGGTTATATAACGCAGGGTCTTCTTTATATAGCAAATCATTTGCCAACGCATAAAACTCTTTTTTGCCTGCCGGGCTATTTATTGGCGTAGCTAAACCATAGAACCTGGAGAGTACCCTAAATACGTTACCGTCTACTACGGCCCGTGCTTCTCCAGACGAAAATGAGGAAATGGCAGCAGCTGTATATTCGCCAATTCCTTTTAATTTTATGAGCTCATCATGCAGGTTTGGGAAGATTCCACCGTAATCTTTCACCACAATTTGAGCGGTTGCATGCATATTCCTGCCCCTCGAATAATAACCCAGTCCTTGCCAAAGCTTCAAAACTTTGGCTTCGGTAGCATTGGCAAAATCGGCAACTGTAGGAAAATTCTCCAAAAACTTATTAAAGTACGGAAGCCCTTGCTCTACTCTTGTTTGTTGTAATATAACCTCTGATAACCAGATGGTATAGGCATCATTGGTATGCCTCCAGGGCAAATCTCTCTTGTTTATCAGGTACCAATTCATGAGTTCATTTTGAAATGTCATTACTGCAAATTACGGTCTATTTATCCGATTAAAAAAAAACTTGCAATTGCCTGATAAGTCTAGCGATAAAAAAATCATCTTTTATTTCCCTATCTCATTAAAAAGCAATACTTTTGCAACCCCAAAACAGTAGTAATATTAAAACATAATATATAATAAATAATAAAATATGACTAAGGCAGATATTATTTCAGAAATATCAACAAAAACCGGAATTGAGAAGGTTGATGTACAGGAAACAGTTGAGGCATTTTTCAAGGTTATCAAAACCAGCATGATTGGCGGTGAAAATGTATACGTTAGAGGCTTCGGAAGCTTTGTTGTTAAAAAGAGAGCGCAAAAAACTGCGAGAAATATCTCAAAAAACACTGCAATAATTATCCCAGAACACTTCGTTCCTAGCTTTAAACCAGCAAAAGTATTTGTTGATAAAGTGAAAAGCAATTCAAAAAAAATTAACGTAGAAGCCTAAGTCTTATATATGAATAGCAACATCAGATCAAAACAAACCATTGTTATTGGAGCGATTGTATTGCTTGTTGCATTCTTATTTACAAGAGACATTAAGGGTTTGGTTAAACCAACGGAAGAGAATGGAAAAATACCTTCAAGTGGCCCAGTGGCCGGAGCAGCTTCTTCATCAACTACATCGGTACTAAACCTCGAAACTTCGTCTACTGCTGCAAAGAATGTAATCAACAAGAATTTGGCTACAGATATTACAGTTTTAGAAAAAAGCTACAAAGGCGCAAATGGTGCAGAGAAGATTGAACTTGCTAAACAACTGGCTCAGAAATGGGATGATGTTGAGCAAATTACTCCATCTGCACTATATTTAGAAGTTGTGGCCGAAGGCGAACCATCATCAAAATCGTGGTTGGCTGCCGGTAATCAATTTATAAAAGCTTTTGAAAGCACACAAGATAGCATAGCGCAGCCTGCTTTATTGCAGAAAGCCAATGCGTCTTACAAAAATGCATTAGAGAAAGACTCTACAAACATTGAAGCTAAAACAGGCTTAGGTGTAACGATAGTAAACGGCTTAGGCGCACCAATGCAAGGTATTGCAATGTTGCTAGAAGTTGTTGCTAAAGAACCTAAAAATGTAAAGGCTAATATGAATTTAGGATTGTTCTCCATAAAATCAGGTCAGTTTGATAAAGCAATTCCTCGTTTTAACACCGTAATTGCCACTGCTCCGACCCCTGAAGCCTATTTTTATTTAGGAACAGCTTTAGAAAATTTAGGCAGAAATAAAGAAGCAGTAAATGCTTACCTATCAAGCAAAAAATTAGCGGCTAACCCAACCTTATCTTCATTCATTGATAAGAAGGTGGCTGAACTAAAGAATAAAAATTAATTAACAGATTAATAAAAACATTTAAAACTTAAAACTATGCCAAGCGGTAAAAAAAGAAAGAGACATAAAATGGCTACCCACAAACGTAAAAAACGTTTAAGAAAAAACAGACATAAGAAAAAATAGTTTCTTATTTGATAAAGCCAGTTAAACCTCATAGTAAACACTATGAGGTTTAAACAATTTATATGATTTTTTTATTGTATATCTTTTTGGCTACATCACTGTTTTTATTTACTATCCATTTGTTAATAGGCGAAAGCCTTAAATCTGTAGCTGTTGGTAAAAGAATTAATTATCAATTCGACTCCTGCCGGAGTTACCATAGCGTTGATTGAAGACAAACAACTTGTTGAGCTTCACAAAGAACAAATCAATATTAACTACGCTGTAGGCGATATTTATTTAGGCCGCATTAAAAAAATTATGCCTGGTCTGAACGCTGCTTTCGTGGATGTTGGTTATGAAAAAGATGCTTTTTTGCATTACTTTGATTTGGGCCCTCAGGTGCAATCTTTAATTAAGCTAACGAAGATCAAGCGTAATGGCTCGGTTACAGGCACATTATTAGATAATTTAAAGCTAGAAGCCGATATTAATAAGGCTGGCAAAATTTCTGATGTGCTCAGTAAAAACATGCTCCTACCTGTACAAATTGCCAAAGAGCCAATTTCTACAAAGGGACCGCGTTTAAGTTCCGACATTTCGATTGCCGGCAGGTATGTGGTACTGGTGCCATTCTCCAATACCATATCTGTATCAAAAAAAATTAAAAGTAATACCGAACGTAATCGTTTAAAAAAGATTATCGAAAGTATTAAACCTCAAAATTTTGGGGTCATTATCAGGACCGTTTCTGAAGGCAGAGGGGTTGCCGAAATGCAAAAAGATCTTTTAGATTTAATTGCTAAATGGGAAAACTTCATTAAAAAAATACCCTCTACCGAACCATCAAAAAGAGTTTGGGGAGAAATGGACAGATCATCAACGTTAATCCGTGATATTCTGAACCCTGATTTTACAAACGTTTACGTGAGTACGCCAGAGCTGTACGATGATATCCGTTCTTATGTTCACGATATTTCTCCTGAAATGGAAAAGATCGTTAAACTATACAAACAGAAAGAACCTATCTTCGATCATTTTGGTGTAGAAAAGCAGATTAAAAACGCTTTCGGAAAAACAGTAAACTTACCAGGCGGTGCTTACCTTGTTGTAGAGCACACTGAAGCACTCCACGTGATAGACGTGAACAGTGGAAACCGTACTGCCAGTAAAGAGAATCAAGAAGAGAATGCTTTACAGGTAAACAAAGAGGCGGCCAAAGAAATTGCCCGTCAATTGCGCTTGCGCGATATGGGCGGTATTGTGGTAATCGATTTTATCGATATGCACAAACCAACAAACCGTAAAATGCTATTCGATTATTTGCGTGAGCTGATGTTATTGGATAGAGCCAAACACACTATTTTGCCTCCAAGCAAATTTGGGTTGGTACAGATTACCAGACAACGTGTTCGTCCGGAAATGAATATTGTTACGGTAGAAAAATGCCCGGCCTGCGATGGGACCGGAGAAATTAAAGCGAGTATCGTTTTAATGGATGATATTGAGAACAACCTTAATTATATTTTAAGAGAGCAGAATGAAAAGGGCGTAACCCTTTGCGTACACCCATACATTGAAGCTTATATTACAAAAGGCATTTTCAACCTTCAACGCCGCTGGTTCTTTAAATACGGCCAATGGATTAAAGTTAAGGCACAATCATCCTATCACTTAACCGAGTTTCACTTCATCTCCGCAAAAGATGAAGAGATTAAATTATAACTCAAAACACATTTAACAGAAAGCCTGGATTTTTTAAATCCGGGCTTTTCTTGTTTAAGTATATTTCAAACCTACAATATTAATTAAGCGACTCACTAAGTTGCGCTCGGATGGTTAAGACAGTGACTATTTTTTTTGGAAAAGCGGGGTTCGGCACATTTTGGTTACAACAGTCCTGCTATCCCTCCAAGTTCTCACTCATTCTTCGCTCCGGGCTTTCCGTTCTATCAGGTTTATCAACAATGGCGCTGCATTTCATAGTGATGTTTCAAACCCCGCAGGTTTTGAAAACCTGCGGGGTTTGATGTAAAATTAATTGTTCAAAAAAATAAAAACACTTTCAATCCTGAAAGGTTAAATTCGTAATCTAAAATTTTAATCAATTGGCAAAATCAAAAAGTGCATTTTTCTGTCAGAGCTGTGGCTACGAATCGGCAAAATGGTTGGGTAAATGTCCGTCATGTAACCAATGGAATACCTTTGTGGAAGAAATTGTAGAAAAAAGCTCCGCTTCTGTTCCAACCTGGAAAAGCGATACTACTAGCCGTAAATTAAGCAAACCAAGCAAGGTTGATGAAATACAATCGTCAACAGAACGGAGAATATTAACTGGCGATAAAGAATTAGACCGCGTTTTAGGTGGTGGATTGGTAGAAGGATCGCTCGTGCTCATTGGCGGTGAGCCGGGTATCGGAAAATCGACCTTGATGTTGCAACTGGCATTAAATTTAAAAGGCAAAAAACTGCTCTATATCTCCGGTGAAGAAAGCGAACAGCAGATTAAAATGCGGGCAGAAAGGATTCAGGAAAGCCCCTCATCCAACTGTTACATTTTAACAGAAACATCTACACAGAATATATTTAAACAGATCGAAATTCTGGAACCTGAAATTTTAGTTGTAGATTCTATTCAGACTTTGCACTCCGCTCATATCGATTCAACACCAGGCAGTGTATCGCAGGTAAGGGAATGTACTGCTGAACTATTGCGTTTTGCAAAAGAAACCGGCGTACCTGTTTTCCTTATAGGCCACATCACCAAAGATGGCGCCATTGCAGGGCCTAAAATACTCGAGCACATGGTTGATACAGTTTTGCAGTTCGAAGGCGATAGGCACCACGTTTATCGCATCCTAAGATCCATTAAAAACCGGTTTGGTGCAGCAGCAGAACTTGGGATCTACGAAATGCAAGGCAGTGGTTTAAGAGAGGTTTCCAATCCTTCGGAGATTTTGTTATCACAGCGAGACGAAGAGCTGAGCGGAATCGCCATCGCCGCAACCTTAGAAGGCGCGAGGCCAATGTTGATTGAAACACAGGCTTTAGTGAGTTCGGCAGCTTATGGAACCCCACAACGTTCAGCAACAGGCTTCGATACCAAAAGGATGAATATGCTCTTAGCTGTTTTAGAAAAACGCTGTGGCTTTAGGTTAAGTACACAAGATGTTTTCTTAAATATTGCCGGCGGAATCAGAGTAGAAGACCCTGCAATTGACCTGGCCGTATTAATTGCCATTATATCATCGCATCAGGATATTGCCGTTTCTTCAAAAAACTGTTTCGCCGCAGAAGTAGGCCTGTCAGGAGAAATTAGGGCGGTAAACAGAATCGAACAACGTATTGCCGAAGCAGACAAATTGGGTTTCGAAACGATTTACATCTCTAAATACAACTTGAAAGGAATTGCTATAGACAAATACAACCTTGAGATTAAAGCAGTAAGTAAAATAGAAGAAGTATTCAGTCTTGTTTTTGGATAATAAAGGTGGGGAAACAGCTCAACAAATTTCCACATAAAGAAGATAATATTCTACATTCCTACAACATCGCTGAATATTAATAAGTCAAAAAAAAAGATAATAACTATCTGTATATAAACATATTAACTACATCTAAAACAAAAATTAAACTTTTGGATTCTAGTTTGCCTATAACCAATTAATGTACATCATAAAATGTGATTTACAATTATAGGGATGATTTTCCCCGCTAATGGATGTTAGCGGGGATTTTTTGTTTTCATTAATAATGAAAAATTTTAAATAACTTTGATTAGATCATTAACCGGATAATTATAAAATCATGAAAAAAATCATTCTAAGCATAAGCTTTTGCCTATTTGCGGCATTTTCATTCGCTCAAACCGCATATACTGGTCAAAAATTCGGAGAAGAAGTTAAACCTGGAGATGTAAAACCAGCTGCAAAGATGGAAGCTGCCATGGGGGATAAAAAAATTGCCGACATGAAAATCGAAGGCAAGGTGGTAGATGTGTGCAAAAAAAAGGGCTGTTGGATGACTTTAGAAATGCCCAATGGCGATCCAATGCGGGTAACTTTTAAAGATTATGCCTTCTTTATGCCGATGGATATTGTGGGCAAGAAAGTAGTTTTGGATGGATTAGCAAAGAAACAAACCATCTCGGTAGAAACTTTACGCCACTATGCAGAAGATGCTAAAAAATCTCCTGAAGAAGTAGCCAAAATTACCGATCCTAAAAAGGAGTTGGCTTTCGAAGCTAAGGGCGTAGTGATTTTGGATAAATAATTAATCTCCAATAGTTAGTCATCGCTCTAAACTCATTTCAGGGTCTTAATAGCTGCAAAGAAGGATGCTGAAATAAATTCAGCATGACGATATTATAAATAAGAAACCCCGATGCAGATGCTGTATCGGGGTTTATATTTTTATAGAATGGGGATTATTACACAACCCAGTTCCAACCAAATTCATCAGGCGCTAAACCGTAACGGATATCGTTTAATTTTTTAGCAATGCCATTAGAAATATGTCTTGTAGATGGGTCGGTCAATTTATAGATCTGACCATTGTAGCCCATTTCGCCTACATGCGTTACTGTAGCTGCAGTTCCTGCGGCAAAAGCCTCGGTTAAACTCCCGTTTTCAATTCCTTCGATCACTTCTCTAACAGAAACCCTACGTTCTTCAACTTCTACTCCGGCATTTTTAGCCAGTTTAATAATGGTATCACGCGTTACACCATCCAAAACCGTGCTGCGCACCGATGGTGTAACCAATTTGCCATTGATTACAAAAAGTAAGTTGGCAGTTCCGGCTTCTTCAATAAACTCATGCGTTACTGAATCTGTCCAGATCAATTGATCGTAACCTTCTTTTTTTGCTTGCTCGAAAGGATATAACGAACGCGCATAATTTCCAGCAGTTTTGGCAAAGCCTACACCACCTTCGTCTGCACGTGTAAATTCAGTTTCGATTTTAACTTTTAACGCGCTACTGTAATAAGGACCAGTTGGGGTGGTTAACAAAGCAAATTTATAGGTATCAGATGCCTTAACACCCAAATAAGGGTCCATTGCAAACATTACCGGACGGATATATAAAGCATAATCTTCTTGATTAGGCACCCATTTCTCATCAATATTGATTAATGCGGCCAAACCCTGCATAAAAATTTCTTCAGGAATACCCGGCATCGACATTCTTGCCGCCGATTTGTTAAAACGTTCGAAGTTTTTATCGGCACGGAATACACTTATTTTACCATCTGGTTGACGGTAAGCCTTTAATCCTTCAAAAATTGCCTGTCCATAATGAAGCGCAGAAATTGCTGGGCTCATCGGAATTGGGCCATATGGAAGAATCTGTAAGTTTTTCCATTCGCCATCTTCATAGTCGGCAGTAAACATGTGATCGGTAAAAACCTTACCGAACGGTAATTGCGAAAAATCAGTAACAGCCAAACGTGTTTGGTCTGCTTTAGTGATTTTTATATCTAATGTCTCGGTCATTGTATTTGAATTTTGAATGGGTGAATGATCGAATGATTGCGTGTTTTACGCGCTCATTCTCTAATTCAATAATTCACTCATCCTGTCATTAATTATTTCGCGCAAATTAAGAAAAAACAGGCTTTTTTAATAGCTTTTTGCAATATTAATCTTTGTTTTTGAGTGTTTTAAGTACACTAAGCACCCAGCCTTTACCCCACTCTTCCATTTGCTCACTTGTCCATAAGAACGGATAAAAGATTCTCTTCTGAAAACGCGGAGGCAGATACTTTTGCCAGTTGGTTCCACCTGTTGCAGCAATATCAACCGGATCTTTCTCCAAATAACGTACGGCCGATTTGTAGTGCGATAAAGGCCATTCTACATTTACATACAAATCTAACTTACGCAACTCCTCTGCAAGAGCAGAAACATCGGCCCCATTCGCCTGCAATTGATGGTATAAGGCCGAAAAATTGGTTAAAGTGCGATCTTTGGCCAGTTGTAGAAACTGAGCCGCATACTTTTTAATAAATTGCTTCAAGGTTAAAGTTTGCTTGCCCGACGACAGTTCGGTTGCACCGAATTTCCAGTAAATATTTTCGAACTGTTCTTCTATTGTTGCAGTACTTAGTTCTTCGCGTTTGCTTTTATCTACCAATTGAATAAAATCTGTAGCGCAGATCTCGATCATCCGGTACTGGCCAGATTGGAATCCACTGGCGGGCAATAACGACATCCGGAATTTTAGGAACTGTTCTTTCTCCATACCATCAACCATCACCTCGAAAGAAGTAGTTAAGGCATTGAAATAAGCGTTGATCCGTTTTACGCGTGCAGTAAAAAATTCGACGGTTAAATTTTCATGCTCAGCAATCTGCCTGCATTCGTGCAGTGCAAGCTTAAAATAAAGTTCCGTAATCTGATGGTACATGATGAAAATCTCTTCATCCGGAATTGGTGTTTTAGGATTCTGTAAGCTCAGTAAAGTATCCAAATGAATGTAGTCCCAATAGGTTAAGAAATCGGCATATAAAAGTCCGTCAAGGTACGATGCCATATCTTGCCCCATTGCGGTATACTTTTCCTGTAGCTGGTGTAGTTTGTCTTTTATTTCGGGTGTGAAATCCATTGTTTAAAGTTAGCTGCACAAAGGTGATAAAGATTTTGCAACAAATAACTAAATTTTATACATTTGAGACAATGGCGATGGAGTACCGCCAAAACCGCCCAAACAGGCTGATGACTCCTACGATTTTTATTTAAAATTGAATTCAAATGCCTGTTAAAAAACTAACAGAAGGATTTCTTCTGTCTATTAAACATTTTATTGAGCTCGACTTCGGATTACTCTTAATTAGCACTTTAAAGTGGTTATTGATTTCTGCAATATTGGGTGGGATTATTGGCTCTGCCTCTGCCCTGTTTTTAGAAACTTTAAACTGGGCAACCAGTTACCGTGAACAACACCTTTGGATTATTGGATTTTTACCAATCGCTGGTATACTCATTGGCCTGGCATACCATTATTGGGGTGCAGCCGTTGTAAAGGGCAACAACCTCTTAATTGAAGAATTACAATCGCCCAAAAATGTGATTCCGCTGATCATGGCGCCACTCATTTTTGCAGGCACGATTATTACCCACTTATTTGGCGGATCGGCTGGAAGAGAGGGTACAGCTGTGCAAATTGGAGGAGCCTTTGCCGACCAGTTTACGAAACTGTTTAAACTTAAAGCCAGAGATCGAAAAGTGATCCTCATCTGCGGGATCGGTGCTGGTTTTGCGGCTGTTTTCGGAACGCCTTTAGCAGGTGCCGTATTCGGATTGGAGGTTTTCGTTATTGGAAGTTTAACCTACAGTTCAATCCTTCCTTCATTTATTACCGCAGTTATTGCCGATTATGCCTGCAAGGCCTGGGGTGTTGGCCATACCCATTATTCCATTTCTCTGGTACCGGAAATGAATTCGATAAATTTACTGTTATCCTTAGGTGCCGGAATATTGTTTGGACTGGTGGCGAGATCTTTTTCGGCCTTAAACCATGGCTTATCAAGTCTTTTCAGTAAAATTAAATACCCACCATTAAGGCCATTTATTGGTGGATTAGTTTTAATAGGCATTATTTACCTGATCGGGAATACACGATATATCGGTCTGGGTATTCCGGTTATTTCAGCATCCTTTGTTCAACAAGAAGCCTACTATACATTTGCGATCAAATTATTTTTAACTGCATTTACCTTGAGTGCAGGCTTTAAGGGTGGCGAGGTTACTCCACTTTTCTTTATTGGGGCTACACTCGGTAGTTTTTTGAGTTTCTTTATCCCCTTACCTCTTGGCCTGCTGGCAGGAATGGGCTTTGTAGCTGTTTTCGCAGGGGCTGCAAACACCCCTTTAGCTTGTATTTTTATGGGTGTAGAGCTATTTGGTACCTCATCTGGAATTTATATCGCCTTAGCTTGTGTTACTGCTTACTTATTTTCAGGCCATACAGGAATTTATCGGTCGCAAACGATAGGTGCCCCCAAACATTTGTTGCTGAAGCGGCATCAATTTTTGAGGTAGAGCGCGTGGGGCGTACAGAGAAAAGCGTTATTGTCATTCTGAACGCAGTGAAGAATCTACAGCAAAAGAAGCCCTAAAAGGCAGTACTTTAAAAAAGAGATTCTTCGTTGCACTCAGAATGACAGATTTTAATAGGAAGGTGGTCATCTCAACTGAAGCACAGCCCCGAATTTTCGGGAGAGAGATCTTTTAATATAGATTTCTCGACTGCGCTGCACTCCGCTCGAAATGACGATATTATTATTAATACAATACCCTAAACTTTATCGTTTGCTCGATCTTTTTTAATGATTTAAACAATTGTTTATCATACTGTGCATTGATATCGGTAATGGCATAGCCAATCTCAGGATTGGTCATTAAAAACTGGCTCACAATATTGATATCGTGTTTGGCAAAAACAGTATTGATTTTCGCCATGATACCCGGAACGTTTTTGTGAATGTGAATTAAGCGGTGGGATTTATCAATTTTTGGCAGTTGTAAATTAGGGAAATTGCTGCTCAGATAAGTTGCCCCGGTATTCATAAAATCTGCAAGCCGTTTTGGAATAAAATCGATATTACGCGGATTGTTTTTCGGATCATCAAAAACCACAATACCTAGTTTGGTGCAAAGATTAAGATCTACCTTATTCTTGGCATTTCCCAAATATCCGATGGTTTTAAGTTTAGCCGCGTTTTTTAACTGTTCTGCATTTATTTTTTCACCATCACCTAAAAGAATAATCCCCACATCCTTTACATATTTATCTTCAAAAGAAGTTTTATGCCTGATCGATAAACCATCATTTTTAAGGATGGAAATCGTTAAGGGATCAACTTCACCAATTACCAGGCAAAGGATTCTGTTTTTAGGATAAGAAATTGCACGCGGCAGATCGTTTACATACAAAAACTCGTCGAAGCTTGGGGTTACATGGTCAGCTTTCGAAACAATGCTTTCGCGGGCTATATTCTCGGTAAATGCAAAAAACTTATTGATGATACCACTTTCGCGCAACTGGAAATCAGAATATCCATCACCAATACCGAATAGTTCGCCTTCGAGCTTTAAATGCTGAAGCAATTTTACTTTACCACCTTCTTCACTTAAAGGATTGGCATGGTCGTAATCTATAATTTTACCATCACCAGTGGTTACAAAGGTATTGGCATAAATATTTTCCTTTTTAATGTGGTACTGGCTTACTACAGGGGTAATAAACTCTTTAAATCCTCCAGATACAATTAAAACTTCATCGGCATGTTTCTTAAAAAAATCGGCATTACGTGAAAAAGAAGTTGATACTTTCTTTTTTAAATGTTTGATGAGTTGTTTTAAATGATCTTCATTTGCTTCAAGTAGTTTAACACGTTGAGCTAAACTTTCGGAAAAGGAGAGTTTTCCTTCCATGGCAAAATTGGTATAATCTTCAATTTTTTGGAAAATCGCCTCTTTATCTGGGTGGTTCTTCAGCGAAATTCGGGCAAGTTCATCAAGTGCTTCTACCTGTGTAAAGGTACTATCAAAATCGATGATGTAATAAGCTTTCTGTTTGGGCATTATCTTAAATGTTGGGTAATTTCTTTTATGCTTTTGGCAACTGGCTTAAAGGTAATGCCTGTTTCCGTTTTTATTTTATCGTTATTGTAATAACTTAAGGTTAAACTGCTCTTTGCAGCATCTTTAGTGATGGAAGGCTGTTTACCAGTGAATATGGATGCAAATTTTAGCGCTCTCCAGGCTATTCCGAGCATCCATGGTTTTGCTTCTCTTTTTGGTGCTTTAACGGCAAAACCCTGTGCAATTTCGCTGAACAGATCTTTATAATGATAATCATCGGCAGAAATAATATATCGTTCTCCCGAAACTTCCGCATCCATTAACAGGATCATCGCTTTGGCTACATCTTCAACATCTACAAAACCCGAAGCACCGTCGGTATAAAAGGGGAAACCACCTTTTACCAATTTAAAAATTGCTCCACTTCCCTCAAATCCCGCATTTTTACCGATAATTACCGATGGGTTAACAATAATAGCCTCTAAACCTTCAGTAATGCCCCGCCAAACTTCCATCTCACCCTCGTATTTCGATAAACCATAGGCGTGTGCTTTGGCATCATATTCCCAAAAGTCTTTTTCAGTAATTTTATTGCCCTTTTTAGCATTCCCTAACGCTGCAACTGAGCTTACATGCAATAAACGGCAGTTATTTTCGGCACAAAGATTTACAATGTTTGAGGTTCCTTCTATGTTTACGTGAAAAAGTTGTTTTTTATCTTTTGGGTTAAAGGATACAAAAGCTGCGCAATGGTAAACTTTGGTAATCCCGATAAAGGCATCTTCCAATGCAGAAGGTTCGTTTATATCAGCCTCAAACCATTCGATGAGTGGGATATTCTGGATTTGTGAAGGGATTTTAGATTTCTCCCGCCTCAAGGCCCGAACGGCTAAACCCCTATCGGTTAACTGCTTAATTAATTCAGATCCTAAAAATCCAGTTCCTCCGGTTACCAGTATCATTTTATTTTTTTCGAGCTATATGTGGAAATACGCATTCAAAAATAGATATTTGAGCCGAGAGTTTTAAATATATGTCATTAACGGATTTCTTTTCCCCTATAAACCCTGATAGTTTTACACCCAAGCAAGGATTTTTTACAAGTCAGCTGGGGTTAAAAGCGCAGATTTACACCGAATCATTCCCCGATTTTGAGGAGCATACCTATGATTTGGCCATTTTTGGGGTACTTGATGGAAGAGGCGCCGTTAATAATGAAGGCTCTGCCCTGGCACCAGATTATTTTAGAGAGAAATTTTATAAACTCAACGAGGGTGCTTTTAATAGCAGAATTGTAGATTTAGGAAATATTAAACACGGCGCAACCATTGCCGATACTTACATTGCCATCAAGATGGTGGTTTCGGAACTGATTAAAAAAGACATTATTCCGATCATTATTGGTGGCGGACAAGACTTAACTTATGGCCAATACCTGGGTTATGAAGATTTAGAGCAAAAAGTAGATCTGGTGGTTATAGATAACCAATTTGACATTGGCGATGACGACAATGAAGGAATTGCTACCCGATCGGACTGTTACCTGAACAAAATTTTCCTGCACCAGCCCAATTACCTTTTTAATTTTAGCAATGTGGGTTATCAAACTTATTTTGTAAACCAAGAGAGTTTGAGCGTAATGGATAAATTGTATTTTGATGTACACCGTTTGGGCGAGTTTGCCCAGGATATTACCTTAACCGAGCCCATTATCCGCAATGCAAACATGATTAGCTTTGATATAGGCGCTATCCGTTCTGCAGATGCTGCAGCAAATGCGAATACCACGCCAAATGGTTTTGATGGCGAAGAGGCATGTCGTATTGCCCGTTATGCTGGTATGAATGATAAGTTAACCTCAATTGGTTTTTACGAGTTTAATCCGGCATATGACAATAACGGACAAACTGCTTTCTTACTTGCTCAAATGGTTTGGTATTTTGTGGATGGATTTTACGCCCGTAAAAAGGATTTCCCACTTACGCCGAAATCACAATTTATGATCTATAGAACCAGTTTAAAAGATGGTTCGGGAGAGATGATGTTTGTGAAAAGCAAAAAATCAGACCGCTGGTGGATGCAGGTCCCTTACCCTTCGGGACAATCTAAAAACGAGCGTTACCATCTGGTGCCTTGCAGATATGATGATTACCAGACTGCTGTTAATGGTGAAATGCCCGATTTATGGTGGAGAACCTACCAAAAGTTAAATTAAAAAACTGCGCCAATAAATAGCATTATAATTTTACACAGGTATTTACGTTTTAGCGGTACAGATTTCTATATTTGGATGGAATTAAACTAACCTCATGAAACCATCATGATTTTCAAAATCACAAAGTAAAATCAATAAATCATGATAGCTTTATCACCAATGAAAAATATTATACAGATGAAAAAAATATTATTATCTGCAATGGCATTATTGCCCCTTGCAGCTTTGGCACAGAAGCCATTTACTGTTACAGGTTATATTAAAGGCCTGAAAGATGGCGATAAGATATACTTGATTTACCGTGCAGACGATAAATCAGTAACAGATTCAGTAACTGTTGACAAAGGTACTTTTATATTTAGAGGTACTTTAGTGGATCCAGCTGCCGGAAACCTATTTCTTAACAAAAACCCCTACGTTAACCGTCCGGCAAAAGGCGAGGTACTTGATTATACCTCCCTTTTTCTTGAATCTGCTGACATCAAGATAATCGGTACCGATTCGATCAAAACTGCAGCTATTACTGGTTCGGTAATTAATGATGACAATAAAAAATTAAAAGCATTAACTAAGCCTGTTGATTATGAAATTAACTCGATAAACAGCGAATATGCTAAGCTAACTCCTGAGCAGCAAAAAGACCCTAAATTAAGGGAAGCAGCCATGGAGCGTTACAATAAAGCTACCGAAGCCTTAACCTCAATTTTATTAACTTACGCTGGTAACAACCCTAAATCGTATATCAGCTTAACAGCGCTTAGCCAATTGGCTGCAGATCCTGATCAGGCAACAGCAGCAGAAAAAGCTTTTGTTGCATTATCGCCAGACTTGAAGGCAACTACAACAGGTAAAAAAATTGCTCAAATATTTGATGCCGGAAGAAAGACCGCTGTAGGTGCCATGGCTATGGACTTTACACAAGTTGATACCGCAGGTAAACCTGTTAAATTATCCGATTTTAAAGGTAAATATGTACTGGTAGATTTTTGGGCTTCATGGTGTGGCCCATGCCGTCAGGAAAACCCAAATGTGGTAACAGCTTACAACAAATTTAAAGATAAAGGCTTTACTGTTTTAGGCGTTTCTTTAGATGGAGGAAATACCAGAACAACTAAAGCAGCCTGGCAAAAAGCCATTGAGGCCGACAAGTTAACCTGGACACATGTATCAGACTTAAAAGGCTGGAGCAATGAAGTGGCTCAAATGTATGGTATTCAATCTATTCCAGCTAACTTCTTAATTGATCCAACAGGTAAAATTATTGCTAAGGGCTTAAGAGAACAAGCTTTACAAGATAAACTTCAAGAATTATTAGGAAGTAAATCGAAATAAGAAATACGCATTAAAAGAGAAAGCCCCAATCAAAAATTGGGGCTTTCTTTGTTTACACGAAAACGTATTATGCAGATTTTAAGAAATCCAATACGTTAATAAAGTAATTTTCAAGTCCTTCGTAAGGATCTTCTCCTGGAATCCACGATGCAAATTTCCAGTATTCCCAATCTGCATTTTCGATTATGGGTGGGATTAGAAGAAAATATTGCTCTTCTCCTAAGCCAGCAACAATAATGCTTCTGGCCAGTTTAACTGCTACCTCAAGCAATTCGATATTTTCAATCCAAACTTCGATCAGCTGTGGGTCAACATCTTTTAGAAATGCTACATCACTTATTCTGGAAAACGATGGATCAACGTGTTCATTTGGCGTAGTAAATCCATTTGTAATCAATAGAAATTCTTTATAATCCGTTGGAAGCGTTACGCCCAATCTTACTTCAGCTTCTTGTATTTCGGCTAAGGTGGCAGGTTGATTACCTAGCCATTTTGTTTCGGTCTGCTCGGTTGTAAAACTAAACTCTCCTTGTTTAATTGCGGTTTCGGAAATCTTCTTAAGTATTTTTTTCAACTTATATTCTTTTAAATTAAGTCAAAACCGATATCTTCTCTGAAATATTTGCCATCGAAATAAATTCTACCAGCATCAGCAGTTGCCGATTGTAAAGCGGTAAACAAATCTTTTTGCAAACTGGTAATCGCAATTACCCTTCCTCCATTAGTTTTTACCACATCATTTTCTAACAATGTTCCGGCATGGAATGCATTCGAATGGCGTAAGTTTTCAATTCCGGTAATGGCTTTACCCTTCAGGTAATCGCCGGGGTAACCACCTGCCACAATCATTACAGTAGCAGCTGTTTGCTCAGAAATAACCAAACTCACCTGGTTTAGTTGTTTGTTGGCCGTAGCTAAAAACAGTTCTACCAAATCGTTTTCAACTCTAGGGATTACACTTTCTGTTTCAGGATCGCCCATACGCGCATTGTACTCAATTACAAATGGCTCTTCTCCTACTTTTATCAGTCCGAAGAAGATGAAACCGGTATAATCGATATTATCTTTCTTTAAACCATCAACCGTTGGCTTAATAATCCGCTCTTCTACTTTAGCCAAAAATTCTGGTGTGGCAAAAGGGACAGGCGAAACTGAGCCCATACCACCAGTATTTAAACCGGTATCGCCCTGGCCAATCCGTTTATAATCTTTAGCCGAAGGCAACGTGATATAATTTTCACCATCAGTTAAAATAAATACCGAAAGTTCTATCCCGCTTAAAAATTCTTCAATTACTACGGTTGCCCCGGCTGCACCAAATTTACCGCCAAGCATCAGTTTTAATTCTTCCTGAGCCTCAATGGTTTCGGTACAGATTAACACACCTTTACCTGCTGCCAAACCATCGGCCTTTAAAACAACCGGTAAAGCATGGTTTTGCAGATAAGCCAAGCCATCTTCTAAGGTTTCGGGCGTGAAAGATTTTGAAGCCGCGGTAGGAATACCGTGACGCTCCATAAACTGTTTAGAGAAATCTTTACTTCCTTCCAAAATAGCACCTTCTTTTTTAGGGCCGATAACCGGAATGTGTGCAATGGCTTTGTCTGCAAGGAAAAAATCGTGAATACCATTTACCAAAGGTTCTTCCGGGCCTACTACAACGAGTTCGATGTTTTCGGTAAGCACTACTTTTTTAATGGCATCAAAATCGTTTACATTGATGTTGATGTTTGTACCATAAGCTCCCGTACCACCGTTGCCTGGAGCAATAATTAGTTTATCGCAGTGCGAAGACTGGCTCATTTTCCAAGCGAATGCGCTTTCTCTGCCGCCTGACCCTAAAAGTAAGATATTCATATCGGCAAAGATAATATTTTACCATCAAGTAGCCCAGTATGAAGTAGTAAGACTTTATGATAAAGCACTTTTGCGTTAAACAGCTCCGTATTTAAAAAATATAAAGAGAAATACGGAGCTAAAATATGCCCAAAAAATAGAAAACATGGCATGGACGGTGGTTTCGAATAACTTACCTTTCCACAAATCCTTCGAGTAAACAAAAAACTGAATAAAGAATCTTGTCGTCCAAAACAGACCAAAACCGAGCGATATTTTTCGCCCAAGATCGGTTTGTATTAATTCGTTTGACGAGGTTAAACAGAGTAAGCCCATTAGAAATACGGTAAGCGCAATAAAAAACGTATGTACCAGCATCATTTGTCTGTTTATTAAACTCAGCGATTTAAGTTCACTTTCCCAATTAAAGTATCTTGGAAAAATAATGTGAATAAGTGCCAATGTGACCAGAAGAGCACCAACTATTAACAAGTGTATTTGCATTTAACTAGGGGCAACAATTAAAAATAGACATAAATGGTGTGAATTTCGTTTCAGAAAAAGAAGAAAAACCTGCAGCTTTAAATGCTCTTCGCCAAACTCCCCGTGAGAAAAAATGCGTAAAACCAATAGAGAAAGCCATAAAATTGGGTAAATCGCGTAAATGTTCTACCATAATTACCTGGCCAGTTGGTTTACATAACCTATAACATTCCTTTAAGAAAACGATCTTCTCTTGTTGCGACCTTATTTCATGTGCGGCCGACAAAAGGAATATCATATCAACGGACTTATCGGCTAAAGGAATAAAATCTGTATTTATTTGCGCTGTATCAGGAAACATTAAACTTACTTTTCTTGCCCTGACTATAGCCTGCTCTGTATGCTTCGCAGGATTGTAAAAATCGAAGGCCTTTAAAGTTGCTTCCGGAAAATGACTTTTAAGAATGAAGCTTGTTTCATCAAAACCTGCATTAATATTTAAGATTAAATCTGGGTTGGAATTAGAAATACTAGCTTTTTTTAGCCAATCGAAATGATAATACCCAGAAAAGTCGTAAACATATGCAGATACTATTAAGGGCATTAAAAGACCATAAAGAAAAGCTAAAATGATTAACCAAAATACGACAATAGGCCATGGCATTACCATTTGACTAATTATCACTAACAATAGAGCAATAAGACCAAATATGTAGAAATGCCTGTTAAAACTTAAAATATTTAACACACCCTGAAATTTTCTTCTTTTTACTTCCATTTTTCAATTTTTCCTCTTTTCCAATAATAAGGGATGTTTTGAATGTCAAAGGCATTTGCCAAAATCGGCCCTTTTAGATTCAATGAATTTAAAAATCCAAAGTTATAACTGGCAATTTTTATCGGCGCTGGCTGCCAGTTTTGTCTAACCCCCTCTATAATTAAAACTTCTTTATTTTTTTCGTTGTACGTAAATGTAAAGGGTAAAGGCCCGGCAAATCTTCTGGCTTCTTTCCAATCGGCAAATGGCGAATGTTCGGGCAATGAAACTTCCTGATCTATTTTATCGATTACGATTTTAAAATCAGAATTGGTTGAAGTAATTTCCTTTTGGTTTTCGTTGTCAATTAGCGATATATCTGTTGTAGTATAATTGTAATGGGTAAAAATATTGCCCATAAATTCCATTTTCTTTTTATTCGTTTCTGATTTTAAAATATAAAGCCCGCGAAGGCTTTTCCCTGCTTTGTTCGTATAACGCACAAATACGCGATAACCAATAAGAAAAAAATCGTTACCCATAAATTTAGGAAAGCCTTTTGGTCGCAAATTTTTCGTTTGAACCATCGCGATAGCAATGAAAGCCCATTCATTTTTAAAGGTATCAAGGGCTAAGCACGCTGGAATAAGGTGTTCTAATTCTGTTTTTGGAACAGAAAACGTTAATACGAGTGAGTTTTCAAAAAATGCATCGACTGCAAATGGGTGGTTTTTCAGAAATGAGAACATGATGCCTGTTGCGTTGTTTTTTTGTTAAAATAAAACCCATTGATAAACACAACTATAATAAATATAAATGCAAAGAGCGAATTGAATTTCCCCCAAAGCAATAGATCTGGTACAAGTATAAATTCGATGGTATTCATTGTAGCAACTATTACAATCTGAACAACAGCATTTAGCTTAGTTTTGAAACTACTCAAAATCCAGATTGCCATCACAATCTCTGATATGCCGATAAAAACGGTAAAGTAATGGCTATGGGTGGGCGTTAAAATTCTGGCAACGATCTGTTCGTGGCGAGGTACAAGACCTAACACTTTGCAAAACAATCCGTTTGCAAGCCAAACCAATGCAATAAACCAGGTAAGTATTCTTTGTGGTAATACTTGATTGTTGCAATTGATCACATTTACCATATCGCTTTATTTCGCGCTTCTTGTCATTTGTTCGAGCATATCCCACATTTCGTTCGGGATTGCTTCCAAACCATTCATCTGGCCTGCTCCCTGCAACCATTCGCCCCCATCAATGGTAATTACTTCGCCATTAATGTATCCGGAGAAATCGCTCACCAGAAATGCAGCTAAATTGGCGAGTTCCTGATGATCGCCAACTCTTTTCAAAGGTACACGGTTTTTGAAATCGAATTTTTTAGCTAAATCGCCGGGCAATAAACGCTCCCATGCACCCTTGGTTGGGAATGGACCAGGGGCAATCGCATTGGTACGGATACCGTATTTACCCCACTCAACGGCCAAAGACCTTGTAAGTGCTAAAACGCCGCCTTTTGCACAGGCCGAAGGCACAACATAAGCTGAGCCTGTAAAAGCGTAAGTGGTAATTATATTTAAAACTGTTGCCGCTTGTTTTTCCTTAATCCAGTGTTTACCAAAGGTAAGTGTGCAGTTAACTGTTCCTTTTAAAACAATATCGATAATGGATGAAAATGCATTGGCTGATAACCGTTCGGTTGGCGAGATGAAATTACCCGCAGCGTTGTTTAATAATACATCAACTGAACCAAATCTTTCTAAAGTTTTGGCCAATACGTTTTCCACCTGTGCTACTTCTCTAACATCACAGGCAACTGCCAATACTTTGCCGCCTGTTTTTTCTTCCATTTCATCGGCAGTTTTTTGCAATACATCCTGTTTTCTGCTTGTGATTACGAGGTTGGCTCCTAATTTCAAGAAATATACGCCCATTGCTTTCCCCAAACCCGTTCCACCACCTGTAATTACAATGGTTTTTCCTTTTAAAGCGTCTTCTCTGAGCATTGGTGCATTATAACTGAACATAGTATATTGGTTAACTGGTTAATTGTTGTAATTGGCTAACTGTAGCATTGGTTAATTCCTAGCTGAAAACCAACAACTGCAAACTGATTACTTTCTCTGCAGGTTAGCTAAAATTGTTTTTAAAATATGACGTGTTGCAGGCGACCACCACTGTGCTAACATTTTTTCTAAAGTAGCCGATTGATCTGCAGTTACAGCAGCAATTAATTCCTCACGGATACTTAACTTACTTTGCGACCAGGTATTGCTTTCGAGCTCCATGTATTTCTTAATCTTGCGCTCGGCAGCAGTTAACAAACTTTCATTTCTCACCAATTCGTCAACCAAACCAACTTTTAAAGCTTCTTCGGGACTGTAAAGTTTACCAGAAAGCAAACTATGGCTTGCTTCGGCTTTTCCTATCCAAAACGCATACAATTGAAAAATACTATTCGGCACAATAATGCCTACCGGCACCTCATTAAGTCCAATAATGTACGGTCCTTCTGCCATTACCCGGTAATCGCAGGCTAACGCCATTACGCACCCGCCGGCTGGGCTATGGCCACTAATTGCCGCTACCATCGGTTTTTTAAACGAAACCATATTGGCCGTAAAACCCAAAAATAGCTGCCAGAAAGATTTAGCCTCTTCTTCGTTATAGTTATAAAGTTCTACCAAATCCAATCCCGCAGAAAAGAAAGGTGCTGTTCCGGTTAAAATTACACCGCCAATGTTGTCATCTGCGGTAATATTTTTAAGCATATCGCCCAACTCGGTAATCAACTCACGGTTTAAGGCATTCGATTTTCCTCTATCTAACGTGATGGTTGCCAGGCGATCTTTAACACTTACTTTTATTGTATTCATATTTTAAATAGTATCAAGATTTAAGAATCTAGTATCAAGACAAATATATCACAGCATAAACTATGCATGCATACTAATTCAAATTTATCTATTTTTCTCTATTTAACATCATAAGTGTAAACTTTTCTTGCCAAATGCCCTAAAGCATCTATTCCTTCTATTACTACGCGGTAGGTTCCAGGCTCGTCTGCATTATAAAATTCGAATTTTGCTTTTCCGTCTTTATCTGTAACAACCTGTGGATCCCAATAAATGGTTGTTCTTAAATCGGTCCTGCTACTTGAACTTGCTGCATCGTATTTTGGCGAATAAAATTCTCTTGAAACCGTAAATCCTTTTGGATTAAACGTTACAATTCCTGGCGCATACCGGTTGGTGCTTCTTCCCCCATCACCACGTTTAGTAGTGATAATAATTACACCACCACCTCCTTGCGAACCGTAAATGGCTGTATTACCGATACTTTTTAAAAGCTCAATAGATTCAACATCACTAGGCGTAACGTTATCCAGAAAATCGGCTTCCATTTGCATACCATCAACAATAATATTAATAGGTTGATTTTGACTACGCATTAGATATGGCACATTGCCTCTAAATATTACCCCGGGCAATCTGCCCTGTAAACATTGCGATAAGGTTACACAGGTAGATAACTGATCGGCTGTCATCACGAAATCGGCTCTTCCGGCACCATTTAGGTTGGATGAATTTTTCGCAGGGTTTTTCTTTTCAGTAATGGTTACTTCTTCGAGTTTAATGGTCCGCTCCAGCAAGCCTAAACGGGTCATCTCATTAAAATAGTTATCGCTTTCTTTGATATACTTCATCAAAGTATTATTCACATTGATATCAACATCGGCTCCATTTTTGTTCTTGGTTACAATCTGCCCGGGAACGACGTCGAGATTAATATCTACAAACTTCCTTTCTGTTTTAGTTCTAGCCTGAACAACAAATTTTGTACTGTCGCCAAAACTCAAATTATCGAAAACAAATTTTCCTTCGGCATTGGTTACCGTATCCAAAATATACACCGTTCCTTTTGTAGCCATTAACATTACCTTACCACCAGGTACAGGTTTATTACCCTTCATTACCGTTCCGCTAATGGTAATAGACTGCTCGGGTTTATAGGTAATATTCGGACCAACACCATTGATTATATTTTTCCAAAGAAATCTTCTCCAGCCCTGGGTAAGCATTAAGTTATCAAGTTCCTTTTGTGTTTGAAGATCGTCCTTTAAAAAATAGTGGTTGGGTTTCTCTACATAGCCGCTCAGGTCAGAGGTAAGTAACAACGAGGTGAGGATATTCGACTCATTATTTTCATCAGGTGTTACTTTTGCTGTGTTGGTTACAGCAACCGAAAAACTACCTAAAACGGGTTTATTATCATTAATGGCATCGAAAGTAAAGGCTGCCTTTCCTCTTTTTGAACTGGAAACTCCTGATGTATTAATCGATACGTCAATTAATTCGGCCTTGTTGTTAATAAAAGCCAATCGCTCTGCCAAAGGTTGATTGCTGCTTGAAAATAAAGTAAACTGCACAATACCGGTTGGCAGGTTCTTTTTTGGAATATTGGCCACCAGCACCTGTTTATCCATTTTAGCTTTCGAGCCATAATATACATTGCCACCATGCTGTGCAACAACTTTTAGTTCATCGCCATTCACAAGATCGGCACTGGCCATAATTTTAACCACCACTTTACCTGTATCTAAAGCATTTACAGAAAGTGCATAACCACTTTTAACGGCTACAGGTAATTTCAACGTTTTTTCTGATCCATCCTTAAATTTAACCTTGGCCGAATATGACTTACCAGCCTGATTGTTAAACACAAAGTTACCCATACCTAAATAATTGGTGGCAAAACTGGTTATTTCATTTCCCCCTTCGTCTACTACAGTTCCTTCCACATCTTCGCCGCGGCCATCGGCATTAACCGCTTTAATGGCAACTTTTTGCGGCAATTCTTCAACAAGCGTTCCCCCCTCTGGCATAAACTGTACATCAACATTGGTAGATGTGGAAGTGATCGGGATAGATTTGATTACTTTTTGTTTATTATCCAACGCAATGGTCGCAATAATCTTCCCTGATTTATTTTGGAACGACTGATTGTTTGTGAAGCTAATTACCGCATCACCTGTTAAACTTGTTTTAACTTTACCCTTTGTAACAGTACGATAATCTAACAGAACTTCATAACTTACCTCATTTTCACTATAGGCGACACCATTTTTATCTTCAAAATGAACTGTTGCCGTTACTTTATCCGCATTGTTCTCTTTGGTAAAACTGTAAGAAGTTTTCGTAAAAACTTTGTTAGCCCAGCTATTTCCAATCTTAATTGTCTTATCGTAAAAAAAATCGGTGCCAAAATTCCTCATATAGTTGGTATAGGCCCTAATTCTATAATTGCCCTCGCCAAGTGAATCTGTTAGCTTAAAATCGCCCCAGGTAATTCCTCCCATAATAGGTAACTTAACCAGTTTTTTAAGCGAATCTTTTTCGTTGATCAACTCTACATACAGGATCTTACTGATGCCTGAAGGAGCAGAGGTCTTGGTATTTACAACATAGGCTTTGAACCAAATATCATCGCCAATGGCATAATAAGGCTTATCTAAGTGAAGGTGAACTTTTTCTTGTGGATATTTACTGGTGTAGTCTTCGAGTTTTTGTAAGAGCTGGCTAAATGGATCATCATCCATTTTAAATGCGGCAAAAACAATAAGTAAAGATAGAAAACTGATTGCGAGAGTAATTTTGAGTTTCATGTGGTTGGGTAACAAATAAATATGTGTCAAGGTACAAAACCTAAGGCATATTTTCATGAAGATACCATGAAATTTAGTTTGACTTCTAAGTTTTTAGTTGATATTTATAGAAACATATTAATTTATCAATACAGATAGCCAAAGTACTGCCCGCTCATTTCCATAAGAGAATATACTTGTATGCTAAGTGATTTGGAAATGAGGGGTTCGGAGCGTTTGGCAACCACAATCCCACTCATACGCTTTATCCCGATGGAAAAATCGGGATGTTCGCTTTAATCGGGTTTAGGAACAATGTTTAGTGCCAAGAGAACAAAACCGCCAATCATAAACCCGACAGCAGCGGTTCCGATCCTTCATCGGAATAGCAAATGGCAGAGCTACCGGCCGGCCAAAAGAATATGGCGTCCATTTCCAAAACATTAAGATGTGCTTAAATTGGAGAAATTTGGCAGTTTACAGCTCACACTTCAGCAATCCTAACAATTTAACAATTACAAAGAACAGTTAAACGATTAACCAACCATTAAAACTTATTCTTCCACATCATGCTTTCTACCGGCCTGGTGGTTTTATTGTTGTATTTAGCGTTACCTTTTGAGTTGTACATCGTTTCGATCTTACCTTCAACAACAAAATAAATCAATTGGCCAATAGGCATTCCGGCATAAATTTTTACAGGTTGTGCTACTGATATTTCTAAGGTCCAGGTATTACAAAAACCAACATCACCTTTACCTGCTGTTGCATGAATATCGATACCTAAACGGCCGGTACTACTTTTACCTTCTAAAAAAGGTACATGCCCGTGTGTTTCGGTATATTCTAAAGTAACACCAAGATACAGCGTACCTGGGTGAAGGACATATCCATCTTTAGGAATTTCGAAATGTTCGATTTCATTGTGCGCCTTCGCATCAAGCACACGGCTTTTATAAGTAGCCAGGTATTTTCCTAAATGCACATCATACGAGTTGGTTCCTAAACATTCGCGTTTAAAAGGCTCAATGATGATTGTTCCCTTCTCAATTTCTTCTAATATCCTGCTATCAGATAATATCATTTTTATACGTATTTTTGGCCTAAATTATCATTTATTTAAGATAATTTTGCATGTAATCTCCAATTTAATCAATGCCAATAATTTACAATAAAAATATTGATCAGCATGCTGTTTTAGCAATTTGGAAAATTGAGGAAACAGAGGAAGAATTGTTGGCCGGACTGCAGCTTAAGCAGCATGAACATGATATTATTTCAACCTTAAACAGCGGCAAGCGGTTACTGCACTGGTTAAGTACAAGATTGCTATTGAGAACAATGCTTAATACAACTGAGTATATCGACTGTCAGTTTGATGAACATGGCAAACCCTATCTGGTTAATTTCGATTACCATATTTCGTTAAGCCATTCTTATGATTATGCTGCCGTAATGATTAGCAAAGATCATGCGGTAGGTGTTGATATCGAACTGATTAAGCACAAGATAAAAAGCATTAAACATAAGTTTTTAAGCGATGTAGAGCTTGCCCAGAAACAGATTGGAGATAATACGGATGGTTTGTATGTTGCATGGTGTGCTAAAGAAGCTATTTACAAGTGGCATGGCAAAAAGGGTTTAGAATTTAAACAGCATATCCATATAAAACCTTTTAAGCTAAAAAACGAAGGCTCACTAAATGCAATTGTAGAATTGCCAACAGGCACAAGGGAGCTGACCGTTAATTACTTTAAAACAAAAGACAGTTACATGTTAGGCTATGTGGCCAGCAATTCTTAAAATAATTAGAGATGAACGAGATAGCGGAAAAAGCAATTGCGATAGATTTAAAGCCAACTATTTTTACAGACTGGGGCTTAACAGACTATCAGGAAGCCTGGGATAAACAGGAAGATTTGCTAAATAAAACGGTGGCCATTAAAACAGAAAACCGCGTAAACAACAGCAATAAGCCTACCCCGAACCATCTTGTATTTTGCGAGCACCCCCATGTTTACACTTTAGGTAAAAGCGGGCATCCCGAAAATTTATTATTGGATGAGCAGGGATTAAAAGATAAACAGGCAACCTACTATAAAATAAACCGTGGGGGTGATATTACCTATCATGGCCCTGGGCAGATAGTGGGCTACCCTATTCTTGACCTTGATAATTTCTTTACTGATATCCATCTATATTTACGCACACTGGAAGAAGCCGTTATCCTCACCTTAAAAGATTATGGGATAGAAGCGGGCCGTTATCCTGGTTTTACAGGGGTTTGGTTAGATGCCGATAACGAAAAGGCCCGTAAAATATGCGCGATGGGCGTTCGTTGCAGCCGTTGGGTTACCATGCATGGGTTTGCCTTTAATGTAAATGTAGATCTTGATTACTTTAAAAATATTGTGCCCTGCGGTATTGATGATAAGGCCGTAACTTCTTTAGCAAAAGAACTCGGTTTTAAACTTGATATGGAAGAGGTAAAAGGAAAATTAAAGAATCATATTGCCGGACTCTTTAAAATGAAGCTCGTTCAATGATCAGGCTTATCTTTATTTTAGCGCTAATTACCACACGTGTTTCTGCACAAAACCTGGATGGGATAATTAAATTTATAAAGGATAATCCTAAAAAAGCTTCGATTGTACTTATTGAGAACAGCAAGGAAGTACTCAATTTTAACGGCAATCAATTGATGCCATTGGCCAGTGCAGCCAAAACCATTATTGCCATCGAATTTTCCAATCAGGTTGCTGCCAAAAAAATTGACGCAAACCAAAGCATAGCAATAAGCGACCTAAGCAAATACTATATTCCTTTTACCGATGGTGGCGCCCATTCAGCATGGCTTAAATCTTTAAAAAAGACAAAGGCTGACAGTGTTTCTTTGCTAAAGATTGCTCAAGGCATGATTAGATTTAGCTCAAATGCCAATACTGAATATCTTGAGGATTTATTGGGCTTGGCAAACATTAGCCGGAACATCAGGACACTAAAACTTCAGCAGCATAGTCCCTACTATTACTTCACTGCAGGAGCATTAATGACTTGCCTCAAACCTGATAACCTCGATGAAAGTATGTGGGCAAAACAATTGGAGGCAATGTCAATGAATGAATATATAAAACGATGCGAAACCAATCACATCAAATTAAAAACAGATTCTACATTTATCAAAACTTTCAGCACCCTAAACTTGCCATTCTCAATACAAAAAATATGGTCTGATAGATTAGTCGCCTCAAATGCTACTGATTACGCAAGCATTATGCAGAAAATTAACAGTAGAAATTACTTTAAGCCCGAAATCCAAAAAATCATAGATCAGATTATGGAATGGCCGATGATATATCCAGGCAACCAGGCAGCATTTAAACATTTAGGGCAAAAAGGTGGGTCAACTGCATTTATTTTAACAGATGCTTTTTATGCAACAGAAAAAAGGGGGACCAGTTTAGCCTGTGCGTTTTTCTTTAACAACCTTACTGAAAAAGAAAAACTGATGATTCAAAGCAATTTTGCAAATTTTGAGGCAGGTATTATCACTGATGCCGCTTTTAGACAAAAACTCATTGCTGCCCTAAAACAAAACTAAACCGGACGCTAATTCGTAGATTAAGCGATGAAGATTTTATTAAGTGCTATTTTATTTTCTTTCTTAACTTCGGGCTGCACAAAACAACAGCCTATGCCTATTGAACCCGTTATCGACCGAACAACAGCTTCAACAAATGGAGATGGTAATTTTACATATCTGGCACTTGGCGATTCTTATACCATTGGCGAATCGGTTAAACAGGCCGAATCTTTTCCCTATCAGCTTCAGAGTTTATTAAAAGCTCAGGGCGGCAGTGTAGCAAATCCAAAAATTATTGCGGTTACCGGCTGGACTACCGATGAACTTCTGGCGGGTATAAAAAAGGAGAATCTAACAGGCACCTATAGTTTTGTTACGCTCTTAATTGGTGTAAACAATCAATATCGGGGTTATCCAATAAATACATACAAGAAGGAGTTCACAGAATTGTTACAAACGGCAATCGCTTTTGCGGGAGGTAACAAGAATAAGGTTTTTGTCGTTTCTATTCCAGATTGGGGCGCTACACCTTTTGGTAAAAACTCAGGACGAAACCCACTAACGATTGCTAATGAAATCGATAGCTTTAACGCTGCAAACCAAGAAATCACGCTTTCAGCTGGCGTAAACTATACCAACATTACCCCCTCATCTCGAAATGCAGCAACCGACCCGTCGTTAGTGGCAAGCGATGGATTGCACCCAAGTGCTAAAATGTACGCTGAATGGGCTAATGCTTTATTACCAAAAGTGGCTAATGTATTGAAATAATTAAACGCTTGTTTATGCTGTTTTTAAATTAAAAAATATATTTTAGTTCAACTATTTAAATTAATATACTTAAAAGTTGATACTATGGAAGATCAAAAACCTCAAGAACAAGCACCATTCGGTCAGCAACCGTTTGGACAAACACCATTCGGAAATCAAGGCCCGGCACCAAAGAACTGGCTTGTAGAATCAATTCTGGTTACATTATTCTGCTGCTTACCTTTTGGAATAGCTGGTATTGTAAATGCTGCCAATGTTAACAGTAAATATGCAATGGGCGATTATGCAGGAGCTCAGGCAGCATCTGCAGCCGCTGGCAAATGGACAAAAATTGGATTCTTTATTGGAATTGGAGTTTATGTCTTATATATATTATTTTTTGTGGTGCTAGGTTTTGGCGGTGCCATGATGGGTAGCTACAGATAAATGAAATTAACGTACATCTTAGGAATTGTTATAGGGTTAGCATTTGTAATAATTTACTATAATTTTAATCCTGAGATGTACAATTTCTTTCCGGAATGCCCTTTCCACAAATATTTGCATCTCGATTGCCCTGGTTGCGGTTCACAAAGGGCAATACATGCCTTACTTCACCTCGATGTTCAAAAGGCTGCAGGATATAATCTACTCCTTGTACTCAGCTTACCACTGCTCATTACCCAACTGGCTTTCAAAATCTATTCCCTTTCAACAAAGAAGAACTTGGTGATGCACTTTTGGTATAACCCCAATACGCCCAAGGTAATTTTTGCTATTGTAATGATATTCTGGATTGCCAGAAATTTGCCCTACACACCATTCAATTATCTCGCAGCTTAACTAGGCCATTGTAGCCGTAAGGTGATTATAATCCTTTAACACTGTCTCTAAAAACTGTAACTCGTTCATCCCGCTCGGAATGGTTACAAAAATATGTGCTTTGGTTTTTGCCGCCATGGCATAAATCAGTTCGGCATTTCCGGTTTGGTAATAACCGGTTAACACCTCGTGAATAAGCTCTATATCCCTATCATTTAAGTGCAGAACTTCCTTAAACTGTGGTTCATATTCTTCAGGTAAATTAAAACTGAAGGCTACATTAGAAAATTCAGTTCTTGGTTGAGTTTTAATCAGCGTTGTTTTAGCCAATATATCGCCTAACCGTTGATGATTTTTTGTTACCGCTACCGAAACCAGCGCAACAACACCCCAGCCAAATGGGAAGCCAAAATCGATCATTCGAAATAACCACCTAAAAATATATTGCCCAAAAGTTGGCTGTGTGCCATCAATGCTAATTACTTTTATCTTTAACACTTTCTTTCCCAAAGTCTGGCCGTTCATAGTGATTTCGCAAACCAGATCGTAGAAAGCAAAAATGGCCAGGAAAATAAAAAAAACTACCATAGCAGCATTGCTTGACATACTGTATGAAGCCGCACCAATCAGAATCATAGCAACAACCCCAATTACCAAAAAGCCAGCCAGATCAATACACCTTGCAGCTATACGTTCTCCAAGGCCAGCAATTTCGTAATCAATATCAATATTTTGAGCAGTGCTAATTCTAATGCTATCCATATTCAAACATAATTTTTTTTAAAGATAATAGCTATATGTCGATCGCTATTTTTTAAACTAAAGTTTCCTTATATTTTTAGTTTAGAATGTCCATCTATGTATATTTGTTTAGATTGGTTAAGCAATTTGAAAATAATGTTGGTTTCATTTCCATAAAAAATTAGCTATTTTAACCCGAGATTTGGTAAGGCCTTTAAATGAGAGAAGCATTATTTGTTAAACAGAATTCGAAGAAGTGGCAACACTATGATTCCATGCAACAGGCAAATCCTGATGAAGTGGCCAATCAGTTTATCGAAATCACCAATGATTTGGCTTACTCAAAAACGTTTTATCCAAATTCGAAAACAACGGCCTATCTCAATGGCTTAGCTTCTAAATTACATCAATCGGTTTACAAAAACAAAAAGGAAAAGTCGAACCGCTTTGTTCATTTCTGGAAAACAGAACTCCCCTTAATATTCCTGCAACACAGAAAACAGGTATTTTATGCCCTGGCATTTTTCCTCGTTTCTTGTGGCATTGGCGCACTATCAGCAAAATACGATGATACTTTTGTGCGATTGATTATGGGCGATGGTTATGTAAACATGACAAACGAAAACATTGCCAAAGGTGATCCGTTTGGAGTTTATAAACAGAGTAATGAGTTTATGATGTTTATGCAGATTGGTGCCAACAATATTTACGTTGCGCTATATACCTTCGTTTTGGGCATTATATTTTCATTTGGTTCTATCGTTTCGCTCTTCAGAAACGGAATAATGCTCGGCTCGTTCCAGTATTTCTTTTTTAGCAAGGGCTTGGGTTTTCAATCTGTTCTGGTTATCTGGATTCACGGAACTTTAGAAATATCGGCAATTGTTTTGGCAGGCGCTGCCGGTTTAATTTTGGGCAATAGCCTTTTATTCCCCAAAACCTATACCCGTATGGCTTCAGTTTTAAAAGGCGCAAAAGATGGGTTGAAAATTGTAATTGGCCTGATCCCGATTTTTATCGTTGCGGCATTTTTTGAAAGTTTTGTTACCCGGCATACCGAAATGCCTTTATGGCTAAGTATGTTAATATTACTATCGTCTGCAGCTTTTATTATTTGGTATGTATTTATTTACCCCATTAAAATCTACAATAAACAAGCAACACTAAATTAACATGCTAGGGAAAATTGAATTTAAAAAAAGAAGAGATTTCGGGCAGGTAATTAACGATACCTTTACCTTTATGCGCCAAAACTTTAAGCCGCTAATCAAAATATATTTTACGTTTTGTGGCTTATTTGTAGTGGCCAGCATGTTAACCATGTTAATGCAACAATATAAAATGGTTAACATTATCAATACCATCGGCAATGGAAGAAACACTACGGGCTTAGGCTTTTCAAATATATATGGATTAGAATATTTTTTATCTATTTTATTTTCTTTAGCCACCTATGCCAGTATGAGTGTTGCCATTCTCTCTTATATCGCCATATATGTGCAAAAAGGAAACCAAACACCAACTACGGATGAGGTTTGGGGATACTTTAAGTATTACTTCTTCAGGATTTTTGGGAGTTCCCTTTTATTGATACTGATGCTGGGTGTAGCCATGTTATTCTGTGGGGTACCTTTCTTCTGGCTATTCCCTTATGCCGCCATGACGCTCCCTATAATGGTAATCGAAAATGGCTCATTAGGTTATTCCTTTAGTAGAAGCTTCAAAATTATTAAAGATAATTTCTGGATTACTTTCGGTACGCTGATTGTAGTATGGATTATTGTTTATGCTTGTATGACTATGATCATTTTACCTACAAGTTTATTTAATATGATTGGTATGTTTACGCATAAAACGCCCCACATGTCATTAACCTTGACCATGATTACAACTATTTTGCAGTCGTTATGCCAAGTGTTTACCATCATCCCCATCATTACTATTTCATTAGCGTATTTCAGTCTGGTTGAACAAAAAGAAAGCACTGGCTTAATGGAAAGGATTTCTAATTTTGGCAATACCGAAAAACCTATAGATACAAGACCTGAAGAATATTAACAATGCAGCCTGCACTCTTACGATATCTTCTTGTTTCTCTTTTGTTTTTTATTCCGGTAATCAGCAAAGCACAGACGGCTAAGCCTAAGCCTGTAACTGTTATAATTAAAACAGATAGCAGTAAGGTTGTGGCCTCAAAATTCGACAAAGAGGCCATAAGCAATTATAAAGAACAAAAAGAGTTTCAATACGACGAAATAGGTCAGCAGCAGTTATCGCTCTGGGATAAGTTTTGGTTATGGTTTTGGAGTATAATCGGTGAGCTCTTTCAGGGAGCAGCATCTAACATTTTTTCCAGGTATATTTTTATCGGACTTGGTGTTGCGCTAATCATATTTATTGTGGTTAAGATTATTGGTGCTGAAAAAATATTCACCAAAAAACCGAAAGAAACAATCCTTCCATACGATGTAATTACCGAAAACATCCATGAGATAGATTATGAACAGGAATTACAAAGATTAGTTGCCGAAAGAAAATTCCGTTTGGCAGTTAGGCTTTTGTACTTGAGGGCGCTAAAAAAATTGAGCGATGCCGAAATTATCCAATGGCAGCCCGATAAAACCAATTATAATTATTTAATGGAAATTAGTAAGCCCGAGCTAAGAAATGATTTTAGCCAGCTTACCCTACAGTTCGATTATATCTGGTATGGCGATTTTCCTATCGATGAAGTAAAATTCGACCCTATTAAGCAATCGTTTAACCAGTTTAACAACCAGATTAAATGAAAGGCTACAAATTATACCTGATTATCGGTTCCATTCTAATTTTGGGTTATTTAATTGCGCAGTATAATAAACCTACGCCAACAAACTGGGCGCCAACATATGCTGCTAAAGATAAAATCCCTTACGGAACATATATTTTATACAATAGAATTAAAGATATTTTGCCATCGGCAAGTATTCAACAGTCGAAAACTGCTGTTTACAGCACTTTAAAATCTAAAAATTTCAAGGAGACCGCTTATTTAATTATTGCACAACAAACAGACTTTAGTAAAACTGATCTTGAACAGCTGATAAAATATATGCAAGCGGGTAATGATGTATTTATAGCCACTTATGATTTAGGAAAAATAAGGAAGGAACTTAAAGTGCAAACTTCTACCGCAATATCTCCCGAAGGAAGTACCTTAAATTTCACCAATCCAGAATTAAAAACCGATGCAAATTATGGTTTTGAAAGAGGGATAGGCAGCCAGTATTTTAATAAGGTTGACACCAGTAAAACCACGATACTTGGCGTAAACGCCACTAACAAGCCAAATTTTATCCGTTATAACTACGGCAAGGGTAATCTTTACCTGATTGCTGAACCCGGTTTCTACACTAATTTTAATCTGCTGGATAAATATGGTGCAGAATATGCCGCTAAAACCTTGAGTTATTTACAAGGAAATAAGCAGCTCATTTTTGATGAATATTTCTCTACTCAAAAGAACACCACTACCGATATGCTCAGGGTGTTCTTTAAACATCCTGAACTGGAGTTTGCATACTATCTGGCAATATTTAGTCTGATATTTTTTGTCTTGTACGACATTAAGCGCAGGCAAAGAATTATCCCAATTGCAGATCCACTTACCAATTCTTCATTGGCATTTGTGAATGTGGTTGGTAGTGTTTACTACCACGAGCGCAACAACCTCGATATAGCCTTAAAAAAGATCAATTACTTTATGGAATATTTAAGGGCCAGATATTATATAAAAACAAACGATATCGACAGCAAATTTGCTCAGGTACTAATAGAGAAAACAGGTATTAACGAAGCGCTAGCCAAAACCCTGACCAAATATTTTATCCAAACGCCAACCATGGGCGAATTAAGTGATACCCAATTGATTAATTTAAACGAAAGTATAGAACAGTTTTATAAAAACACCCAAAGCAATGGAACAAGAACAGTTTAACCCACGTACCGATTTAAGCGCTTTAAATGAAGCTGTAAATCAGATTAGAGAAGTACTTGGAAATATCATTATCGGCCAAAAACAGGTTATTGATTTCTTAATTGTTGGTTTGCTTGCCGATGGACACATCTTAATTGAAGGGGTACCTGGTGTGGCCAAAACGCTTAGTGCAAAGTTGCTGGCAAAATCGATAGATGCACAGTTTTCGAGGGTGCAATTTACGCCTGATTTAATGCCCTCAGATGTTTTGGGAACACCAATATTTAATACCAAAACAGGAGATTTCGAATTTAGAAAAGGGCCTATTTTTGGCAATATTATTCTGGTTGATGAGATTAACCGTGCTCCGGCAAAAACCCAATCGGCCTTGTTCGAGGTGATGGAGGAGCGCCAGATAACCATTGATGGCCATACCTATACCATGGATGAGCCTTTTATGGTATTGGCCACACAGAACCCGATTGAGCAGGAAGGAACATATCGCCTGCCTGAAGCACAATTGGATAGGTTTTTATTCAAAATAGAGGTTAAATACCCTTCGCTGGAAGAGGAAACTGCGATTTTAATGACTCAGCATACCTTAGTTAATAAAACATTATTAAACGAAGTAAAACCAGTATTGTCTGTTAAACAGATACAAGAGGCTAGGGCAATCATCCGCAATCTGTTTGTAGAGCCAAAATTACTGGAGTTTATTGCCAAAATCGTAAATGAAACCCGTAACAATTCGTCGCTTTATCTGGGCGCCTCGCCAAGGGCATCTTTAGCAATTGTACACAGTGCAAAAGCTTTCGCCGCTATTCAAAACCGCGATTTTGTTACACCTGACGATATTATTGCTGTTGCAGGACCAGTATTGGCGCACAGGATATTGTTATCACCTGAAAAAGAAATGGAAGGATTAACCACAAGCGACATTATTAACCAGATTATCAAAAAAATTGAAGTACCGCGGTAGGTCAGTTATCAGGCGCCAATTTTCAGTTTACAGTGGGCTACTAACAGTTAACCAGTTTAAACACTTAACCGATTAAACAACATTGAAAAAATTCTTTCAGCAATATTATAACAATCTATTCCTAAGCGATCGCTTATTTGCAGCTTTAGGCCTCTGCATTGTGCTTTTTTTGTTGAAGTTCTTTTTTGCCTGGCTGGGCGATATCCCTGAAATTGCCACTGGCGCCGTATTTGTTTTATTTTTTATCGATATTTTTATTCTGTACCGAAATACCCAGGGGATTGATGCCAAAAGAATTACCCCGAAACGTTTAAGTAATGGCGATGAAAATCCGATACAAATCGAAATCAGGAATAGTTATAGTTTTGGGGTAAATGCCAGGGTGATTGATGAAGTACCTTTTCAGTTTCAACTCCGGGATAAAGATTTTAAGCTTCACCTAAAATCTACTGAAATAAAATCGATCCACTACAACCTGCGACCAACGAAACGTGGTGAATATGATTTTGGCTTTATTAGAACCTACATCAGTTCACCTCTGGGCTTAATTAACCGCCGTTATAATTTTGATGGCGCCAAGATACTACCTGTTTTTCCTTCTTTTATTAATCTTGGTCAATACGAATTGATGGCCGCCTCGCGCTATTTAACAGAATTTGGGATTAAAAAAATCAGGAAAGTTGGACAAAGCAGCGAATTTGACCAGATTAAAAATTATGTGGGTGGCGACGATATCCGTACCATTAACTGGAAAGCTACCGCCAGGAAAGGTGGTTTAATGGTGAATACCTATACAGACGAAAAGTCTCAGAATATTTATTGCGTTATTGATAAATCGCGTGTAATGCGCATGCCTTTTGAAGGATTGAGCTTACTCGATTACGCCATAAATGCTACCGTTGCACTCTCGAAAGTAGCCATGCTGAAGGAAGATAAAGCCGGTTTAATAACCATATCCGAAAATATAGGATCAATCGTACCTGCAGACCGTAAAGCTTCGCAGCTTGGCAGTATTATGAACGTACTTTATAAAGAAAAAACAAGATACCTGGAGAGTAATTTAGAGGCATTGTATGCTGCGGTACGATCAGTAGTGAAACAAAGGGGGCTTTTGGTTTTCTTTACCAACTTTGAAAGTTTATCTGCCCTGCAAAGGCAATTACCCTATTTAAAAAGGATTGCCAAATATCACCTACTGGTGGTTGTATTTTTCGAAAATACGGAGCTAAAAGAATTAAGTACAGCACCAGCTAAAGACGTAGAAGGCATTTATCATAAAACCATTGCCGAGAAATTTATCTACGAGAAAAAACTAATGGTTAAGGAACTCAACAAACATGGTATATTAGCCATCCTTACCCCTCCCCAAAAACTTACAGTTAATGTAATTAACCAGTATTTGGCGTTAAAGGCACAACAGCGAATTTAGTCATGAGTCCTTAGTCTGTAGTCCAAAGTCGGACTCATGACTGAAGACTTAATCCTCGGTCTGTGTCCTCACAGACCGAAATAAAATTAAAGGAGATTCCTATAATCAGTTAAAAATCCAAAATTGTCCGTACCAGTTTCGTAAAAGCTGGCAGAAGACCATTCATAATCTTCTGGTTGTTCACTTAGTTGCCATTGCACTTGTAAAGGATTATAATGTATATAATCTATTTTTTGCTCAAGTTTATCCTGCGTATCCAAAAGAATAGCTAAGGGATCACGCTGCCATAAACGAAAATTTCTTTCGCCATCAGATACTTTAAAATATGGCAATGCATCTGGATAATTAAGTTTTAAATCCTGAAAAATTTGATGAGAAGTGTACTTGTTAAAACTTGCATTAGGCATTTCTTTTCCATTAGTTTCAATCATTTGCCATATTAAATGTAAATGATTTGGCATAATCACAAAAGCATAAACGATAATTTTCTTTCTTTTTACAAGCACCCTTAAGGTATCGATTAATAGGGCTTTGTACTTGATTTGAGAAAATATATGTTTCCAATCTTTAACCGTATCCGTCCAAAAATATGTTTCATTCAAAAGCATTTTTGAGTTGCGATCTTGCTTGAAAATATTTTTGTTTTCCATTATTAAAAATAGAAAATAAAATTCAGTTTCTGTCTGTGGGGACACAGACCGAGGAAAAAGATTTAGTCCTTAGTCTGTAGTCCAAAGCCGACTCATGACTACAGACTAAGGACTCAGGACTAAAACCTACTCCTCTTCCCTAAAATACACCTTGTAAAAGTTCATCGATTTATCATCGTCGTAACCTTTTTCGATCATGTCTTTATTGCCATGAATATAGATGTGGAAGTTTTTATCCAGCTTTAATACGCTTTTATAGGCACGGGCCTGTTTTTTAACAGCAGATTCGGCGATTTCAAAGTTATCAGCTATCGGACTTTCGTACTCTTGCTCGTAATTCTTCTTATAGTTTTTGAATGATTCAATCCCTTCGGCATTACCAATTACTTCATTGCCGAATTCCTCAATATCAAAGGTTTCTTTTTCTTTGAAATACTTCATCGAGCGGTTTAAGAGATCGATTTTATCTGCTTTGCTGATTTCGTAATCATCATCAAGCTTCTGCGTAACGAAGTTTTTGTAAACCCCTAAAACATTATTGGTTTGGTTATAACTGTCATTCCTGATTTTAAGCTTCAAGAATTCATCTTTCCAATAAACAGCAGAATCGTTACTGCTTTTCGATTGATCCAACACCACAACTTTGTAGCCTTCTTCTTTATCAACATTAAAAATCAGGCAGCCTTTATCCAATTTATTAATACTGATGGCTTCTTGCTCGTAACTTACATTAAAGCCATCCTGCTCAGGATAAACTTTTAAGTAGGTATCTTTCGTTTCGGATTTAAAAACGCCAACAACATCCAATTGCTCGCCTTCTATCTGCACCTTTTCGAAATAAGCCACATACAGCTCGCCAGATTTAATTTTTGGGTGGTTGGCTACATCGTATAAATGTTTGGCCAGTTGTTGCGAATCTTCATGAAAAAGTTCATTGTTCTCAAAAATTTCATGAACAAAATGAAATACTTCATTTAATTCTAAATTATCGTTGGGGTGATAAAACCGGTAGACTTCATTTACCTTTTCGAAAGGTTTTAAGAAATACTGCATCAACAGGTTTCCCAACACTTCATCATCAATTTTTAGCGGAGCATCAGATAATTTATAATACTCTTCAAGCAGTTTATTGCCTGTATGGTGGATAGAAAGTTGCTTAAGTGAAGCCTCGAAAAATGAAATCATGGGGGCAAAAATAGTAAAATCATTGGTTAACCCCACTCAAATTCACTCACTCAATTATTCTCTCATTTCTTAATATAAGCCTCTGCTCTTTCTAAAAAGCTTTTTTCCTTTAACGATGCCTCCACCTCATTTATCGCCTTCATTAAGTTGTTTTGAGTGTTCGTAATTTCTGCTGTAGCTTTAATAATTACGTCCCAAACAGGCTCCATGTTAGAAAGAAGTGCTGTACCCTTTTCTGTGAGTTCAACCAAACGCTTACGGGTATCTACTTTATCTTTTTTAGACCGGATCAGTTTCTCCTTCTCCAATTCTTTTAACAAACTGATGGTAGAAGGATGTGCATAACCAATTTCATCCGACAACGAAACCACATTCATGGTCGATTTTTTATACAAAGTATACAACACAGGGAACCATTTGGGTTGAAAATCAATTCCGAATGCTTTATAAATCAACAGGCCATCTTTACGGATCTGATCGCTCAGCCTTTGCAAACGGGTAGAAATGGCCAATAAACCAGAAGCATCAATTACATTTTGTTCCATTAAAGAGATTTTAAATCCAGGCTATAAAAAACGTTGTCTACAGCCATCCGAGGGAAATAAAGCGGCAAATCTCCCATTGCAACTGGTTTAAATCCGTTACGTTCATAAAAACGGCAGGCTGCCTGCAATATATCCTTGGTACCCAAATATACTTCATTCAATTTATTATCATTGCAATAGGTCAACAAGGTTTTTAATAAGGCCTGCGCAACGCCCAGCTCCTTCCCGCGGAATTCCTTTTTAACAAACATTTTTCTGATTGCCCCCGATTGATATTCAGGTACAGCAATTAAAGCAATAGTCCCAATCAATTCACCATTTACTATGGCACCCCAAAAAGCGCCGCCTGAGCCATCGTAATTTTTTTCTATATCCAACAAATCTGGCTGTGCTGCCAGGTCTATATCTACATTAAATTCTATTTGTTGAATGGGCAGAATTAACCCAATAATCGCTTCACAGAAGTGATTATCTAACCGTTCAATTTTAAAGTCGTTTTGCATCGCTTAATATTATCAAACAAATATATGTAGTTAACTACATATATGCAAAATGCAAATATCACTTGAACCTCAAATTTTTTGAAGGCTTTGGTATTGGAGAAAGTTATTTTGTGTTCTTTAACTTATTGAGGAAATCAACAATCTTTTTATCTGCATAATTGGCCACGCCTTCATGCCTGAAAGACAATCTGCCCTGTTTATCAAAAATAACTGTTGTTGGTAAAGCGCCAGCAAATACTTTTTCAGGAATTTCGCTTTCTACTTTATAAACTGGCATTGCATATTTACGGTCGGCCATGAACTTGCCCGATTTCACAAAATCGCCATCTGCATCTGCAAAAATGAAAACAACATTTTTATCATCCTTAAACTGGGTATACAATTTATTGATCGAAGGCATTTCAGCTCTGCACGGCGGGCACCAGGTTGCCCAAAAATTAAGAAAAATAATCTTACCTTTTAAATCGCCCAAATCTATCAGATTTCCTTTTATATCCTTAAACAGGATACCTTTAAGGCTGGCAGAAGCTTTATCG
The DNA here is from genome assembly GCF_059422505.1 of Pedobacter sp. GW821-FHT01D05. NCBI lineage: Bacteria > Pseudomonadati > Bacteroidota > Sphingobacteriia > Sphingobacteriales > Sphingobacteriaceae > Pedobacter > Pedobacter sp. GW821-FHT01D05. The sequence continues at coordinate 19,093 of NZ_JBWKXA010000003.1, read as the reverse complement.
GGCATTTCGATCCTAGGCTTATAAAAACCAATTTCCATTAATCCCCTAATTAAAAATGCTTTTGCATCAGGTACAAAAACGATTATCAAAAGGACAATGATAAATAATGCGTTGAATATATTTTTTCTGATAAACTTCACTAATTGTTCGTTTTACTTATCGTTAATAGTAAAGAAATGGGCTTGCAATTGGTACTTCAATAATTAATTAGAAGATTCATACCCTTCTTACGTTAAACCATCGATTAAATCGAAGGTCATAACACTATAAATACAATGTTACTTTGTAAATATATATAATTGCTTAGGAATTACTACTTTTGGCCTGTTGAAAAAGCATAGACAAAACATTAAAAAATATCTATCGGCATTTATGCTGATCGTATTTGCTATTGCTTTAACTCCGTGGAGTGTTCTTCACCACCACAATACTCTTCCGGTTGTGGAGAAAGAGGTCAACTGTAAACATGTTAGCCACGTGCAGGCCCACGGCGATACCTGTTTAATCTGTAATGCTAGTTTTGAAAAAAATTATGTGCAAACGCACCACATCTACAGAATCTTCTTATCAGCCAAAATTTTTAGCCGAACCGAAGCGACCTTAAAGAATGCCTTTACCGAAATAAAGCGTACTTGCCTCCGCGGCCCCCCATTAGCATAATTTTTTCTTTTCAAGCACATCCGTGCTTAATCAAATTATTTATATGAGAAACTAAAACTAGCTTCGTTACGCTATTGCTTTGGTTTTTCTATCATTTTTATTTACTACAACACATGAAAAAATTACAGCTTATTGGCTTAGTAATTCTATATACATTATTAAGCAGCACCGTTTTTGCTGCCGCTTTAAAGAATATAAAAGGTAAGGTTATTGATGCCAGCACCAAACAAACGTTGCCAGGCGCAACCATTTTTATCCCTGATTTAAAAGTTTCGGCGGTAACCAACAATGACGGAGAATTTACGTTGAATAATCTTCCTTCAAAAGGAAGTTACCTGGTTGAGGTACATTATGTAGGCTATAAAACCGCTACGCAGGTGGTAAACTTTGCCAACGCAACTGAATTAGCGTTTTCTTTACAACCTACTGCAATAGAAACAAAGGAAATTGTAATTACCGGAAGTCTGATCAGCAGTACCAGCAAAAGAAATAGTGCTTCCTCTGCAGTAATTGGCAAAGATCAGCTTTTACAGCCTTCAACCAATTTAATTGATGCCTTAACTAAAATACCTGGTGTATCGCAGATTACCACTGGTCCATCTATTTCTAAGCCTGTAATCAGGGGCTTGGGCTACAACAGAATTGTAACCCTAGATGATGGGATAAAACAACAAGGTCAGCAATGGGGCGATGAGCATGGTATTGAAATCGATCAGTTTAAATCAGACCGCGTTGAAGTTTTACGTGGCGCAGCATCGTTAATGTACGGTTCTGATGCACTCGGCGGTGTAATTAACCTATTAGAGCCAAGTACCGCACCAGAAGGGCAGATTAAAGGTGAATTTATTACCAATTATTCTACAAACAATGGCCTTACTGCTAACTCATTAATGTTAAATGGTAACGAAAACGGGTTTGTTTGGAGAGCCCGTGGAACGTATAAAAATGCTTACTCTTTTAAAACACCAACAGGCTACTTCCCTAATTCAGGCTTTAACGAAACCGATTTAAGTGGTATGGTAGGTTTAAATAAAAGCTGGGGTTATACCCACTTAAATGTTTCGAACTTTCATAACAATATTGGTTTTTATGAGCCAACTTTAGATGACAATGGAAATTTTGTAAAAGAAGATGGTAGTGCTTTTACCAATGATGATTATAAAAACCGTACTTTAGAATACCCTCGTCAGGATATCCGACACTTTAAAATTGCCTTAAATAACAATTTCATTATCGGTAACGGTAATTTGAAAGCCGATTTTGGCTATCAACAAAACCAACGTCGCGAGTTAGATGGACCAGACCCAGCCTTATTCTTCGATCTTAAAACCTACAATGCAGACCTGAAATACTACATACACGAAACCAATGGATGGCAGCCTGTTTTTGGTGTAAGTGTAGACGATGCACATAGCCAAAATAAAGGAACAGAATTTTTAATTCCAGCTTATGATACTTTTGGTTTAGGTGTTTTTGCTTTTGCCAAGAAAAACTGGGAGAACAATACATTTAGCATCGGTGCACGTTATGATTTTAGAAAAAACAACGGAAAACAATTGTTTGATGACGGAGAAGAGCTTTTTGCACCTTTCAAAAATAAGTTTTCCAATGTAAGTGGCGCATTGGGGTTTACCCATCAGTTTAATGAAGAGCTAAATTTCAAAGCCAATGCAGGTTCTGCGTTCCGTGCGCCAAACCCGGCAGAATTAGGCTCGAACGGCGTACACGAAGGAACATTTAGATATGAAATCGGTAACTCCGGCTTAAGTCCTGAGCGCAGTTACCAGGTAGATGCAGCTTTAGAATATGAGGGAAAATTTGTAAGTGCAAGTGCAAGTGTTTATAACAACTATATCCACAATTATATTTACGCTTCCAACAATGGCGAACAAAGAGAAGCTGACGGTACACTTTATGATGTTTACCGTTACGGACAGGTAAACGCGAATCTTTACGGTGCTGAAGCAAGCTTAACCATCCACCCGGTTCCGTTTATCCACTTCGAGAATACCTTTGGATATGTTCATGCACAGAATAACACTTTAAACAGACCACTTTCATTTATTCCCGCAGGAACTTTGAGAAACGAGTTGCGTTTCGAGCCTAAACTTAAAGGAACAAATGATGCTTATCTTTCTGTAGGCATCAACTCGGCATTTAAACAAACGCGTGTGGATGATGTTTTCGAAACGCCAACCAGTGGTTATACGCTATTAAACGCGGGTATTGGTGCTACATTTAATTTAGGCAAACAGCCAATCAAACTATCTGTTTCGGCCAATAACTTGTTAGATCAGAAATATTATGATGCTTTAAGTAGATTTAAACCAGGCCGTTTTGATCAGGAGAATCCTAATTTAGGTGTTTACAATACCGGTAGAAATATCACTTTCGGATTGTATGTTCCTTTTACGCTGGTAAAATAAAACTCACGGACACCATTTACAGACAAAAAGCGGGGTTGATCAATAAGATCACTCCGCTTTTTGTTTAAGTATATCTAAGATTAATCGTCATTTCGCTATCGTCGACGGATTCCAATAGAAAGGTCGTCATTTCGAGCGAAGTATAACGGAGCCGAGAAATCTGCATAGACAGATCTCTCCCCCGAATGTTCGGGACTGCGCTTCAGTCAAGATGACGCCCAATTTATTTGAGGTTGCTATCCAAACCCAATTATTTCTTAAATGTTTCTCTTTTAGCCCTAACGTACTGGTTTGGCCATTCGGTATCATCGCCAAGCACTTGCGCCGCATGTGTAGGGAAATAAGGATCACGTAACGATTCGCGGGCAATAAAAATTAAATCGGCTTTGCCTTGCTCTAAAATTTCTTCCGCCTGCTTTGCCTCTACAATTACGCCTACTGCACCTGTATAAATACCAATTTCGTTCCTGATCTTATCAGCAAAAGGAACCTGATAATTTGGTCCAGCAGGGATAAAAGCATCAGGCACATTTCCTCCCGACGAAGCATCGATTAAATCTACTCCACGATCTTTTAAAACCGCAACTAATTGTAGCGAATCATGCTCGTTCCAACCACCTTCCGTCCAGTCCGTTGCAGAAATGCGAACAAATAAAGGCAAGTTCTCTGGCCATACCGATTGTACGGCTTCAACCACATCAATTACCAAACGAATACGGTTTTCGAAACTTCCACCGTAAACATCTGTACGTTTATTGCTCAGCGGACTAAAAAACTGATGCAGTAAATAACCGTGTGCAGCATGTATTTCTACAACTTTATAGCCTGCAGCCAATGCACGTTTAGCGGCTGCCCGGAAAGCAAAAACAATATCCTGAATCTCTGCTATCGTTAATTCATGTGGCTCCACCTGTCCTTGCTTAAAAGAAATTGGAGATGGTGCAACTGGTTTCCAGCTGTTTTCACCTGAGGCTAGCTGCTCACCTCCATTCCAAGGCACCTCACAGCTGGCTTTTCTACCTGCGTGCGCCAGTTGAATGCCTGCAATTGCTCCATTATCATGGATAAACGAAACAATCTGTTTTAATTTGGCTACATGTTCATCTTTCCAGATGCCCAGATCGGCATAGGTAATTCTTCCATCGGCAGTTACTGCAGAGGCTTCCTGGATAATTAAACCTGCACCACCAACGGCACGGCTTCCTAAATGCACCAAATGCCAATCGGTTGCAAAACCATCAACTGCAGAATACTGGCACATTGGCGAAATAACAATTCTATTTTTTAAGGTCACATCCTTTATGGTTAAAGGCGAAAATAATTTAGACATATCTTGTTAGTTTTACCGCAAAGGACGCAATGTTTTTCGCAAAGAAATCAAAGACCTTAACCTCTGTGTTCTTTGCGTATTCCTTCTTTTCTATGCGGTTGAAATTTAAAAACCAGCGTTCTTTAATGCTGTATTGATAAGCTGAATTTCTTCAGCATTTAATTTTACGTTCATTGCTTCTGCATTTTGTGCAGCTTGCTTTTCATTCCTTGCGCCAACCAAAGCAATGGTAATGCCTGGGCGTTCAACCGTCCAACGCAAAACCAATTGAGATAGGGTAGCTTTTTTCTCATCGGCCAAAGGTTTTATTTTAGCCAAAAATGAATTTGTTTTTTCGATACTTTCTGGTGTGAAAAATTTATTCCCTTGACGGTGATCACCTTCTTCGAATTTATAATCGGCGGTCATTTTTCCGGTTAACAAACCGCGCTCCATCGGACTATAAGCCAAAACCGATTTATTTTTTTCGATGCAATATGGAACAGTTTCCTCCTCAACACCGCGGTTTACCATGCTAAATGGAATCTGGTTAGAAATAATTTCTAGCGTTTGATCTGCCTCTTTTAATTGTGCTATATTATAATTGCATACGCCCGCATAACGCACTTTACCCTGCTCAATTAACTTGTTCACCGCTTCGAAAGTTTCGCTTATCGGTGTGGTTATATCTGGCCAGTGGATCTGGTAAAGATCAATATAATCGGTGCCCAGGCGTTTCAAAGATTGTTCGCATTCATAAATTACACTTTCTTTTCCGGCATATTTATAAATATCGATCTCTTTTCCGTCGTTGTTTTTACTCTTAAAGCCGAAATCGCCTTTGGCCAGATCCCAACGCATCCCAAATTTGGTTACCAATTGTAATTTATCGCGCGAGATGCCTTTTATCGCATCGCCCACAATTTCTTCACTATCGCCCTGACCATATATTGGAGCGGTATCGATTGATGTAACCCCTAAATCGTAACCTGCTTTAATTGCATTAATCGCATCGTTTCTATCTGTACTTCCCCACATCCATCCGCCGGCTGCCCAGGCCCCAAAAGTGATTACTGAAAGTTCCAAATCTGAATTTCCAATTTTTCTGTATTCCATAATTATTTTTTAATGATTTTATCAACCGCATAGCTGTTATGCGGCAAGTAAGCGAGTAGTACCGACAAAAATGCCACATGGACGAGTTGAGAAGGTAGTGCCTCCCAATTCTCAATTATTGTTGTTCCGAAAATAAGCGCTAAAGAAATTACTCCCGCAAATAATAATCCTTGCCTTGTAAATAATCCTAATATAATCATTAGCCCCGCTATAAATTCAGCAAATGGCAAAATATAACTGAAGGGAATGACCAATGCATCCGGTAAATACGATTTTGAAAATTGCCCTACCATCCAATGGCTAAAACCTGAAAGTTTTGGTAAACGTACCAAACCATGTCCGAAAAAACTTAAACCAATTGCCAAGCGGCTAAGTAAATATGCCCATTTTGTATCCATACTGTATCGATATACTACAAACATACAATCTCCACATTAAGGATGTTTTAATGCAACGATTATTAAACTGATATTTTACCTCCCCGTGGCGGAGCAAAGGGCGGAGCGCGTGGAGCGATAGGCATGAAAACACCAAGCGTTATTCGCTTAGCGCCATTTTTTTTTCAAAATAATTTGGAGCATATCAAAATAGATCATACATTAGTGTATTATTTAACTAATACAGTAGATATGATCAACATTAACAATCTTAATTTTGGCTACAGCAAGCATAAGCCATTATTTAAAAATATGAGCATGCGGTTAAGCAATGGTCATATTTACGGTTTGCTTGGAAAAAATGGAGCAGGTAAATCCACCTTGCTAAAAAACCTGGCCGGCTTGGTACATGCACAGAGTGGTACATTGGATGTAATGGGCTTTAATCCTGCAAAAAGACAGCCAGCACTGTTAGCGCAGATCTGTTTTATACCAGAAGAGTTTTATTTGCCTCCGGTTAAAATAGATGCCTATTTAAAAGCCAACGCTCCATTTTACAAAAATTTCGATCATCAGTATTTTACCGATCTGATTAAGGAATTTGATATTCCGGTTGAACAGAAGCTCATTAATATGAGTTATGGCCAAAAGAAAAAAGTAATTATCGCCTTCGGATTGGCTACGCAAGCCAAACTAGTGATTATGGATGAGCCTACCAATGGTTTAGACATTCCTTCTAAAGCACAGTTTAGAAAAATTATGGCTTCTGCTATGACAGATGAACGTTGCATCATCATCTCCACCCACCAGGTCAGAGATTTGGACAATTTGATCGACACGGTGATTATGCTTGACGAAAATGACGTTGCACTTAAAGCTTCAGTAGAAGAAATTACGGCCAAGTTAACCTTCAAGAAAGTTAAAGAACTCGATGACAGCATCATCTATGCCGAGGCATCACTTTCTGGCTATAATGCCGTTATGCCGAACTATCACCAGGAAGAAAGCAAATTAGATATGGAACTTCTTTTTAATGCCATACTTACCGAAAAAATCAAATTTAAACCTTTATTCAGTTAAGCAATGAACAATACCTTTAATATCAATCGATTTGGCTTATTGCTTAAAAGACAATGGCTTGAGTTTGGAAAAATCTATTTAATCAGTTTTGGTGTATTAATTGGGGTTTTGGCTTTATTTTATGCCATAAACTTAACTGATAATAATCTACAACACCTTTCATCCAACACTTTAAATTTTAGATACCCCCTTTTCCTGATCACAGGACTTTTATTTGTAAGCATTATAGCAAACAGTTATTTTATGCATCTAGGACAAAAACCGAAAGCAATTATTAACATTTTGGTTCCGGCATCAGGTGTTGAAAAATTTTTAAGCGCCATATTTTACACCTTAATTATTGCAATCCCTACTTATCTTCTGTGCTTCTATCTGATCGATCTTGCTTTTGTTTCATCTATTAGGGCAACACATACACTAATAGCAAGCTACACCGATTACCAGGGCAAAAAAGTAGTTATAGATAATTTAGCTTATTTTTTCTCAACTACAACGGTTAAAGAGTTTTATCAGTTTTATTATGTGCCATTCCTGATCAATGCTGTTTTCCTATTAGGTTCTATCTTTTTCCAGAACTTCCATTACATTAAAACGGCTATATCCGTAATGGCATTTGTGGTGCTCTGGGTGACCTCCATAATATTTGTAATGAACAGATTAACTGACAATACCGTTTGGGTTGGTGGCCCATACTGGCAAGATAAGAACAACGTCTCTCTTGTAATGAGCCTAATAGGCATATTTTTAACCTTGGCATTATGGTTCATCTCATTTATACGTTTAAAAGAAAAGGAGGCCTGAAATGGAATTTAACAATAACAAGGCCATTTACCTGCAGATAGCTGAATACGTTTGTGAGCAGATATTGTTGGGCAAATGGAAGACCGAAGATAAAATACCCTCTGTAAGGGAAATGGCAGTAGAACTGGAAGTAAACCCCAATACAGTAATGCGTACCTACGAATTGTTACAGGGCAAAAACATCCTGAACAATAAAAGAGGGATTGGTTTTTTTCTGGCTGATAATACCATCGATCAGGTAAAACAATACCGGAAAACCAGCTTCATCGAAGATGAACTGCCAAACTTATTTAGAAATCTCTATCTGTTGGAAATTGATTTCGACGAGTTAAAATCCCGTTATCAAACTTTCATATCACAAAACTTTAATGCCTAAAAGATGAAAACAAGCAATAAATTATTAATAGGATTGGCAATTGCACTACTGATCATTCCACTAACGGTTATGATCTTGATTGCCAAAGTAAACCGGATCGACAATAAAACCTATAACAAAATGTTGATGGGAGCCGAGACAACAGATGGTGCAGCAGGTCGGTATATCAAAAAATATCCTGTCCAGGCATTTCAAAATGTGGTAATTAATGGCTCAGAATCATCTTATCTTAATATAAAAATAATTGCCAATGATAAGTTTTTGTTTAAAGCAACAAACGATCTTGCTCCTTATATTGAATATAAGGTAGATAAAGATGGGAAACTTCATATATCCTTAAAGGCAGAACGCAATTACCAGCATGGAACACTGCTGATTTTTTCCCCAAACTTAAAAGGAATTACTTTTAACAATGTATCGATTGATGCGTTATCGGCTAATACTGATAGCTTAAATGTAGAGATCACAAGAGGTATAAACTTCAGGTTTGGTGAGGGTATGAAAATCAAAAATTTGAGCTTGACCAAGAAAACTACATATGATCCACAATATATAGTGATTCCTGAGATTACCATCGAAGATGCAAAAATCGAAAATATTCGGGCAGACATCAATTCGGGGTATTTAACTGTGAATAACACGCCGCTCCGGAATGTTGATCTAAAAGTGAAGGATGCAAAAGCTGAATTTAAAAATGAAGAAAATAAGAATATTGGCCCAATAGAAACACTCTCGCTAAATAGTATAGGTAAGAACGATGTCAATTTTCAGCACATCAGGATTAACACAGCGAAAGGAAATCTTTCTGACGAAACTACAATTCAGATTCCTACTGTTAATTTAAAACAATTGATCAAATAAAGTTTAGTGTGATTAAGACCACATATATATTGTGATTTTGCAAAAAGGGCATGATTTTTAAGCTAACTAATTGGCAAAAGTTTAACTTGGGCCAATTAGCTTTTTAGTTTTTTACATCATTACCAATCATGAAGAAATATTTTCTTTTATTTGCCCTCAGCCTGTTCGTTTTTAGCCATGTACATGCACAAAAAATAGACACCCTATCTATCACCCTTGATAACGTTAAATACCCATATCCGGTTAAATATTTTCCTATCCACACCGAAGGGCAAGATATTAAAATGGCTTATATGGATGTTGCACCAACCGCAGCAGCCAATGGAAAAACAGCCATCCTTTTCCATGGGAAAAATTTTGGAGGTTATTACTGGGGCAATGTAATTAAAGCACTTACAAATATTGGTTACCGGGTTATCGTACCTGATCAAATTGGTTTTGGTAAATCTTCTAAAGCATTTATCCATTACAGTTTCCACCAAATGGCTAGCTGGAATAAACGACTTCTAGATACGCTAGGCGTTCAAAAGACCGTAGTTTTAGGTCATAGTATGGGCGGTATGCTGGCTACACGTTTTGCTTTGATGTATCCGGAAACAACTGAAAAACTTTTACTCGAAAATCCAATCGGATTAGAAGATTATAAAACTTTCATTCCTTATGTCACTACTGCTCAACAGTACCAAACAGAACTTAAAACAACAGCTGAGAGCGTACGAAAGTATTACCAGGGCTCCTACTTTACCTATTGGAAACCTGAATACGAGTACCTGGTGAGTATTGCCGGAGGCGTAACCAATAGCTCCGACTACCCGCGCTGGGCTAAAGTTGCCGCGTTAACTTATACCATGATTTATGAACAACCTGTGGTATACGAATTTCAGAATTTAAAGGTCCCCACTGTTTTGTTTATTGGTAAAGAAGATAAAACCATTGTGGGCAAAGGGCTGCTTACGCCAGATCAACAGGCATTACATGGGCAGTATAAACTTTTAGGAAAGCAGACTGCAGCCAAAATTATCGGTGCTAAAATTATCGAATTTGATGCCTGCGGCCATATTCCGCATATCGAAATCCCGACGGAATTTCTGGTAGCGTTAACTGGTAGTTTGTAATACGAAAGAAGTCAAATCAAAAAAGATGTCATCCTGAGCTTGTCGAAGGAAAATCTTTTTTGATTTCTTTTAAGAATAACGGTCTTCGACCGGCTCAGACTGACAGCAGAAATAGCGAACTTAATTTCTAATTAACCTCTTTTCCTGCAATTTTATTGATGCCCTGCATGTCGAAATCGATGTCCTGCCCCATCGATTTCATTTTACCATACAGCTCAACACGGAGGTGGCTATTAAGCACAATTCCCGTTTTCATATCAAGTGAAGTTTCTCCCGAGTTGGTTCCTTGTAAATCAGTTTCCATTTTGTTGCCCATCACTTCAAAATTTCCTTTTGAGACCAATGTTCCTTTTACGCTCAAAATAGCAATACCCTCTTTCACTTCCTTCAATGTGTATTGTGTAATCGTTTCAATGGGCATACTCAGCTGCATTTTGGTATCAACGGTCCAGCTGTCGCCTATTTTAACCGGTTTATCGGGGTAAATTTTAAACGATGATTCCATGGTTTGTTTCACCACCTCATTACTAAATTGTTTACTTAAAGCGTTTTTAATCTGTTTAACCTGACTGGTATCTTTAGTCATCCTGGCTGCCATATTATCGAGCATTTTATCTATGCCAGCAACTGTTTTAATCCCACCATTTGGGCTTACTGTCATATAAAAAGAAGCACCCTTAAAACCACTAAAAGGATTCTTTTTGGTACTATCCTGATCATCTGAACTATAGCTCATGGTGTTGCCCATTGCTACAGATTTAATGAAAATCTTATTATAGGTAACTTTTACATCCTTTTCGCCACTATGGCCTTCGGTAATATCAAAAGTATAGTCCGTTCCAATGCTTTGGGTTAAGTGTACATCCCGGCCAGCAATTTTCTGATTAATAATCTGTTCGGAAGCGATTGTAAAATCGTACTTATAGCCCGTTGGATAATTTTGTCTTAGCACATAGGTTTTCTGCGCAAAGGCGCTTATAGAGACTAAACTCCAGATAACTGTTGCAAATATTTTCATTAGTGGATTGATCATTTTAACCTGCAGGCTGTTGCGCAAAAATGCGGCTTAACTGAAAATATAATTCTGGATGTTTATCCCTTAGCTGCTCTGGTTTTTCAAAGAAATATTCAGAAACTACAGCAAAAAATTCGGCCTGATTGGTGATCGCGTATGGATTAATATCCGATTTATTGTCTCCAATTTTCTCCATTTCTTCATGCATCATTTTAATCCAGGGCAGAGTATATTCATGTGCAATTAAATTCTCCGGCACCCCATCTGTTGCGCCGTCAGATTTATCTAAAAGGTGTACAAATTCATGTATAGCCGTATTTTCTTTCCCTGCACTTTTAGAAAAACCATGTCGCAAGGCCGAACGCGATAAAATCATCTGTCCATTCATATAGCCTGTACCTACCATACCCATAATGTTCCTTTCGCCACCTTCAAACTGAAAATCTTTATTAAAAGTATCCGGATACAACAAAACGCTGGTTAAGTTTTTGTATTGCCAGTCGTCAAAACCGAAAATCGGGATCACGGCACTTGAAGCAATCAGCAATTCGTCTAATGTTGTCATTTCTAAACCCACCCCTTCGATCTTAACCGTGCTGAAAAATGCGGCCACTTTCTGCTCAAACCTTAGCTTATCGGTCGAATCGAGATTATGGTAATACCCTACATAATCATCCAGTATCTTTTTGTCTACATCCGTTAAAGGATCAATAGCCACCTTCTTTTTTTTAAGGATAAGATAAAGGGCAATTAGAAAAATAGGAATTAAGTAGGCAAGTGGAAGCGAGTTCATAAATGGGATTACACAGATTAGGGGATTACACAGATTGGATGATGATTTATATTAGCTTTCGATAATTTCTAATTGGGTCAAAACATCCTCGCGTGTAACCGGATATGGTTTATTGTTGTTTATTGCTTGATAAACGGCTTCGAAAAGCGGCAAATAACTTCCTACTTCTGATGGAATCGTCTCCTCGGTTTTATGGCCTTCAGCATCAATAGTTGTTAATAAACCATCTTTACTTGCGGGCTCAACACCATAGCCCGGATCGGTTAATTTCATACCCGCCAGCAATTGTTCTTCCTGAATATCTGTTCTTTGTTTAATAAAGCTTCCATTTACGCCATGTAAAACAAACCCCGCCTGCGGATTTACCACCAACATACTCGCCGTAACAAAAACTTGCAGACTATTTGGATAACTCAGTTGGATCGAGAAATAATCATCGACCAAAGTACCTACCCTATTTTTACCCAGAATTTTATGGTAACTTAATGGTTTGCCAAACAGACTGATTACCTGGTCTAACAAGTGTGGACCTAAATCGTATAAAAGTCCGCTGGCCGCTATCGGGTTTTCTTTAAATGCCTTTGGGCCAATTACATTACGGTAGCGATCGTAACGCATATGAACTTCAACCAGCTTACCCAGTTTACCACTTTCAATTACCTTTTTCACCGCGATAAAATCACTGTCCCAACGGCGGTTCTGGTAGAAAAAGATTTGTTTCCCTACACTATCGGCGAGTTCAAAAAGTTCTTTTGCCTGTACAGCCGTTGCTGTAAACGGTTTTTCAACCAGAATATGTTTATGTTTGATTAATGCCGCTTTAGCATGTTCATAATGCAGGTTATTAGGGGTATTAATAACTACCAATTCTATTTCCTCATCATTCAAAAGTTCATCAACACTGTTGTAACTTGTAATATTTGGGTAATTATTAACTGCTTTTTTTTGACTGCGCTCTACTATAGCCTTTAAATTGAATCCACTATGTGCCTGTAAAAAGGGAGCATGAAAAACTTGCCCCGACATGCCATAAGCTAATAAACCCGCATTAACTGTCTTATTGATATTCGTATCCATAGGTTATAAATGTAGCTAAAAATACAATTACGATTCAAGCTTTAATGTTAAAACCGCAAAGCTTTTACTTAGGCCTTACACCTTTTTACCTTATCTTTGCAAGATATGAAGCCATCGGAGATTAATGCCAAGTGGAAAGTTTTACAGGAAAAAATTTCAAAGGAATTTGATTCGGATTTTCCTGATTTAAAAGTAATGCTTTTTCTAATTGGCGTTCAGGAATTGGGCAAAGGACCAAAGAAATACAGTAAACGCCAAAAAGAGGAACTGATGCACATTGCTACCTGCCGTTTATTGAGCGAAATGGGCTTTTATGAGCTTGAGGGCTTAGATCAGGACGGCTGGCCCCATTGGAAGTTAATAAAAGCAATACCTCCCTATACCATGCTCGAGCAGGAAATGCTGATGAAATCGCTCGTGGTAAGTTATTTCGAAGATATTTATTCGTAAATTCTATCGTGCTGTCAGATATTAGTATCCGGCATCAATCTACTCCATCAGATGGTAACATCCGACGGCACAATATCTTACCGTGGTGTTGGATGTTGCCATCCGACACGATCTATTTATAGGTTTTGGAAAGCAAGGCCATTCACATCTATTTAAGTTTAGTCGGGCTTTTCGCTATATCTTCCAATCCGATGAAGAATCGGGATTGGAAGGATGTCGCTTCAATCCCGTTTAGATCATTCAGTTTGTGCAAGTATTTGGGGTTGCAGGTGCGCTAGAAAACTTCCGATTTGGCCTCGACCGTAGCCTAAGTGAAACTTCAGAAGTTTGGCCTGCCCAGCACCAAACCCAAGATAACTAAACCTGATAGAAACGGAAAGCCCGTAACGAAGTGGAGGCTTGAAGTGGATAGCAGGGCTTTCGCAACCGATACACACAGGAACCTGATTTTCAAAAAACAGACTAATTCATTAACTAGTGCCAGATGGTAACATCTGGCACCACAACTACCCTACGTTTGATGGCGACATCTGACAACACAAAAAAACCCCAGTGGATGTACACTGGGGCTGCATTTATAATGACCTCATAGGTAGAGGGAAATTGCGTGCAATCTTATCCTTGTTTCTGCGCGGTCGCTTTTAATGCATCGTTAGCAACGATTACAATCTCTACGCGACGGTTAGCTGCACGGCCAGCATCAGTTTCGTTATCTGCAATTGGCTCAGCAAAACCTTTACCAATGGTAACTAACCTTGATGATGGTACACCTTGAGAAACAGCATAAGCTTTAACTGCTGCTGCTCTTCTTTCCGATAGGCCCATGTTATATTGCTCGGTACCGCGGCTATCGGTATGACCGATAATTTTGATATCTGTATCAGGATATTGATTTAATGAAGAAGCTAAACTCTGGATATTTGTTTTAGCTGCATCTTTTAAAGCCGTTTTATCAAAATCGAATAGAATACCACTGTCGAATTTTACAATAATTCCTTCACCTTCACGAATAACTTCTGCGTTAGGAATAGCTTTCTGGATTTCAGCTGCCTGTCTGTCCATTCTACGGCCGATAAAAGCTCCCGCTGTACCGCCAATAGCACCACCAATTAAGGCACCTACTGCTGTATTACCGGCTTTTTTACCGATCAATGCACCAATAACACCGCCAGCTGCAGCACCAATACCAGCTCCTTTTTGTGTTTTAGTTAAACTATCACAACTTTGGAATGCCATCGAACCTACTGCTAACCCTATACTTAATGTTGCTATTCTTACTTTTGAAATACTCATAATAATCTAGATTTATAATTTCTACTCCATATATTCAAACACAATGCCAAAAAGTTATTGAACCGTATTTTCTGTCTGTTTTGCCCAAATTTTACCCTAAATAAAAATTATCAGCACAAAAAAAGAGTCCCGAATAATGGAGACTCTTTGATAATGTATCATTCTTAGTACAAAAACTAAGCGGAGAAATAACTCTCCAACTCTTTCAATGTATTTTCATCTGTTTTAAAATCCTTAATTACCTGCCCTTTTTCAACCAATATGATCCGGTTACAAACGTCGGTAACGTGATTTAAATCGTGACTAGAAATAAAGGTGGTCATGTTGCCTGTTTGCTCTTTCAACAGTTTCTTCAATCGGATCTGCGTAGTTGGATCGAGGTTGGCAAAAGGCTCATCCAAAATTAAAATTTCAGGCTTCTGCATCAGGGCAGCCGCAATTCCTACTTTATTCTGGTTTCCTTTACTAAAATCGCGGATGTACTTTCCACTGTTTAATATTTCCCCATTAAAGAACTCACCGTACTGGCTCAGATAGGCAGAAACATCAGCCACACTTAAGTTATTCAAACTGCCAATAAAAATAAAATACTCCTCAGGGGTTAAATAATCAATCAGAAAACCTTCATCCAAAAATGATGCAGTATAATTCTTCCAGTTATCGTTGTGCATTACATTATCGCCTTTTGATAAAACCTCGCCATTAGTTGGGCGGATCAAATCTAAAAGCATCCGGAAGAAAGTGGTTTTACCAGCGCCGTTATTTCCAACTAAACCAACGGTTTCGCCAGCAGCAATCTGCAGATCTTCGATGTTTACAACGGTTTTATCGCCATAAACTTTTTGTAAATTCTTAACTTCTAAAATCATAATTATTCTCTAAAGCCTTCGGCTATTTTATAACGTTGTAACTCTAATCTTTTTGCAATGTAATTAACCCAAAAGCCCCGCAACAATAACATGGCCAGGCCAAAAACAGATACGGCAAGCAAGCCCCAGTAAGGTTTATTTAATATGCCGAATGGCACATAAATTAATATTGGCGTAAGTGCATAAGGAAACATTAACAGCCATTGGGTAGCGCCGGTACCCTGGTAATTAAAACTTGCGGCCTTGGTAATATCCAGTCTTTTATAGTTTAATGTAGCGAGATAGAGCACCACTACCGTACCAAAACCAATGTTGTATAAATAGGCTGCCAGGTGTAAGAGTAATAGCTTTGGACTTAAAAACCCGTAAAAACTCGCCAATAAGGTAATAATGGTACAGCCAATGGTAAATAGTAGAAATTTAGCCCTGATGTAATCTTTAAAATTGATTTTATTGGCTAATATTCCGTCAAAATGGGCACTTTGCCATGCAAACATAAACTGGCCATAAATAATGATCGAAACACCTGTCATAAAAATAGCACCAAACATCATTTGTCCGAAAGCATCGCGATCTATTGCTTTTTCCTTATAAAAGATAAACCCATAGAAAAGGAAGAAGAAACCAAGAATAACCGAAGAACGGGGGCGTTTATGGCGAAGGATTAATTTCAGCTCTAAAGCTGCCAGTTCGCCCACTTTACCAAAGCGGTTAAGAAAAGCATAATCGGTACTCCCCTTCTTCTCTTGCTTTGTACTTAATTCTTCTACATATAAATTTTTACGCAGGAAATTAGAATTGAAGTAAAAAATAGCAACCGCAGCAATTGTAAAGGCAAAGCCATATAAAGGCTGTGCTGCGATGGCCCTGAATACCACATCAGAACCTGCCATGATCGAAATAACCTTATAATATTCTAAAGCAGCAAAGGCAGCAATAACCACCAGGCCTAAAAAAGTATACAAAGTATTGGTGATTGATTTCCGTTTGATATACAACACCATGTAGTTGTTAAAAATCATGATCGAAAATATCGAAACGATGTACATGATGGTGGTAACTGCACCAAGGCTTGGAGCAATTTTGATAAAACAGAAAGGCAGAAAAATAAAAAATGGCCAAAGGTTAAATGCCGAGAAGAGTGCTTTAACATTTAAAAATTTAATGATCTTACTCTTCTGGATTTTGAGATGCAGGTAAGG
This sequence comes from Pedobacter sp. GW821-FHT01D05, assembly GCF_059422505.1. NCBI lineage: Bacteria > Pseudomonadati > Bacteroidota > Sphingobacteriia > Sphingobacteriales > Sphingobacteriaceae > Pedobacter > Pedobacter sp. GW821-FHT01D05. Next base: position 2,273 of record NZ_JBWKXA010000003.1, on the reverse strand, counting down.
AATGATACTTAATGTTGGCAACTCCTGAAACTGCATGCGCATGATAAAATCGAATGCAAAATAATAGAGGATAATTCCGTTGAAGCTTTTAATTACATCTTGATTTGGGAAAAAGTAGGCCAATAAATGAGACATACCTAAGCCAGCTCCAAGTGCCAACGTAAAAAAATACAGCATAAAAAAACCCAAAACAATCTGGCCAGCAATACTACTGCCCCTGTTTCGCGAACGCCAGAAAGATTTTCTTTGATGGCTTAAAAAAGTACTCAGCATATTTAGTTTAGGTGTTTGATTTTAGTCAATATATCTATTAGTATGCATTCAGCAGAAAATGTTACACTAATATTTGTATTTGTCTTTCCAGTTCTGCTTAAGCTTTTCACGCAACTTCTCTTCTGCAGGGTTTTTCCCCGGATCGTAGAGTTTAGTGCCGCTTAATTCTTCCGGAAAATATTCTTGTGGCGAAAAATTGCCTTCATATCCGTGCGAATACTGGTAATCTTTTCCATAACCGATATTTTTCATCAGTTTGGTTGGTGCATTACGGATATGCAAAGGCACGGGCAAATTTCCAGTCTGCTTAACCAAGGCCTGCGCCTTGTTAATGGCTTCGTAAGATGCATTACTTTTAGGCGAACTTGCCAGATAGGTTACACATTGTGATAAAATGATCCGTGCTTCCGGATAGCCAATTACATTTACAGCGGTGAAACAGTTATTGGCCAAAAGCAAGGCATTAGGATTGGCATTACCAATATCTTCTGAAGACAAGATCAGTAACCTACGGGCAATGAACAGCGGATCTTCGCCTCCTTCTATCATACGTGCAAGCCAATAAACGGCAGCATTCGGGTCGCTGCCACGGATGGATTTAATAAAGGCCGAAATGATATCGTAGTGTTGCTCTCCGGCTTTATCGTATAGCGCAAGGTTCTGCTGCGCATGCGCCAGCACATTTTCGTTGGTGAGTACAATTTTATTTCCGCCTATGCCATTAATGGCAATTTCGAGCACATTTAACAATTTCCGTGCATCACCGCCCGATAAACGGATCAGTGCTTCGTGCTCTTTTATGGAAATATTTTTCGCCGAAAGAATACTATCTTTTTTAATGGCTGTTTCCAATAAACCCGCCAGCTCCGTTTCGGTTAAGGATTTTAAAATGTAAACCTGACAGCGGGAAAGTAAAGCGGAGATCACCTCGAAAGATGGATTTTCGGTTGTTGCGCCAATTAAGGTAACCAAGCCTCTTTCTACTGCGCCCAACAAACTATCTTGTTGCGATTTACTAAAACGGTGAATCTCATCAATAAACAGAATGGGAAGGCCTAAAAAACTATCCTTCAGCTGTGCGGCCCTATCGATCACCTCCCGAATATCCTTAACACCACTATTAATGGCGCTTAGGTTAAAAAACGGACGATCTAATGCCTGCGAAATGATATAGGCCAAAGTTGTTTTACCCACACCTGGAGGTCCCCAAAAAATCATGGAGGGGAGCTGACTGCTTTCGATCGCTTTGCGTAAAACCGCACCTTCTCCAACTAAATGCTGTTGCCCAACATATTCATCGAGATTTTGAGGGCGCATACGTTCGGCTAAGGGGGGCAGGTTTTGCATAATGGTAAATATATAAAAATTGAGTATTTTGTTTGTCGATAATTTACTAACCAAATATTGAAAGCATAACTGTTTTAAAACAAAAGGACGAATGCTTTAGTTCTAATTTATTACTATGGACATTAAAAACTTAGATCACCTTGTACTAACGGTTGCCAATTTAGAAAGCACCTGCAGGTTTTACAGCCTTGCCCTGGGAATGGAAATTATTGAATTTGGCGAAAATAGAAAAGCCTTGAAATTTGGGAATCAGAAAATTAACCTGCACCAATATGGAAGTGAGTTTGAACCAAAAGCTTTCAAACCTATGCCCGGAACAGCCGATCTATGTTTTATTACCGATCTCCCTTTACGCGAAGTGATGCAGGAACTTAAAGAAAAATGCATTGAAATTGAGGAAGGTCCTGTAGAACGCAACGGCGCCAATGGGAAAATTACCTCTATTTACCTCCGCGACCCGGATATGAATTTAATTGAGGTGAGTAATTATTTGTAAACGCCTCGCAAAGATTTTTGCCACGGAAACACGGATTGACACAGAGGTGTTATTTAATCATGATAGGCATATAGAAAAAGCGTCATCTCCTTTGGTTTATCCAACTGATTTTCTTCTTCCAAATAGTATTACAAGAAGAAAGCTTGGTAAGCGTTTA
>NZ_JBWKXA010000002.1:263113-939363 GCF_059422505.1 Pedobacter sp. GW821-FHT01D05 | reverse complement strand
CCCAAGAAGAAGATACATTAAACAGGGCGACCGCAAGGGGCGCCCCGACAATTCCCGATATTGTTGGCGCATATAAATCAATAGTTTCTAATGCGTGCCTGCAATTATTTAAATCGCAAAACAAAACAATGGGAAAGCTATGGCAAAGGAACTACTATGAACACATTATTCGCGATGAAAGCGCATACAATAACATCTCGAACTATATTATAAATAATCCCACTAAGTGGGATGAAGACAAATTCCATCTATAAAACAAAAAATCCCCTTTCTTTAACAGAAAGAGGAATTGTTTATTTCTTCTTTATAAAGGCTAGTGCAGTAATCATCACCAGCCCCAATCCAGATGCAATCATATAGTTATTGGCATGATCGAGATGGTATAGCTTGGCTACAGGCCCGGCTATAAACAAACTCATTGCCAATATTAGAATCGCAGTTCTCATTAATTAAACCGGTAATCTATTTAATTCAATATCATCTGGAGTAACGAAAATTAACGGCACTTTCTCTACATCAACATAACTGCTATCCAGGCCAAAACTCCGCTCTTCTGATAAGCTTAATTTTTTAAGGATAAAGTAATAATCCATAATCTGTCTTTCATAGAAACTCAATTTGGTAAACTTAGATAAATGTTTTTCTAAAAGAACAAACCTGAAATCGCCTGCAATTTTATGTTTGTTTAATGAAGTGTATTGACTGGTAATGTCGATTTCTCCATTTTTCACGAGCTCTTCAACTACTTTACGATACAATAAATTTACACGTTGCTCAATCCTGAAACCTAATCTAAAATCAATCCTGATTAGTTTTCCTGGGATCAGGAACTCAACTTTATAATCTAAGGTATAAGGCTCGTCCATTACATCAACGTGCACTAACCAGTACACATCAGCACGTTTTGGTTCCTTTTGTATAATGGAATAAATAATTTTCGATTCGATCTCCGTTTTAAAGTTCGCACTGGTTAAATAAACCAGCTGAGACGAGTATTTCGGAACTGATTCATCTCCGCTCAGTTCAGTTAAAATCTCATAATAATCTTCAATTTCGACATATTTAACAAAGCGGTTTTTGATTTTGCGGGCTACAAACCAACTCCACATCACTGTAAACAATAACGAACCGATTAATACGGTTACCCAACCACCATGCAAGAATTTGGTTAAATTACTGATCAAAAATGTGCCTTCAATAATTACATAGGTAAAAAAGAATATCGCAACTAAATATTTCGGAAAACGTCTGCTTCTCAAGTAAAAGCTAACCAGAATGGTGGTCATTAACATGGCTATGGTGATCGATAAGCCATAGGCCGCATCCATTTTTTCTGCCTTTTGGAACAACAGTACAATACCACAGCAACCAATCCATAACATCCAGTTAATAGAGGGAACATATAACTGGCCTTTAGAAACCGATGGGTAAACAATTTTAATTTTAGGCCAAAGGTTTAAACGTACCGCCTCAGCAATTAGGGTAAAAGAACCACTAATTAAAGCCTGACTGGCAATTACTGCCGCCATCGTGGCCAGTATAACCATCGGAATTTGAAACTGATCTGGAACGATCTGGAAAAACGGATTCATTTTTGCACCTGGGACATAACTTCCACTGTTCTGCAAAATCCAAACGCCTTGCCCTAAATAGTTTAGAATAAGCGTTAATTTCACAAAAATCCAACTGATTCTGATGTTATTTCTACCGCAGTGGCCTAAGTCGGAATATAAAGCCTCAGCTCCTGTTGTACATAAAAATACGCCGCCCAGAATTAAAAACGCTAGTTTATTGGTAACCAGTAAATGAATGGCATAATAAGGGTTAAATGCCTTTAGGATAGTGAGATCTTTAACAATAAAAGACATACCCAATATACCCAAAACAGCAAACCAAACAAACATTACCGGCCCAAAAAGCTTTCCGACCAAATTGGTTCCAAACTGCTGGATAATAAATAGAACCGTTAAAATGCTTAATACAATAGGGATAACCCGCACATCGAACTTACTGGTTAAACCCTCAATTGCCGATGTTACGGTAATACTGGGGGTAATAATTCCATCTGCCAGTAATGCACAACCGCCTACCACAGCCGGAACCACCAGCCACTTCGCCTTTTTCCGAACCAACGAGAATAAAGAGAAAATACCACCCTCACCTTTGTTATCGGCCCTTAGGGTAATAATAACATACTTAATGGTGGTTTGTAGTGTTAGCGTCCAAATAATGCAGGATAATACCCCAAGAACATTTGTGGGGTTTATATCCTGTTTACCGCCTAAAATGGTTGTAAAAATTGCATTTAAGGTATATAATGGGGATGTACCAATGTCACCGAACACAATTCCTAAACTAATTAGAACCCCGCCGGCGGTTAACGCGTTGACATTTTTATGATTTGACACTTCGTTGATTATTTTAGTGCGGCAAAAGTAAACTAACTATAACAATTTAACAACCAAATTATTGTGTATTTTTAACACTATGAAATTTAAATTTTATTGTTAAATTGTGTTAAATTATGGGTTTTAAACAAAATGTTTAATTTCTTTGTTTTAAATTAATACATTTGCTATACCAATTTGATGAAACTCTACGCTAAGATAACGTTCCTCACAAAACTTGCATGCACATTATGCATCGTTTTACTGTGCGGCGTAAATTCTTGGGCGCAACAAGCTGATAGTATTCGCATTAGCTTAAAAAACAGAACAAAAAAAGTAAGCAGAATTCCTGAAATTAAAGCCAACATTACACCTTACAAACCACTTTATATGACAGTTAGTGGCTCTGGAATGTTCAATGCTTACTCCACAACTCCAAAAAATACAACGGTTGTAGCAAAAGATAAATTGTTAACCATCGTAAAAATATATCCAAATCCTGTAGAAGATCAATTAAATATTATCTTATCTATCGGAAAAGATGGCACGCAGACTACGATCAAAATCATCGATTTATTGGGAAATGAAGTGGCAACACTTTCAAATGAACGCTTAAATGCCGGTGAACAGACCAAAAGTTTCGTTATTCCAAGCAGGATTAATCCTGGTATTTACTTTTTAAGGGTTATTGCCGGTTCCGAAAGCCAGGTAAAACGGATCTCAGTTTTATAACACCATTTTCTTTTCTATTTTTGATTGATGTGGATTTAATTCCCGTCTATTTTATCATATTTCATATTCTTAAGAATGAAGATCATCGCCATTGGCCGAAATTATGCCGAACATGCAAAAGAACTGAACAATCCGGTTCCAACCACACCCGTAATTTTTCTGAAACCCGATACAGCTGTTTTAAAAGACAATAAGCCTTTTTACCTACCTGATTTTTCTGATGATGTACATTACGAATTAGAAGTAGTATTAAAAATCTGTAAAGAAGGAAAACACATCGCAGAAAAATTTGCCGCTAACTATTATGATGAAGTGGGATTAGGTATCGATTTTACCGCCCGTGATATCCAGGCCAAACATAAAGAAAAAGGATTGCCCTGGGAACTTGCCAAAGCTTTTGATAACTCGGCCCCCATCAGCACCTTTCATCCTAAAAGTGATTTTGAGGATCTTTACAACCTAAATTTCGAGTTGAAGGTAAATGGCGAAAGCCGCCAGGTAGGCCATACTAAAGATTTGTTATTCTCGTTCGAGAAGATAATCAGCTTTGTTTCTCAATATATTACTTTAAAAAAAGGCGATTTAATTTTTACCGGAACACCGCAGGGTGTCGGAAAAATAAATAAAGGCGATAAACTGGAAGCCTGGTTAGAAGGCAAGCAACTTTTAAATTTTGATGTAAAGTAACGAATGATTATAAACCCGATCCAGTACAAGTTAAAATTTTTAGTTTCGATCTGCCTTTTATTTGCTTCAACTTTTGTTCAGGCGCAACAGATTTACAGTACGAATAAATACCCGATTACAGATTTCAGACAACCTTTGGATATTAATCCTCCTGCCCTTGCGGGCTCTTTTGGCGAAATCCGCGGTAATCACTTCCATTCCGGAATTGATTTCAGGACCAATCAGCGCGAGGGCTACCCTGTTTATGCCGTTGCAGATGGATATATTTCGAGGTTAAGAGTTCAGAACAGTGGCTTCGGACAGGCACTGTACATCAATCATCCTAATGGTTTCACTACCGTATACGGCCACCTTCAACGGTTTGCGCCCAAGATTGCAAGCATTGTTAAAAACCTTGAATACGAAAAAAAATCATTTGAGATTGATGAGTTTCCCGATGCCACATTAATTCCGGTACATAAAGGCGAGATTATTGCCTGGTCTGGTAACCGTGGTAGTTCTGGCGGTCCGCATCTGCATTTCGAAATCAGAGATACCAAAACAGAAGAGACCATAAACCCGCAATTTTTCGGAATCATTATACCCGATAACATTCCGCCTGTTATTCATGGTTTGTATGTATACCGTTTAAATGGCAAAACCTTTAACGAAAATACACCTAAACAAGCCATCGGCATTAGTGGAGCAAACGGCAATTATAAAACCACTGCCCCTATCAGCTTAACTGGTGAGGTTGGTTTTGGCATCGTGGTAACCGATCGGCATAATGGTTTATCGGGCACCAACGGGGTATATTCGATCCAACTGGAGGTTGACGGCAAGAAAATATATACTTCTGCCCTCGAACGCTTTGCGTTTGAAGACAGTAAGGCCATCAACTCGCACATCGATTACCCAACTTATTTAAATACCAAAAGAAGTATTCAGAAAAGTTTTGTTGAACCCGGTAATCCTTTAAAAATTTACAGTAGTTTAGTCAATAGTGGTAGAATTAATTTCAACGATGGTGCTTCGCATCAGTTACGCTACATTATAACCGATTCGAAAGGTAACTCTTCTGTTCTGCCTTTTACTGTAAATGCCGGTTCAGCGCCTATTGCAGTACCAGTTATTCCCGCTGGTATAATTTATCCATACAATAGGGTAAATGAGTTTAATACCGATGATATTAAAGTGGTTTTCCCGCTGCGAACATTGTACGGCGATTTAAATTTCACTTATAAAAAGTTGCCTAAACCAACGGGAAATGCATGGTCGGCTGTACATCAGATTCACAATAAGTACACGCCCTTGCATATTGGTTTCGATATCTCGATCAAGGCTGATAATCTTCCGGAAAACTTAAGAAGCAAAGCCCTAATTGTAAACAGCAACGGTTCATCCCAGGGCGGGTTTTTCGAGAATGGCTATGTTAAGGCTACGCCAAAAAACTTCGGCAGTTTTTATATTGCTACTGATACCCTTGCGCCAAGGATAGTACCTGTAAATATTGCCGAAGGGAAAAACATGGCCGGTTTATCTAAAATATTTTTCAGGATCAGTGATAATTTATCAGGGATAAAAAGTTTTAATGGCTTTATCGACGGCAAATGGGCATTAATGGAATTTGACACCAAAACAGCAACGCTTTGGCATAGTTTTGACGAAAGAACAGCTCCCGGAAAGCATACATTGGAACTGATAGTAGTGGACATGAAGGAGAACACCCGAAAATACACGGTAACATTTTTTAGATAGGGACAAGATGTATAGCATTATTGGATTTCATGACCATATTAATATCAATTTTTCACAATTTAGACCAAGAAATGTTTTCTTTTAACATAAATTGAACAGTATAATAAGTTAAACTGTTTAAATTGCATGCACTATTAAGCATTCAATCATTATAACATTCAAAATTCAATCATTATACATATGGCAGCGTTAAAAGAAGGTGATCAGGCACCGGCAATTACATCAAAGGATCAAAACGGCATTGAAGTTTCTTTAAGCGATTATCAGGGCAAAACGGTTGTTCTGTATTTCTACCCTAAAGATGATACACCAGGCTGTACCGCCGAGGCTTGCGATTTCAGGGATAACTATCAGGGCTTACAAGCAAAAGGCATTGTGGTTTTAGGCGTTAGTGTTGATGATGAAAAATCGCACCAGAAGTTTGTTACCAAGCATAACTTACCTTTTACCCTGCTTGCCGATACCGATCAGAAAATTGTAAACGACTATGGTGTTTGGGCAGAAAAAAACATGTACGGCAAAAAATATATGGGTACGGTACGCACCACTTTCATTATAGATGGCGATGGAAAAATCACCCATATCATCAAAAAAGTTGACACCAAAAACTCAACGCAACAAGTACTCGATTTAATTAATAACTAATTATGATATAGCGGGTAAAATATTACCTTTGCTATGTAACAACAACCTCTTATTTTAATGAAACATACAATTAAAGAGCTAGAAGATATTGCCTCTCAAATTAGAAGAGATATCGTAAGAATGGTTCACGGATGTCAATCAGGTCACCCAGGCGCTTCGCTTGGTTGCACAGATTTTTTTACAGCTTTATATTTTGAAGTATTGAACCACAAAACAGACTTCACAATGGAAGGTGCTGGCGAAGATCTTTTCTTCCTTTCGAACGGACACATTTCTCCGGTATGGTACAGTACATTAGCTCATGCTGGTTATTTCGATAAAAGTGAACTGGCAACTTTCCGTAAACTAGATTCTAGGTTACAAGGCCATCCCACTACCCATGAGCATTTACCAGGTATACGTATTGCTTCAGGATCTTTAGGCCAAGGCTTATCGGTTGCCATTGGTGCAGCGTTGGCTAAAAGGCTAAATGGCGATAAATCTCTCATCTTCGCCTTATTGGGTGATGGAGAATTACAGGAAGGCCAAAACTGGGAAGCAGCAATGTTCGCTCCTTTTAATAAAGTAGATCATTTAATTGCATCTGTTGATTATAACGGACAGCAAATTGATGGTCCTACAAGTAAAGTTCTTGCCTTAGATGATTTACAAGCTAAATTCGAAGCTTTTGGCTGGCATGTAATCAATACCGACGGTAACGATATGCAAGCAATTGTTGAAGGCTTACATTATGCTAAAACACTAACCGGGAAAGGTAAACCAATCTTAAATTTAATGAGTACGCAGATGGGTGCTGGTGTAGATTACATGATGGGCACACATAAATGGCATGGTACAGCACCTAATGATGAGCAGTTGGCCGCAGCGTTAGCGCAATTACCAGAAACTTTAGGGGACTATTAAACTAGATTTGAGACAATAGATATGAGATTTGAGACAAATTGTCGCTGAATCTCACATCTAAAATCTCACATCTCATATCTAAGAAATAATGAAAAAATATACATATACAGAAAAAAAAGATACACGTTCGGGTTTTGGAGCTGGCCTACATGAGGCTGGAAAGAAAAACGAAAATGTGGTTGCCTTATGTGCCGATTTAGTTGGATCGCTTAAAATGGATGCTTTTATTAAAGATTTTCCTGAGCGTTTTACACAGGTTGGTATTGCAGAAGCAAACATGATCGGTATTGCAGCAGGAATGACTATTGGCGGTAAAATTCCTTTCACAGGTACTTTTGCCAACTTTTCTACAGGCCGTGTTTACGACCAGATCCGTCAATCAGTAGCTTATTCTAATAAAAACGTTAAAATCTGTGCATCACACGCAGGTTTAACCTTAGGCGAAGATGGTGCAACCCACCAAATTTTAGAAGATATAGGTTTAATGAAAATGTTGCCAGGCATGGTAGTAATCAACCCTTGCGATTACAACCAGACTAAAGCCGCAACTATAGCCATTGCAGAATACGAAGGTCCGGTTTATTTACGTTTTGGCCGTCCGGTTATCCCTGTATTTACAGATCCAGATCAAAAATTTGAGATCGGTAAAGCATGGATGGTTAATGAAGGAACAGATGTTACCATTATCGCTACAGGCCATATGGTTTGGAAAGCAATCGAAGCTGGTGAAAAATTAGCTGAATTGGGCATCGATGCTGAAATTATTAATATCCATACTATTAAACCATTAGATGACGAAGCCATCTTAAAATCAGTTAAAAAAACTGGTTGTGTGGTTACCTGCGAAGAACATAACAAATTTGGTGGTTTAGGTGAAAGTGTTGCACGTTTGCTAACTACCGAATTACCAACGCCACAAGAGTTTGTAGCCACTAACGATACTTTTGGCGAAAGCGGAACACCAGATCAATTAATGTCTAAATATGGCTTAGATGCCGTAAACATTGTTGAAGCTGTTCAAAAAGTAATTGGCAGAAAAAAATAGATTTTAAATTTAACCACAAAGACACCAAGAACACTAAGTATAACCAAACCTTTGTGTACTTAGTGTCTTTGTGGTTTTGTAATTATCATAAATGAAACAAGTTGAAGATTCGGAAATTCTCGCCATGTTCGCTGTCGAGCGCACGCGTAATGAAGCCTTTAACCTGTTGCTAAAAAAATACCAGCAAAAAATATACTGGCACATCCGTAGGCTGGTTTTAAACCACGATGATTGCGACGATCTTTTACAAGAAGTATTTGTTAAAGTTTGGAAAAACCTCGATAAATTTAGGAGCGATTCTCAACTTTATACCTGGATTTACCGTATCGCGACCAACGAATCCATCACTTTCTTAAACAAGCAAAAACAGCGGAACAATACACCTTTAGACGAAGTATCATCCGAGCTTGCCGATAACTTGGTTGCCTCATCTTATTTTAACGGCGATAAACTTGAGCTTAAACTGCAAAAAGCAATCCTTACCCTGCCTGAAAAACAACGGATTATCTTCAACATGAAATATTTCGACGATATGAAATATGAAGAGATTTCGGAAGTGTTAGGTACCTCTGTAGGCGCTTTAAAAGCATCATTTCACATCGCTGCAAAAAAAATTGAAGCTTTTATTACAAATGATGAAATAGACTATTAAACCTTTTCACTTTAATTGTATCATATATCTGTGATGAACGAAAATATAGAAAATAACGATTGGATAAACGAAGCCCCTGCACTTGCGGCAATGGGGAAACGCAATCCTTTCTCCGTTCCTGATGGATATTTCGAAAATTGTGATGAGGACATTTTTTCTGCTGTCTTTTTAGATGGATTGAAACAGAAAACCAGTGAAAATAATTTTGAAGTTCCGCAGCATTATTTTGAACATCTAACGGAACGCATTCAAACCCAAATTTCGCTGTCCGAATTGCCTAAAGCAGAACAGGCCTTTGCAGTACCTGAAAATTATTTCGATACGCTGCAGCATAGAATTACCGATACGATTGCAGCATCGGAGCCTAAAAGGGAGGCCAAAGTTATTCCTTTATGGAGGCGCAACATTGTTAAATACGCAAGCGCGGCCTGTTTCTTATTAATGGCTTCGTTTGGTGTTTATTTTTACCAGAATGGCTCAACTAGTGCTGTTCAGCAAACACAATCTGCAGAAGCAATAAACGAACAACTATTATATGATATTGACGAAAGTACGATCATCGATCATTTAGAAACGCAAAATACTACATCATCTAATATAAAAACTACTTCTGCGTCAGATACAGAAATGGAAAACTACATCTTGAGTAATTTCTCGTCAAGTGATTTATCTCAGGAACTAAATAATTAATACAGAAATGAAGAATTTACTTTTTGTTGCTTTAATGTTTTTATTACCCACAACCCTGTTGGCACAAAAGCCAAAGGGAGAAGAAATAGAATCACTTAAAATAGCTTTTTTCACTCAAAAACTGGATTTATCGCCAGAAGAGGCTAAGATTTTCTGGCCGATTTATAACGACATGCAGGCAGAACAAAATGCCTTGCGCAAAGAACGCATGCAGAAAATGATCTCTTTCAGAAAAACAACTGAGATAGATAATCTAACCGATGCGCAGGTGCAAAGTTTAATTACCAGCGAATTCGACTTCAAGCAAAAAGACCTTAATCTCGATAAAAAATATTACAACAAACTTAAAGCGGTATTGCCGATAAAAATTGTTGGAAAGTTTTACCGGGCGCAGGAAGGTTTTAAACGCGAGTTACTCAATAGATTTAAAGGCGGCCAAAGGCAATAAAGAAAAAGACTTACAGTAATGTAGGTCTTTTTTGTTTTAAAGCACTCTTTCATTTCCGTACTTTTGCACCATGCTTACCCAACGTCAGTTGTTTTTACAACACAATGCACAAACCTCTCCAGAGCCGCTTATGCTCGAATTTGTAAGGGCAAAAGGAATCTACATTTACGATGCGCAAAACAAAAAACACATCGATCTTATTGCCGGTATCGGCGTGAGTAATGTTGGTCATTGCCATCCTGCGGTGGTGAAGGCCATTCAAGAGCAGGCGGAAACCTATATGCACCTGATGGTTTATGGCGAATATGTGCAAACGCCTCAGGTAAATTTTGCCAAAGCCCTTGCCGATATCCTGCCCGACAGCTTAAGCTGCACCTACTTTTTAAATTCAGGAACTGAAGCGGTAGAAGGCGCCATGAAACTGGCGAAACGTTATACTGGCCGTAAAGGATTTATTGCCTGCAAAAATGCTTACCACGGCAGCACACAAGGTGCAGAAAGTTTAATGGAAAGTGATTTCTATTCTTCTGGCTACGGTCCTTTCCTGCCCCACGTAAGCTTTATTGAACATAACAACGTTGCTGATCTCGAAAAAATCACTTCAGAAATTGCCGCTGTTTTTATTGAGCCGATACAAGGTGAAGCCGGAATCCGGGTGGCAGATTTAAGCTATATGCAGGCTTTACGGGCAAAATGTACAGAAACCGGAACATTGTTAATCTTCGACGAAATACAATCTGGTTTTGGCCGTAGCGGTAAAATGTTTGCCTTTGAGCATTATAATGTTGTGCCCGATGTGCTGCTCCTGGCGAAAGGAATTGGTGGTGGAATGCCAATTGGCGCTTTTATCAGCTCGCTGAAAATTATGTCAGTTTTATCGCATACCCCAATTTTGGGTCACATGACTACTTTTGGGGGGCATCCGGTTTGCTGTGCTGCCGGATTGGCTACCTTACGTACTTTAGTTGATGATCATATTGTTGATGAAGTAGAAGAAAAAGGGCAATTGTTTAAACAGCTCCTTCAACATCCTGCCATTAAAGAAATTAGGGGAAAAGGTTTAATGTTGGCGGCTGAATTTGAAAATTTCGAGATCAATAAAAAAATCATTGATGCCTGCATTTTAGACGGTGTATTATCAGACTGGTTTTTACATTGCAGCAATTCTATGCGCATTGCCCCTCCTTTAATTATAACCAAAGAAGAAATTGAAGAAGCTTGTACGATCATCTTAAAAAATATTAACTTAGTTTTAGAGACTAAATCATAAAGCTGAAAGACTAAAGAACATTAACTAAATTAAAATGAACGTACTCATAGTTGAAGATGAAAAAAGCCTGGCGCTTGAAATGGATGAATTCTTGAGCAAAGAAGGATTTATTGTAGAGCATGCCTGGAAAAAATCTTCTGCGGAAGAAAAAATATTTGTAAACAATTATGATTTTATTTTATTAGACCTGGGTTTGCCCGATGGCGATGGCTTCGATATTTTGAAACAGTTGAAAGCCATGAAAGATCGTGATGATGCTGTAATTATCTTAACCGCCCGTAGTGCCGTTGATGACCGGATTAAAGGTCTTGATGAAGGTGCAGATGATTATTTACCCAAACCATTTTCGTTAAATGAACTTTTAGCGCGTATGCATGCCATTACCCGTAGAAAACACAAGTTGGAGAAAAATGAGGTAAACATTCATGATTTTTTGCTCAATATTCAGAATAGGACCGTTTCATTTGGTGATGAGAGATTAAATCTAACCAAAAAGGAATTCGAAATATTCAACTATCTGGTATTGAACAAAAACCGCGTAGTATCGAGAATGAGTTTAACTGAACACGTTTGGGGCGATATTTTAGAAGTCAATTCTGATTCTAACTTTGTTGATGTCCATGTTAAAAACCTGCGAAAAAAACTCGCAGCGGTGAGTCCAACGGATTGGTTCGAAACCGTAAGGAGTATTGGCTACAGGATTAATTGTTAGAGCGTCGGGAGTCGAAGGTCCGGAGTCAGAAGTTAAGATTCGATCTATCAATGAACCCAATTGAACCAATGAACCATTAAACAAAATGAAGTTACAGGTTAAGTTTTCTTTATACAATGCAGTAACAAAAATTGCCATTATTCTGGTATTGGGGGCTATCATTCTATTTTCGTTGGATAAACTTGCTTACAACCAATTTGACAACCGTTTAACCAAAAAGAAAAACAAAATCATTAAAAACTTAAACGATAATGAGATCGACAGCCTTTTAAACAAAGAACAATCCTTTACCGATTACAATATTTTAAAGGAAGAATTTATCGTTTTAACAGATATACCCGATAACCAGAAAGACTCTACAGCAAAAGTATTTACAGAAAAGCGGGAAATCGAAGGCGATATTGAGGTATATAGAATCCTCAATTATAAATTTTCTTATCATACAAACTGGTACAACCTGGAGATTGGAGAAACGATGACAGCGCTTCAATCCATTAAAAATTCGATCCGTTTTTACATGCTGATTGTGTTGGTTGCCGCCTTACTTATTACTTTGGTAGCAGATTTTACCTTCTCAAACTTTTTATTAAGGCCTTTTTATCTCATTATCGACAAAAAGATCAATCTGGTTGATGATCCTTCACATTACAATTACCAGAATATACCAACTACCACCAACGATTTTAAAATCCTCGATAATAGCATAAACTCTTTGATGCGTAAAATAAATACGCTTTTCGCTTTAGAAAAGCAGTTTATTGCTAACGTTTCGCACGAGCTGCTTACCCCCATTTCAATTTTAAGTACGCGCTTCGAAAATATGCTCAACACACCAGATATTCCGGTTGAGCACGAAAACAAAATCTACGCCTCTCTAAAAACCTTAAACCGCTTAAAGGTAATTATCAACAGCTTGTTGCTCATTTCTAAGGTAGAAAACAATCAGTACCTAAAAACCGAAGAAATTAGCCTCAAACAGGAAATCGATGATATATATGAAGATCTGGAAGATCGAATAGCAGATAAAAACATCAGTTATAACGCCCACCTTTCAAAGGATTTTCATTTTACCGGGAATAAAGCACTGATACATACCCTTTTAATCAACATTATCAACAATGCAATAAAGTATAATACTGAGGGAGGCACTATTACCATAACAGATAAAACCGAAGCTGAAAAATATATCCTCAGCATCAGCGATACCGGATCAGGTATGAGCGCGGCACTGGTAGAAAATGCTTTCGATCGGTTTAAAAGGGGAAATACCGAAGAAAACGGCTTTGGCCTGGGGCTGGCCATTGTGCAAAGTATTGCCCGATTCCATAAAATAGATGTTGATATTAAATCTGAAGAACACAAAGGAACCAGCATTTCGTTAATTTTTTTAAAATTCCCCTCATAAGCTTATTACATAGTGCATTATCTGGAATAAACTTAATTCCGATGTAAAGATCGGCACAGGGTGCCAAATCTTTTTGGCAAGGGCTTTGCTTAATAATAAAAAATTAATCTTTAAGAAAATGAAAAGCATCTTTCCGGTATTAGGCCTTACTGCTTTATTAATGGCATCATGCCAGGGTGGAACGGCAAAAAAAACACAGGCCAAAATAGATTCTACTATAGTAACCAATGCAACGGCAAGCCCCGATTCTATTCGGTGCTACCAGTACATTAAAAACCGGGATACGGCCACCATATCGTTAAAGACTGAAGAAAATAAAGTAACTGGGACTTTAGGTTATAATTTATACGAAAAAGATAAAAATGCGGGCACCATAGCCGGAATTGTTAAAGGCGATACGATAATTGCTAACTATACTTTTCAGTCTGAAGGCAAAACATCAATTAGGGAAGTGGCTTTTTTAAAAAAGGGTGATCAGCTAACAGAGGGATTTGGCGATGTACAGGAAGTAAAAGGAGAAACCAAGTTCAAAGACCTAAACAAACTAAAGTTTGATGGATCGATGACTTTTGACAAAATTGACTGTAAATAAAAGAGGGTGCATACTTAAGAAAGAATTGTCATCCTGAGCCTGTCGAAGGACACTTTAAAATATATTTAAGACGTTTCGACAGGCTCAACGTGACAGTTTCTAGTCTGCATTATGACCCAGTTTTCTTATTACTTTAAAATTACTTTAAAGCATCCTTAGCCGCTGTACTCCATTCTTCGCTTAACTTAAGCATATAATCAGAGTATTTTTGTATTTCATCTGGCTTAAGCTTACTTGCCCAGCCTGTTGCCTGGTTTGCCCAAGCCGTGTATTTATCGCTTAATGCTTTAATTTCTGTAGCATTTTTACTTTTCACTGCTGCAACATATTCGTCTTTAAGTTTAGCATATTCAGCAAGGCCTTTGTTTACCTCTTCACTTGAGAAAGTTGGAACTTCGGTTTTAACGGTTTCAGTTGTTTTTGTCGTTATTTTAGTAATGGTGTCTCCATTAGCAGAAATTTCGCTTGAATCTTTGGTTGTTTCCGTTTTTTTAGTGCTATCGCACGAAACCAATGTAGAAGCCAGTAAGCCTGCTGCAGCGATAGATAAGATGGTGTTTTTCATGACAAATTTGGTTTTAAGTCTTTAATAGACGAAATATGATGCCAAATCATAAAAAATCCGATCGAATACTTAAATATTGTGACCGGATATCTTAATTATATTAAATATTGTTGTGCTATAAGTTTTCGAAGCGTTCCCAAAAACCATCAACAGGTAATTTGGCAAATATATTTACAGGTTCTTTTTTAACCGGGTGTATAAACTGTAAACGGCGGGCATGTAGGCAAATGCTTCCTTTTCTGCTTCCGCGGGGATAGCCATATTTATTATCGCCCATAATCGGGCATCCCATTGATGAGAGCTGAACCCTGATCTGGTGCGAACGTCCGGTTAAGGGATCTACCTCCAAGAGGTAATAATCGCCAACCTTCGCCTTTACTTTGTAAGAAAGCTCGGCACGCTGACTGCCCGTAACCTCTGTATTGTAATAGGAAACCACATTTTTCTGCGGGTTTTTAACCAGCCAATGGATCAAAGTTGCCGACTCTTTCTCTGGCTTGTTCTTCACCACTGCCCAATAGGTTTTCTTTACTTCCCTATTTTTAAAAACGGCATTCATCCGTTCCAAAGCCTTACTCGTTTTAGCAAACAAGATTACGCCACTTACCGGCCGATCTAATCGGTGTACTACACCCAAAAAAGCACCATTGGGTTTATTGTACTTTTTAGCAATATACTTTTTTACCTGTTCATCCAAAGGTTCATCGCCGGTTTCATCAACCTGTACAATATCACCTGCCCTTTTATTTATGGCGATTAAATGATTGTCTTCAAAAAGGATGTCGTTATCGGTAATTGGCATCGGTTAGTTTATTGGTTCATTCGTCATTAGTTCATTGGACAAAGCAAATCGTCTATTGCTAAAGTCTATTGGTTAATTGTTTAAAGTTGGATGG
This sequence comes from Pedobacter sp. GW821-FHT01D05, assembly GCF_059422505.1. NCBI lineage: Bacteria > Pseudomonadati > Bacteroidota > Sphingobacteriia > Sphingobacteriales > Sphingobacteriaceae > Pedobacter > Pedobacter sp. GW821-FHT01D05. The sequence continues at coordinate 923,997 of NZ_JBWKXA010000002.1, read as the reverse complement.
TTTATCTACGTTTGAAAAAACTCCAAACTCCAAACTTAATACTGTTCTTTTTCGTTCGGGAAATCGTTGGCTTTTACATCACGGATGTACGATTGTGCTGCGCCTAAAATTTCATCGTATAAATTAATATACTGACGTAAAAAACGTGGTTTAAATCCTTTTGTTAAGCCAATCATATCATTTACAACCAAAACCTGCCCATCGCAGTCTTGTCCGGCACCAATACCGATAGTTGGAATATTCAGGCTTTCTGTAACTTCTTTACCTAAAGCAGCAGGAATTTTTTCTAATACGATTGCGAAACAGCCCGCAGCCTGTAAAGCCAAAACATCTGTTTTTAACTTATTTGCTTCTTCTTCTTCCTTCGCGCGGACTGTATATGTTCCGAATTTATAAATAGATTGAGGTGTTAAACCCAAATGCCCCATAACAGGTATTCCTGCAGTGATAATACGTTGAACCGATTCGATAATTTCTTCACCGCCTTCCAATTTAACACCGTGGGCACCCGATTCTTTCATAATTCTTATCGCTGAGTTCAAAGCTTCCTTTGAATTCCCCTGATAAGAGCCAAAAGGTAAATCGACAACAACGAAAGCACGTTTAACTGCCCTGATTACCGAGGCGGCATGGTAAATCATCTGATCTAGTGTAATAGGCAAAGTTGTTTCATGACCAGCCATTACATTAGAAGCCGAATCGCCTACAAGTAGAACGTCTAATCCTGCATCATCTAAAATGGTAGCCATCGAATAATCGTAGGCCGTTAACATAGATATTTTTTCACCACGTTGCTTCATTTCCTGTAAAGTGTGCGTGGTGATGCGTTTGATTTCTTTATGTACCGACATGGAATTTGTTTTGTGTTGCCAAAAGTATTGTTTTTTCTTTAATTAAGCTGAAAAGACCAAAGGTAAAAGACCAAAGCTATCTCAGGCAAAAATCATTTTTTATTTAAATCGTGTCTAACTGCTTTCAGCTTTAGTCTTTCTGCTTTTAGCCCCAACCTTATTTCACTTTTCTCTTTACATTTCCAATCTAAAACTCTATCTTTGTACCCCGAAATGGAAGGGATATATTCATCTTTTTTTGCACCCAGCAAAAACGGCTTTAATGCCGAAAGCCATTCTTTTTTCAACTCTTTTTTAAATCAAAATCCATATTGTAATTACCATGACTAACTACACCAAGTTACCTGCGATTTTATTACTGGCCGATGGCACAGTTTTTTACGGCAAAGCAGCCGGAAAAATTGGCACCACTACTGGCGAAATTTGTTTTAATACCGGGATGACAGGTTACCAGGAAATTTTTACTGATCCAAGTTATTTTGGACAGATAATGGTTACCACCAATGCGCATATTGGCAATTACGGTATCCACAAAGATGAAATCGAATCAGGTTCGATCAAAATTGCTGGTTTAGTCTGCAAAAATTACAACATCGTTTATAGCCGTAAAGAAGCAACAGAATCTATTCAGGATTATTTTCAGAATGATAACCTGGTTGCCATTTCTGATATCGACACACGTGCATTGGTTCGCCACATTAGAGATAAAGGTGCAATGAACGCGATTATTTCTTCTGAGATTACGGATTTAGAAGAATTAAAACAAAAACTGGCCGAAGTACCTTCAATGGAAGGTTTAGAGCTTTCTTCTAAAGTAAGTACAACGGAGCCTTATTTTTATGGCAACCCTGAAGCAAGCTTAAAAGTGGCTGCTTTAGATTTAGGTATCAAGAAAAACATTTTGCGCAGCTTCGAAAACCGCGACATCTACGTTCAGGTTTTCCCGGCTAAAACCACTTTTGCCGAAATGGAAAAATTCAGCCCTGATGGTTATTTCATTTCTAATGGCCCTGGCGATCCATCGGTTATGCCTTATGCAGTAGAAACAATTAAAGATATTTTAGCAGTAGATAAACCAATGTTCGGGATCTGTTTAGGTCACCAGTTATTGGCCGAAGCTAATGGTATTGGCACCATGAAAATGTTTAACGGTCACCGTGGATTAAACCATCCGGTAAAAAACATTATCAAAAATCACTGCGAAGTTACTTCACAAAACCACGGCTTTGGTGTAATTCCTGATGAGGTTAGAAACTCTGATAAAGTAGAGATTACCCACGTTAACTTAAACGACAAATCGATCGAAGGTATCCGTGTTAAAGGTAAAAAAGCATTTTCGGTTCAGTATCACCCAGAGTCTTCACCAGGTCCACACGATTCGCGTTACTTATTCGACGATTTTGTTGATGTAATGAAGGGCGATCTGGTTTGGTAGTATTAAGGTAGAAGGCTGGAAGGCGGAGGGCTTAAGGTAATAGACCGAAGCTTAAATACCAGCGCACAATAAACGATCTGCGGATTTGCGGCAAGAATAAGCTGCCAATCCGCAGATTTCTTTTATAACCTATTTCGCCTGCATAAAACATCATTTTACCGACATTTTCGGTTATCTGCGTCAAAATTCATTCTCAATTCATTTAAAGCTGCTTACATTCGCAATATGGAAACAAAAAAAGCCATTATCAGCGTTAAAAACCTGGTAAAAAAATACGATGATTTTGTGGCCGTTCAAGGGCTTAGTTTTGAAGTTTACGAGCATGAGATTTTTGGTCTGCTTGGCCCTAATGGCGCCGGAAAAACCACTACCCTCGAAATTATTGAAACCTTAAGGGATAAAACCTCTGGTGAAATTATCGTTGATGGTTTTTCTGTCGACAAACAGCCGCAGGATATTAAGCAGATTATAGGTGTACAGCTACAGGCAGCTGGTTATTATCCAAATCTGAATCTCATCGAACTGATCGAACTTTTTGCCGGTTTATATGGCGCCAACATCAAACCGATGGAAATGCTGGAGAAAGTAAATCTTCAGGATAAAGCGAAAGCCAAATACAAAGCACTTTCGGGCGGGCAAAAACAGCGTTTCTCTATAGCTACAACACTAATCAACCAACCTAAGATTATTTTTTTGGATGAACCCACAACAGGTTTAGATCCACAGGCCAGAAGAAATCTTTGGGATCTGATTATCGAAATCCGTAATGCAGGTACTACTGTTGTAATTACCACGCACTATATGGACGAGGCTGAGCAACTTTGCGATCGCGTTGCTTTCGTAGAACGCGGACAGATTATCGCGCTGGATACTCCTGATAATTTAATAGATAAATTAGTGAGCAGCGGTTTTGAACGTAAAAAAGAGGTTAAAAAGGCCAATCTGGAAGATGTTTTTATCAACCTTACCGGTCAGGAATGGAGAGAATAAGCCCCTAGCCCCAGAAGGGGGAACTTGAAACCTAGTGCTTAATACATTTTTAAAAAATAAAATCCAGCAGAACCAATATGCAAAAAGATATACACGAAAGAAATTCAAACACCCCTTCAGGGGCTGGGGGTTATAGTAATACCACAGCAACCCTTGCCCTTGCCAAAGCGAGTTTCAGATCGATTATGCGAAGCCCTTCGGCAGTGGTATTCACCCTTGCTTTCCCTTTAATATTTATTCTGGTCTTCGGATTTTTAGGTGGTGGCGGAACACGCATTGATGTGGGTGTGACCCCAGGCGCTGATGTAAATAACCCGGTGATGGGCATGTTGGAAAAAACAGGAATGATCCGCCTGGTTAAAGATAAATCGAAAGCTGAGTTCGACAAACTGTTAGAAAAAGGCAATGTTGACGCTATGATTGATGTGCATAGAAAAGTAAATTCTACTGCCTATTCGGTCAACGTGGTTTACACCTCCGCATCAAGAGATAAAGGCGGGATTTTAAAATCGGTTTTAAACAATATTTTTTACGATAAAACCTTAAAACCGACAGTAGCAGAGATAAAAGAAAGCACTATTACTGGCCGCGAATATAAAACCATCGATTTTATACTTCCCGGGCAGTTAGGCTTCTCGCTATTAAGTACCGGTGTTTTCGGAACTGCATTCGTTTTTTTGAGTCTGCGCCAAACCTTAGTAATCAAGCGGTTTTTTGCTACACCTGTTAAACGTTCGAGTATTGTAATCGGCGAAGGTATTGCCCGTATCGGTTTCGCCTTAATTGGCGCATTGTTTATCATCCTGATCGGTCATTTCTTTTTTGGCTTTACACTGGTCCATGGTGCGCTCACCGTTGTCAATATGCTCATACTGGCTACGCTAGGTGTAATTGTTTTTATGGGTTTTGGCTTTATCATTTCAGGCATTGCTAAAAACGAAAGTATGGTACCGCCCATCTCGAACATCGTTACTTTACCGCAGTTTTTACTATCAGGGACATTCTTTTCTATCGAGGCTTTTCCTAGCTGGTTACAGCCCATTAGCAGAGCACTACCCCTTACCTATTTAAACGATGCCATGCGCAAAGTGGCTTTTGAAGGCTTGGGCTTATGGGACGTTAAATTCCAGATTATGATCCTATTGCTCTGGGGCTTTGGCATTTATGCTGTTGCGGTGAAAGTATTTAAATGGGAATAACTAAATAAAGAAAGTTTTAAATGGTAGCAAATCAGCTATCATTTTTTTTGGACAAAAATCTTTAATATCGGATAAGTAAATTTTTAAATCCAACCGATAATTAATATATTTGGGTATGTGGGAATTCGATTTAAGCGATTTAAAAGAACTACTACCTCAAATAGATAGGTTGTACGAAAAAAAAGCCAGGCTAGAAACCTCAAGGCCATTGCCCAATAGCGCGCTATACCGTATCAAAGAAGACCTCACCATAGAATGGACTTACAACTCCAATAGCATAGAAGGAAACACCTTAAGCCTGAAAGAAACCCAAATGGTTTTGCAAGAAGGTATGACCGTTAAAGGCAAATCACTAAGGGAGCATTTCGAAGCCTACAATCATGAAAAAGCCATCGATTACCTCTATACCTTAGTCAATAAAAACTACGCGCTTAGAAGTATCGATATTTTGTCGCTTCATGGTTTAGTGCTCAGAAGTATTGAAGATGATTATGCCGGCCGCTTAAGAAATGGTGGTGTTCGCATTGTTGGTGCAAATTTTACACCACCCAACGCTAACAAGGTTTCTGATCTGTTAGATGAATTAATTGGCTTCATTAATGATAACCCATTAGGATTAAATGATATCCTGTTGTCTACTATTTTTCACCATAAATTGGTTTGGATTCATCCTTTTTTTGATGGAAATGGCCGTACGGTGAGGCTTGCCATGAATTTACTGCTCATGCGAAATGGCTTCCCACCCGCTATCATCCTCAAAAACGACAGAAAGAAATACTATGAAGCACTTAACCAAGCCAACAAGGGTAATTACCATAAGCTTTGTTTGTTAATGCTGCAGGCCCTGGAGCGCTCGTTAAACATCTATATAAATGCATTGCCAGGAAACACGTACGGAGATTACGAACCCATATCGCATATCGTTTCGGAACCTGATGTTCCGTATGGGCAAGAGTATGTGAGTTTGTTAGCGAGGCAGGGTAAAATAGATGCTTACAAAGAAGGCAGAGATTGGCTCACTACAAAATCTGCAGTACAAAGCTATATCAAAACCCGCAAAAGAAAACGTTAACCTTTTTTAACTTTTTACAGTCTGATATTGATGTAATTTTACCGAAAAATATTTAATGAAAAGTTTGATTATCTTTTGCAGTATTTTATTGATTGCCAATACTTCGAAAGCACAGTTTAAATTCTTGGCCAATAACAGCTCTGAACAATACAAGGCCAAAATTTTTGTTGATAAATGTGAAAATAACGCTTGCAGCGGAAAAGCGACAATTATTATTTACGATAAAGCCACAGATAGAGAAGTAGACACCTTCCATTCTGAAGATCTGGATTTTGGCTTAACTGAAAACCAAAATGCCAAACTTGGATGGCTCGATTTAGGCAAATACCAAACACCATTAATTTTTGGTGATTTTAATTTTGACGGCTCAGAAGACATCGCCATAAGAAACGGTAACAATGGCGCTTATGCCAGTCCATCTTACAACATTTATTTATCATCAAAAGAAAACAAATTTCTACTGAATAAAGAACTTACCAAACTGGCCAGCGAAAACCTGGGTATGTTCGATATTGATAAAAAAACAAAACAGGTTTCTATTCATCAAAAAGATGGATGCTGTTTTGACAAAACCATCAACTATAAATATGACACCAAAAATGTGCTTTACGAAGATTCATCGGTAATTGAAGATTCGAGTATTGCAGATAACGTTACGGTGATTACGCAAAAACTTGTTGATGGAAAAATAAAAAGAACTGTTCAAAAATTTAAGATGAAAGATTATTATAATCAGTAAGTTGAATTTTTAACCACAGATGTAGGCAGATAAACACTGATTTCTGCATTCGTTCCCTTTTTATCTTCTTCTAGTGATAGCGTTTCGCTACGACATACCAATAAGTTTATTTTTTAGTGTCTTAGCGGGATGCTAAGACCAGACTCAGCGCTATCGGGTGCAATGCAGCCGAGAACCACGAAATGCTCAGCGAAGCTAAATCTATCTGGAGAGCACTTTTGATTTAGATCTCTCCGCTCCGCGATGCTCCGGTCGAGAACGAACCTGTTATTAAATATTGTTCAATTTAAAGCGCTGCTTTTACCAAAAAAGGCAATATTTCTTTCTGGAAACTTACAAAGTTCTTACGAACGTCAGAGTCGCTAACTGAAGTAAATGCAAATGAAAATACGATGCTCTTACTGGCTTTCAACAGAAAGGCCAATCCTTCTCTTCTTGCGGGGTTATTCTTAAAGTTATCCAATTGCAGGTAAGCGGCCAATAACAATGCCTCTAGCTGATCTGATAAATGTTTTAAAAACTCCTGTGAGTTTGCATTTTCACGAACAAAATCCCACCCGATAAACTCATTACAAGCCGTAAAAGATAAACGGCTGGTTTTCATCACCAATGCTTTTAAATGTTCTTCTTCTGATGCATAACTTAATTTATTATGCAGGATTTCGTGAAGATTCTGATCAAGGTAATCCATCAGGATACTATCCAGCACCTGTTCTTTACTTTCGAAATATTTGTAAATCGTTGCTTTGGCAATACGTGCCTTTTTAGCAATTTCGTTTACACTGGTTTTATGATAACCGTATTTTCTAAATAGTTCTTTGGCAGCCTTTTTTACTGTTTCTTTTATTTTTTCAGCTTCCATTTTAATTGCTTACGTGTAATAGTGTATTGCCCTGCAACGAAATATTATAGGCTTTTAAGCTTCTTTCTGCAGGTGCTTTTTGCGGACTTCCATCAAGCAGTGAAAATTTTGCGCCCGAACATGGATCGGTTGCGGTAAATCCACTGTCATCGGGCACTACTTTACAAATTTTCTCTGGATTTACGGTACTGCAACGATCAAATACGACATAACTGTTGGATGATATTCTCACAATAATTAAACCGCCAACACCCCGATCAGCAACTAGCATAACATTATCTTTTTGCTTAATGGAAAACTCTTGAAGTGTTACATTATAATTCACAGGCACGTCAGGAATGTAACCTTCATCTTTACCACAGCCTGTGGCAATTAAGAATACAAACAATATGCTATATAAATACTTCATCATTAAATTAAAGCAGATTTAAATTGCTTTAAGAAACGTGCATCGTTCTCAGAGAACAAACGCAGATCTTTAATTTCGTATTTCAGGTTGGTAATACGTTCTATTCCCATTCCAAATGCAAAACCGCTATATTTTTTCGAATCGATACCACAGTTTTCCAAAACATTGGGATCTACCATACCGCAGCCCAAAATCTCTACCCAACCACTGTATTTACAAAATTGGCAGCCTGCTCCTTTACAAATAGTACATGAAATATCCATCTCTGCAGATGGCTCTGTAAACGGAAAATATGATGGACGGAAACGCACTTTTGTACCTTCTCCGTATAATTCCTGAACGAAATAAAATAAGGTTTGCTTTAAATCGGCAAATGAAACATTTTCATCAACATACAAACCTTCTACCTGATGAAAAAAACAGTGTGCACGTGCAGAAATGGCCTCATTACGGTAAACACGGCCTGGCATAATTGCCCTGAATGGCGGTTGGCCCTGCTCCATCATGCGCACCTGCACGGAAGAAGTATGCGTACGCAGCGCGATATCGCCTTTTTCTCCACCTTTTTTAATGAAGAAAGTATCTTGCATATCTCTTGCCGGATGCTCTTCAGGGAAGTTCAGTGCAGAGAAGTTATGCCAATCATCTTCAATTTCAGGGCCTTCTGCTACTGTAAAACCAAGTTTAGCAAAAATCTCTACAATTTCGCGGCGCACTAAAGCTAAAGGGTGGCGCGAACCAATCTCGAAACCTTCACCAGGTAAAGTTAAATCTTGTTGTGCGTTCTCAGTTTTTACCTCGGCACTTTCTGTAGATTCTTTTAAGGTGAGGTATTTTGATTCGGCAAGTTGCTTAAACTCATTTAAAACTTTACCTAAGGATCTTTTTTCTTCAACAGAAACAGATTTGAATTCGTCGAAAATCTCTTTGATTACGCCTTTGCTTCCTAAATATTTGATGCGGAATTGCTCTAACTCGTCTGCTTTTTCAGTTACGAAAGCATTAATTTTATCGGTATATTGTGTTATTTTGTCCTGTAACATGGCTTCAAATATACGGCAAATTATCCAATAATTTCAGGGTTGATGAGTTCAAATAATCTGTTTACAATACCATTATAAAAGAAAATGAACCCATAAACTATAAAAGCCGCTTAAGCGGCTTTTATAGTTATCGTAGATATATAGGTTTTAAATTACTCCCAATTCTTTCCCTACCTTGGTAAATGCAGCAATTGCTTTATCTAAGTGATGTTGCTCATGCCCTGCTGATAACTGCACACGAATTCTCGCTTTGCCCTGAGGCACAACCGGATAAAAGAACCCGATTACATAAATACCTTCTTCTAACATTTTAGCTGCGAACTGTTGTGCAATTTTTGCGTCGTACAACATTACCGGAACAATTGGGTGGAAACCTGGCTTGATATCGAAACCAGCTGCAGTCATTTTTTCACGGAAATACTTCGTATTATTTTCTAATTTATCTCTTAACGACGTGGTTTCACTTAACATATCCAATACTGCGATAGATGCACCCGCAATTGCTGGCGCTAGGGTATTAGAGAACAAATAAGGACGTGAACGTTGACGCAACATATCGATAATTTCTTTCTTACCAGAAGTGAAACCGCCAGATGCACCACCTAAAGCTTTACCCAAAGTACCGGTAATGATATCAATACGGTCCATTACGTCGAAGTGCTCATGTGTTCCGCGGCCGTTTTTACCGATAAAACCTGTACAATGCGATTCATCGATCATAATCAGGGCTTCATATTTATCGGCCAGATCTGCAATTTTATCCAGTGGAGCAACCGACCCATCCATAGAGAAAGCACCATCGGTAACAATAATCCTATGCCTGCAATCTTTGGCTGCGATCAACTGTTTTTCCAGATCTTCCATATCTGCATTTTTATAACGAAAACGTTGTGCTTTACACAATCTAACACCATCAATAATTGATGCGTGATTTAATTCATCAGAAATAATGGCATCTTCTGCATTAAACAAGGGTTCAAAAACACCACCATTGGCATCAAATGCCGCAGCATATAAAATTGTATCTTCTGTACCTAAAAATTTGGAAATTTTAGCTTCCAATTCTTTGTGTACATCTTGTGTGCCACAGATAAAACGTACTGAAGACATTCCATAGCCATGATCGTCTATCGCTTTTTTAGCCGCTTCTATTACTTTTGGATGAGAAGAGAGTCCTAAATAATTATTTGCACAAAAGTTAACTACTTCAGCACCGCCGGCCACTTTAATGTCGGCACCCTGAGGGGTAACAATAATTCTTTCGCGTTTAAATAATCCAGCGTTTTCGATTTCTTCAAGTTCTTTCTGAAGAACAGGTTGTAATGTTTTATACATGGCCTTTTTATATGGTTGATTTTTCGCCCAAAGTTATAAAAAAAAGTCTTTACAGACCTAAAAAGGCAATTTTAACAACATATTTTAGAGACAAACGTTTGATTAGTTGGCTAATGGTGATTACATTTATATTATTCTGAAAAAAATTAATATTATCCCATTTTTTTTCAATCTTAACAAACTTTAACACCCCCCTATATGTATAGTCTTAAAAGTTATTCGATATTTATAGCTTACTAATCCAATTTATGATAAGAATTTGCGCGCTCCTATTTTTTTGTGGCCTCACCAATTTTGTTTTTGCTCAACAATTTACCATCACGGGAATAGTTAAAGATACCAACGGACAACCTGTTCCATTTGCATCGGTTTATTTAAAAAACACCACTACCGGTACATCTGCAAATGTTGATGGGAAATATTCGATGAAGTTAAAATCGGGACAATACACACTAAATTTTAGGGCTGTGGGCTACAAACAGCAGGAGCATATCATCAACCTTACCGACGATATTTCGCTCAATGTAACCCTAACATCTGAAAGTTATACTTTAGAAAACGTAAACATCAGGGGAAATGCCGAAGATCCGGCTTATGCCATTATCCGTAAAACCATTAAGCAGAGAGAAACACACTTAAATGAAGTTAAGGAATTTAGTTGCGATGTTTATATCAAAGGCGTCCAACGTTTAAGGGGTGCCCCTAAAAAGTTTTTCGGTCAGGATATCCAAAAAGTTTTGGAACTCGATACCAATCGAAAAGGCATCATTTATTTATCAGAATCGCAGAGTAAATTTAATTTCAGAAGGCCTAATGATGTGCACGAAGAAATGATTTCATCAAAAGTTGCCGGAAGAAACAATGCTTTCAGTTTCAATAAAGCATCTGATCTCATTATTAATTTTTATGATAATTACCTGCTCGAAAACAAATTAAGTACCAGGGGCTTCATTTCGCCAATTGCAGACAATGCCCTTTTTTACTATAAATACAAATTGCTTGGCGAAACCAAAGAAAACGGAGAACTGATCCACAAAATCGAGGTCATCCCCCGTCGCGAAAATGACCCTGTATTTAGGGGAATTATTTACATTATTGATGGCAGCTGGAGAATTTACAATACCGATGTTTATTTAACCAAAAAATCGGGGATCAACTTTATCGATACCTTAAACATCAGCCAACAATTTACCAAGGTTAAGGAGGTTTATATGCCTACCGCCATCAATTTTCAATTTGCGGGTAATGTATTAGGATTTAAAATTGCAGGCTATTTTGTTGGTGTTTATAGCAATTACAATGTTGACCCTAAGTTTCCTAAAAACTTTTTCAATGGCGAAATATTAAAAATAACCGAAATGGTGAACAAAAAAGATTCTGCCTACTGGACAAACAATAGGCCGATTCCTTTAACAGGTGATGAAAAGCTTAATTACGTCAAAAAAGATAGTATTGCTAAATTAAAAGAATCGAAAAAGTACCTCGATTCATTAGAAAAAGACAACAACAAGTTTGGTATCGGCAAATTGCTGCTTAGGGGATATAGTCTTAATGACCGCTATGATAAGGAATATTGGTCTTTCGATCCGGTGCTTAAAGCCATATTTTACAATACCGTAGAAGGTTTTGCGGTAAAATATGGGGTTACATATAGAAAAGATTTTGAGAATAGGAGATCTTATTCTATCCGGCCTGAACTGAGGTATGGTTTTGCCAACCAAAAACTTACCGGAAGTTTAACCGGAAGTTACTATTACAATCCGCTTAAAAGGGCCAGTGTAGGTGCATCGTTCGGAAATGGCATTTTTGACCTAAACAATCTGGGCTCAATGACTGCATTAGGCAATACCATTAACTCATTACTTTACGAAAAAAACTTTTCAAAATTTTACGAGAAAAGCTTCATTAACATTAACACAACCAGAGAACTGGCAACAGGATTACAGGGAAGTGCAAGTGTAGATTATAGCAGGAACAAAAATTTAATCAATAACTCTACATTTAAGTTTATCGATGCCAAGGATAGGGAATTTACGTCGAACAATCCTTTTAGTCCAACTGTAGAAACACCACTCTTTCCTACGTACAATTCATTAAGTGCAACCGTAAGTTTAACTTACACCATCGGTCAGAAATACATTACCCGTCCTGATGGCAAGTTTTATACCGAATCTCACTTCCCTAGGATTACAGTTTTATATAAAAAGGGATTTAACAACGTTTTAAATAGCGATGTTGATTACGATTTTGTAAAAGCAGAAATTTATCAGGATAGAATTAGCTTAGGGTTATTGGGTTATAGCTCATTTTTGGTTGGGGCAGGAAAGTTTCTTAATAATGCAAAGATGTACTATCCTGATTTCAAACATTTTTCAGGTAACATATCTACCATCTTCCCTCCTAATATCAGGAAGTTTCAATATTTAGATTTTTATCAGTTCAGCACCAACCAGCAATACTTCGAAGCGCATTTAGAGCATAATTTTGCAGGCTTTTTCACAAATAAAGTGCCGTTATTGCGTAAAGCTAAATTAGAAGAATTTATTGGGGGTGGTTATTTGTCTTCTCCAGAAAAAAGAAATTATAAAGAATTTTATTTCGGTTTCCAGCGCCTGGTATTAAGGGCCAGTTATGGCTTTGCCTACGACGGTGCCCGCAAATTAACACAAGGATTTAGAATTGCTTACACCTTATAATAAAGTGTAAGGCGTAGGGTAAAAGGCGTAAGCTAACGCCTTCAACCTTAAACTTTTTAGCCTTCAACCTTTTTTACTATCTTTGCCCCGCTTTAAACGCCGTTTGCAACGGTATCAACAGCGTTATGAAAAAATATCAAACACTACTTTACTATTGCTATAGTTACATAGCAGAGGCAGAACAATTTGCTGCCGATCATCTTAAATTTTGTAAATCATTAGGTTTAGTTGGCCGTATTATCGTTGCCGATGAAGGTTTAAACGGCACCGTTTCTGGCACTGTTGAGGCTTGCGAAGCTTACATGAAAACTGTACATGCCGATGAAAGGTTTGCAAAAACAGAATTCAAAATAGATGATGTTGAGGAGCCTTCGTTTCTGAAAATGCACTGCCGTTATAAATCAGAAATTGTGCATTCTGGTTTAAGAGATACCTCGATCATTAATCCGAACGAAAAAACAGGTAAACACTTAGAGCCTGTAGATTTCATGAAAATGAAAGATGATGAGGATGTGATTATCCTGGATGTACGCTCCAATTATGAGCACAATCTTGGTAAATTTAAAAATGCATTAACACTCGATATCGAGAATTTCCGCGATTTCCCTGAACAGATTAATCAACTTGCCCAATATAAAGACAAAAAAATACTAACGTATTGTACAGGTGGAATAAAATGTGAAAAGGCATCTGCATTGCTTTTACATCATGGCTTTAACGATGTTTACCAATTACATGGTGGCATTATTAAATATGGAAAAGAAGCAGGCGGAAAGGATTTTGAAGGCAAGTGTTATGTTTTCGACAACCGCATTGCTGTCGATGTAAATAAGGTAAACCCCACCATTGTTTCGGTTTGTTATAATTGCGGTAAAACCACCCCTAAAATGATCAACTGTGCTAATCCTGAATGTAATGAACACATTACCCAATGTGATGAATGCGGCGATCAGCTTCAGGGCTGTTGCTCAGTTGAGTGCACTACCAATCCACGCAAGCGCCCTTACGATGGCACAGGCTATTATGTAAAGGTTCCGCAGCCTGTAGTTGTGAAAAGTTAGGTTTTGGGTTGGATAGTCCATAGTTGATTGCAAAGTTTCAATTGTAGCGATTATAACACAATAAGTTTTTTTGGAGCGCAGTGTCATTGCAAACAACAAGGGTTCCGTCCTGCTGTACGTTTTACTTCGCCAATGAAGAATTGGCTTCGTGCCACTGCCATCAGGGCTAGTTGGCGAGTTCCGGTATTCTATCCTTAATTTACTTAACTGCTTAATGTTTCTTAACGCCTCAATGCTGAAAACAATCGACCATTATAATATTGCATAAAACGATCTCTTTTAATAGGTCGATTGTTGATCGTTTATCAAAAGCCTTCCTCTTTAACTAATAGTCATGAACTATAGGCCACTAACGATCGACTATTAAACAATTTTTCATTTACTTTGTGTATTAATGGCTTTACCTATTAACCATTTTATGCTAAACTATTTCCGGCTCCTATTATTATTATCCTGCTTCGCAATAAATACCTATGCATCAGAAATTAAAAGCATAGGCGTTCCATATATAGAAAATTATCCAAAATCTGTCTATTCATCAGGAAACCAGAACTGGAGTATAGCAAAAGATAAAAATGGCGTAATGTACTTTGGCAATGCTGAAGGACTTTTAACTTTCGATGGCCGCTACTGGCAGAAATATCAGATGCCCAACAGGCAAATTGTTAGATCGGTCGCGACAGACGATAAAGGAAGAATTTATACCGGTAGCTTTGGTGAATTTGGCTTTTGGTCAATTAAAAGCAACCAGTTAACCTATAGCTCACTTACCAATCTTTTACCAAAAGGAATAAAAATCAATGATGAAGTTTGGAAAATCTATGTAGACCAGGATAGGGTAATCTTTCAATCTTTTTCGAAAATATTCCTCTATAAAAACAACAAAATCGAGGTTGTAAAATCACCATCTTCCTTTCTGTTTCTTCATAAGGTGAACAAAAGGTACTTAATTGAAGTACTGGAAAAAGGTTTGTTCGAACTCATTGGCAACAAGTTAATTCATATTCCAAACAGTGAAAAACTTGGCAAAGAAGGAATTCTTTCTATCCTTCCTTATAAAACCAGCGGCCTCATTATCGGCACCAGTAAGAACGGATTGTTTACCTATGACGGAAAAGATTTTACACCGCTGAACACACCAGCAAATAGTTATCTTAAAACCTACCAGCTTAATAATGGGGTGAGTTTATTGGGTAAATATTTTGCTTACGGTACTATCCTTAATGGCCTGATCATTATTGATGAGAATGGAAGGGTTGTGCAGCGGATCAATAAATCGAGCGGTTTACAGAACAATACTGTTTTAAGTTTATATGCTGATAATGAACAAAATCTTTGGACAGGTCTTGATAATGGGATCGACCGCATAGAACTTAACTCTCCTTTATATTTTTATTTTGATAAAACAGGTCAGTTTGGCACTGTTTACTCCAGCATTATCTTCAACAATAAAATTTATCTCGGTACCAATCAAGGTTTATTTTATAGCGAGTGGTCGCCAGATAACCTACTGCCATTTAATTTTCGGTTAATCGCTAATTCGCAAGGCCAGGTATGGGAACTCGCCATTATCGATAATGAGTTGATCTGTGGGCACAATAGCGGCACATTTAAAGTAAACGGCGATAAAATCGATTGGTTATCAAGATCAGCTGGTGGCTGGACGATTAAAAAGTTAAACTCGAATCCAAATTACCTAGTTCAGGGCACTTATACCGGGCTTTCGCTTTTTACAGAATCTCCAGCGCTGGGATTAAAGTTTGCTACAAAAATTGCAGGCTTTGATGCCCCATCCAGATATGTAGAACAGGATAATAAAGGAGATATCTGGGTGGCGCATGCTTATAAAGGGTTGTACAAATTAAGCTTAAGCACTAATTACACGAGTGTAACCAGCACAAAATATTTCGATGAAAAAAACGGGCTCCCTGGCAATTACAACATCAATATATTCAACTTAGAGAACAAAATTGTCTTTTCTTCTGATGCGGGTTTTTATACTTACGATGAATTGAGCAATAAGTTTACCAAATACGAAGCACTTAATAAAGAACTCGGCTCTTTCGAATCATCCAATAAAATTATTAGCGCAGGAGGTAAAAAATATTGGTTTATTAATCACGGCAAAACAGCACTGGTTAACTTTAGCGAACCTGGTAAAGTAGAAATAGATTCGAATCAATTCAGCATTTTAGATGGCAGGATGGTGCAATATTATGAGAATATCAGCCGAATCAGTAATTCCATTTACCTGATCAGCGTTGATGATGGCTTTGTAATCTACAATCCTACGGCTCAACTGAATTTGCAGAAGCAAAAATTGCCTTCCGTACTGATCAGGCGTGTAGAAGATATTACCGATAAGTTTTCGCTCATCAGCGAAGCTGGAAATAGTGAGGAAGCAACAGAGATCCAAAACAGCCGCAACAATATCCGCATTTCTTATGCATTGCCCTATTACCGCCAGGCTAAGGTTAAATATCAGTTTTATTTAGAGGGATATTCTAAGGCCTGGTCTGATTGGAGTTATGCCACAGAAAAAGATTTCACCAATTTAAGTGCCGGGAACTATGTTTTTAAAGTTAGGGCAAAAATCGATGATACTTCAGTAAGCGGGGAAACCGTTTATTCGTTTATCATTTTGCGGCCATGGTATCTAAATAACTGGGCCATTTTGTGTTATGTTGTTCTTTTTGTGGTGGTGTTAATTCTGGGCAAAAAAATCTACGAAAGAAAATTACAGCGGGATAGCCAAAAAATTAGCGATCGTTTACAGGCTGAGCAGGAAGAGATTCTTAGGCAGGAAACAGAGATCAACGAAAAGCAGATCATCAAGCTGCAAACCGAAAAATTACAAGCCGAATTGGCCTCGAAAAACAGAGAACTCGCCAACTCGGCCATGACCCTCGTTTATAAAAACGAACTGCTTCAAAAGCTAAGTGATGAAATCACCAAATTAAAGGATGAGAATGGTAAAAAACTCTCAGATGATCAGACCCGCAAAATCCAGAAAGTAATTAATGATGGAATGAATGATGAACGTGATTGGCATTTATTTGAAAATAGCTTTAACGAGGCACACGAGAGTTTCTTTAAAAAATTAAAGGCACAACATCCGGATCTTGTTCCGAATGATTTAAAACTGTGTGCTTACCTCAGAATGAATATGAGCAGTAAAGAAATGTCGTCACTGTTGAACATTAGTTTAAGAGGAGTTGAAATACGCAGGTATCGCTTGCGTAAAAAGCTCGAAGTACCGCACGATAAAAACCTGACAGAGTTTTTAATGGAACTTTAATCTTGCCGCTAGAATCAAATTAAAGCGGGCAAAAATTGCTCGAAGCAGCCTCGGGAACGTTTGCACAAAAAACGGTTTTTGAGGCTTTTTCATGTTATCTTACCCAATCGGCACTACATCATTACCTCTCAAGGCAAGCTTCGTGGCCCCACAAAACACTTAGTGTTATTTGTACACTTGTGCATATATTAATGTGATGTTAAAATCTAAAAAACTGCATTTTTAGGCTAAAATGGCATTTGGTTTTATTGAATGAGATACCCCACAGTATCAGATGATGTATTAATGTAGAGGTAAAATCACTTGCACATCAACAAAAACAACCCCACATTTAACTAACAATTAAACTAAATTTATAATAAAGCATGAAAAGAATCTTTACAAGAATCTCTGTTCTCGCTGCATTTTGTTTGCTAACAATTAACGTAGCATTAGCGCAAAACATTACCGTAAAAGGTAAAGTAGTTGATGGGGGTGACAAAACTCCCCTACCAGGCGTATCTATTTTAATTAAAGGCACACAAACTGGTACGCAAACAGATGTGAACGGCAACTACTCCCTTAGCGCGCCGGCTAATGCCACACTGGTATTTAACTTTGTAGGCTATACAGCATTTGAGCAAGCTGTAAATAATCAAACAACCATCAATGTATCAATGGCTTCATCAACACAACAATTAGAGCAGGTTGTAGTTGTGGGTTACGGTACGCAGAGAAAAATTGATGTAACTGGATCTGTAGCGACTGTAAAAGGTGAGGACATTTCAAAACAAGCATCAGTTAACGCTGTAAGTGCACTACAAGGTAAAGTTGCGGGAGTTTCAATTACGAATAGCGGTGCACCTGGCTCATCACCAAGAATTACTATCCGTGGTACGGGTACAGTATATGGCAACACAGGAGTTCTGTACGTTGTGGATGGCGTTTGGTTCGATGATGTTAGTTTCTTAAATCCTGGAGATATTGAGAACTTAAGTATTTTGAAAGATGCATCATCACAATCTATTTACGGTATTCGTGCTGCGAATGGCGTGGTATTGATCACTACAAAAAAAGGTAAAAATGGCGATCCAGTAATCAGTTACAATGGTTCCGTTGGTTATAAAAAGGTTACTAATCAAATCGAGATGACTAATGCAACTGAATATGCAACCATCATCAATGAATTGATTAAATCTAATGATGCAACTGCCGCTCCGCTATTCTCAGATCCTTCAAGTTATGGAGAAGGCACTAATTGGTACAATCAAGGCTTTAGAAATGCTTTGCAAACCAATCATCAAATCTCGGTAAATGGTGGTACGGAGAAAACAACATATAATTTCTCTCTAGGTTATACCAATGAAGATGGAATTGTTAAAACGCAGAATTATAAGCGTTATACGGCTAAGCTTTCAAATGATTTCCAAGTACTTAAACCATTAAAAATTGGCTATACAGTATCTGGAACAGCGATTAACACAAACGATATTAGTGATGGTATTTTCCGTCAGCTATATGCTGCAGGTCCTGTTGTACCTGTTTACTATGCTGATGGTAGTTATGGTGATGCGAATGACTTTGGATTAGGAGGAGGTAATAACTTCAATCCTCAAGTAACATTAGATTATTTCAATCAAAAATCAAAAAACTATCGCATTACAGGTAATGTTTATGCTGAATTAACAGTTGCTAAACACTTTATTTTTAGAACAAGTGCAGGCGGCGATTTTGGCCAAAATGAAGTGAGAGCTTATTCTCCAGTTTATCAAGCAACGCAGGGGCAAAGAACTACTCAAAGTACTTTGAACATCAACAGAGATGAGAACAGAAACTGGATTCTTGAAAATACTTTAACTTATAAAAATACTTTTGGAGATCATAATTTAACTGTATTACTTGGGCAAACTGCTCAGAGAAGAAAAAATTATTTTGTCAGAGCTACAGCTTTCGATGTTCCATACAGCAGCGACGGGGATTTATATCTTGCCTTAGGTACTGCATCAACGCGCCGTGTTGAAGATGGTGGAAGTTTACTAACTTCAGCTTCTTATTTTGGAAGAGTAAATTACTCCTTCAAGGATCGTTATCTATTAAATGCAACCATTCGTAGAGATGGTGCATCACAATTCTTTAATGGAGGCGACTTATGGGGTAACTTCCCTGCAGTTGGTGCTGGCTGGATAATAACAGGCGAAAACTTCATGAAAAACCAGAAAGTAGTTAACTATTTAAAACTGAAAGGTTCGTGGGGTAAAGTTGGTAACGCGGGTGTTCCTGTAAACCCAACAACATTAACCGTTGATCAAAGTGGAAAATTGGTTGCTTTTTTTAATGGTGTTGGATATACTGGTGCAAATGTAAACTCGATCGTTCCATCATTTTTAAACTGGGAGCGCACCGTAGGTACGGATATTGGTATTGAAGCTAAATTCTTGAACAATCGTTTAAGTATTGAAACTGGTTTCTACAATAAAAAAACTGAGCAAGCAATTTTTGATATTAACGTATTACAATCAATTGGAACTTCAAGTGGTAAACTAATTGGTAACCAGGCAGATTTCCAAAATCGTGGCTTCGAATTTTTAGCAACTTACGCAGATCAGGCTAAAAACGGTTTCAGCTACTCCATCAGCGGTAACGTTGGGATTAATAATAACAAAGTATTATCTGTTATTACAGGCTTAAATCCTATATATGCAGGTGGAGCTGGTATCGCCAACGGTGCCTTGGCTACCCGAACAGTTCAAGGTGGACCAATTGGCGCTTTCTTTGGTTATCAGGTAGCAGGTATTTTCCAAAATGCAGCTGAAGTTGCGGCTTCTGCGCAAAAAACTTCTGCAAAACCAGGTGATTTTAAATACGCTGACGTGAACGGTGATGGCGTTATTGATGGAAAAGATCGTGTAGTACTTGGTAATCCTAATCCTAAATATAGCTATGGCTTAAATGCAACATTTGGTTACAAAGAATTTGATCTTTCACTAGATGTTCAAGGCGTTGCTGACGTTGATGTTTACAATGCAAATGTGGCCTATCGTTTTGGTAACGAAAACTTTAGTAAAGATTTTTATGATAACAGATGGCATGGGGAAGGAACCTCTACAACTTATCCATCTGCTAATGTTGGATCAACAGCTAATGCAGCTCCAAACTCATTCTATGTTGAAGATGGATCATATATCCGTTTAAGAAATGTTCAATTGGGTTATACATTGCCAACGAGTTTAATGACGAAGTTAACCTTAAGAAAAATCAGAGTTTTTGTTGATGCTCAAAACGCCATTAACTTATTCGGATACAAAGGATTTACTCCAGAAATAGGAGGAACACCGACAAACGCAGGTATTGATGCAAATGTTTATCCATTATCTGCGACGTACAGATTAGGTCTTCAAGTTACTTTCTAATACCGATAAAGACATGAAAATTATTAATAAAAACAACTATATACAAAAGCTTGGGCTAATTGCTTTATGCTCAACCATTTTGATAAGTCCTGCATGTAAAAAAGATTTTTTAAATGTAGATCCACAAGCGCAACAACCTGCTGTAACATTTTGGAAATCGCAGGATGATGCTACCAAGGCAGTAAATTCCATTTATGGTAACTTAAGAACCTGGGAAAATACAGCTTTTCCAGCATTAGCGGTTGAAAGTATCCCTGGTGATGATGCTGAAAAAGGCAGTTCAGTGAATGATGCCAGTTATTTGAACAATTTCGATAACTATACGGCCTCATCAACTGAAGGTCAATTCGGTGGCTTTTGGACCGGGCAATACCAAAATATTAATTTGTGTAATCAGGTATTGGATAACATTCCTGCGATAAACATGGATGCAAGTTTAAAAGCTCGCTACCTAGGCGAAGCTAAATTTGTTCGTGCCTATTCTTATTTTAGATTAGTAAGAGCTTTTGGTGATGTTCCTTTGCGTTTAAATGTGCCAAAAGATGCTACTGAATTTAATATTCCCCGTACACCTAAAGCACAAGTGTGGGCCGCGATCGAAAAAGATTTAGACGATGCAGCAGCTGCATTGCCGCAAACGTATCCTGCTGCCGATAGAGGTAGAGCAACAAAAGGTGCTGCTTTAGCGCTACATGCTAAAGTTGCTATGTATTTAGGCAAATGGGATCAAGTACTTTCATTAACCAATACTGTAATGGGCATGGGTTATGATCTTTTCCCAAACTATGAGCAGGGTTTCCGCTTAAACAATGAAAACAACGTTGAATCTGTTTTTGAAATTCAATGCGAAATCAATCAAAGTATCCCGGGCTCAGCCACCTCTCAATATAGCCAAGTTCAAGGTGTTAGAGGGTCTGTTGGAGGATGGGGCTTCAATGTGCCAACAGCAACATTAGCAGCAGCTTATGAGACAGGCGATGTGAGAAGAGATGCTACTATCATTTTTAGAGGCGAAACTACTCCACAGGGTGATATTATTGCAGCAACTGGAGATAATCCGATGTATAATCAAAAATCTTACGTTCCTTTCAGCTTAATTATTACAGGTGTAAATGAAGGCGCTCAACAAAATGTTAGGGTACTTCGTTTTGCAGATGTTTTATTAATGAATGCTGAAGCAGCTAATGAACTGGGTAATGCTACATTGGCTAAAACATCTTTAAACAAAGTTAGGGCGCGTGCCCGTGGTGGCGTAGCAGGTGTATTACCCGATGTTACTACGAACGATAAAGAAGCACTTCGCCAGGCAATTTGGAAGGAGAGACAAGTTGAATTCGCAATGGAATCAGACCGTTATTTTGATGTGATCCGTCAAGGTCGTGGTACTGCCGTATTTGGTCCTAAAGGATGGAAAGCAGGCAAAAATGAAGTTTGGCCAATTCCGTCGACTGAAATTGATTTAAGTGCAGGAACACTAACGCAAAACCCAGGTTATTAATCGCTTTTAAAATTATAGAAATGAAAACAAAATATTTTTTATTGATGGCTGCGATAACCTTAGGATTATCTTCTTGCCAAAAGGAATTTGATCCTGAAAGCTATGCTCCAGCTTTAAATATTGGTGGTTATACCAGTGCAAAACAGGTTGCATCAAATAGCTTGGTAGCCTATTGGGCTTTTGATGGAAGTTTGATTGACAGCGTTTCTAATACTGTGGGCGTAAACACAGGAACATCATTCGCTCCTGCTGTTAAAGGCCAGGGCTTACAAGGTGCTTTAAATGGTTATGTTATATCTAATACACCTACTGCTGTTCAGAATCTAAAAAGTTTCACGCTAACCCTATGGGAAAAAATGCCACTGAACGATAAGGGAATTGTCGGTCTGGTTGATGTATCTAATTCAACTGCCTTTTGGGGAAACATGACAGTGTTCTTTGAAAACGGTGGAACAGCAGCATCAGGAAATTTGAAATTCCACCTAAACAATGCAGGTTCTGACAACTGGTTAGGCAATTATGCAATGACTAGTCCTTGGGATAAATGGAATCAAATTGCGTTAAGCTATGATCAAACAACCTCTACTTACAAAGTTTATGTAAATGGCTCAAAAATCGCGACGCAAATAATAGCGAATAACGGACCATTAGTATTCCAAAATGCCAGTAAAATGGTTTTTGGTACTGTTCATTTTCAAACTACCCCTAGCTTAACAACAGCTACAGGGAAACAAGATTGGGCCAGTTATTTAGTAGGTCAGTTAGATGAAGTTCGCATCTACAATAAAGCTTTAACGGATACAGAAATTAGTTCATTACAAAAACTAGAAGGAAGAGGAAAATAACTTTTCTATTCTGATAGCCAAAATTAAAAGGGCTGCCAAATGGTGGCCCTTTTCAACTCTCCTACTATGAACAATAAATATTTTTATATTTTAATCTTATCAATTGTTTTTTTTGCGTGCAAAAAAAGCGATACACCTTCACCAATTGATCCCCCCGTTACACCAAGCTCATTTTCTTTTAGTGATTTAAAAGTTAATGATACTTACAATGGATTTACCTATTATGGTATAAATAATAGCCCAATTATTAAAATCACATTTTCATCACCAATTAATGCCACTTCAGTTGGTGCTAATGTTACCCTTAATGATGATGCTGGAAATTTAGCCGCATTCACATCCAAACTAGAGAATAACGATAATACAGTTGTAATTACGCCATCGGCGCTGCAACCTATTACTAAATATATTTTAAATGTCAATACCGGCCTATTGTCGAAAACCGGGAACAAGCTACTTTCGGCCATTGTGGTAAATCTGATTACTGCTGTTGATGATGCAGACAAATTTGCACGCATCGGCGACGATGAACTTTTAACGCTCGTTCAAAAACAAACATTCAAATATTTCTGGGATTTTGGTCACCCTACAAGCGGTTTGGCAAGAGAAAGAAATACATCAGGCAATATTGTTACATCAGGCGGCTCTGGCTTTGGGATTATGGCATTAATAACTGGTGTTAACCGTAATTTCATCAGCAGAGCGGATGGTTTGGCAAGAGTACAGAAAATGGTATCCTTTTTAAAAACTGCCGATCGTTTCCATGGCGCCTATCCACATTGGTTGGATGGCAATACCGGAAAAGTAATTCCGTTCAGTACAAAAGATAATGGTGGCGACCTTGTTGAGACTTCATTTTTAATGGCGGGCCTAATTACCGCCCGTCAATATTTTAATGGAGCTGATGCAGCAGAAACTGCATTACGAGCTGATATTAATACCATTTATAACGGCGTAGAATGGAGCTGGTACAGAAAAGATAACAGTAATACACTTTATTGGCATTGGAGTCCTAATTATAATTGGGACATGAACCTGCCCATTAAAGGCTGGAACGAGTGCTTAATCACTTATGTAATGGCTGCAGCATCCCCTACTTTCTCTATTCCTAAAGCAGTTTATGATAATGGCTGGGCACAAAATGGCGCCATGAAAAATGGGAACACCTATTATGGTGTCCAACTTCCTTTGGGTACAGCCAATGGTGGCCCATTATTTTTTTCTCATTATTCTTTCCTGGGTATTAATCCAACAGGTTTAAGCGATGCTTATGCCAATTACGAAACACAAACTAAGGCACACACACAGATCAATTATAACTACTGCAAGGCCAATCCACTTGGAAACTATGGGTATAGCGAAAATTGCTGGGGTTTAACGGCTAGCGACATTCCAAACGGATACACCGCTAGTGCACCTGGCAATGATGTTGGTGTAATTGCCCCTACCGCAGCTTTATCATCTTTTCCGTATACGCCAACAGAATCGATGCAGGCGCTAAAATATTTTTATTATAAACTGGGCAACAAAACCTGGGGAGATTATGGTTTTTACGATGCTTTCTCCCTAAAAGATCAATGGTTTGCTTCTTCTACTTTGGCCATAGATCAGGGACCAATTGTAGTAATGATCGAAAATTATAGAACCAAATTAATCTGGAACTTATTTATGTCGGCTCCCGAAGTTAGAACTGGCATGAAAAACCTTGGATTTAGTAGTCCCAATCTTTAACATTATACAACAAAATGAAATTTATATTCCGAAACTTCTTTCTATTATCACTTACCCTTTTCACGCTGTCATCATGTGCGCAGCATGAAACCTCATCATATCATTCCGATCTTAAAATCAAGAAAAACCTTTCTGATATTGAATTATTAGATCTGGTTCAAAAACAAACCTTCCAGTATTTTTGGGATGGGGCTGAACCAACATCAGGTGCCGGTAGAGAGCGTTTTCATGTGGATAACGTGTACCCTGAAAATGATAAGAGTACAGTAGCAACCGGTGCAACTGGCTTTGGCCTGATGGCTATTTTAAGTGGGATCGACAGGGGTTATGTGACAAAAAAAGATGGATTAGACCGTTTAAATAAAATATTGGATTTTTTAACCAAAGCCGATCGCTTTCATGGTGCATGGCCACATTGGATTAATGGCGAAACCGCTAAAGTACGCCCATTTGGAAAAAAAGACAATGGGGGTGATTTAGTTGAGACTTCTTTTGTTGCACAGGCCTTAATCTGTATTAACGAATATTATAAAAATGGTACTGAACCTGAAAAAACATTGGCAAAAAAAGCTGATGAACTTTGGAAAGGAATCGATTTCAACTGGTACCGCAATGGCCAAAATGTGTTGTACTGGCATTGGTCGCCAGCGTACAAATGGGAAATGAACTTTCCCGTTAAAGGTTACAACGAATGTTTGATTATGTACGTTATGGCCGCCTCATCCCCTACGCATGGCGTCCCTGCAGAGGTTTATCATGAAGGCTGGGCAAGAAACGGGCAGATTAAAACTAATTTCAACTTTTATGGTCATCCCTTTACATTAGATTATCAGGGTCAGAAAAAATCGGTTGGTCCTTTGTTTTGGGCGCATTACTCTTATCTGGGTTTAAACCCGAAAGGATTGAAAGACCGTTATGCCGATTATTGGGAAAATAATGTAAACCATACCCTTGCCATACACGATTACTGTGTAGCCAACCCCAAGAAATTTAAAGGTTACGGCGAAAATAACTGGGGCTTAACGGCCAGTTATTCGGTAAAAGGTTATGCAGCACACAATCCTCAGGAAGATTTTGGCGTAATCTCCCCTACTGCCGCTATATCATCAATCCCATACACGCCAAAAGAATCGATGAAGGTAATCAGACATCTTTACGAAGATCTGGGGGATAAAGTTTGGGGAAAATATGGTTTTTACGACGCCTTTTCAGAACAGAACAATTGGTACCCGAAAAGATATTTAGGTATTGACCAAGGCCCAATGGTGGTGATGATCGAAAATTACAGATCGGGCCTGCTTTGGAAGCTGTTTATGGGGAACAAAGATGTTCAAAATGGCTTACAAAAATTAGGTTTTGAACATCCGACTTTAAAAAAATAAAATGAGAAGGCTGATTACAACAATAACTATTATAATCTGCACGGCTTCGGCATTTGCACAAAATCAAAAAACATATTGCAACCCAATCAATGTAGATTATGGTTATACACCATTCGAATCTTTTACCGAATGGGGAAAACACCGTGCCACTGCCGATCCGGTGATCGTAAATTATAAGGGCGACTTCTATCTTTTCAGTACGAACCAGTGGGGTTATTGGCATAGCGCCGATATGCTGAACTGGAAATTCCACGAAAGAAAATTTCTCCGTCCATGGAATAAAACAAAAGATGAATTATGTGCACCAGGTGTAGGCATTATTGGCGATACCATGGTTGTTTTCGGGAGTACCTATACTAAAAACTTCACGTTATGGGGAAGTACCGACCCTAAGGGGAACAAATGGTTCCCATTGGTTGATTCTTTAGAAATTGGTGGCTGGGATCCTTCCTTTTTTACCGATGACGATGGCAAATTTTACATGTACAACGGAAGCAGTAACAATTACCCCATGTACGGTGTTGAATTAGACCGTAAAACCTTTCAACCTAAAGGCACCCGCACGCCAATGTACCTGCTTGAAAGCTGGCGATATGGCTGGCAGCGTTTTGGCGAATATATGGACAATACATTTCTGGATCCCTTTGCCGAAGGTGCATGGATGACCAAACATAATGGCAAATATTATTTTCAATATGGGGCTCCAGGAACCGAGTTTAGTGGTTATGCTGATGGCGTGGTGGTTGGAACAAAACCTTTGTTTTATGATAGTCCATTTACCCCACAATCTGATCCTTTAAGTTATAAAAGCGGTGGATTTTCCCGCGGTGCTGGTCACGGTGCAACCTTTCAGGATAACGGCAAAAATTACTGGCACATCTCTACCAGCATTATCTGCGTAAAAAACACCTGGGAGCGTAGGATGGGAATCTGGCCAACGGGTTTTGATAAAGACGATGTGATGTGGACGAATACCGCCTTTGGCGATTACCCACTTTATTTACCCGCTGAAAGAAAAGAAGGTGGCCCTGCTGGCCCCGGCTGGATGCTCATTAACTATAAAAAACCCGTTACTGTTTCTTCAACTTTAGGAAGCTTTAATGCCAATAATGCTGTTGATGAAAGCATCAAGACTTATTGGAGCGCAAAAACTGCAAACAAAGGAGAATGGATCCAGACTGATCTGGGGAGCCTTGCAACCGTTACTGCCATACAAATTAACTATGCTGATCAGGATGCAGAATTTATTGGTAAACAGATCGGAATTTTTCACCAATACAAAATCCTTTGCTCAACCGATGGAAAAAAATGGACTACGCTGGTTGATAAAAGCCAAAACAAAACCGATGTACCGCACGATTACATCGAGCTCCAAAAGCCAGTTAAAACAAGGTTTATCAAAATGGTAAACATCCATATGCCAACCGGAAAATTTGCCATTAGTGGCTTACGTGTTTTTGGAAACGGAAATGGTGAAAAACCAACAACAGTTAAAAACCTGATTGTGCTGAGGACAGAAAAGGATAAACGCAGTGCCTACATCAAATGGGAACCCGTTGATCATGCATTTGCCTATAATCTTTATTACGGTACTGCACCAGATAAGCTATACAATTGCATCATGATCCATGATTTTAATGAGTACTGGTTCAAAGCAATGGACAGCCAAAAGGCATACTATTTTGCTATCGAAGCGATAAATGAGAATGGTGTATCGGCAAAAACCGAGGTAAAGAAAGTTGATTAATAAAAATACATAGCTCACACTCGTTCTAACGAGTGCGAAAATAACTAATCGCTTTTAGCGATTAATGTTAAAACACGATAAAATCGTAAAGCTATTTAGGCACTCGTTGGAAACGAGCGCCAGCTTAAATAAAAAAAGTTGATTAAATAAATGCTCACGCTCGTTTCTAACGAGTGTGAAAATAACTAATCGCTCTTAGCGATTAATGTTAAGACGATAAAATCGTAAAACCATTTAGGCACTCGTTGGAAACGAGCACCAGCTAATAAAAGAATAAAACACACATATAATGAAGAGAGCGAATATCCTGGTTGTTTTTTTAACCCTGCTTGTACTGAACGGATCAGCACAAACAAAAAAACTTGTTTCGACAGCAGATGCAAAGATGAATACCTTCATCAGCAACCTCATGGCGAAAATGACCGTTGATGAAAAAATTGGTCAATTGAACCTGCCAAGTTCTGGCGATATCACCACCGGACAGGCCAATAGTAGCGACATTTCAAAAAAAATAAGAGATGGACAGGTTGGTGGTTTATTTAACATTAAAGGAGTAGATAAGATAAAGGCAGTTCAAAAGATTGCAGTAGAAAACAGTCGAATGAAAATTCCTTTGCTTTTTGGAATGGATGTGATCCACGGTTACAATACTGTTTTCCCAATTCCCTTAGGAATGAGTTGCGTTTGGGACATGAATGCCGTACAAAAATCGGCAAGGGTTGCTGCAATAGAAGCCAGTGCAAGTGGAATTAACTGGACCTTCTCTCCTATGGTTGATATTTCGAGAGACCCACGTTGGGGCCGTATTTCGGAAGGAAGTGGCGAAGATGCTTATTTAGGTTCACAGATTGCCGCCGCCATGGTGAAAGGTTATCAAGGTAAACTTCAGGCTAATAACGAAATTTTAGCCTGCGTAAAACATTATGCGCTTTATGGTGCTGCCGAAGCTGGCAGAGACTACAATACCACCGATATGAGCAAAGTTCGCATGTACAATGAATATTTCCCTCCTTACAAAGCCGCTGTTGATGCAGGTGCAGCCAGTATCATGGCTTCTTTTAACGAAGTTGATGGCATCCCTGCAGCCGGAAGCAAATGGTTAATGACCGATGTTTTGCGTAACCAATGGGGCTTTAAAGGTTTTGTGGTAACCGATTATACGGGTATTCCTGAAATGATTGCACATGGTATGGGCGATTTACAAACTGTTTCAGCCCTGGCTTTAAATGCTGGCATTGATATGGATATGGTGGGTGAAGGCTTTTTAGGTACTTTAAAAAAATCATTGGCAGAGAAAAAAGTTGGCATGGCACAAATAGACAGGGCCTGCAGATTAGTGCTTCAGGCCAAATACAAACTGGGCTTATTTGCTGATCCTTATAAATTCTGTAATCCAGAAAGAGCAGAAAAAGAAGTTTTCAGCCCGGCTAGCCGCCAGGTTGCACGCGAAATTGCAGCTGAAAGCTTTGTATTACTAAAAAATAACAATAATGTACTTCCATTAAAAAAATCAGGTACAATTGGCTTAATCGGTCCATTGGCAGATAATACGGCCAATATGTATGGTACATGGAGTGTTGCAGCTCTTTTTGATAAATCGGTAACGGTACTTCAAGGTTTAAAAAATGTTTTGGGTGATAAAGCCAAAATTTTAACAGCACGTGGGGCTAATTTTTTAGCAGATTCTGCTATGGAGCACCGTTATGTAAACATACACAACCCTACTTACAAACGCGACCCACGGACCGAAGCTGAAATGATCAAAGAAGCGCTAGAGGTTGCTAAAAAATCAGATGTTATTGTGGCTACCATTGGTGAAGGTTCTGAATTTACAGGCGAAAGTAGCAGTGTAACCGATATCCAGATTCCTGAAACGCAAAAAAACCTGTTAAAAGCATTGGCTAAAACGGGTAAACCAGTAGTACTAGTCTTATTTACCGGCAGACCATTGGCATTAAACTGGGAGCAGGAAAATATTCCTTCCATTTTAAATGTTTGGTTCCCGGGTAGTGAAGCAGGAAGTGCAATTGCCGATGTACTTTTTGGCGATGTTAATCCTTCGGGTAAACTGAGTGCAACTTTTCCTCAAAATGTGGGTCAGGTACCTTTGTACTATGCACATAAAAACACCGGTAGACCATTGGCAGAGGGTAAATGGTTCGAAAAATTCCGTTCTAATTATTTAGATGTAAGCAACGATCCTTTATATCCATTCGGCTTTGGCCTGAGTTATGCTACGTTTAATTACAGCGATATTAAATTAAGTTCAAATACCTTAGCCAAGGGGAAAACGATCACCGCATCAGTTACTTTGAGCAATACAGGTAAATACGAGGGTAAAGAGGTCGTTCAATTATACATTCAGGATCTTGTGGGAAGTATTACCCGACCGGTTAAGGAGCTGAAAGGTTTCCAAAAAATTAATTTAAAAGCCGGAGAAAGTAAAACCATCACTTTTAATATTTCGGAGAACGATCTCAAGTTTTACAATGCTGATTTAAAATTCGTTGCTGAACCCGGCGATTTTAAAGTATTTATCGGAACAAATTCACGTGATGTAAAAGGGGCATCTTTTACACTGAAATAAAGACAATTAGGTTTGGTTATAAACCCTGAGCTATTGTAAAATAGCCAGGGTTTTCTATTTTTGTTAAATGAAACCATCATAATTTATCAAAAAAACACGTGGTAATAACAAATTATGATAGCTTCATTACGATTAAAAACACATTAAACAGATGAAAAAGATTATTCTAACTATCTGCATTCTTTTTTCTGTACTCTTTTTAAACGCTCAAGACTTAAAAAAATACGACAAGGGAAGCTATATCAAGGGAAAGGACTCTATTTACTACAGAATCCTGTTTCCCGAGAATTTTAATCCTGACCAAAAATATCCGATCATATTTTTTCTGCATGGAAGCGGAGAAAGAGGTAACGATAATGCGAGTCAACTGGTACACGGTGGAAAATTGTTCCTAAAAAACGATGTACGCAAAAATTTTCCTGCTATTGTTGTTTTCCCACAATGCCCATCAAACGATTTTTGGGCAAATGCCAATTTTGAGAAAGATGCCAAAGGTAAAAGGAGAATCAGTTTTGTAGAAGGTGGCCAACCAACCAAAATCATGCATGCGCTACAGGGCATGGTTAAAAACTTCCTTAATAAACCCTATATAAACAAAGAACAGGTGTATGTGGGCGGTTTATCTATGGGGGCAATGGGTACTTATGAGCTGTTAAGAAGAGAGCGCCGCAAATTTGCCGCTGCCATTGCCATCTGTGGTGGCGATAACACCAACAATATTAAAAAATATCAAAAAATACCGCTTTGGATTTTCCATGGCGCAAAGGATGATGTTGTTGATCCGGCATTCTCAATTGCCATCGCCGAGCGCTTAAAAACCGTTGGTGATGAGGTAAAATTTACCCTATATCCAAATGCCAACCACAATAGCTGGGACAGTGCCTTTGCAGAGCCAGAGTTGTTAAGCTGGTTGTTTTCGCACAAGAAATAGTAGATTAATTAAACCTCGCAGGTTTCCTTTCGATCGTCACCCTGAACCGAGCCTTAGCGAGCTCACCGAAGGTAATTTATTTCAGGGTCTTTCTTAGATAGATGCTGACCACGTAGTAGCTACAAGACAACTAAAAACACTATTTATACTTGTAAAACAAGTTCAGCATGACGATGATTGCACAAAAAAAGGCTTAAAGAAAAATCTTTAAGCCCTTGTAAATTATTCAATTGATATTACTCAGCCATGTTGTGATAAACGGCCTGCACATCATCATCTTCTTCTAACTTATCAATCAATTTCATTACATCAGCAGCTTGTTCTTCTGTAACTTCGTGATGCGATAAAGCAATACGTTCTAATTTAGAGCTTTTTAACTCAATACCTTTTTCTTCTAAAGCTTTTTGTAAAGAACCAAAGTTTTCGAAAGCACCCTGAGCAACTGCTACATCGTTTCCTTCTTCGTCAGCCTCAACATATAGTTCTTCTAAACCGGCATCAATCAGTTCAAATTCTAACTCTTCAAGGTCTAAACCTTCGGCCGGTACAAAACGGAAAACAGATTTGCGGTTAAAAACGAAATCTAATGATCCGGTTTTACCCAAAGAACCATCCGTTTTGTTAAAATAACTGCGAACGTTTGCTACGGTACGGTTGGTATTATCAGTAGCCGTTTCAATTAAAACCGCAACACCATGCGGCGCATAACCTTCATATACAATTTCTTCGTAATTGGCCATCGATTTATCAGAAGCGCGTTTAATAGCAGCCTCTACCCTATCTTTTGGCATGTTTACCGCTTTTGCATTTTGCATCGCCGTACGTAAACGCGAGTTGGTTTCCGGATGAGGTCCTGATTCCTTAACCGCCATTACGATATCTTTACCAATACGTGTAAACTGAACCGCCATTTTGGCCCAACGCTTAAATTTTCTCTCTTTTCTAAATTCGAATGCTCTTCCCATTTTTCGAGTATTGAGATATAAGATTTTGAGATAGGAGACCTTATGCCTTCAACCTTTCAACCCTCTACCTTTATATTATTTTTTTAAATTATTTAACATATCAATTGTCAGTTTCGATAAATCGAACGCTGGTTTCCATCCCCAATCTTTTGCCGCATAGTTATCGTCGATAGAACGTGGCCAGCTATTTGCAATTTGCTGACGGGGATCATTAGCGGCGTAAGATAATGTAAAATCTGGAATATGTTTTCTGATTTCGGCTGCTAAAACCTCAGGTGTAAAACTTACGCCACCAAAATTATAGCTGCTACGTACCGAAATCTGATCGGCAGGTGCATCCATAAGCTCAATAGTTCCGCGGATGGCATCATCCATATACATCATTGGCAATTCAGTTTCTGCATTTAAGAAACTCTGGTAACTGCCTTTTTTCAATGCATCGTGAAAAATATGGATCGCATAATCTGTTGTGCCGCCACCCGGGGCAGCTTTCCAGCTGATTAATCCTGGATAACGGATACTCCTCACATCCAATCCGTATTTTTGGTTATAATATTCGCACCAGCGCTCACCTGCCAGTTTGCTAATTCCATAAACTGTATTCGGATCCATTACGCAATATTGCGAGGTATTATCTTTTGGCGAATTCGGGCCAAATACAGCGATTGAACTTGGCCAATACACCTTTGCAGTTTTATATTCTAAAGCTAAATCTAAAACATTCAGCAAGCCGTTCATATTTAAATCCCAGGCTAATTTTGGATTTTGCTCACCTGTAGCCGATAATAAAGCCGCTAAAAGGTAAACCTGTGTTGGTCTGTATTTATGAAAAATGCCATTGATCATTTCTTTATCAAGTACATTCACAAATTCAAACGGTGCAGAGTTTTTGATGTCGTAATCTGGTCTGCGTATATCGCATGCAACCACATGATCATCACCATATATTTTACGTAACATGGTTACCAACTCGGTACCAATTTGCCCGTTAGAGCCTAAAACAACAATTTTTTCTTGCATAATTTTTTTGAGATTGAGCAAAGGTAAAAAAATGAGATAAAAGGCGATAAAATATTTATACTTAGTGTATCCTTGAGAGGTTAACCACATAAGTTATTTAATGGCCCGATTGTTTAATTGCCAATTGATAACTGCAAATTGCCAACTGAAAACTGTTAACTGACATCCCCAGCATTAGAACCTTTCAATATTGAAACAATCAAACTTGATTACATTTCAACATTAATTTTATTACATTTACTACACTTACCTGCATAACCAAATAACAAATGACTCACGCTGAGCCTGAAAAATCTAATGATTTACTTGATCGCTTAAAACAGGGCGATAAACAGGCTTACGAAAAAATATATTTTACTTATAGTAATGAGCTTTTATTGGCTGCCTACAAAAAAACAGGCGACAAGGTAATTGCTGAAGAATTGGTGCAGAATATCTTTATCTCCCTTTGGGAAAAGCGGCAGGAAGCAGTGATCAATAACCTCCAGGCTTATTTGTTCGGTGCCCTCAAGTTAAGTGTAATCAACCACATCAGGAGGCTCGTTATGGAGAATAAGTACATGGAGTACCAGACCCTAACCTATTCAGAAAACCATCATGATACCACAAACCTGGTCGATCTTCACGATCTATCTTCCATTATTGAAGAAGGAATTAATTCGCTCCCAAAAAAAACACAAGAGGTTTTCAGACTGAGCCGTTACCAACACCAATCTACCAAAGATATTTCTACTGGTTTAAACATTTCCGAAAAGGCGGTAGAATACCATATCACCCAATCCATTAAAAGGATAAAAGAATACATTAAAAATTTTTACATCTTTTTATAGCTGATTATCAGATAATTACAAATTATTTCAGCTTTTTCAGCTCCTACCTTTAGGGGTTCGCATTCATTGTGTTACTTGTATAGTATAGAGCCAAATATTCTTTCTTATGAACCAGAAATCATTTTACGATTTACTAAGCCGTTATGAAAACGGAAATTGTACCGAAGCTGAAA
The DNA here is from genome assembly GCF_059422505.1 of Pedobacter sp. GW821-FHT01D05. Taxonomy (NCBI): domain Bacteria; kingdom Pseudomonadati; phylum Bacteroidota; class Sphingobacteriia; order Sphingobacteriales; family Sphingobacteriaceae; genus Pedobacter; species Pedobacter sp. GW821-FHT01D05. Next base: position 889,909 of record NZ_JBWKXA010000002.1, on the reverse strand, counting down.
AGCTATGGGTAGATAAATGGTATCATAACTTAAATAACCAGAATTTTAAAGACTTATCATCAACTGCTCTCGAAGAAATGCAGATGAATGCTTGGCTCGGCATCAATAATATTGAGCAGAAACCAACAACCACATTAAAAGTTAAAAAGCTTTGGCCAAAATTGGCTATTGCAGCATCTATTATTGTTGCATTTTTTATTGCCGGTTTATATTTAACCAATTACAACCATGCCGAGCAATCTTTTATTGATGAAAATGAAGGCTTAAACTTAATCAGCAAAACCAATGATACTGATCGTTCCATCGTTATAGCGCTTAGCGATGAAAGCACAGTAACACTTAAACCGCAGGCCAATATTATTTATCCAAAGGCTTTTGCTTCCAATAAAAGAATGGTTTATTTAAAAGGAACAGCTTTCTTTTCGGTAAGTAAAAACCCTAAGCGTCCGTTTTATGTGTACAATCAAAAACTGGTTATACGTGTTTTGGGTACCAGCTTTTGGGTAAAATCATCAACAGATAAACTTCCGGCTCAGGTTGCGGTAAGAACGGGGAAAGTTCAGGTAGAGGAAAATCAGAAAAGTTCGCTATTCGTTTTCACTAAAGAAAAACTGGCTAAACCAATTCTGCTTACGCCAAATCAAAAAGGTGTTTTTGCCGACCACAAATTAAATAAAACATTGGTAAGCAAGCCTATTCCTTTGGCAGAGGCTTACAACATACCAACAAATTTGAGCTATAATTTTAAAGAAGAAAGCGTTAAAGAAATTTTCAAAACCTTATCTGAAGCTTATGGTATAGAGATAAAATCGGATAATGAGCAGATTTCGACCTATACTTTTACCGGAGATCTAAGCAAAAAAGGGCTATATGAGCAGCTCGACCTGATCTGTGGAACCATATCAAGCAAATATTACATCCAGGGAACCAGCATTGTGGTTTCCAATAAAAACTAACCAAATATATAAACATGATGAAGAAGAACCACAACACCAACAGCCCATAACCGCGGCTCCATTTTCCATAATATTTTTCTAAAAAACAAAGCCGACAATGTGGGGCATTGCCGGCGAGTTAAATACATCAGAAATGTATTCATGGTATTTCTATGTCCAATAAATCCAATCATTTAATGAACAATAACCAAATTTATGAAAAAAAATCAACTTATTTCGCTGGCGATATATGCAATGAGAGTTTCGATTTACCAAATACTTGCAATAATAATTTTTACTTGTGGTGCTTTTGCCAAAAATGTCGACGCACAAGATTTTCTGAACAAATCAATTTCGATCAAAGCCGATCAAACAGATATTAAAACCATTATAGAAAAAACAGAACACCTAGCCAATGTTAAATTTGTTTACAGCCCACAATTAATAAACTCCAACCGTAAAGTTTCTATTAATGTGGTTAACCAAAAACTTAAATACTTTCTTGAGAATTCGCTAAAACGTTATGACGTGGGATATAGGATAGTTAAAGATCAGATTCTGCTCTATTCTATTCCCGCCAATAACAACCTCGAACTACTAAAAGCCTTTGAAGGCATTGTTACCGGAAAAGTAACCGATAGTAAAGGGAATGCCATCCCTGGGGTATCGGTTACCGTTAAAGGGAAATCAATCGGGACCACAACCGACGAAAATGGTGCTTTTGCACTAAAAGGCTTAACTGTTGATAGCCGTGTCATCGTGGTGAGATACGTAGGTTTCATTTCCAAAGAAGTAAACCTATCACCAGGTAATGCCGACGAAAACCTAAATATCAGCCTGTCAGAAGATAACCTACAGTTGGAAAGTGTGATGGTAACCGGCGGTAATCCAAAGAAAAAGCTAGAAAGCAGTGTGGCCTTAACCTCGGTGAGCAATAAAGATATCACCAACAGAGCACCATTAAATAGTACCGATTTATTAAAAGCCATACCAGGTTTAACGGTAGAAAGTACGGGTGGAGACGGTCCGGGAAATGTTTGGGTAAGGGGCTTTCCGCAGCAGGGCGGATATATCTTTCTGGGCATTCAGGAAGATGGTTTACCGCTTTTACCAACAGGTTTCAACACCAACCCATCTGTAGATCAATACTATAAAACAGATTTAACCATTCAGAATATCGAAGCGGTTAGAGGTGGTAATGCCTCAATTATTCAGGCCAATACGCCAGGTGCTGTAGTGAATAACATCAGTTACGTGGGCGCCGATAAACAATATGGCCAGTTTAAATTTACCACTGGTTTTTCGCAAGGTTTATACCGTTTTGATGGGAATACCGGAGGCAAAATAAACGATCAGATTAAATATAACATTGGTGGTTTTTACCGTACCGATAACGGCGTGGTAGATCAGGGCTTTAATCCGGCCAACCAGGGCGGACAGGTTAAAGGCAACATGACTTTTAATTTTAAGAACAACAAGGGTTTTTTCAGGGTGTATGGTAAATACCTGAATGATAAAGTTCAGTTCTTACTAACGAGTTACTACCCTTACGATGGTACTGGCAAGCCAACCACTTACCGCGATTATAATATGGCTTCACAATCGATCCTACCTGTTCAAACCGAATGGAGTTATAACGATCCCGCAACCGGAAGCCATAATTTTAGTTTAACAGATGGTATCCATACCAAATTGGGCTCAGCTGGTTTACAGTTCAACTATTTAACCGATAATGGCTGGCAGATTGTAAACAATTTCCGTTATCAAAATACCCATACAAACTCAACCTATACTGTTCCTGCTGGAATTACAGCCAGAACAGTGGCTACACCTTACTATTACCCTGGAGGCGCCGTTGCACCGTTTGTAACTGGCGATTATGTAATTACATCAAACGCACAGGGACAAATTAACAGTGATGTTCAAATTGTTGATTATCTGGACCTGAAAAAGACCATTAAAAATCATAGTTTAAATATCGGTGCAGGTATTCACCAATACAATCGCGATGATTTACGCTATGCATTTAGGTCTTTTACAGAATTTAAAGAGCACCCAAGCATCATTTTGCAATCGCCAACAGCAGCAGAAAGAACCGTTCAAACCAAAAACACCTTTATTGGCAATACCAGAACATTATCAGCCTATGCAGGCGATGAGATTAAAATATCCGAAAAATGGCGTTTAGATATTGGAGCCAGAATTGACAACCAGAATGTTAAGGGGGACAGACCTTATTATGCACTTAATGCAAACGGCACAGTAAATATTGCAGCAGCAGCAACTCCAACCATATTGGGTTATACCAGCTATGATGAAACATTAACCAACTGGGCAGCATCAATTGGTGCAAATTATAAAATAAGCACTACGGCAAGTATGTTTGCGCGGGCTACAAAAGCCTATAACGCTCCTAATATAGGCGATTATAATGCTTCAGGATATAACGGTGCAAACATTAAAAAACGCCCGGTTTATTTAGGTGAAGTAGGTTTTAAATATGCCAAAAACAATCTGGCCATTTTTGCATCAGGAAGTTATTCTGCCATTAAAAATGTTTCATTAACGATTAATGTGCCTACAGCCGCAGCTGGCACACAGGCTTTGGTGGCCTTTGGCTCTACACGTACATGGAGTGCCGAGTATGAAGTTTCTTACAAAATATTCAAACCGCTGAGCTTGCGCTTAACCGGAACACTGCAAGATTCTAAATATACCGATTACGAAGCAAATACAAGTGGAAATGCCGCTGTAGCTGCCGAATTTGGCGACCGTGTATATAGTTTTACTGGAAAAAGAACCGAAAGGGTACCTGTATTGAATACAGAGCTAGGTGCCAACTATGATTACAAAAACTTTAACCTGTACGTGGCAGCCAATTATGTTGGCAGTCGCTTTACCTCACCTAGCGGCAGTTATGAACTCCCATCCTATGTGGTCATGAAAGCCGGAGCAGGATATAATTTTACGAAAAAGATTTCAATAAGATTTTGGGCAGACAACTTGTTAAATGCAAAAGTGTTGACAGAGGGCGATGTTCGCGGAGATCAGTTCAGAGATTTCTCAACCGTAACCCCTGGCACATTAATGATTGGCAGAACATTACTTCAACGTACGTTCTGGGGATCATTAGCTTATTCATTCTAACAAAATAAAACCGGAGTTTACGCTCCGGTTTTTTTAATTCTAAAACATCATGACAACAAGAAGATCATTTTTACAAAAGGTAAGCCTTGCTAGTGCAGCAGTTTTTTTAAGTCCATCATTAGTTACGAAGGCTTTAGCAGCGCCCGCTAAAGTTTCAAAAATCGGAATCGGACTTTTCACTTTAAGGGAACAGTTAACTGCTGATGTAAAAGCCACCATCGAACAGGTAGCTAAAATTGGGTATAACCAGGTAGAAACCTATTATGGTTATCCTGGCAAATACGAAATGAAAGGTTTTTGGGGTTTGGAAGCAAAAGACTTTAATACCTTATTAAAAGCAAATGGCCTCACTTCTCCTAGCGGCCACTATAACCTAACTGAATTTTTATCCTCTGGAGACGATAAAGTGCTAAAATCGCACATCGAAACCGCAGCCACCGTTAGCCAGAAATATTTCGTTATCCCAGCTTTGCCTACCGATATCAGGGCCAATGGAACATTGGATGATTACAAGCGCATGGCCTCAAAATTTAACCAGGCGGCTGAGCTTTGCCAAAAGTCAGGATTAAAATTAGCTTACCACAACCATAACTTCGAATTCAAAGATCAGGGCAATGGGGCTACAGGCTATGAAATCCTGCTCGCTGAAACCGATGCCAAACTGGTAGGTTTTGAACTCGATATCTTTTGGGCGGTAAATGCAGGTTTAAACCCTGTTGATATGTTCAAGAAAAATCCGGGCCGTTATAAAATGTTTCATGTTAAGGATATGGATAAAACAGACAAAGCAGTTTTCGTGGAAGTGGGTTCTGGCAGGATAGATTTCAAGCACATTTTTGCTGCCGCTAAATTGGCCGGAGTAGATTATATTTTCACAGAACAGGACATCATCAGGAAAGCACCTTATGAGAGTATAGCAGAAAGCTACAACTACGTCAAAAAAAACCTACTTTAAGCAGATTTTCCCCTTAAAAACCCGGTGTTTTTAGATTTATTAGTAAATAATATACTTACCAGTACTAAATGTACTTTTTACACCAAGTTAAATCGACATAAAAACACGGTTTAAATACTATTAGAGCGACAAAAAATCATTTATTTAGAATAATTCTACCAAGTAACAATCACATTGCACAGCGATAATTTAACTTAAAAAAGTTATTCTTTCCGTTATATTTTTTCTAATATTACTAATTCAACACATAAGTAACCAATATATAAAATCATAAAGACGATGCACAGAAGAGAAGCACTCAAAAACGTTGCATTTTTGCTGGGAGGAGCAATCTCAGCAAGTACAATGGGCGTTTTATTTGAAAGTTTTACGCTCCCGGAAAACGAAAAGAACTTTGTCCTCTATTCTTTGGAAGATGAAAAAATTTTTGCTGAATTCGCTGATATTATTGTTCCTACTACCAAATCGTCTGCGGGCGCCAAGGCTGCAGGTTTAGGGAAGTTTATCCCGATGATGATGAAAGATTGTTACCCTGCTACCATGCAAACCTCATTTGCGCAAGGTTTTAAAGATCTTCAGGCTAAATCAATGAAAGATTTTGGAAAAAGTTATATCACTTTAACACCAGCCGACCGTAAAAAACTAATGATCGATTTAAGGGCAATCGCGCTTGCCCAAAAAGAGAGCAAATCAGAAGAGAATAAAGATTTAGCTTACTTTTTTATTACCGCAAGAGATTTAACCCTACTTGGTTATTATTCTTCAGAAATTGGTTGCACCAAAGCACGCGAATATGTGCTTATTCCAGGCCGATATGATGGCAATGCGCCATTAAAACCAGGTCAAAAATCCTGGGCAACCTAATTTCTAACCACAACAACAAAACATCATGAATTTAAATACAAATTTAAAAGCAGAAAATACTTACGATGCTATTGTTATAGGATCGGGAATTAGCGGTGGCTGGGCTGCCAAAGAACTTACAGAAAAGGGCTTACGCGTGTTGATGCTCGAAAGAGGAATGAACATTGAGCACATTACCGGTTACGAAACGGCAATGAAAAATCCATGGGATTTTAAACATGCCGGAAAACTTACCGAAGAGCAAAAACGTACTCACCCGGTACAAAAAAGAGATTATCCTTACCAGGAAGCAAATGAAAAATGGTGGGTAAACGATTTAGAATGCCCATATACCGAAGATAAACGTTTCGATTGGTACCGTGGTTTCCACGTTGGTGGAAAATCGCTAATGTGGGGCCGCCAAAGTTATCGTTTAAGCGATCATAACTTTGAAGATAATGCAAAAGACGGACACGGAAGCGATTGGCCTGTTCGTTATGCAGAACTTTCACCATGGTACGATTATGCAGAACGTTTTGCGGGCATCAGTGGTTCAAAAGAAAACTGGCCTACCTGCCCTGACGGACAGTTTTTACCTCCAATGGATTTAAACATTGTAGAAAAATCGGTTAAGGCACGTATCGAAGAGCACTATAAAAGAGAAAGGATTATGATGATTGGCCGTGTTGCCAATCTAACGGTACCACATAAAGGCCGTGGCAATTGCCAGTACAGAAATTTATGTAGCCGTGGCTGTCCGTTTGGTGCCTATTTCAGCACGCAATCTTCTACCCTTCCTGCAGCTATGGCAACCAAACGTTTAACGTTAAGACCATACTCTATCGTAAATCATATTATTTATGATAAAGACACTAAAAAAGCGAAAGGTGTAATGGTTATTGATGCCGAAACGAACAAAACGATGGAATTTTATGCTAAAATCGTTTTTGTAAATGGTTCTACATTAGGCTCAACATTCATTTTATTAAACTCTACATCAGAAGCTCATCCAAATGGATTGGGTAATGGAAGTGGTCAGTTAGGACACAACTTAATGGACCACCATTTCCGTTGCGGCGCATCTGGAGACGCCGAAGGTTTTGATGACAAATACACTTATGGACGCCGTGCAAACGGAATTTATATCCCTAGGTATCAGAATATCGGCAACGATAAACGTGATTACCTGCGTGGTTTTGGTTATCAGGGCGGTGCAAGCAGAGCAAATTGGCAGAATGATGTAGCTGAACTTTCTTTCGGAGCAGATTTAAAACAAAAAATGACCACTCCAGGCAAATGGTCTATGGGCTTGGGCGGTTTCGGAGAGATGTTACCTTACTACGAAAATAAGGTATACATCGATAAAACCAAAAAAGACAAATGGGGACAACCCGTATTGGCTATCGATTGCGAGTACAAAGAGAACGAGAAAAAAATGCGTGTTGATATGATGAATGATGCTGCTGAAATGTTAGAAAAGGCTGGCATGAAAAACATCAAAACATTTGATAATGGCTGTTATCCAGGTATGGCGATCCACGAAATGGGTACCGCAAGGATGGGTAATGATCCGAAAACTTCTGTACTGAATAAATGGAACCAGATGCACGAAGTAAATAATGTTTTTGTAACCGATGGATCTTGTATGCCATCAATCGCTTGCCAAAACCCATCGTTAACATTTATGGCTTTAACTGCCCGTGCCTGCGATTACGCTGTAAAAGAATTAAAGAAAAAGAACATCTAGACAAGGTAAAAGGCGTAAGGTTTAAGGTATAAGGGAAATTGCCCTAAGCCTTACACCTTACGCCTCACACCTTTTATAAAAATGAAAAGAAAATTAAGAATGGGCATGATAGGCGGTGGAAAAGACGCTTTTATCGGTGCCGTACACCGTTTGGCTGCCAATATGGATGGCCTTATTGAATTATCTGCCGGAGCTTTAAGTGTAAATCCTGAAATTGGATATGAATCTGGAAAGCTACTTTTCCTTCCCGATAACAGAATCTACACCAATTACGAAGAAATGCTGACGAAGGAAAGTGAATTGCCAGCAGATGAAAAAATTGACTTTGTAACCATTGTTACCCCAAACTTCGCCCACTTTGCCCCTGCAATGATGGCTTTGGATAAAGGTTTTAACGTAGTAATCGAAAAACCAATGACTTTAACTTTGGAAGAAGCAAAACAGCTGAAAGCTAAAGTAGAAGAAACGGGCTTAACGTTATGTTTAACGCATACCTACTCGGGTTACCCAATGGTTAAACAGGCCAAACAAATGGTTAGCGAAGGTGCTTTAGGTGCAATCAGAAAAATCATCGTCGAATATCCTCAAGGCTGGTTAAGTACTTTATCTGAGCGTGAAGGAAATGCACAGGCAGCCTGGCGCACTGATCCATCTAAAACCGGAAAAAGCGGTAGCATGGGTGATATTGGTACACACGCCGCTCATTTGGCAGAGTATATCTCAGGTTTAAAAATCACAAAAATCTGTGCCGACTTAAGTATTGTTGTTCCAGGTAGAGCTATTGACGATGACGGAAACGTATTGTTAAAATTCGACAATGGTGCCAATGGTGTTCTTGTGGCTTCTCAAATTGCTGCCGGAGAAGAAAATGCATTAAAAATTAAAGTATATGGCGAAAAAGGTGGCATAGAATGGCACCAGATGGAACCGAACACCTTAATTGTGAAATGGTTAAATGCACCTGCTCAAATCTACAGAACGGGTAACGGTTATATGGGCAGTTTCGCACAGCACAACACCCGAACACCTGGCGGTCACCCAGAAGGTTACTTAGAAGCGTTTGCAAATATTTATAAAAACTTTGCATTAACAGTAGATGCAAAGTTGAATAACGAGCAACCTACTGCCGCAATGTTAGACTTTCCAGGTACTGATGATGGCATTAGAGGAATGGCATTTATCGAAAATGTAGTGGCTTCTAGCCAATCAGACCAAAAGTGGTTAGATTATAAATTATAACAATCAAGCATGACAACGATAAAAGGACCAGCGGTATTTTTAGCTCAATTTATAAGCGACGAAGCCCCGTTTAACTCCCTAGACAGCATTTGTAAATGGGCAGCAGGCTTAGGTTTTAAAGGTATTCAGATGCCAACTTTAGATGCAAGATTTATTGATCTTCAGCAGGCTGCCGAAAGCAAAACCTATGCCGATGAACTGAAAGGAAAAATTGCTTCTTACGGTTTAGAAATCACTGAACTTTCTACACACTTACAAGGTCAATTGGTTGCGGTACACCCTGCTTACGATGACCTGTTTGATGCCTTTGCACCAAAAGAAGTACACAAAAATCCAAAAGCAAGAACAGAATGGGCTGTACAACAAATGAAATATGCAGCTAAAGCCTCTCAAAACTTAGGTTTAAATGCGCATGCCACATTTAGCGGTTCATTATTGTGGCAATATTTTCATCCTTGGCCACAGCGCCCGGCAGGATTGGTTGAAGAAGGTTTTGCAGAATTGGCAAAACGCTGGACACCCATCCTAAACGAATTCGACCAATGTGGTGTTGATGTTTGCTATGAAATACACCCAGGAGAAGATTTATTTGATGGCGAAACCTACGAAATGTTCCTCGCCGCGGTAAATAATCATCCTCGGGCATGCTTATTGTATGATCCATCACACTTTGTGTTGCAACAATTGGATTACATTCAATACATCGATTTTTACCACGAACGCATAAAAGCATTCCACGTTAAAGATGCAGAATTTAACCCTACGGGCAGACAGGGCACTTTTGGTGGATACCAGAGTTGGGCAAACCGAGCCGGTCGTTACCGCTCACCAGGTGATGGCCAAGTTGATTTTAAAACCATTTTTAGTAAATTGGCGCAATATGATTTTAAAGGTTGGGCCGTTATGGAATGGGAATGCTGTATCAAAAACCAGCAAGATGGTGCCCGCGAAGGCGCAGAATTTATCAAAAAGAACATCATTAATGTAACCGATAAAGCATTTGATGATTTTGCAGCATCGGGTAGTGATAGCGCTTTCAATAAAAGGATATTAGGATTACAAGATTAACAAAACACACACAAAATGAAAACCTGCATAAGCAAAAACTAACAAAATATTACCGCTTATGCAAGCTTGAATACAATAAAAACAATAAACACACATGAAAAAAACATTTTTAATTTTAGGTGCCGTAGTCATTTTTATGGCGTCGTTTTCAAAAGCTGATATAGCGAAGGAGAAAACTGTGGTTGCAGCTGCAACAGTAACAAGTCATGCTGCTTTTCAATCAAATCCAGGTGAAAAACTGATCAACAAATCAGACTGCTTGGGTTGCCATAACAAGACTAACAAAATTATTGGTCCTGCATACGTAGAAATTGCAAAAAAATATCCGGCTACCGAGAAAAACATTAACATGTTAGCCGATAAAATCATTAAAGGTGGAACAGGGGTTTGGGGCAATATGCCAATGACTGCTCACGCTACCCTTAAAAAAGACGATGCAAAATTAATGGTAAAGTATATCTTATCGTTAAAGAAAAAATAATCGACCCCAGTTAGCAAATCGATTTACTTATATGAAAACAGAGCAAGAAAATAAAAACACGAGTAACCGTCGTGATTTTATTAAGACTACAGCTATTGCCGCTGCTGCGTTTATGATCGTGCCCCGCCATGTTTTAGGTGGACCCGGTTATCTGGCACCGAGCGATCGTTTATTGGTTGCCGGTATCGGTGTTGGCGGAAAAGGCCAAAGCGATTTAAGCATGTTTTACAAAAGCGGAAAAGCAGACATTGCCTTTTTATGCGATGTAGACGATCGCCGTGCAGCAAATAGTGTTAAAGCTTTCCCTAAAGCAAAATACTATAAAGATTGGCGCGAAATGTTAGATAAGGAACATAAAAATTTCGACGCTGTATCTGTTTCTACTCCTGATCATAATCATGCTATCCAAGCTTTAGCAGCTATGCAACTGGGGAAGCACGTTTATGTACAGAAACCCTTAACACATGATATTTATGAGGCACGGATTCTAACCGCTGCCGCAAAAAAATATAAAGTGGTGACCCAAATGGGAAATCAAGGTGCATCAAACGATGGTCCACGCCAAATGAAAGAATGGTACGAAGCCGGCTTAATTGGCGATGTACACACGGTTTACGCATGGACTGATAGACCAGTTTGGCCACAAGGCATTCCTCGCCCAACAAAAAAAGCCGAAATCCCTGCTGAATTAGATTGGAATTTATGGCTCGGCACTGCGCCCGAAAAAGATTATATTGACAAATTGGTCCCTTTTAACTGGCGTGGCTGGTGGGATTATGGCACAGGCGCCCTGGGCGATATGGGCTGTCACTTAATCGAAGCTCCATTTAGCGTATTAAACTTAAAATATGCAAAAGAAGTTCAGGCCAGTGTAGGTTCTGTTTATGTAGATGAATTTAAACGTGGTTATTTCCCTGAAAGCTGCCCTCCATCAAGCCATGTTACCTTAAAATTCCCTAAAACAGACAAAACCAAAGGTGATGTTACTTTACACTGGATGGACGGTGGTATCCAACCAGAACGCCCTGAAGAATTAGAAGCAAACGAAACTTTTGGCGATGGCGGTAATGGCACATTGTTTATTGGAACTAAAGGCAAAATGATGTCAGAAACATATAGTGCAAACCCAAAATTATTGCCTTTAAGTAAAAACAAAGACATTAAAGTGGCACCAAAATATACCCGTGTACCAGATGGCGCAAACGGGCACTATAAACAATGGGTTGAAGCGGCAATAGCGGGTTATGGCAAGCAAGAAGTAAGTTCGCCTTTCGAAATTGCCGGTCCATTAACAGAAGCTTTACTGATGGCAAATTTGGCAATCAGAAGTTTCGATATCCAAAAAACGGTAAACGGTAAGACAACTTACCCAGGCAGATACACTAAAATGCTTTGGGATAACGACAATATGAAGGTTACCAATTTTGACGAAGCCAACCAGTTTGTAAAACGCGAATACCGTAAAGGCTGGAACAATTTAACTCTTTAATTATCCTAACCTGATCGGTTTTTAAACGATGAAGTCCTCAATGAGGCCTTTGAAAACATTAAAAACTTCGAATTAATCCTATCAGGTTTTATTTTAAAAAAAATGAAAAAAATCTTTCTTTCTGCTTGCATCTTGTTAGCGGTAACACAAATATCAAAAGCTCAAAAGGGCTTTAAGCCACTTTTTGATGGTAAAACAACAACAGGCTGGCATACTTACAACAAAACTACGGTTGGTAGCGCCTGGCAGGTTCAGGATGGTGCCCTGCATTTAGATTTAGCAACCAAAGGTAAAGATGGCGGCGGCGATTTGGTTACTGACAAAGAATACGGCGATTTCCATTTAAAATATGAATGGAAAGTGGCTCCAAAAGCAAATAGCGGTTTAATTTTTTACGTCCATGAAGAACCTAAATACCATGCTACCTATTCTACGGGTTTAGAAATGCAGGTTATTGATAACGATGGACACCCGGATGGAAAAATTACAAAACACCGTGCCGGCGATTTATACGATCTGGTAAAAAGTTCATCAGAGCCTGTTAAAGCTGTTGGCGAATGGAATAAAGCAGAAATCATTAGCAAAAAGGGCAAATTAACGCTAATTTTAAACGGTGTTGAAGTAGTAAAAACCACCCTTTGGGATGATAACTGGAAAAAGATTGTTGCAGGCAGCAAATTTGCAACATGGGAAAACTGGGGCACTTTTAAAACAGGTAAAATTGCCTTACAAGATCACGGAGATGAAGTTTGGTACAAAAACATCTCTATTAAAGAACTGTAAATAAGGTTGAAGGCGGAAGGTATAAGGTTGAAGGTCATAGCCTTCGCTTCAACAATAATGCCTAAAACTTAATAATATAAAAAAGAGGATGAAGGCGTAAGCGTAAAAGATTGAGGGTTTTATATCCCTTGCTTTAACCTTACGCCTTAAACCTTAAACCTAATCTTATATAAACCAAATGAATAGCACTACTCGCTTCAAACTCTCTGCCATGATGTTCCTGGAATTTTTTATCTGGGGCGCCTGGTTTGTAACACTTGGGACTTTCTTAGGAAACAACCTTAAAGCCACGGGATCAGAAACCGGAGCTGTATTTTCAACTCAATCTTGGGGCGCCATCATTGCTCCTTTTATTGTAGGTTTAATTGCCGACAGATATTTTAATGCTGAAAGAATTTTAGGGGTATTACACATTATTGGTGCAGTATTAATGTATCAAATGTATAATGCTACTGATGTAAGTGTTTTTTATCCTTACGTATTGGGCTACATGATCCTTTTTATGCCAACACTGGCTTTGGTAAACTCAGTTTCTTTCAATCAAATGAAAGATCCGGAGAAAGAGTTTTCATCAATCCGCATCTGGGGTACCTTAGGCTGGATTGCTGCAGGTTTGTTAATCAGTTATTTCTTCCATTGGGATTCAAAAGAAGGTACAGAAGCTGGCTTATTGAAAAATACTTTCCTAATGGCTGGGATAGTATCTTTAGCTTTAGGTTTATTCAGCTTTACCTTACCAAAAACGCCACCTAAAGTATCTTCAGACGAAAAAATTACCGTTTCTGATGTATTAGGTCTTGATGCTTTAAAGCTTTTGAAAGACAGAAACTTCTTGATTTTCTTTATTTCATCTATTTTGATCTGTATTCCTCTGGCTTTTTACTATCAAAATGCAAATCCATTTCTTTCCAATATCGGTATGGATAACCCTACGGGAAAAATGACTATTGGTCAGGCTTCAGAAGTTATTTTCTTATTATTTATCCCAGTATTCTTTAAAAGATTCGGTTTTAAAATGACCATCTTGGTGGGCATGCTGGCTTGGGCAGTACGTTATGCATTATTTGCTTACGGCAATGCAGGCGAACTGAGTTTCATGCTGATTTTAGGAATTGCATTACACGGTGTTTGCTACGATTTCTTTTTCGTTTCAGGACAGATTTATACTAACTCTAAAGCTGGCGAGCGTTTTAAAAGTTCAGCCCAAGGCTTAATTACCTTAGCTACTTACGGCGTAGGAATGTTAATTGGATTTGCCGTAGCAGGTAAAATTTCTGATGCCTACAAAGCAGCAGATGGCGTGATGGATTGGAAAATGATCTGGATTATCCCTGCAGGAATCGCATTAGTGGTATTTTTATTATTTGCATTGGTTTTCAACGATAAATCCAAAGCTGAAATAGAACCTAAAACTGCTTAATATGGCATCGAACGTAAATAGAAGAAATGCTTTAAAGAACATCATTGCAGGAACCGCTGCGATTGGTGTTTCTTCAGGATTTTCAGCATTAGCAATGGATAAATCAGAATCAGATCAGCCACTAAGGCTAAAAGGAAATATTAATCATGCCGTTTGCCGTTGGTGTTTTAGCGGTTTGGATGTAGAAACGCTTTGTGTTGAAGCTAAAAAGATAGGCATTAAAGGCATTGATTTAGTTGGACCAAAAGATTGGCCGACTTTAAAAAAACATGGCTTAGAATCGACCATGTGCAATGGTGCGGAGATTAATTTGGTGGATGGCTTTAACGACGAAAAATTCCACGAAAAGTTAATTCAAAATTATACTGCAATGATTCCGCTTGTTGCCGAAGCAGGTTACAAAAATCTAATCTGTTTTAGTGGAAACCGCCGTGGTAAAGATGACGAAACAGGCTGGAACAATTGCGTTAAAGGGTTGAAACAATTAATCCCATTGGCAGAAAAGCACAATGTTGTGTTGGTAATGGAGTTATTAAACAGCAAAATTAACCATAAAGATTATCAATGCGATAGAACATCCTGGGGAGCTGAACTTTGCAAACGCTTAGGATCTGAAAACTTCAAATTGTTATACGATATCTACCATATGCAGATTGATGAGGGCGATGTGATCAGAAACATCAGAGATAACCATCAATACATCGCCCACTACCACACCGCTGGTGTTCCGGGCAGAAATGAAATCGATGATACGCAGGAGTTATACTATCCTGCAATAATGAAAGCCATTGCCGAAACTGGCTTTAAAGGTTTCGTTGCACAAGAATTTATACCTAAAAATGCAGATAAAATAGCCTCGCTTAAAAAGGCTGTTTCTATTTGCGACATTTAAAAATACACCTATGTTATCAAGAAGAAGTTTTATTTTAAACAGTAGTATGGCTGCAGCTGCAGCACTTTTGGTTCCATCATTTGCTTGTGTGGCTTCCGATAAAAAATCAGTTGGTCTGCAGTTATATTCTTTAAGAGATGAGCTTCCGAAAGATGTAAAAGGCACCATAGCTAAAGTGGCAAAAGCAGGATTTAAAGAGGTAGAAACCTATGGTTTCTCTATAAAGGATCAATTTTGGGGCTTAACACCAGCCGAATTCAAAAAATTGCTTGATGATAACGGATTAACTGCACCAAGCGGTCATTACGGTTTAGGCAGCTATTTAACTGATGGAAACACTGAAGAGTTAAAAGCAGCAATTGCTGCCGCTAAAGTGCTTGGAAGCGAATATGTAACCATTCCCTGGTTAGATGAAAGCATTAGAAAAAGTGCCGACGACTACAAAAAAATTGCGGTTAAAATTAACGAAGCTGGAAAATTGGCCAAAGAAGCGGGTATCAGGTTAGCTTACCACAACCACAATTTCGAATTCGAGAAACAAGGCGATACCACTGGCTACGAAATATTATTAAAAGGAACCGATAAAAATCTTGTTGATTTTGAACTTGATTTATATTGGGTAGTACGTTCAGGAAACGATCCGATCAAATTATTTAAAGAAAATCCGGGCCGTTTTACCATGTGGCATGTTAAAGATATGGATAAAGCAAATCCAGCCTTAAATGCTGAGGTAGGAACAGGTGCTATCAACTTCAAACCTATTTTTGCTGATGCCAAACTTTCGGGCATGAAACACTTCTTTGTAGAACACGAAACTAATTACAAGCCAAACCCAATAGGCTCTGTTACAGCCAGTTGTACATACATTAAAAAAGAAATTATTTAAATTTAAGAGATGAATTCAAGAAGAACATTCTTAAAACAGGCAGGATTGGCTGCCGGAGCGGCATTGTTAATCCCGTCGTTTGCTTTTGATAAAGCAAGTAAAAATGTTGGTTTACAATTGTACTCTTTACGTAATGAACTGCCAAAAGATGTAAAAGGCATTATCGAAAAGGTAGCACAGGCCGGATATAAAGAGGTAGAAACCTATGGTTTTTCTAATGGAAAATTCTGGGGCTTAACACCCAAAGAATTTAAAGCATTATTAAATGCAAACGGCTTAAAAGCGCCAAGTGGTCATTACCATATGGATGATTTTGTAAAAACCGGAAAAACAGACAGATTAAAGGCAGATATCGAATCTTCAGCAGCCATTGGTGGTAAATACTTTACCATCGCTGGTGCACATGTAGATATGAGTAAAGGAGTAGATGGCTTTAAGAAAACCGCTGATGATTTTAATAAGGTTGCCGAAATTGCAAAAGCTGCTGGTTTAAAATTCGCCTACCACAACCACGATTTCGAATTTAAAAAATTAGGTGATACTACCGGTTATGATGTTTACTTAAGCGAAACCGATAAAAATCTGGTCAATTTTGAATTGGATTTATACTGGGTGGTACGCTCAGGTAACGATCCGCTAGCCTTGTTTAAAAAATACCCAGGCCGTTTCCCAATGTGGCACGTTAAAGATATGGACAAAGCCAAACCTGAATGGAATACCGAGGTAGGCAAAGGTGCTATTGATTTTAAAAGCATTTTTGCCCAGGCAAAACTTTCGGGCATGCAACATTTCTTTGTAGAGCACGAAACCAATTACCAACCTGATCCAGTTGGCTCGATCAAAACAAGCTGCGATTATATCAAAGCCAATTTGATTTAAAACTTATCCAGCCCCCGCAGGTTTCTAAAACTTGCGGGGTTTTCTGCACTTATCGTCATCTCTACTGAAGCATAGCGGAATGGAGAGATCTATCTCCAAAACAGCAAACCTTCAATTCTTCAACAATATATTTTAGGTTAGAACTGCTGATCTAAGTTATCTAAACCTGATAGTAACGGAAAGCCCGTAACGCAGTGGAGGCTTGAAGTGGATAGCAGGACTTTCGGAACCGATATACACAGTAACATGCTTTCCAAAACAAAAAAATCAAGCAACTTACTAACGGAGAGTTGAATAGCTTGTCGTTTACAATCGATAAAATCGTATAGCTATTAATGCACTCGTTAGGAAACGAGCGCAAACGGCATTAAGACCACCGAGCCCTTCCTAAATCGAATTACACCTAATCTTTCTCACCTTATTTTCTACCAAAAAAGTAAGATTTTAAATATTAAAAGCAAATTTAATTGGTAACAATGGGGATATAAGCTTAATTTTTAGCATATTTGGGCTTATATCAAATGTTTAATAATATATAATTAAAATTTAAAATGAAAGTAGCAGTAGTAGGTGCCACCGGATTGGTAGGCACTGTCATGTTAAAAGTATTGGAGGAAAGAAATTTCCCTTTAACAGAGTTGATTCCCGTAGCATCAGAAAAGAGTGTTGGCAAGGAAATTACTTTTAAGGGTAAGAAGTTCCCAATTGTTAGCATGGATACTGCAATCAGCATGAAACCAGATATCGCTTTGTTTTCAGCAGGCGGAAATACTTCATTGGAGCATGCTCCACGTTTTAAAGAAGCTGGAACAACCGTTATCGATAACTCATCTGCATGGAGAATGGATCCTGCAATTAAATTAATTGTACCGGAAGTTAATGCACACGAACTTTCTATCGATAATAAAATCATTGCTAACCCGAACTGTTCTACCATTCAAATGGTGGTGGTTTTAAAACCTTTACACGATAAATACAAAATTAAACGTGTGGTGGTTTCTACTTACCAATCGGTTACCGGTACAGGTGTTAAAGCGGTTGAGCAATTAATGAATGAGCGTAAAGGCATTGATGGCCCTAAAGCTTATCCATACGAAATTGATTTAAATGTTCTTCCTCATATTGATGTTTTCATGGAAAACGGATATACCAAAGAAGAAATGAAAATGGTTAAGGAAACCAACAAAATCATGAGCGACGATAGCATTAAAGTTACCGCTACTACGGTTCGTATCCCGGTAATGGGCGGTCACTCAGAATCGGTAAACATCGAGTTTGAAAATGATTTCGATTTAGCTGAAGTGCGCAGTATTTTAGAAAAATCACCTGGTATAATCGTTGTTGATGATGTTGCCAACCTAAAATATCCAATGCCTAAGGATGCGCATGAAAAAGATGAGGTTTTTGTAGGCCGTATCCGTAGAGACGAATCGGCACCTAAAGCTTTAAATCTTTGGATTGTGGCAGATAACTTACGCAAAGGCGCTGCAACCAATGCCGTTCAGATTGCCGAATATCTAATTCAGAAAGAATTAGTTTAATCAATAACCTCAAAAAAAGTCCTCCGATGTAAAATCGGAGGACTTTTTTTATACCCGCTCTCCACCATGAAAGATATTCCAATCGCTTTAATATATTCCAGGTCACTGATTGGTTTTATAATAATTCTATTAAGCTCTTTTCACGTCAATCATTATTCTTTTCTTGCAATCACATTATTATCGATTGGTTTATTAACAGATGTATTCGATGGAATAATTGCCAGAAAACTCAATATCTCCTCCGAAAAATTACGACGTTTAGACTCCAGTATTGATCAGGTATTTTTTATCTCGGTTGCGGTTGCTACTTATATCCAATGTCCCGATTTTTTTAAAGTCAACCTGGTAAAGCTGATTGTCCTTGGTGCTTTCGAAGCTTCAACCTATGCATTAAGCTATATCAAATTCAGAAAAGAAATCGCTACGCATTCTATCGGCGCTAAAATCTGGACGTTGACTATATTTGCCACTTTGGTCGAAATTATAGTGCATTGCGAATCGGTGGTATTATCTGAGATTTGCTTTTGGCTCGGTTTGGCAACTCGAATAGAAATACTTGCCATCGTTTTCACGCTAAAAAAATGGACCAACGATGTACCTACCATTTATCACGCAGTAAAATTGAGAAAGGGAAAAGAAATTAAACGCAATAAATTGTTCAATGGGTAATGTTTGTAAAGATGTTATCATAACAACTATTGCCTTTTAATTAATTTTATCTTTGCTGATCTTCAACGGATAAAATCTCTATGCGATTAAAAATATATCCCCTATTGCTTCTAGTTTTTGCTGCAAACAGTACAATTGCCCAAAACCGAATTCAGAACCTCGAAAAAGCCTTCAATAATTTATTAAACGATGAACAGGCAAAACATGCCATCGCTTCACTTTGCATTTTAGATGCCAATACGGGCAAAACATTGTATGCAAAAAATGAACAGACTGGTCTGGCCACTGCTTCTACGCTAAAAACCATTACTGCGGCAACGGCTTTTAGTATTTTAGGGAAGGATTTTCAATTCCAAACCACATTGGCCTATACCGGAACAATTACTACAGATGGAATATTAAAAGGAAACCTGATCATTATTGGCAGCGGCGATCCAACTTTGGGCTCCTGGCGATATCAAAACAAAGAGAATGCCGTTTTAACGCAGTGGGTTACTGCAATAAAAGCTGCCGGAATCAAAAAAATTGAAGGTACAATAATTGGTGATGACCGTATTTTCGGTACGCAAACTACACCCGAAGGTTGGGTTTGGCAGGATATTGGCAATTATTATGGTGCCGGGACATCTGGCTTAGCCTGGCGCGAAAATCAATTTGATATTCATTTGAAACCCGGAAGTAGAACAGCAGATGAAGTGAAGGTAGTAAAAACAGTTCCGGCAACACCTTATGTGCAGATCATAAATGAACTAAAAACCGGAAGTTCGGGTTCTGGCGATAGAAGTTACGCTTTTCTTCCACCTTACAGTAATGTTGCTTACCTCCGCGGAAGCTGGGGAATAGGCATTGCCAAAACTGGCATTTCTGTAGCCCTCCCCGACCCTGCTTTCGATTGCGCTTACCGTTTACAGGATACTTTGAAAAGGTTAGGTATTTCGACCGGCCAGCAAGCCACAACAGCGAGGTTAATGACCTTGAATAATCAAGTCATTCCTTCAGTTACACAGAAAATAAACACCGTTAGTTCACCTAGTTTAAGCGAAATGACCTATTGGTTTCTAAAGAAAAGCATCAATTTATATGGCGAATCACTTTTAAAAACCATTGCAATAAAATCAGGAAAAGCAGGCACAACAAGTAAAGGAGCAGAAACCGAAATCAATTTCTGGGCAGATAAAGGCATTGATAAGACGGCATTAAACATTATTGATGGCAGCGGACTTTCTCCAGGCGACAGAATAACAACTTCGGCTATGGCTAATATACTTTTCCAGATCCAGAAAGAAAACTGGTTCGCAGATTATTATAAGGCCTTACCCGAATACAACGGTATGAAAATTAAAAGCGGAACGATAAATGATGTTTCGGCATTTGCAGGCTATCATACTGATGCTACTGGCAATAAATATGTAATCGTTATTAACATCAATAACTATAGCGGAAGCGGAATTAATAAGAAATTGTTCAATGTATTAGACGCGCTGAAGTAGATTGATTATTGTTTTAATTGTATAATTGGTGAAGAAAAATAAAATGAGGTTTACTTTACGCCCATACCAAGCTACTGATGTTGAAAGTTTGGTTAAACATGCCAACAATTTCAATATTTCGAAATATTTAACCAATAAATTTCCTTTTCCTTATGAGAAAAAAGATGGCGAGGCTTTTATTCGATTAGCCTTAAGCCACGAACCTTTGCAAATCAAGGCTATTGTCGTTAACAATGAAGTAATCGGATCGATAGGCGTACATCAACTGGCCGATATTTACAGCAAAAGTGCAGAAATAGGCTATTGGATTGCCGAGGATTTTTGGGGCAAAGGCATTGTTTCGCTTGCCATAAAAGAAATGCTTAAATATGGCTTCGACACTTTCGATATTGAAAGAATTTTCGCACGGACTACACATACGAACCTGGCCTCGCAACAGGTTTTGAAAAAAGCAGGTTTTATTTTCGAGGCCGAGTTGAAAGGAACCATTTTTAAAAATGGTGAATATTTTGATGAATTGATTTTTGGATTTAGGAAACATCAGCTAAGCAAAGAACAGAATTAAAACACTTTGCTAAACTCGAAGCTTATTGCGTAAATTAGTATAAAACCAAAAACAACAAAACAATGAAATTATCGATCAAATCAGTAATGCTGTTTGTTGCACTTTTAGGTGCAACAGATTTCGTAAACGCACAAGGAGGAGTCAAGTTTCCACAACCGAGTAGCGGACAAACCATTATCCAGGATTTTGGATTGGGAAAAATAACTTTAATGTACTCTCGCCCGAATGTGAAAGGCCGAAAAATTTTTGGCGGCATGGAGCCTATGGGCGTAGTTTGGCGCAACGGTGCAAATGCAGCAACACGCATAAAATTTACAGATGCCGTTAAAATTGAAGGCAAAGACCTACCTGCCGGCGAATATGGCCTGTTCAGTATCCCGGGCAAAAACGAATGGACGGTTATTTTTAGCAAAACGCCCGATCAATGGGGTGCCTATACCTATAAAGAAAGTGACGATGTACTGCGTGTAAAAGTAAAAACGACAGCTTTAAAGGATAAAGTAGAAACCTTAACCATGCAATTTTCGGCTGTTAGCGAAACTTCGGCACAGTTAAATATGATGTGGGAAAATAGTGCCTATGCGCTTAACATTACCACTTCTATTGATGAAAAAGTAATGGCGAATATTGCTGAGGCGATGAAAGGCGAAAAAAAGCCCTATTTTAATGCTGCTTTGTATTATTTTCAGAATGGAAAAGATTTAAAAACCGCTTTAGAATGGATGACGGAAGCAGAAAAATCAGATCCGAAAGCACCCTGGTTTAAACTATGGAAAGGCCGTATCCAACTAAAAACGGGTGATAAAGCCGGTGCTGCAATTACTGCGCAGCAAGGCATTGATGCTGCAAAAGCGCAAAATATTGATGAATATGTTCGCTTAAACACTGAACTTTTGGCGCAAGCTAAAAAATAAAGAACCGTCATTTCGACCGCAGCGGAGAAATCTATCTGTTTGATATTGTACATAGATCTCTCTCCCGAAAATTCGGGACTGCGCTTCAGTCGAGATGACGACCTTCATCCGGCATACAGACAGCCAATATTAACTTAAAATTAACCACTGGTTAACTTGAACAGCTATCGTAACATTAACCCTTAAAACGCTTTATTTATTTAAAAATAATACTAACTTTGATGTTGCGCTTAGTAATTGTACTTTATACACTAAGCAGGTTAAAAAATCAATAAAAAATCAAATAAAAAATGAGCATAATCGTTAATGTCCATGCCAGACAGATTCTCGATTCGAGAGGCAATCCAACAGTAGAAGTTGAAGTAGTAACAGAGGCAGGCGCTTTTGGCCGTGCAGCTGTACCAAGCGGTGCATCTACTGGACAATATGAGGCTGTTGAATTACGTGATGGAGATAAATCTACATATTTAGGTAAAGGTGTTTTAAAAGCTGTAGAAAATGTAAATACTAAAATTGCTGATGCATTAAGAGGTATTGATGTTTTTGAGCAAAATACAATTGATAAAATCATGTTAGACCTGGATGGTACCGAAAACAAAGGTAACTTAGGTGCTAATGCTATTCTAGGTGTTTCCTTGGCTGCTGCTAAAGCTGCTGCTGATGAAATCGGTCAACCATTATACCGTTATATTGGTGGTGTTAACGCAAACACTTTACCAATTCCGATGATGAACATCATTAACGGTGGTTCACACTCTGATGCGCCTATTGCTTTCCAGGAATTTATGATTATGCCAGTTGGCGCTCCATCTTTCTCTGAGGCTTTACGTTGGGGAACTGAAGTTTTCCATAGCTTGAAAAAAATTCTTCATGATAGAGGTTTATCTACTGCAGTAGGTGATGAAGGTGGTTTTGCACCAACTTTCGATGGTACTGAAGATGCAATTGAAACAGTATTAAAAGCAATTGAAACTGCTGGTTACAAACCAGGTTCTCAAATCTGTTTAGCTTTAGACTGTGCATCATCTGAGTTTTACAAAGATGGTAAATATGATTATACCAAATTTGAAGGTGCTACTGGGGTAATTCGTTCTAGCGAAGAGCAAGCACAATATTTAGCTGATCTTTCTGCAAAATATCCAATTATCTCTATCGAAGATGGTATGGACGAAAACGACTGGACTGGTTGGAAAAGCTTAACCGATAAAATTGGTGACCATGTGCAATTGGTTGGTGATGATTTATTTGTAACCAATGTTACCCGTTTACAACGTGGTATTGATGAGGCTACTGCCAACTCGATCCTGGTAAAAGTAAACCAAATCGGTTCTTTAACTGAAACCATCAATGCGGTAACTTTAGCACAAAACAATGGCTATACTTCGGTAATGAGTCACCGTTCTGGCGAAACTGAAGATGTTACGATTGCTGATTTAGCTGTTGCATTAAACTGTGGACAGATTAAAACTGGCTCTGCATCACGTTCTGACAGGATTGCAAAATACAATCAATTATTACGTATTGAAGAAGAATTAGGTGAAAACGCTCGTTTCATCGGTTCAAAATTCAAATACGCTAAGAAATAATTATAGGATTGGGTTTAAACCCGTCGCTATTGTTAACAAGTTGAAAAACTTATTTGCGAAACATCCGGAGATTTTAAATCTTCGGATGTTTTTATTTTAATACTATATTTGTTTGTTGGATTTGGGTTTTCTCAAATCTCACATCTAAAATCTCATATCAAAATATATGAAACGTTTAATAGATCTTTTCCGCAATAAATATTTCCTTGCTACTGTCGCTTTTGCGATGTGGATGCTATTTTTCGACAAAAACGATATGATGTCGCAGTATGAATACCGCAGTCAGGCCAATAAACTACAGGAAGAAAAGGAATATTTCGAGAAAGAAACCGCTCAGGTTAAAAAAGATTTAAACGAATTGAATACCAATCTGAATACGGCTGAAAAATTTGCCCGCGAAAAATACTTCATGAAAAAAGACAATGAAGATGTTTTCGTGATTATTCAGGAAGAGAAGAAGGATTAGTGTCCAGTTGGCAGTTCTCAGTTGGCAGTTAAACCATAGAACAATTCCCCTTCCAGTTAACCGATTAAGCAATCAAACAGTTAACCATCCGAATGCTCCACATCCTCTACATTATTGCCATAACCGCTGAAGCCATGACCGCAGCACTTTCTGCAGGCAGACGTGATATGGATTGGGTTGGTGTTTGCATTATTGCCTGGGTAACGGCATTAGGCGGTGGAACGGTTAGAAATGTATTATTTGGCCATTATCCAATGAGCTGGGTAGAACATCCCGAATATTTGGTAATTACCGCAGTAGCAGCATTGTTTGCCGCTTTTATTGCCTCAATCATGACTAAACTCAAAAAGCTTTTTCTTTACCTTGATGCTTTAGGTTTGGTGGTTTTCACTATCATTGGCTGCCAGGTTGCGCAGGAAATCCATCTACCCTATTTAATTGTACTTTTTAGCGGAATGATTACGGGTTGTGCAGGCGGCGTACTTCGTGATGTACTCTGTAATGAAGTTCCATTTCTTTTTAGAAAAGAGATTTATGCCAGTGCTGCGATAGTTACCGGTGCCGTTTATATCGGCATAGAGCATTTTCACGGAAGCGAGATGCTGGCTACCATAACAGCTGCTATAATCGGATTAGCCCTTAGATTACTTTCCATCCGCTTCGAATGGCACATGCCTAAGTTTGTTTATAGGGATGAATGGCACTAAAACAGTTCGGAGTTTTATTCGTGGTGTCAGATGTTACCATCTGACACTTTCAAATGTAATTGAATACCATCTATTACTCACCAATTTCAAGATAGTCTATCAGTCAGATGGTAACATCTGACTACACATCCACCAACTAATATTCATGCGAAAATATCTCTATAATCAATTGTTTTAACAACATTATCCGGATTACCTAAGTAAAAAGCAGCACTGCTGTATCTATAATTTTCTGGATACTCGCTCAAATTCCAGTGAGATTGTAACGGATTCTGATGAATATATTCCAATTTAACTTCAAGAAGCTCTTTGCTACCAATCCAGACATCATCAAACCTATCCTCCCAAACTTTAAAAACCTGCTTATCCTTTTCAATCCTTATCACATTTAGTAGTGGACTCTCACTGGATTCCAGATGTTTTCGAATCTCAAATGCACAAAACTTCTTTAAATCGCGCATGCTATCCGATAATTTATTTTCATTGTTAAAATAGAATAAAACATGAAAGTGATTAGGCATGATTACGTAACCCAGAATTGAAATCTTATATTTTAACGCGACAAAATTTAAACTATTAGCAATGGTTAGTTTATATGAGTCACTTTCGAGAAGTTTTAAATGTTTATAACAACTTGTAGTAACAAAAAAACACTTTTCTTCAAGAAATAATTTTCTATTCCTTAGCCCCATACCTATATAAATTAAACTTTTTGTGATGTCAGGTGTTACCACCTTACACTTTCGTAATTGATGGGATATCATTAATTACTCGCAAAAACAGTCTAATATTCGTGGTGTCAGATGTTACCATCTGACACTTTCAAATGTAATTGAATACCATCGATTACTCACCAATTTCAAGATAGTCTATCAGTCAGATGGTAACATCTGACTGCACAACGAGATAGTAACATCTGACTGCACAAGCAACTCCAAACTTAGAGTTCACCGTTTCTTTTTCTTAAAAACCACTCTGTAACCAGCAAAATCAAAATTAGGCCGAACAGCCATTTCATACTGATCAATTCGTCGTATTTACGGTCTTCGTAGCTGATGGTTTTAATATTTTCATTTTTGGCAATCTCATCAGCTATTTTCAACAGATTTTCAGGCACAAACAGTTTACCATTACTTTGCTTAGATATGGTATTTAAAAGCTGGTGATTGGCTGTTGTTTGCTGAAATTCTGCAATCAACGCATTTATATAGAAACTGCCCGTGGCCGTGAATTTCTTTCCACCCAGTTCGGTATTAGCGAGATAAGAATAGTTCCCTGCAGGCATGGTTCCTGCATCTAGCTGATAACCATTTTCAGTTTTAGAAAAAATATAGTTAAACACTTTGCCCGCTTCATTTTTAACCTGAAGATTAACTTCCGACTCATTTACAGGCTGATAGCTATCGTTATAAAGGGTGCCGTTAAACTGGATGGTTTCATTTTCATCATAGGCTGACTTTGACGTAAATACCTTGAATCTACGCTTATCATCTTTAACAGACAGGTATTGAACTGTTTTTGAAATCAGGTCGTTTAAAACTGATTGATTGCTTTCATTTTCAGCCTCCGAAAGTTTCCATCGCCAAAGCCCCTCGCCCATCAAATAACCTGCCTTTAAGCCATTTTCATTCGCGAAGAACAGTAATGGCTGCTGTGTGCTTACTTTGCCAATACGCTGATTAAAAACAGGTATTGCGCCTGCATTTACGGTTAATCTTCCAAACGGACTTAGCACAGGATCGAAAGATGAAAACTGCTTCTTGTTATCTTCAGTAAGATTGAAGCTTGTAAATCCATTTGCAAAATCGGCATATACTTCCTGAATGGAGCCATTTGCAGCACTTAAGTTAACCTGATTTTGCATTTGGTTAAAAGCATTTATATTGCTCTGTGCACCCAAAATGTACCAGATCGGTTTCTTCAGTCCAGTTAATTTCTTTAAAAATGCTGACGAAATATTTTGCGCATCAGGTAATTGATACAATACGATTAGATCGAATTTAGCGGGATTTGTGGTAATTAAATCATCAGCAAGTGCAAGTTTAGCCTCGTAGTGTTTATTGAGCGAAATAGCCTCTTTTAACACGGCCAAATCAGGATGTGGTGCAACCGCTGCAAGCAATACTTTCTGCCTGCCATCAATCACTTCTACATAAAAGGTTTGAACATTATTCCGGGTAGTAATTTCATTTTTCAGTGCGCCGAGCTGAACAGTATATTTCTGAACACCAATTTTACCCGCATGGATCTTAACCGGGATCGTTTTAACAAAGGAAGCTCCATTAATCGATAGGTTTTGCTGTTCTACCTTTGCACCATTTTGGCTAACCGTTAAAGCAGTGCTTTCGCCGTCACTTTGAAAAGCCTGAACCTGAACTTCGATCGTAAAATCGTCATCCAGGTACACAATATTATTGTAATTTACATTCGAAATTAAGACGTCACGTTTTGGGATACTATCACCCAAGGCAATCGTATAAACCGGCGCATTAATCTGATTTACGCTGTACAGCGGATTTCCACCGTGATTAAAAATACCATCGGTGGCTAAAATAATGGCGCCAACATTTCTGTTGGTATATTCATCTCTAACTTTCTGAAAAAAAGCCGAGGCATCTGTTAATTTACCCTGATTTTTAAAATCGAAACCATCAGCCACCTGATCGCCAAAGTGAAGCGTTTTTACCTCGTACTTATCTGATAGTTTATCCTGTAAAGCTTTAAGATTATTTTCATATAATTTCTGGTCGAAGCCGGCTGCCTTAACCTGACCTACAGAAAGAGAATTATCTTGTCCGATAATGATCACCGGTTTATCTAAGGTATAATTTAATGTTTTGATGAGCGGTGCAAATATTAACCATGCAATGGTAGTCACTACGATAATCCGCAAGGCAGTTAAGCCATACCGAAGTTTTTTATCCAAATTTTTGTTGCCGCGATACAGCAACCAGGCATACAGCACGCCCAACGCCAAGCAACCGAGAAAAAACAAAATAGATGTACCCGAAAAAAAACTGTTCATACTTTTATAAAGATGGTAATTTTGGGGAAATTTTCAAGATTATTAACCGCAAAGTACGCAAAGAATTTACGCAAAGCATCGCAAAGAGAACAGGTATCTACAATTTCTAAACTTAGCAACCTTTGCGCCATGTTAATAAGGAAATCTCAGCGGCCTTTGCGGTTAAAAAAGATAAATTCGTTAGTTTTAACCAAATCAAAATTTATGAAATTAATCTGTTTAACGTTTCTAGTGTCTCTAAGCCTTATGGTAAATGCTCAAAATAATTTTAAAGCCACTCAAATTAAATTCGAAAGAGTAGAAAAGGCCTACAATGAAAAATGGGAAACATTGAGAAAATTTGTTCAGGCTGGTGGCTATGGCGATCAGTTTTCGATGATAATCAATGCTTATAAAACAGAAGGCAAACTCGAAGTATGGTTAAAGAATAATTCGGCTAAAACCTATTCTCTATTTAGAACTTACGATTTCTGCGCACATTCTGGCACCATTGGCCCGAAAGTAATTGAAGGTGATGGGCAAACGCCGGAAGGTTTTTATTACATTAATGTTTTTAACCCGATGAGTAATTTTCACTTATCGCTAGGGGTAAATTATCCGAATACGGTTGATTATGCCAGAACAGGAAAAGATAGAAAACCCGGAAGCGATATTTACATCCACGGCAATTGCGTTACCGTTGGCTGCATTCCTTTAACCGACGAAAAAATTAAAGAAGTGTATATTTTGGGTGTTGAGGCTAGAAATGCAGGTCAGGAAAAGATTCCGGTTAACATCTATCCTTTCAAAATGACTGATGCTAATATGAAGAAATTCATCGCTCAATTTCCTACACAGGCCAGTTTTTGGAAATCGCTGCAGCCTGGATATTTAGCCTTTGAGAAAAATAAAAACCAAGTTAATGTAAGTGAGGTAAAAGGGAAATATATTGTGAAATAGTTTTAATGTTGTAAAGTTGAAATGTTCTAAATAAGGTAAAAGCTAAAAGACGTAAGGTTTAGGGTTAAACCCACCTTACGCCTTTGCTATTTTTATGGTATTGGAACGAAAGCCCTCTACCTTAAACCTTCCGCCTTCAACCCCTCTTAAAGCATCCCGCCGCAAACAGATAAAGTTTGGCCAGTTACATACGCACTCATATCTGAGGCTAAGAACACGCAAACATTGGCGATATCTTCCGTTTCTCCGGCACGTTTTAGTGGAATATCTTTTTCCCATCCTTCAACAACTTTCTGATCAAGGATATCTGTCATTTCGGTTCGGATAAAGCCCGGCGCAACTACGTTAGCACGGATATTTCTCGAACCTAATTCTTTAGCGATTGATTTGGTAAAACCAATAATACCAGCTTTAGATGCGGCATAATTTGCTTGTCCCGCATTACCTGTAGTACCCACAATAGAACCCATATTGATGAAAACACCTTTACGGGCTTTCATCATTACTTTAGAAGCTGCTTTTGTTACGTTAAAGATCGATTTAAGGTTAATATTGATCACATCATCCCAATTTTCTTCGCTCATACGCATCAATAAACCATCTTTAGTAATCCCCGCATTGTTTACTACGATATCAATGGTACCAAATTCCGCTACGATATCGTTGATCAATTGCTCAGCTTCAGCAAATTTAGAAGCATCAGAACGATAACCTTTAACTTTTGTTCCGAAACTTTGTAACTCCTGCTCTAAAGCTTCACCTTTTTCTACTGATGATAAATATGTAAAAGCTACATTAGCGCCCTGCTCGGCAAATTTTTCAGCTATTTTACGACCGATTCCTTTAGATGCGCCTGTAATTAATGCTGTTTTTCCTTCTAATAATTTCATTCTTTATTTTTATTGTTTGTCAGTCTGAGCCTGTCGAAGACCGAATGTGTTATTTATTTTATAGTTTGATAATCTTACAATTTCATTCCAATCTTCTTTAAATAAAGCTTCTTTTTTCCTTCTACTCCTTAAGCTGCTTTTCAAAATCTATAGCATCTCCTATTTGGTTAAATCTTTAATATTTTAAAGTAACTGGCCTTCTTGAAAAAGTATAAGCAAAGACATTTTCACCATCATTGTGCTGAGAAAGTCTAGCCTCTAAATCATTTGTTACCCCAACATAATAACTTTTATCAGCGCATTCCAGGATATAGACAAAATAGTTATGTATTATAGTCATAAAAATCTTTAGGAACATAAAGTTACTAAAATATTTCTCGCTAAAACTGTCATCCTGAGCTTGTCGAAACACCACAAAAAGTCCTTCGACAAGCTCAGGATGACAACCACACAAGATTGACTGCCAACTCCAAACTTAAACCGCTGGTTCCTGCTGGCTCAAACAATGAAAGCTTCCCAATCCCCAGATAATATCAACCGAATTGATACCGATAACCTTTCTATCTGGGAAACAACCTTGAATAATAGCTAAAGCTTTCTGGTCGTTTACATCATCAAAAATTGGCACAATTACCGCTGCATTAGCAATGTAAAAATTGGCATAAGACGCTGGTAAACGGGTATCTTCATAAATAACCGGCGACGGCATCGGCAATTGAACAATATTCAATGCTCTGCCATCTTTCAGCTTCATGGCTTTTAAGGCTGCTAAGTTCTCTTGTAACAAGATATAATTTTCATCCAGCGGATTGCTTTCTACAACAGTTAAAACCGTATCCTCGTTTACAAAACGCGTAATATCATCAATATGGCCGTCGGTATCATCGCCAACAATACCATCTCCCAACCATAATACCTGATCCTGGCCATAATATTCAAGCAAATATTGCTCAATCTGTTCTTTGGTTAAATGCGGATTACGATTTTCGTTCAATAAACAGGCAGTTGTGGTTAAAACCGTTCCGGCGCCATTAAATTCTACCGAACCTCCTTCCATCACAATATCGGGGATAAATAAAGGAAGGTCAAAATGTTTGGCAATTTTAGTTGGCACAACATCGTCCAGATCAAATGGTGGATATTTTCCGCCCCAGGCATTGTAACCCCAATCTACAACAGCCTTTTCATTTCCTTTCAGCAAAAATGCAGGTCCGTGATCGCGGCACCAGGCATCGTTCGTTTCGTTAAAATAAAATTCGATCTGGCTTAAATCGGCATCTACTTTTGTTAATTCAGAAACAGCAAAAGCTTTCATTTCTTCATCTTTCACATTGATGCGTACTTTTTCGCCTTCGGCAACAGCTTTAATAAACTGACAGTACGGTTCATAAATGGTTTCGATTTTCCCAGGCCAGCTCTCCTCTTTATGTGGCCAGCTTAACCAGGTTGCCTCATGTTTGGCCCACTCGGCAGGGAAAGCATAACCTTGTTGTTTCGGTGAATAATCGAATTGATTAATATTTAGATCTTTTTTTGGAGGAAAGTTTGACATTTAATTCTAATTTATAAAATGAATGGTCCGTGAGGACACAAACCATGGATTTGGATGGTCGTCATCTCTACTGAAGCGCAGCGCAATGGAGATATCTCTTAATAAGATAACTATCATCCATAGTTCTTCGCTTTAAGCTTTGGTCTTTAACCTTTCAGCTTAATCCCCGTCAATATATCTTTTCGTAATCGGCTGGTAGGAATCAATTCTTCTGTCTCTTAAAAAAGGCCAGTGTTTACGGAAGAAATCGGATTCTGATAGATCCAGTTCAACAACCTCGGTTTCTTCCTGATCGTGAGAACCTAAATAAAGTATTTTACCCTGTCCGTTTGTGGCGAAACTTCCACCCCAGAATTTCATGGCACCATCTTGCTCAAAACCTACGCGGTTTACACTCACTACAGGCACACCGTTTGCAACCGCATGTGAACGTTGGATGGTTTGCCAAGCATTGTATTGATCTTGGTTGGTTTCTTCGTCCTGATCGGTAGCCCAACCAATTGCAGTTGGATAAAACATGATATCTGCTCCCATCAAGGCCGTAATACGTGAAGCTTCCGGATACCATTGATCCCAGCAGATCAGAATACCAATTTTAGCAAACTTGGTTTGAAAAACCTTGTAGCCTAAATCGCCTGGGGTGAAGTAAAATTTTTCGTAGAAAGCAGGATCATCAGGAATATGCATTTTACGGTATTTACCTAAATATGAACCATCAGCATCTAAAACTGCCGTTGTATTGTGGTATAAACCTTCAGCACGTTTCTCAAACAAAGAAGCGATAATGACCACGCCCAATTCTTTGGCTACCACTTGCAAAGCATCGGTAGATGGACCCGGAATAGCTTCAGCTAAATCGAAATTGTCGTAATCTTCAACATCGCAGAAATACAAAGAAGTAAAAAGCTCTTGCAAACACACAATCTGTGCACCTTTTGCAGCTGCTTCCCTTACTTTAACAATCGCTTTATCTAAATTCTCCTGTTTATCTTTAGTACAACTCATTTGCACTAAGCCAACTTTTACTTTCTTCATGTTTTTTTGAAATGAGAGAATGAGCGAATGATTAATTGAGAGAATGTCGTAAACCGCATTCACTCGTTCAAAAATTCATTCATTCAAAATTAGGCTGCAAAGTTACTATTTTGTTAAAAGTAGAACGGCATAATTATGTAATTGTTTTTCGGAAAAGCAAAATGTAAGTGGAACCAGATGTTATATTTATAATACGAATTTGCCTTTTGTTCGATTAATATTGCAAGCCCAATGATTGTTTTTGGTTACTTTGCCAAACGCGATCGTCATGCTGAATTTATTTCAGCATCTTTTATATCACTAAGACCCTGAAATAAATTCAGGGTGACGTAACTGATAAAAAAAAACCTAAAAGTATTCTACTAACTATCGATGGGATTACAACAAAAAGCCCCAACTTACGGTGAGGCTTTCCGTCTTAATTTAAAACCAAATTAAGGGTTGATATTATCCTTTTTAGGCTTTGGTTTTGTTTCTGCAATTTCTGCAACGGCCACCACTTCCTTACGTTTTTCTGGGTCCATGAGCTCCATCAGTTTCAAGCCCAGCAGGCCATCCATCGCCGAGCCTCCATGATTACCACCATTGCTTCCAATCAGCACATCTGGGATCAGCTTCACGTTACCTTTCGATAACTCTTCGGTAATTTTGTAACGGGTAAAGTTTTCGCCGCCCAAAGCTTTCACGGCAAGCTCGTAAGCTTCGGCAGTTGATTTACCTACGGCTAAAATTTTACCTGCTTCTGCACTACCGGTTAACGAAATCTGTTCAGCCTCCGCTGATGCACGCAACTTAATGGCTTCCGAATCGGCCTGTGCTCTTGCCTTGGTCGCTTCAGCCTCGGCATGCGCTCTCATTTTAGTGGCCTCAGCCTCCGCTCCTACAGCTAATTTTACACCAGCTGCATCACCTTCCGATTTTTTCACCGTTGCACTTGCAGTACGTTCGGCAATCTCTACACTTTGCTGTGCCTTTACAATATCTTTCTGCATATCGGCAATCGCAGTTTCTTTTTCCATCCCCTGGCGCGTTTCCTGTGCCTGTTTCTGGGTTTCATAAGTAACCTTTTGCTCTTCCGCAATTTTACGGTCAGTTAAGGTTTTCATTAACGATTCTGGCGGAACAATGTCACCGATTAATGTATCCACTGCGTTTACATTATATTCATCAAGCACTTTACGGATATGTTCTTTAGCCGATTCCTGACGCTCTTTACGGGTACTCAGGAAAGCAATCACATCACTTCCCTGTGCGGAGTTACGGAAATAGTTGCCAATTGTGGGTTCTAAAACCTGCGAAACCAGATTCACCATATTGCCGAAACGTGCAATTACTTTTGGTGCTTCGGTTGTTGGTACGTGGATAATCTGCGCAACATCTAAATTAAAGGGGAAACCATCTTTTGAACGTACAGTAATGGTTGATAGGTTTTTATCCAGATTATGTGCCTCACTACGTGCCGATGCCCAGTTTAGCACCAAGTTGGTTGTTGGCACCAGCTCTACCTTCATAATATATTTGTTAATCGGATATTTACCCGGACCGAGGGGTTCCAACCAAACGCCTTTTGAGCCCTTGCCAACAATATTACCATGTTTAAAATCGGCACCGGTTAAGTCATTTCCATCAGTACCAATAAATGAGATTACCACACCAACATAACCGATTGCTATTTCGGTCATCGGAATTTCCTCTAACTGGATTGCCCAAGGATTAAGGTTATAAGAACCCGCCAAAATTACCTGGGGCTGCAAACCGCGGTTACCGCCTTGTTTTATAAAGGCATCAAAATCCTGGAAATTGTTGTGTCCATCAACAAGCTTACCCGCAATCTGATTGGCCTCAATCGGTAAACCATCCAACGTGGTTACAATGCCCACCATGCTTTCCTGAATGCGGATCATATCCGTAACAGAAACCTGAAATAACATGGTATTGATACGATAAGAACCCGAGGTAATGTAAGATGTTTGCCGGCCTCGCTGACCGCCATTTTCGAGAAACTTCACTGCATCCTGAAAATTATCAGACTCTACCTTTTGCCCAAGGATATTCCCCGTTGGGATTTCGGAACCATCTTTGGCCATAATCAGTCCGATTTTACCCTCCGGTATAATGGTAAACTGTTCCATGGTTACGCTATACTGCCAGAACCACATTCCGAAATACAGTCCTGGCGCCAGTGTTTTTCCCTGAAAACCGGCTTCGCCTTTAACCGCGATAATGCGGCCATCGGGCAGCTCCCGGTCCGAACCAAAGAGTACGAATTTTTTGGTAATCAACCCGATCCTATCTTCGGGTACGATGACCATCCCGAATAGGAAACGTAAAATATATTTGTATAAAACTACGCACAACAGTGCCACTAAAACCCACCAGTAATTAGAAATGAGCGCTTCCATAATGTTATATTTTTTCTTTTTTTTAACGCCTGATAAACCATTTATCAAGCACGATATAGCTATCAAACGGTGTGCTTTGTTATCATTTATAACACTTATTTTTAAACTATTTTTTGTTGATTTTAAGGCCCAAAAGATGACTCAGGATCGATTTAGAGCAAAATGTCATCTGCAGATGACATTTTGCTAAATAGCCTAGCTGAATGCTTATAAATGCCAAAAACTAACCATTTAGGTTTACCGGGATAGTTGCAGAAATTTTAATTGTATAAATTACAATTAATCGAAAAAATGTGTCCTTTTTTAGACCTATACAGTTGACCGAATTGGGATACACTAATGAATCAGTTTTAGTGATTTATATAAATGAAAGCTGCCTGATATAAAAGTAATTCTGGAAAAACCCGGAACCCAGATTAACTAAACCCGATTGCACGAATGCCGATTCTTTCAATCTGCAGAAGGAAAAGCGGACAGGAACCAACCGACAGACACAGAAACTTGCTTTTCAAATGATTTATTCAGCTTATATTTTGATGATCAGTAATTCACAAAATATTAATAGATCCGGTCTGTGAGCACAGACCGTGGAACTTTGGAAGAAAGATTATACGCCTATTTCTTCTCTGTATTCCTGTTGCAGTTCGAATAAGCATTTGGCGCAGAGGCAGCCATCGTACAGTTCGGAGATGTATTGTACTTCGTTTATACTCAGCTGTACCACACTGCACTGGCATTTGGTATATGAATTTGCCTTGCATTCAATAGCCGTATTACATCGTTCGCAAGGAATGATTTCGTGTTTGCTATGTTTTAAGGTTGAAGGCATAAGGTATAAGGCTTAAGGTAAAACCTATTGCATTACAAAAATATAAACAAAAAATAAGGTTTTGAGCGTTTGCCCAAAACCTTACGATATGATTAGATTCGTCATCCTGAACTTGTTTCAGGATCTATGTTATACAGATGCTGAACTAAATTCAGCATGACGATATTGTGCGAGATTATCCAGAACAGCTGATACAGCCTTCTTCCATTGAACAAACTGGTCCGTCAACGATTTCTTCTGCAACCTGATCTTGTGTCATTTCAGCTGGGATAACCGCTTCAATTGCTTTACCACCCTGGTTCTCTACTGTAAATTTAACGGCCTGAGAAGCTGCTTGTGTACGCAAGTAATACATACCGGTTTTTAAACCTTTCTCCCATGCATAAAAGTGCATTGAAGTTAATTTTGATGTATTTGGTGCGTTTACGAACAAGTTTAACGATTGCGATTGGCAGATATAGGCACCACGATCGGCAGCCATATCGATGATATTACGCATCTTGATCTCCCAAACGGTTTTGTACAATTCTTTAATGTAATCCGGAATCGAATCAATCGCCTGAATAGAACCATTCGCCAATATGATCTGATTTTTCATATCGTTGTTCCATAAACCTAATGCTACTAAGTCCTTCAATAAATGTTTGTTTACCACTACAAACTCTCCGCTTAATACACGACGGGTGTAAATGTTAGAAGTATATGGCTCGAAACATTCGTTGTTACCTAAAATCTGAGAAGTAGATGCAGTTGGCATTGGCGCAACCAATAATGAGTTGTACACACCATCTTTAACTACTTTTTTGCGTAATGCATTCCAATCCCAACGGCCGCTATCTGGTGTAACATTCCATAAATCGAACTGGAATTTACCTTTTGATAATGGAGAACCTTTAAATGTTTGGTAAGGACCATTTTTCACAGCCAAATCGTGCGAAGCTGTCATCGAAGCAAAATAAATCGTTTCGAAAATATCTTTATTTAAACGTTTAGCCTCATCACTTTCGAAAGGTAAACGTAATAAGATAAAGGCATCAGCCAAACCTTGTACACCTAAACCAACGGGACGATGGCGCATGTTTGAGTTTTCGGCTTCTGGTACTGGATAATAGTTATGATCGATGATTTTGTTCAGGTTTAAAGTAGCCTGATACGTTACATCGTATAATTTTTGGTGATCGAAAGCACCATTGATTACGAAACGAGGCAATGCCAATGAAGCTAAATTACAAACCGCAACTTCATCTTTAGAGGTATACTCGATAATTTCGGTACATAAGTTAGAGCTCTTAATGGTACCTAGGTTCTGTTGGTTAGATTTGCTGTTTGCTGCATCTTTAAACAACATGTACGGTGTACCCGTTTCAATTTGCGAATCTAAAATGGCAAACCAAAGTTCTTGTGCTTTAATGGTTTTACGGCCACGGCCTTCTGCTTCGTATTTAGTGTATAATTCTTCAAATTCTTTGCCGAAACAATCTGCCAAACCTGGTGCTTCGTGTGGGCAGAATAAGGTCCAATCGCCATTATCTTTAACACGTTGCATAAACAAATCGTTAATCCAAAGGGCATAGAACAAATCGCGCGCACGCATTTCTTCTTTACCATGGTTTTTACGAAGATCTAAGAATTCGAAAACATCTGCATGCCAAGGCTCTAAATAAATAGCGAAAGCACCTTTACGTTTACCTCCACCCTGATCTACATAACGGGCCGTATCGTTAAATACACGTAACATTGGAATAATACCGTTACTTGTACCGTTCGTACCACCAATATACGAGCCAGTTGCACGGATATTGTGGATACTTAAACCAATACCGCCAGCACTTTGCGAAATTTTAGCCGTTTGTTTTAAAGTATCGTAAATACCTTCGATGCTATCATCCTGCATGGTTAACAAGAAACATGACGACATTTGAGGTTTTGGTGTAGCTGCGTTGAACAAAGTTGGTGTAGCATGTGTAAACCAACGCTCGCTCATTAAATTATAGGTTTTGATTGCGCTCTCGATATCTTCTTTGTGGATACCAACAGAAACACGCATAAACAAATGTTGCGGGCGCTCTACAATCTGACCGTTAACTTTTAAAAGGTAAGATTTTTCTAACGTTTTAAAACCGAAATAATCGAAACCGAAATCGCGGTCGTAAATGATAGAACTATCTAAAATATCCTTGTTTTTTTCTATAATCTCATAAACATCAGCAGCAATAAGAGGAGCATCTTTCTGCGCTTTCGGGTCGAAATATTCGTACAACATTTTCATCGTACCCGAGAATGATTTAGTGGTGTTTTTATGTAGGTTAGAAACCGCAATACGTGATGCTAACAAAGCATAATCAGGGTGTTTTGTTGTTAACGAGGCAGCAGTTTCTGCAGCAAGGTTATCCAACTCCGATGTGGTTACACCATCGTATAAACCCTCGATAACCTTTTTGGCTACATCGATTGGATCTACCAGATCTGAATTTAAACTATAGCACAACTTTTGAATGCGGGCTGTGATTTTGTCAAATTGCACCGCTTCTTTGCGGCCATCTCTTTTTAGTACGAACATATTTTATGAGATTTAAGTTTTATTATTAAGTCGTGAGTATCAAGTATCAAGACCTAATCATCACTTTGTATTTTTTGTTATTTATTTATTAGTATCGAGTAGCAGGTATCAAGTATCGAGTAGCAGGTATCAAGTAGCGGGATTTTAGTATCAGGATTAACCTTCCGCCATCTACCTTTTAGCCCTCTACCTAAAAGTCTTCATCTAAAGAAAACGCCTGTTTGTTGTTATCAGCAGAGGTTAGTACACCACTTTTCTGATAATCGCCAACACGTTTTTCGAAAAAGTTGGTTTTACCCTGCAATGAAATCATTTCCATAAAATCGAATGGATTGGTTGCATTGTAGATTTTTTTGTAACCAAGCTCCTGCAACCATCTGTCGGCCACAAATTCGATATACTGGCTCATTAATTTTGCATTCATACCAATTAAAGCAACCGGTAATGCATCAGTAATAAATTCTTTTTCAATTTCTACAGCATCACTAATAATGCCATGAACTGCTTCTTCGCTCAACTTATTGCTTAACATGCTGTAAAGTAAACAGGCAAATTCGCAGTGTGAACCTTCGTCTCTCGAGATCAGTTCGTTACTGAAAGTTAATCCCGGCATTAAACCACGTTTCTTTAACCAGAAAATAGAGCAGAAACTTCCGCTGAAGAAAATACCTTCAACCGCAGCAAATGCCACTAAACGCTCAGCAAAAGTTCCGTTTTCGATCCAGCGTAAAGCCCACTCCGCTTTTCTTTTCACCGCAGGTACGGTATCAATGGCGTGGAACAAACGGTCTTTTTCTTCGGGATCTTTAATATAAGTATCGATTAACAGCGCATAAGTTTCTGCATGGATGTTTTCCATCATGATCTGGAAACCATAAAAACAACGTGCTTCTGGCAATTGAACCTCACTCATGAAGTTTACCGCAAGGTTTTCGTTCACAATACCATCACTAGCAGAAAAGAAAGCAAGAATATGAGAAATGAAATGTCTTTCGCCATCATTTAAATTGTCCCAGTGTTTCTGGTCATCAGAAAGATCAATCTCTTCTGCAGTCCAAAAACTAGCTTCGGTCTTTTTATACATTTCCCAAATTGCCGGATACTTAATCGGCAAAAGCACAAATCTATCTTTGTTTTCTTGTAGTAATAATTCCTGTTCCATACGCTGATATTTTTAATTCTATTTTTTTAACAGGGCCGACAAAGGCACGCATCCATCAATTTTATATGATGATTGTAATGTCTTTTATCAAAACGCTGTTGTGAAAGTGCTAACTCTATTGCCTGACAAACAACTGGGTTTTTAGTTAGGGAAAATTTAAAATTGCAATCAGGTGATATACGTATAAATTACTAAAAACTAAGCTTTTATATTTGTTTTCAAGCGCAAGAAGTTAAAGAACTTTGTTATAACAAATATATATACGGCGGCCCTTTTTTGTGAACCAAAGTTGTTAACACCCTGTCCAATTGCTGGGGAAAAACGATCAGTCGAATATCATTTTCAAGCGAAAAAAAAGCTAATCGTTTCTTTTCAAGGGCTTAGCAAACCAAAACGAGTGTTAATAACTTAAATTTGAGGGGTATAACAAGCCTTAAATAGAGCTAAAAAGAGTATTACTCAACGGTATAACTAAGGCTTACTTTAGCTATGCCTTTACGGAAGATACCGATCTGTTTTGCAGCACGTTCAGACAGATCTATAGCCAATCTTTTAGAGAAAGGACCACGGTCATTTACCTTTACTACGACCGATTTTCCGTTGTCTGGATTAGTTACTGTAACCAGGGTGCCGAATGGCAGCGTACGATGGGCAGCTGTTAGCTTTTTTGCCCGGTATTTGGCGCCGCTGGTGGTGCGG
This sequence comes from Pedobacter sp. GW821-FHT01D05, assembly GCF_059422505.1. Taxonomy (NCBI): domain Bacteria; kingdom Pseudomonadati; phylum Bacteroidota; class Sphingobacteriia; order Sphingobacteriales; family Sphingobacteriaceae; genus Pedobacter; species Pedobacter sp. GW821-FHT01D05. Next base: position 850,114 of record NZ_JBWKXA010000002.1, on the reverse strand, counting down.
CGGCCTTCAAATTTTCTGTGATAATAAGTGGCGAGAACTGTTTTTTTGATGCTATCCGGTCCGTTTGATGAATCAGAATTTTGTGCTTTACCTTGTAAAAACAGGAAACAAAAACTTAATAACAGCAGATACTTCATAGGCTAAATTTTATTTATCGAGCCTGCAAATATAAGCATTTAGTTTATAATCAATAATTTGTGGAAAAACAGCCTGATTTTGTGCATTAAAAAAGGCGTACAGCTTACCGCCATACGCCTCTACCTAACCCTTCTACATCCACCTTATTTTTGATCCGGCACGAAATTCATGGAGATCGAATTTACACAATGACGGGTGTCTTTATTGGTAAATCCTTCGCCCAAAAATACGTGGCCAAGATGCGCGCCACAGTTGGCACAAACAATTTCTGTACGGGAACCATCGGCATCAGGAATGCGCTTTACAGCACCTTTAATTTCATCATCAAAAGCAGGCCATCCGCAATGTGCATCAAACTTACTTTCCGAACGATATAGGGCTGCATTACAACGTTTACAGGTATAAGTCCCTTTATCTGTTGTATGTTCATATTTACCTGTACCAGGGTATTCTGTACCTTTATTTACAATTACTCTTTCTTCTTCGGGTGTTAATGGATTCCAGTTCATTTTCTTCTTTGGTATGATTTGTTCTGTTTCCTTCGATTGTTTTACGGCTTTCTTATCTTGCTTTTGGGCACAAGCAGAAAGACCTGTTATTAAAACAACAGCAGTAAGCAAAAATAGTTTATTTAACATCTTTTTCATACATCAATATACGACATAGATTTTGTTTTGGTTTGCTGGCTTTAAATTATGGCTTACAGTTTACAGAGTGGTGATAAATGAATTTGAATTTTAATCAGACATCTCATTTTATCATACTTTGGTTGCTATATAAATCTATCAAATAATACTTATTGTCGAGTTTTACTTTAAATATCCCAACCACGTCTACTAAATCTTCAATCTCTTCATATTTTATCGGCACCAATAATTTATTACCGGGGCTAACAATACCCTTCTTATTTTCTTTGGTAACAATATATAGAAATTTAGAATAAAGCTTATTTCTGCTTTCTTTTATATTATCATAAATAAGTGGGATGAGGTAATCTTGCTTGATGTTGATCAAGCCATATTTATTATCCAACTGAACTATAAATGGAGCAGTGCAATTGTATTCCAATATCTCGTCATAAATGGGTTTAATAACCTCATTTCCTTTAGCATCAATATAACCTACCTTTTTCTTATTGTTATCATTTATATAAATTTGAGCTATATTATTTTTAAAATAACCTACAGATCTGTAAATCTTCGATGTAAGCATATCTCCTTTAAAATCAATCAACTGCGAAGTCTTGTCGGTGTATGTTCCTTTTTGCAGAGAGATGATACTATCGCTCAGATACCGTACTTCATCATAAATAGGTTTTGCTATTTCTTTACCTGTACTATCTACAACGCCATAAAACCTAGCACTACCTTTATTTAAATAAGTAGTGGCAAGACCATTTTTATTAAATCTTTGGATAGAAGAATATTTTGGTTCTAACAAAATTAAACCTTTCTTATTTGCTAAGCCCCATAGTCCATTGTTATTAATTATAACCAACGATCTGACATCCCACGAGCTTTGTATTTCTTCGAATTCAGGTTTCAAAACCTCCTTACCCTCTGGAGATAACAAACCCCACTTTCCATCTTTTTCTACTATAACAGCTTCACCAACCAATCCTTTGCGACCCTGCACAAAATTACCTAATGATTTAAGACCATCGTATTGAACTGGTAGCACTTCTTTGCCTTGCTTGGATATCACTCCCCATTTACCACCCCGCTCAACCATCACAAAATTAAACTCAGATAGCCAGATATTGTTGTAAACTGGTGGGATGATGGTTATATTAGTTTTTCTGTTGACTAAACCATATAGGTCATTTTCTTTGATTATCTTCAAATCAACATTTGATGGATCTACATAATCTAATCTACCAGAGTTTAATTCACTATTATTATCCCCTTTCAATCCTTTTTTTTCATAAACAGCTTTATCAGAATTATTCTGCACTTTATTCATTGAATTATCTATCATAATCCATTTACCATCAGCTGATAACACTTTTGCATACTTAATAGATGAGTTTTCTTTAACTTCTTCAAACGCTCCAATTAAACTATATCCACGGCTCTTAGCCAATGATTTAAAACCGGGGGAGGAAACATAGCCAGCTTTATTTGATATAAAAGGCTGCGAACTAACTTTATAATTTACAAAAAATAGGACTATTACAATTAATCGTTTTAATATTTTTTTCATTATTATTTTATTGCATAAACAATATAAGTGTTATAACAGTAATATCACAAAAAAAAGCGTCCCGAAGTTAATCGAAACGCTTTTCTATAAAGAGATTTTTAAATCTTATTTTGCTAATTCTTCTGCCATTGCAGCACCGATTTCAGCAGGACTTTCTACTACACGGATACCACACTCGCGCATGATTTTCATTTTAGCAGCTGCAGTATCATCAGCACCGCCAACAATAGCACCAGCGTGGCCCATTCTACGTCCCGGAGGCGCAGTTTGACCAGCGATGAAACCAACAACAGGTTTAGTACCGTTTTCTTTAATCCAACGGGCTGCTTCTGCTTCCATTCCACCACCAATTTCACCAATCATGATGATACCGTGAGTTTCAGGATCGTTCATTAATAATTTCACCGCTTCTACAGTTGGTGTTCCGATAATTGGGTCACCACCGATACCGATAGCCGTAGTAATACCTAAACCAGCTTTAACCACCTGGTCTACTGCTTCGTAAGTTAAAGTTCCCGATTTAGAAACCACTCCTACATGACCTTTTTTGAAGATAAAACCTGGCATAATACCTATTTTAGCTTCATCAGCAGTAATTACACCCGGGCAGTTAGGGCCGATAAGCGTAACATCGCGGTCAGCAATATATTCTTTAACCTGAATCATATCCTTAGTTGGAATACCTTCAGTAATACAAACAATAACTTTAATACCACCTTCGGCAGCTTCCATAATGGCATCAGCAGCAAAAGCTGGTGGCACGAAAATGATAGATACATTTGCACCCGTTTTATCAACGGCATCTTTAACAGTATTAAAAACAGGCTTTTCTAAATGCAATTGCCCACCTTTGCCAGGCGTTACACCACCAACTACGTTTGTACCATAGGCCAGCATCTGCTCAGCGTGGTAAGTTCCTTCGTTTCCGGTAAAACCCTGAACGATAACCTTAGAATCTTTATTTACTAAAACGCTCATGTATCAATATTTTTTTTGTGCAAAGCTAATATTATTGTAATGGAATTCAAATCTAAAACCATATTATTTAGTCTGTTTTTTCAGTAAAATGTAAGGAAATGCTTTATGGCAGCTGTAGCCCGCTATATAGATTGTAATAGCAAAATGAATAGGAAACATTTAGACTAAAGACCAAAGCGGAAAGACTAAAGCTAAAGACGTGATGCAGAATTAACTATCGTGATGTTTCGCGCCTCCGTATGAATAAAGAATAATACCTTTTAGGCATTATACCTGGAGCAAGCCCTTCGGCTATAAACCTGACAGTAACGGCAGCCTCCGATTTTTTCTATCGGAGCTACAGTGGATGGCAGGACTTCACTTGCCAAGAACCACAAACCGTTCGTTTTCAAATCAAAAACATTAAGGCTTAAGATTAGGAAATGAGCAGTCCTGTGCTTTTGGGGAGCTCCACTCCCGCTCTCCGTTCTTTCCGATGAAGAATCGGAACCACTGCGATCGGGTTTATTAACAAAGTGATGGTGCTTGTGGCAACATCCATGCAAAACGCCTAAATTTACCTTTTGAGCGAAAAGACTAAAGACCAAAGCGGGAAGTCTAAAAACCCAGACAAAACTTAAGCCAATTATAAAACGTATATGATCAAGAAGCTAATCCCAATCGTAACCATTTTTACTGCTACTTTTATTTCAGTTAAGGCCAGTGCACAAAGTACCGATACGAGTAAATATATCCTTCAAAACGATATTGAAGTAGCTAAAGAAGAACCCGGTACACATAACGGTGGGGGCAAAACCATCGGCTTTAACTTTTTTGCGGAGGCGAAAAGCCTGAAAACGGTCTTTAAAAAACGTACTTTAAAATCGGGCTCTGCTATAGGCTATCATTTGCAGAAAGAGGATGAAATTTATTATGTGATTAGTGGAAACGGAACCATGCAGATGAACGGAAAAACTTTCGCTGTTAAACCTGGTGATGCCATTTTAACCCGCCCTGGCAGTTCGCATGGTATTGCCCCGAATACGGGTAATGATTTGACTATTCTGATTGTTTACGAGAAGAAATGATGATATTAGGAGTTGCGTTAGTTTTTCATCCCCCAGCCCCCTTCGAAGGGGGACATTGAATACTACAAGTACAGCATACTTAACCAAAAATGGAATTAGAAAAACATTATACCAATAGAACAGGTTGGCTAAGGGCGGCAGTGCTTGGGGCCAACGACGGCATTATTTCTACAGCCAGTTTAGTTATTGGTATTGCTGCAGCGAGCGATACCAGAAGTCCGATTGTATTGGCGGCACTGGCCGGTTTGGTTGCCGGAGCATTATCTATGGCTGCCGGAGAATATGTTTCCGTAAGTTCTCAGTCGGATATTGAAAAAGCAGATTTGGCGAGAGAAAAGATAGAACTCGAAACCATGCCCGAATTGGAACTGAAAGAGCTTGCAAAGATATATGTTGCGCAGGGGCTTGACGAAGATCTGGCCATGCAGGTAGCCATAAAATTAACCGAAAAAGATGCCTTAGGCACACATGCCAGAGATGAACTGGGTATTAACGAAATTACACAGCCCAAACCGCTTCAAGCTGCTTTTGCATCTGGAGCCTCCTTTATCAGCGGCGGTATTTTACCTTTTTTAGTTGCTTTTCTTGCCCCAATAAAATCGATGGTGTTTTACCAATACGGTTTCGCTATTATGTTCCTAGCTTTATCGGGGGCAATTGCGGCAAAGGCAGGAGGCTCTAGTATGATTAAAGGAATATTGCGGATTTGTTTCTGGGGAACAGTGGCCATGGTAATAACTGCTCTGGCCGGGTATATTTTTGAAGCAAAGACCAGTTAATCAATGGGCAGTTTACAGTTCTCGGTTGACGGTTCTATAGTTGCAAAATCTGCGCACATCCGTGTAATCTGTGTGAACCATTTAAACGTATTTATTCCCGCTGATTTTAAATGATAAACGCAGAATGTAGCTTGGCTTTTCCCGTATCATAATCCTAAAAACGAAAAGCCGGACTAACTTTATAATCCGGCTTTGCTTTACTATTATTAGACTAAAGACTTTTAACTTCAGCCTTTGGACTATCTGCTTTTGGTTTCGGTTCGGTTTTCCAGGCTTTTACCCATTCAGCTTGTGCAGCTTCGTCATGAAAGGTCCACGCTACGAAACGGCTTATTTTTTGCCCCTGGCTCATTTGAACGGTGGTTACCTCAAAAGCATTTGCTTTAACCAATGCGCTGTAGATACTTTTTAAGTTAGCACTTTTTGATACCAATGACGTAAACCATAAAACCTGATTTTTGATCTGCTCGCTCTGGATAATCATCTGCTCTACGAAAGCGCGCTCACCACCCGGGCACCAAAGTTCGGCCTTGTTACCGCCAAAGTTTAATACGTGTTTTACTTCCTTTTCATTTCCGCCCAGGTTACGCCATTTCTGACGGGTACCTTGCTCGGCTTCTTTTAAAGAAGCATGAAACGGTGGGTTACAAACTACCGCATCGAACCTTTCTTTACCACCTACAACACCTCTAAAAATACCCATTTTTGAAGATTGTTGACGAATTTCTACTGCCCCTTGTAATGGTTTATTGGCTTCGATAATGCGTTTTGCCGAATCGACCGAAAGTGGATCGATCTCAGAACCTACGAAACTCCAGCCATATTCCTGGTGCCCAATGATGGGGTAAATACAGTTAGCACCTACGCCGATATCCAATACATTGATGTTAGCTCCTTTTGGATTTTTACCCTTATTGCTCGACCCTAAAAGATCGGCAACGTAATGGATATAATCAGCCCGGCCCGGAATAGGCGGACAAAGAAAATCCTGAGGAATGTCCCATTGTGAAATGTTATAGAAATACTTCAACAATGCCCTATTAAGTGCCTTAACGGCACTTTGATCAGCAAAATCAATAGAATCATCATTGTGTTCGTTTTTAAAAACGAAACGTTTTAATTCTTTTGAGGTTGCAATAAGTTGTTTGAAATTGTAACGCGAACGGTGTTTGTTGCGTGGGTGTAACTCGCTTTTTTCTTTGCGGTTATTTTGTTCTTCTTGAGCCAATGTGCTGTGGATTAATTAAACAAGCTGTGTGCATGTTTCTACGACAAAGGTACATAAAAAAGGCTGAAGGTGTGAAGGCTGAGGGTAGAAGGGTTTTGCATGTGCTATAAAAACAAAGATTTACGATAACATAATTACAAGAAATTTTCCGTGATTTCTGTGCTTCCGTGGCTAAATTATCTGCACCCAGAACTGAAAACTCACAACTACACCTCCTCTGCTTTTTCTATCATTGCAGGCTGAATGGCTTTCTGATACTTTGCCTCATCGAACTGCTTTTCGCTTTTAGCTATCACTATCGTAGCCACGCCGTTTCCGATTACATTGGTTATTGCTCTGGCTTCACTCATAAAACGATCTACGCCAATTAATATGGAGATATGTTCTATCGGCATAATTTTCAAAGCGGTTAAGGTTGATACCAAAACGATAAAACCACTACCCGTTACCCCAGCAGCACCTTTAGAGGTAACCATGAGCACACCTAAAACCGTAATCTGCTGACCTAAGGATAAATCGACATGAAAAACCTGACAAAGAAATATAACGGCCATGGCCAGGTAAATTGCCGTTCCATCAAGATTAAAGGAATAGCCGGTAGGAATAACCAAACCAACAACTGATTTATCGCAACCAATAGCCTCCATTTTCTGCATCATGCTTGGCAGGGCCGATTCAGAAGAAGAAGTACCCAGTACAATTAAAATTTCCTGTCGGATATACTTCAGGTAAGCCCATAGGCTAAATTTATAGTACATGCAAATTCCATTTAAAACGATAAAAATGAACAGGATGCAGGTTAAATAAACCGAACCCATTAGTTTAGCCATGCCCACTATGCTTTCCAAACCATGTGTACCAATACTGAAAGCCATTCCGCCGAAAGCACCAATTGGTGCTAAACGCATAATTACCTTCATAATTTTGAAGAGTACTTTCGATATTTTATCGAAGGCATTTAAAACGCTTGTTCCCTCTCCGCCCAATTTATTCAGGCCATAACCAAAAAGAATGGCAAACAGCAAAATCTGTAAAATATTTCCTTCAGCAAAAGCGGCAATCACATTATGCGGAATAATATGCAGGAAAAATTCTGCCCAGTTCATATCTTTAGCCTGCTCGGCATAACCTACAATTTTTGTAGCATCGCTAGCCTTAGTTATCATTCCGGCACCCGGCTTTAAAATATTAGCCACCAATAAACCAATTGCAATAGCCACTGTGCTTACAATTTCGAAATATAACAATGCTTTGCCACCCACCCTGCCTACTTTTTTCATATCGCCCATGTGTGCGATTCCTAAAACAATGGTAAAAAATATAATTGGTGCAATTAACATGCTAATCAGGTTGATAAAACCCTGACTGATTAATTTAGCCGTGGGCGCAAAACCCGGGAAGAAAATCCCAACATTAATCCCGATTATGATGGCTATGATAACCTGAAAGGTTAAGTTGGCAAATAATTTCTTTACGAATTCTATAAATGTCATCTTTATTTTTTTAGGTGTTTTGGCTTGCTATTGAATACAACAGAGTAGGCATAAAATAATTTTATTTATAAATACTGACTTCAATTTTCCCGTCGGCAGTAATTGCGCCTCTATACATGCCTTCGGTATTAAATGGCATAGCTATATTGCCTTTTTTATCTAAAGCAATTAAACCACCATCACCACCCATTTTGCCTACTTTATCTAAAGCAATTTTCGATGCCTCTGCAACAGACAATCCCTTATATTCCATTAAATCGGAAATCGTTTTGGCCACCACATTGCGGATATAAAACTCGCCCCAACCAGTACAGGAAATACCAGCCGTTTCGTTATTGCAATAAGTACCCGCACCAATAATCGGCGCATCGCCCACACGTCCGTATTTTTTGTTCGTCATACCACCGGTTGATGTTCCAGCTGCCAGGTTTCCAGCCTTGTCTAAAGCCACGCAACCCACTGTACCGAATTTATAATCGTGGTTTTTAATTCCAAATAATTCCGATTTCTTGTTTCCATGATCTAACACCGCTTTGGTAGAATCTTCTTTAATGGCTTTTTGTAAGCCATCCCAACGTTCCTTAGTCCAGAAGTATTTTGGATCTACGATTTCCAGTCCGACTTCTTTTGCAAATTGATCGGCACCAGCGCCAACCATCATTACATGTTCCGATTTTTCCATCACGGCCCTGGCTGCAGAAATTGGATTTTTTATGGTAGTTACTCCGGCAACCGATCCAGCCATTAAGGTTTTTCCATCCATTATTGCGGCATCGAGCTCATTTCTGCCATCATGAGTAAAAACAGCGCCTTTACCCGCATTAAAATGAGGATCGTTTTCTAAAACGTGAATGGTTGCCTCAACAGCATCGAGGCTCGATTTACCTGCTTTAATTTCTGCATAGCCTGCATTTAATGCTTTTGTTAAGGCAGCGATATAAGCAGCCTCTTTTTCGGGACTCATGTTCTTTTTGAGAATGGTGCCGGCACCACCGTGAATCACCATTACATATTTTTTCTGCTGTGCAGAAACCTGCAAGGCTAAAGCCGAAAACAAGAACAAGGCAAGTAATTTTAACCGTTTCATCCTCCTATTGGGTTTAAGAAGCTGTTAAATTAAGAAAATCCTCGGGAATAAATGTGTTTAAACTTTAGCTATCCCTTTGGATGAGAACTGCAGATCGTAAAGTTTTTTATAATAGCCGTTTAACTTTAACAATTGTTGGTGGGTTCCTTTTTCTTTTATCTCGCCCTTATCGAGCACAATAATCTGATCGGCCTTTTGAATGGTGGATAAACGGTGGGCAATTACAATTGAGGTTCGGCCTTCCATTAAGTTATCAATGGCTTTCTGGATCAATAATTCGGTTTCGGTGTCAACGGATGAAGTGGCCTCATCTAAAACCAAAATAGCCGGATTATGCACGAGGGCGCGGATAAACGAAATCAATTGCGCCTGGCCAGCTGACAGGGTAGCTCCCCTTTCCATTACATTATACTGATAACCACCCGGTAAACGTTCGATAAAATCGTGCGCACCAACCTTTTTAGCAGCATTCACCACTTCTTCGATGGTAATTTCGGGGTTATTTAGTGTAATGTTGTTTAAAATGGTATCTGAAAACAAGAAAACATCCTGAAGTACAGTGGCAATATGGCTTCTTAAATAATCCAGATCAAAATCTTCGATATGAATGCCATCTACGGTGATATCTCCCTTTTTCACTTCATAAAAACGGTTCAGGATATTAATGGTAGAAGATTTACCAGCACCTGTAGCGCCTACCAAGGCCACAGTTTCGCCAGCCTTCACTTCAAATGTAAGGTCTTTCAGTACGTAGTTCTCATCATTATAGGCAAACCAAACCTTTTCGAATTTAATATTTCCGTCTAATCTGGCTGGCTTTTGCGTCCCCGTATTTGGCGTAGTTTCGTCAGTATCCAAAACTTTAAAAACACGTTCGGCGCCAACCATACCCATCTGTAATGTGTTAAATTTATCTGCCAACTGGCGGATTGGCGTAAACACCATCCCCAGGTACATGATAAACTGTGTGATCGTTCCGGGCGTTACATCTAACGGTTTAGAAAGGATACTTTTTGCGCCGTACCATACCAACAAACCTAAAGACATGGCTGATATTAACTCAACCACCGGAAAAAAGATAGAATAATACCAGTTAGAACGGATATTGGCATCGCGATAGCGCTTATTAATGGCATAGAATTTTCTGTATTCCTGTTTCTCCCTTGCAAAATACTGCACAATAGAAACGCCAGTAATGTGTTCTTGCAAAAAAGTGTTCAGGTTAGAAACCTCATTCCTGATTTCCTGGAAAGCAACCTTAATCGCTTTCTGAAATTTTCGGGTAGCAATAATCAACAACGGAATGGGCAAAAGCACCACTAAACTCAATTGCCAATCGGTGTATAACATTACGCACACAATCACCACCACCTGCAAACTATCGCCTATCATCGAGATTAAACCTTCCGAAAAGATATCAGCAATGGTTTCCAAATCGGAAACAGTTCTGGTAATTAATTGTCCGATGGGTGTTTTATCAAAGAACTTTAAGCGGAGTTTGGTAATGTGGTTAAAAACATTGATCCGAAGATCGCGGATAACCGATTGCCCCAGTGTATTGGTTAAAAGTGTGTGATTATACTGGATCAAAGTCTGTAAGATCAACATAAAGATCATCAGCATAGTCATATTTACCAGACCAGAATAATTACCTGTTAAAATATAATGATCGAGTGTATATTTAATTAAAAACGGACGCACCGGAGAAATGGCCGCCAGCAGAATGGTTAAAATAACCGACCACACAAAAACGGCACGGTAAGGCTTTACGTATTGAAAAATACGTTTCAGTAATCCGGTGTTATATACGTCGCCTGTAACTGCCATGCTTATGGTTTAAGGTGTAAGGTTTAGGGTTTAAGGCCCTACATATCTTACACAAATTTCAATAAAGGAAAAGTTTATCTTGTAAAGCGGTCGCCAAACCTTTTACCTTACACCTTTAACCTTCTACCTTATATAAGGGTATTCTATCTTCACTAAGTATAAACCGCAAGCAGGCACCGATTGCCCGGCATTGCTGCGGTTTTTACTTTCTATTATTGCTTTAAAATCCGTTAAATTTATTTCTTTTTTACCAATCTGTACCAAAGTACCCATAATGGCCCTCACCATGTTCCTCAAAAAACGATCGGCCTGGATGGTAAAAACTAATCCATCTTCCTGCTGCTCGAAAACGGCTTTGGTTATTTTACAGTTATTTGTAAAAGTTTGCGTGTTTGATTTACTAAAACACGAAAAATCAGTATAATTTAATAACAGTGAGGCCGCATTGTTCATCGCTTCTACATCCAATTTATCTTTAACCAACCATGACCGGTTAAGTTTAAAAGGATTTTTTTCAAAGTGAATATAGTATTTGTAAGCGCGGGCGGTTGCATCAAAGCGGGCATGGGCATCATCATGCACGGGAATAATTTTTTTTACCGCAATTTGATAGGGCAACATGGCATTGATGCCTGTTACTGCGTTTAAAACCTTTGCCTCTTCTACACCTTCCACATCAAAATGGGCATAAAAATCAGTTGCGTGCACGCCAGCATCCGTTCTGCCGCAACCCAAAGACTCTATTGGCTGTCTAAAAAAAACAGACATCGCCTTATCCAACAATTCCTGAACGGTGATTGCATTAGGCTGTGTTTGCCAGCCATGGTACAAGCTGCCATCATAAGCCAATTGGATGAAATACCTTTTTTTACTCAAAGTGATGCAAAAATACTTTTTTCCTTTTTATTTAGAAGGAAAGCGCGCTACATTTATTATAAGTAGCCCGTAACTAAAGCTTAGCGGTATTTTTTTCGTCAAATTGCCATTTATTATCGTAAAAACCAGCCAGCTTTATGCCTTTGCTTCCTTCTTTTGGTAATTCAGACGAAAATATCATAAAATCAGGAAAACCGCTACCGCCGGCAAAATATTGGTTGGCATAAGCCGCTTTCATCCCCGTTACCCCGGTACTGGCCACTACGCCTATCAATAGTTTACTGTCCTGTTGAGGCCAAATGTAATAAGCTGCTAAATCATCACCTTTCCAGCTGCCTTGTCCTGTGGTTATTTGCGAATTGCTTACCTGTATCGGGCAATCTTTCAGTAATGTTTTCCAGGCTGTATTATTTTCGGAATTTCCGTACAAAATAATATTACGCCCCTGGTATTTTGATGCCGAAAATTCTTTATCCATGATGATATCAATTGCGCCGTTACCACGGTAATACCAACTTTCAGCGTCGTATCTGGCTTTATTTAAATTAGCCAGATTGGCTTCGGCAGTGCCATTTGTCCCCACTACAAAAACCATTTTATGATTAAAAGCCTCTTTAAAAGTGCCATATCGCAACGGGTTTTTATCTCTTTTATCAATTTTGGTGATGATTTGCCATGCTTCGTTATTTTTCTCCAAAAACAGGGTATCGTTAATATTTTGTGTGGTATAATTAATAGCCGTTAAACTATCTAAAGTAATTTTTATGGGTGTTTTAGCTGCAAAATCTGTTAAAGCCAACTTTAAAAGCGCAACGTTTTCGGTTTTACCAACAATGGTTGATAGCTTCCTGTCTCTTGTTAAAGTGATGCGACTATATTGTAAAGGCTGCGTTTGCTGATAAATGGTGGCCCAGCGGTAGGTAGCCGAAATACCCGGACTGGATGTGGTAAAATCGATTCGGTTTACAGCAGAATCGGCGGCAATAGTATGCCACTTAAAAAAACTAAAAATAGGTGGCCAATCTACACTTTGATCGCCAAACCAATGCTCGCCGCCCGGGTATTCGTAATAACTAAAATCGGCATGAAAACCAGCAAGCAATTCCTTCATTTGTCTTGCATAACTAACCGGTACGACCCTATCGGCATCACCGTGAAGAATATAAACACCCAGTGGTGTATAATTAGTTACTAATTTTGGAACATCGCTCTGGTTTCCAGCCCTTAACAACATCCTTTCTATCAGATTTTTACTGCTATCAGGAATTTTCCCATCAGCAGAGCCGTAATCTTTAAGCGAAGCATAACCAGCAGCAGGCGCAATAGCAGCCCATTTATCGGGATAAGTGGCACCTAAAAACCACGTTCCATGGCCGCCCATAGAATGGCCGGTGAGGTAAATCTGTTTATCGTTTGGTTTAAACTGATCTTTTGCCAGAGCCAATACTTCTAAAGCATCCTGACGGCCCCAATCTTCCCAATTAAAACCGCGTGGCCTGCGGTTAGTGGCAGCAACCACTGTTCCCCAGTCTTTAGATTTATAGGCTTTCGCCTGACCAATAGCTTCTACACCAGCACCATGTACAGAAAGAAATAATGCTGAATTTGGTTTCCAGCCGTTAAGTTGCGGCGTAACTGCGAAATACTGCAAGCTGCCGTCAATTTTACTGATAAAAGTCTGTTTATAGCTTGATGAATTGCTTAAAGCTTCAATTACAATCGTTTTCTGATCTAAAATTGTCTTGTTTTGCAGCAGCTGTATTTCAAGATTATAATTACCTGATGTACTTATAGCACTTGCATCCAGTTCAAAAATCACCTTTCGCATGCTGAGTTTTGCAATGCGCGAAATGGCCACTTCCCGCTGTTTGCCATTTAAGATGGTTTTAATGTGCAAATCGTTAACATCCTTTAATGAAGAATTACTTACCGTTAATGCACCACTTAATACAGTGTTTGCCTGATTAAGCACAATGCTCGGCAAGGTAATATCATCCGTATGAATAAGTAACTTTTTGGTGTTAATAATAATCATTGGCAATATGCTGGCACCTCTTACAAAAAGTTCGTTTACACCTTTTTTTAATTGAACCGGAATATTCATATAAGCCGATGCATAAGGATCGCCCATATGTGGCGTACCATTGAAAAACAAACTATTGCCACCAATTACATTTAAAATTGCAGTTTGTTCTTTAGGAGAAGTGTAAGCAATGTAGATATAATCAGAACCCCTATCTATGCTCCCCGGATTTAGGAAAGGATTATTGGTAGTCTGAAAAGATCTTCTAGTGAATGCACTAAAACGGCCATTAGCATCTGCTTTAATGGCTTTCCATAATACTTTTTGACCATCTTTTCCTGCTGAAAACGCTCCGTTTTCGGTCGGCTTTTCTAATTTTCCATTGGCCATTTTCCAGGCCAGTAAATCGGTATAAACAGCTTCTCGCCCATAACGGCTACCACTGGCTACCGTTAATGCCAGTTCAAATTTAAGGGTATCTTGAGCAAAGGTGTTTGTTGCAGCAAGCAGGAGAATTAGAAAAAGTATTTTTTTGAGCATAAATCGTTTTATTGGCATGGTTGATCAAAGTTAACCGATTTAAAAGACTGCCATCGCAGAACAGTTGGATGTAATATTTTTTTTACCCAAAGCGATCTAAAAATACAGTTGAGGGAAAAGTACAGAATAGTGTATTTGGCGTTAAGTGTTTGGCGTTGGGCGGAAAATATCTATCGTAAATTGCATTTAATGCATCTTATTAATCCCTGGCCTGGCCGGGAACTTTAATCTTTCTTTCTTTTCTCAAAAAAGGCTAGATTTGTTCCCATACATTTTTCATTCATGATACAAAGAATACAATCGATCTGGCTCTTTTTAGCAGCACTAACCTTAGTTTTAATGTTGTTTTTACCCATCGCCACAAAAGATGTTGCAGGAACAGAATCAGCGGTATACACCACCGGGCTATACCAAACTTTAACCATTAAAGCAGGCATAGGTCTTAAAGTTCAATCTTTTCTACCTTTAATTATCACCAACATAGCTGTTGCATTTATTTGTTTAATGAATATCTTCAACTATAAAAAAAGAAGTTTTCAAAAACGCACTGCAGTTATTTCGATCATTCTAATTGGAGGTTTTGCTTTTTGGTGCAGTGTTTATGCTAAAAAACTACCTGGTGGTATTGAAGGTGCCAGTTTTGGTATTGGTGCTTATTTACCGGCATTGGCCATTTTATTCGTTGTACTGGCTATTTTTGGCATCAATAAAGATGAAAGATTAATCCGTTCTGCTGAAAGGTTAAGATAGAAATACATCGACAGAGAATAATTAATCACAGGGGTATGACACACTCAGAAATACTTAAAAAAGTTGAATGGAAAGACTTAAGAAGTCTTTCGTTAAAAGAAATGTTGATAGAAAATAATTTAACCATCCCTTGGTTATTGATTTCTCTAACATTGGCCTACTATGGTTATTATTTATTTGCATTACCATTTTCAGCATTCTTTTTCTTAACTGGATTAAGGCAAGTTCATAATGGCTTTCACAATTCGTTGGGAACAAACAAATTCTTAACCTGGTTCTCTTTGTATTCTAATAGCATACTGATGGTATCCTCAATACATGCCATCAAATTTAATCATATCCGGCACCATAAATATTGCTTAACTGCAGAAGATTACGAAGGTAAATCGGCAGGGATGACATGGTACGGTGCAATACTTTATGGCCCGATACACATGTTTTTAATCCATAAAGTCACTTTACAATTGGGCAACAAAAAATATGTCAAAAATGTAATTATTGAATTATTATCCATTATTGTATTTTTAGGATTGATCTTTTATTTTCAAATTAACTTCTTAATTTACCATGTTATTATTATGGTAATTGCTGAATTTTTAATGGCATTCTTTGCTGTTTGGTCAGTTCATCACGATACAGAAGAAAATCCTGATTTTGCGAGAACACAAAGAGATGGATGGAAAAATAAAGTTACTTTCAGCATGTTTTATCATCTCGAACACCATCTATTCCCTGCAGTACCAACAATTAAATTACCAGAGCTAGCCAGAAGAATCGATGAATCTCTACCTGATTTAGAGAAGAAGAATACATTCTAATGTCTAAAAAAATTTGTCAATCCACCTTTTTTCTGCTAATTACTTCAGTTATTTTAAGTTCTTGCAACAGTCGCATCCAGACTTTTGGTAAGGCTAAAATTGCCAAAAGCCCTGATTCGTTTTATCTTAAGCGGAGATAAAAGGCTTGAATACCGATGTTTTTAGCAATGGCTCGTTAAAGACCATCTAAATAAAACTGTTTGATGGTCCTGATGCGGTAAACTCAAATTTTTACCTCCAGCCCTGCCAACTAAACCCGGTTGGAGTGAAAATCCTTTTGAAACCTGAAAGGTTTAAAAAGATTGAAACGGAAAACGGGACTGAAGTAACCTAAGCCCCACTGCAGCCGCTTTCCAAATAAAAAACACCTGTCTCTATTACAATCACGACCTCAACTTAAACCAGTTCCGTCCCACCTTTTCCATCATCCATTCTTACATCCACTGTTACTTCCTTATTTTCAAATATTTAGCTTAAAAAACTATTTACTTGATTATCTGTGAAATACGGAATATTAACCGTACCTTTGCGGCTCAATTAAAAATAAAAAGACGAATGACAAACCCATTTCAATTATTGGGGATAAGTGATGACGTCGTTAATGCCGTAAAGGATCTTGGATTTGAAACTCCAACACCTATTCAGGAGCAAAGTATTCCTGTACTGTTAGAAGGCACTAATGATTTTGTTGGTTTGGCCCAAACAGGAACAGGAAAAACAGCCGCATTTGGTTTGCCGCTGTTAGAACTAATCGATTTTAAAGTTAATAAACCACAGGCATTGATTTTATGCCCTACCCGTGAGTTATGCTTGCAAATCGCTAACGACCTTAAAAACTTTTCTAAAAACGTTGCTAATGCCCACGTTGTTGCCGTTTACGGTGGCGCGAACATTATGCAACAACTACGCGAAATACGCCAAGGCGTTCAGATCGTAGTGGCCACGCCCGGCCGTATGTTGGATATCATTGGCCGTAAAGCCATTGACTTCACTAACGTTAAATATGTTGTGCTTGATGAAGCTGACGAGATGTTGAACATGGGTTTCCAGGACGATATCAACGACATTTTATCAACCACTCCTGATGACAAAAAAACCTGGTTATTCTCGGCTACCATGCCTGCAGAAGTTCGCCGTATAGCTAAAAACTATATGGATAACCCTGTTGAATTAACCATGGGCACAAAAAATACAGGTAATGTAAACATCGAACACGAATATTATATTGTTCGTGCACGTGATAAATACGCTGCCTTAAAACGTATTGTAGATTTTAACCCTGAAATTTTTGCTGTAGTATTTTGTAAAACCAAATTGGATACGCAAGATGTTGCCGAGCACTTAATTAAAGATGGTTACAATGCTGATGCTTTACACGGCGATTTATCGCAACAACAACGTGATAAAGTAATGCAACGTTTCCGTGAGCGTAACATGCAATTGTTAATTGCTACTGATGTTGCCGCACGTGGTATCGATGTAAACAATGTAACACACGTAATCAACTACTCTTTACCTGACGAAATTGAAAGTTATACCCACCGTTCTGGCCGTACCGGCCGTGCCGGTAAAACAGGTATTTCTATCTGTATCATCAACTCTAAAGAATTAGGTAAAATCCGTCAGTTAGAGCGCATTATTGGTAAACAATTTACCAAAGCTGAGCTTCCTACAGGATTTGATGTTTGTGAAAAACAATTATTCTCTTTGGTACATAAAGTACACAATGTAGAAGTTAATAACGAACAGATTGATCAGTACATTCCACGTATTATGGATGAATTTGCTGATTTATCAAAAGAAGATGTAATTAAACGTTTTGCTTCATTAGAATTTAACCGTTTCTTGGATTACTATTCTAAAGCACCTGACTTAAATGCAGCAGTTGGCGACGACCGTGGTGCAGACAGAGGCGAAAGAGGTGCCGGACGTGGACGTGGTAGCGAAGGCTACACCCGTTTGTTCATCAACTTAGGTTCTGTAGATGAGTTTACCCGTGGCGATATGTTGTCATTTATCTGTAACAACGGTAAAATTGGCGGCAAAAGCGTTGGTAAAATCGATTTAAAAGGTGTTTTCTCTTTCTTTGAAGTGGAAGACGATGTAGCTGACAAAGTTTTTGAAGGCTTTAAATCTGTTGAGTTTAACGGACGTCAGGTACGTATCGAGAAAAGCGGAGATGGTGGTCGTGGTGAAGGTGCTGGCGAAAGACGCGGTGGCGGTGAAAGACGTAGCGGTGGTTTCGGCGGAGAACGCAGAAGCGGCGGCGGCGGTGGTTACCGTGGCGGTGGCGAGAGAAGATCTGGCGGTGGTAGCGGAAGACGCGAAGGCGGAAACCGTGAAGGTGGTGGTTTCAGAGATTTCTCTGGACGTAGCCGTGACGACAAAGGTGGTAACACTGGAGGCCCACGCAGAGAAGGCGGAAACCGTGAAGGCGGCGAACGCAGAAAAAAATGGTAAATCACTAAACCAAATATTTTACAGCCGTCCCGATTTTTCGGGGCGGCTTTTTTTATGCGTAAAAGTTTGTTGTTTTGAGGATCGTCATTTCGAGCGAAGGGCAACGCAGTTGAGAACCACGAAGTGCTCAGCGAAGCTAAATCTATTCGTATATCTGTCGGTATCTCATCAACAGACATATGTGATGTCAGATGTTACCATCTGACATATAACAGAATTCTTAGTTTAAGGCTTCGATAGTTACCTTCAAGCAAATATAATATCCATTTACAATTTCTTTACTAAATCTATCTCCAGTCAGATGGTAACACCTGACTTCACACCCAATTTTTGTTTAAAAAACAGCTATAAAACATTATATTTAACGTTTAGATATACTAAACAGATCATGCGTTATTTAAAGTCTTTCATCATTTTATTTTCCCTATTCATCACTAGTGAACTTTCTGCCCAACAAAAGGTTTCCGATCAAAAAATGCAATGGTTTGCTGATGCCAAACTGGGTATTTTCATCCACTGGGGTATTTATTCGGTTAATGGCATTTCCGAATCGTGGTCATTTTTTAACAACTACATCAATCATGATGCCTACATGAAACAGCTTAATGGCTTTACGGCAGCAAAATATAAACCTGAAGAATGGGTAAACCTGATTAAAGAAAGCGGGGCTAAATATGCAGTAATTACCACAAAACATCATGATGGCGTGGCCCTTTGGGATAGTAAAGCTCCTTTAGCCACTACCACATTAAAAAATAGTGCTGCAAAAAAAGATTTAATCACTCCATTCGTGGCCGAACTTAAAAAATCTGGCCTTAAAACAGGGTTATATTTTTCATTACCCGATTGGAGTTATCCGGATTATGATGGTTTTACCCGCGACAGAAAACGTTATGATTATAAACAGGATCCCGTACGCTTTAAAAAATTTCAGAATTATTTCCAGGGGCAATTAAACGAACTTTCGGCCAAATATAATCCCGACCTGGTATGGTTTGATGGCGATTGGGAGCATAGTGGAGAAGAATGGCAGGCTAAAAACATATTATCTAACTTACGTAAGGTAAATCAAAATATCATTATCAACTCTCGCTTAAACGGGCATGGCGATTACGATACGCCGGAACAAGGTGTTCCCGTTGTAAAACCAAGCTCACCAGAATGGGAACTTTGTTACACGATGAACGATTCGTGGGGCTATCAGCCTTATGATAATCATTATAAATCATCAAACATGATCATCCGCACCCTGGTTGATTGTATCAGCATGGGCGGTAACTTATTGCTTGATATTGGACCAAAAGCGGATGGAACTATTGCGCCAGAACAGGTTAAAATTTTAAAAGATTTAGGCCGCTGGACTCAAAAACACGCAGAAGCTATTTACAGTACACAGGCCGGGATCCCAGATGGGCATATCGATGGAAAAACTACTTTATCCAAAAACAAAGATATATTGTACCTGTATCTCGATTATAAAACCAAAAACGGGATTTTACTATCAGGTATAAAATCAAAAATAAACAAGATTGAGGTAGTTGGCAGCAAAGCACAGCCATATATAATTAAGCTAAATGAAACAGATTATCTGCTTAATTTAAAAGATGCCGATTTTGACAGCGATGTAACCGTTCTAAAAGTATCATTAAACGGCCCTATTCAGCTCGTTGAAGACAAACAGGAAAGCCTTTCGCTCGCAGACTTATATGCTGCGCCCAAACAACGGGGTTTAACCAACTTAAACCTGAGCAAACTGGCCATTAACTTAAATTCAGGTACAAATATATTTCAAAATACCGGTTTACCTGCTGATGGCTTAGACTTTAACCCTGGAATTAACAACGTAGATCAAAAGGTTAGTAACTGGGTAATCAAAAATGCCGAGGTCCTTTACAAAACAGGCAAAGGCATCCCTAGTGGCCATTACCAAGGCAATACGGCACTTTCTGCAGATAAACAAACCCTTTATTTATTTGTAGAAGGTACACCAACCGGACCTATTGCCATTAAAGGTTTAAAAAACAACATCAGCAGGATCAGGATTGTGGGTGAAGGTACCATGCTGCCACATGAAATTTATAACAAACTGTACTGGAGCAAAATACCGGGTATTGTTTACATTCCGGTGCCTAAAGACAAACTAGATCCAGAATTAACCGTAATTGCAGTACTTTTAGATAGCCCGATTGATTTGTACCGTGAAAAAGTTGGCGCGATTGAGAGCAATCTTTAATTATTTTCTATCCTAAAGATTCTTCGACTCCGCTCAGGATGACGGCTATATGGAAATTCCGTGATTCTGTGCTTCCGTGGCAAAAAATTATTTAACAATTGTAAAATAGTGGCGCGACTTTACGATTATCCTTAAATTGCATTACTTTCGCACATCATGCAGGCAAAATATATCTCATATCAGGAAACCGGATCATTTTCAAAACTGGTTTTAGATTATATTAACGACGAAGAACAGCTTAAAGCTTTTTACAGCTATCGTCCTGATATGGAGGGCTTGGCCAAAGCAATTGAGCATAGAAATTTCTTAGGGAACAGAGAAACTTTAGTTCAGGTTTTACAAGATCAATACCGGCATTTACAGCCGAATAAATCGGTTACCAAAAACATAGAACTTTTAGGCTTAGCGAATACCTTTACGGTTACCACGGGCCACCAGTTGAACCTTTTTACCGGTCCGCTTTATTTTATTTACAAAATTGTAACTACCATTAATTTAGCCATTGAGTTAAAAATGGCCCATCCCGATAAAAACTTTGTTCCGGTTTATTGGATGGCAACAGAGGATCACGATTTTGATGAAATTAACCACGTAAGTGTTGATGAAAAGAACATTAGCTGGATACAACAAACCAACGGTGCTACCGGAAGACTAAGCACCAAAACCGTCGCCGCAGCAGTAACGGCTTATAAGGGATACCTCGGAATTTCTAAAAACGGAAAACGAATTGCCAAATTGGTAGAACAGGCCTATTTGCAACACGATAATTTAGCCGACGCCACCAGGTTTTTGGTGAATAACTTATTCGAGAAATATGGCCTGGTGATTGTAAATGCTGATGATGCACAACTAAAAAAACAATTCGCGAATATCATTACCGAAGATGTTATTCAGCATAATAGTGCAAAAAATATCGACGAAAGTTCGAAAAACCTGGAGGATTTAGGCTATAAAACCCAGGTAAACGGCCGTGACATTAACTTCTTTTACCTTATCGATAATTTGCGTGAGCGTTTGATCTTCGAAAAAGGAAAATACATTGTAAATCATACAGACATTAGTTTTACGGAAGCGGAACTAAAAGCCGAAATCGAATCATATCCCGAGCGCTTTAGTCCGAATGTGGTGATGCGCCCCATGTACCAGGAAGTGATTTTGCCAAACATTGCGTATATAGGTGGCGGTGCAGAAGTAGCTTATTGGATGCAGTTAAAAGCAAATTTCGACTTTTATAAAGTTGATTTTCCGGTTTTACTATTGCGTAATTCGGCTTTATTGATTGATAAACGCAGTGCACAGAATTTATATCATTTAGGTTTCTCTCTGGAAGATATTTTCTTACCTGTTGAAGAACTAAAAAACATTTGGGTAAAGCGAAATACCACGGCATTGCTGAGTTTAGCCGATGAAACCAGAGCAATTAACAGCATTTTCGATCAGATTAAACTAAATGCCTATAAAATAGATAAAACACTTTCTGTTTCTACTGATACGGCAAAACAACGAACCAATCATTTATTGGCTAACCTGGAAAAGAAACTATTCCGCGCCGAAAAAAGAAAACACGAAACGGCATTGCTGCAGATCGACAATGTTAAGAAAAGACTTTTCCCAAATGGAACACTGCAAGAAAGAATCTTAAATATTGCCCCTATGTATGTTAATTACGGAGAAGATTTTCTTTCCTCATGCATAGAAAACTTTGAGCCACTGGGCGGCGATTTTACCGTTTTGTTACCGTAATTTATTTTTAGATTCGTCATGCTGATCCCGAAGCTTCGGGATCAGCATCTATCAAAAAAGACCCTGATGCCGATGTAAAATCGGGACAGGCTAACGACAAATAGTATAAAATGAACTTCATCACTTTTACCGAAACCAACCTCAGGACTTTTACTTATAACGTTTTTAAAAAAATGGGCTGCTCTGATGAACATGCCGATTTAGCAACCGATGTGTTGATCCGCTCAGATTTACGCGGAATCGACTCGCATGGCGTTGCCCGTTTAAGTGGTTATGTACGCCTTTGGGAAAAGAAAAGAATTAATGCTACTCCTGACATTAAAATTGTACATGAAACACCTACTACTGCCACTGTTGATGGCGATGCCGGATTAGGTCTGGTTGTAGCCCCTTTCGCGATGAAAGTTGCCATCGAAAAAGCAGAAAAGTATGGTAGTGGATGGGTATCCGTTAAAAACTCCAACCACTTCGGTATTGCGGGATATCATGCCTTAATGGCGGTAGAAAAAGATATGATCGGCATCAGCATGACCAATGCAAGCCCTTTGGTAGCCCCTACATATGCTAACGAACGTTTACTGGGTACCAACCCGATGTGTTACGCTTTCCCGGCCGGAAAATATCCGCCTGTAATTGTGGATATGGCTACTGCAGCTGCAGCAAATGGCAAATTGGAAATTGCCCAACGCGCCAATAAAAGTATTCCTGATGGCTGGGTTCAGGATAAAAGCGGAGAAAACTCTACCGATCCGAACGAATTAAAAAACGGCGGTTCGCTTTTACCTTTAGGTAGCGACAAAGACCATGGCAGTCATAAGGGATATGGACTGAGTGCTACGGTTGATATTTTATCAGCGGTATTATCTGGCGCCAATTACGGGCCCTGGGTACCTCCTTTTGTAGCTTTCTTAGAACCATCGGCAAATCCGGTCGGCGAAGGACTTGGCCACTTTTTAGGCGCTATGCGAGTAGATGGCTTCAGGCCGGCTGCAGACTTCAAAAACCATTTAGATAATTGGGTAGAACGCTTTAAAAGTGCAAAAACGATCGATCCTGACAAAAAAGTAATCATCCCTGGCGAACCTGAACATGAATTTGAGCAGGAAAGGAAAATCAGCGGTATTCCGATCATTGATGTTGTGGTAAAGGACCTGAATGAACTTGCAGTGAAATTGGGTATAGAAGAGCTAAAATAGTTTCATTTAACCGCAAAGGGCGCTGAGAAAAAGTGCGAAGATCGCGAAATTATCATAGCGGCTGGATATGAAGGAGCCGAAGCAATCTTAATACTGTAAAAATAATCTTGCGTTTTAGATTGCTTCGTCGTTCCTCCTCGCAATGACGGAATAAAATAAAAAGCCGCAGATTTAACCAGAATCTGCGGCAAAATTACTTGATATGGTTTATACCCAACCATAGGAGATATTTTTTTAAGGTTTAACAGTTAAGTTATCTTTTAAGTAAAGTGATTTACTTGATGATCCGATCATAATTCTATACTCCCCGGGAGCTATTTCCCATACATTATTGATATTGAGTGTTTGAAGCACCTCTTTATCCAGTTTGAATGAAATTACCTTTGTTTCACCAACCTTTAAATGTATCCGCTGGAAAGCACGTAGTGCAAGAACAGGTTGAGCCAATTTGCTTAACAAAGGCCTCATGTATAACTGTACTACTTCTTCACCATCGTAATTGCCGGTATTTTTAAGCTCGAAGCTTACAGTAGTTGTTTCATTTTTAGCGATACTTTCACGATTAAACTTCAAGTTTGTGTAAGAAAAGTTGGTATAACTTAATCCATATCCAAATGGAAAAAGTGGTTCACCGCTTAAGTTGTTATAATCATCGCCTCTGCCCGTAGGTTTATGGTTGTAAACCAGCGGTAATTGCGATTCGTCAACCGGGTAGGTAATTGGAAGTTTACCTGATGGATTTACCTTTCCAAGCAGTACATCTGCAATGGCGCTACCGCCTGCTTCGCCTGGGTACCATACATTTAAAACTGCGTTTACTTTATTTAACCAAGGCTGCATATTAATGGCGCTTCCGCCTGTTAATACCACGATAATGGGTTTCCCGGTTTTTGCGAGCTCTTCCAGTAACATTTCTTGATTACCAGGCAAGTTGAGCATTGCCCTGTCCAGAAACTCTCCTTCTTTTATCCCTGCAACAAATACAATTGCATCGTTATTTTTTGCGGCAGCAACTGCATCGGCTATTTCGTTTGATTTTCTGATATTATAATCCCAGATCAGTTTGATTTTACCATTGCCTTTAGGTTCAAAAAATTCGACCTTAATTGCATACTCCTTATTTTTTTCGAAATGAAATGGAACGATCTTCGTATTGAAAGATTTTTTGTCCCAATTATCGATAAGTAATTGGTTATCCAGGTATAATCGGTAACCATCATTTCCCTCCAATCCGATATTAACATCAGCATTTTGTGGCACCTTAATTTTACCAGTCCACCTTACCGAATAATCATCCAGCTGGAGCTGCTCATCTGGCGGGTATAATGTCCAGCTAAAATTAACGGCCTTATCATTTACTTCTTTAACGGGTTTCCCTGAGAATTGAAGCCCTTTGTAGTAGCTTCCCATTAATCCTGCTTTCTGATTAACAGAAAGAAACTGGCTATCTACCGGAATATAAGATTGCAGTTCTCGGCTACTGCCTTTTACATAATTAACCTTAACATTATTGGATACTGCGTTTTTTAAGCCATCCAATATATTTATCTTATTGTTTCCAGTACCGCTGTAGCCACCTAACCTGGCTTCTACAGCATCTTCCCCTACCAGTAGTATCTGCTTTGCACTTTTTAACGGAAGCGTGTTTCGATCATTTTTCAGAAGCACGAAAGATTTTAAGGCAGCTTCTTTGGCCAAATTATGGTTACTTTGATCGCTTAACATCTTTTCGGCTATATTTTCATCAACATAAGGATGTTCAAACAGCCCAAGCTCGAATTTAGCTTTCAGCACCCTTGACAATGCATCATCTATTCTCGTTTTTGGAATGCTACCATCTAAAAATGCAGGTAGAAAAAGTTTGTAATGGTTATAATCTACCTGAAAGATTACATCAAGGCCCGCGTTAATTGATTGCGCTGTGGCATCTTTATAATCTTTAGCTGTAAAATGTAATACATTGGCCCCGCCAACTGCACCTGCATCAGAAATTACGAAACCTTTAAAGCCCCATTCTGTTTTTAGTTTAGTGGTAAGTAGCCATTTATTGGAAGTTGCCGGAGTACCAAAAACACTGTTATAGGAAGTCATTAATGAACGGATACCTATGTTTTTAACCCCATCTTTAAATGCCGGAAAGTGGATTTCTTCCAAAAAGTGTTTATCCATTTCAATCGGATAACTATCGCGACCGCCATCGCCAACATTGGCAATAAAATGTTTTGGGGTAACAATGATATTCTGCCTTTCTATGGCATTCATAAAAGCATGGCCCAGAACGGTTGTTAAATAAGGATCTTCTCCGTAGGTTTCTTCTACCCTGCCCCATCTTACGTCTGTAGCCATATTGATTACAGGCGCCAAAAGATCTCTCAAACCGCGTGCCCTTGCCTCATTGGCAATAGCGGCACCGATTTTGGCCACTAAAGTAGTATCGAAACTTGCAGCCAAACCGATTGATTGCGGGAAGGCCGTGGCACCTTGCCTAACCAAACCGTGTAAAGCCTCATCAAATGGAATAATCGGGATGCCCAAACGGGTTTCCTCAACAAAATATTTTTGAATTTTATTGACCTTTTTAGCCAGAGAAAGTCCGTCTTCAGAAGTATTATAGGTCAACATTTGTTGTGCATTGCCACTTCCCTGTGCGGCTGCACTCACCTGCAAACCGAAAATACCATTTTTAAATTGTGTCTTATTTTCAGGTGTAACATCACCTGGGATCATAAATAACTGCCAGAATTTCTCTTCCGGTGTCATTCTCGAAATGAGGTCTTTTACCCTCAAGTCGATACTTAATTTCGGATTTTTATAGGGTAAAGATTGCCCTTTTTTAACTTGAGCAAAAAGGCCACTGCAGAAAAACAAGGCAGGCAATAAGTAAAGGTATCTCCTTGGTTTCTGCATTGCTAATTAGTTTCGGGTGTAAAAGAAAAAGTTAAGGCTATTTTCTCCTCTGTTTTAGGAAAATCGAAGTGTACCTTGCCATCTTTCAATGTCCATTTTACCTTTTGGTTGGTACTCAAAATAGTAATGAGACTTCCTTTTTTAGGCATACTCCCTTGCCATGAAATTTCTTTGTTTGGGGTACTGCCAATTAAACTGATGCCATAAATAGTTTTACCATCTTTACTTTGCGTAAACCAGTTTTGCCCATCATGGTAGTTTTTAGTAATCCTTGTTCCGTATAGGGCAACACCATTTTTACTGGTCCACTTACCAATTTCATCCAATCTTGTAATCACATGATCAGGGAGCGTTCCATCAGCTTTAGGACCGATGCCTAAAAGCAAACTTCCACCTTTGGCTACTATTTCTACTAATTTATGAACCACTTCGCCTGCCGATTTGTACTGATCGTTGGGTACAAAACCCCAGGCTCCACCTAAAGTCATGCAGCTTTCCCATGGATAATTTAACTGATTTTCAGGGATTTTCTGTTCAGGGGTTTGGTAGTTTTCAAACTGGCCATGTACCGTTCTATCTACCACAATTAAACCAGGTTGTGCTTTTCTGGCATCAGCGGCAATTTTAGGCATATCGATATCCTGACTCCACTCTGGAATAGGTGCACCCCAAGAAAGTACTTCTTTATTTACACTAGCCCTGGGACGAACCCATCCGCCATCTAACCATAAAATATCAATGCTTCCGTAATTGTTCATTAACTCGCCAATCTGGTTCTGAGTATAACTTTTGAACATATTCCACCGCCACTGATTCTTTCTGATGTCGTAATTGTTATTTCTATCTGCGGTGGCATATTTGTCCCACCAATAGTATTGAGAATGCCAATCGGGTTTAGAAAAATAAGCACCGATCATAAAATTTTCCTTACGGAAAGCATCGAACACATATTTGGCTACATCTTTTTTAGCATTGGTTGAAAAAGGACCTTTTGCAATGCTAAAATCAGATTGTTTGGTATCGAACATGGCAAAGCCATCGTGATGTTTGGTGGTAAACACCAGATATTTCATTCCTGCACTTTTACCAGCTTTGGCCCATTGCTCAGGGTTGAATTTTGTTGGGTTAAATTTTTCATTTAGGCCCCAATACCATTTCTTATAATCATCGTACTTTATCGTACTATCTCTATCAATCCAGTCTTCAGAACAGATTGACCAAGATTCGATAATCCCTGGAACAGCGTAAAGCCCCCAGTGGATAATCATTCCAAACTTTTGATCTTGCCAGTGTTCTAATTTCTTTTTTACTGCTTCATCTTTGGGCCATTCGTAAATCTCGGATTGCGGCATAATATCGTTTTGCTGGGCAAGTGCAGTATTTACAAGGAACGAAAAAAGTACGAGCGGTTTAAAGAAGTTTTTCATAATTTATTTAATTTAAATCCCAGCCCTTTTTGAAAGAGCTGGGATTAGAAAATTGTTTAAACTTGCTATAATTTAATTAATATCCCAAAACAATTTGGTCGTTAATTTATCTTTTGAGGCCACAGCCTGATAGTTAGCGGTGTTATAAGAAATTTCACTTGAGGGATAAATCCATCTAACAGGTGGAGCTGTTTGCGGACTAGAATTATCAGGTGAAAAGCTTAAAGCCGGTAAATCTAAGCGGCGCAATTCAGCCCAACCTTCAATTGGTTCTACCACACTGTAATGAATCCATTTCTGTGTTGCTATTAAATTCAATTTAGCTGCGTTTGTTCCAAGCCAAATTACGGTAGGTTTAGCAATATAAAGGTTAATCTCTGCATCCGAAGTTGGTGTTAATGTACCGGCTGTGTTATCTTTACTAAAAGTTCTTAGCCAATAATAATAGTTAACAGATTCCTTTACACCTGTCTCATAAGCAGTTTTTGCAGCTCCATCGTTACCAGCTTTCAAATAATATTCTGCCAAAAGATAATTCACTTCAGCTGATGTGATTAACAAGCCAGGGAAGAACTCGTTTCGACTTAATGTAGATCTATTGTAAATGGCTAATTTACCTGCTGCGATATCAGCTGTCTGCGTTGTTGCATTTGCCAAAGGATCTAAACCCACATAAACACCAGCAGCACTTGCACCAGGCTCAAACATTGCCCTCAATCTCGGATCTGCAGTGGTGTTCATCATATCAATCATTTTTTTACCGGCAATATTTCCATTCCAATCCTCCAAACCAGTTCTGAAACCTTTAGCATTTATATCAGTGCCCAGATCATAAACTTTAAGTGCAATATTATCAGTATTGGTTAGAACCAAGGGATATTTTGCAGGATTGGCAATGATTGCTGCAATCTCTTGCGTTGCCCTTGTACTGAATTTAGTAGTTCCGGAAACACGTGTCAACATACGCAATCGAAGGGAGTTACAATATTTCTTCCATAAAGTAACATCTCCTTTATTGATTAAATCCTGCGCTTTAAATTTATCAGAAATACTTGCTGCAACTGTAAGTGTTGATAACTCATCAGAATAGGCCTTTAAATTGTCGAGCATAGTGGTATAAATATCATCAGCGTTTTGATATTTAGCATATGATGCACTGTAATCTCCTCCGTTTGAACTCAGCATTCCTGCTTCAGCCCAAGGAATATCACCATGTAAATCAACCACTTTTTGCGAATGATCGTAGAAGTAAATAGTTGCTGCCAACATATAAATTCTGTTAATCGCCTGTTCTGCAGGTGTGCTCGCATTGTAGATTTTCATAAATTCCTTATACTGCGCAAGAAAATTATAATAGTTATTCCACCTATCTGTAATACTGGCTGCACCTGGAACATATTGACCAATGGCATTAGTAAAACCAGTAACCTGATTGTAAACATGAACTGTTGTTCTTTGAATTACAAAATAGTTCCAATACGAAGGCACAACGTATTCCCTATTTGCATAAATCATGCCTGCAAACTGCTTATCAACTGATGAGGTAACTACTTTACTTGGATCCCTGTAAGCTTCCTCGAAGCTTGATTTTTTACACGAGCTAGCAAATGTCATTGCAATTGCTGCCGTAGTTATAAATGATAATGTCTTTTTCATTTTAGTTTTATTTAGCAATTAACAATAAGTTAAAATCCAGCTCTAAGCATTAAACCATAGGTTCTGGTTGCAGGATTTGATCCGGCGTTGTTAATGGTCTGTGTCCATCTTGATCCTGATGTCATTTGTTCCGGATCCAGATCTTTGATAGTTCTGTATACAAAAAACAGGTTACGCCCGAATGCCGATATCTGTACATTTTTAGCACCAATTGTTTTAGCAAACCTAACCGGAAGTTTAAATCCTAAGTTGATTTCCCGCATTTTGATGTAGTTGTTCTTCTTAACATACAATTCATATCTTGAATAGCTGTATTGCGGACCTCCCCAATTGTAAGTTTGAGTATAATAATAAGCTTGAGATATTACATTTGTATTGGTTTTACCATCAGCTGTAGCACCATCCATAAGCATACCATCATGATATACCCGTTCACCATTAGGGCCTGTACTGGCACTTGTTTGGATTCCCTTTCCACTTGCATCACGATAGTAGCTTAAACCACCACTAGCCGCGTCCATGTAATTTAAACTTTCCTCAAGCAAACCACGGCTAATCATCCAGTTAATACCGGTTGGCATTACGTGTCCGCCAAAGCGAAAATCCATTACAACATCTAATGAGAAGTTCTTATAGCTAAAGTTATTAATGAAACCACCTACCATTTTGGGCATTGCATTACCTGCTTTGATCATATTTACTTCATCAAGCTTATACAATCCATTATCATTAACAATCATTTGACCAGCTGCATTTTTTGCAACCGGGTGTACCATAATATCTCCCATTGGCTGACCGACAAAAGATTTTAACTGTGCTGCATTACCATCATAGTCTGCATGTAACAACTCAGTAGCTCCGTTAGCCAACGCTTCAACAACGTTCTTGTTGCTAGAAAAGTTAATGATGGTATTCCAGTTAAAAGTTGAACTTTTTATTGGCGAACCTGTTAACGCTACTTCGATACCTTGGTTTCTTAGGGTACCTACGTTAGCCAAAATTGAAGTGGCACCTGAAGTTGATGGTAAGGTAAGTGGTAAAATTTGATTTTTAATTTGGCCATTATAATAGGAAACATCAAATCCTACACGCCCCTTTAGAAACCTCATTTCCAAACCTAGTTCATACTCATTTTTACGCTCTGGTTCGATAAATTCATTTCCGTATGATCCTGGAATAGTAGTGTACAAAACACTTGCACCACCCTGCGCACCAAGGGATTGTTGGTTATAAGCCACGTTGGCTACATAAATGCCTGGGTAATTACCCACAATTCCCCATGATGCTCTTAACTTACCATAGCTAACTGCCTCTGGTAATTTAAATGCTTCAGAAAACACAAATCCTGAGTTTACTGATGGATAAACAAAACTATTCTTGTTCGGATTCATTGTTGATGTTCTATCGCGACGAACCGTACCTTCTACAAAGAAATAATCTCTGAAGTTGAAATTCATGGTTCCCAAAAGTGCATCTTTAACTAATCTTTGTCTATAATTTAAGCCTTGATTAAATCCAGCTCTATCTACAGAAGCATTTAGATCATACCAATTTCTAACACTTAAACCAGTAGTAGTTTCTCGTTGTAAAGATGTATAAGTTTCTCGCGTCGCCGTATAACCTCCTAAAACCGACATATTCAAATCCTTAGTTAATTTTTTAGAGTAGGTTAATAACGCATCTCCATACATAATTTTACCTTGGTAATTCGTGAATGCAAAGGATCCTGAGTTTCCGAATTCAAGAGGTCTTTCATTCGGGTTCATATTCTCTCTTTTTTGAGAAGTTACATCAGCAGAAGCTCTAACTCTAAGTTTTAAATCATCAATAATAGACCAGGTATTAGTTAAGCTACCAATTATACGATCACTATATTCATTCTCGGTATTTTCTCTAACATTCCAGATATAATCGGCAACATCAGCTTTGAAGCCCGGATAAATAATATTCTCGCCGGGGGTCAAACTCTGATTTTGATCCGTTACATATTTATAGCCCAAACTGGTTTTATATTTAGCATAGTACCAATCTGGATTATCAAAACGGCTAATCATACCCGTAAAGTTATTGATCATCCTATCAATCATAAATGGACGATTATGTGTATACTGATTGATGTAATTTACCACCACATCAGTTGTTACTTTGTTGCCTAATTTAATGGTACTATTTAAATTAGCGATGTTCTTCTCATTTTTTGCACCGTAACTTACACCTTCATTATCCTGACGGGTTAATGAGAAGCGAATATTTGAATTATCTGTAGCGTGAGAAATAGCCACATTAACATTCGAATTATTTGCTGTCTGAAAAAATTTAGAAAAATTATCTGTCTGAGCCTCGTAAGGTCTAATCTGCCCATCCCAAGTTAGCGTTGGCTTACCATCGAAAACAGGGCCAAAGTTTAATGTAAAAGCACCAACGCCTCTGGTTTCTGCAGTTCCATTTTTATCTAAATCTTGATAAACAAAACCATCAGCAGCCGTAACTACTGTTGTTAACCATGGTTGAGTACCTGGCCCTCTAACGTTTTGATATCTTGGCAAATAAGCCACCTTATCCTGAGAATAATTTGCATTGAAATCTACACTAAATCCTTTACCACCTTTACCACTTTTAGTGGTGATTAAAACAACACCATTAACAGCTTCTGATCCGTATAAAGCTGCTGCAGAAGCACCCTTAAGAATAGATATAGTTTCGATATCCTCATTGTTAATATCTAACAAACCATTACCACGCATACGTTGATCTCCCCAATAATCATTGTTATTGTACTCTCCGTCACGAATCGGAACTCCATCCAATACGATAAGAGGTTGAGTTTTATTGGTTATTGAATTTACACCACGAATGTTAATATTAACCCCACTTGTGGCGCCGCCCGTTGCCGATGAAATACGAACACCAGGAGCTTTTCCATACATGGCACCCGCAAAGTTCGTAGCACCCGCTTGTGTAATCTCCTTTGAAGAAATGGTGCTTACCGCATATCCCAAAGATTTGGCTTCTCTTTTAACACCTAGTGCCGTTACAACAACTTCACTTAATGCATTTGCATCTTCAATTAATGTTATGTTTAGTGTACTTTGTTCACCAATTGTTACTTCATTTCTACGGAAACCTACAGCAGTAAATACCAGTACATCATTAGGTTGTACATTTATTGAAAATTTACCAGATGCATCGGTCTGTGTTGCTCTGGATGTTCCTTTAACAGAAACGCTTACGCCAGGAAGAGCCCCTGAAGCGTCTTTTACCGTACCGGTAATATTCTTCTGTGCATAAGTTGTTATTGTAAATAAACATAACAACAGCATACTTAAGCACCTTAAGTACGTTTTTTTCATAATTTCTTAGTTTAGTTTAGTTTAAGATTAGTTAAGGTAGTGCGAGACTTGGTAAGTTGATTTTTATTTTTGCATATACATTGGTTTTATGTTTAAGAATCTCTTTAGTCAAATTGATTATATTCTACTGTTAAACTCCCAGCGGCCAATAATTCAGCTTCATCCGTTAGGGTAGAGAGCTTTATTTCGGTTTGTTCTGCTATTCGCGGAATACAAAACTCATGGATAGCTTGTTGGATTGGCGGCAAAAGCATTTTACCTGCCTTAGCCCCTCTTCCACTTAAAACAATACACTGAGGGTTTAAAAGATGGATTAATGTGGCTACTCCTTTGCCCAATTGAAAAATAGCTTTAGCTAATACTGATATGGCCACAGGGTCTTGCTGGCTTACAGCATGCAAGAAATGATCTGCAGGGTGTTTACTTTTATCTTTAAACAGTTTTTTCATGCTCGATTCAGCACCTCCGGCTATTGCTTCTTCTGCCCGCTTAGCCATTACCAATAAGGAAGTATCAACCTCTAAACAGCCTCTTCTGCCGCAAGAACACAAATTGTCGCTGTCTGAAAGCGGAATGTGACTAAACTCACCGGCACTGCCACTACTGCCGCGGTATAATTTGCCGTTTACAATTATTCCCAAACCTGTTCCCCAGCCAATATTAACCACCATTACATCTTTTAAATTAACAGCTTCTCCGAAATTTAATTCGGCCAGCGCAATCAGACTAGAATCATTATCTATATACACAGGTAAATTGATTTCAGAAGAAAGATAATTTTGTAAGGTTGTTCCTTCTTTAACTTTAAGAAAAGAGTGGTTAATTCCTTCATCGGCATTAACAAAACCTGGCATACCAATACCAACTCCTAAAATATCTGTTCTGTTGATTTCAGATTGATCGATACTGGTGTTGATGAAATTTACAAGATCGCCTATGTTGCTTTCATTTGATGCCAATTCAAATTCCAAGGTTCGAATTGGCGTAACCATTCTTCTTGAAAGGTCGTAAATGGTTAACCTGGATGTTAGCTGATCCATGGCGATGGCTACAATGTATTTTTTCAAATTTGGATTGATCAAGAACATTGCAGCCCTTCTGCCGCCTGTTGATGGTGCAAAACCCTCTTCTATGATATAGCCTTCAGCTATCAAATTATTAACCACAGTGGTAACCAAAGGCAAACTCTTTTGCGTCAGCTTACTCAAATCTGTAAGTGATAGCGATTTCTTATAGTATAAATGCTTAATAATACCAGCCCTTAGACGCTGATTTTTCTCTACAATTACAGACATGATATTTGATTACAGATCAAACTTAAAAAATATTTTTAAAACATCATAATACTTTTTAATTTTTTTTAAAAGTTAATTATCAATTGGCTATAAATAAAAAGGGCGAATAATCTTCGATTATCCGCCCTTTTTAAAGAATTATATTTTATTAATGAATCCCCATAAACAACCTGCTCCATCTTATTTTATGCAATAAAGATGCCGTACTATCCCAGCTCATCCAAACAAATAAAGCTTTGCCTACAATATGGTCTTCGGGCACAAACCCCCAATAGCGCGAATCAGCCGAATTGTGTCGGTTATCACCCATCATCCAATAGTAGTCCATTTTAAAAGTATAAGTAGTAGCTATTTTATCATTAATATACCAAACACCAGCTTTTTGCTCTACTTTGTTTCCTTCGTAAGTTCTAATAGCCCTGTAATACAGCGGCATGGTATTGCTATCGATTTTAACCGTCCATCCTTTTGAAGGGATTTTAATCGGCCCGAAGTTATCCCTGTTCCAAACCCTGTTGGGATCATTCGGAAAAACACCTCCTGGAACAGCTCCGGCAGGATCAGGACTTAAGGTAACTGATTTTACAAAATCAAATGCTTTTAATTTATCGGCAATTTCTGGCGATGCATCTACAACGTAGGTCTTATCTGCAATAGCTGGTGTTCCACCCAAATTTAAGTTAAACTCATCAAGCGCCGCATAATTAAAATCCATGGTTTTAAACTCGATGCGATATGGCATCATCCCCGTGTTTTTTAAAGGCTCATTTTTGCCGTTTACATTTGCAATACCATTGCTCATCGAAATTACGTCGCCCGGAATACCAATACATCTTTTAATAAAGTTCTCCCGTTTATCTACAGGGCGGTCTATTATCGTAAACGTGCTTCTCACCTGCTGCCGGCCCATGCTGCGTTCTAATGCATAATAACTTTCTGCCTGGTTTTCTACTGCAACAGTGTCTCCTTCGGGAAAGTTGAATACCACAACATCGTTTCTCTTAATTTTTGATAAACCTGGTAAACGGTGATATTTCCATTGTACACCGTCCCAATAAGCTTTGGTAGAAGTGGTTAATGGCATAGTATGATGTGCGAAAGGAAAAGCAACCGGAGTCATCGGGATACGTGCACCGTAATTAACTTTGCTTACAAAAAGGAAATCGCCAATAAGCAAAGATCTTTCCATCGAACCAGACGGAATGGTGTAAGCCTCGATAAAAAATACACGGATGATGGTTGCTGCTACTACAGCAAAAACAATTGCATCAACCCACTCACGGGTTTTAGTTTTTTTCTTCTTTGGGGCATCTTTTTTTCGTTGCCAGAATTTATAATTCATATATCTTTTTTTTGGTTTCGCGATTTATTTAATCGGCTACCTGTTATCTGTACTTCTTTTGGCGTGATTTCACTGATTGCGTGATTTCACAAATTATATTGTGCTTTGGTCTTTCAGCTTTGGACTTTATTCAAAAATATCAGTAATACTGAAAAATCCTTTTTTATCTTTTAACCATTCTGCCGCCACAACCGCACCTAAAGCAAAACCAGCTCTATTATGAGCCGTATGTTTAATTTCGATTTCATCCACCTCACTACTGTAAATTACAGTATGCGTGCCCGGGATATTTTCTATCCTATGCGATTCTATCAGCAATTGCTCTGCTTTCGGAAACAATTCAACATCAGTTCCTACCACTTCATTCAACCACTCCTGTTTTCTGTCCAGGTTATCTACAATCCCCTCTGCAAGGGTAATGGCTGTACCACTTGGTGCATCCAGTTTCTGTGTATGATGTATTTCCTCAACCTGAACCTCATAGGCAGGGTAGTTATTCATCAGCTTGGCCAAAGTTTGGTTAAGCTTAAAGAATAAATTTACGCCAATGCTAAAGTTAGACCCATAAAGCAGCGTATTGTTACTGTTGTTGCAATCGTCTTTCACTTCCTGAAGTTTGCCATACCAGCCTGTTGTACCTACAACGATAGGCACATTGGCATCAAAGCAGGCATCAATATTTTTTAGAACCGAATCAGGCGTACTAAAATCGATGGCTACATCAGCCGATTTTAAATTTTGTCTGGTTAAATCTTCCTGGTTATCGATCGTTATTTTTAAAACAATTTCATGGCCACGTTCTACTGCAAATTTCTCGATAATCTGCCCCATTTTACCGTACCCTAAAAGCGCAAGTTTCATCTGTTTATAGTTTAGTTTTAATGTGCTGAAGCGATCAGATTTTTCACCAAGGTAGTTGTTTTTAACGGTGCTCAAGAAGGCTTGAGCCGTTTATTCATCCCAGGCGTGGTTTGAAAAATCATGATGGTTTCATCTGTTTATATTTTTTCAGTTTCTATTCTAATTTTTGTGCTTAACCTTCGCAGTTAATTGGCCGCTCATCACCATTTAAAATGTTTCTCCTAATATTGAGTATCATGGTGGTTTTCGGTGTTAAAATGTCAGTGATACTTTTAATGCAGGCGTTGCATTGAAACCATACATTGAATTGGTATTAATTATAGATGGCATTACCTTAAAAGAAAGGTTATCATCAATATTGAAGAAATGCAAACGGGCTGCAACATAGGCATCAACTATATTAGCAAAATAAACCAAACCGTATGAGAACAATACAATCTGTTTATTTCTTCTATAGGTATCTTTACCGGTTGTTATTCCTTGTGTAGAATACCTTGTAGTTACCTTGTCTGCGTTTACAAATGGGCCATCCGGATTTGGTTTATCATTGTGATCGTTGCGATACTGCAGTTCTGTCAAGTAAAGATTATATTGTTTGCTACTTTCGATGTACGACATGGTTAGCACGGTTATCCCACCATAAATAGCCGCAATTTTGCCGCCGGTATACAGCTTTTGAAAAAACTGACTTTTTCCTGCTCTTGTACCATAACCATCGTTTAGCAATTGCATATTATACAATTGCCCCCACCCTGGTATAATCATCGATCTGAAAACAGCTTTTCTACCGGCAACCTTACCCGGGTTAACATATTTGGCTTTCATCGAATCCTTTCTGGTCATCGGTTTTTTAGCCGCCGTATCTAACGATTTAGATAATTTAATTTTCGAAGTATCAGCAGGTTTTAATACCGTATCCTTAACCTGCGCCGAGGCTAAGTTTACAAGAAAAAATGTAAATGCAGCAACCAGTATTAAAAGCTTAGTCTTTTGCATTACCAGTCTAATAACTCTAAAATTCGGTTTAAGTCGTCATCACTCATAAAAGGAATTTCTATAGCCCCTTTACCGTTCTGACTTACTTTTAACTTTACGCGGGTAGCAAATTTAGAGGCCAGATCGTCCTGTAATTTTTGATATTGAAAAGAAACAGCTTTTTCTTTCGATTTTTCACTGCCTTTTAAAGGTACATGCTGCAGATTACGTACAAGCTCTTCTACCTTGCGTACCGATAATCCTTTTTCTAAAATTTCCTGGTGGATAAACAATTGTTTGTCTACACCATCAACATTAATTAAGGCTCTTGCATGCCCCATGCTAATTTTCTGATCGCGGATGGAAGCCTGAATGGCTGGCGGAAGTTTTAACAAACGCAGGTAATTGGTTACCGTGGTACGGTTTTTCCCTACACGCTCGCCTAATTGTTCCTGTTTTAAACCTACCTCATCAATCATCCGCTGGAAACTCAATGCTACTTCAATGGCATTTAAATTTTCGCGCTGAATATTTTCGATTAAGGCCATTTCCAACATCTGTTGGTCGTTGGCACTACGGATGTAAGCAGGAATCTGTGTTAAACCAGCCAGTTTAGAAGCCCTGAACCTACGCTCACCCGAAATGAGCTGATATTTATTGGCTCCAATTTTCCTAACCGTAATAGGCTGTATTAAACCTTGTACCTTGATCGAATCGGCAAGCTCGTTTAAAGCTACCTGGTCAAATTCGGTACGGGGCTGGTATGGATTGGTTTCAACTTCAGTTAAACTTACGTGACTGATATTGCCAATCTGCTCGGTTTCGCTCACAGCATTTACCTGCTGTTTCGGCGGATGAGAAGATTCGCTATCATCTAAAAGCGCACTTAACCCTCTTCCTAAACCTGTTTTTCGCTGAAAAGATGTCATCTATAATTTATAAAGTTGCTGTTCCTATGTTTTCTTCTTCCTTTATAAGGCCGTTTTTCTTTACAATTTCGCGGGCAAGGTTTAGGTAATTAATGGCGCCTTTGCAA
The DNA here is from genome assembly GCF_059422505.1 of Pedobacter sp. GW821-FHT01D05. Classification (NCBI taxonomy): domain Bacteria; kingdom Pseudomonadati; phylum Bacteroidota; class Sphingobacteriia; order Sphingobacteriales; family Sphingobacteriaceae; genus Pedobacter; species Pedobacter sp. GW821-FHT01D05. Next base: position 811,827 of record NZ_JBWKXA010000002.1, on the reverse strand, counting down.
TTCGCATCGTGCATAATTACCGAAACGCCATAACTAGGCGCCTCACTTAAACGCGTATTACGCTGAATAATGGTATCGAAAACCAGTTCGTGGAAATGTGTTTTTACCTCTTCTACTACCTGGTTTGATAAACGTAAACGCACATCGTACATGGTTAGTAAAATACCTTCAATTTCCAGATCAGGGTTTAAACGGTTCTGAACAATTTTGATGGTATTTAATAATTTACCCAAACCTTCAAGCGCGAAATACTCACACTGAACGGGAATAATAACCGAATCGGCCGCTGTTAAAGCATTAATGGTGATTAAACCTAAAGATGGTGAACAATCGATGATAATAAAATCATACTGATCTTTGATTTTCTCCAAAACCGCTTTCATTTTGTACTCGCGGTTATTCAGGTTAATCATCTCGATTTCTGCACCAACGAGATCGATGTGCGCAGGCAGTAAATCTAAATTTGGTGTATCCGTTTTTTGGATGGCCTGTAAAGGATCAATATCATTGATGATACACTCATAAATACTATCTTTAATATTCCGGGGGTCGAAACCGATACCTGAAGTCGAATTTGCCTGAGGATCAGCATCAACCAGTAAAGTTTTGTATTCTAGTACGGCCAAACTCGCAGCCAGGTTTATAGATGAAGTTGTTTTACCAACACCACCTTTTTGATTTGCTAATGCAATAATTTTGCTCATCTATGTATCCGAAATTTACTTAACGTTTATTTGGGCTGTGTTATTTATGCGTTTTAATTGGCAAAAAGTTCTATTTTTGCGTTGTTTACGGCCTTTTTCACAATCAGCTAAGATACAAACTATATGGCAATTTTAGCAAGAAGCATGTTTGGGTTTTACACATCTTATTAACAATTATCCATGATCACAATTATAGCTGCAACTAACAGGCCCAATAGCAATACGCTAAAAGTTGCTAAATATTACCAAAGGCAACTAAAAGAAAAAGGAGCTGATGCCAGTTTGTTCAGCCTGGAGCACCTGCCTGCAGATGTTCTGAACACGGATATGTACGGCAAAAGATCAGAAGCTTTTCAGGAAATCCAGAACATGATCAACGACACCGAAAAGTTTTTATTTATCATGCCAGAGTACAATGGAAGCTACCCAGGCGTATTAAAAGTGTTAATAGATGCCTGTAATTTCCCCGATAGCTTTTATGATAAAAAAGCTGCTTTGGTCGGAATTTCTTCTGGTAAATATGGTAACATCCGCGGGGTTGATCATTTCACGGGCGTTTGCCATTATATTCATCTGCATATTTTACCCTTACGTTTGCACATTCCGAATATTAAAACCGAGTTAGATGCAGCGGGTAACCTAAGCCAGCCAGATACAGTTAAATTTACCAATGAGCAGATCGAGAAGTTTATTAAATTCTAGTCTTCATTCATTTTTCTGCAGCCTGCAACCCCAAATCTTAGTACAGACCGCGCCACCTAAACCCGATGGAAGCGGCACGCAGTAAAGCGGACAGCGGGAATACATGATCCAAAACGCTCCGTAAACTGCTTTCCGAAAAAAACAAAAAATCTATTCTTTTTTTTGAAAAGCAAAGCCTGCATTTCATATGAGCGTCACTCCTGCTTTTCATTCCAAGTCCTCGCTGCGCTGCGGGCTTTCCACGTCAATCAGGTTTAGGGAACAAAAAACAATGGTTTAAACTTCCAGAAAAAATAGTCCATTATTATAAAAGATTTCTTTCATAATCTTGCAGCCCCGAATCTTAGTACAGACCGTGCCACCTAAACCCGATGGAAGCGGCACGCAGTAAAGCGGACAGCGGGAATGCATTAACCTAAATGCTGCCAAATCTGCTTTCCAAAAAACAAAAGCTCATTTTTTGTTTGGAAAAGCAATACCTGTATTTCATATGAGCGTCACTCCTGCTCATATCTGTTACAAGTCCTCCAGCGCTGCGGGCTTTCCACGTCAATCAGGTTTAGGAACGTAAAAACAGCGCACTAAACCTTCAGAAGCAATGGTTCAAAATGATAAAAACCCTTCCAAAATGAAAAGGTTTTTTTGCTTAACACAGCTACAAAAACATCCTATCAATCTAAAAAACAACAACTTAAACAACACCCTCAATCTACTGGCATAGCTATTGACTACAGGCTAACAGATGCTATTTATTTAACCTTTATTATATAATTTAGTTGATCAGGAAACAGATTTAATTATAACCTATTTTTACCACAAAAAAGAGAGAAATTGCTTTGCGTTAATAGCAAAAACCTCTCCTCCCTTTGCGGTTAAACTAAAAAAGTCATGAAACCATCAATGATTTTCAAATATCACACAATAAAATAAGCAAATCATGATAGCTTCATCACCCATTAAAAAAAACATAAACAGATGAAAATAAAAACCAAGCTCCGCCTCGGATTCGGGTTTCTCTTTATAATTGTTTTATCCTTCGGGTTAATCGCGCTCTTTTTCTTAAACGAGCTTTCCGATAAATCGAAGGTAATCCTTAAAGACAACTACAAATCGCTAAAGTATGTGGCCGCTATGCGCAATGTAATCGATCAGAACCAATTTCCATTAAGCAGTACTCAACTGGCTGTATTTATTAAAAATTTGAAAAACGAAGGGTTAAACATTACCGAACCTGGCGAGAAAGTGGCTTTCCAGAAATTAGAAGCGGCTTTTAGCATGCTGAACAACTCACCATCATCAGCCAATAAAGAAAATAGCATCAAAAATTTACGCGTTGCGCTGCAAAATATCGAACAGGTAAATATGAAAGCCATTTACGATAAAAATGAACTGGCTAATGAAACCTCATCAAGGGCAAACCTCTACATCATGATTGCCGCTACCCTGAGTTTTATTATCCTTTTTACATTCATTGTAAACTTCCCTGGTTTTGTGGCCAACCCGCTCGCCGAATTTAGTTCAGCGATTAAACAGATCAGTCGTAAAAACTATAAACAGCGCCTGCATTTCGAAAACGAGGATGAGTTTACAGAACTGGCAGATTCCTTTAACGGGATGGTGGTTAAACTAAACGAATGGGAAAACAGCAACTTATCTAAAATTAAATCCGAAAAATCGCGTATCGAAGCCATTATAGCACAAATGCAGGATGCCATAATCGGCTTAAATGAAAAGGGAGAAGTACTCTTTCTAAATCATTTAGCTGCAAAACTGATGAGCCTAGATGAAGATAAGGTTATTGGTCAAAACGTGGCCGAACTGATGCAAAAAAACGAGTTGCTTAAACGGATCATTAAACCCGAAACCGATGATAATACTTTAAAAATTTATGCTGATGATAAAGAATCTTATTTCCTGTTGGAAAACCGCGAAATCATCATCCCAAATTATGAAGAGCAAGACGAAAACACTTTAATTGCCTCTTCTAAATCTGCCGGAAGCGTTTACACCTTAAAAAATATTACGCAGTTTAAAGAGCTCGATGAAGCCAAAACAAATTTTATCGCTACGGTTTCGCACGAGTTAAAAACACCGCTATCATCTATCAAAATGAGCCTGAAATTGCTAAACGATGAGCGTGTGGGTGCCATGAACGAAGAACAGCATGAGCTGCTCAACCACATCAAAGAGGATAGCGACAGGCTGCTAAAAATCACCAGCGAGCTTTTAGATCTTTCGCAAGTAGAAACCGGCAATTTAAAACTCACTTTTGCCATAACCAAACCTGAAGAAATTGTAAGTTATGCCGTTGATGCCGTTAAATTTCAGGCTGAACAAAAATCAATTCAATTGGTGCTAAACTGCGACCAGAATTTACCTAATGTGAATGCCGATATCCAAAAAACAGCATGGGTACTGGTTAACTTTTTATCTAATGCATTGCGGTACAGTTCGGAAAAATCAAAAGTAATTATCGATGTTTTCCAAAAAGATAATTTTATCGAGTTCTCTGTGCGCGATTTTGGAAAAGGGATTGACGAAAAATACCAGAAAAGATTATTCGACAGGTATTTCCAGGTACCAACCGATGGTCAGAATAAATCGGGATCAGGATTGGGCCTTGCCATTTCGAAAGATTTTATTGAAGCCGAAAATGGAAAAATATGGGTAGTAAGCGCTATTGGCGAAGGCAGCAAGTTTTGTTTCAACTTGCCTGTTGTGGAGTAGGTTCTATTTCCTTTTAACCGCAAAGAGCACAAAGTTTTACGCAGAGGACACAGAGAAATTTGGAAGATAGACAACTACAGCAATACTCGCCCAGCGCTATACGATATACGGCTCCATTTCCTTATCGATGCTTTTACGCAATTCCATTAATTTAATGGCGTAACCATGCATGGCAATTTCTTTTTCGGTTTTGGGCTTAAAAGCTGGAATTGCCTTCGGTTGTCCATCGTCGTCAACGGCCACAAAAACAATAATACAGTGTGTATTTTTAACAAAATCGGTCTGCCCTACGGGTTTAGAAAAAGCATCAACGGCAATATGCATACTGGTTTTGCCTGTATAAATAATACGCGCTTCCATTTTAACCAAGTGGCCGATATGAACAGGATGAAAAAAGCGGATACCACCAACATAAACCGTTACACAATAAGTTTGGCTCCATTGTAAAGCACAGGCAAAAGCAGCCTGATCAATCCATTTCATCATCATTCCACCATGTACCTTACCGCCATAATTAACGTCAGAGGGTTCGCTTAAAAATTGAAGTTCGATATGGTTTTTGGTTCTGGGCATGGTAATATTTGTTAAAAATTGCTTGGTTTTAATGTGTTTGCTAAGATATTATAAAATAAGCTATTTTCCTGCAGTCAGCTGTTATGATCTGTTAAGGCGACTCGATACAATAATAATGGCACCTGATCAAGTGTCAGCTGGTAACAACTGACACCACAAACAAGAATTCTCCCAGCGGCCGTCATCCTGAGTTCATTTCAGGATCTAAATTACATGATAAATATTGAAGCAAGTTCAGTATAAAATTGGAATTCCGGTGCAGTCAGATGTTACCATCTGGCTGATGGATTTAGCTTACTGTCAGTTGGCAACAACTGACACCACAAACAAGAATTCTCCCAGCGGTCGTCATCCTGAGTTCATCTCAGGATCTGATCAGCATGATAGATACTGAAATAAATTCTTACTCCGTGTTTATCCGTGTACATCCGTGGCAAAAAACAATAAAAAAGCCGCAGCGGGGCGCTACGGCTAGAAGCAGTGTCAGTTGGTAACAATTGGCACCACCAACTTAATTTATTTCGCCATAATACTTATCGCATACCCTCCACCCGGTGCGCAATACTGCGTTAATTTAGTTTTACTGGTTACCTCCATTTTACGGATAGTATAGGCTTTAGGATTGGTTTCGTAATGGGCATCTTTTGCATCGGCATAAATGGTTGCAGTATATTTTTTCCCGGGATCTAAAAAGCTGAAATCGATCTTAGATGTCCGCGCCACTTCATCATTGGTACGGCCAACAAACCAGTTGTTTTTACCTTTTGCCTTACGCGCAAAAGTGATATAATCGCCTGGCTCTGCTTCTAGAACTTTGGTATCGTCCCAATCTACTGCCACATCTTTAATAAACTGAAAAGCATCCATATACTTATTATACGTTTCAGGTAAATCGGCAGCCATTTGCAAAGGACTATACATGGTAACATAAAGTGCCAGCTGGCGGGCTAAAGTACTGTGCACAAAAGAAGTATTTTCGGGGTTATAAACACTTACTTTAGTTTCAAAAATACCTGGCGTATAATCCATCGGACCACCAATTAAACGTGTAAATGGCAAAATTGTAGTATGATCGGCATTATTGCCCCCAAAAGCTTCGTATTCTGTTCCCCTTGCCGATTCGTTTCCAATTAAGTTCGGATAAGTACGCGCCAGGCCTGTTGGCCGAACAGCTTCATGTGCATTCACCATAATTTTATAATCAGCTGCTTTTTGGATGGCATACAGGTAATGGTTATTTAACCATTGGCCATAATGATGCTCTCCCCTTGGGATCATGTTGCCTACATAACCGCTTTTAACGGCATCGTAACCATTGGCTTTCATAAATTTATAAGCGGTATCTAAATGGCGCTCATAATTACGTACCGACGAAGAAGTTTCATGGTGCATAATCATTTTAATGCCTTTGCTTGCAGCGTAACGGTGCAGTTCTTTTACATCGAAATCGGGATAGGGCGTTACAAAATCAAACACATAATCTTTTGTTTTACCGAACCAATCTTCCCAGCCTTCGTTCCAGCCTTCAACTAAAACAGCGTCCAATCCGTTTTTAGCAGCAAAATCGATGTATTCTTTTACATGTGCCGTATTTGCAGCATGTTTTCCGTTAGGTTTTGTTTTGGCATAATCGGTTATCCCTAATTGCACACTGGTTAAATCATTATAGGCCCAGGTACTTTTACCTGTAATCATTTCCCACCAAACACCTACATACTTGGTTGGTTTTATCCACGATACATCTTTAAATTTTGTTGGTTCATTTAAGTTATAGGTTAGCTTTGAGGTTAAAATGTCACCTGCTTTATCGCTTACAATAATGGTTCTCCAGGGCGATAAACAAGGCGCTTGCATATAACCTTTATCGCCAACTGCATCAGGCGTTAGCCACGATTCTAACACCATATTTTTATCGTCGAGATTTAACGACATTAAAGAGTAGTTGATCAGTGCCGCTTCATGGATATTGATGTATAAACCATCTTTACTCTTCATCATCAAAGGTGTTTGTAAGCCCGTTGGCGAAAAAGTAGTTTGTGAAGCATTTGGTGTAACCGCAGCCTTCATTTTACCGCGTACTTCTGATAAGTTTGAGGTTACCGTACTGTATTCCTGTGTATCATAATCACCCGGAAGCCAAAATGCTTTATGATCGCCTGCTAAGGCAAACTGGGTTTTCTCTTCTTTAATTACGAAGTAATCTAAGTTTTTTTGCTCTGGAAATTCGTATCTAAAGCCTAAACCATCATTAAAAAGGCGGAAACGTACAATAATATAACGGTTGCTTTCTTTTTGGGTTAGCGTTACCGCCAATTCGTTATAATGATTTACAATTTCTTTAACCTCGCCCCAAACCGGTTTCCAGGTTTCGTTAAAAGTGCGCGTTTTGGTATCAGTAATAGTGAAACCATTCAGGAACGATTTACCATCTTTAAGTTCAAGCCCCAACTTGCTGGTTTTAATAACGTCTTTTCCTTTGTACTTTAAGCTATAGGTAGGTACCCCCCCTTCAGCCAAAGCAAAGCTGGCCAACAGGTTGCCATCCGGCGACTTTAAATCTTTTTCGGGAACGTTCCCGAAAACATTCCCGAAAAATAGCAACGTGCATAGTAAAGTAAGGATTCCAGAGCGGTTAAAGGATTGGTTAGGTTTCTTATTCATGTTATCATTTATTTTTTGTTGTTACTATTTATATACATTAGAACTGGCGGTTTCCACTCCACACATGGCAATGAGCACCGTCAGTCCATTCAAATAGATCCTGAAACAAGTTCAGGACGACTATACGTTATAAAAATCGGGACAGGATGACGTACTGCAAGTTACTCTAAAAGCAACGTATCATCATCCTCATCGGTTAAGCTCAGCTGCACACTATCGCTACCGGCAATACCTTCTATCGAACCCCTGATATGGGTCGCATTTAACAATACTTTTTCTAACTGCTTTTCGCGTGCTTTCCATAAGCGTTCCATCGCATCACGCTCGCGTTGTATGGACAGTTTCATGCTCATAAAACCTTCTCTAATGGCTTTCCATTGCTCTGAAAACTCTGCGCCCATTAAATAATCGTAAAGCATGTGCATTTTTTCTCCGCGGTTTTCCTGCGATTTTACTGCACCTGCCAAGCGCAATATTCCTTCGCGCAACACGTATGCTACAGCATTTACTTCTTCGAAAGAGCAGATCCAAACCCCATCGCGCTGCCCGAAACAATCCATGCCTTTTGGGTAACATTGACTTACGATTACCGCTACATCAATTCCCATACTGCGCATATCTTTCTTCAGTTTTTCGATCCAGTCGCCACCAAAATCTTTGGTACGCTTGCTTTCGTAAATAATTTTACCGCATTCTTGTCCAAATTGGTTGCGTACCACCTGTACACAATCTGCACCACGCACTCCTTTGCCAACTTCTTCAATTAAATCAAAAGGATAATTGGTACGGAGTAATTCTTCCAAAATCAGTTCCTGCACTTCGCCCTGCAATTGCATACTGCCCTGCTCAGCCTTACGTTTCATTTCTTCGGCCAATTTTTTCTGGTCGTCGAGCTGTTTTTCTAATTCTTTTAAACGCAATTGGTGTTCGGTATCTTTAATACTATTTTTTTCTGCCTCCTGCTTACGGATCTGTTCTACCAGCTCGTTACGCTGTTCTTGCATTTTACGTTGAAAGGCAAGTTCCATTTCTTCTTCCTTTACCTTAAGGCTTTCCTCGCGGCGTAAAAACTCAAGTTCCTTTTCGCGGGCCAGCTTTAATTTTTCTGCATTATCTTTCGCGTTGCCCTCCAACATTTGCAGTTTGGTTTCAAAATCAGCCGAAATGCTTTTACGCAGATTTTCCTCCAAATCATCCTTAAGCTTGCTTTTCTCTTCTGCAAGTTTGGCATCAAAAGCTTTCAATTGCTGTTGTTTTTCTGATTCAAAAACCTGCAGTTTACGTTGATATTCATCATCTTTCTGCCTTGCATAAGCAGCCGCTTTCTCACGTAACTCTTTCTTATAATCTTCGGCCATGGCTTCTTCCATCGGAAAAACATGGGCACAATTGGGGCATTTTATTTCGGTAGGCATAAATTATTTTTTTACCACAGCGAACGCTTGGGTTTTGACAAAGATATTAAAGCTTTTTGTCAATGTATAAACGAGTTTTGCACCGTTACCATTAAAGTACCTTCGATCTGATTTCGTGACCGGACGCTAAAATTTTACTTACCGGGCATTTTGCGGCAATTTCTTCCAACCTGATTTTTTGTTCTTCAGTAAGTATCCCAGTACATACAATTTCTTCAAAAAATATGGTTTCTCCGTTTTCGGTATCAATATTTACTTCCACCTCAATTTTATCGATAGGCCACTCCTTTCTATCGGCATACATCCTTAAGGTAATGGCTACACACGATGCCAAAGAGGCCATTAATAATCCCTTAGGGGCAAAACCTTTATGTGTTCCACCTAAGTCTAAAGGTTCGTCTACTATAATATCATGAGAACCATTGGTTACCGAACACGCATAGTGTTCCCTGTTTATTGTTGCTTTTACCATTTATTAGATATTTAAAATATTAAACTTACCAAATATTATGCTTTATTGCGATTTGGTTTAGATTTTACGAAACATTATATGATGGCATTTGTTCTTTTTAAAAATGCTACGTTATGAAATACAGAAAGTTAATCGGAAAATACTTAAAGCACGAATCGGACAACAGTGCAAAAATAGCACTAGCCTTAGTGGCTGGTTTAGCAGCGGGCGCAGTAATTAGTATCTTATTTGCTCCTGATAGTGGTGCAGGTACCCGTGGAAAAATTGCCGGCGGGGCCCGAAATCTTCGTTATGGATTTCAGGACAAATACAACCTTTTAAAAGAGAAAGTTTTTGGTGTTGAAGCCATTGAAGAAGATATTGTTGAGCATGAAGTGCCACATTTTAAACATACTGTTACTAAGAAACGTAAATCGGATGTGAAGGAAATTTTAGAAAACGCTCATGAAAACGGTCAGGTACAGGAAGGCCAGGGATAAAAATATAAAGACATGAATTGGTTATTGGCATGCATTAATTAATACATGCCAAAACCTTTCACCGTTTAAACAATTTCTTAGTTTTACAGGATAATATCTGCATATGATTTTTATCCTCTCGAAGATTTTGCTCTTCCTCATTAAGCCTATAGTGTGGATTTTTGTACTTTTGATTTTTGCAATTGTATCAAAACATCCTAAAAGGAAAAGACAATTCTTAATACTTACCCTAGTTATCTTCATCTTTTTCTCTAACGGTTTAATCGTTGGCAAAGTTATAAACAGTTACGAAGCCAGCTATCCAAAAATAGGGAAATACGATGTTGGAATAGTACTAGGAGGCTTTTCTGGCTTAAATAAACGAAATAATGAAATTGCTTTTAATTGGGCAGGAGATAGATTGTTCCAGGCAATTGCACTTTATAAAAAAGGACAGATTAAGCAGATATTGCTTAGTAGCGGGAGCGCAAATTTAGTAGACCGAGAAATAAAAGAGGCTGATTTAGCCATTAAGTACTTAAAGCTGATCGGTATTCCTGATTCTGCAATTCTGATTGAAAACCAAAGCAGAAATACTGTCGAAAATGCTAGGTACAGCCTGGCACTCATTGCGAAAAGTACCCCTAAAGCTAAAGTTTTGGTCATTACCAGTGCCTGGCACATTCCAAGGGCAAAACTGATTTTTGATAAACAGGCTAAACAAAAAATTGAATATTACCCAACCAATTTTTCTGGAGATACTGAATTCGACTTAAGTGATTTCATTATTCCAGATGCCAGCGCATTAGGAACATGGGAAATGTTATTTAAAGAATGGATTGGTTTGGCTGTAGATCGGATAAGGGCTTAACTATCTAATTGTTCATTAGTCATTGGTTCATTGGTTGAAATTCGCACCAATAAACAACCGGCTAATGAACTGATGAACTTCCTATCCTTCAATCGCTTTCCAAAGCATATCTTTCAGTTCTAAAATATTTTTTTCAGCTACTGAGGAAATAAATATAGATGGAATATTTGGCAGATCCTGTTTCATTTCTTCCATCAGTTCTTCATCTAACATATCCGATTTGGTAATGGCTAAAACATGCGGTTTCTGCATCAATTCAGGATTGTAAGATTCAAGTTCGCTTTTAAGGATTTCGTATTCTTCTTTAATTGAACGACTTGTATCGGCCGGGACCATGAATAACAATACGGAATTTCGCTCAATATGGCGTAAGAAGCGATAGCCTAAACCTTTACCTTTCGATGCACCTTCGATAATTCCTGGAATATCGGCCATTACAAAAGATTTTCCGCCCCTGTAACTCACAATACCCAGGTTAGGAACAATGGTAGTAAAAGGATAATCGGCAATTTCTGGCTTAGCAGCTGAAACTACTGAAAGTAATGTAGATTTTCCTGCATTTGGGAAACCAACCAGACCAACATCGGCCAAAACTTTTAATTCTAAAATGTTCCAAACCTCTTGTCCCTGCTCGCCTGGTTGTGCAAAACGAGGTGTTTGCTGAACAGAGTTTTTAAAGTGTGCATTACCCAAACCGCCACGGCCGCCGGCTGTTAATATTTTGGTTTCGCCATCTTTGGTAATTTCGAAAAGAATTTCTCCTGTTTCAGCATCTTTTGCTATGGTACCAAGCGGAACCTCCAAAATCTCATCTTTCCCTTGTTTACCGAATTTATGAGAACTACCGCCTGCGCCACCATCTTCAGCAATAATGTGCTTACGGTATTTAAGGTGTAATAATGTCCAGATATGGATGCTACCTTTAACGATAATGTGGCCGCCACGACCGCCATCACCACCATCGGGCCCGCCCATTGAGGTTAAAATATCACGATGCAAATGTGCCGAACCTGCCCCGCCCTTACCAGAACGGCAACAAATTTTTACATAATCTACGAAATTCGAACCCTGTGACATATTTTAATATTGAAATGTTAATACTGGAACGTCGAAACAACAATTCCTTTAAAATTAAAGAGTTATAACGTTTTAACATTATAACTCTTTTTATGTTTTTGAATATTGGATCAGGAATTAATTAAACCTTTTCTTTTATATCCACTACTTGAACTTTATACCTTATACTGATCAATTACAGCGCAAAGATCATTATATACGGTTTCTATTTCACCAATTCCGTTTACCTTGTTCAACTTTCCTTGCTCTTCATAATAAGGCAATACGTGGATGGTTTTATCAAAGTATTCTGAAATCCGCTTTTTCAATTTTTCAGCATCATCATCGGGGCGACCGCTGGTTTTATGACGTTCGGCAATACGTTTTGTTAGCTCCTCCTGATCAACATCTAAAGCAATTACGCCAGCAATTTTACTGCCTTTACGCGCTAAAAATAAATCAAGCTCAATTGCTTGTGGAACGGTACGTGGAAATCCATCAAACACAAATCCTTTAGCATCAGGATTTTTATCTACCTCTTCTTCAAGCATGGCAATTGTAATGGCATCTGGAACCAATTCTCCATCAGCTAACAATTGACTTACTTTTTTTCCTAATTCTGTTTCTCCTTTAACGTGTGCTCTAAAAAGATCGCCTGTTGAAACATGTACCAACTGATATTTTGCAATCAGCTTTTCAGATTGGGTGCCTTTACCCGCCCCTGGAGGGCCAAAGAGAACTAAATTAAGCATTCAAGTTGTTTAGGTTGTCTTCAAAAATTAAAAAAGCCTTATTCCTATGGCTTCGTTAAAAGTAATATTCAAATCACTGATTAATAGGATTAGACATTGCTTACTTTCAAGGCTGCAAATATATAATTATTAATTTAGATGCCATTTAAAATTGATGATTTATTTAAAAATGGGCTATTTTAATGGCATTTATCTTCTTCCAAGAAGAATCTTGTGCCATTTTTGTATTTAACAGAATTTTCTTCAAATATTAAGGGGGGCTGACCAAACAATCCTTATACATTTTTATTAAATCTGACCAAAAACTTAAGCATTTACTGCATTACTGAACTGACATTTTTCATTGTCCCACGGATGGGTGTCCACTTAAAATTTTCACAGAACGCCATAAAGATCATTTCGAGCCGTGCATGTGGACAACTAATGTACGGTAGAGCAAGTTTAGAATTACTTATAAAAAAATTGATACTCAAGCCGACTTAACCACCAAAACCGGGGAGGAACCACTTTCAACGAAATACATGAACCCGGACCCAAAAGAATTGCCAAATCCAAAGGAAAACAATCAAACGCGAAAGGGATAACAAAATACAGTGCTTTAATCCAATCTACCACCAATTTTAGTGGATAAACCTGATTTAATCGTTAAAAATAGTTTCCCATCCTTGCCTACATTGAAAGTCAGGGTCATATTTGAATCCGCAATAAAGAATCTATTCTGGCTTTCAGCAAAGAGCCTTACCGGAACAGCATTAGCAGTACTGAGATAAAGGTTACCCGAAACAAGGTCAACCGAAGTGGCGTAACTCCCCGATATATCATAGCTCCCGATATAACTGGTTAAAGTTTTAGTGGAAACCAGTATTTCCTGTTTAGGCTTCGGAAGGGCATAAGGCTTTTTATTTAAGATGGCAATAATTTTAGCTCCAATAGCTCAATAATGGTACTGGTTTGATTTGTAAGCATAATGATGCAGATATCATCCTGTGGTATCCGGGCAAAGTAGCTTGTTGCACCCTCAAGATTCCCCGGATGATAGGCAATCTTTTTTCCGTAGAGTGAATCTATGAACCAACCGTAGCCATAATCGCCCTTACCTGGCGTATAACATTCAGCAAGAGCCCTCGAAGAAATAACCTTATTGTGCCTAAGCGCATCATTCCATTTTACCAGATCACCCACCGAGCTGTAAAGACCACCTGATGCATAAGTCCAGCTTTCATCCCAGATCTTCGCTGTTACAAAGCGGCCAGAGGAAAGATACTCATAACCAACAGTCTTTAGCCCACTTTTTAACCTTGAATAATCATAACCGCTACTCCTCATGCCGAGCGGCCTGAATATCATTTTACTTACCGCCTCACCATACTGCATGCCGGTAACTTTTTCGATAATCATTCCGAGCAGATCATAACCTGAATTACTATATAAAAATTCACTTCCCGGAGTAAATTCCAGCGGCTGTGATGAAAAATATTGCAATAGTTCTTCACGATCAGCTTTCAGACCTGAAAAGACCCTTTCACGCAAGGCTGAATCAGCGAGTACTTCCCGAATTCCAGATGTGTGCCCAAGCAGCTGCGCTACTGTTATTTTTTGCTCGGGATGCAATACCGGAAAAAAATCAGATATCCTGGTGTTGAGCGATAGTTTTCCCTCTTCTATCAATTTCATGGTCAGTACAGCAGTGAAAGTTTTGCTCAAAGAGGCTAACTGGAAAATTTCATTGCCATTGCATTTAATACCCTTTTCCACATCTCTAAACCCATAAGAGCCATTGAAAACCGTTTCCCCTGATTTGATTACGACAATATTACCGTTAAACTTATTCAACTTTGCATAAGCCCCGATAAGGCTATCGATCGCTTTAGGAACTGACTGGGCAAAGGCACAAATGGAAATAAAACAAAAAAGGAAAAAGGCAAGTATAGTTTTCGTCACAACGTCGAGTATTTTAAATGTAGACTACTTTTTCCCTAAAAAGGTTACAAACTATTTTAATAACTTTCCTATTAAAATATAAATTATTAGCGCTCTGGAAAACCTTTGTCGATTGACCTCATCTCGCCAATAATAGATGAATCTATTATCCGACAAATATCTTAAAATGAGATACTTAGACATGGTGATTGTAAACAAAAAAAGGGATGATTTAAAAATCATCCCTTCAAGTGCACTTGTAGGGATTCGAACCCCAAACCTTCTCATCCGTAGTGAGATGCTCTATCCAATTGAGCTACAAATGCGTTTCCGTATCGTTAACGGACTGCAAAGGTATAATTTGATATTTTAATTTCCAATTAAATTTTAAAAAAATCTAAAAATAATTCTTTGCAGAATAAGCTTTACGCGCTCAATGCATCATTAATTGCTTTAAAATCAGGCAAATCCTTTGCATCTTCTAAAACTTCTGCATAGGCGATTTTTCCTTCTTCATTGATCACAAAAGCTGCTCTTTTGGAAACACCTTTCAATCCGAACACAAATTCATCATAAAAAGCACCATAAGCTGCTGATACTTCTTTGTTAAAATCAGACAATAAAGGGAACTGATAACTTTGAGTTTCTTTAAACTTAGCCAAAGAGAACGGAGAATCAACTGAAATGCCAATTACCTGCGCATCTATCCCTTCGTAATAGCTAAAATTATCGCGCA
The DNA here is from genome assembly GCF_059422505.1 of Pedobacter sp. GW821-FHT01D05. Lineage (NCBI taxonomy): Bacteria > Pseudomonadati > Bacteroidota > Sphingobacteriia > Sphingobacteriales > Sphingobacteriaceae > Pedobacter > Pedobacter sp. GW821-FHT01D05. Next base: position 796,780 of record NZ_JBWKXA010000002.1, on the reverse strand, counting down.
TGGTACATAATTGTTCTGTACATGTTCCGGTAAAAGCCATCGGGAAAAAGTGAATAATAACTTTTTTGCCTTTGAAACCAGAAAGCGCAATTTCGGTTAAATCTGAACTGTATAATTTGAAATCAGGGGCGTTATCGCCAATTTGTAATGCCATTATGTATTTTTTATGGGTTAAATATATTAATTGGTTTAGTAGTTCATTGGCTATTAGCTTATTAGTATTGTATCCTCCCAATAAAATAATAACCGGTGAACTAATTATCTTTTTTCATCTGCTGATCTAAAATGGCCAAGCCTTCTTCAAAACTATGTGGACGGTAATCTAAATCTTTAATGGTCTTACCCAAAATAAAACCAGTTCTAACCGGTCTATTAGCCATCTGGTTTAAACTTGTAGAACTTATTTCATTAATAAAAGATTGATCGAGCCCCCAATAATCGGCAACTTTTCGCACTAAATCTGCAATACTCATGTAATCTTTACCCGACACGTGATAAATTCCTTTTGCATTTTTTTCTACAGCCAACAGGCAGGCTTCAGCTAAATCTTCGGCCAAAGTGGGCATGCGCCACTGGTCGTTTACTACGTTAATAGGTGATGCTTTTTCTAATGCCGCTTTGGCCCACAATACGATATTGCTCCGGCTCATATCACTACTTATCCCATATAACAATATTGTTCTTAAAATTGCCCAGTTTACTTTTGAGTTCTTCAACAGCGCTTCTGCCAGTACTTTCGATTCGCCATAATAACTTACAGGATTAACGGCATCTTCTTCTTTATATGGTCCGTCGGCACCATCAAAAACAAAATCGGTGCTTAAATGAATAAGCTGAATATTTTTTTCTTCACATATTGATATCAGCGTTTGAACTGCATCTACATTTAACTGGCGACAAAGCGCTTTATTGGCTTCACAAGTATCAACATTGGTCATTGCTGCAGTGTGCACAATGGCATCAGGGCTGTATGTTTCGATAACTTCCCTAACCCGAACAGCATTTAAAATATCCATTTCTGCATATCCATACCCACCCTTTACCGGATAGCGATTTGTTCCTTTAGAAGTGGCAACAAGCTTTACCCTGCCCTCGGCGAGAATTTTTTCAGTTAATTTCTGCCCTAAAAGACCGTTGCTACCTGTTGTTAAAATGGTTTTCATATGCCTTATTTATAGCACTAAATTATCTATAAAAATCATGTTGAAAAAATTTATAATATATATTTAAAATTAAGTAAGAAAAACTTAACTTTGCCAACCGAATTGGAGCCCCTGTAAACAGCTTTAATTCATTGACTGTAATAAATTTACTCACAACAGATATGCCTAACTTAGGAAAAATAGCACAAATTATCGGCCCTGTGGTTGACGTTAGCTTTGCTAATGATGCCCATCTACCTAAAATTTTTGATGCGTTAGAGATAACGAAAGAAAATGGACAAAAAATTGTTTTAGAAGTTCAACAGCACTTAGGTGAAGATCGTGTACGCGCAATCTCAATGGACTCTACAGACGGTTTAGTTCGTGGAATGGACGTAGTTGATACTGGTGCTGCGATTAAAATGCCAGTTGGCGACCAAATTAAAGGTCGTTTATTTAATGTAGTTGGTGAAGCGATTGATGGTATCAACACAGTTGATAAAACTGATGGTCGTCCTATCCACGCTACTCCTCCTAAGTTCGAAGATTTATCAACTGAAACCGAGGTACTTTTTACAGGTATTAAAGTTATCGATTTATTAGAGCCATATGCAAAAGGTGGTAAAATCGGTTTATTCGGTGGTGCTGGTGTAGGTAAAACCGTATTAATTATGGAGTTGGTAAACAACATCGCTAAAGCTTATGCTGGTTTATCAGTATTCGCAGGTGTTGGTGAGCGTACTCGTGAGGGTAACGATTTACTTCGTGAGTTTATCGAGTCAGGTGTAATCAACTATGGTGACGAATTCTTACACTCAATGGAAAAAGGTGGATGGGATCTGAAAGCTGTTGATACTGAAAAATTAAAAGAATCTAAAGCAACATTGGTTTTCGGTCAAATGAACGAGCCTCCTGGTGCACGTGCACGTGTAGCATTATCAGGGTTAACTGTTGCAGAATATTTCCGTGATGGTGATGGCGAAGGCGCTGGAAAAGACATCCTTTTCTTCGTTGATAACATCTTCCGTTTTACGCAGGCAGGTTCTGAGGTATCGGCTTTATTAGGTCGTATGCCATCAGCTGTAGGTTACCAACCAACATTGGCAACTGAGATGGGTTTAATGCAAGAGCGTATTACTTCAACAAAACGTGGATCAATTACATCAGTACAAGCGGTATATGTACCAGCGGATGATTTAACTGACCCGGCTCCGGCAACAACTTTTGCCCACTTAGATGCTACTACAGTACTTTCGCGTAAAATTGCTGAGCTAGGCATTTACCCAGCGGTAGATCCATTAGATTCTACTTCACGTATCCTTTCTCCTGCGGTTTTAGGTGACGAGCATTATAATACTGCACAACGTGTTAAAGAAACTTTACAACGTTACAAAGAATTACAAGATATCATCGCGATCTTAGGTATGGACGAATTATCTGAAGAAGATAAATTAGTGGTATCAAGAGCTCGTCGTGTTCAACGTTTCTTATCTCAACCTTTCCACGTAGCTGAGCAATTTACTGGCTTAAAAGGTGTATTGGTTGACATTAAAGATACCATCAAAGGATTTAACATGATCATGGATGGTGAAGTTGATGAGTATCCAGAAGCTGCATTTAACTTAGTTGGTAGCATTGAAGATGCGATCGAAAAAGGTAAAAAATTATTGGCAGAAGCGAACTAGTATCGGGATTTGAGTATTAAATACCAGGAATACTAACACGATCTTGATACTTGATACTAGCTACTTGATACTTAAATCTAAAAAAAATGAATTTAGAAATATTAACTCCAGATAAAAAAGTTTTCGAAGGTGAAGTAACAGCGGTTACGGTTCCTGGTACTTTAGGCTCTTTCCAGATTTTAAAAGACCATGCTCCTATCATCTCTACTTTAGAAGATGGAGAAGTTATTATAAAAGCAAACAAAGCTGATGAGCAACGCTTTTTTATTAAAGGCGGTGTAGTAGAAGCTATTCACAATAAAATTGTGGTTTTAGCTGAAGGCGTCGCTTAAGCAAAATAATTAAACATTTAGAAAGCCTCCCGATTTAAAAATCAGGGAGGTTTTTTGTTTTATGTTATTGTTTAACAAAATCACAAACCGCCGCAGTAAATTCCTTATTCTTTTCGTAATAAAGCATGTGCGAACCATCTATCTGCACTACTTTTTGATTGGGGAATTGATAATTTTTATAATAATTTGCTCCAACAGCGCGATCATCCTTACCCGTTATAATTAAGGCCGGCGTTTTAATTTCACTGGTAAGTAAAGCATAATCTTTAAAATATTCAGGATACTGTTGCGCCTTTGTGCTATCCATCAAAGGCATAAAAAGTGTCATTCCGAAATCTGATGTACGCTTATAGGAATTTTCGATGCTGTCCATTTTGATAATGGTATTTATATCATTAGCAATATATTTATACCCAAGATGCACTGCGCTTAACTTTTTTCTAACCAGCGCCGCTTCATTCATTAATTTTTTAAAATCTGTTTCATTTATCATGGTATCCTTTTTCAATAACCAGTATCCATATTCAATTTGTTCCTTAACCTGATTTGGATTCATAAAATGGGCTATTGTATTCGCCATGATGATGCCAGATAAATGTCCGGGATACTTCAGCGCATAATTAATTGCCAGAACACCACCGAACGAATGACTAAGTAAGTACACTTTTTCTGCGCCCAATTTTAACCGCAGTTCTTCAACATCTTGAACGATCCGGTCTAAACTATAATTTTTTGCATTTTGCGAACGACCAGATCCTCTTTGATCCAGATAAACCATCGTTAAACATTTCTCCAGGTTAGACCCACCCATTTTTTCAAAAGAAAGAAAATCCTGACCAGGGCCTCCATGCAAATAGATACAAACAGGGCCTTTGCCTGCTACCTTAACAGATAACCTTATAGTATCAGAAGTTAAAATGGTCTGGTTTCCCATTTTGAGATGGGCGGTTGAATCTGATGGGGAACATCCACTAAATAATCCAATTAAAAGAATCGAAAGGATATAAATTATTTTCATAGGAATAGTTTCTAATATTAAATTACATAACTATTTTCAATAAGCAATCAAAGGAGTTTAATAATACCATGATATGCACCAAGAAAACATCAATAATGCTTCGCATTTTAACGTCAAAATATCGCCTGAATTTTCAATTTTACATCGCCATTAGCTCGTTTTAGGCAGAAAAACAGAAAATTTATAATGCAAGCATAACAAACATACCGTATACCGTTTTGATATTTGGTCTACGGCTATCGGCATTAAATAACTAATCCAATAATAGTTAAGAATAATATTCCGATTGTTAATGTATTTTCAGAATAATATTCTTATTTAACTTTTTTCTGATTTCTCTTGCATATTAATGAACCAAAAACTAAATTGGTTTTTATAAACAATAAGATAAAAATGACCATTCAGAACAACATATTTTCTACCGCTACTACTGCAAAAGCAGCTGGTAATGTAGTGTTGTTACCTGTCATTTTACTTAACCTCCTACTCCTAAACATTTTATGGGGCAACAAGCGGACGCAGTTTAAATAGATTTTAAAAAACTAAATATACCTAAAGCGTCCCGATACAAACGGGACGCTTTTTTTAAATAACAAAAGGACAGTATTATGAACCGCCCATGATAAATAGTCAAAATAAAAAAATGGAATGCTTATTTATCATGGTAAGCTCCATCTGACGGTTAAAACAATAAGAATAAACAGATGAAATACTATAATTCTAATACGATTATTTACCTTGACGGACAGTTTGAAAAGGCTGTAAATAGCAGCACTGACCTTTACGGGCAGTCGCTACACTACGGCTATGCTGCTTTCGAGGGTATTAGAGCCTATAAAACACACAACGGTAACCGCATTTTCAAAGCTGCTGCCCATTTCGATCGCTTAGAGCGTTCTTGCCAGTTGGCAAACATTCCTTTCCCATGGGATAAACAAGAATTAATTGCTGCAACCTATAAATTACTTCAGTTAAACAAACTGAAAGATGCTTATATCCGCCCCTTGGTATTTTGCCACCCAAACATGAAATTAAACGAGCCTAGTGGGGTTTCGATCTTAATCTGTGCCTGGGAATGGGATGCATATTCTGGCAACAAATTGTTAAAATTAACAGTTTCTGATTATGAAAGACCAAACCCAAAATCGATTCCAATGGAGGCGAAATTGAGTGGAAACTATGTTAATTCTATTTTAGCTACTACAGCGGCAAATATTAAAGGTTATGACGAAGCTTTGCTTTTAGATATGCACGGTTTTGTTGCCGAGGCATCTGGAGCGAACATCTTTCTTGAAAAAGACGGAAAACTGTTTACACCATCGTTAGGAAATATTTTACCAGGTATTACACGTGCAACCGTAAAAGAACTTTGCACCGTTCTGGATATAGAATGCATTGAGAAAAAATTAACCATAGAAGATCTTAAAAATGCGGACAGCGCTTTCTTATGTGGAACAGCAACTGAAATAGCAGGTATAGCATCAATTGATGATATTGTATATCGCCCATTGTGGAGAGAATCTCTCGGTTATACCATACAGCGAGCTTATAAAAACCTTGTACTCGAAAAAGTGAATTACGAAGTGATTATATAGCGAGAAGCATACTGGCTGATAGTTAAATAGTTCATTGTTGATGGCCAATTAAGCTATAAACCATCGACTAAAAAACCATCAACCAGTAACAAAATAATTAAATAATAGAAAGCGATTAAAAGCAGATGACCGAAGAAATCAATCAACACTTCCCGAAAGCCTATCAGCAAATTAATGGTGCAACAAAAGCATCAGGATTTGACATGGCTTCTGATGTGTTGACCTGCTCTTTGCTCAGAACACTTGCTGCTACAAAGCCTTCAGGTAAATTTCTGGAGCTTGGAACGGGTACAGGCTTGTCTACTTCATGGATTTTAGATGGTTTAGATCAGGAAAGTACATTGACCTCGATTGATAACGATGCTAAATTTTTAGCCATTGCCAAAACATTTCTTGGTGGCGACGATCGTTTAACATTGCTTGATACCGATGGTGCCGAATGGATTGAAAAGAATAAAGACAAAAAGTTCGATTATATTTTTGCTGATACATGGCATGGGAAATACCTGCTTTTAGAGGAAGCTTTATCTATGCTTAATACCGGCGGACTTTACATCATCGATGATATGCTGCCACAATCGAATTGGCCTGATGGCCACCAGGATAAAGCTATAAAATTGATCAAAGATTTAGAATCCCGCGAAGATCTGCACTTAACCAAGCAGGTTTGGGCAACAGGAATCGTAATCGGAGTAAAAAAATAAATAATATTAAAATAGTTCTTTTCTTTTTTTAAATAGTTAGTATGTTTGTGATTCATCAAAAACATGAATATAAACACAAACATTATTAGCAACTTAATTATTGTCATTTCTCAAAAGAGAGGTGGAAATCGTTGCGTATAATATAAAAAATATACCACATCGAAACCGCCTCCCACAAGAGGCGGTTTTTTTTTGCCTCAAAAAGAAATAATTGAAATACAACAGCATACATACAATTTAAACAATGAGCGAATTAAACAAGTACAGTAAAACATTTACACAAGACCCTACACAACCGGCAGCGCAAGCTATGCTTTACGGAATCGGATTAACTGATGCTGATATGGCTAAAGCACAGGTCGGTATTGCAAGTATGGGTTACGATGGTAACACCTGCAATATGCACCTTAACGATCTTGCAAAAGATGTGAAAAAAGGGGTCTGGAATAATGATTTAGTGGGCTTGGTTTTTAATACCATTGGCGTAAGTGATGGGATGAGCAACGGTACAGATGGCATGCGTTACTCACTCGTAAGCCGTGATGTAATAGCTGACAGCATCGAAACCATCTGCGGTGGTCAATACTACGATGGAATTATCTCTATCCCTGGCTGTGATAAAAATATGCCCGGCGCGATCATGGCCATGGCACGCTTGGATCGCCCTTCAATTATGGTTTATGGTGGAACAATTGCCCCAGGCCATTACAAAGGCGAAGAATTGAACATTGTTTCGGCTTTCGAAGCCTTAGGGCAGAAAATTTGTGGCAACCTTTCTGAGGAAGATTACCAGGGCATCATAAAACATACCTGCCCTGGTGCAGGTGCCTGCGGAGGGATGTATACTGCAAACACAATGGCATCAGCAATAGAGGCTTTAGGTATGAGTTTGCCTTATTCATCTTCAAACCCAGCAATCAGCCCAGAAAAAAAACAAGAATGTTTAGATGCGGGTAAATACATCAAAATCTTATTAGAGAAAGATATCAAACCATCTGATATCATGACGAGAAAAGCATTTGAAAATGCCATTCGTTCTATTATTATTTTAGGTGGCAGTACGAATGCAGTATTGCATTTTATTGCAATGGGTAAAGCTATCGGTATCGAAATCTCCCAGGATGATTTCCAACGCATGAGCGACGTAACACCAGTACTTGCCGATTTCAAACCTAGTGGAAAATACTTAATGCAGGATTTACATCAATATGGAGGTATCCCTGCAGTACTCAAATATTTATTGAACGAGGGTTTATTACATGGCGATTGCCTAACCGTAACCGGAAAAACTGTAGCTGAGAATTTGGCTGACGTAAAATCGATCATGGATTATGATCAAAAAATCATTCAGAAACTAAGTGAGCCAATTAAAGCAACAGGTCACTTACAGATTCTTTACGGAAACCTGGCAGAAAAAGGTTCAGTTGCAAAAATAAGTGGTAAAGAAGGTGAGAAATTTGAGGGGCCTGCACGCGTATTTGATGGCGAACACGATTTAATCGCCGGAATTTCTAGCGGACGTGTTCAACCTGGTGATGTAATCGTAATTAAAAATTCTGGTCCGGTAGGTGCGCCAGGTATGCCAGAAATGTTAAAACCAACCTCAGCAATTATTGGTGCAGGTTTAGGTAAATCAGTGGCTTTAATTACCGACGGACGTTTCTCTGGTGGCACACACGGTTTTGTGGTTGGCCACATCACGCCTGAATCTTACAAAGGTGGCTTAATCGGCCTGGTGGAAGATGAAGACCGGATTTTGATCGATGCAGTAAACAACATCATTAGCTTACAAGTAAGTGATGAAGTGATTGCCGAGCGTAGAAAAAACTATGTACAACCAGCCTTAAAAGTAACAAAAGGTGTTTTATATAAATATGCTAAAACAGTTTCAGACGCAGCTAGTGGTTGCGTAACTGACGAATATTAAAATCAAAAAATCATCCCCAGATTAATTGATTACTAAGAAAATAGATTATGCAAATAATTAAAAGTATTCAGAATAGGATTTATGAAATCCGGGGAGAAAGAGTAATGTTAGATTTCGATTTGGCATCACTTTATGAAGTTGAAACGAAGGCACTGAATCAGGCAGTAAAGCGTAACATAAAGCGTTTTCCAGATGATTTTATGTTTCAGTTAACTTCGGCTGAGTTTGAAGAGATAAGACTTCATATTGATGCAAGTAATCAAGGTACATCATCACAAATAGTGATGACAGGCGGAACCAACTTGAAGTCACAATTTGTGACTTCAAGTTGGGGAGGTACCCGAAAAATGCCTTATGCCTTTACAGAGCAAGGTGTAGCCATGTTGAGTGGTGTTTTAAAGAGCGATAAGGCGATTAATATGAACATTGCCATTATGAGGGCCTTTGTTGATGTTCGGAAAATTTTGCTGAAGCAAAGCAACCTTAACGAACAATTGACAGAAATTAAAGAACGGATTGGCGAACATGATGTTCAGCTCAACGAGCTTTATGATGCAATGGAAAATTTAATAGACGATAAAATTGCTCAATTAAAATGGAACGACAGACAAAGAATTGGGTTTAAAATTAAAGAATAGTAGAACCGCAAAAACATAACTATGGAAACTGCACAAGATACAATACAACAAAACGAGGCGAAAGCAGAAACCTCAAAAACCTTATTCAAAGGAACAGGCTCGCAAGTTTTGTTGAATGGATTAATTGAAGAAGGTGTAACCACCATTTTCGGTTATCCGGGAGGAGCAATCATGCCTATTTATGATGCTCTTTATGATTATGCCGATAAATTAGAACACATCTTGGTTCGCCATGAGCAAGGTGGTATCCACGCTGCTCAGGGTTTTGCAAGAGCAAGCGGCGAAGTTGGTGTTGTTTTCGCAACCAGCGGGCCAGGTGCAACCAATTTGGTTACCGGTTTGGCAGATGCACAGATAGACAGTACGCCATTGGTTTGTATCACCGGACAGGTTTTTGCTCACTTATTGGGAACGGATGCTTTTCAGGAAACCGATGTGATTAACATTACCACTCCAGTTACAAAATGGAATTATCAGGTTACTGATGCCAAAGAAATTCAGGAAGTATTGGCTAAAGCTTTTTACATTGCAAAAAGCGGCAGGCCAGGCCCTGTACTGATCGACATTACCAAAAATGCACAGTTACAATTGGAGGAATTTCCTGAATATGTAAAATGCAATCACATCCGCAGTTATCGCCCGAAACCAAAAGTTAGGGTTGAATATATCGAGCAGGCAGCAGAATTAATCAATTCAGCAAAAAAACCTTTCATTCTATTTGGACAAGGTGTTATTTTAGGTAAAGCTGAAGAAGAATTTAAAGCTTTTATCAATAAATCAGGAATCCCAGCTGCATGGACCATTATGGGCGAAGGTGCTATCCCAACTTCACATCCGCTAAATGTAGGTATGTTAGGCATGCACGGTAATTACGGGCCAAACGTATTAACCAACGAAGCTGATGTAATTATTGCCATCGGGATGCGTTTTGATGACCGTGTAACCGGTCGTTTAGATAAATATGCTAAACAAGCTAAAGTGGTGCATTTAGATATCGACCCTGCCGAAATTGATAAAAATGTTAAAGCAGAAGTTGGTGTTTGGGGCGACTGTAAAGAAACCTTACCCCTACTAACCAATCTGGTTAACGAAAATAAACACGAAGACTGGTTAGCCAAGTTTAGAGATTATAACCAACAGGAAATAGATCAGGTCATTACTCCTGAACTTTACCCTACAGGTGATGAAATGACTATGGGCGAAGTATTACGCAACATCAACGAAATCTGCGGTGGCGATGCCGTAATCGTTACCGATGTTGGTCAACACCAAATGGTGGCCTGTCGTTATGCTAAATTCAATAATACCCGCAGCAACATCACTTCTGGTGGTTTAGGTACAATGGGTTTTGGTTTACCAGCAGCAATTGGTGCTAAATATGGTGCACCTGACAAAACGGTTATCGCAATTATCGGTGATGGAGGTTTTCAGATGACACCTCAGGAATTGGGTACCATTATGCAGTTCGGCGCAGCAGTAAAAATTCTGATCTTGAACAACCGCTTTTTAGGTATGGTTCGCCAATGGCAACAACTTTTTCATGATAAACGTTATTCTTTCGTGAATATCACCAGCCCTGACTTCGTGGCTTTAGCAAAATCGTACTATATCGAAGCGAGCAAAGTTGATGAGCGTGCAAACCTAAGAACTGCACTAGAAACCATGATCAACCATGAAGGTTCTTATTTATTAGAAGTAATGGTTGGTAGAGAAAACAACGTTTTCCCTATGGTTCCTCAAGGAATGAGTGTAAGCGAAATCAGGCTGAAATAATGTAGAAGGTTCAAAGGCCTAAGGTTTAAGGTAAAAAAGAAATTATCATGAGTACTGAAAATACAATAGAACATAAAATAGATAAAGCCGATTTAGACGGAAAGCAGGAATATACCATTACGGTGTATGCCGAAAACCGCATTGGTTTATTAAACAGGATTGCGATTATTTTCTCGAAAAGAAAAATCAATATCGAAAGTTTAAACAGTTCCGCATCAGAAATTGAAGGAATACACCGTTTCAACATCGTTATCCACGAAGGTTACGAAGTAGTGAGAAAGCTGGCCCGTCAGATAGAAAAACAGATTGAGGTATTGAAAGTTTATTTCAACACCAACGAAGAAATTATCTGGCAGGAACTGGCGCTTTACAAAGTTTCTACAGATGAAATTGCAGAAAAAGTAACCGTAGAGCGTTTATTAAGACAATATGGTGCAAGCGCGGTGGTAATCCGTAAAGATTATACTGTTTTTGCAGTAACTGGTCACCGCGAAGAAACTGATGCTTTGGTAAAAGCTTTAGAACCTTACGAACTAATTGAATTTGTGAGATCTGCCAGAGTAGCAATTATTAAAGACAGTGCCGGTTTCCACGAAAAATTAAAGGAATTCGAAGCTTTCGAACCAGGTGAAGAATTGGTAGAAAACGAGTTTTTAGAAAAAGGACAGAAGATTTTTACGATGTAAACCACAACAAATCCGTCATTGCGAGGAGGAACGACGAAGCAATCTTTTAAACTAGTTCAAATAGATTGCTTCGGCTCACACAAACGCGGCCTCGCAACGACGAAAAACAAGAATATGAAATGCAATAAAGTCATACCGATTTTAAGAATATTCGATTACGATAAAGCAGTTGAATTTTATGTAAACTGGTTGGGCTTTAAAATAGACTGGGAACATACTTTTGAAGAAAATACCCCTGTTTATATGCAGATTTCGTTAAATGGGATTGAATTGCATTTGAGCGAACATCACGGAGATAGTTCTCCAGGTGCACATATTCATATTGATTGTACAGGTTTAAAAGCGTTTCATAAAGAAATTATAGATAAAAAGTACAAGTATAACAGGCCAGGTTTGGAGAAAACTTTTTACGGAACCTGGGCAGTAACCGTAAACGACCCGTTCTTTAACAAGATTACCTTTAACGAAGAATTAAGTGAGGCTGAAAAACAAAATGATAATTAGATAGATACGAATTATAATATGATGAACGAGGTATTTGATTTTATAATAAACTCACGCAAGGCATTTATTAAGTTAATAGATGGTTTAACAATTGAAGAATTGAATAAAATTCCCGATGGTTACAACAACAACATCATCTGGAACTTTGGTCATATTGTAGTGAGCACACAAACGCTTTGTTATGTTCGTACAGGTATATTACAAGATGCAACCTCGGTAAAATTTAACGAGTATTATAAAAAAGATACGAAGCCAACTTACACCGTAACAGAAGAAGAAGTAGCAGAACTAAAAGTTATAGCATTGGAGAGCATTGAAAAAATAAAAGAAGATTATGCGAACGAAAAATTTTCGAGCATCACTCCTTTTACAACAGCTACCTATGGCGTACAGATGAACAGCATTGAAGAAATTCTGATCACAACTATTGGCCACGACAATGTACACCAAGGTTATGCATGGGCACTGAAGAAACTGGTATAAACTGGGAGATGTGAGATAGATGAGATATGAACCGATAATAAAAAAAATCCAGTGTAATCACCTCATCTGTGCAATCAACCCGAAGGAAAAAAAAGAATATATAACGATAATTAAATAGAAATTAACCAATAAAAAACAATGGCAAATTATTTTAACACATTACCTCTTAGAGAAAAATTAAACCAATTAGGTGTTTGCGACTTCATGGACAGTTCTGAATTTTTAGATGGCGTTAGCGCATTAAAAGGCAAAAAACTGGTAATTGTTGGTTGTGGTGCACAAGGCTTAAACCAAGGTTTAAATTTAAGAGATAGTGGTTTAGATGTAAGCTACACTTTACGCAAGGAAGCAATTGAAGGCAAACGCGATTCGTGGAAAAATGCAACTGAAAACAATTTTACAGTTGGCACCTACGAAGAACTGATTCCAAATGCAGATGTAGTAATTAACCTTACTCCAGATAAACAACACACTGCTGTTGTAAATGCAATTATGCCTTTAATGAAAGAAGGTGCTACTTTGTTATATTCTCACGGTTTTAATATCGTTGAAGAAGGTATGCAGATCCGTAAAGATTTAACCGTTATTATGGTTGCACCTAAATGCCCTGGTAGCGAAGTTAGAGCAGAATATGTTCGTGGTTTTGGTGTTCCTACCTTAATTGCAGTTCACCCTGAAAACGATCCTCAAGGTAAAGGATTGGCACAGGCAAAAGCATATTGTGCTGGTACAGGCGGCCACAGAGCCGGTGTATTAAAATCATCTTTCGTAGCTGAGGTAAAATCAGATTTAATGGGCGAGCAAACCATCCTTTGTGGTTTATTGCAAACAGGTTCTATCCTATCTTTCGATAAAATGGTAGAAAAAGGAATCGATGCAGGTTATGCTTCTAAATTGGTTCAATATGGTGTTGAGGTAATTACCGAAGCCTTAAAACAAGGTGGTATTACGGCCATGATGGACAGATTAAGCAATGTAGCTAAAATCAAAGCTTTCGAAATTTCGGAAGAATTGAAAGATATTATGCGTCCATTATTCCAAAAACACCAGGATGATATTATGAGTGGCGAATTTAGCCGTATCATGATGGAAGATTGGGCAAATGGTGATAAAAACCTATTGGCTTGGAGAGCTGAAACTGGCGAAACCGCTTTCGAAAAAACACCTGCCGGTGATGTTAAAATCGGTGAGCAGGAATATTTCGATAACTATACTTTAATGGTTGCTTTTGTTCGTGCTGGTGTTGAATTGGCTTTCGAAACCATGGTACAGGCAGGTATTAAACCAGAGTCGGCTTACTACGAATCGTTACACGAAACACCACTTATTGCCAACACCATTGCACGTAAGAAATTGTTCGAAATGAACCGCGTAATTTCTGATACGGCTGAATACGGTTGTTATTTGTTCGATCAGGCTTGTAAGCCACTTTTAGGTGATTTCATGAAAAAAGTAGATACTGATTTAGTGGGTAAAAACTTCAACGAAGGTAAAGATGGCGCTGTTGATAACAGACAATTAATCGATATCAACGAGGCTATCCGCTCTCACCAGGTAGAGCAGATTGGAGCAACCTTGCGTAAAGCAATGACTGCAATGAAAGCGATTAAAACAGCATAACCTCACCCCTAAATCCCCTCTCCTAAAAGAGAGGGGACTTTGGACAGGTCTTATAAAAATAATAATTACAAACTTAAATTCCCCCTTTAGGGGGCTAGGGGGTTAAAATGTCAAAAACATTAGTAGAAAAAATTTGGGATGCTCACGTTGTAAAAAGTGAAGAAGGATTTCCTGATATTTTATACATTGATACACACTTAATACACGAGGTAACCTCTCCGCAGGCATTTGATGGTTTGCGCAAAAGAGGATTACCTGTTTTTCGTCCGAAGCAGACTGTAGCGACAGCCGATCATAATGTACCTACGTTAAATCAATTGTTGCCAATTAAAGAGGAGCTTTCGCGCTATCAGGTAGATATGTTAACGAAAAACTGTGCAGAATTTGGTGTGGAGCTTTATGGCTTAGGTCACCCTTTTCAGGGTATTGTGCATGTTATCGGCCCTGAATTGGGCATCACCTTACCAGGTAAAACCATGGTTTGCGGCGATAGCCATACCTCAACCCATGGTGCCTTTGGTGCAATTGCATTTGGTATCGGTACTTCGCAGGTAGAGCAGGTTTTTGCAACGCAATGTTTATTGCAGTCGAAACCTAAAACCATGAAAATTGAGGTAAACGGCGAGCTTGGAAAAGGTGTTGGCGCGAAAGACATTATCTTATATATTATTGCCAAAATCTCTGCCGCAGGCGGTACAGGTTATTTTATAGAATATGCAGGTTCGGCAATCGAAGCTTTAAGTATGGAAGCCCGTATGACGATCTGTAACATGAGTATCGAAATGGGTGCACGTGGTGGATTAATTGCACCAGATCAAACCACTTTCGATTACATTAAAGGAAGAGAATTTGCTCCTGCCGGCGAAGAGTGGGATAAAGCCCTGGCCTATTGGAAAACATTATATAGTGATGCTGATGCAAAATTCGATAGTGTTTTAACTTTCGATGCGGCAGATATTGCACCAATGATTACCTATGGTACCAACCCTGGAATGGGTATGGGTATTCACGAACATATTCCGGCCACTGGCGCACAACCAGAAAAAGAAAAACTTTCGTACCAGAAAGCGTTAGATTATATGGGCTTTGATGACGATTCTTCATTAATTGGGAAACCGGTTGATTATGTGTTCATTGGAAGCTGTACCAACTCACGCATTGAAGATTTACGCGAAGTTGCCGATTTTGTTAAAGATAAACGCAAAGCAGATAATGTGACTGTTTGGATTGTTCCAGGTTCAAAACAAGTTGAGCAACAAGCTAAAAACGAAGGTTTGGATAAAATTTTCGAAGCCGCTGGTTTCCAGTTACGCGAACCGGGTTGTAGTGCCTGTTTAGGAATGAACGAAGATAAAATCCCTGCAGGTAAATATTGTGTATCTACATCAAACAGAAACTTTGAAGGCAGACAAGGACAAAATGCACGTACCTTATTGGCCAGTCCGCTTACCGCAGCAGCAGCAGCCGTAACCGGAAAGATTACTGACGTAAGGGATTTTTTGGAGAAGGTTAACCCCTAAATCCCCTAAAGGAGACTTTAGCAAGATGAATAATAATATTACCAGCACTCAATTTAAAGCCCCCTTAAGGGGGTTGGGAATTTTAGAAGTTGCCATATTAAATGTAAAAGCCGGGTTATCGGCTGATTTTGAAAAAGCTTTTAGCGAAGCGCAAAAAATCATTTCTTCGATGGAAGGTTACATTTCGCATCAGCTTCAAAAATGTGTGGAGGTAGAAAATAAATATATCCTGCTGGTAAACTGGAAAACACTGGAGGCACATACCAAAGGTTTCAGGGGATCTGCAGAATACCAGGATTGGAAAAAGTTATTACATCACTTTTATGATCCTTTCCCAACAGTTGAACACTTTGAGATGGTAGAGGGTTGTAGGGCTTAAGGCGGAGGGTAAAAACTTAGAGCATAAAATTACCAGGATTAAGCAAAAGGCTTAAAGATTAAAGATAAAAAGTGGAATACAAGTCTCGCTACTTGGTACTCCCTACTTGATACTAATTGACATGAAAAAATTCACAAAATTAACATCGGCAGTAGTGCCTTTAAATATAGAGAACATCGATACCGATCAGATTATCCCTGCGAGGTTTCTAAAAGCGACCACCCGCGAGGGTTTTGGCGAAAACTTGTTCCGCGATTGGCGTTATGAAAACGATAACCAGCCTAAAGCTGATTTCGTAATGAATAACCCAACCTACAGCGGTCAGGTTTTAGTAGCTGGAAAAAACTTTGGTTGTGGCAGTAGTCGCGAGCACGCTGCATGGGCTATTCAAGATGCTGGTTTTGATGCAGTAATCAGCAGTTTCTTTGCCGATATCTTTAAAGGAAATGCTTTGAACAATGGTTTATTACCCATTCAGGTAAGTGACGAATTTTTGGCTCAGATTTTCAAAGCGGTTGAAAACAATCCAAAATCGGCCCTAGAAGTTGATCTGGAAAATCAAACGGTTACCATTGTAGAAACTGGTGCTCACGAATCGTTCGAGATCAATCCTTACAAAAAATCATGTTTGATAAACGGTTATGATGATATCGATTTCATCTTAGCCCAAAAAGAATTAATCACAGAATTTGAAGAAGGTAGAGGGTAGAAAGGTTGAAGGCCTGAAAAAGGTAAAAGACTAAAGCAGAAAGACCAAAACAGAAAGACTAAAGTAAAAAAATCCAGTGTAATCGCCTAATCAGTGTAATCATCCCGAAAGGAAAAAATAATGTTTAAACCATTTGTCTATATACAAAACCTAAACTTAAGTTACCGCAATAAAGCGGTGCTAAAGGATTTGTATTGGGAAGTAAATGTGTGCCAAAACTGGGTTTTATGGGGTGAAAGTGGCAGCGGAAAAACTTCTTTGGCTAAAGCCATTGCAGGTTTAATTCCTTCACAGGGCAGTATTGAAATCAATTACGACGCCCAAAGTAAATTACCGGCCGAAGTTTTATTTGTAGAAAGCTGGTATCAGTTTAAAAACCTCGAAGGTGTTGCAAACTTTTATTATCAGCAACGCTACACTAGCTTACAGGCCAATGATACTTTAACGGTACATGCAGAACTGGTAGCTTACGGCAAAGAAAAAGGACTTCATTTCGATTTGGTTGAACCCATTTTAGAAGCACTGGGCTTTACTACTTTTGCCAGTTCACAGCTAATCGAATTATCAAGCGGTGAACATAAAAAACTGCAGTTGGTTAAAGCCTTATGGTTAAAACCTCAATTGTTAATTATCGATCAGCCTTATACCGGTTTAGATAAAGCATCGCGAAAAAACCTGAATACACTTTTGGATCAGATTACAGCAGAGGGTGTACAATTAATTTTAATCTGTAACGATTTAGAATTCCCTGCAAGCATCGATTGTTTTGCGGAGATTATAGACGGGCAGATTGTAACCTCATTTTCAAGAGAAATTGGAGATCTTCCACCTGAAATACATAAAAGGAAAATCCCCGCTTTTTTAAAGGAGTCACCAATTTACTCATCAAATGATATGGTGAAAATGGTTGATGTTAACATCAGTTATGGCGAAAAACAGGTGCTGAAAAATATCAACTGGGAAGTTAAAGCTGGCGAAAAATGGTTATTGCAAGGTCCTAATGGCTCTGGAAAATCCACTTTATTGAGTTTAATAAATGGCGATCACCCGCAATCTTATGCCAACGAGCTTTATTTATTTGGTAACAGGCGTGGAACTGGCGAAAGCATTTGGGATATTAAGCAGCACATTGGTTTAATATCACCAGAGTTTCATTGGTACTTCGATGCCACTTCAACCGTTTGGAAATGTATTGCTTCGGGCTTTTATGATACCGTAGGCCTGTTTCAGCAATTGCCTTATACCAAAAGCGCACAAGTTGATGAGCTGATTGAATATTTTGGATTAGCCGAAAACAAAGATGAATTATTAACCGCACTTCCACTCGGCAAACAACGATTGGTATTATTAGCGCGAACAATTATAAAAAATCCGGAACTATTAATTCTGGATGAACCTTGCCAGGGTTTGGACCAACAGCAAACACGGTATTTTAACCAATTGGTTGATGAATTGTGCAGTAATGGGATGACCTTAATTTACGTTGGCCATTTTGAATCGCAGCTGCCAACCTGCATAGAAAAAAGAATATTGTTAGAAAAAGGCGAGGTGAAAGTCGTCGAAAGTTTAAACACAGAAATATTAAGCTGATGCAAGCTTAGCCACTGAAACACGGTGAACACGGAAACAAAATTTTTCTGTGATTTCTGTGCCTCCGTGGTAACCAATAAGCAAATTGCAAAGCAAAAGAGGAGTCAACAATGAAGAAGAACATTTTAGTAATACCTGGAGATGGTATTGGGCCCGAGGTTACCACTTGGGGAAAAGCAGCATTAGAGAAAATTGCCGAAATTTTTGGCCACGAATTTGTATTCGAAGAAGCTTTAATGGGCCATGCGGCTATTGAAGTTACTGGCGAGCCTTTGCCAGATGAAACTTTAGAAAAAGCAAGACAAAGTGATGCTATCCTTTTTGGCGCAATTGGTCACGCCAAATACGACAATGACCCAAGTTTAAAAGTTAGACCAGAACAAGGCCTGTTAAAAATCCGTAAGGAACTGGGTTTATTCGCTAATCTCCGCCCGATATTACTATTTGATGAACTTCTTCAAGCATCGAGCATTAAACCGGAAATTTTAAGAGGAACCGATATTTTGTTCTTCCGCGAATTAACCGGGGATGTATACTTTGGTGAAAAAACCCGCTCTGAGGATCGTAATACGGCTTCAGATTTAATGATTTATCACCGCTATGAAGTAGAACGCATTGCACATAAAGCTTACCAGGCCGCACAGCAACGTAACAAAAGATTATGTTCGGTAGATAAAGCTAATGTTTTAGAAAGTTCCCGCTTATGGCGCGAAACCGTTCAGGAAATTGCCAAACAATATCCTGACGTAGAAACAGAACACATGTTTATCGATAATGCAGCCATGCAGTTGATCAAAAACCCTAAAAAATTCGACGTGGTTTTAACCGCCAATTTATTTGGGGATATTTTAACAGATGAAGCTTCGCAGATTGCAGGTTCAATGGGTATGCTGGCTTCGGCATCTGTTGGCGAAAGCACAGGTTTCTTCGAGCCAATCCACGGTTCGGCACATGATATTGCAGGTAAAGATTTAGCTAATCCATTAGCCTCTATCCTATCGGCAGCGTTAATGTTAGAAATTGGCTTCGGACTAAAAGAAGAAGCCAAATTATTGGTTGATACCATCGACCAGGTATTGAAAGAAGGTTTTAGAACACATGACATTGCCGACCAAAATACAAACCGATTTAAAGTTTTAGGCACAGCCGAAATGGGCAAATTGGTTCTTAAATTCTTATCACAAAAATTAATCACTTCCTAAACTTAAGATTATGATTCACGACCCGAACAAAGTTTATATTTTCGACACGACATTGCGTGACGGCGAGCAGGTTCCAGGCTGCCAGTTAGATACAAACCAAAAAGTAGAAATCGCTAAATCACTTGAGCTTTTAGGTGTTGATGTGATTGAAGCTGGTTTCCCGGTATCTAGTCCTGGAGATTTTAATAGCGTAATTGAGTTATCAAAAGCAGTTACCAACCCGATTATCTGCGCGTTAACCCGTGCAAATAAAAATGATATCGACGTTGCTGCAGATGCTTTACGTTATGCAAAAAGACCACGTATCCACACTGGGATTGGTTCATCCGATTTCCACATTAAACATAAATTTAACAGCACCCGCGAAGAAATCTTAGAACGTGCTGTTGAAGCAGTAAGGTATTCGAAAAAATTTGTGGAAGATGTTGAATTCTATGCAGAGGATGCCGGCCGCGCAGATATCGAATTTTTAGCTAAAATGGTTGAAGCAGTAATTGCTGCCGGTGCCACCGTGGTAAATATTCCAGATACCAACGGTTATTGCTTACCAGACCAATATGGTTCGAAAATTCTTTTTTTGAAAGAGAATGTAAAAAATATCGATAAAGCCATTATCTCTGTGCATTGCCACAACGATTTAGGCTTGGCTACAGCCAACTCTATCGCAGGTTTACAAAATGGTGCCCGTCAGGTAGAATGTACCATAAACGGCATCGGAGAGCGTGCAGGCAATACATCTATGGAAGAAGTCGTCATGATTTTGAAAACACACAAGATTTTAGGCTTAAACACCCAAATTGATGCTACCCGTTTCTATGAAATGAGCCATATGGTGCGTAACCAGATGAATATGCCGGTACAACCAAACAAAGCAATTGTTGGTGGAAACGCATTTTCACATAGCTCAGGCATTCATCAGGATGGTTTCTTGAAAAACCGTGAAAACTACGAAATTATTAAACCAGAGGATGTTGGTTTCCCTGATGCAACCATTGTATTGACTGCAAGAAGCGGACGCCATGCCTTAAAACACCATTTAGACCGCTTAGGCCATAAATTGGAAAAAGATCATTTAGATATTGTTTACAAACAATTTTTGGTTTTAGCCGATAGTAAACAAGGTATTAACGATTACGATCTAAACCAATTGGTTGCTTTGCATTTGGCGTAAAAGCTGAAACGTTAAAGACTAAAGCGAATTGCCTTAGAAACTTTGAGGGGTGGTCCCCCTTTGGAGGGGCAGGGGGGGATTTAAGTTTGAAACACAAACCTTGCTTCCTAAACCTGATCCGATAGCTATCGGATGAAATGGGCATGAAGCGCAGTGGAATAAAATGTAAAGCAGGACTGCTGCAACCGATGGAACACCAAACCCTGCTTTACAAAAAAATACAAGTGAAATATTAGTCTCGATACTCATATCTCTCTTCTTGATACTAAATTATGAATACTACAACACCGAATACATTAGATTTTTTATCTGCATCGCAACGGTTAAAAGGCGTGGTAAAACGCACGCCTTTAGAGTTTAACGCCGGACTTTCTGCGCATTACAATGCCAATATTTATTTAAAGAGAGAAGACCTGCAGATTGTACGCTCATACAAATTACGTGGTGCCTACAATAAAATCAGCACATTGCCACAAGATGCATTAATTAACGGTGTAGTTTGTGCAAGTGCGGGTAACCACGCGCAAGGTGTGGCCTATTCATGCAAAAAATTGGGCATTAAGGGTGTTATTTTTATGCCAGAGATTACGCCGAAACAAAAGGTTAAACAGACTTACATGTTCGGTGGTGATCATGTTGAAGTGGTTTTAGTGGGCGATACTTTTGATGATTGTTTAAAAGAAGCTTTAGCTTACAGTGCAGAAAAATCAGCCACTTTTATTCCGCCTTTCGATGACGAAAAGGTAATTGAAGGCCAGGCAACGGTTGGTGTAGAAATTTACGAAGACCTACCTGATCTGGATATCATTGTAATGCCTGTAGGTGGTGGCGGTTTGGCATCAGGCGTGAGTGCTTACATGAAAACCGTTAAACCCGAAGTGAAATTGGTAGGTGTTGAGCCGCTAGGTGCACCATCAATGGTTACGGCGATGGAATACGGTGGTCCGTTTACCTTAGAAGAAATAGACCGTTTTGTGGATGGTGCCGCTGTAAAAAGAATTGGCCATATCACTTACGAATATTGCAAGGAACTGCTTGATCAGATGCATTTAATCCCTGAAGGAAAAATCTGCACAACCATTTTAAAATTGTATAACGAAGATGCCATTGTGGTTGAACCTGCCGGAGCACTATCTGTGGCTGCATTAGATCAGCTTAAAGACCAGATTGCTGGTAAAACGGTAGTTTGTATCGTAAGCGGTGGAAATAACGATATTGAGCGTATGCAGGAGATTAAAGAGAAATCTTTGCTTTTCGAAGGCTTGAAACATTATTTCATTGTACGTTTCCCACAAAGACCAGGGGCTTTAAAGTTATTCGTGAATGAGGTTTTAGGTCCACAGGATGATATTACCCGTTTCGAGTTTATTAAAAAAACAAATAAAGAAAATGGCCCTGCATTGGTTGGTATCGAGCTTTCTAATAAAAACGATTATGCAAGTTTATTACAACGCATGAAAGATTTTAAATTCGAAATTATCGAACTAAACCAAGACCAGACTTTGTTTGAATATTTGGTTTAAAGGTTTAACCGCAAAGCGCGCAGAGTTTTTCACAAAGCACACAAAGTATAATTTAATTCCTTTGTCATCCTGAGCCTGTTGAAGGATAACCGCAAAATCAAATCCGTCATTTCGAGCGAAGTGCAGCGAAGTCGAGAACCACGAAGTGCTCAGCGAAGCTAAATCTACCTCGAGACAGATCTCTCCATTCCACTGCGTTCCAGTCGAGATGACGATTTTTTTTTAACGCAAAAATATAAAATATGAATTTCAAAGACTTAAGCAACAAAGCATTAATTTCTGACAGCGATATTGATTGGGAAGATTTAGGAGCAGGCGTTAAACGCAAAATTATGGCTTACGATGATCATTTGATGCTGGTTAAGGTAGACTTTGAAAAAGACGCCATTGGCTCTATCCACAATCATCCTCACCTACAAATGAGTTACGTAGCAAAAGGAAGTTTTGAGGTTAGCATGGGCGATGATAAGAAAATTTTAAACGAAGGCGACGTTTTCTTTGCCCCGTCAAACGTATTTCATGGTGTGGTTTGCTTAGAAGCTGGATTATTGATCGATGTTTTTAATCCGTATCGGGAAGATTTTTTGAAATAAGACCGAGGCTGGCAGTTCAAGGTATGGTCATTTCGAGCGCAGTGCAACGAAGTTGAGAACTCGCAGGCTCAGCGAAGCTAAATCTGTCTTGAGATAGATCTCTCCGCTACACTGCGTTTCTGTCGTGATGACGGGATCTAGTGTGTCGATCGCGAGGAACCTTCCGCCTTAAACCTTCCACCTCATTCAAAGGTAAACCGCACATTCTTATAGCCCAATCCTTCTATAATCGGTTTAAGTACGGTTGTAGCATTGGTTTTAGTCTGTGTTAAAATACTCGATTTTTTAACCTCAGCAGTTACCTGTCTTTCGGCCGCTTTATATGCTTCATCTACCAAACCCGCTTCCCGAAAGAAAGCCATTTTTGTATCGTAAACACGCGAGTTTTTATGGTCTATTTTCACATAGCATATTTCGGGCTGTGGTAAATTTACTACAGCGGTGTCCGCATCAATATCAATATCTTCACGCGCAATTTTTGTTAAATCGATACAGCCTACCGCTTCGGCTTTAACAATCAATAAAACACTGGCTTCGGGTAAAAAGTCTGTTTTATTTTTGTGTTCTAAAACATCGCTGATCTGGTACCTTACCAGCTCCAATTTACCAATTGCCTCAATTTTTTCTACCAGAAGCTGATGTTTGCTTTCTACAGAGGTATTAATACTAAACTTTTTGGAGATAAATAAATACCCTGCTACGACTAAAATTAACCAGGGTAAGAGACGAAAAAAGAGCTTCATATTTTTAAAAAATAGGGTGCCTACATTTGTGTATTTAATCTGTTGCACAATAATTAATCCATAAATCTTCAATTATATTTTTTTGGCAACAGATTTGTAATACCAATATCACACACACAAATAAACACTAATCAACATGAAAAAACTTACCATCTTAATGCTTTGCATTGCCACACTAGGTCTGGCTTCCTGCAAAAAAGACACGATTGTTCAACCGGGCAATGCCATTTTAACTGTAGTTAAAGATATATCTACTAACGCGTGGGTATTAAGCAATGACGGAAAAACATTTACTGCAGATATTTCTGTTCCGGAAATAGATCAATATCATATTGATAATGAAGGCACCTTAGTTTACATTTCTTACAATAGCGGTGCAAGTTATATCGCGTTACCATTTGTTTATAATGTTGATGCATACAGCTTCGAAGTATATAAAGGCGGGGTATCTATCGACGTCCAAAGTTCAGATTACCAGGCAACAACTCCGATAAAACCTACATCAACAGTAAGGGTAAAAATAGTTCTTGTTGGAAACGATTTGTAGCTAGCACTTAAAATTCTAAAAAACGACTAATGTTCAATTGAACGTGGTCGTTTTTTTTATGTTCTAATTTTCCCACATTAAAAAGTCGCGGATGTAAACATGTTGTATCCCTTGATATGTATTCCCATTAAATTGACTATTGGTAATTACATATTTTGGATAGTTGTTGTCTATCAGAAGCAAGTTTTCAAATTCACGCTTGATGGTTGACTCATCTTCTAATTTTAAGGCTACCTGGACATAAATAAATTCACGTTTGCGCTCACCAATAAAATCAATTTCCTTTGTATTCATTGTGCCAACTTTTATTTTGTAGCCCAAATATAGGAGATGATTATATACTACATTTTCGAGTAGTTTGCCTAAGTCCTGCAGCCTATATCCAATAATGGCATTTCTAATGCCCGTATTTTCAAAATAAAATTTACTGCCTGTTTCAAAAATCCTTTTCCCAATAATATCATAACGGTCTACCTCATGAATAATATATGCATTTACCAAATACCCTGTATAAGTCTGTATTTGATTCGGTGCTATTTTTGTTTGTTGAGATTTAAGAAAATCACTTATTTTTTTGGCAGAAAACAAACTTCCAATATTATCTGCCAGGAAAAGAACAAGTTTCTCTAAGAAATTACTATTTCTCAGATTATATCTGGAAACAACATCCCTAAACAAAATAGTTGTATAAATGCTATTAAGATATTCAAATGCCTGCTCATTTAAAGTTAAATTAATCAGATAAGGTAACCCACCATACTTAAAATAGTGCTCCATATTTTTGTCACTATTCTTCAATTTATGAAACAATAAAAACTCAGAATATGACAAACTGTAAATGGTAAACTCAACATATCTCCCGCTTAAGTAAGTAGCCAATTCTCCAGAAAGCATTTTAGCATTGCTACCTGTAATGTATATATCATTATTTTGATCGAGTAAAAGTGATCTTAACGCTTTTTCAAAATCAGCAATATCCTGTATTTCATCTATAAAGATATAATTATGCAAATCAGGTTTTACTCTTGATAGGATGTAATCATTCAGATCATTTGCATTTCGAATAAAATCGAACTGTAAATCTTCTTTATTAATGTAAATAATATTTGCATCCTTATCCTGTCCAATAATATTGTTTATAATCTGAAAAATCAGATAACTCTTTCCCACCCTACGTTGCCCAGTTAATACCTTAATCAGGTTTTTACGTATGAAAGGTCGTATTTGGGATATGTATTTATCGCGATTTAAAATGTCAGCTGGTATATTCATGTTATAATTATAATTACAATCATATCAAATATACTAAAAAGTTATAATTATAATTATAACTTTTTAATTAAAACATAAAACTATAACTACAATTAAAACTCCAAAAAACGACTGATGTTCAATTGAACGTGGTCGTTTTTTTTATGCTCTCCCTTGTTCAGTTGCAAGGCACGAATGTTCACGCCATTTCTTTCTAAAAGCAGTTCATCATAAAAGCCTTTGTAGTACACATCCTTTACCTCATAGCGCCTACTGCTCCAACTATTGCTTATTTCGGCCCATTCGGGGTAAAACACAACGAATTCTTTTTCCGTTTTTAAACCAATTTTTTCGGCATCGGCTTTCGATAAAACCACAGCATTGCCTAAAATCTGAGCGGTGTAAATGTGTTTTGGGTGCTGGTAAATTTCTACCGGTTTTCCTGTTTGCAGCAGTTCGCCATTTTTCAGGATCAGTAACTGGTCGGCCAGGAATAAACCATCGGCTGGATCGTGAGAAACCAAAATTACAGTAACACCAGTTTCGGAGGCTACCCGTTTGATATCGGCACGCAGCTGATTTTTAAGTAAGGCATCAACCTGGCTAAAAGGTTCGTCTAAAAGTAAAACCTGTGTATCGGCAACCATTGCTTTAGCTATGGCCACACGTTGCTGCTCTCCGCCGCTCAGTTCGATAATTTTTTTGTTCTGGAGTGGCGAAATCCGGAGATGTTCCATAATCTGGAGCGTTTTCTCGGCTTTCGTTTTAAGATCGGTATTGGAGAGTTGTGAGGCAATATTATCGTAAACTTTTGCATAAATATTTAACGAAAAATCCTGCGTAACCATTTTCATCTGCTTATGGCCTGGAATGAGTTGTTCATCAGGGCCTTTAACCCTTTGATTTTCGAAAAAGATTTCACCTTCATCGGTTTTCAGCAATCCGTAAATGGATTTAAGTAAAGTCGATTTTCCACTTCCACTCTCTCCGATTATGGCCACTACATCGCCTCTTTTGATCTCGAAACTTACATTTTTAATCCCCCCGGCCTGTTCTGCCTGATATTGCTTGGTTAAGTTTTTAACGCTGATTATGGTATTGCTCACACGGTAAAGATAATAAAAAGGTGGAGGGTTTTGAGGTGGAAGGTATAAGGTTAAACCCGGTGTAATTGTTAATATTTTATTTAGAAATTCAGCGAAACTGTATTTATCTTTAAATCAACAAAATACAAAGACATGAAAGCTAAAATCACACTAACACTTGATGATGCTGTTATAGAGCAGGCCAAAATTTATGCGCAAGAGCAAGGTATAAGTTTGGATGAATTTATAGAGAATTGCTTAAAATCTTTAATCGATGAGAATAATCTTACCAAAACTTTAGAACCTGAATTCGATTAATACTTATGTATTTCGATCAGTTTTTTCCCTCTTTTTCTAACGCGATCGTCACCCTGAATTTATTTCAGGGTCTTTCATGCTAAAAAGATGTTGAAATAAATCCGATAGCTATTGGATCAGTATAAGGAATCGATCTGGACTAGACGTTTTTAAAACACTTTTAACAACTAATTACTGAATTTAAGCTTATATCAAAAAATCCTGTCTCGCCTAACCGAAACAGGATCTGTCTTATTTGTGTGTTGACGCCCTACATTTCCAAGAGGGTTTAATTAAGTCCCCTTTAGGGGATTTAGGGGTTTAGTTTAATCCGAAGGTAACCCCAAAGCTCATGTTTTTCAAGCCAGCTTGTTGAGCGGTAGTAAACATATCGTTAAAGTAATATTTGGTAAATAATCCTATACCACCATAGCCAAATCTAACTGTACCACCGTAACGAACTGATTGAAAGTGGTAGCTATCGTATTGTTTTTCTTTACCACGTTCTTCACTTACCTGTTTAATTTTTCCGTTTAGCAAAAAGCTAACCTCCGGACCTAAAACCAGGTAAAATCTTTTGCTGTTTTTGTTTTCGCTGGTACGGAATTCGAAGTTTAAGGGAATATGTACATAACTGCTCGAGAAACGGTTTTTTGAAAAATGTACAGGCGCCTGATCGGTATATACAAATTCGTTAGAATTTTTAGCAATAGTAATGTCTTTCCGCAAACGGATCAATGTCCAGTCGAACCCACCGGCTACATAAACCTTAAAGTTTGAATTAAAACGGTAGCCTAATTGCAGAACATCGAAAGAGAAAGTACTGGTTTTACCACCTTTATAATCCAAAAAATCGTTGTTTGGAGATAAGTTGAAGCTTCCATTATCGATTAACCTGGAGAAACCTAAATCAACCCTGGTAAAAGTAATTCCGCCCACAAAACGGCCTTTTTTAACTGAATCTGTAGATTTGGTTTTAATGATGATACCATGTCCTTCACTATAATCCATTTTCTTTTTGGTACTATCTTGTTGTGCAAAAGCACCTGGAGCCATAACACCGGCAAGCCCGCTTACCAAAAGTGTTGTATAAATTAGACGTTTCATATATGTGTGTTTGTTATGTTAATTGTTGTAAAGTTTAAATGTTTAATGTTAGACACTGTTAACTGATAATTGCCAACTGATCATTAAAAACTGTTTATTTCTTATTCCGTTTACCTATTTTAAATGGGCCTATATTGATCGATGCCAAAGAAGAATCATCATCATCTGTACGGAACTGGATCAGCTTATCTTTTCTTTTGTCCATTTTATTAACGATGAGGTTTACCACATCACCAACATTACGGATACCTTTATTTTGTTCGTTATCGTTAACAGGTTCATCCGTTTTAACTGGCGTTGCAACAACCGCAGTTACAACCTCTTCTTTTGGCTGTAAAATCGCCTCTTCAATTCTTGTTTTGATATCTTTTTTAGGTTCTTCTACTTTAGCTACAATTGTTTCTTGCTTTTGCATTTCAGGGGCTGTAACTATGTGCGGTTGCCCTATAACAGGCTTAACTTCTCGTTTCACCTTCGTTTTGGCAATAGCACTTACTGCCTTAGGTCGAACTGGCACAACTGGTGCGATATTTTCAACTGGTGCAACAATTGTAGCCGACGAATCTTTAACAACTGGCTCTTGTACCACTGGTTTCGCTTTTTCAATCGTGTTACTGGCCAATTGTTTACCTCCGCTGCTGGTATTTTGCTGTTGATATACCAAAACCCCAATCGTAGCGATCAATAATACAGCGGCCGCAGACAACCAATAAATCGGTATGATTCTTTTTTTCTTAGGTGTTATTTCGCTTTCAATGCTGCTCCATAAATCCCTAGAAGGTGTTACTTCTGCATCAGCAAAAGCATCCTTAAATAACTGATCAAAATCCTTATCCCGTATAGGTTGCATAACCAAATCCCTCCATTTTAATAATTTCTTCTTTTAATATTGCCCTTGCTCTCGATAGTTGCGATTTACTTGCACCCTCTGAGATCCCAAGCGTTTCTCCAATTTCTTTGTGCGAATAACCTTCAATTACGTACATGTTAAAAACCATGCGGTAACCATCTGCCAATTTTTGTATCACCTTCATTAAATCCTGCATCCCTAAAGTGCCAAAATCAAATCCGGTTGACGGTTGCTCGTAAGCTTCATCTATTTCTACCACATTTAAGCTGCGTAAATTTTTACGGTAACTTTCAATTGCAGTATTCACCATAACCCTTCTAATCCAGCCTTCAAAAGAACCATCGCCCCTGTACTCTTTTATTTTCTGGAAAATTTTAATGTACCCCATCTGCAGTACATCTTCTGCTTCCATCCTGTCTTTGGCGTAGCGCATACAAACGGCCAACATCTTCGATGCTGTTTGCTTGTAAAGCAACTCTTGCATCTTCCGGTCGCCAGCTTTGCAGCCTTCCATCAAATCGTTTATCGTATAGCTCCGCGTCAATTTCATTGTGTGTTTGTATATAGAAGATGGCGGATTACAAACAATGGTTGCATGAGGTGAGAAAAAAAGTTAAATAAAGTTAAAAACAGAATCATATCTATTGACTATCAAATAGATATGATTAAAATATTTTTTAAGAAAGATATAGATTTTTATTTGAAAATGAATATTCAGCATTTCATCGGGAGCAGCGGTCCCGCTATCCGCTTCAAAGCCTTGGTTCGTTCCTCACCTTCGTGTTTTTCGCTGTTATCGGGTTTAGTTGGCAGGGACAATGCTTAAATAACAAACCCCGTAGGTTTTAAAACCTACGGGGTTTGAAATTGTATGAACTTAATCACCCTCAACCTTTCCACCTTCTACCTTCCATCCTTTTTCACCTTAAACAATTTAAAATCCTGTTTGTAGGTTAAAAAGAATGAATGGTTAAACTGAAGTTGTTTATCGGTATTGTCTAAATCGATATGCGGTTCGAAACGAACATCAAGGTATAAATGTGGAATTAACTCTTTTTGGTAAGCATAACGCAATGAAACAATATTTCTTGCACTCTGCTTTAAGCCCGGACTGTACAGATTATCTGAAACCGATTCATAAAGCGGCATACCTTTAATTGAAATAAAGTTATTGCCTTTCCAATAAGAAGCCACCAAACTGCCCCATTTACTTTCTACACCTGCATTTAACCATAAACCAAAGCCACCTTCGTAAGCTTTTCTTTTATCAGGTGAAAAATCTTTATACACCGCAATATAATTGTCGGTATACACCTGTTTAATGTTGGTATTAATTGCTTTGTGCAGTTTTAACCCAGTCGCACCGTTAAACATGGTGGTAATGGGAATTTCTTTTAGCACATCAATCTGCCCACCTTGATGGAAAGCCAAAAATTGGGCAGGCAAACTAAATTTCCATCCATTACCTTCTGCAATGGTGCTTTCGGTAGATAAACCACCAATAATTTCTTCTTTGGCAGGATCACCCTTATAAATCATTTTCTGCCAGGCTATCCAGGCATCTAAAGTAAACTTCTTGCGCTCAACCAATAACTGTGTTCCATATTCAATTGGTGTGGTTAGGGTTCTTTCGAAATCGTATAATGGTTCGATGTACTTATGCTGAATATTACCTTCTAAACTTCCAAAAATTAAAGTAAGATTTCTTTTATGGTATTTTACACTGAACAAAGGCTTTGCATCGGAAATTCCGTTCCGCCCGAAATCCTTTCTGATAAAAGCACCAGCGGTAATCGCCAGATTAGGATGCGCGTAATAAACAATTTGAGGCTGCAACTGTGTTCCGTACAATGTATAACCATCGTGAAAATCGTTGGTATACTCGTAATTACGAACGTAGTTTAAATTATAAAAGTTGAAGTGAACCTCGTTGGTTAAGCTGCTATCGGGACGGATACGATTTTCGAAAGCCGATTGATCAAACTGTGCCGAAGCGAAATAAGTACTAAAAAGAAAAGATATTAAGAATAAGGTCTTTTTCAGACCTGTAGATGTAAACATGCGCTTGAATTTTATCGCCCAAATTTAGAATAGTTTTTTATTAAATTATCAAGTACAGGGTATCAAGTATCAAGAAGTCGGTGCAAGTTTACGCAAAGGAAACAAAGTTATTTACGAGTTGACCACCAAGGCACAAAGAACACAAAATTTTTTAATACCTTAATTACAAACAATATTCTTGATGCCCAAGTGACTTTGTGGCAGAATGATTATTCACCACGCTTTTTACGATAGTTCTTGTACAGCTTAACCCCAATCATAATGGCCATAGCTACACCCATTATACCAATTAAACCATAAATCCAGTTAATGGCACTTTTAAGAATGACCACAAATACAATGGCGATCATAAAAATGGTAGCAAGCTCACGCCATAACCTCAACTGAAAGCTGCTTAGCTTATATTGATTGTTTTTAAGCTGTTTAACGATGTTTTGGCAGATGAAATGATAAATGAGTAAGCTAACAACAAAACCTAGCTTAACCCACATCCAATCAGCTTGAAGCAAACCTTGGTTTAAAGTCAGCATAGATACACCTGCCAAAACAGAAATAATCATCGCTGGGGTGGCAATAATTTTCCATAAAGTAGCCTCCATTTTAATAAACTGTTTCTGGAGGATAGTTTTTTCAGGTTCGGGCTTATCGTTTGCCTCAGTGTGATAAATAAAAAGACTAAGGATATAAAACAATCCCGCCATCCAGCTAATTACAAATACAATGTGTACTGCAAGAAAATAGTGGTAATATGGCTGTAAGGTTTCTATCATTTAATATTTAGAGGATTATAGAAAGGGTTGAGCGGCATGATGAACGGTAATGATCTCAACAGTATCAATTCCCTTATCGAAAAAATAAATAATCCGGTAATTACCTTCTATAAGTTCACGGATTGCTTCATTATCTCTTTCAGGAACGATCCTTCCCAATTCGGGCATTTCCTTTAAAATTTTAGGTTTGTTAAAGAGTTTCTTAATTATAGCTGAAGCAAAGTTATGAGAATACTGACTATGAAAATTTGCAATATTATTTAAATCATCAATGGCTATTTCTGTCCAGACTATTTTAGCCATTTCTCTAATTTTTTCTCGGCCTCCTCTTCAGAATAAATTTTACCCGTTTGAACTTGATTCAATCCTGCATCAATTTTTTGAAGTAATAAAATCCTTTCAATTAATTCATCTGCAGAAAATTCATCTGGCATCTCTTTCAACGTATCTATAACTTCGATCTTCTTCATTAGAAAAATTTTAGGATAAGCTCTAGCCCTTATATATCCAAATATAACAATTTGTATTCGCTGTTCAAAGTCCCCTTTAAGGGATTTAGTGGTTAATACCTAAACTCCTTAACCACCTCAATTGCATACTTCACATTATCGAAAGGAATATCTGGCATTATACCATGTCCTAAGTTGAAGATAAAACCTTCAGTACCACGCATGCGCTCGAACAATTTATGGATCTGTGCCTTGATTACAGCTTTATCCGCATATAAAATATGTGGATCTAAATTTCCCTGTACAGCAATACCTTTTGGCAAAGCATTTTTAATATTCAATAAATCAGCATTCCAGTCAACCGAAATTACATCTGGTTTAGCTTCTGCCATAATTGGTGCAAAAACCGAACTTCCTTTACAGAAAGAAATCACCGGAATGTCTTTTCTGTTTAAGTTAGCAATGATTTCCTGAATGTAACGGTGAGAAAACTCCTGGTAATCATTCCAGGATAAAGCAAGTGCCCAGCTATCAAAAATCTGAACAGCATTAACTCCGGCAGCAATCTGAAGATTCAGGTAATCTGCCGTTACTTTAGCAATTTTAGCCAAAAGTTTATGCGCCAATTCTGGCTGATTGTGTATAAAGAGTTTGGTTAATTTAAAATCTTTAGAAGAACCTCCTTCAATTAAATAACTCATTACCGTAAATGGTGCACCTGCAAAACCGATCAATGGAATTCTGCTATCCAATCGTTGTTGAATCACTTTAATCGCATCAGCAACATACTGCAATTCGTCCAGGCAATCAACATTTAAGTTTTCGATATCTTTAGCGGTACGCACCGGATTTGCAAACTTAGGTCCAACGCCTTGAGTAAAACTCAAATCACCACCCATAGCCTCGCCGGTTACCAAAATATCACAGAATAAAATTGCGGCATCAATATCCAACAAATCAACGGGTAACATGGTCACATCTGCAGCAATTTCTGGGTTTTTACACATCTCTAAAAAAGAGTATTTGTTTTTAATTTCCCAATATTGTGGCATAAAACGACCTGCCTGACGCATCATCCATACTGGTGGGCGTTCGGTTTGTTTTGAAAATGCTGCGTCTAAAAATAAGTTATTCTTCATGATTGTATTTGGTGCCGCGTATCGTCACCCTGAATTTATTTCAGGGTCTAACTAAGGAAAGATGCTGAAACAAGTTCAGCATGACGACCGAGCTAAAATTTTAATTTTGCAAAGGTATAAATAAAAAAAAAACGAAGTACCTTTTTATTCCTAAACTGGTGCTTCGTTATTCAAAATGACAATATTAATATTATAATTTGCTGATTTCTTTTTCAATTTTAACGATAATGTCTTTCGAGCGTTGCGTTTCGGCAAGTTCTTTCGCCAATTTCGTATAAGCTTCTGCCCTTTCTTTATCTTTCTTCCGCAAAGCAAGGTTAGCCAAATGGATCAATACGTACGATTTTTCATTTTTACCTCCCACAGGAAAGCGGCTAGCCAACTGAAAGTGATACTCCGCCTTATCGTAGTCTTCTTCCTTCAAAGCCATATTGCCCTGCATAAATTCGTAATAACCCCTTCGGCTTTTGGCCAAGCGCTCTGGCTTAACCACCTCTGCCAATAGGGCTTTGGTTTTACCGAATTCGTTATTCTTAAAATGTTTCGATGCCATTAAAACTGAACTGTGCTTAAAATGACTCCAAACAACAAAGGCAAACAACAGCCCTGAAACAGCTGCCAGCTGATATTGATTGTAAAATACACAAACCAATGCAGCAAGCAAAAAAACTGCCATTAAAGCATATCTGCCCTTATTATTGTACATTAATGACTATCAGTAAATTTATAGCCTACACCACGAATTGAATGGAAATAAACAGGATTTTTTTGATCTGGTTCGAAATACTTGCGGAACGTTAAGATGAAGTTATCAATCGTTCTCGTTGATGGATAAACATCATAATTCCAAACGGTTTCTAAAATCTGCTCTCTAGAAACGGCATCGTTTTTACGCTCGATTAACAGTTTCAACAACATCGTTTCTTTTTTGGTTAATGGTGTAATGGTACCATCATCGTGTTTTAATTCGAAAGAGTTAAAATAAATTGTTTTATCACCGATTTTGTAAGAATTCAATTCTTTTAAATCATCAGATTTTAAACTGCGTTTAACCAAAATACCCACACGAAGAATTAATTCTTCTAAGTTGAAAGGTTTAACCAAATAATCGTCAGCTCCTTTTTTCAAACCTAACACACGGTCTTCCGACGTGTTTTTAGCTGTTAAAAACATAATTGGAACTTCTGCATTCTCTAAACGGATTGTTTCGCAAACCTGGAAACCATCCATTTCAGGCAGCATTACATCTAAAATAATTAGATTGAAGCGTTCTTCTTTAAAAATTTTAAGAGCGGTTTTGCCATCTTTAACGGCGTGAACTTTATAACCCTCAAGTTCCAGGTTTAATTTGATAGCATCTAACAAGTGATCCTCGTCTTCTACCAATAGAATTCTTAATTTTTGTGACATAATTGAGATTAACTAAATGTTACTTCAAAAATACTTCCTTGAGGCAAATTGTCTTTTACTGTAATATCTGCATCATGGTATTGTAAAACCTCTTTCACAATAAACAAGCCTAAACCTGTTCCTTTCGCTTTTCTGACATTCTCGTTACCAACACGGTAAAACTTATCAAATATCAACATTTTTTCGGCATCTGAAATACCTGGCCCCTTATCAATAACACTTAACTGAATATGTCCATCCACTTCGTTTAAATGCACATTTATCTCATCGCATGGGCTCGAATACTTTACCGCATTCTCTATCAAATTGGTTACAACTGACGATAAGGCAAATTTGTCACCCATTATCTGCAAATTTGGCTGAATTTGCGTACTTATTAATTGTTCATTGCCACAAGAATGAACCTGTAAACGATCGGTAATTTTATATACCAGCTCCGAAAAGTTAAATTTTTCTTTGGGAAAAGTGTAAGATCGGTTTTCAATTTTGGTGGCCAACAACATATTTTCGACCAGATCATCCAAACGCTCAATGTCTTTTAACGAATTATTTAATAATGAAGTTTGACGTGCTTTATCCAAATCCCGTTTAACAATTGTTTGAATAGAAAGTTTTATAGCAGCTAAAGGCGATTTAAGTTCATGTGTTATCGACATCAGGAAATTTTGCTGCTGCTCTCTTAATTTATCCTCACGTTTTAACGATTGATGCAGGAAATACCCGCCGATACAAAGCAAAAATAAAAACACCGAACCTTCACCCATAATCATCGTCATGCGGCTTGGTTGCAAACGCACCACCAGTGTTCCCCACGAAATGAGTTGAATGAGTGCGTAAAGCAATAATGCGTAAAATATAATTATAGATTTCTTCATTCGTCGATTTTTCCTTCGGGTTGATTACACAGATTTCTGGATTTCACAGATTGTTTTTCCCATGGTTCGTGTCTCCACGAACCATCATAAATCATTATGTCGTAGCTTAAAAAAGCCTTACTTCTTAAACACTAAATCTAATGCTTCAAAAATAGCACGTTTTGCTTTCTCCAATTCGATCTTAGTATGTGCTGAAGATACGAAACCAACTTCATATCCCGATGGCCCTAAGTAAATTCCTCTGTTCAATAATTCACGGTGCATAATTTTGAATTTCTCCATGCTGCCAGCATCAATATCATCGGCCGATTGGATTTTATCCTTATCAGTAAATGCAAACCAGAAGATTGAGCCAATGGTAAATACTTTAAATTTATAATTGCGTGCGGTTGCAAAACGCTGAATACTGGCTACAAATTCTTGTGCTTTCGCATTCAGATCTTTATAAAAGCTCGATTTGTTCAGTTCTGTTAATGTGGCGATTCCTGCTGCCATGGCCACAGGATTTCCAGATAGGGTTCCGGCCTGATACACACCACCATCAGGAGAAATATGCGCCATAATTTCGGCACGTGCACCATACATCCCAACAGGTAAGCCGCCACCAATAATTTTACCATAAGTAACAATATCAGGTGTAACACCATAATGTGCTGCTGCCCCTTCAAAACCTATCCTGAAACCGGTAATAACTTCATCAAAAATCAGAAGGGAGCCGTTATCCGTACAAATTTTACGTAAGAAATGAATATATTCTTCATCTTGAATAATCAAACCATTATTTGCCGGAATACCCTCAATGATTACCGCAGCGATTTGATCTTTGAACTGAGCAAAAGCTTGTTCAATAGCTGTTTTATCATTTAGGGGTACAACGATGGTTTCTTCAGCAAAAGATTTTGGCACACCCGCAGAAGAGGTTTCACCAAAAGTAACCAAACCAGAACCGGCTTTAACCAAAAGCGAATCGCTATGACCATGGTAACAGCCTTCGAATTTTAAAATCTTATCGCGGCTGGTAAAACCTCTTGCCAAACGTATCGCCGACATTACCGCTTCCGTCCCCGAACTCGTAAAACGTATTTTCTCAACAAAACGGTTGTTTTTAATAATCAGCTCAGCCAATTCATTTTCCAAAGCTGTTGGCGCACCAAAGCTCATTCCGTTCTGCATTACCTCGGTAACTTTATCGCGGATTTTAGAATTGTTATGACCTAAAATTAGTGGTCCCCAGCTACCACAGAAATCGATAAACTGATTACCATCAGCATCCCAGATAAAGCAGCCGTCACCTTTTTCTATAAAAAGTGGTGTACCATAAACAGATTTAAAAGCCCTTACCGGAGAGTTTACCCCACCTGGGAAATACGTTTTTGATTTCTCGTACAATTCGGCAGATTTTACTCTCGAAATATCAGGTTTACTACCCGT
This sequence comes from Pedobacter sp. GW821-FHT01D05, assembly GCF_059422505.1. Classification (NCBI taxonomy): domain Bacteria; kingdom Pseudomonadati; phylum Bacteroidota; class Sphingobacteriia; order Sphingobacteriales; family Sphingobacteriaceae; genus Pedobacter; species Pedobacter sp. GW821-FHT01D05. Next base: position 759,971 of record NZ_JBWKXA010000002.1, on the reverse strand, counting down.
ATTTACCGGAATATCAGCTTCGTTGCCTGAAAACATTTTCTTTAATGAATCTAACATTTTTGTTAAGGTTGAAGGCTAAAAGGTAGAAGGTAGAAGGCTCTGGGCGCATAACCCATAGCCAATAAGCCATCAATCTTTTACCTCATTATATTTGTAGGTTTTAGAACGAATTGTTAAGGATCTAGATTGTGGGGATAAGCCCTCAACCATTAAGCCTTCTACCTTCCGCCTCTAAAGCCAGTTGTTATTTAAAATATCTTTAATATGGTAAGTGGTAATAATACTTGCGCCTGCACGGGCAAAGGCATGCATGGTTTCCATTACTACTTTTTGTTCATCTATCCAACCGCGTTCGGCAGCTGCTTTTACCATCGAGTATTCGCCTGATACATTATAAACCGCAATTGGCAAATTGGTATCTTGTTTTAACCTTTGGATAATATCCAGATAGGCTAAACCTGGTTTCACCATTAACACATCAGCACCTTCTTGTTCATCCAGCTGCGCTTCTCGTAAAGCTTCCAACGGGTTTCTGAAATCCATCTGATAAGCCTTCCTATCGCCTTTGCTTGGTGCACAGTCTGCAGCCTCTCTAAAAGGACCATAGTATGCAGAAGCAAATTTTGTAGCATGGCTCATAATTGCTGCATTAACAAAACCGTTATGATCTAAAAGATTACGAATGGCCTCAATACGTCCATCCATCATGTCAGACGGGGCAAACATATCAGCACCAGCTTCAGCATGTGTTAAAGCCATTTTAGCGATTACCTCTACTGTTTTATCGTTTTGAACATAATCGTTCTCTAAAATACCGCAATGACCATGGGTAGTATAAGAACAAACGCAAACATCGGTAACTATATATAAATCGTCTCCGAATTGTTTTTTGAGCTCGCGAACCGCCGTTGGCACCAAAGAATGATCGTGATAGGCTGACTTAGCATCTTCCGATTTTTCATCGCCAACGCCAAATAGCATAATTTTGTTGAGTCCTTTTTTCATTCCGGCCTCAACATCTTTAACAAGGGTATCAACCGAATAATGGTTTACCCCTGGCATTGCATCAATGGCGTGGGTAACATTGCTGCCTGGCACTATAAAATAAGGGTACACAAACATATCTTTCGATAACCGGGTTTCGGCTACCATCTCTCTCACCAATGGGTTTTTCCTTAATCTACGCGGACGGTTTAACATTTTATTTGTATCAAGTATTTAGTATCAGGTATTTAGTATCAAGTATCGAGACCTGAATATCTTCTATTTTTCCTTACGTGGTGATTACACAGATTAGATGATTACACCGATTTTTGGATTTCGCAGTGGATATTTCTTGCAGGGGTAATCGGCTTTGCGCTTTAGTCTTTACCCTCTCAAAACCTTCGGCCTTCCAACCCTCTACCTTCCGCCTCAAACCTATCTTATCTCTATCCCAAAAACAGCTTCAGCTAATCCAATTTCATCAGGCGAATAAGGCAAAGCATATTTCACGCCCATTTCATCAAATTTCTTACCGGTAGAGTTTCCTATAGCAATTACCTGTTGGCCTGGTTCCAATAAATTATCAGCGAAATAGGCATCAACATTTGATGGACTGGTAAAAATCAGCACATCGGCATAACTTTGGTCAATATCATCTTCGATTACCGTTTCGTAAATCGGCAGATCGATTATTTTAGCATCAGCTGGCAATGATTTTTGAATCGATTGTAAAGAATCCTGTGCTCTTGGGAACAGTATTTGCTGACCACCAACCAATTGCGCAAAATCTTCAGCAACTTCGGTAATATCGCCACTCTCGCCAACAAAATCGGCAATATGGCCAAATTTACGCAAGGCATCTTCTGATCCTCTTCCTACCACGCCAAACCTTGTTTTCTTTGGCAATACCGGTTTTAAGTTGAAAAAATATTCAACACTATTGCGGCTGCTGAAGAAAACCCAGTCTACATGCCTTAAAATAAACTGATCTAAAACCGTTACTATCGGGAAGGTACGGATCAATGAACGTCCTTCTATTTCAATATTATTATTTTCTAATGCTCTACGGAAATAACTGTGCTCGCCAATTTCGCGTGAAATGAAAACCTTTGCTGGTTTCTTCCTTTCTACATTAAACTTGGCCACAATTTTTTCTGCCAAACCTTCGGTACTTTCTGCGCGTAAAAACAAACGTTCTGGAAAATGGTCGGCCGTTTCGGCTTTTGAAGTCCATATTTCGAATTTTCCGTTTTCTTTTTTGCAGTAACAGCCCAAAGGCATGTGGCAACCACCTTCGAAAAGGTTTAAAACCTTACGTTCTACAGTTACAGTCTCTGCCGTTTCAGGATCGTGCAATTTTTGCAATGCATCAAAAAGCTCGGTATCATTTTCCCTGATCTGAATAGCCAAAGCGCCCTGGGCGGGTGCCGGGATAAACTCGGTAGTTTCTAATTCTTCCACATGTAAATCGCTCACATCAAGATTTAAGCGCTTAACACCAGCTTTTGCGATCAGAATGGCATCATAATCTTCATCGCGAAGTTTTTGGATACGGGTGGGCACATTTCCGCGTAAATCTTCAACCTCTAAGTCAGGGCGTAAGCCCAGTAACTGGGCTTTGCGACGGTTGGATGAAGTGCCAACCATTGCACCTTTTTTTAACGAAAGCTTCTGCGAAACATCTACACAATCTTTTAAAATCAATAGGTATTCGCTTGCTTCTTCACGTGGTGGTAAAGCAGCGATAATCAATCCTTCAGGGTGTGTAGTAGGTAAATCTTTAAGGCAATGTACAGCCAGATCAATTGTTCCACCTAAAAGCTCCTCTTCCAATTCTTTGGTAAAAAAGCCTTTGCCTTCCAGTTTATCCAATCTTAAATTCAGGATTTTATCGCCCTGCGTTTTAATGATTTTTATTTCTGCTTCTATTCCAATTGCAGCCAATTCATCTTTTATATGATTTGCTTGCCATAAAGCCAGGTCGCTACCGCGTGTTCCAATGGTTAATTTCTTCACTATAAAGGTTAAATGAGTTGCAAATTTAATTTAATTAGTGGTTTATACCATGAATTGTTTAAAAATGAGACAGTGAGGTTACAGAATAGGGAATTTAAAGGATTTCTGTGACATTACACAATCGGTTTGTCATTCTGAGTGCAGCGAAGAATCTTAAGCCACACAACGCTCCCCATAAATAAAATTTAAATGTTATTTATATTAGATGGCAGTTAAACCATGTAAGAAATTAAGTTGAGTGCAAGAAAGATGCTGAAACAAGTTCAGCATGACGAAAAGGGAATTGGTTTCAGGATTTAGCTAAAAGACAAAAGATATCTGGGCTTAGTGTTTTTTGCGGTAAAACCTTAAGATTGATTGACCAAAATTTCTTTGGCCATTACCATCGGAACACTGATGTATTTTTTCTCCATGTAGTTCATTACACGTTCTAAAACTTCGCGTGAGGCTTCATCCATCTGACTAATTTCATCAGCAAACACGCCATTTATGGCTGTATTTTTGATTTCTTTAATCTTTCTTGGTACTTCCTGCATCGCCAGTTCGATACGGCGTTGTTTTAAAACAGAGAAAAATTCGGTGATGTTATTGCTGATAATTTCTTCGGCATGTACCAGTTCGTTATAACGTTCCTGGATATTTTTGCGTGCTACCTCTTTTAGCGATTCTACTTCGATATAATGTACAGGGTTGTTATGGATCACTGCAGGCGTAACATCATTCGGAATGGCTAAATCTACAATTACCTTTTTGCCCTGATCGCCGTTTAAAAGTTTGGCATATAAGGCTTCGTTAATAATTGCCTCCGTAGAGCCAGTACAGGTAATGATTACATCAAATCCTTCATTAAAATCTTCAAGTGCTGCTAAAGGATAAGCCTTACCACCTAGCTCTTGTGCCAAAGATTCGGCCTTAGAAAACGTACGGTTGAAAATCGAGAAATTCGAGTATTTATGTTTGTTGAGGTACTTTGCAATGTTCTGATTGGTTTCGCCAGCGCCAATAATCAAGATACGTGAGTTGCCACACATATTTAACTCTTTTAGTTTGCGGTAGGCCAATGAAACAACAGAAACGGGATTCTTTGAAATATTGGTGTGGGTATAAACTTCTTTTGCGGTTTTAACCACACGGTCCATAATCATACGCATGTAATCGCCAGTAAAACCTGCATCGCGGCAGTTTTCATAAGCTTTACGGATCTGGGCAAGAATTTCCTTTTCACCAACCACCAAACTTTCTAAAGAGCACGATGTTCTGAGCAAATGGTTAAAAGCTTCTTCGTTTTCGTATACCGTAACATTATCCAGAAAACGCTCCATAAATTCAGGAGGTAGGCCCATGTCTAAAACAGTAAGGAACCTGGTTACAAATTCCTTGTCGGTTTTCTCTTTGGTAAGGAAAACAAACTCCACCCGGTTGCAGGTTCCGATATAGAAAATTTCGCTAACGGGAAGTTCTGCCTGAACATTCTTCAACCTGCTATCTAAACTCTGATCACAAATAACTAATTTCCCTAAAGATTTCAGGTCGATGTGGTGATGCGTAAAAGCTATTACTTTTAAATATTCCAAGTGCTTCCGTTATTAACTATTATCGGGATACAAAAGTAACAGGGTGAACGCATGTGACTGTCATTAACCTGTAATTTACATCAATTTAGAACGGTTTTAAATAAAGAGCCCAAAGATTAATCAAACCATATTGATTTATATGAACAAACCAATCTGCATAATTTTCCTCTTGATTTACGCCCTTTTCTAGGTCCTGGCTAGATGTAACTACTTTTTATCCACCGCAGTATATTACGTTATTATGCCAAAATGGTTGCCTGCACCTGGCTTTTTAATTTATTTCTTAGGGATATTAGAAATCTTTTTTGGATTATATTGACCGGAAAGCTAGCGGTACTATTAATTATATTGATCATAATTGCATGAATAAGGTTGCCTTGGCGGTTATTGTTTATGATTGGGCCACGCATTATTACTTAAAGAATATTTATTATTCAAAATATTATATATCCTTTTTTTGAAGCGCAGTTCCGGTGCGAGTGGGAAGGGTACTGTCCTGCTGTACATTCCAATCCTTTTGGATAAACCTCGCTAAACAACAATTTAACCTATCCAAAAGGGATTTCCATTTCCATCAGGGCTATTATACTCACGGCTGTGGTCAATATCCTTCTATTCTAAACACAAAAAATGCACAACAAAATAAGATTTCGTAGGTTTATAATCTGTACCAATTCCTTAAATTATGATTACACAAAGCAATTTTAGCCTGATCGGTGCTGACAGAAAATTAATTATCGGCGATATTACTTTCGATGAGAAAAACCCTAATACGCCCATTGTACTTTTTGTGCATGGCTTTAAAGGTTTTAAAGATTGGGGGGCACACAATTTAGTAGCCAGGCATTTTGCCAGCAACGGTTACCGTTACGTTAAATTCAATTTATCGCATAGTGGTGTGCCAGTTGATGACCCGAAAGATGTAACCGATATGGATGCCTTTGCTAACAATACTGTATCGAAAGAACTTTTTGATTTAAATGCGGTACTCGATTTTATCGAAAAAGCATACGGTAAAGACACAAAGGTGAATCTGATAGGCCATAGCCGCGGCGGTGGATTATCGATCATTGAGGCTGCAAACGATTTAAGGATTAACAAACTGATTACCTGGAGTGCCATTGGTGATTTTACCAGCCTGTGGAAAAAAGAACAAGAAGCTGAATGGAAAAAGAATGGAAAAATCTTTGTGACCAATGCCCGTACGAAAGAGCAGATGCCTTTAAATGTTGGTCTATTGGAAGATCTGGAAGAGAATGAAGCAGCATTGGATATTATAGCTGCAGCAAAACGGGTAAACATCCCGTGGTTGATTATCCATGGCGATGATGATGTAAATGTTCCTTTTGAAACTGCACAAACTTTGGCAGAGGCCAATCCTGGCAGCAGGTTAGTTAAAATTGAAGGTGCTAACCATGTTTATGGTGCTACACAGCCCTACACCAACGAAACTTTACCACCGCTGTTGTTTAAGGTTTGCGAAAAGGTAATCACTTTTATAAGTGAAGTATAAATTAATTATCTTGGGCCATCATAAATTATGGCTCAAGATAGAATCAACTTCTCAGGCTTCAATCAAGCTCTATTTAAGAAGAGCTTAATTGGATTAACATTATTTTTCTGTTTTATCATTTTTCTTGACAGTAATTTCTCGCCCGTAAAATCAAATGCTGAATTTATTGTTGATTTTGAGGGCTATCGCTCCAAAAACAGAAAAGAACACATTTTTAGTGTTCAAACCCTTCATGAAAAATATAGGATACCACCTAAACTTTTCAATGAAATAAATGAGAAAGATTCCCTGCTAATCTATAGATCAAAAATAACCGGCATTATCTTATATTTTGGTTTGCGGAAACCTGATGTAACTATTGTTTGTAAAACCCGGTTTTTAAAGGATGATTTTTTTGGATTAGTTACCAGTGCTTTAGGTGTTTTTCTAGCGATAATTCTTTATTTTAACAGCAAACTAGAACAAAACGTCACCCTTCAAGGAATTTTAGTCTTTTTGATTATCATTTCTTTGGTTTTCCTAAGAAACTACTTTGGTGGAAATTATTTATGGGAGTTCTAATTTTTCAATACTAATCGTCCCCTCTTCTCACAAAATTGCGCATATCGCTGCCGCTAGGACTTTGGAAAATTTCCAGGTCGAAATAGGGTACAGCAGCTAATAAATGATCAAAAATATCAGCAGCCACTTCTTCGAAACGCTTCAATCCTTTTTCTTTCGAGAATACATAAATCTCAATCGGTAATCCGTTTTCTGTGGCCTGCAACTGGCGCACCATAAAGGTTAAATCGGTATTAATGTGTGGATTACTTTCGAGGTATTTCTCTGCATAAACCCTAAAAGTGCCAATATTAGTCATGTGGCGGCCGTTAACCAGATTATTGGGATTCACCGTATTTTCGGCATTATACCTTTCTATAAAAGCCTGTGTTTCTTTAAGGTAATCTTTCAAAAAATCGATACTCTGTAGTCTTCCAATCAATTCTTCATCGCAGAATTTAATACTCGAAATTTTGATGTTGATATGCCTTTTAATCCTCCTCCCCTCACTTTCTTCCATTGCCCGCCAGTTCTTAAACGACTCACTAACGATGGCATAACTAGGGACAATGGTTACCGTTTTATCCCAGTTACGCACCTTAATGGTAGTTAAATTTATTTCAGTTACCTCGCCATCGGCACCATACTTCTCTACGGTAATCCAATCACCTACCCTTACCAGGTCAATAGCGCTCATTTGTACGGAAGCTACAAAACCTAAAATCGGATCTCTGAAAACCAGAATAAAAACAGCGGTAACCGCGCCAAAACCACCAAAAACATAAAGCGGCGATTCGCCAAGAATAATCGACAGGATGAGTACAAAACCAACAATATAAAATACAATTTTGGCTACCTGTTTGTAACTTCTAATGGGTTTATCGGCATATTTCTTTGATGATTCCATAATGGATACCAAAGCATTAAGAAATGCATTTACAGCAAACATTACGGCTAAAACCATGTAGATTTTAGCAAATATTAAAGCATAAAATAACCCGTTTTTAAAATCGATAAAAAGATAAGGAACAACATTATAGATGATGTAGGCGCCAAATATTAAGGCAAATGCCCTGAACACCCTAAATTCAAACAGCGCCTTTTGCCAATCGGATTTGGTTTTTGCACTTTTTACCACACCGATAAAAAGCTGTCGGGTTAAAAATATGGTGATGAACAGAAATAAAATAACCCCAATAAGCCCTATAAAAAAATAAGAATAAATGAGTTCGCCACTGGCAAGGCCTTTGCCGGCGAGCCAGTTTCTAAGTTCGGTAAACAGGGATTGAAACTCGGGGATGTTCATTAAGGCAATTTAGGATTTATTGATCAGAAATTTAAATGGTTGTGTGACTTGTCCATAATGTATCATTAACCACAGATAAAGAGGAACACACAGATAAAATTCAAACTCCTCGGTCTGTATTCTCACATACCGAAATAAAAAACGAGTTAATTTATAAAAGTGGTTTGTGGGGACGCAAACCAAGGCGGATAATTTTAACTCCTCGGTCTGTGTCCCCACAGATCGAAAGTAAAAATATGTAAATTAAAATCTTTATACTGGTCTGTGAGGACACAGACCAGGGATAATTTAATTAAACCTTTTCTACCCAGTTGCCATCATCTTTAATGATGTCGATCAGTTCGTCTAAGGCATAAGCGGTAGTTACATTTTTCTTTACTACTTCTTTACCACGGTATAAAGTGATTTTATCAGGCCCGGTACCCACATAACCGTAATCGGCATCGGCCATTTCACCTGGTCCATTAACAATACAGCCCATGATACCGATTTTTATCCCTTTTAAATGGTCAGTACGTGAACGGATCAGTTGTGTAGTTTCTTGTAAATCGAAAAGTGTTCTTCCACAGCTTGGGCAAGAAATATATTCTGTTTTACTGATGCGTGTACGGGTAGCCTGTAAAATCCCAAAACTTGTAGAGTTAATCAGCGAAAGGTTTTGACCTCCTGCATCAATCCATACCCCATCTCCAAAGCCATCGGTAAACAAAGCGCCAATGTCGGTTGCAGCATAAAGCATTAAATGATCAGCATCTACATCCTGGTAGGTTCTCTTAATGATTACCGGAATCTGAATATTTTCCTCCTGCAAAGCCACAAAAAATGCCCGTTGTTCAGCCATTCCATGCACTGCTGATGTTTCGAGAATTAATACAACATTGGCTAACTGGTTAATTGTTAAATTGGTCAATTGCTTGGCATCAACTTGAACAAAGTTTAAAAATTCGTCTTTAGCTTCTGCCTCTTTAAAAGCTTCCAAAGAGAATAAAGGATGGCAGTTGTTTTTATCTTTAAGTTTTAACCAGGTTTCGTAATTGTAAACTTGCTTTAAATTCCCTGGAAAAGAGAACGATGGTAAATTATCACCTAAGAAGGCTAAATCGCAAGCCTGATCGGCTAAGTTATATTTATCTAAACCTGCGCTATAATTGTAACCAACTGAACTTAAAAAGTAAGGGTCTTTTAAATTTTCTTTCGAAACATCGATCATTACTACCGGATGGTGATGGCCACCAATATGCTGTACAGCAGTGGTAATGCGCCGATTGTACTCGTAAGGGCTATAAGTTTGGCGCTGGGCGTGAAGCGTTGGGAGGAGTGAAATCGACTCCTGACTTCCGGCTTCAGACTTCGGACTCCTTAAAGCATATCGGTCTGCCAAAGCCTTAGCAACTGGCGCTTCAAATTCAGGGTCTTCAGTTAAGGAAACACGGATAGTATCACCTAAACCGTCTTCTAATAGGGTTCCAATACCAACGGCTGATTTAATACGGCCATCTTCGCCATCACCAGCTTCAGTGACACCTAAATGTAAAGGATAATTCATCCCCTCTTTCGCCATGGTTTCTACCAATAAGCGATAGGCTTGAACCATCACCTGGGTATTACTGGCTTTCATCGAGATCACCAGGTTATAGTAATTCTGGTCTTCGCACATACGGATAAATTCCATTGCCGATTCAACCATTCCGCGGGGCGTATCGCCATAATGGCTCATAATCCTGTCTGAAAGCGACCCGTGGTTAGTGCCGATGCGCATGGCAGTGCCATACTCTTTACAGATTTTAACTAAAGGGATAAACTTTTTGTAAATCCTGCTTAACTCCGCATTGTAAGCATCTTGTGTGTATTCTAAATTTTCGAATTTCTTTTTATCTGCATAATTGCCTGGGTTAACCCTTACTTTTTCTACAATACGTGCAGCCATTTCGGCAGCATTAGGCGTAAAATGGATATCTGCAATTAATGGCACATTATAACCACGGAAACGTAGTTCTTTTTTAATATTGGCCAGATTTTCGGCTTCTTTAATGCTAGGTGCAGTGATACGAACATACTCGCAACCCGATTCTACCATGCGGATGGTCTGCTCTACAGTACCCAAAGTATCCATGGTATCGGTGGTTGTCATCGATTGAATCCGGATTGGATTGTGCCCACCTAAAGCAATATCACCTATGTTAACTTCTCGGGTTAAATACCTAGAATAAGCGGTTAAACTGTTGCAATATCCGCCTGCCAGATCATGTTTTGCCAATATATTTTCCATCTGTTTGCAAAGATAAGGATTGTTGGAATGTTTTGATGTTGTAATGTTGTAATTAAATCGCCCCGATCCTAATGGCAAAAATTCAAAGTTTTTTTTGGAAACGGAAGAGCCGCATTGCTTGGCAAATGCAGCCCTGCTTTCGGCTTTAGTCCCGATTAGAAGGAAATCGGGCGCTACCGCCTCAATCAGGTTTATTTTTTAACGGTGGGTGGGTTTGGCATCATTGCACCCGGCCCAGGTCATAAACGGGTGGAAGCGGCATCCTTTGACTGTCAGCCTGAGTGTAGCCGAAAGGCCAGCCAAAGATATAGCGTACAGCCCGGCTAACGAAAATAGTTGTATTGACTTCGCTTTTCTAACTTATATCAACCTGTCTTTTATCACCAGCGTATTGGCTGCAATATCGTGCCAGCATTGGTTTTTCTTATTGAGGAAACTGTACAGGTAACCAAAGAAAACTGGAATTACGGATAAGATTTTAGAAAAATTCCTCACCAGGGAAATTCCAAAAGAAACCCGGCTGCCTTCTAAATCGGTTACCTTAATATTGAGGAGTTTTTTACCGATAGTGGCCTGACTGGCTGATGCTTCGGCAATGCTGCCATAAATGAGCTTAATGATAAATATGGAGGGAAATGGGATTAAAAAAGCCATAATCCGCTGATCTTTACCTTCGATAAAAATATAGCTCGTTAAAATAATGATGCTATATATTCCAAAAATAATAAAATGATCAATTACCGAGGCCAACAACCTTTGATCGAAAGCTGCAAAATATTGGGGTGCTGTTTTTTGATAACTAAAACCCAAAAGCTCACGCAATTCGGGAATTGCATGAGCTTCTTTATAATCGTCCATTCCGGGCTTACGTATAAAAGTATTCGCACTGATGTTTAAATCTTTCAGTTCGGTTAAACTATATGGCCCTTGTGGCTTTCCATTAATTACAACTATATATTGATCAGGATTCATTAGATTGGATCAGGATTATGAGATTTTAGGATTGTAAGATCAGCATTTTATAAAGATTCCGTTAATGAAGCCTTACGCCTTCTACCTTCTAACCTTCAACCTCCCTAATATCTGCTTACTTCAAAGTTACTCAATCCGCCATCTAAATTGATAAAGATTTTTTTGGTTGAGGCCTTATAGTTTGAAGTTTCGTAAACACCATCGCTCAATTTTTCAAAACCATCGAAATCTTTGGCTGATAAACCTGTTTTGGTTTTAATTCGGCAACCTGAATTGGTAGGCACTTTAATTTTCACATCGGCCACCCCAGATTTCACAATTACGTCGGTTATTGGCAATAAATCTCCGAATTTAATATCCAGAGCTGCTGCTCCACCATCAAAGCGGAAGGTGCGAACTTTGTAATTGGTAAAATCAAAGTTTGCTTCGCCAGCGCCCAGTTTCATTAAAATATCCCAGTTGGCTTCTTTATTCAATTTAAAATTAACATCGTTACCGCCATCACCAAAATTCCACTTGCTCTTTTTATCTTCCATTTGGAAAGTAAGTACGGTAGCACTATCGGTAAGCAATTTCTTTAAAGAGAAGTTACCATGCCTTTTCTTCACGTCAGCATTAATCAACTCAGCTGTTTCACCATCAAGATTAAATGAAATGCCACCTCCAGAAATATTTAGTACCGTTTTTTTCGCATTATCTGCCGCTACAAATGGCTCAGACAAACTTAAATGATTATACGAAGTGTCGTTATCGTTATCATCATCGTTGTCGTCATCGTTATGTTCGATATTAATGTCGACATCTTTTTTAAAGTGGCGCCCCCACCAATTACCGCGTTCGGGAACCTGCTGCCCTTTATAAAAAAGGAACGATAAGGCTACCACTAAAACGCCAATAGAAATGATACTCCCAGTTTGCGAATTGTTTTTATTAAACAGGATATTTAAACCTGCTATGATTAAGAATACCGGCCAGAAGCTCCAAACGTTGCGCCAATAAAAATTGATTACGCCAAAGTTTTCGAGTAGAAGTACACCGCCAATAAAAAGCAGGATAATACCCCAAATTAATCTATCTAATTTCATTTTATTTATACTTGAGGGTTAGCGGATGTTGAATTATCATCTTTGTTAGCTGGTGTTGCAGGTTCATTTTCTACAATGGTTTCAGAAAAATCAGCTGTTTTTTGTTGTTCAGCTTCCTGTTGATGCTGAAAAGCAGCCCAGTCGTTCTTTCTTTTTGATTTGGCTATGATACTTACCCCTAAAGCAATAAATATCAATGGCCACATGTACCTGAATAAATTGCGGATACTAAACCAATCGGGGATAAAATCCATTTCCCGCATCAGGAAAAAACATCCTATCACTAGCAATACCAATCCGCCTATGGTGCGGCCGGTATCGTTAGATTTATTGAATTTATCGAAGTTGGGCTGTGTTTCGAAAGGTGTTTTCTGCCCGCCATCAACAGGTTGCGTCCAATTCTGGTTTCCCTGGTTCGCTGGTCCTGCAAAAGGATCGGCAGTTCCAAAGGGTTGTGCATTTGGGTTTTTCTTGCCAAAGTAATCGTTAAATTTAGAAAATCTTGCTGCCGGATCATCATTAACCGGAACAATAATCCACATTACTATATAGGCAACTAAGCCACCTCCAGCCATAAATATAGCCGATAATGCAAACAATAATCTAATTATGGTAACCTCCACCTGCATGTAATCTGCAAGTCCCGAAGCTACACCGGCAATCATCTTATCGTGTTCGTTTCTAAAAAGCTTCTTTTCCATAACGTTGTTCATTTTTGTGTTTAAAAATCAAGCGGAGTAATCAAAACCTCGTCTACATTTACCCCTTTACTTAAGTTTAAAATGGTAAACAAAGTTTCTGCAATATCTTCAGGCTGTACAAATTTTTCATCCGGAATTGTTGTTCCTTCCCAAGATGAAGTTTTAGTAGAGCCTGGCAAAAATGCAGTTACTTTAACATTGTGAGGTGCTAACTCTTGCCGCAATACATGATTAAGACTTAACATCGCTGCTTTTGTTACACTATAACTGCCTCCATTTTTTACAGGTGCTTTACTGGCCACCGAACAGATGTTGAATATATGGCCCCGCTTGGCCAACCGCATTTTTTTTCCGAAAAATTTACTGATGTAATAACAGGCATTTGTATTTAAATGCTGCTGTTTTTCGAAGGTTTCGTCATCCTCATCGAGCATGCTACCCGGCAAAAAAATCCCCACGTTGTTTACTAAAACAGCTACATGATCAAAATCTACATCGGTCGAATTTAAAAAAGCATACACTTCTTCTTTAACTGAACAATCTGCTACCTGGGTAAAAATAGCATGCCCATAAGGGGTTAATTCCTGTCGAAGCCTGTCGAGTTCATCTCTCCCCCTTGCTACCAAAACCAAATCGTACCCATTTTGGGCAAATTTAGTCGCAATAGCTCTACCAATTCCTTTAGTTGCACCGGTTATTACAGCTTTCATTGTTTATGGTTTAAATTTTGTTAACAAAAAACCATATTTATATTCAAAACCACGAATATTTTTACAATTAGCAAAGCGCTCCAACTTTTTTATCGTTTCTTTGTAGTATTATAAATGATCATTTAAATTAAGCAAATACATACGGAATGAATTTTACCAATTTCGGCAGATACATCCTGCTACTCAAGTCTGTATTCAGAAGGCCGGAAAAACTGAAAATTTACCTAAAAGAAATCGCCAAACAAATGGATTATGTTGGCGTAGGCTCTTTAGGTTTAATTGCTATTATCTCCACTTTTATTGGTGCAGTAATGACACTACAAATTGCTTTCCAGCTGGTTAGTGATTTTATTCCAAAAACAATTATCGGTTCTGTAAACCGCGACTCGAGTATATTGGAGTTAAGCCCAACCATTAGTGCAATAGTACTGGCAGGAAAAATCGGATCGGCCATTTCATCAGAAATTGGTTCGATGCGTGTTACCGAGCAGATTGATGCTTTAGAAATTATGGGTATAAATGCACCTGGATATTTAATTCTACCTAAAATTATTTCGGGCATCACCATGGTGCCCATGTTGGTAATCATTTCTATGTTTTTAAGCATTACCGGTGGATATATTGGCGGTTCTATTTCGGGTGCTGTTACTCCTGCAGAATATATTCAAGGTATAACAACTGATTTTAATCCTTACACCATCACAGTTGCTTTGGTAAAGGCATTTGTATTCGGTTTCATTATTACATCAGTTCCGGCTTACGAAGGTTTTTACGTTCGTGGTGGTGCTTTAGAAGTTTCGCAGGCCAGTACAAGAGCGGTTGTAATTAGCTGTATCTCTATTCTAGTTTGCGATTATTTAGTTACTCAACTTTTATTGTAATGATCGAAATTAAAGATATCTATAAATCTTTTTCCGGAAATGATGTACTACAAGGCATTTCTGGAAAGTTTGAAGAAGGTGTAACCAATTTAATTATCGGTGGTTCCGGATCAGGAAAAACAACGCTACTGAAATGTATGGTAGGTTTACATCAACCAGATTCGGGCTCGGTATTGTACGATGGCCGCGATTTTACGCCGATGACCTACGAACAGCGCATTGAAGTGCGTAAAGAAATTGGTATGTTGTTTCAAGGTTCTGCCCTGTTTGATAGTATGACAGTTGAAGAAAACATCATGTTTCCCTTAAATATGTTTACTGATCAGAGCAGAAAAGAAAAGCTTGAAAGAGTTGATTTTTGTTTGGAACGGGTAAACCTTGCAGGTAAAAACAAATTATTCCCGGCAGAATTATCGGGAGGAATGAAAAAACGTGTAGGTATTGCACGTGCCATTTCGATGAACCCGAAATATTTGTTCTGCGATGAGCCTAACTCGGGTCTAGACCCAAAAACCTCGATCGTAATTGATGAACTAATTCAGGAAATTACCGAAGAATATAAAACCACAACTATTGTGGTAACGCATGATATGAACTCGGTAATGGGGATTGGCGATTACATTTTATTCTTACACGAAGGGAAAAAATTCTGGGAAGGCAGCAATAAAGAAATTGCACATACCGATATTAAGGAACTAAACGATTTCGTATTCGCCAGCCGCTTCATGAAAGCTGCAAAAGATAAGTTTTAAACTAAATAAAATCGTCATTGCGAGGCACGAAGCAATCTCCTTCTGTATATTTATCGCATTAAGATTGCTTGGTGCCACACAATGACGGACTATACATAATAATACATGATACAATTACTTGCCCCAACCCACTGGAAAGATTATGAACTGATTGATTGCGGGGATTTTGAAAAATTAGAACGTTTTGGAAATGTAACCCTTATCCGTCCTGAACCACAGGCGGTATGGAAAAAAACATATTCAGAACAGGATTGGAAAAAAACGGCCAACATTACTTTCAGGGGCCGTTCGGCTACTTCTGGCGAATGGGTAAAGAAAAATCAATCTATTCCTGATCGTTGGCATGTAGAATATAAAAATGATGAAGTGGCCATTAAACTCCGCCTAGGTTTAACTTCTTTTAAACACGTGGGCGTATTCCCTGAGCAGGCAGTAAACTGGGATTTCATCTCTTCGTCGATTAAAAAATTTAAAACGCCACAGCCCAAAGTTTTAAATCTTTTCGCTTATACTGGTGCGGCATCACTAATTGCCAATGCAGCAGGTGCTGAAACCACGCACGTAGATTCGATTAAACAGGTAGTTACCTGGGCAAACGAAAACCAGGAGCTTTCAGGATTGAAAGATACCCGTTGGATGGTAGAAGACGCCTTAAAGTTTGTAAAAAAAGAATTAAAAAGAGGCAAAAAATACAACGGAATCATTTTAGATCCTCCTGCTTATGGCCACGGCCCTAATGGCGAAAAATGGAAACTGGAAGATCATATTCAGGAAATGATGCAGGATGTAGTACAGCTGCTGGATGAAAAAGAACACTTCTTAATCCTAAATACTTATTCATTAGGGTTTTCGTCGGTAATTGTAGAAAACCTAATCCGCACCTCATTCCCATCTGTTCAAAACCTCGAAACTGGAGAACTATTTTTACAGGCTACTTCGGGCATTAAATTGCCCTTGGGTGTTTTTGGTAAATTCTGTAATGTGTAAATGTTGATTACTTTATTTTAAACTACCAGATTTCCACCCTACTTTCATCAAAACAGATTCGGAAACTGTCTAAACTTTAATTATCTATATAATATCTATGAAATTTCCTCAATTAGCAGGCACACTAATACTTGGTTTTGCCGCAATCAGCTTATTTGCCAACTGTAATTCAGACGGTAAGAGCAGTAGCGGTATCGGTAAAATCTTCTCTTCTGATTCGACTAAAAAGAAAACAGACTCAACAGTAAACGTAATGAAACCGGTTGATCCAAAGCTTTACGATTCGTTGGTGAAAAAACTAGCAAACGGAGATACTACGGGAAGATGGCCGGTAAAAAAACAACCATATCCTTTAGCGGGCGCTATTTTACCTTTTAAACGCATAGTTGTTTATTACGGAAACCTACATTCGAAAAAAATGGGGGCACTTGGCGAATATGCACCTAAAGAAATGTGGCAGCGTTTAAATGCAGAGGTTAAACATTGGGAAAAAGCCGATCCTTCTACCCCTGTACAACCAGGCTTACACTATATTGCTGCAGTAGCAAGTGGAACACCAGGAAAAGACGGAAAATACATCAATAGAATGGGCAATAAACAGATTGATTCTGTTTTGAAAATTGCCAAAATGCAGCCTAACACGATCGTATTCTTAGATCTTCAGGTAGCTTTAAGTACCATTAAAGCCGAGTTACCTCATATTGCAAAATACCTTGAATTGCCATACGTTCACTTGGGTATAGATCCTGAATTTTCGATGAAAGACGGAACATTGCCTGGCAAAAAGATCGGCACCTATGATGCTGCCGACATTAACTATGTAACCGGATATTTAGCAGATATTGTTAAAAAATACAATTTGCCTCCAAAAGTATTTGTATTGCATCGTTTTACTAAAAAGATGGTAACCAATTCGCCTAACATTAAATTACGTCCTGAGGTGCAGGTTGTAGTGCATATGGATGGATGGGGTGAACCTGAATTAAAAAAAGGCACCTACCGCCATTTTATACAAGGCGAACCTGTACAGTTTACCGGCTTTAAATTATTTTACAAAAATGATTTAAAGAAAGAACCAAAGCGTTTGATGACTCCGGAAGAGCTGTTAAAGCTTACACCAAAACCGATCTATATTCAATATCAATAAGAATTTTAAAGCCTGTAATTCGATTACAGGCTTTTTTGTTTTCATGCTATATAGTATACACTTTGTGCTATATCTCCCGTTTAATTAAGTTGAACCACAGGTGCATCCAGATAAACACGGATTTTTAGTTCTGTACGGATCCTTTTTATGTATATCATCTTAAAGACATTAAAGTATTTACCCTAAATGCTGCCTAAACTGCCTCTACTTAAAACTTATAGGAATAATCGGTAATTAACCAATCTTTAATATCAAAAAAATGTCTTTTTTTGATTGATTAAAAAACTGGAATAGATTTTATATAAGGAGGATATGCAAACAGCAACATTTGGCGGAGGCTGCTTTTGGTGCACCGAAGCCGTTTTTCAAACGTTAAATGGAGTAAGCCAGGTTACGTCAGGCTACATGGGGGGAGATTTAAAGCATCCTACCTATATGGAAATCTGTAATGGCGATACCGGACATGCAGAAGTAATTCGGATCTCATTCGATGAAAATGTTATTTCTTTCAATGAGCTTTTATTGGTGTTCTTTAAAACCCATAATCCAACAACTTTAAATAGACAGGGTAATGATGTTGGTACACAATACCGCTCAGTGGTTTTTTACGTAAATGAAGATCAGAAAAAGCAGACGGAGGAAATGATCGAAGATTTAACCCAACAACATATTTTCGACAAACCCATTGCAACGGAAGTTTCCCCTATAGCCGAATTTTATGAGGCTGAAGATTATCATCAAAACTATTTTAGCAACAACCAGGGAAAACCTTACTGTGCATTTGTGATACAACCCAAACTGAATAAGTTTGCTACTGAGTTTAAAAATAAAATTAAGCCAGCGCTTTTGGAATAATTAAATTTCGAAAGTAAGTAAAGCATGTTGGCTTGCCGTATGAATATCTCTCCAAACCCTATTTATTTCCGATTCTTTTTTTGCAGCCTCTAAACCACAGTATGGGAATAAAGTAGCTGCCGATTTCCAACAGGCATGGGCCAATTTACGACTGATTGAACTCACCTCCATTAAAATATCTTCAGCAATTTCTCCTTCATTCATTAACTGCCTCCAGGATTTATCAAACATATGGTAAAATTTTGTACGAAGGCCCAGTACTTCTTCTTTACAACGGTTAAGTTCGCTGTTAAAAAACAAAATCTGCGCCTCGCTATATCTCCCCAAACCCGAACGGGAGTAAAAAGATTGCGCTACCAGTTTAATAAAGTGATTGGTCATTCCTAAACTATTTACCGTTAACGTAGTTTCTGCGAGTTGTAAAAAGGGATAATCAAAGCCAGAATCTGCTACTTCGATATGCTGGTTAATTTTAAAGGTTCTATTTTCGTCAACGTTTAAATCGCAAACTTCAAAAGCATGACTGCCTGTTGCCATTAAACCAAAGTAAGACCAACCGGGTAAAATATTTACTTCCTCTTTCTTAAGGATGAATGATTTAATTTCAGGTTCTCCGTTTTCATCCAAAACATCATCGCCATTTTCGTTCTTAAGCGTACAGTTGGCTGTAAATATAGTAGCGTGTAATGCACCACTGGCATAACTCCATTTTCCATTGAGCAGATACCCCCTTTGCGTTTTAATGGCTACGCCACCAACAGCACCGCTCCCGGCAAAACAAACTTTACGATCTGCAAAAATCTCTGCAGCCAATTCTGGATTTAAAAACCCTGCAAACCACCCTGCACCAGCACAAAGTGTAATGGTCCAGCCTAAACTCCCATCGGCCTCTGCCAATTCTTCTTCCAATCTTAAAATTTCAGGAAGTTTTTTATTCGGTCCTCCATAAATTTCGGGTACAAAAAGCTTAAACCAGTTTTCCTGATAGGCCAGTTCTAAAATTTCGGGATGAAGTTTACCCATTTCTTCAGAAAGCGCTGCATAAGCTTTTACTTTTTCCTGCCAGGTGATGCTTAATGTTTCTTGCATAATTATTTTTTTGCTTTGCCTAGGAAGGTAATTGAGCTAATTTGACGCGGCTTTTGTTAATGATTTTCTTCCAGTCTAAAAATCCAAATATGGCTACAGTGAACAAAAACGTAGTTAAACAGGCCATTAGTGGAAGCTTTTTATGAAATAGCAAAGGAATGGCCACAATATTAGAAATGTTCAAGAATATCCAGTTTTCTATTTTACGCTTGGCCAATAGCCACATACCTGCCCATGCAGTAGCAGAAACAAAGGCATCAAAAACAGGCACATCCGAATCGGTATAATGCCTCAATACAAGGTAAAGCACCCCGAAACCAATCACAGAAATTAAAATCGCAATGGTTAATTCTTTATTGCCCGACCATGAAACCTGGTTTTCTCCCTCCTGTTTTCTTTTCTTCCAGATTATCCATCCGTAAACGCTCATCACCAGATAATAAATATTTAAAAGCACCTCAGCATATAATTTAACGCCTAGCAATAAAAACATCCACAATAGAACAGAAATTATTCCTGTTGGATATAACCAAATGCTGTTCTTTTTTGCCAATAAAACTTCGGAGATCCCGAACCCCACAGCCAACCATTCGATTAATGAGGTGTGTAAAATCTGCTCCTGAAAAAGCTTAAACCAATCTTGAAAATTCATTTACAATAATTTGCCCTGCGGCCGGTAAAAATAATTAGATACCGTTTTCGGGGCGAAACAGTTTTGTAAATTTTAACCTCTTCCTACGGCGGCATTACCCGCATCAGGTTCATTTAAGGTTGAGGGCGGGAGGGCTTTAAGCTTGAGGGGAAACCCTCTGCCTTTTACTTTTCTACCTTTTGCCTTAAAATGGGTATAATCTCAGCAAATTGATGGCAACAGGCATTGCAACATCAAAAGCACCCCTTTGAGCAAAGCAAATATAAGAAATAATAATCAGTGGCCACCTATCTGTTCTGTTTCATCCAGATTATTAATATCACCACATGTATTTTAAAAATAGCATTATGTAACCATAATTAATTAATTTCGAAGCAGCAAATCTCAAAAAAAAACTTGTTTTTTGTTTACAACACAAAGGAAACAACCATAAACTATTTTAAATCTAAAAACCATGATAAACCTTAATTTAAAAAAAGGTAAATTATTTAAACTTCCTTTTTTATTATTTTCAGTGGCTTTTTCTGCTTTTGCACAAGAAAAAACTGAAGCGGCTAAAACCCTTCCTATATTTAAAGATGGCGAAGCACAGATTGTAAACTTGTTTGACACTCCCGACAAGTGGATCCGCACCGATTTATGGGTAGAAACAACATTTGATACCGATGGCGATGGAAAGCCTGACCGTATGCATGTTGATGTTACACGGCCTTACCAAACCGAAACCGAAGGATTAAAACTACCTGTTATTTATGAATCAAGTCCATATTACGCAGGAACAGCCGGAAATGATAAAGATGTATTTTGGGATGTAAAGCACGAAATTGGTGAAAAATCATCTATAGCCCGTGTACACCCTGAGGTAATACGTACCGGCAAAAGACCAATTATATCGAACTCTTTAATCAGAGAATGGGTTAAAAGGGGTTTTATTATCGTACACTCTTCTTCACCCGGCACTGGACTTTCACAAGGATCTCCAACGGTGGGTGGAATAAATGAATCGCTGGCTCCAAAAGCAGTGATCGAATGGCTTGGAGGGAAAGATAATGGTTACACTAGCCCTGATGGAAATGAAAAAGTTAAAGCTTACTGGAGTACGGGAAATGTTGGAATGACAGGAACTTCTTATAATGGTACCATCCCGCTTGCAGCGGCCACTACCGGCGTTGAGGGACTAAAGGCCATCATACCTATCGCACCAAATACCTCTTACTATCATTATTATCGTTCAAATGGCTTAGTAAGAAGTCCCGGAGGTTATTTGGGAGAAGATGTTGATGTTTTATACGATTACATACACAGTGGCGCAGAAGATAAAAGAGCCTATGCAAATAAAACAATAAGAGATGAAGAAATGGCCCAGGGAATGGATCGTGTAACTGGTGATTACAATAAATTTTGGGCAGGTAGAGACTATTTAAATGCCATCAAACCGATGAAAGCGGCCTTACTAATGTCGCACGGCTTTAATGACTGGAATGTAATGCCCGAACATAGCTATCGAATTTATAAAGCGGCTGAAGCCAAAGGTTTACCCGTACAGATTTTTTATCATCAGCAAGGGCACGGTGGCCCACCTCCAATGAAAATGATGAACAGGTGGTTTACGCGTTTTTTGTTTGGAATTGAAAACGGTGTGGAAAAAGATCCCAAAGCCTGGATTGTGAGAGAAAATCAACCAAACTCGAACCCAACACCCTACGCCGATTACCCAAACCCAGATGCCAGTAATGTAAAACTTTATCTGGGAGCTGGAGGAAAGAACCAAGGAAACCTATATATCAGTAAACCACAGAAACAATCTGCAGAAACTTTAGTAGATGATGTTTCTTTTTCGGGCAGTGACCTGGCAAAAGCTGAAAATTCAGAACACCGCTTGCTTTATGTAAGTACTACATTAAAAGAAGCAGTTCATTTATCGGGCCTAACACAATTTACAGTTAAGTTGGCCAGCAATAAACCAGCAGCCAATTTCTCTGTTTGGTTAGTTGCTTTACCCTGGACAGAGGGAAATGGCGCAAAATTAATGGACAACGTAATTACGCGCGGATGGGCCGATCCTCAAAACAATAAATCGTTAACTGAAAGTGCGCCTTTAATTCCTGGTAAATTTTACGAACTCAAATTTAATCTTCAGCCAGATGATCAAATTATACCTGCAGGTAAGAAAATTGCCCTGATGATTTTCTCGAGCGATAAAGAATTTACGCTTTGGCCAAAAGCCGGAACTCAGCTAACCATTGATTTAAATGCAACCACACTTACTTTACCTGTAGTAGGTGGAATTAGTGCATTTGAAAAAGCGATAAAATAGTACCGCTTCATTAAAATAAGTTTAGCCGATATAGCACCATCAATCACAAGATTGCTGATGCTATATTGGCTTTTATTATCTCCTAACTGTTATTTAACTGCGTTCACTTAAGAGTGCTCCTCCAAAGGAGTTCTTCTGAACACTACGGCGGGATAAAGATCTTGGTAATATTTAAAATAATCCCAGCTGCCCCTTATCGTCAATATCTATATCATCCGGATTGGTGATTTCGAAATCTATCTTTTTAACGGGTTTTTCTTCTACTTCGGGTTTATCTACAGTTTTAACTTCTTCTTTTTTAACAGGTTCGGCTTCTGGCTTAGGTTTTTCTACCAATGGCTTTTCTACAGTAACAGGTTTTTCTTTTACCTCTGGTTTATCAGGCTTAACCACAGGAACTTCTGCACGCTCGAATTTTGGTTTTGGTTGCGCTACAACAGGTTCATCAGTTACTTTTGCTTCAGGCCCTTCAACATCGCTTACTGTTTCTTCATTGTTCACTTCTTCATCAGCCGTTAACTCCTTACCCTCAATTTCTTCGATGTTGATTTCCTCTGGTTCCTCAACGGCTACCTCAGGCTCTTCTAACACCACTTTCTGTACGTCATGCGGCGATAATCGATTGCCATTTGCCTTTAGTCCTTTAACATCAATCAGTTCTGCTAAGGTTAAATCCAATGTTTCCGGAATTTGGGTTTTACCCTTTAAAACATCAACAATAATTTTCGCTGCCGGATTTGAAGTAAGGAACAACAACCTCGATTTTTGCTCTTCACTAATAAAAATGGTTTTCCTGCCATTAGCTTGCAGTTCGAATGTAAAACGTTTAATAAAATAATTTTGTGCCTTACCTTCAAAATGGACTGCAGCAAAAATCTTCTCCGGATCAAACTTCTGGATCAAGATCAGGCCATCATCAAAATGGTTACTCAATTCAAAAGAACTTAACTCGTAAAAGCCATCTTTGTGTACCTGTAAAATGCGGTCGTCGCCATCAAATTCGCCCAGGTATTTTCCACGGCCATCAACATTTAAGCGTTTTAATAAATCATCATACCAAATTTTTAGTCCTGATAAGGTAGAAACGCCTTTGCTCTTCAAGATGATCTTTTTGACCGGATATTTCGAAATGATATTCCCCTGCGATCCACGCCCCTTAATGGCCACTTCTGCAAAATCCTGATCGAACTGAAGCTTGCGCAATTTAGAATGCGGTTTCAGCGCAACATTCACTACTTCAGCCTCACCATTCGGGTTCGCGGTAAAATATAAAACCTTTGAGCCTTTCGATCCCTTGGTTAAATCGTATTCCTTATCGCGTGTTACCCCAACTACGGCAAACCTTTTAATATATGAAGTACCACTTGCACCATCTTTATAAATCATGTTGTAAATGGTACGCTCGTCGTTTTTCTTAAATACCTGGGCGTGAATAATGCCTTTGCCTACAAAGGTTTTATCGGCCACCTTGGTAATGATGCATTTACCATCTTCACGGAAAACAATTACTTCGTCTATATCCGAACAGTCTGCTACGAATTCATCTTTACGTAAACCCGATCCGATAAATCCATCCTCACGGTTCATATACAGTTTCACGTTCGCCAATGCTACTTTCGATGCTTCTACCCGATCGAACAAACGGATTTCGGTTTTACGTTCTCTTCCCTTTCCGTATTTATCCTTCAGTTTCTGGTACCAGGCAATAGCATAATCGGTAAGATGTTTTAAATGATTTTTAACCACCTTAATTTCATCTTCCAGATTTTTCATCTGTTCATCGGCCTTTTTCACATCAAAACGGGTGATGCTACTCATTGGCTTATCAATCAGTTTCTTAAAATCCTCAGGCAAAATTTCGCGGTAAAGCGACGGCTTAAACGGATCAAATAAAATGTGTAATACCTCAACTACGGTATCAAAATTGGTTGAGTTTTCATATTCAGGATTTTTATACATGCCCTCCTGAATAAATATTTTAAGTAAAGAACTAAAGAAAATCTTTTCCTGCAACTCGTGCAAGCGAATCTCCAGTTCTCTTTTTAGTAAATTTTTAGTGTGTTTTGTATTTTCAATCAGGATATCGTTTACACTCAAAAAGAGTGGCTTATCGCCTTGAATAATACAGGTATTTGGCGAAATCGATACCTCGCAGGCTGTAAAGGCATACAGTGCATCAATGGTTACATCAGGCGAAATACCCGGTGCCAGGTGCACTACAATTTCTACGCTGGCCGCCGTGTTATCCTCAATCTTTTTAATCTTGATTTTGCCTTTATCATTGGCCGATAAAATGCTATCGATAACAGAACCTGTTGTGGTGCTAAACGGGACTTCGGTAATCACCAAAGTCTTTTTATCCTTCTCGGTAATTTTCGCACGCACGCGGATTTTACCTCCACGCTGCCCTTCATTATAATTCGAGAAATCGGCCATACCGCCCGTAAAGAAATCGGGCAATATATTTGGGCGCACACCTTTCAGCGCTTCTATCGAGGCATCCAGCAATTCGATAAAATTGTGTGGCATTACTTTGGTCGCCAACCCCACAGCAATACCTTCAGCCCCTTGCGCCAATAACAAAGGGAATTTAACCGGTAAAGTTATTGGCTCGTTATTACGCCCGTCATAACTTAACTGCCACTCGGTAGTATCAGGGTTAAACACCACATCGTTGGCAAATTTTGATAAACGTGCCTCGATATAACGTGGTGCCGCAGCACTATCGCCCGTAACCGGATCGCCCCAGTTACCCTGCATATCGATCAATAAATCTTTTTGACCGATCTGCACCATCGCATCGCCAATAGATGCATCACCATGCGGGTGATATTTCATGGTATTACCGATTACATTCGCCGCCTTATTAAAACGTCCATCATCCATCTCTTTAAGTGAGTGCATAATGCGCCGTTGAACAGGCTTTAGTCCATCGTTAATGTGCGGAACTGCCCTATCGAGAATTACATAAGACGCATAATCGAGAAACCAGTTTTCGTATAAACCGTTGATTGGGGTTATGGTATGTTTGTGCTCTTCGTTTACGTTTTGATCTAATTCTTCACTCATTTATTTACAAAAATTGGCAGCCGTAAATATAATAAAAATGATTTCATAGAATGAAGAGAGGTTATTCACATTTCGGAATGGGAAATTTGTTTTTAATGACCTGACGTTTATGTATTGGCCACGGAGGCACGGAAACCACGGAGTATATTTCGTCATCTCGACCCTAGTGTTCCAATGGAATTCCTTTGGAGGAGAGATCTTAAAATTTAATTTAAATAATTTGATTCGAAGATCTCTCCTCGCCTCTATGGGCAGGCATTGGCGGCCTGTCGAAATCGAAAATTGTTTTAAGGGTTTTGGAAAGCAGGGGCCGGTAGGGTTTGTTTAGTGTTTCTTCCGGCTTTCCGATACGATCTTTTTTGCTCCAAGCCCCGCCTAAGGCAGCAAAAAAGGATCTCCTCTTCAATCCGGTTTAGAAAAATAGTTTCGTGCTGCTATTGAGGGTTGCACAGTGCATAGGGTCACCTCCAGCCCCTCCTTGAAAATAAGGAGAGGAGCTGGATTATGTGATAAGTTTAGCCCACACGTCATTCCCGCGCAGGCCTAACGTGTGGACACATCTTTATATCGTAGATTTATAGGGTGTTATGCTAAGCTAACTTTAATAGCCCATAGGTTTTACCGAAGAACGCTGTCAATCCCAAGTGGCAGGAGAATCAAAAAAACAGGTGCACAATAATATATTTAGCACTACCAAACCTGAAACGCAGTGGTTTTGTGTTCAATAATCATGATTCCCAGCGTTTAAAGGGTATTGAACACAAAACGAAGTGCCGCTGTTTTTTTGATGAGCCTGAGGCAGAGAGAAGCCACCTTGCCGGATTGACAAAGCGCTTTGGCTACTTTGGCGCTCCAAAGTAGCATGCCCCTGTGGCATAGAGCAGAAAAAACTTTATATTATCTGTGTCAATGCGGCAGGAAGTCGAATCAATAGAGAAATCTACAAGATAAAAGCTTTAATCATAGATTTCTCCACTGCGGTCGAAATGACAATTGTAAGAAAAATATTATAACTATTCTACACCTAACAACACACCCGAAACATTCCATGCGCTCGAACTCGAGCCCTCAGGTTTTCCCATCGGGATGGTTACTTTGATGGTATGTGCACCAGCTTTTAAATCGCCTAAACTGATCCATTCGGGATTGGTAACCGTGCCCAGGCACCAGTTAGAACGGCTTAAATCTGAGGAGGAAAGACCCGTTTCGAAATTTCCAGAGGCAGGATTCGATAACCGGTACGAACCACAATCCTGGCGCCATGGTGTAAAAGTGAATGTTTCTTTTTCATCCAGCCAGATGGTGTTTTTCCGGGGCACAAACTCATCGCCATTTCCCCAGCCACCATGGCCGGTTGTAATGTAGCGCAGTTTTGCATCTTTAAGGTCTTTTGCTAAGGTAAAGGAAACTTCCAATCCCTTATCGCTGCTAAACATGGTTGCATACTCCTGTCCAGCCATCTCCATCACATTTGTTGAATTAAACAAAGGCAAAATCACTTCTTTAGCTTCTTTCTCTCTTCCTCCATTATGCAGGGTTATATTTAAAGAAACTTTATGGCCACCTTTATCATAGTTGCCAATAAAAACGGCTACCCAAACTTCTTTTCCATTTATCAGCGGAAATAATTCAGAAACATCCTGTCTATAGTAAACTTTTTCAGCCCAATTTTTATCCTTCAATTTTAAATTATTGTATTTACCAATACCAAAAGGGGTAAAAAAGCGCATTAACTCTATAACGGGATTATAATTTGCTGTGGCCACAACCCCCTGGTATTTCTTTCCATTACCATTATCATAAACCGGTAGGTTTTTAACAGAATTTTTAAGTGCATCCATTAAACTGATCTGTTTATCGGTTGTGATGATAAATACCGATCCTGTTCGATCGTAGGCATCGCCGTTCGATTGCTCCGTTAAATCGACAAAAACATTGGGGCCGGACTGAAATTCAGGGAATTTAACTTTCCTGGCAATCACCGTTCCCCCCGCAAAGCGGAATACAGAATCGTTCGATTGTGGTTTATCTATAAAATTAATTGTTTCGTTATTAAAAACCCCCAGCGTGGTAAACCTGCTTTTCCAAAGCAAATCTTTATATGTTAATCCATCGCTTAGCTTAGCACTTATTTTTTGCAGATCGATCGGTTTCGAATTTTTAACTTCCTCAATTTTTGTAGCCGTTACAAAGCTACTACCGTTACGCACCTGTTCTAAAACCAAACCAAGGTTCTGGCCCAAACTGGTGGGTGCAGCTTTAATACCAGCATCGCTTGTATACCATAAATCTATTCTATTGGAATTGACAACCGTGGTGGCCTTTTTGCAGGTATAACCCAAAATCACTTTGGTTTCGTTGCTCAACTCAAAGGTTTGCTTACCAATTGCAAGGCTATCGGCCGTTGCAATCTGCTTATCTGTGCCTAAATCAGCAACCTGAAATAAAATCTGCGCTGGCTTAGCAACAATGCTCTGTTCGTAAGGATACTTTGCTTTATGATCGAGAACAGCAACATTGCTGATTAAATTCTGATTTGCTGAAGCGATTACCACAGTGGCATTACGGTCTTCTTTCGGCTTCCCATCAGCAGAACGGAAATAAACTATTTTATAAACTACATTACTTTTAAGAACGGTTTGGGCATTTGCGCCAAAAGAAATAAAAAGGGAGAAAATAAGGATATAGAGGTGTTTCATTGTGGTTTAAAAAAACCAAATATAGGGAATAAGACAAGAATATTATTTTAGCCTCATTTAAAGAGAAAAGTCGTCATTTCGACTGAAGCATAGTCCCAAACCTTCGGGAGAGAGATCTACCTCGATAGATTTAGCTTCGCTGAGCCTTCGGGTTCTCGACTACGTTGCACCCGATAGCTATCGGGGTCCGCTCGAAATGACGGCCGGCCCTATCGCTCCAACCGATCCTCTACAAAAGCAAAAGGCAGTAAACTCTTTACACTGGGTACTTTTAAAACCTCACCGTTTAAGCAATAAAAAATCACCTCAATCGGCGTATTTTGCTTGCGTTCAAACTCTGCCATCACCTGCAAACAGCCTCCGCAAGAAGTAACGGGCTTTAAAATCTCAAAATTATCAGTTTGGGCAGTAATAGCCATACTTTCAATAACTGCATTTGGATAGGTAGCGCCAATAGTAAAAAGGGCAACACGCTCTGCACAAAGTCCAGATGGGTAGGCTAAATTTTCTTGATTGCTACCCAATACCGTTTCGCCAGAAGCCAAACGGATGGCCGTACCAACCCTAAATTTAGAATAAGGAGAATATGAAGTATTTAAAGCCTTCTCGGCAAGCTCGCAAAGCGTTCTATCTGCCAATGTTAATTCTGTAATACTTTCGTATTGTTCAAAAGATATATTTAGATTTATTGAATTCATTTTTAACTAATTAGGAAACCGCCTATGTTAAATTTTTATAGCGGGCGAACAATTTAAGTTATTTTTTGTATTATTTAATAAAAACTGCCTTAAAATTAATTTTAATGGCATGCTTTTGGCATTTATCAAACACCAAACACGCTTAGCTTTGAATAAATACGTACGTAAAAGTCTAAAAATTTTATTGTGGGTAATTGCTTCCATCATCATCCTGGTTGTTGGTTTAGCCTTGTCTTTAAATATTCCGGCAGTTCAGAATTTTGTTAAAGACAAAGCCATAAATTACCTTAAAAACAAAACCAAAACTGAGGTAAGGTTAGAAAGCATTAAAATTGCATTGCCAAAAGACGTGGTTCTAAATAAATTCTATATCGAAGATCGCAAAGGCGATACCTTATTATATGCCGAAAAACTGGCGGTTGATATTAGCTTATTTAAACTCTTAAAAAACACCATTGAGGTTAACAATATTGAGCTGAAAAACATACGCGCAAATGTTAAGCGTATTAGTCCCGATACAACATTCAACTTTTCGTTCCTGGTTGATGCTTTTATGAGCGATCAGAAAAAGCCTGAAGAAAAAGTAGATAAAGACACCACCTCTACCCTTAAATTCTCTGTCGATAAAGTTTCATTTGAAGATATAGGCATTAACTATCGTGATGATGTAGCCGGTAATGACGTGAAATTATATCTCGGTGCCTTTAAAACTAAAATCAAAGATTTCGATTTAGCCAACCAGCATTATGTAATTAAAGAATTAAGTTTAGTAAACACTTCTTTACGTTATCTGCAACAAAAACCACTAGTTCACCTGGTGCAGCACATTACAAACAGTGTTGACAGCACCGAGAAAGAACAGGGCAAACTGCCATTAATAGAAGTGCAGAACCTCATTTTCAGTAAGGTAAAGGTAAATTACGACGATCAGTTATCCACTACCAAAGCCGTTGCCGATGTAAACGACCTGGGTTTGGTAAACCTTAAAGTAGATTTAACCAATAGTAAATATTCGGTTGATGATGCCCATTTAAATAAATCAAATATTCTTTTTGCTTTTAAACCAGCGCCAAGTAATGATTTAAAAAAAGTTAAAGATACCGTAGTACCTGAGAAATCTAATTTAGGCCTGATCATCAAAAACATCAGTTTAGCCGATAACAATGTACAGTTCGATAATGTTGGGGCAAAACCTGCTGCCAAGGGCATAGACTTTAATCACCTAAAAATTAACCAGCTCAATTTAGGCGCAAGTGATGTGTCTTATAGCGCTGCAGGTATAAAGGCCAATGTTAAAAATGGATCATTAAAGGAAAAAAGTGGCTTTGTACTGGATCAGCTGAGGGGCGATGCGGTGTATAACGACAAACAGATCAAACTGAGCAATTTCATTTTAAAAACACCTAATACTTCAATCGAAAATGCGACTGAATTAAATTTTACCTCGATGGAGGATTTAACCAAACATCCTGAACGCGTAAAATTGAATTTGGCCTTTAAGAACACCACCATCGGCTTAAAAGATGCTGGCTTTTTCAGCGATGCCATACCAGCCAATTACCGCAACGAAAAAATAAAACTGACTGCTGATGTTAATGGCTATCTGAATAACCTGAATATCCCAAAACTGCAGATCAGTGGGCTAAAAAATACGCAGATAGATATCAGTGGAAAAGCGAAAGGTCTACCTGACATCAAAAAAACTTATCTCGATTTAAATATTAAAAAGTTACATCTAACCAAAGGAGATATTTTGGTGGTTGTACCCAAAAAATCGCTGCCGCCTACGATCGAATTGCCAAATGTAATTGATGCGAAAGGCACATTTAAGGGTTCAATGACCGATTTTAACACTAACCTGAACATCAACACCGATATGGGTGGAGCAATTTTGGTAGCAGGTATGAAAGGACCAAAAGGTAAGGAAAGTTATAAGGCCAATATTAACTTAAACAACTTTAACGTTGGCAGGCTTTTAAAAATGCAACCGAAACTCGGTCGGATTTCGGTTAAGGCAAATGTGGCCGGCACAGGCCTCGATCCTAAAAAGATTAACGCCAAGTTTAACGCTAAGGTGATTAGTGCTTATTATAACAAATATACCTACCGTAATTTAAGCCTTGCCGGCAATTACAGCAACCAAAACATCAGCATTAAAAGTAGCATGCCCGATAGCAATGCGAACTTTAATTTAGATGCCAAAGTGAATCTGGCAGGAAAATATCCTGCGGTGAAAGCTGACTTAAACTTAAAGCAGGTAAACTTACAGGCATTAAACTTTAGTCCAACAGTATTAAGTGCGGCAGGTATAGTTAAAGTAAACCTCACTACCGCCGATGCTGATTATTTAAATGGATCGGTTGATATTACAGGCTTACAATTGGTAAAGGATAAACAAAGAATTAATGTTGATACGATTTCCATCCGTGCAAAATCGACCGCTACCGAAAATGAACTGACCTTAAAATCTGAAATACTATCAGCAAAAATTGATGGCAAATACCAGCTTACCAAAGTTGGCGATGCCATTATCAACGAAATTAATAAATACTATGCCTTTGGTACCGTTGCTAAAGTTCCCGACCAAAGGCTAAGGTTCTTCGTTCAGGTTTACGATTCTAAATTATTGAAGGAGTTTGTACCAGAGTTAACGGTATTTAAACAATCGCAGTTTTATGGATTGATCGATACGCAAAAAGACAGCTTACAGATTAAAGGGAATTTCCCACAGGTGGTTTATGGCGATTTTAAGGTAGATACTACGGTTTTAAACATCAATAACGATAACAATAAACTGGCTTATAGTTTAACCGTTAAAAGTCTCCAAAGCCCGGCCATTGCACTCTTTAATACAGAAGTAAGTGGCGATGCTTCGAATAATAATTTAGGCGTTAACATCTTCCTTCGCGATAGGCAGCTTAAAAACAAATACGTTATTGGTGGTACTTTCCAATCGATTAATAAGGATTTCAAATTCACTTTAGATCCGCAAAAACTATTGCTCGATTATCAAAAATGGGTGGTTTCGCAGGATAACTATATTCAATTTGGCGCATCAGGCATATTGGTTAACCAGTTCCAGATTAGTAACAGCGGTCAATCGCTTTCCATCAATAGTAATCCCACCGAACCAAATGCCCCCCTGGC
Organism: Pedobacter sp. GW821-FHT01D05; assembly: GCF_059422505.1. Taxonomy (NCBI): domain Bacteria; kingdom Pseudomonadati; phylum Bacteroidota; class Sphingobacteriia; order Sphingobacteriales; family Sphingobacteriaceae; genus Pedobacter; species Pedobacter sp. GW821-FHT01D05. The sequence continues at coordinate 728,008 of NZ_JBWKXA010000002.1, read as the reverse complement.
TGTAGAATTTAAAGATTTCCAGCTAGAAACTTTAACCAAATTTGCAGAAACCGATACTACTTTGGTTGGTGGCCGTTTAAATGGAACCGCAAACGTTAAAGATTTGGCCGGCACGCCAAAATTTGAAGCAAATTTAACCGTCGATCAGCTGCGTTATCAAAAAGATCAACTGGGCACTTTACGTCTGGCCGTAAACAACAATACCGAAAATGCTTTCGAGGTAAATGTTGCTTTAACAGGCGTGCACGAGTTAAGGGTTAACGGCTTCTATTATACTGCACCAGAAAGCGCTTTAGATCTTAAGGTAAACATCGATAAGATTGAAATGAAAAATATAGAAAGTTTATCTGCTGGTCAGCTTAAACGTGGTACCGGAACCTTAACGGGCGCATTAACGGTTAAAGGTGCGCTAACAGCTCCGAAAATACTGGGCGATTTAACTTTCAATAATGCAGGATTTAATGTGGCTTATGTAAATTCATATTTCCGCATGCCTAACGAAAAGATTTCATTCACAAACGAAGGCATCAGTTTTAACAATTTTACACTCCTTGATTCCTTAAATCAGAAGGCAACCGTAAACGGAAAAATTTATACCACCGATTTTAAAAATTACCGTTTCGGTTTAGACATCCGAACAAACAATTTCAGGGCAATTAATTCGACCGCAGTTGATAATGACATGATTTACGGGACGGTATTCTTAACAAGCAATATTAAAGTACGCGGAGATTTAAACCAACCTGATGTGAACATGAACGTTAATGTGAATAAGGGTACAAAATTTTTCTTCGCTTTGCCTTCAAGTGACCCTGCGATTATTGACCAGGAAGGTATAGTACAGTTTATTGATGCCGATGCACCTCCTTTTAACGGACAAAAAGCACTTAAAGTTGATAGCATCAGTAAATCTCCGATTAAGGGATTAAACCTGGTGGCAACAGTTAAAGTAGATCCGGAAGCGGAACTGAATGTTGTTGTAGATCCATCTACTGGCGATAATTTAAAAGTTAGAGGTGATGCAGACTTAAATGTAACGATGGACCCAAGCGGTAAAATCAGCATGACCGGTCGCTATGAAATAGTTGATGGTTCATACAATTTAACGCTGGCTGTTGTAAAAAAAGAATTTAAACTGGTTAAAGGCAGTACCATTGTGTGGACAGGTGAGCCTACTTCTGCTACGGCCAATATTACGGCTTTATACGAAGTTAACGCTGCTCCCATCGATCTGTTAAACCAGCCGGATCTCTACGAGGCGAGAACAAAATTGCCTTTCCAGGTTTATCTGATGATAAAAGGCGAATTGTTAAAGCCAACCATTTCATTTAAGCTCGATCTGCCAGAAAATGAGCGTGGCGCTTTAAATGGCCAGGTTTATACCAAATTAATTAATGTAAACCGCGATGAAAGTGAGTTGAACAAACAGGTGCTTTCTTTACTTGCCCTAAACCGGTTTATTGCCAATAATCCTTTCCAAAGTCTGGCCGGCGGTGGTGGCGGTGTTTCTACCCTTGCCCGTTCGAGTGTAAGCAAACTGTTAACCGAACAATTGAATAATTTAACCTCCGATTTAATTCAGGGTGTTGATCTTAACTTCGGTGTAAATTCATCTGAAGATTATTCAACAGGTTCGATGCAGCAAAAAACAGATCTGGAGGTTGGCTTATCTAAAAAACTGCTAAACGATAGATTAACCGTTAGCGTAGGAAGCTCTTTTGCTTTAGAAGGGCCACAGGCACCAGGAGAAAAATCGACCAATATTGCCGGAAACGTAAACGTAGAATATGCACTTTCTGCCGATGGGCGGTACCGCTTAAGGGCTTACCGCAGAAACCAGAACGATATGATTATACAGGGACAGATTGTTGAAACAGGCTTAGGCTTTACCCTGGTAGTAGATTACAATAAGTTTAGAGAGATTTTTCAAAAGAAAAGAATCAGAAGAATAAGAAACATTGAACAGAAAGCACAAGATGAGAAAACTAACTAGACCACTTTTATTTTTATTGGCCTGTTTAGTTTGGGCGGCCTGCAGCAGTACCAAATCGTTAAAACCAGGACAGATTTTGTATACCGGTGCTGAAGTAAAAATCAATCCAGACTCATCGGGAAAAATTGACAATGAAAAACAGGTTAAAACCGATCTGGAAGCTAAAACAAGACCACGCCCCAATAAGTCTATACTTGGCATTAAATATAAACTGGGCATTTACAATCTTGCTGGCCAACCCAAAAAACCAAAAGGTTTTAGAAACTGGTTACGCAGACAAGGAGAACCACCTGTATTATTGAACGATGTAAAGCTGAAATACAACAATGATGTATTATCCAGTTACCTCATTAGCGAAGGCTATTTACAGGCAAATGTTACCGGCGATACCGTTATCAAGGAAAAAAAGGGTAAGGCCATCTATACTGCACTTACCGGACAACGCTATAAAATCAACAAGATTAATTTCCCTCCGGATACTGGGGTACTGACCAAGATCATCAATGCCAACAAAGACAAAACCTTGCTAAAAGTTGGCGATTATTATGACATCGATACCTACAAAAATGAACGGATCAGGATCGATAACGACTTAAAGGAAAGTGGCTATTTCTATTTCAGTCCTGATTATTTAATTATGCAGGTAGATAGTACTATAGGTAAAAACCTGGTTAATGTTTCGGTTAAGGTAAAAGATATTGCGCCCGATGCAGCATTAAAACCCTATACCATTAAAAACATCAATATATATCCTAATTATTCGTTAAGGCGAGATAGCACATTGAGAAAACTGAAACCCTTGCAGTATAACGATTTCAATATATACGATGACCGAAATACCTTTAAACCAAGGCTTTTCGATCGTTTAGTGTTTTTTCAAAAAGGCGAGCCCTATAACCGTAAAGATCATAACCAATCGTTAAACCGAATGGTAAATGTAGGTGCTTTTCAGGATGTAAGGGCCGAATTTTTACCCGTTGATAGTTTCAGAAACAATCAGCTCGATTTAAATATCTATTTAACGCCTTTAAAGAAAAACTCACTCACCTTTTCGGTTGTAGGAACGAGTAAATCAAACAATTTCGTTGGCTCAGAGGTAAAAGTAACGCAAACCACCAGAAACTTGTTTAGAAATGCAGAACAATTAGATTTGAGTGTTAGTGGTGGCTTCGAAACGCAAACCAAGGGAACTTCTCTAGGCAAAAACTCTTTATCATTAACTGCTGAAGGAAAATTGACTTTCCCGAGGTTTATTGTTCCCTTTTACAAACCGAATAGTACCAATGCTTTCATCCCGAAAACCATTGCCTCGCTTTCTTACCAGATGCTTAACCGTGGTTCTGAATATACTTTACATGCTTTTAAAGGGCAATATGGTTACAACTTTAAAGAGAATTTATACAAAGAGCATAATTTCAACCCCATATCGATTAGTTATGTTTCAACAAGTTTTCCTGATTCACTCACAGAAAAAAACATATACGAACAGAATCCATTATTAAGAACCACTTTAGAAAGCCAGTTTATTATTGGCAGTAACTATAACTTCACCTATACCAACCAGATGGAGGATAGCCGCAGAAATAATACCTATTTCTTTGGCGGGTTAGAAACGGGTGGTAATGTTTGGGGGCTGTTTACCCCAAAAGATGAAAATGGCCAACGATCTATTTTTAACAGACCATTAACGCAGTTTATCAGGGCAGAAGCCGATTTAAGGGATTATTATAAAATCACCAGAAACTTAATCTGGGCAAACAGGTTAAACCTGGGTTATGGTTATGCTTACGGTAACTCTACCTCACTCCCATTTGTTAAACAGTTTTTTGCTGGGGGCAGTAACGATATCAGGGCTTTTCCGGCCAGAACTTTAGGCCCTGGGACTTATAAAGTTCCGGATGATGCAATTTTTGCCGATCAGGGTGGTGATATTAAGTTAATGCTTAACTCAGAACTAAGGTTTAAGATAGTAAGTGTACTCTATGGTGCCTTATTTGTAGATGCCGGAAATATCTGGCTAAGAAAAGAAGATCTTGGAGAGCCCGGCAAACCTGAGACGGCAAGACTTGGATCTGGTTTTAAGCTAAAAAATGCCTTTAGCGAGCTGGCAGTGGGTACTGGTGCAGGCTTACGGGTAGATGTAAGCATCTTCGTAGTCCGCTTAGATGTGGCCTTCCCCGTACGTAAACCTTACCTGCCGGAAGGACAGAGATGGGTATTCGATGATATCGCCTTCGGCAATAAAGACTGGCGTAAACAGAACTTAATTTTTAACATTGGGATAGGATATCCGTTTTAATTTTTCTATGAGAGTTATCCATAAGATCAAACATTTCTTCATTGCGCTATATCATCTTTTCGTTGCTGCCGGGAAAGGTTTTATGGAAGATAGGGTAACTAAATTAAGTGCTTCGCTTGCTTACTACACCATTTTTTCACTTACTCCACTCATCATTATCATGCTATCTGCCGCTACCCTATTTTTTGGCGACAAAAGAAATGAGGAAACAAGAGGTCAGTTTTATGGGCAGGTTACGAAAATGGTTGGCAAAGAGGCGGCGACGCAAATCCAAGGTTTTGTAGAACATGCAAACAAATCCGGGCAATCTACCATTGGTTTAATTATTGGGATTTGTACATTGATTATTGGTTCAACTGCTATTTTTATTGAGATACAAGATAGTATCAACATGATCTGGAAAGTAAAGGCTGTGCCCAAAAAAGGCTGGATAAAAATGCTTTCTAACAGGTTATTGTCTTTCTCTTTAATTGTTTCGATGGGCTTTTTGTTGCTTGTTTCACTAGTGGTTAACACTGTAGTAGTTGGTTTGGGTTCTAAATTGGCCAACCTGCTTTCGCAAAGTAAGATAGATGAAGTAATCCCCGTTGCAAACGATACAATGGCCATTCTAATTTATATTTTAAACAATGTAATAACCCTTGCTGCCGTTACAGCGGTATTTGCTGTTATATTTAAGGTATTACCCGATGTGATCATCCGATGGAAATCAGCCATAATCGGTGCTTTATTTACTGCGGTTCTTTTCAGTTTGGGTAAATACCTGATCGGGATTTATATCGAAAAAGGTAATCCGGGCTCGGCCTTTGGCGCAGCCAGTTCCATCATTGTGATTTTATTATGGATTTATTATACCTCAATAATACTCTACTTCGGTGCCGAATTTACACAGGCCTATGCGGAAAAGTACGATAATGGCATTTCACCTAGTAAATATGCCGTGTTTACAAAAATTACTATCGTAGAGAAAAAGGTAGATGTATTGCCGCCACAACACCCGGAAGATACGGTGAATGTACCTAAAGAATAAGACGGTCGTCATCCTGAACTTGTTTCAGGATCTTTCCAACACGCGGTCGTCATTCCCGCACATGCGGGAATCTTAAAGCTATAAAACGGTTATAACCAAGAAAGCCATGCTTTAAAAGCTTAATTTCCTTTTTATAGATAAAGCTGGTTCGTGAAGGCACGAACCACGGCATAACAAGATAGATGCTGAAACGAGTTCAGCAGGACGCCAAGAGTGATTTAACCGCAAGCATTCAAACGCGATTGTCATCCTGAGCGGAGTCGAAGGATCTTTTCAACGCAACGCATTAAACAAAAAAGTCAAGTTCTTTTCAAACTTGACTTTCTCTTTTATGCTACTTCTTCAGTAATTACTTTAGGTTCTTCAGTTACCTCATCCTTTTCTATCCGTAGGTTACGGATAATGTGCTGCTGCCTATCAGGCGTATTTTTACCCATGTAATACTCCAGCAAACTTTTAATCGTCTGATCTTTCAAAATAACCGGATCTAACCTGATATCCTTTCCAATAAACAAACCGAATTCATCAGGAGAAATTTCTCCTAAACCTTTAAATCGGGTAATTTCTGGTTTATTGCCCAGTTTTTCGATGGCGTTTTTACGTTCTTCATCACTATAGCAATAAATCGTTTCTTTTTTGTTCCGAACCCTGAAAAGCGGCGTTTGTAGAATATACACATGCCCTGCTTTTACCAGATCGGGAAAAAACTGAAGAAAGAAGGTCATCATCAACAAACGGATGTGCATCCCATCCACATCGGCATCAGTTGCAATTACAATATTGTTATAATGTAATCCTTCTAAACCATCTTCAATATTTAAAGCATGCTGTAGCAGATTAAATTCTTCATTTTCGTAAACTACCTTTTTGGTTAGTTCGTAACAGTTTAGTGGTTTACCCTTTAAACTAAACACCGCCTGACAATCTACATCGCGCGATTTTGTGATCGAACCCGATGCTGAATCTCCCTCGGTAATAAACAAAGTAGTTTCGTAACGTTTCTCGTGTGTAGTATTAAAATGCACCTTACAATCGCGCAGTTTTTTATTGTGTAACGATGCCTTTTTCGCTCTATCGTTTGCCAGCTTCTTAATGCCCGCAATATCTTTACGCTCGCGCTCCGACTGCATAATTCTTTTTAACAAGGCATCAGCAACATCTGGATTTTTATGCAGATAATCATCCAATTCTTTTTTAACAAAATCGTTGATAAAAGTGGCTACCGATGGCCCTTCTGGTCCCATATTCTGCGAACCCAGTTTTGTTTTGGTCTGCGATTCGAACACGGGCTCCTGTACACGCACAGAAATTGCTGCAATAATGGATGAACGAACATCGGCTGCATCAAACTCTTTTTTGAAAAACTCTCTAACGGTTTTCACCACCGCTGCCCTGAAAGCCGCCTGGTGCGTTCCGCCTTGTGTGGTGTGCTGTCCGTTTACAAATGAGTGGTAATCTTCGCCATATTGTTGGCCGTGGGTCATCGCTATTTCAATATCCGGCCCAATCATGTGGATAATTGGATAACGGATTTCTTCTGGCTTATTAAATTTAGAAAGCAGATCGTAAAGACCTCTTTCTGAAAAATATTTCTGGTTATTAAAATTTACGGTTAAACCTGTATTTAAGAACACGTAGTTCCACACCATACTCTCTACAAAATCAGGGATGTAATGGTAGTTTCTGAAAATGGTTTCATCTGGATAAAAAGTAATCGCCGTACCATTACGCTGAGTAGTATCAATAATTGGCTGCTCATTTACAATTTCTCCTTTAGAAAATTCTACCTTTTTTGTTTTTCCATCACGGTACGATTGCACCGTAAAACTAGTAGAAAGTGCATTTACAGCCTTAGTACCTACCCCATTTAAACCAACAGATTTCTGGAAAGCATTGCTATCGTATTTACCACCGGTATTAATCTTGCTTACACAATCGATTACCTTGCCCAGTGGAATGCCACGACCGTAATCACGTATATTTACCTTTTGCTCAGAAACAGTAATTTCGATGGTTTTTCCGGTACCCATTACAAACTCATCGATAGAGTTATCTACAATTTCTTTTAACAAAACGTAAATACCGTCGTCCTGCGCAGAACCATCGCCAAGTTTACCAATGTACATCCCCGGACGAAGCCTGATGTGCTCTTTCCAATCTAATGAACGGATACTATCGTCGTTATAAATTACTTCTGCCATACTGTTTTTATCTGTTCTTCAATGAAAAACCCTGCATTTTTTTGGTTTGCAAAGCGATGAAGAATTTGTAGAAATAACCCTGATGATTGAAATAAAAATAATTTCAAATACGTTCTTCAGAATTATTATACAATAATAGATTTATTCTGTGAGGCTCGCAAAAGAAAATTTCCACATGTGAACAGTGAGTTGTATAGGGTGATGGTTCATGGTCTTTTTGTCAATAGCCTGATAATCGATGGCTCATGGCCAATAGGCTTATGGGCCATCAACCATGAGCGATCAAACTATGAACCATTTTTCCACATCCCCGGAAACCAATTATACCTAATTCAATAGCCCTCTTCAATCATTCCTCACTCAATCATTCAAATTTGCCTATCTTCAACCCAATATTCATAATTCTATTTAATGCAACAAAAGAAGCAACTTTCGCTATTCGATTTATCCATGATTGTGGTGAGTTTGGTTATTGGCATGGGCGTTTTCCGTACGCCTGTAAACGTAGCAGCTAAGGCACAAATTCCCGAACTGTTTTATTTGGCCTGGTTTATCGGTGGTTTTGTAGCCTTTTGTGGTGCATTAACTTATGCCGAAATTGGTTCCCGTTTTCCGGTAACAGGAGGGTACTATAAAATATTTTCAGCCGCTTATCACCCATCCATTGCCTTTGCCATTAATTGTATTGTAATCATTTCGAGTGCGGCATCTGTAGCGGCCATTTCGATTATTGGGGCAGAATACCTGAGTAAAATTATTTTACCTATCGATAAACAGAATGAAACCTACCGCGTTGCTATTGCCATTACCACCATTTTGGTGTTTTATTTCATTAACCTGTTAGGCTTAAAAGCGAGTTCTAAAACACAGAATGTGTTAACGGTAATTAAAATTGGGATGATTTTAACGCTCATCTGCGCTGTATTTTTCGGCGGACAAACACAAACCGTTACCCCGATCTTTAAAACAGCAACTGGTGCTTTACCAACCTGGTCTGATTATGGGAAAGCCTTAGGCCTGTGTTTAATTGCGGTTTCTTTTTCTTACGCAGGTTATGCGCAAACCATCAACTTTGGCGGGGAAGTTAAAGAAGCCAAAAAAGTAATTCCACGTTCAATTATTATCGGCTTAACCATTATTGTAATCCTTTATCTGGCGATCAACTATGTGTATGTAAAGGTCATCGGTTTTGAAGAATTAAAATCAGCGGAAAGCATAGCCGCGATACTGGCTTCGAAGATATTTGGTCCTGCCGGATTTAACGCACTTTCCATAATTATCTTTTTTTCGGTAATGGGTTATGTAAACGTAAATCTATTGAGTAACCCAAGAGCCATGTTTGCCATGGGCGAAGAAGGAGCACTGCCAAAAATATTCAGCAGGATGAACAATAAAACAGAGGTAATTACCATTAGTTTAACGGTTTTTACGTTAATTGCCGTTGTAATTATTTTCTATGCCAAAACCTTCGACAAAATTTTAAACTATACTATCTTTTTAGAAAGCATTAGCATGGCCAGTTCGGCAGCAACGATTTTCATTCTTAGAAAAAGAACGGCAGATCTTGATAAAAAAACCATCTATACTGTTCCTTTATATCCTATATTGCCTATCATATTTATTGCCGCTTATACTTTCGTGGCCTTTAGCATTTATGCTGATGACCCGAACGCGGCATTGAACGGATTATATATTTTTGTAGGCTTTCTGGTCATCTATTTTGTGAGCAGGTGGTTTAAGAAAAAATAGCAAACTGGGTATTCAAACCTCACAGGTTTTTGAAACCTGTGAGGTTTAGAAACAACTTTAAAATAATTAATGAACAAAACACTCTCCTTAAAACAAGAAATTGCTTACGCTGCTGGTATGATTGGATGGAGCACGATGACAAACATTATCATCGTAATGCTTCCCTATTTCTATCTTCCTCCAAGCAACGCTGGCCTGCCGCCTTTGGTACCACAGCTCGTTTTATTGGGTGCATTTAATATCCTTTCAATTATTGCTGCTTCAGGAAGGTTGGTGGATGCCATTTACGATCCGTTTATTGCCGCTAAAAGTGATGCATGCACCAATAAAAATGGTCGAAGGATGCCTTTTATGAAATGGGCAATTGTTCCTGCTATGCTTTTTTGCGGACTGGTTTTCTACCCGATCCAAAAAATGGAGACCCTGCATAATGCCTGGTGGTTAACCATCACACTTTGTTTGTTTTTTGTATCAGTTACCACTTATATTATTCCTTATAACGCGCTGCTGGCCGAAGTAACCAATACACCAAGGCAAAAAGTTAAGTTATCCAGTTATCAACAGGTTGGTTTTGTAATCGGAATCATTCTATCGGCCTGTACCAACAACTTTGCCGATCTGGTTGAGGCTCATTTTCATGTAGCCAACCGCAGCGAAGCCATCCAGATTGCAATATGGGGTTTGTGTATCTTATCCGGACTGGTAATGTTATTGCCAATTTCTTTCATCAACGAAAAGGAATTTTCGGTTGCAAAGCCTACTCATATCCCTTTATGGCCAGCAATTAAGAGTACCTTTAAAAACAGCAATTTTAAATATTACCTGATATCTGATTTTGCTTTTTATACGGCCCTGAGTATTATTTCAAGCGGTTTATTGTTTTTTTGTACGGTTTTGTTGGGCTTACCAGAATCAGAAGGCGGAAAATTTATGGGTGCAATGGTTTTTGCTTCCTTGCTATTTTACCCGCTGGTTAATTTTGGTTCGGCTAAAATCGGCAAAAAACCTTTTGTATTACTTGCCTTTGGCGTGTTGTGCTTAATTTTCGTTACCATTTTCTTTTTAGGCAAATTACCATTTGGCCCACACACACAGATTTACATCCTGGTACTATCCGCTTCGTTTCCATTAGCGGCACTTGGCATTTTACCTACAGCGATTTTAGCTGATATTGCGCAAAGAGATACTTTAGAAACCGGAGAAAACCACGAAGGTATGTTCTTCGCCGTCAAATATCTTTTTGTAAAACTCGGACAAACCTTAGGCATCGCCATTTTCGCCATGCTTACCATTTACGGCAAGGATCCTGGCAACGATTTCGGACTACGCCTAAATGGAATTGTAGGTTTCGGGCTCTGTTTAATTGCCCTATTATTTTTTAGCAGGTTTAAGGAGGAGAAATAATCCATCTGTAAAATAACTATAAAAAAAAACGCATGGAAGGCTAATGCTTACTCCATGCGTTTTCATTAAAACAAATCAGAATTAATACCCCGGGCTTTGTTTTAGGGTACCATTACTCCTATCAATCTGATCTTGCGGTAAAGGGAAATAATCATCTCTGGTTTCGATGGTAATGCCTTTTAAGTAATTAAAGTATCCACCTTCAAAAGAAAAATAACTTTCCAGTGTTTGTTTGGCTATGCCCCAACGTACCAAATCAAAGAAGCGGTGACCTTCTAATGCCAACTCTAACCTGCGTTCGAAACGCACCGCATTTCTTGCATAGGTATCATTTGGAAATGAGGTATACTGGCTAACTTTGTAAGCCGCCGCCGGAGTCCCATTTATATCACGAGGGGTAATTTTAGCCGCACGGGCTCTAACAGCATTAACCAATATTAAAGCTCTGCCCAAATCGCCTTTTTCTACTGCACATTCTGCCGCCATCAGGTAAACATCAGCTAAGCGGATCAGGTTTACGTTTAATCCGGTTACGTTGGAACTTCCCGGGGCTGTTCCGCTCGAAATCTGAGCCGCATCAATGGTATTCTTAACAGCCAGAAAAGGGCCGCCGTTGCTGGCGTCGCGAATCCAGGTATCACCAGGCATTAAACCCCAATCGCGATATGGAACGCCACGCCTTCCTATTGTCGATTCAATTCGTGGATCTAAAGGTAAAGTCTTATCTACGGTGTAGTTTGTTTTATCCGTTCCGGTTAATCCATAATCAGATTTATAGGGATTAGTACGATAGCTGCCATCCAGTAGCGGTAAGCCAAGGGCGTTTACCTTAAATGAGTTGGCCAGATCGATAGTTGGCTGGAAGAAACCGCAACAGTTAATCGGTGCATTACCATATGGAAAGTTGAGCATATCGCCCACGTTGCCGTTATCTCCGCCGGTACCATCTGTTCCAACTGAATGTTGAACAGACATAATGGTTTCAGGTCCGTCTTCTTTGGTGATATCAAAGTTGTCTGAATAGGGCATATCGATCAAACTTGGTTTTGCCAATATTACCGCATTTAACAGATCATAAGCCTCTGTATATTTCTTTTGGTATAAAAGTACCTTTCCAAGATAAGCCTGAGCAGCATATTTATCAACCCTACCTTTTTGATTTTTTGGTTTGGTTGTGCTTAAGTTGGCAACGGCAAACTGAAGATCATCTACAATATTTGGATAAATATCTTTATCATTTGGAACAAAAGCACCACTATTGGCCTCGGTAACATAAGGCACAACTTTAAATATACGAACCAAAAAGAAATAATAATGTCCACGTAACAATCTGGCTTCACCTTGAATTTCTTTTGCTCGGGCATCATCAAATTTGGCTGATCCCGAACCTGCCTGTAAGCTGGCAAGGACTTTTAGCGTACGGTTACAGCGTTGAATTCCTTCAAAACACCTGTTCCAAATATTCGATAAATTATCATTTGTACTGGTTGGCGAATGCTGTTCAATGGCATTCATGGGCGGCTGATCTCCTGTGCTACTCCCTTTATGGGCATTATCAGATGCAACCTCGCCAAATAGCCATTGGCTTGGTGCTGCCCCATAATTACCCCATGTTCCGTCTAAATTGCCATTAAGTAAGCTATAGGAGCCTATTAAAAGTCCTTCAACCCCCTCTTGGCTCATTAACTGTTCCTCGGTGAGTTCGCCCTGCGGTTGCAATGCTAAAAATTCCTTCTTGCAGGAAAACGTACTGCAAATTAATAAGGAAAGAAGAATATATTTTATATGTTTCATTTTGATAACTTTTAATTAAAATCCAACATTAATACCGATTAAAAACTGACGTGGTGATGGGTAAACACCCTGATCTACTCCTGGCGCCGAGAAGCCATCTACAATTTGACTGATCTCTGGATCCAATCCTGTGTATTTAGTGATGGTAAATACATTGGTTGCACTAACATACACCCTAATCTTATTGATGCCAGCATTTGGCCCAAAAGCCTTAGCTGTAGGGATGGAGTAGCCGATCTGCAAATTTTTCAACCTTAGAAAACTTCCATTTTGAATGTAATAACTTGAAGAAGCAAACTCCAGATCTGAGGCCCCGGCATAAGCCGAAGGAATCAGACTTGATGTATTGTTTGGGCTCCAGGCATCAAGTAATCTAACACTTTTAGCTCCATCAAAGGAAGGGAAATCTGTAAAATAGCGCGTAGCTTCGAATATATCATTTCCTTTTACACCATATAAGAAAGCTGAAATATCAAAATTCTTGTAAGATGCGTTCAAATTTATACCATAAGTAAAATCAGGATGTGGACTTCCAATAATGGTCCGATCTTTTGGATCAATAATACCATCACCATTAATATCCTGATAACGTAATCCACCAACCCTGGCACCTGAATAAGAAGGGCTATTCTGAATATCAGCAGTACTTTGATAAATTCCTGCGGTTTTATATCCAAAAAATGAACCCAGTGGCGCACCCTCTTGTAAAACACTGGTTTGTAAGCTCCTATAATTGCCATAAACCTGATTGAGAATACCTGGTGCCAACCTTACGATTTTATTGTTATTTTTGGAGAAATTTGCACCAATATCAAATTTAAAAGGGCTATCAGCGCTTCTTCCATAATGATAAGCGACATTAAATTCGACCCCTTTATTGCTCATATCGCCAATATTTACAAAAGGTGAACTTCCCATTCCCACAATACTTGCTGGTAGCGGTACCGGGTAAAGCATATCAGTCGTTTTCTTGTTGTACCAATCTACCGATCCATCAACAGCCCCACCTAACAAAGTAAAATCAAGACCAATATTTAAAGAATTTACAGCTTCCCATTTTATGTCAGGGTTTTGATAGGCATTTTGTCGCACACCAGTGGTAAGACCATTACCGCCACCAAGCGCATAAGCTGAATTAACAATAGAACTTTGAAATCTATTGATATACTGATACCCCGGTATCCGTTGGTTTCCGGTTTGCCCGTATCCAACACGAAGTTTCAAATCGCTAACCCAATTGAGACTTTTCATAAACTCCTCTTCCGATAACCTCCAAGCCACACTTGCTGCCGGAAAATTACCATACTTATTAGCAGAACCGAAGTTAGATGAACCATCCCTACGGATGGTAAAACTGGCGAGATAACGATCATTAAAGGAATAATCGAGCTTTGCAAACACGGAAAATAGTGACCCTATTGCTCCGGTACTGGCATTGCTAATGTTTGAAGAACCTGTATTTAAATAATAATAATCCGGATTACCTAAAAGAAAGAAATCATTTCTTCCACCAGTTAATTGTCTGGTTCTGGATCTGATCGCTTCAGTACCGATTAATGCATTTAAACTATGTTTTTCAGCAAATTTTTTGTTATAATTTAAAGTATTAGTCCAGGTCCATTCTGTATTATATCCCTGAGTTTCGCTTAAATTATTTGAGTTATTGCCTTCAGAGAATTCCAAATTTGGATAACGCATAGATAAACTATTATAATTCTCGTAACGTATCCCAAAATTGGTTTTTAATACTAAACCCGGAATAATATCACCCTCACCGAAGATATTCCCAAAAAAGAAGTTGTTTTTATTAACATTATCCTTTGCCCTGAATAGAAATGCGAGTGGATTCTCTGCATTTCCCAACTGGCTACCACGGCTACCGGCAAAGTTTCCGGCAATGTCGTAAACAGGGATAATTGTTGGGATCCGGTATGCCCATCCTAAAGCACTTCCCTGATCCTGATAACCACCGGGAGTATTCGGGTTAACGCCAAATCCAACACCCTCAGAATAACTGTATTGCGCATTTTCTCCAAAACGCACCCTTTTATTAAAAGCAGATATCGCCGTATTCGATCTAAAACTATAACGTTTAAAACCGGTGTATTTTATCGTTCCTTTTTGGTTCAAGTATCCGGCACTAATAGAATAGGTTGCATTGTCTGAACCACCCAGCGCACTAATATTATAATTCTGAACTGGTGCAGATCCGGTTATCTCATCAAACCAATTGGTACCTTGTTTATTTGCTTTTGTAATTTGATAAAACAGATTTGGATCACGGCTATAATTGTACTTAGAAGGATCCGCATCTGCGGCAGTAACATTCTGACCAAGTTTTAAACCTGCCACCAAATATTCAGGCAATACTGGTACTGTGCCCGAACCATAGTTATCTCCGGCAGCAATAGGCTTTCCGGCATTAGTATACCCATTAAATACATATTGTGCATACTGTTGGGGGTTCATCATTTTCGGGAAGCTATTTTTTCTTGGCGATTGCGTGCCATAGTAAGAATCGAGCGTAATTTTTGGTACTCCGGCTGAGCCTTTTTTAGTGGTAATGATTACCACACCATTATTTGCTCTTGAACCGTAGATAGAAGCCGAAGATGCATCTTTCAATACCTGCATACTTTCGATATCATTCTGGTTAAGCCATGATAATTTACCTTCAAAAGGAACGCCATCGATAACATAAAGTGGATCGTTGTTATTAATGGTACTAAAACCGCGGATTCTGATCTGTGGTGTTGAACCTGGAGCCCCGTCATTTACAATTTGTACACCTGTTGCTTTTCCTTGCAATGCTTCCACAGCACTTGCTGCCGGCTGGGCCTTTAACAGTTCCATGCTTACCACAGCCACTGCGCCGGTTAAATCTTTCTTCCGTTGAGCAGAATAACCAGTCACTACAACCTCTGTAAGGTTATTATTGTTGGCTTGTAATACAATTGAAATGTTCGTTTGGGTACCCACGGTTACTTCTTTACTGCCGTAACCAACAAAAGAAATAACCAACACATCGGTAGGTTTTACGCTCAGTGAGAAGGCTCCATTTGCATCAGTAGAGGTACCACCACTACCATTTTTAATTTTGATTGTGGCGCCAACTACAGGCAGTTTATCATCACTGGCGATAACTTTACCAGTAATTTTTGATTGGGCCATTGCACCGAGGGCAAATAACATCCCCAAACACAAGAGAAGAAAGCTCCTCTTGATACAAGATAGATTTTGTTTCATAGGTTATAAATGATTAGGTGAAATAATGCGTACTCAATACGGCTGATGTACTTCTAGGTCAATAAGCTAGCAGTATCAGTTTATCTCCGTCAGTCATGACGACGTGGTTAAGTGGTTCAGTTTTTTGCCGGATTATGCCAGTGCACCAAAAAAGGCAGGCACGCAAGAAGAATGGATTTCTCCCGAAGAATAGTAGTTTTTTTCTCATAAGTAAGTGGTTAGATAGGTTGCCGGGTATTTGATTGATGATTTACATAATGATATTTTTTTAAATAAATAATGAATTAGTGTATAACATACACTATATTAAAATTAAATATACATATAAAAATAATAATACTACAAAAAATACATAAACAAACAGACTAAAAAATACTAACTAAATTGATTAATGCATTAGACCAGTAGCAGATATGAATAATAGATAATGATTTGAGGTTACATTTATCAATTAGTAAATTCTCATACATTTTTTGTATCTTTGCCGCCGAAGCAGGAATAAGGGCTTGCCATTCTGAATGGCATATTCTCTCCGCAAGTTAGTCCTTCAACAATTGATTGTTCTAGCTTCTTCGATAAATATTACACAGAAACATACATGTTATTCAAAGAATTAAACCTCATTGAGCCAATTTTAAAGGCCCTTGAGACCGAAGGTTATACACAACCTACACCAATACAGGAGCAATCCATCCCAACGATATTAAAAGGTAAAGATTTATTAGGCTGCGCACAAACCGGCACCGGAAAAACCGCTGCCTTTGCCATCCCCATGTTGCAGCTATTGCACGAAAAACACGTCAACACTAAAGCAACCAAAAACATAAAGGCTTTAATTTTAACGCCAACACGCGAGCTTGCCATCCAGATTGAAGAGAGTTTTAAGGCTTATGGCCGTCATTTAAATTTACGCCATTTAGTAATTTTTGGTGGTGTAAATCAACACTCGCAGGTAGAAGCTTTAAGAAAAGGTGTTGATATTTTAGTTGCAACACCCGGCCGTTTATTAGATTTAATGAACCAGGGTTTCATTAGCTTAAATACCATCGAATTGTTCGTATTGGATGAGGCCGATCGTATGCTCGATATGGGCTTTATTCACGATGTGAAAAGAGTTGTAGCTAAATTGCCTGCAAAACGCCAGACTTTATTTTTCTCGGCAACCATGCCTGATGAAATCCAGAAGCTGGCAAATACGATTTTATCTAGTCCGACAAAAGTAGAGGTTACCCCTATTTCTTCTACTGCCGAAACAATTGTTCAATCGGTTTATTTTGTTGATAAACCGGATAAGAAGAAATTATTGATCCATCTTTTAGAAGATAAAAATATCCAAACGGCGCTGGTTTTTACCCGGACCAAACATGGTGCAGACCGTATTGTTAAGGATTTGGCCCATGCTGGTATTAAGGCCGCTGCCATTCACGGCAATAAATCGCAAAATGCCAGACAAAGGGCATTAACGGATTTTAAAGACAGGAAAATCCGTGTTTTGGTAGCTACCGATATTGCTGCACGTGGTATTGATATTGATCAGTTATCGCACGTTTTCAATTTCGAACTGCCAAATATCCCCGAATCTTATGTACACCGGATTGGCCGTACAGGCCGTGCTGGTGCAAACGGGATTGCCATTTCTTTCTGTGATGCGGAAGAAAACGAATATTTATTGGATATTCAAAAACTGATTAAAATTACACTTCCGGTTGTTGATGACCATCCTTATCCATTAAGCTGGGAAAGTATGCTGGCTAAAAACCAGGTTAAACGTAAACCACAAGCCCAATCTAAAGGCGGTGGCGGTGCTAAAAAAGGTGGTGATGGCAATATGAGCGGCAAACCACGCAATGCCAGCAACAACAGAAGATTTGGCGGGAACAGAAAAAGAGGAGAAAGATAGGATTTTGAGGTTGAGGGCTGGAAGGTTGAGGGTTAATTTATCTTTAACAATAAAATCCTGAACGATTATATAGCTGAATAAGCATTTTATTTACAAAATAATATCCACGCACTCGTCATTTCGAGCGCAGCCGAGAACCCGAAGAGGCTCAGCGAAGCTAAATCTGCGAAGTAGACCTCTCCATTTCACTGCGTTTCAGTCGAGATGACGACCGTTCTATTGGATCTGTCCCAGAAACACAAAAAACCCGGATTACGAAATGTAACCCGGGTTTTTATATTTCTAGCTTAGGCAAGCGCAAGGAAAACCCTCCACCCTATTACCTTCTGCCTTCTACCGCTCTACACCACTACATTAATAATCTTTCCTTTAACGAAAATGATCTTTTTGGTTGGTTTCCCATCCAAAAATTTCAGGAATTGCTCATCGGCCAATAAAATGCTTTCTACCTCTGGCTGCGCTAAAGTTAAGCTCAAGTTCAGGTTCATTTTCATTTTACCGTTGATTGAAACCGGATAGGCGAACTCATCTTCTACGAGATACTCTGGTTTAAATGTTGGGAAAGCCGTATACGATAAAGTTCCGGCTTCGTTACCTAACAATACCCAAAGCTCTTCGCAGATATGTGGCGCATAAGGTGAAAGGATAATCACCATATCTTCCAAAATCTGACGGTTTTTGCATTTCAGGTCGGTTAACTCGTTTACTGCAATCATGAAACTCGATACAGAAGTATTGAACGAGAAACGCTCGATATCGTCCTGCACCTTTTTTATAATTTTATGCAGCGATTTTAACTCGGCTTTTGTAGGCACAGCATCGTTTACGTGGAAAGTCCATTCTTCGTTATGGAACAAACGCCAGAATTTACGCAAGAACTTAAATACACCTTCAATACCGTTCGTATTCCAGGGTTTACTCTGTTCTAACGGACCTAAGAACATTTCGTACATCCGCAAAGTATCAGCTCCGTAACGTTCAATCAAATCATCGGGATTAACCACGTTGAATTTTGATTTTGACATTTTTTCTACTTCAACACCGCAAATGTATTTCCCGCCTTCAAGAATAAATTCTGCGTTGGCATATTCTTCTCTCCAGGCTTTGAACTTAGCGATGTTTAAAGTATCGTTTTCAACAATGTTCACATCAACGTGCAATGCTGAAGTTTTGTATTCTTTTCTTAATCCAGCTGATACGTAGGTATTAGTAGGTTTTCCGTTCTCATCGTTAATGCGATAAACAAAATTACTTCTCCCCTGGATCATACCCTGATTAATCAGTTTCTTGAAAGGTTCTTCTTCCTTGGTATAACCCAAATCTTTCAAAAATTTATTCCAGAAACGGCTGTACAATAAGTGACCGGTTGCATGCTCTGAGCCACCAATGTACAAATCCACATCTTTCCAATATTCAACAGCTTCCTTTGAAGCAAAATCGTTATTGTTATTGGCATCCATGTAACGGTACCAGTACCAGCTGCTTCCTGCCCAACCCGGCATGGTGCTTAACTCATAATGTCCGCCATCTTTTGGAACCCAGTCTTCGGCCCTGGCCAAAGGTGGTTCACCAGTTTCGGTAGGCAAATATTTATCAATTTCTGGAAGCAACAGCGGCAATTCTTCTTCTTTTACCAAATAAGGTAATCCATCTTTAAAGTAAACCGGAATCGGCTCACCCCAATAACGCTGGCGACCAAAAATCGCATCACGCTGACGGAAGTTTACTTTTGCTTTCCCTACTTTCTCTTCTTCCAACCAGTTGTTCAAAAATGGAACAGCTTCTTTATAAGTCATTCCGTTTATGAAACCAGAATTAATGTATTTCCCTTCTTTGGTTGGATCTGCCTGAACATCAATATCCTTTTGTCCGTCCAAAATCTGGATAATTGGTAAATTAAAATGCTTCGCGAATAACCAATCGCGTTGATCGCCACTCGGAACGCCCATTACCGCACCAGTTCCGTAACCTGCCAACACATAATCGGCAATCCATAACTGTACGCGTTCGCCACTTACAGGGTTAATTACATAGGTACCTGTAAAAGCACCAGACACCGTTTTGGTATCGGCCATACGGTCTAATTCTGATTTCTTTTTAGTTAAAGCGATGTAGTTTGCAATGTCCTGTTTTTGTTCTGGAGTAGTTAATTCTGCAACCCACTCGTGCTCCGGAGCCAAAACCAGGTAAGAAACCCCAAAAATGGTATCTACACGGGTTGTAAAAACTTCTATATATTTTTCAGTTTTCAGTTTTGAGTTTTCAGTTTCTTCAACTGTCAACTGTGAATTGTCAACTGCAAACTTCACTGATGCTCCAACGCTTTTACCGATCCAGTTGCGCTGCATTTCTTTAATCGGCTCGGGCCAATCGATGGTATCCAAACCTTGCAAAAGCCTGTCAGAATAAGCGGTAATCCGCATGCTCCATTGCATCATTTTCTTTTGCTCAACAGGAAAACCGCCACGTTCCGAGAAACCATCTTTTACCTCATCATTCGCCAAAACGGTTCCTAAAGCCGGGCACCAGTTTACAGTACTCTCGCGAAGATAAGTTAATCGATATTTTAACAATTCAACCTGTTTCTCTTCATCGGTAAAGGTTGCCCAATCGCTCGGCATAAATTCTTTAGTATCTTCATCACAAACTGCTTTAACATCAGCTGTACCAGAGGCATTGAATTTTTCGATCAAAGTGGTAATATCTTCTGCCCTATCGTTTTCGATATTGTACCACGAGTTGAACAATTGCATAAAAATCCACTGTGTCCATTTATAATAAGATGGCTCGCTGGTGCGTACCTCTCTGCTCCAATCGAAAGAAAAACCAATTTGGTCTAACTGCCTGCGGTAGGTTGCAATATTTGCCTCGGTGGTAATGGCTGGATGCTGTCCGGTTTGTATAGCGTATTGCTCTGCAGGTAACCCAAACGAATCGTATCCCATTGGATGCAATACGTTAAAGCCTTTAAGGCGTTTATATCTTGAAAAAATATCTGATGCAATGTAACCCAGTGGGTGACCAACGTGCAGACCTGCTCCTGATGGATAAGGAAACATATCTAACACATAATATTTTGGTTTTTCAGAATTGCTTTCGGCTTTAAACGTTTGATGATCTGCCCAAAATTTCTGCCACTTTTGTTCTATTTCTTTGAATTGGTAATCCATTGCCAGTTTTAAATTTTTAAAGGGGCGAAAATACGGAAATTAAGGGGCTTAAAAAAGCAGATTCAAGATAATATTTTACCAACAGAAATGCAGAATTAGAAGAGGTTAGGAATAAAATTTGGTGTTTTTTGTGCAGTCAGGTGTTACCATCTGACTGCACAAAGAAACTAAATCCAAGTAAATGCATTAATTTATTATTTAGTATCTTCGTATACCAAAAATGAGTGTTATGACACATCTTACAATTGAAAATAAGAAATACGTACTCATCCCAGAAGAAAGTTACCAAGAGTTACAAAAAAATGCAGCTTTAAAACATCATCCTGAAAAAACATTTTCTATTAATGAAGCGCGGGCTCATAGTAAAAAGTTAATCAGGAAATGGGCGGCAGAAAAATAACAATTAAGTAATCTGTTGCAGAAAGTATTGCAGAAGTTTCTTGGTATTTAGAATCTGAGGGTCTTCCTGCCACAGCAGAAAAATTTGCTGACGACATCTATGATTTCATTGAAAAATTAGGAGACAGCAGAAAAAGATACAGAACTTGCAGGGAACCACAAAGAATTTTGATGGGCTTTAAATGCATTTCTTACAAGAAAAAATATACTATTGTTTTCATCGAATTGGATACAGAGATCGTTGTATGCGAATTTATTCCATCGAAAATGATTTACTGGTAATTTCTTATCTCCGATTATGCATAGTGCAGTCAGATGTTACCATCTGACTATCGATTATTTTAAAATAAGAGAATACTTAGAATATGTTTTTTTAGTGTCAGTTGGAAACAACTGACACCATAATTAGCCGCCCACATCACCACAAAAAAATGCGCCATTGATGTTAAAAACCAATGGCGCAGCAAATAATCGGGGGATTAAGATCTTATCTTGATAAAGAATATACTTTAGTAACGTTTGTTTTATCAATTTTAGCAGTAAACTCTAATTTATTTGCAGTAATGCTATTTACTTTACAATAATTCAATCCGTCGTTAATATCCATACTGAACTGATCAGAGTAAATGATCACATAAGTTCCGATTGTTCTGTTACCAGATAAACTCAACTCTACCTGATCATCGTTATTTGATTTGTAGTCAACATAATCACTTGTTGTACCATAGGTAACAGTTCCATTAATTTTTTTCGGATCTTTCAATGTTTCTTCAGCAGTGTAGCCAGAAGTTACGATTTTATTTAACGTCCATCTCCCTAACATCTGGGCTTTTAAAGAAGTATCATCTTTCTTACAAGAAATAATTGTAGAGGCGATAAGTAAGAATAGGCTCAGAATAGTAATTTGTCTTTTCATAGTTAAATTTAGTTTTAAGATATCCATAATTAACGCCGTTTCAACAAATTTCGTACCGCGTTTTCAGAAAAAGTAAATTTAATTAAAGAATTAATACTCAAACTAAAAGCAAAAGCTTTCCGTTAATATTCATTTAGCAATCATTAATTGGTGTTTATCAGGTATAATTTATATTTTCGCAGAAACAAAAATGAAATACATGGAAGAATTCGAAGTAAGTGATGCATCTAAGAAAACCAAAACCGTTTATATCTCCACTATAATCAGTATTGCATTGGTTTTATTAATGCTGGGGCTGCTTGGTTTGGTACTTGTACATGCCAAAAACCTGTCTAACTACGTTAAAGAAAACATTGTTTTAAACATTATTGTTGATGAAGGTGCCAAAGAAGCCGATGTTTTAGCGTTTCAGAAAGAGTTAAATGCCAACCCTGCTGTAAAACAAACTCAATATGTAAATAAAGAGCTTGCAGCCAGAAATTTAACACAGGATTTAGGTGAAGATTTTGTTAACTTTTTAGGTTACAACCCGCTAACTTCTACCTTCGATGTGTATTTAAAAGCAGAATACGCGAACAATAAAAGCATCGATGCCTTAAAAGCAAGTATTTCTAAAAATCCTGTTGTTAAAGAAGTGGTTTATCAAAGCTCTTTAATTGATATGGTAAACAAAAATATCAGCACCATTGGCTTAATTATTTTAGCCTTTGCCGCGCTACTACTAATCATCTCTATCGCACTGATTAACAACACAATAAGACTAGCAATCTACTCACAGCGCTTTTTAATTAAAAGTATGCAGCTGGTTGGTGCAACAAAAAACTTTATTCGACGTCCTTTCTTACTGTATGCTGCTTTGCATGGCTTAATTGCTGCATTTATTGCCATCATAATTTTATTGGCAACTTTAATTTATGCCCGCAAAGAGGTACCTGAGATTATTATTTTAAATAACTACCAGGAATTTGGCTTCGTATTTATAGGCCTTTTAATTGTGGGTATTTTTATAACAGGCATTAGTACATGGTTTGCAGTAAGCAGATATTTACGTTTAAAATCTTATCATCTTTATAGATAATGGCAGAAAAAAAAACAGGTCCGGTTGTAAAGGACGTTAAAAGCGAATTGGTTTTCACCAAAAAAAACTATCAGTTATTGTTAATCAGCATTGCAATTGTAGCCGTTGGTTTTATATTAATGATGGGTACCACTGGTGATATTTATGACTTCAGAAGAACCTTATTGGCACCGATAGTGGTGTTGGCGGGTTTTGCTTTTGGCATTTATGCTATCCTAAAAAAATAATTTTATCCTAAAGGACTATACTTAAAGACGCTTAATTTATTGGTTAAGCGTTTTCTTTATTTCTTATCTTTTCTAAAAATATGAACTCTTTTGAAGCCATTGTCCTTGCGATTGTTGAAGGATTAACTGAATTTTTGCCTGTATCGAGCACCGGACATATGATTATAGCCTCGTCTTTTATGGGCATTGCATCAGAACCATTTGTAAAGCTTTTCACTATTGTGATACAATTGGGTGCAATACTTTCAGTGGTTGTACTCTATTTCAAAAGATTTTTCAAATCGATAAATTTCTACATTAAATTACTGGTTGCATTTATCCCAGCTGCCATATTTGGTCTGTTATTAAGCAAGAAGATAGACGAATTATTAGAAAGCCCAATGGCTGTTGGTATTTCGCTATTAGCTGGTGGTATTATCTTATTATTTGTAGACAAATGGTTTAATAAACCAACCATTAATGAAGAGGAGGAAGTAACTTATTTAACGGCACTGAAAATAGGCTTCTTTCAGTGTATTGCCATGTTACCGGGTGTATCGCGCTCGGGAGCCACTATAGTTGGTGGTATGAGTCAGAAATTAAGCAGAAAAGTTGCAGCAGAATTTTCATTCTTTTTGGCTGTACCTACCATGTTTGCTGCAACAGCAAAAAAACTTTACGATTTTTATAAAGAAGGGCACGCTATTACCCATGAGCAGACTAACCTTTTAATTATCGGTAATGTTGTTGCTTTTGTAGTGGCACTTTTGGCGATAAAAAGTTTTATCGGATACTTAAACAAAAATGGTTTCAAGGTTTTTGGATGGTATAGAATTGCTGCTGGTTTAATTATTATCATCTTATTGCTGAGCGGACACAACTTACAGATTATATAGTCCAGGAATATTAACCACAGATTTACACGGATGATGTTGTATCATAAAAACAATTCCTTCTAAGATTATGTCATGTTGAGCCTGTCGAAACACCTTAAAAGGTATTTAAATAAGTCCTTCGACAAGCTCAGGATGACAAATCTATAATTATGACATAACCTTATACTTTGTATCTGTGGTTAAAAAAAACTTAAGCAACCGACATTGAATCCGTATCTTTGCGCAAAAAAGATTTGTGAGTACCGAAAATTCAAAATTCAAAGATTTCAATTTTGCTGAAGGCGAATTGCTTTTAATCAACAAACCATACAAGTGGACTTCATTCGATGTGGTGGGCAAAATCCGTAATTCTTTAAAACCATTAAAGCTTAAGGTTGGTCATGCCGGCACTTTAGACCCACTTGCTACAGGGCTGTTAATCATCTGTACAGGCAAACTGACTAAACAGATAGATACTTTTCAGGCTGAAGAGAAAGAATATACCGGCACCATGATTTTAGGTGCTACTACCCCATCGTTCGATATGGAAACGGAAGTAGATCAAACTTTCGACATCAGCAACATCACCGAAGAAGATATATATGCGGCATGCCAACCATTTATTGGCGATATAGCGCAATATCCGCCTGCACATTCTGCTGTAAAGGTAAATGGCGAACGTTTATACGTAAAAGCAAGATTAGGTGAAGAGGTAGAGCTGCGTAAACGTTTTGTAAATGTTCCAGCGTTCGAAATTACACGGATCGAATTGCCAGAGATCGATTTTAGGATTGTATGCAGTAAAGGCACTTACATCCGCTCGTTAATATCCGATTTTGGTAAAACTTTAAATAGCGGGGCTTATCTTTCTAAACTTACCCGTACCCGGAGCGGAAACTTTTTGCTTAAAGATGCGTTTGAGGTATTAGAACTTGTTAATTATATTCGTAGCAAGAAAGAAGAAGCTAAAACTGAAGCAGAGGCATGAACCGCATCAAAAACAAGAACATCAGGTTTATAAAAGAAATTCTTTTAATTATTGCAGGTGTAACTTCGGCATGTTTTGGCTTAAAAAGCTTTTTAATGCCCAGTCACTTTATCGATGGTGGTGTTACAGGTATTTCCCTTTTGTTAAGCACCTTAACAGGCTGGAATTTATCGTACCTTATTGTAATTATCAACATTCCCTTTGTAATTTTAGGTTACAGGCAGATTGGTAAAGGCTTTGCCCTTAAAACCGCTATTGCCATTGCTGCGCTCTCGTTAGCCTTAATTTTTCTTCCCTTTCAACCCATTACCCACGATAAATTGCTCATCGCATTTTTCGGCGGATTATTTTTAGGCGGTGGAATCGGACTGGCCATGCGCGGTGGCTGTGTAATCGATGGAACAGAGGTTTTAGCGCTTTACATCAGCAAAAACAGCATTTTAACCGTTGGAAATATCATCCTGATTTTAAATATCATTATTTTCGCCTTCGCAGCTTATTTCTTAAATATCGAAACGGCACTGTATGCCATTCTAACGTATTTATCGGCATCAAGCACGATCGATTTCATTGTAAACGGCATAGAACAATACACGGGCGTTACCATTATTTCGGAACATCAGGAAGCCATAAAGGGATTCATTATTAACGAAATGAAACGAGGGGTGACCATCTATAAAGGCGAAGGTGGTTACGGAGAAAAGAAAGATATCGATATTATTTTTACCGTTGTTACCAAACTAGAAATGAGCAAATTACAAACCGCTATACGACAGATTGATTCGGATGCCTTTGTAATACAACAACAGATTGCCGATTTAAAAGGCGGGGTAGTAAAACGCCATGCCTTACATTAATTTTCCATTCCATTGAAGATATACAATAACCTTTCGGATTTTAAAAAATTAGATAACGCCATTGTAACCATTGGCACTTTTGATGGCGTACATTTCGGACACCAAAAAATTATTAAACAACTGGTACAAAAAGCAAAAGCCGATAACGGAGAAAGCGTAATATTAACTTTTTTCCCGCACCCGAGAATGATTATCGATCCTGAAAACCAGGATTTGAAGATGATTAATACCATTAATGAAAAGGCTGAAATTTTAAAAAGTTTAGGAGTAGATCATTTAATCATCACACCATTTACCAGAGATTTCTCTAATCAACTGCCTGAAGATTATATCAAAAATACATTGGTGAATAACATTGGCACCAAGCATATCATTATTGGTTACGACCACCGCTTTGGCAAAGACCGTTCTGGAAATTTAAGCGATTTAAAGGCCGCAGGTTTACATTATGGTTTTAGTGTGGAAGAAATTATGGAGCAGGATATTCATGATGTTGCGGTAAGCTCTACCAAAATCCGTCAGGCATTACTCGCTGGAGATGTAAGTTTAGCTAACGACTACCTTGGCTATCCTTTTTCTATTTTTGGAAGGGTAATTAAAGGCGATAAAATCGGAAGAACAATAGGTTTCCCAACAGCCAATATCTTTGTAGAAGAAACTTATAAACTGATCCCCGGCGACGGCATTTACGCAGTAACAGTAGAAATGGAGTCCGAAGTCCGAAGTCCGGAGTCCGATGTCCTAAACCCTAAACCCTCAACCTTAAACCTCCAACCTTACAAAGGTATGGCCTACATCGGGCAACGCCCAACCATTAACGGAATGACCAGAAACATTGAGGTTAACATCTTCGATTTTAATCAGGAAATTTATGGACAGGATATTAAAATGAATTTTTTGAAATTCTTGCGTCATGACGTGAAATTCACCGGATTAGAAGCTTTAACTGTGCAGTTACAAAAAGACAAGGAGGCTACTTTAGCTTATTTTAACAAGTAAAGTTATTTTTAGCTCATCCAACGCTATCGTCATCTCGACTGGAACGCAGTGAAATGGAGAGATCTATCTAAACAGATTTAGCTTCGCTGAGCACTTCGTGGTTCTCAACTTCGTTGCACTCCGCTCGAAATGACGGTAATTCGAGATGTGAGTGATTTTACAAACTTAATTTTAGTAATCCAAGTCAAAAGGCTATTTATTTCTGTTAAATCCAATTTTCCTTTCAAAAAAGCCTCATTTTCGTTATATTAGCGGCAATGAGGCTTTTTTACATCATCTTTTTTCTCTCTATCTCCATTAATTTTGCGGCTTTCGCATCGCAGGAAAAAAGAAATGATGTGCCATTAAAAAACACCAAAATAAGTTTCATTTCAAGCAAAAAAAAATTCAAATCCAATTCTGATTTCAATCAGGACAGTGAAAGTCTGCAAAAAGATTTCATTAACAGTTCAATTATAAAAATATCTTCCAGTGCATTTGTACTGATCACTTTTTTGCTGTTCCTTTTTTTTAAGAACAAAACCATCAATACAAAAGTTGTAATCAGGAGATTAAAGCATAATTATTGGTATTTGTTTAAGATGCTCTATCCAAAACATGTTTTTTGGTAAGTAATTTCATTTTTAACCACAAATGTGGTGCTTTCAATAAAATGCCGAGTAATAATACTTGGAAATAAATTATTTAATCACAATACCCATTTTTATAGATGCATTTACCCGATTTAATTGCCGATTTAGGATTAATCCTTGCTGCAGCAGGGATAACTACCCTCATATTTAAACGAATTAAACAACCCCTGGTTTTAGGTTACATACTGGCCGGCCTGCTGGTTGGCTCACATTTAGATTTTTTCCCTTCTGTTACCGATACAAAAAGTATCAATATTTGGGGCGAGATAGGTGTAATTTTCCTTTTATTCAGTCTTGGCTTAGAGTTCAGTTTCAAAAAACTGGTTAAAGTTGGCGGTTCCGCCTCCATCACAGCGATTGTAAAAGTCCTTTTTATTATTCTGGCGGGCTACTTAGTTGGTAAAGCAATGGGCTGGAAGGACATGGATAGTTTATTTCTGGGGGGAATTTTGTCCATCTCATCAACAATGATTACCATTAAGGCCTTCGAAGAACTTGGTTTAAAACATAAAAAGTTTGCAGGTCTGGTTTTTGGTGTTTTAATTGTTGAAGATCTGGTGGCCATCTTGTTATTGGTGCTATTTTCTACCTTGGCAGTAAGTCAGCAATCGGCAGGTACCGAAATGCTGTATTCTATCTTAAAACTGGCTTTCTTCTTAGTGCTTTGGTTTTTAGGTGGAATATTCTTAATTCCCTCGTTCCTTAAAGCAACCAAAAAATTAATGAATGATGAGACCATGCTCGTGGTATCATTAGGTTTATGTTTGGTGATGGTATTATTGGCCGATAAGGTTGGCTTCTCTCCTGCCTTGGGTGCGTTTATAATGGGCTCTATTTTAGCCGAAACCACACAGGCAGAAAGAATAGAACACTTAACCAAATCGGTAAAAGACTTATTTGCCGCAGTTTTCTTTGTTTCGGTTGGTATGCTGATTGATCCTTCTATGCTGGTTAAGTATTGGGTTCCAATTTTAGCCGCTACTGTGGTTATTATCTTCGGGAAAATCATATTTACCATTTTAGGTGCGTTGTTATCCGGTCAGCCGTTAAAAACTTCGGTACAATCAGGCATGAGTTTGGCGCAAATTGGTGAGTTTTCATTCATCATTGCCTCATTAGGCTTAACCCTTAAAGTAACCAGCGATTTCCTTTATCCTATTGCGGTAGCAGCAGCAGCGATCACTACATTTACCACACCATATCTGATTAAACTATCTGAACCTTTTTACCAGTATTTAAACCGTGTTTTACCTAAAAAATGGTTAGATGGAATCGAAAGGTACAGCTCCAGTACCGAAGGAATTACCACATTAAGCGATTGGAAGGTTTTATTGAGGTCTTATATTTTTAATACCATTATCCACTCCGTAATTATCATTGCGATCATCTTTTTAGCCTACAGGTACGTTCAGCCTTTTATTGTGAGCAATATTTCCAATAGTTTAACTTCTATTATTATCAGTGTAGTGGTTTCCTTTATTTTAATGTCGCCGTTTTTATGGGCCTTATCGATCAGAAGGATTCAACGAACAGCCTATTCTCACCTTTGGCTGAACAAAAAGTATACCCGAGGACCGTTAATTGCGATCGAATTTTTCAGAATAGCCTTAGGTATTTTCTTTGTAGGTTTTTTAATGTACGAGTTTTTTGATACCTGGATTGCAGCTGTAATCGCATTGGTTTTGATCATCATCGGCATGGTTATTTTCTCCAGGAAACTACAATCGTTTTATGATAAACTGGAAAGACGTTTCATGTTGAATTTAAATGCACGTGAAAATCAAAAACCTGATATTTTACCCTGGGATACCCACTTAACTGAACTCACTGTTTCCCCTGAATCGGAAGTAGTTGGAAAAACACTTACCGAATTAATGATCAGGGAAAAATATGGCGTTAACATTGCTTTAATAGAGCGTGGAAGAAATAACATTCCAACACCTGGAAGAGATGAGCGGCTTTATCCAAACGATAAACTGCTATTAATTGGTGCTGATGATCAATTGGCGGCTGTTAAAGCACTTTTAGAAGTTGATGCTCCAGAAACAGCTGAAGAAAATAATTTCCCGAATAAAGAAATGACCTTGCAAAAGGTAGTTGTCCATGCAGAATCGCCTGTTTATGGATTAAGTATTAGAAATGCAGGCATCCGCGAAAAAGCACAGGCCTTAATTGTTGGTATAGAAAGAGGTACGGATCGGATATTGAATCCTTCTTCAGACTTTGTATTCGACAACGGTGATGTAATTTGGATTGTAGGCAATAACAAGAAGATTAAGGAAGTTATATAGATAGTCCTGAGTCTTTAGCCGGTAGTCTTTAGTCAGTTTAGACTTCTGACTAAGGACTTTTGACTAAGGACTAAAAAAACCTATCTTCGTGTATAACCTAACCTATGAAAGTCGATAGAGAAAAGAGTGAGTTTCTTGATGATATGATTGAGCAATGGCAAAGTGACGGCTTAATTAATGATGAAACAGGCGATAAACTCCGTAAAAGTTATGAAGCCAAAAACTTCGACTGGTTACGCCTGGCACAGTATGCTTTTTGGGTAGCTTTGGCTTGCGGTTTTATTGCGCTTGGATCGCTCCTCATCGATAATTCGATCTTAAACTATTTAAAACGGGTTTACAATACACCTAATATTGTTATCGCTATTGTTTCTGGCGGATTGGCTGCGTGGCTTTACATCCTGGGTTTTAATCGGAAGAAGAAGCTGGCGCATTTAAAGTTTAGCAATGAGGCTATCGTTTTTTCTGCAATTTTACTCACGGCGAATGCTATTGCTTATTTCGGAAAGGCGATGGACAATGGATCTGGCAACTTCTCCATCCTGATTTTAATATCTGTTTTTATTTATGGTGCCTTAGGTTATATCTTCAATTCGCGTTTAATCTGGGTTTTTGCGTTGATATCTTTAGGTGCCTGGTTTGGTACTGAAACAGGTTATTTAAGCCGATGGAATTATTACTTCCTTGGCATGAATTACCCTTTGCGCTTTGTGGTTTTTGGAGCTGCATTAACCGCAGCATCTTTCATTATGAAAGCTTTCCCCAAAACACAAAACTTCTTCCAGGTTACTTATATCGCAGGAATGGTTTATTTGTTTGTATCTCTTTGGGCCTTATCCGTATTTGGCAATTTTGCCAGTTTAGAAGAATGGTACAAGGTTAGGCAGCTAAACCTATTTTATTGGGCATTAATTTCAGGAGCCATTTGTGTAGCGAGTACTTTATTTGGTTTAAAATACCGTGATGATATTGCCCGCGAATTTGGCATTACTTTTCTCTTTATTAATCTCTACACACGCTATTTCGAATACTTCTGGGACAGTTGGCATAAAGCTTTGTTTTTTTCGGTCCTGGCAGCGTCTTTTTGGCTAATAGGCAGAAAAGCAGAGAAAATATGGAATGTAGAGTTTTTGAAGTAATCTCAAAAACTACTTCATTTGATAAAATGCTTAATTTCATAAGATTGAATTTATTCTATTGTAGTAAAAATGCAAATTGAAAAGCAAAATTTATATACTAAAGTTATTGAACTGCTTAACCAAGCGAGGCAAAATGTAGCCCAAACCATTAATAATACAATGGCTACAGCTTATTTCGAAATCGGCAGAATGATTGTTGAAGAAGAGCAACAAGGAAAAGAAAGAGCAGAATACGGTAAACATATTTTAAATGAGCTTTCTGAAAAATTAGTTACTGAATTTGGCAAAGGTTTTTCGAAAAGAAATTTAGAACAAATGCGCCAGTTTTATCTAACTTATTCAATTGCGCAGACACTGTCTGCGCAATTGGGGAAAGATCAGAAAGCACCTTACGAATTCAAAAATGAAGAAATTGCTGGTATCGTATCTCGTAAATCTATAAATCAGCAGACACTGTCTGCGCAATTCAAACTTACATGGTCTCACTACCTTAAGTTAATGAGAATAACCGATGTAAACGAACGTAATTTTTACGAAATAGAAGCGATAAAAAATAATTGGAGTTTACGCGAGTTGCAGCGCCAATACGATTCAGAAAACAACGAACAAATTTTCGCAAGTAAATATTTAACGGTTTTACCTAGCGAAAAGGATTTCATTAAAATTATTGAGAATTAATTCAATGAAAATATACCAGCAAGCTTTAGCCCTTAAAGAACGAAGAAGAGGTTTCCATATCATTACCGATGAGGTTGAGGATGCCTTACCTCAAATTGACGAGATTAACATTGGCATTTGCCAGGTTTTTATACAGCATACGTCTGCTTCGCTTACCATCAACGAAAATGCAGATCCTACCGTTCGGATTGATTTTGAAATGTTCTTTAATAAAACCGTAAAGGAAAACGATCCCGATTATGAGCATGACTATGAAGGATCGGATGATATGCCTGCTCATTTAAAGTCAGCACTTTTGGGCAGTTCTGTTACCATTCCGATTAGAAACGGTAGGTTGGCGCTGGGTACCTGGCAGGGTATTTATCTTTGCGAGCATCGCAACCATGGCGGCCAAAGAAGATTAATCGTTACAGCCTGGGGAGAATAAATAACTTTAAGGTTTCTTAACCTCTTTTTTAATTTCAGGATGGTTATCCTGAATGGATTTACGCCCGGTTTCTATCTCAATTTCTTTTGTGGTTACCGCATAATGAGAAGGATAAATTTCAGAGCCAAAAGCAACTGCATAAGCCTTGGTAAATTCGGCACCAAAATATAAAATGATAGAAGAGTAATAAGTCCATAAAAGTACAACTACTAACGAGCCTGTTGCGCCATAGGTGCCACCAACATTGCTTTGCCCTATGTAAAGCGAAATGGCAAATTTGCCAATCATAAATAGTAAAGCAGTAACTATTGCACCAGCTATTACATCACGCCATTTTATAATTGCATCAGGTAATACCTTAAATATTACGCCGAATATTAAGGAGATAACAGCCAAGGTTACAATCTGATTAAGGATGTAAAATACAATAACTGATATTTCGGCGAAGCGGGCCTGCAAACGGTCGCTAAAGGCATCGAGTACAGAGGTGACCGCTAATGAAACCAGCAGTACAAAACCTAAACTGATAATTACAGAAAATGATAAGAAACGGTTTTGTAATAGTTTAACCCACCCTCTTTTAGGTTTAGGTTTTAAACCCCAAATGGTATTAATTGAATCCTGGATATCGCCAAAAACGGTAGTTGCCCCAATTAATAGGGTTATAATCCCAATAATTAAAGCAATGGTACTTTTTCCATCCAAATAGGCATTTTTAATTAACTGTTGTAAGGAAACGGCCGATTCTCTGCCTAAAAATCCTTCGAGCTGTGCATAAACCTGCCCTTCGGCTATTTCCCTCCCTAAAAAAATACCGCACAAAGAAATAATAACCACGAGCAGCGGCGCCATAGAAAACACTGTATAATAGGCTAATGAGCCGCTAAGCTTCGTTACTTTATGATCATTAAATCCTGTAAACGATGCTTTTAAAATGCCCCATATTCCTTTTAAAGTGATTTTATTCTTTGCCATAAACAAACTATTTAAGATGAGATGCCCTAAACTTAAACCGCTTATTTTTTGAATTGTTTGTTAATTAATTAATGAAAACAGCATGCAAAGAAACCAAATGCACAAAAAAAGCTCCGATTTTTTGTCGGAGCTTCATTTTTTATCGATTAGATAATTTGTATTATTTGGCCTTAATCCATAAGGCAATATCGTTAACTAAAGTTTCGGATACACTTACCGCTGCCTGATACTGGGCCATTGTACCCTTCTCAGTCTGAGAGCTTAACAGGTGATTTAAGTCTGGATAAAATTTAAGCACCACATTTTTCTTTTTACTCAAGGCAGCATTCCATAAATCAAAATCTACTTTGCCCACCTGAAAATCATTTCCTCCCTGCAACACGTATATTTTAGGTTTCGAAAGGCTTTTTGCTACAGTTACCTGATTGTAGGTGTTTAAATCTGTCCAATATTTTGCAGGCAGTCCTAAAATTAATGAATCAGGCTTTATGGTAGTTCCCAACTGCGAAATTCTACTTTTATCAATTTCCACGTAAGCATCTGCCAGTTGTTTCTTAAAGGCAGCTGTTGTATCGTTAGCCTGATCGAACATGTACTTATTCTGATCAACAATAATATCTGTTAATTTTCGGGCAGGTGCTGCTGCCAAAATAATCCCTGCTAAATCAGGTGTAAGTGCTGCCATTTTAGGTGCCAGCATCCCGCCTAAACTATGTCCAAAAACATAAACAGCTTTAGGATCAGCACCAACAACCGTTTTCGCCAGCGCTATGGCCGCGCTTGCATCATCCAATACCTCTTCTTTTACAGTAAATGCTTTGTTAAATTCATTCGGGTAGATTAAGGTTCGTTTCACATAACGAACAGAAGCAATTCCTTTAGCGGCTAAACCACCAGCCAAATCTTTAAAGGGTTTATTCGCACCGACGGTTTCATCCATATCTGCCGGACCAGAACCATGCACAAAAACCACTACAGGGAAATTTTTAGCATTTTTTGGTGTAGTGATAATGGCGGCCAATTGTTTTCCTGCCGGCCCAATATACACCGATTTTTCCTTATATAAACTGGTATCAACATAGGTTGGTTTTAAATAAGCGGCGGCCTTTCGGGAAGGTGCCAGGAAGATTCCGACGATTTTCTGCTGTTTATTAAAACCTAAAATAAAGTTCTGATTACCATTCGCAAATTTACCCTCTACCGTTACTGCGAAAAACTCGCCCTGGGATTTACTTTGAATGGCATCTAACGATTCTGCCTTTCCATATTTTGTTCCAATATCTCCCCAAAGTTTCTTTAAACTTTCTTCTGTTAACTTCGTTTTTAAAGTATCATCAAAGAAAGCGTGTGCATCTTTAAATTTCTCTTCCTGCAAAAGTTTAAAAAAGTCGTTTGCACCGTTGAACAGCTGGATCACATTTTGAGAAAATGCGGTAGTTGTAAATAATAAAGCAATTATAAATAAAAGGCTTTTTTTCATCCGTGTTTTGTTTTAATGGTAATGAGATTTCATGACTTTATCTTTTTTTAATCTAAAAAATCATGATGGTTTCATGTATTGTGTTTGGTTTTTTACAATACCCAAAGTTAACAATATTTGGTTCTGAAAAGCCGCTACCTAAACTAGCCGTTTAGTTTTAACTAATTTTAACATTTGATGCCAGTTTCTTCCACAAAATGTATGGAATAAACATAATTATCAGGGCAATAAGCGGAGGAATTAAAAGTGATATGCCATCGCCAACAAATGCCCTGGAGGCAAAGGCGCCAATAAAATTAATGGCAAAACCTGCGTATGCCCATTCTTTAATGGTTTCAAATTTATTTTGAAGGATGGATGCCGCCCCAAGCAGTTTGGCAATACCAACGATGATGAGCAGATACATCGGATAACCAAGGTGTTTAAGCACTTCTTTGCCTGCTTCCTGTTGAGTAATTCCGCCAACGCCATCCATAATCATCATTAAGGCAAAAATAATGGTGGCAATCCAATACCACGTTTTTAACTTCTTCATATTGATCTGTTTTTATCGTAATTAATTAACCAGTTATTCCCAAAGCGATCTGTTAAATCGCCAAAAAGTGCTCCCCAGAATGTTTCCTGTAACGGATGTAAGATCTTCCCTCCTGCTGAAAGTTTATGGTAAAAAGCCTGTGCCTCTTCTTCCGTATTACAATTCAGCATCATAGAAATCGAATTTCCCTTAATTAACCCGCGTTCTTCTACCAGATCTGTTGCCATAATTACCAAATCATCTTTAGCCAAAACAGCATGCATAATACTCCGCTTCATAATATTGGGCATTTTATCAACAATAACCGATTCTCCAATGGTTTCGAGGGTCAATTCTCCCCCTAAACAATCCTGATAAAAAGTCATTGCTTCACGGCAGTTGCCGTTAAAAGTGAGATATGAATTTATACTTGCCAATTGATTTATTTTTTGATGCCTACCATTAAGCGCACATCGGTTTCATTAATATACATTTCAAGGCAATAGCCATCAGGATCGATGTTAGGCTGCTTGAGCAATTTTTCGAAGGTCTTCCCGATCTGGCTAACATCTTTCATAAAATCGGGAACCAGTTCACTGATAAATGTTCCTTTCTTGATGGTAAAGGTTTCAATGCCAAATTTCTCAGCTTCGCCAGCTCCTATTTCTTCAGCGGCAGCCTTATAAATAATCTCCCGCTTTTCGTTAGGCCTGCTTATTCCAAAATACCTGCGTTGTTTATCAAGGGGAAACAGGGCATGAAGTTTTTGATGTGCCGCTAAAACTCCATTGGGGAAAGATTCGGCAGTAATGCACATTACCTTAATATCCTCATTTAAAATATATGCTTCCATTGTCATTATCGGCATTACCGCTTTAAAAATTTAAAGTAAACGATTAACAACACAAACATACGGGCAGAAACTAACAAGCTAAATATGTAGAAACGACAATTGCGGGGGTTGTTTACGACAATTGGCCTCGTTATATTTGAATTATGAAACATGTATCTATCTTAATTCCAGAGACTGCCGTGATTGAAGCCATTGCAGATCCCCGCTATTTGTTTACCGCTGTTAACGAATTTTTACAGGCATCGGGCAAGCGCCCACTTTTTAAAGTTGAGCTTATAGGGATGACTAAAGAGATAAGACTTAACAATAGTCTTTTTTCTGTACACGCCGATAAACTATTACATGAGGTTGAGCATACCGATCTTATTTTTGTGCCAGCCATTAGCGGCAACATAGGTTATGCCATGGAAGCAAATCAGGATTTACTACCATGGATTATAAAACATCATGCTAAAGGTGCAGAAGTAGCCTCGCTCTGTATGGGTGCATTTTTACTGGCTGCAACTGGTTTGTTAGATGGACGGAAATGTTCAACACATTGGCTGTTTGCCAACCAGTTTAGAGAGATGTTTCCTGAAGTAGAGCTGGTTGATGGTAGTATTATTACCGATGCTCAGGGTTTATACTCTAGCGGTGGTGCAAACTCTTACTGGAACTTACTTTTATACCTGGTTGAAAAACATACGGATAGAGATACCGCCATTTTAGCAGCGAAATACTTCGCTATCGATATCGACCGCGAAAGTCAGCTGGCTTTTATGATGTTTCAGGGACAGAAGGGGCATGAAGATGCAAAAATTAAAAAAGCGCAGGAATTTATTGATGGCAATTACCAAGATAGGATAACAGTAGATCAACTGGCCGATATGCTGGCATTGGGTAGAAGAAGTTTTGAGCGGAGATTTAAAAGTGCAACCAAAAATACAGTAATCGAGTACATTCAAAGAGTTAAAATTGAGGCCGCCAAGCGAAGCTTCGAATCGAGCAGAAAAAACATAACTGAGGTAATGTTTGACGTGGGGTATACAGACACAAAATCATTCAGGGATGTTTTCAAAAAAATAACCGGTTTAACCCCGATTGAGTACCGGAACAAATACCATAAAGCTGTACCTGTTTTGCAGGTTTAAATAGAATTGCAAAAAAATAAAAAAAAATTAAGCTGCACACAATATATTCTATTTATAGCGTTTATGTATGTGAGAGCGTTAATTTAGATGACGGGGATACTGCCTAAGGGTGGAATCCCCGTTTCTTTTTTGTTTGTCATCCTAAGGGGTAATTTATTATATAAAAGTCAATATGAATGGCAGGAGATTCTTTTTCCGGTAATAAGGTGCGAGGAATCGTCATTGCGAGAAGGCTTTTTCAGCCGACGAAGCAATCTTACAACGCTCGCTATTAGCCTGCGCTTTAAGATTCCCGCCTACGCGGGAATGACGACCATTCTATTGAGGTCCGTCAATGGTAACGTAGTCGAAGGATCTTTTGAACAGATTTCTCCGTTCCGCTTCACTTCATCCGATAGCTATCGGATCGAAATGACGATTAAATAGCTAAATAATCTATCTTGCATTTCTAGGCACATTTGTTTCAAATAAAAAAAGGGGCATTGTTAAAAAATGTCCCTTTTTAAAATATATGATGGAGTTAAGAATTTTAGCTTTCTTTATCAGTAAAATCAACTGGTTTCTTTTCAAAATACTGATCGAAGTTTTGCACTTTTTTAGGTTTTAGAATTACATACAGTCCTAATCCGATTAATATTAAAGCTGTGCTGATTCTTGACAGATCGAAATCAAAAATGCTTATCGCTTTAAGGGTAAATAAGCCACCTATTATCGTTAATGCTAACCAGCTGCTGCCCTGGAAGTTTTTACGGTAACCCATCCACAAACCTACACCTAACATGATGGTGTGCCATTTCAATATCCAGTGTGGAACATCTATCCCTGAGTTTCTTAACAAGAACACCGAACCGATTGCTATGATTAAAACACCTAAACCAAATTGTTTATCTGCGTGATTTTTTTTGATTAAATTTTCCATGACTGTTTGTTTTTATGATTCAAATGTATCACGAATACCAATGCTGGAGAACGGCTTTTCCCTTAGTTGTGATATTTTATCGGTGAGTGAAATAAAACTGTCGGTGAAAAAATTATGAGAATTTAAGGTTGGGAGGATTTATCGGTGAAAATGTCAGTTTTGCCACGGAAACACAAATAACACGGAATTGAACTTAATTCCCTTGACTCCTTAATGGTTAATATTGCTCACTATTAAGAGATTAAGGTCATTAAGAGAAATAACCTCAATTATTAGGCTGTATCGTCATTCCTCTTAGCAATGACGAAATGAGGGACACAAATAAACCAATGACTAATGAACCATTAAAAGATTGCTTCACACCGCCAATCCAACCAAGCTCTTCAGTTTGAAATGAGGTATTGGGATATGAACTAATGACAAATAAACCAATGACTAATGAACCAGCAAACCAACTATCATTCGAAAATGATAATATCCGTTCCTTCACTCATGATTACTTTTGAAGTGATGTTAATGAATAAGCCATGGGCCAATAATCCGTTAATCTGATTGAGATCAGAAGATAGTTTTGCAGGATCATCGATGAGGCCAAAATCGGCGTCTATAATCAGGTTACCATTATCGGTAATAAATGTTTTGTTATCTACAGACCTCAATATACCCTTGCCACCGAGTTCATGAATCTGATCCGACACATATTGATAGGCCAATGGAATTACCTCAACAGGAACAGTAAAAGCACCCAGCTTTTTAACTTTTTTCGAAGCATCGGTAATGATGATGGCATTTTTACTCAGTGAAGCGATTATTTTTTCTCTAAACAGTGCGCCGCCCCCACCTTTAATCAGATCGAGTGATTCTGTAAATTCGTCGGCCCCATCGATACTGATGTCAATTTTGCTTAAACGCCCAAGATCAAGAATTTCGATGCCAAGAGATTTTGCGAGTTCTTCCGTTCGGATGGAACTTGCAGCAGCCTTTATCTTAAGTCCATCTTTTACACGTTTACCTAATTCCTTAATGGCAAAGGTTGTGGTAGATCCCGTACCCAGGCCTACTACATCGCCATCTTTAACAAATTTTACTGCAGCCAGGGCAGCCGCCAATTTTTCTGCATTTTGTTGGGTTTTATCTGTAGTAGCCATAAGGTAAAAATAGGTTTAAATGATAAACATCGCAAAAACGAAAAAAAAATTACGGCTGATGCAATAAATCGTTTTTATAGCGTTTATGTATATGAGAGCGTTAATTTAGATGATGGGGATTCTGCAATAGTGGAATCCCCATTTCTTTTTCTCATGAATTATGTCATCCTGAGCGTAGTCGAAGGATCTTTTCATTTAATAGACCCTGAAATAAATTCAGGGTGACGGGCTAACTTGAAGATTTCTCCATTTCGCTATGCTTCATCCGATAGCTATCGGATCGAAATGACGACGACCCGCAACAACAGAACTACCCTATACAAATCAAAGCGAAAAAATTTCATTCACAATACAATAAATCTTATTTACATCGTTTATGTATATGAGAGCGTTAATTTAGATGATGGGGATTCTGCAATAGTGGAATCCCCATTTCTTTTATAACAAAAAAACGGCTGGTATTTCTACCAACCGTTTCCTAACATTTAAACTCACTTATTTATTTAAAGAATTTATCCATCCTGCAATTTTTAAAGCTTCTGCTTTGGTTACTTGCGGCATTGGAGGCATTTCAGTTGAGTAACCCGGCCAGTTTTGTGGTTGTGGGTTGTGGATCAACTGAAATATTTTCTCTGCTGAATACTTACGTTTTGCAATTTCAACGAATGGCGGGCCAATTTGTCTTTTGGTTTGATTGTGGCAGGCCAGACAAGTATTTTTTGTTAATAAACCCTCTACTTCTTTAAAGGTAGGTGCTTTAGCCGTAGTTGTAGGCTTAGCTGGAGTAGCCGCTCCTTTTGCTCCAGGTGCTTTTCCAGTTGTTGCCTTTGGTGCAGCTGTTTTCTTAGCAGGAACATTTACCGGTGCCGCTGAGTTTTTAGTACTCACTTCGCTGGCAGAAAGTTTATTTCCATCAGGAATCTGGTTCAAGGTGTAATAAGCTACCGGATGAACTAAAGAGTAAAAACCATCTTGCGATCTTAAACCATCTAATGTTAAGGTATGGATATAATATTGACGAAGGTTTTGTACAATAATCCTGGCTTTTAATCCATCTGCCGAAACTTTAACGCCAGAGATTTTTAATTTCTCGGTGTTTACAGGTGGCGAACCATACACCGGGTGATATTTGTAAATAAAGCTTTCTGCATCATATGAAGCTAGATCTTCTGCCGATTTACGATCAACAGGCATGGTAAACTCCACTTCAAAACCATCAGGCATTGCCCTAACAGCTTTCATTTCGAAAGGGGTTTTATTGTTGTACACCAGTCTTTCTAAACCTTCGTTGGCATCACCTGCCGATCCCCAGCCACGGTTGGTTTCTCCAACAAACAACGAACCATCTGTACCCCATTCTAACCTTAATACTCCTGAACGGAAACCCTTACGGAAAAGGAAAGCAGCGCCTTGTTCCTCACCTTTCACCGTCTCCATAAAAATCCTCGAAATAATACTCATTCCCTGATCGCCAACTAAAATCTGACCAGCGAACGGGCCAAACGTGTTTGCAGGAATTTTAACAGGTTCTGCAGAAGAGATCCCCAAAATACCATAAGGCAACCAAACTGATGGCAAACGTAATTCAGGGAATACTTTCTTCATTTCGAATAAGGTTTTGAATGTTTCGTTTACCCTATTCTCTGGTTTAATGTATCTTCCTTGTTCGTTTTTGGTTCTGCGTTCGTCTATTTGCGAGTAAAAGAAATCTGACTGCAGTTTAACCGGAGAGTTAGGTAAGTTGGTCCATCTTAAACTGGCCGGATGCCCCATAAAATCGCCTTTATTTACTTTCCATAAACCACCAGAACCTACCCAGTCGCCTTGATTTTCGGTATAATAAAACTGTCCATCAATACTACCAATACCCGCTGGCGAACGGAAACCCGCAGCATAAGGGCTCATTTTACCATCTTCGGTAATGTTCATGGCCCAACCACGCATC
Organism: Pedobacter sp. GW821-FHT01D05; assembly: GCF_059422505.1. Lineage (NCBI taxonomy): Bacteria > Pseudomonadati > Bacteroidota > Sphingobacteriia > Sphingobacteriales > Sphingobacteriaceae > Pedobacter > Pedobacter sp. GW821-FHT01D05. The sequence continues at coordinate 686,773 of NZ_JBWKXA010000002.1, read as the reverse complement.
GGCACACGGCTTTCTGCTCTCCACCATTCTTCATCGCCAAAGGCCACGTTTCCGGTAACCATAAAAGTACCATCGGGCATTAACTTTGGCCCAAAACTATATTCGTGGTAATGACCGCTTAAAGGCCATGCATAAATGGTTTCGTATACATCGGCTTTGCCATCCTGGTCCTTATCAACCAATTTGGTCAACTCGCCGCGCTGTGCCACATATAATGCACCATTTTTATAGGCAATGCCCAAAATTTCGTGCAAGCCATAAGCAAATCTGCGCCAGTAAGGCTTGGCACTTGTAGGGTTTTCTACAATGTACACTTCTCCCCTACGGGTAGAAATGCCCAAATCACCATTTGGCAAAGTAATCAGACCACCAACTTCTAAAATAGGGCCTTCGGGTACGCGTACTTTATTTATCCTGAAAAAATCTTCTTCTTTCGGTGTTTCTTGTGCAAAAACTGTAGTAAAGCTAAAACTTAATGCCAGTATTGCTAATTTTTTAAATGTATTTCTCATTGTCATTCCAATTAAAACAAAATGGTATAATTTAACTTAGTTCCAATAGCTACGATAACTTCTTTTTTGCCATCAACTTCTCTGATTACTGGTTTAGCAGTTCCTTCAGCAAGTTGTATATAGTAAGATTTATCATCAATCAGGTATAAACCTTTAGCTACTTCTTCGACATTAGAAGCAGTTGCCAATAGGAAATATAGGTCTTTTGATGCTTTATCAACAGCAATCTCTCTCGTTAAACCTTGTCCATTTTCCATCACCTTAACCGCATCGGTAACATTTGTTCCATTAATGATGTACTTAAACTCCGGACGGTCTTGTTTATCCATTACATACCCTTTAGTTCTGAAACCAGTACCAGCTGTATCAGCAATCCATTTATCCTGATCGTTCGCTAATTTTGAAATGGCTAAAATTGGCTTTTTAGTAAAACGGGTAACACTGCCCAAAGCACGTGAAGTACCATTTCCACGGCCATCCCACATTGGGGTAGCATCGATAAAATTGCCATGCCATCCCTGTAATAATGTACCATTATCTAAATCGTAGCTATAAGCAACTTTTTCTGGTCCGCCTACCGAAATAGCATGTACCGAACGTACCCTTGGCGCAACATCAACAAAACTTCTGATCATGTTGTTGCTTGCCGCTTCAATGTAAATTGGATCTGCCCCACCGTTTTGGTTGGGTTTTGGAATTTCTGAAAGTTCGTCAATCTGGATATTTCTGAACGCTACCGAACCATGATCGCCCTGTAAACGTAAAGGTCCTTTTGCTTTCTCAGCTCCTGCAGCTCCTCTGGTTGCACCAAATAGCTCAACATTTTCGTGAATCAGTACACCGTTTAGTTCGGCACTGATGATTTTAGCATTTTGCGTTTTCTTTCCTGATGCATCAAATTTTGGTGCCTGGAAGATAATTTTAATGTGCTGCCATAAACCTGGTGCTTTACTTGCATTCTGACGGGGAGCAACACCTCCAAACCCTTTTTCGGCTTCGGGTTTGCTATCGTCCCAACGTTGATAAATACCACCATTGTTTGATGAGCTTGGGTTTTTCAGTCCCCATGCATCGTCTATCTGAATTTCGTAATTACCTTGAAGATAAATACCAGAATTTGTTCCTTTTGCGGTTAAATAATCTAATTCTATAGCTACGTCGCCATACTCGTTTACGGTATATAAATCCGAACCCGCTTTTTTTGCGGTAGATTGATTAATTAATATCCCTTCACCTTTGGTTGTTTTTAAAACATTTTCGGCGTTTAGGTCGGCCACCACATTTTGGGCGAGTGACCATGAATTTGAAGGATTTTTAAAGGCTGAAAGATCTTTGAGATCAATACGCTGGCCAAATGCCAACAGGGTTCCGCAAAGCCAGAAAATGGCTGTAAAACCCGTCTTTGAGATGTTCATATACTTGGTTTGTTAGTTTTAGCCTAAAGCTAGATATTTCGTTTAAAATCCATCGGATAAATTGCTTTACCCGATGGATAATTATTTTCTCTATTTTTCTGTTGATAATGAATAAGGGAAATCAGCTGGGTTTGAACCTCTGGTTTTATTCGGCATTGCTGTCATATTGAAATTTAACACCGCACCTTTTTGCAAACCACTGTGGCTGATCCAGTTTTTAGAATATGGTTTACCGTTCATTTGTAACGACTGAACATAACGGTTGTTATCGCTATTGGCTGCCGCATTAATCACCACAGTTTTACCACTTTCTAAAGTAATGGTTACCTTTTTAAACAAAGGAGCACCTAAAACATACTGATCAACCGCTGGTGTTACCGGATAGAAGCCCATTGCAGAGAAAACATACCAGGCAGAAGTTTGTCCGTTATCTTCGTCACCACAATATCCATCGGGAGTGGCTTTATACATTCTGTTCATGGTTTCTCTTACCCAGTATTGTGTTTTATAAGGCGCACCACCGTAGTTATAGAGGTAAATCATGTGCTGGATCGGTTGGTTACCATGTGCATATTGGCCCATGTTTGCAATCTGCATTTCGCGGATTTCGTGAATTACACCACCGTAAGCGCTTTCATCAAATACGGGAGGCATCGAGAAAACTGAATCCAGTTTAGTTACAAATTTACTATGGCCACCCATCAATTTAGCTAAACCGTCAACATCCTGAAAAACCGACCAGGTATAGTGCCAGCTATTACCTTCGGTAAATGCACCGCCCCATTTAAATGGGCTGAACGGGCTTTGGAAAGTTCCATCCTGATTTTTGCCACGCATTAAACCCGAAGCCGGATCGAAAAGATTCTTGTAGTTCATGGCTCTTTTCTTATAAATATCGATCTCTGATGCTGGTTTACCCAAAGCTCTTCCCAATTGGTAAATGGTAAAATCATCATAAGAATACTCTAAAGTTTTAGCTGCATTTTCATTCTTTTTCACATCGAAAGGCACATAACCCAATTCGTTGTAATATTTAACACCATCACGGCCAACAGCTTCCATAGGTCCTTCATTGTTTGCGCCATGTTTTAAGGCCTGCCATAACGTTTCGATGTCGTAACCACGCATGCCCTTAATATAAGCATCAGAAACTACCGAAGCAGAGTTGTTACCCACCATAATATTTGCGTAACCCGGACTGCTCCACTCTGGCAGCCAACCGCCTTCTTTGTAATCGTTGATTAAGCCTTGCTGCATTTCCTTATTAATTGAAGGATAAACCAGGTTTAAGAAAGGATATAATGCCCTAAAAGTATCCCAGAAACCCGTTCCAGCGAACATATATCCTGGCAAAACCTGTCCGTTGTAAGGACTCCAGTGTACAATCTGGTTTTGTGCATCAATCTCGTATAATTTATTGGGAAAAAACAACGTGCGGTACATTGCCGAATAGAAAGTACGCGTCTGATCTATAGTACCTCCTTCAACCGCAATTTTACTTAAGGTTTTGTTCCAGGTTGCTCTACCTTTTGCTTTCGTAGCGTCGAAACCATCGTTGGCTAATTCTCTTTTTAGGTTTAAATCAGCCTGTTCAAAGCTGATAAATGAAGAGGCCACTTTTGCAATTACCTGCTCTCCTTTTTGTGTGGCGAAACCAATAACAGCGCCAGCATGATCTACCGTTAATTCTAAATCTTTATCATTAAGTTTTTTATCATCCCAGGTTTTGGCCAACTTGAAATCTTTGTTGAAATAGATGACAAAATAATTTTTGAAATTTTTAGGCAGTGGGCCACGGGCATATTTAGTGGTATAACCAATAATTTTCCTTTCTGCCGGAATAATTTTAATGTACGAGCCTTTATTCTGTGCATCTACGACCACATAAGCACTATCTGTTTTAGGAAAAGTAAACCTAAACTGTGCAGCACGTTCTGTTGGGGTAATTTCGGTGGTTACATCAGCATCTGCCAAATAAACGCTGTAATAATATGGTTTAGAAACCTCTGCTTTATGGCTGAACCAGCTTGCGCGGTCATCATCTGTGAATTTTAATTTACCTGTAACGGGCATAAGCGCAAAAGCGCCGTAATCGTTCATCCAGGGCGAAGGCTGATGTGTTTGTTTAAAGCCACGGATTTTGTCGGCATCGTAAACATAAGCCCATCCATCGCCGTTTTTACCAGTCTGTGGCGTCCACATGTTCATTCCCCAGGGCAAACCAATTGCTGGGTAGGTGTTTCCGTTAGATAGTGATGGCTTGGATGCTGTTCCCATTAAAGGGTTTATCCAATCTACCGGATCTGTAATTTTGCCTATTGTTTGCGCGAAACTGGTTGACGCCGCAACACTCAATAAAGCGATAAATAATCTTTTCATTTGTTGTGTTTGTGTTTTATATGCTTGTATTTATTTTAAACTTCCGAATTTTTAACGTAATCTGCCCAAAGTGCATCTAAATCTTTACCCGTTAATTTTGTCCAGATATCTTTGGTATAAGTATGATCTCTTAAAGAAGCATCAACGGTTTTAATAATGCCTGGTTTCACACTTTTCTCCATCCAGGCAAAAAAACCTGCAGTAATGCGATAACTATTTTTATAGCTATGATCTGGCTTTAAAGCTGGTAACGACCATTTAGCACCGGCATTATCGACCCCGAATTTATAGCGGGCATAATCGGCAATACCTTCTGTTAACCAGCCCGGGCCAACGCTTCGGCCATAGTCTTGTACAATGTGCATTACTTCGTGGGTTACGACATCAATATCTTCAGGATGTTTCACCATCCAGATCGAACTGAAGGTTACTTTACCATCAGCAGTTGCCGCTACCCCTTTGTAAGCCGTATCTACAAAAAATTTCACTTCTTTTATGGTGGCTGGATTATACTCTTTTGCTAGTTTTGGGTAAACTTCGAAAAAAGTTTTGATTAAGCGCTTTTTCAATTGAGGATCTAATTCCTTAAAATTGCTCTCGAACGATAAGGCATAACCACTCTTCTTTGTTATGTCCTGTGCTTTTAAATGAGCTGAAAAAGCCATAACAAGCATTACGAAAATCGAAAAAGTAAATATTTTTTTCATCTGTTTATATTGGTATTGGTGAATGGATTTTACTTTGGTTAGCATGTTTAGTTCTGCAAAATAAATATAATATGTAAAACGATTTAGTAAATGATCAAAAATTTTACTTTAGTGATGATTATTTTTACAAAACAGCGTGTCGTCATTTCGAGCGAAGTGCACCAGGGTTGAAAAATTTTGCTGGATGGATCGCTCCTCCAAAGGAGTTGCTTTGGAACATTTCACTGCGTTTCATCCGATAGCTATCGGATCGAGATGACGACCTTTCCATCTAGATAAATTTCTTATTTTTTGCTGCTATAAGTAAGGCTTACCTTTTGCTGTTCTTTACCGTAATCTTCCCAAAGCTGGTCGACAGTTTTTCCGGTTAGGGCTGCCCAAGACTGTTCGTTGTATTGATGTGCCCTTAACTGTTGATCTAAAGTAGCAATTAAGCCTGGTTTAACATTTTGCTCCAACCAGGCAAAAAACCTGGCGGTAATGCGATAACTATTTTTATAGCTCTGTTTTGCATTATAGTCTGGCAAACTCCATTTCGAGCCTACATTATCAACACCATATTTATAGCGTACATAATCGGCAATACCTTCGGTTAGCCAAACCGGGCCGGCACTATAGCCATATCCCTGCACAATATGCATGGTTTCGTGTGTTACCACATCGATATCGGTTGGATGTGCTTTCATGTAACCGGCACTAAATAAAATTCTGTTTCCGCTTGCTTCTGCAACCGCTTTGTATGCTGTATCTACCACAAAAAGTACATCGTGTGTGGATTTATCGTTAAATGTTTTAACTAAGGTTGGATAGATTTCGAAATAAGTAGCAATTAACTTTTTTCTTACCGTTGGATCTAAATTAGGATCTTTGCTGATAAAGGTTAATTCGTAACCTTTGTGTTTTTCTTTGCTATAAGAAACCCAGTTTTTTGCAAGTGCATCAAATAATTCTTTTTCGATTTTAGCTTGCGATTTACCTTTTACCCACCCGCTGTTTACCTTAATTTCTCCTGCTTTGGCTTTTATTGTTGGCGTTTCTTCTGTTACCAGGTCTAACACTACACTTCTTTTGGTACGGTATCCATCTGCCTGGGCAAATTTTGGATAGACCTGAAAAAAAGCTGCCTTAAGTTTGGCATCTACGATAGCATTGGTAGCACTGTCTTTATCGTTAATGGTAATTTTGTATTCTCTTTCTCTATTCTGAGCAAAAGTATTTGCACCTATAAAAGATATAAATGCGAGAAATAATAACTTCTTAATCATGATTTTTTGTGTGGGTTTTGAAAAGTAGAAATGATCTTGCTGTTGGCAAAATCATTTCTATGGGTTTATTATATTGTAATTTAATAAGTAATAGCTGGAAAATCGATTTTAGCTTTGGCCAGCATTGGCACCCAGTCTGCTCCTTTTTCGTCTTTCGATCCAAAAGCTGTTAATGCAAGTGGTGCCAAATCTGCTTTCGCTGCCCCGCTCCAAAAGTGAATAAATTCACCGAAATTCATTTTTCTGGTATATTGTTGATAGCTTTTACCTTGTACAGTGAGTTGTTGTTTAGGAAATTGTTGAGACAACAAGGTAAAGAAACCATTTAAAACCTTTGCTTTACCGTAGTTTTCATAAATTGGAAGAAACCAATTCTTGAACCATTGTGTTCCTGCCTTAGGATAACTGTCGGTAACGGTCATCATTTTATTGTACCAACGTTGTGCATCAGCGGTTCTATTTAAGCCTAAATACACATCGTATTGATAAATCTCCATCCACTTACTATCATGCCAGATATCGAAAGCCGGCGATTCTTTTACCCCTTTTGATGCGCCTTCTACAATGTGGCCAATTTCATGCGTAGATAAATCAATGTCATTATCAATGCCAGTGGTCCAGGCATCAAGGCTACTAGCGCCGCAATCGGTTACGTTTCTATAATCGTGACCTGCATCCAGATAAGTACCCGGGTGCCCCCCACTATATTTACCTGCATGATAAATTACAAATAAGCGGCTATCATCTCCGAATTTACCATAAGTTTTTTTTGTATAGTTCCAGGCTTCGGCCATATATGTTTTTGGCCAGGCAACAGTTGGTTTAACATCGCCGTCGTAATAAACCACTACGCTGGTATCGTAATAAATACGGTTTAACAATTGAACATGTTCAAACCAATGCTCCTTCCATGTTTTAGGTGGTGCATCTGGCGGATCTACGCTTTCTACGAACGGAGGCGCTGGCTTTACGGTTTCTAATGGTGCTTTTTTACTGTTGCAAGCTAACACAGCAAATAGTACAATTGCTGATAACGGTAAAATATTTTTCATAGCGCTAGTATTAATTGTTTAAAAAAAGCACCGGGTGAAACACCCGGTGCTATGCATTTTACCAGCCTGTATTTTGTACAATTACAGGAACTTTTTGAATTTCGCCATTTGGTATCGGCCACAAATAGTGTTTCTTTTGGAAAACCCTGTTTTCTACAACCACAGGCGTAAAAAATGCCGGTGCGTTTTGCGTGATATTTAAACCTCTGATTTGCGTATCAGTTGTTTCGGCAATTTTCCACTCTCTGGTGTAAAAATAACGGTCTAACTCGAAAGCAAGTTCAACGCGTCTTTCTCTGCGGATGGCTTCTCTCATGTTTGCGGGAATGGCAATTGCACCAGCACCACTGCCATAAGGGGCAATACCAGCTCTGGTACGAATTCTATTCAGGTAAATCAAAATATCAGGATCTGATGGATTTGTTTCCTGTAAAGCTTCGATATAATCCAGGTAGATTTCGGCTAACCTGATTACAGTAAAAATTGGTCTTCCTGTTGTCCAACCTGCAACGGTTAAGTGTTTTCTTGAAGTATAACCCGTTTTGGTATAATCGTTATTCGCAATTGCGCCTTTACCTGCATTACCACTATTGGTGAAATCGGTAATGATATTTGATTGCGGATTAATCCATTTACGACCGCTGTAAGTAATGCTCGAGTAAAAACGAGGCTCACGGTTTACAAACATATTGCTTATCGCTCTTGGTGTATTTTGATCATTGGGATCTGGTGCTTGATAACTAGAGGTTCCATTGGCAGTGTAAGTTGGGTCACTTTCTATAGGTAGGCCATTCGCGGTAAAAAATGCATCAACCAACTGTTGAGATGGTGATAAAAAAGAACCGCCTTTATCTCCACCGGAAGCACCATTATGATTGGGTGCCAAAGAATATTGATAAAATGTTACGTCGCCACCTCTACCGAAGATGATTTCAGAATTCCAACCGTTTAAAAACACATCTCTTGTAGCGATAAAAGCCCTGTTGAATGCCGTGTTTGGTAAGCCAGATGGCGTTGCTGAAACGTTATAAAGCGCATAGCTAGAATAATTTGGGTTATCTAAAAATGCTTTTGCAGCAGTGGCTAATCTAGTCCATTTTGCAGCGCTGTATGTTTGGTTAATTAATTGTTTTCCATCTGGATTTCTCAAACCAGCGTAATCAGCATTCCCATTAAATAATGGGCGGGCGGCAGTTAACAACGTTTTAATTTTGTATGCATCTGCAACTGATGCCGTGATGTGACCAAAATCTTCGTTTGCCTGTGGCGTAGCTGGAAGACCAGCAGCCGCAGCAGTAAGCTCACTTACTACATAATCAACACATTCATCCATCGAGTTACGTGGTTTACTGATTGCCTCAAGCGGTGCATCAGACTGAATTGGATCATTACCCAATAAAACTACCGGACCATATTGTCTGATTAAATGATAGTAATAAATTGCTCTTAAAGCTCTTGCTTCGTTAAAGTAACGGTTAACAATATCTATACCGCCAATATTACAATCTGTACATCTGGTAACGTTTGCCATAAAAGTACTGGCTGCCTGAATACCGCGGTAATAGTTTTGCCAGTGATAATTTACCTGTGCGCTGGTTGCATCCCAGGCACCTGTGTTTACGTTTTCGGTAAAGTTTGGCAACGTGTAATCTGCCTCATCAGAAGCGGCAGTCCATGGACCAATATTGCCTGCTGCACTTGCCGAACGATCTTGATTTTGTTCTGGCAAAGTAGAATAAACATTGGCTAAGGCCTGATCTACAGTGTTCTTCCTTTGGTATAGTTGCTCAAAGGTTAACCTGTCGTCAGGTACTTGATTCAAAAATTTCTTACAGCCATAATTGCCTACTAGCAGCAATGCACCAACTGTATATATAAGTGTTTTTTTCATTCTTTTAATTTTAGAAATTAGCTGTTAGACCTAAAGAATAGTTAGAGGTTAAAGGGTAACGGGTACCATTATTTGTGTTAAGCTCAGGATCCCAAAGTTTAAATTTGCTAATGGTAAATACGTTGTAACCCATTCCATAAATTCTGAGACGTTTGATACCTAATTTTTTGATGCCCTCTTTTAAAGTATATCCAAAATCAGCATTTTTCAATCTTAAGAAACTGATGTCGCGAAGCCACCAGGTACTTGCCTGATAGTTGTTATTGTTTGTTCCACCGTAAGATAAACGCGGATAAACTGCATCCTGACGTGGGTTGGTTGGTGTCCAACGGTCTGCAGCAACGGCTAACATGTTACCCAAACCGCCAGAGTTTGCGAATGATGGAATACCTAAAATGATATCTGCATTATCCTGACCTTGGAAGAATAATCCAAAATCGAAATTTTTATAGGTTAATGAGAAGCCGAAACCATAAGTTGTGCTAGGAAGATCTCCCCTACCAATGATTGTTCTATCGAAAGAGTCGATTTTTCCGTCACCATTTAAATCCTTGTATTTGATGTCACCTGGCATTAAAGTACCAAATTGAGTTGCACTTGCATTAATCTCTGCCTGGCTATCAAATAATTTTTCAGCAATATAACCTACACGAGTGGAAGCCAAAACGTTAAATCCACGCTGTTCCATCCAAGGGTAAGCCTGTGGAGCCTGATCGTTTTCGATTACTTTATCTTTGTTGAAAGTAACGTTCGCTCTCAAATTAAGCGACCAATCTTTACCCAATTGAGCATCATATTGAATGGTTCCATCGATACCTTTATTTTCTACGATACCCAAGTTACCAATTGGCGTGTTAGCCAAGCCAATATAATTTGGCACTGTTCCTCTGGAAATGAACTGATTTTTTCTACGTTCCTGAAAGAAATCGACGATTAATGATAAGTTATTGTTCAATGTTTTCAGCTCGAAACCTAAATCCTGTTTACGCGTTTCTGCCCAGGTTACATCTACCCCATAAGCTGTGACACCCAAGCCACCTGTAGTTGTACTGTTACCTGGCGTAATGTTTCCGTTCTGACCAAAAGTATAACTAGGAGAACCACCAACCTTGGTTAAATAATAGAAACGATCACTTTCGTTCTGTACGTAGTTTCCGCCACTACCACCACTACCTACAATACCATCAGAATAGCGGAATTTAACCATTTGAATGGCATTTTTTAATGGCTCAAAGAATTTTTCGTTTGACAATAGCCACCCCACACCAAATGCCGGGAAAAACCCGTAGCGCTTATCTGGTGCAAAGTTTTCAGAACCATTATAACCTACGTTTGCCTCGAAGAAGTACTTATCATCATAGGCGTAAGTTGCACGACTGGCAATACCTTGTAAACGATAAGGTAGAGAAAGCGTTAAGTTACCAGCGAATGGCGTAGTATTATCGTTTTGATTATACAACAATAAACCCGTTACGGCATGTTTACCAAAGGTACGGTTGTAATTAATAGCAGCTTCTAAGTATATTTTTTTATCACCACCATTACCAATACCATAGTTTAAGAATTCCTGACCTTGAAGGATTAACCCGTATTTGTAACCCGAAGCTGGGTTTCCAGGTACGATATATGGATCGCTTGGGTTAATTCTATACAAACTTTCTCTTCTTGTTCTGTTCACCGAGCTATTGGTGTTCACATCAAAAGAGAACATGGTTGTGGCTGATAAGCCCGGTGTAATTTCTTTCAAATCCTGGGTTAAACGAATGTTAGAATAAAGCTGGGTGCTGTATCCTACTCTGTATCCATTTCTGGTTACATCACCATAAGGGTTACGTTGATCGGCCTGCGGGCTGATACCTGGCAAACTTCCATTCGGATATAAAACCGGGAAAGAAGTTGGGTTGATTAAAAAAGCCTGGTTAAAAATATCTTGAGCCAATAAGTTACTTGGATAACTGGTTTGCGCTAAAATACCCTTAATACCTAAATCCAACTTGGTGGTCCCGGTAATATCCCAGTTTAAATTGGCACTTACATTATAGCGTTCAAAATTCTGTTTAGCGGCATCATTTACAGCTTCATCTGTTTTGAATAAACCATTTTCGCCATAATAACCTAATGAAACATAGTATTTTGCATTACTTACACCACCCGATAAATTGGCGGTAACGGATCTGTTTCTACCAAAATCCCTATAAATAGCATCAAACCAATCTACATTTGGATAAAGGATTGGATCTGTACCCGCTTGTGTTTTTTGAATGGCATCGATAGAATAAGCTGGTGTAAAAGCTCCTGCAGCACCAGCTCTTAAATAATCAGAATATTTAGCTTCGTTGGCTAAGTTCATATAATCTACCCCATCAATCAAATCGGGCTTTTTAGTGAAACGGCTAATGCCTTCGTAATATTCAACATTGATACGAGGGGCGCCGATTTTACCTTGTTTGGTATTGATTAAGATTACGCCGTTTGCACCACGAATACCATATACAGCAGTTGCAGCTGCATCTTTTAAAACGGTGAAGTTTTCTACATCGTAAACACTGATATCGTTCAGGTTACGGTTTGGAACACCATCAATAATTACCAACGGACCCCTATCATTCGCAGTTAGCGATGATACACCACGAATAAAAATATCAGATCCAGTAGCACCTGGCTCACCATTTCTCGATACGTTTACTACACCTGGTATACGACCAGCCAATAACTGACTCATACTAGATACTGGTTGTCTTAACTCAGAAGCTTTAACCGAAGATTGCGCACCAACCAAACTTTCTTTTTTCTGCGTACCGAAACCCACAATTGCCACCTCTTGCAAATTAGCACCTGCGGTTTCTTTTAAACGAATATCGAGTACCGTTTGGGTACCTACTGTAATTTCCTGGGTATCGTAACCCACGTAAGTAATAATAAGAACGGTATTTTGATCAGGAACCGTAATGGTAAAAGCTCCATTTACATCAGCAGCTGCACTGATAGAGCTGCCTTTTACTTTAACACCTGCCCCTGGCAACGGTGCACCTGTTTCATCTTTAATGATACCGCGTATCACAATATCAGCTTTAGCTTGATTAACTGAAACCGAACTGCTTATATTAATCGCTGAAGCATTAGCTGTTGCATAAAAACTGCTGCTTAAAGCTAAAGTAAAAGCGATAGCCTTAAAAGCACAATCTTTAAGCCTGAGCCTGCTCCCAGTTAAATTTGTATTTTTTTTCATCATAAAATTAGTTTGTTGTTAACAGAAATACTGTTGGTCTATTGATCAGTTGAAATAAATTTTATAGCCTACCGATTAATCCGGCAGAATAAATCTTAGTATGGTTATTTACAGCACAGTTTAACTGCAAATTACTGTTGCTCCTCAGGCACTTCAATTACGCGCCACTCAGATAACTGGAACAAAGAGCCGTTATTATTTGCCGTGATACTAAGCCTATAATATTTATACAGGACTTTGTTTTTGAAATTGTAGGTTTTAGTCATGTTACGGCCCGAAAATGTTTCACCTGTTCTCGTATCAAGATCTACCCAGCTGCTACCATCTGTAGAACCGCTTAATTTCCAGTTTTTAGGATCCCTATCAGGAGCATCGCCACCTGATGTTAAAGTATATGATGCCACTTGTTGAGGTGAAGGGAAGCTTAACTGGATATAAAGGCTCGACTGATAAGGATTGATCAGGAATTTCGAGTTAATATCATTATCCACTACCTTTAAAGATCCTTCTCCGGCAGAAGCCCCACCAGAGTTCTCTACGTTAACAGAGAGTGCGGCTTTTGCCGTTACATCAACTTTGGCTTTCCAGGTGAAAAGATCCACTGCAGGATATTCTTCTTTACCGCATCCAAAAAGTAAAGCCAGAGCAATACAGAGTCCGAAAGTGCTCCTGGTCATTTTTAAAAGATTCATAATTGATTAATTTATAGTTTGTTGGTTATTAAAATGTGCAATAGTTAATCGCAGATCAATGAATGATCAGGAATTTTAATTGATTTTTCAAGAATGTCTGATAGTTCTGAAGCCTTCTTCCGACACCGCACATATTCTACAGTAAAAACCCGTATTGAGACATAACCCCGTCTTAATACTAGTTACTTTAATTAAAATATCACGTAGCCTGCGGCCATACCAAAGCTGATTCAGTATTTTATTTATAAATGATTATTTAGTTTGTTTTGGTTTTTCCGTTGAAGATAGATCGGGGATAAATTATCATGTAAATTTTACTTCATTTAGCTCCTCCTTGTATTTCTGTATAAGTAGTTAGTTGCTTATTAGTTAAACTAAAACGTTTTAGTATCCCTTGATAAAAAAAAGCCTTGATTTTCATCAACACTTTACTACCTATTAAGTGATTGTAATCACTAAAACACTAATACTAAAACGTTTTATTAAACAATAATAAGAATATTATTGCAAACGAAAAATTTATTTCGATTTTTTTGAAAAAATAAACCAAAATAAAGCTAATTACACTAAAAACAAATGAGATACACACAAAAAAGGAGACACAAAATAGTATCTCTTCGTGTTAAAGAGCAAAAAACTGCAGAATTAATTGATTAAATTACAGTTCTGCAGTTTTTTCTTAAATAATCTATTCCAAACAATGAGATTACGACTATTAAAACCTAAAGTTTAGGTCAAACTTAAATCACAACAGCTGGCCGCACCAATTAATGCAGCATGTTCTTTCAGTTCTGAGATTTTAATTTCTGTTTCAACCCCATTACCTTTAAGTGTTGCAATTAATTCAGGGGCAAATGCACTAAACGATTGCGCAATATTACCGCCAACGATCACCGTATCAATTTTATGCTGTTTAATAATCGGAATTAAAAACTGAGCCAGGTTATAGCCAAATTCCATAAAAACCATCGTCGCAAAATGATTGGTTTCTACAATCGCAACCAATTCTTTAACGCCTTCTACGTCTTCACCACTCAATTGCTTAAAACGTTTTACGAACCAGCGCGTAGAAAGGTAATCTTCAGCAATTCCGTCTAAAAATTCAGAGTTCCACAAGTCTGCATCATAAGCTTTAAAGTTTAAACAAAGTGAAGATCCAAGTCCGGTTCCTAAAGTTAATCCCAATACGTTTGCATTTCCTTTTGCTGCGCCGGCAAAAACCTCTCCTTGTAAAAAACCTGCGGCATCGTTTATAAAGTGGATATTCTCTGCCGGAATATCCAATCTTTCAGACAATTCTTCTTTTACATTGATCTGGTAAAGTGATTTAAACTTTTCCTGATCTTTAATTAATGAAATACCTTCGCTATAATTAAAAGGACCTGGCATGGCAATTCCAACATTCCGGGCACCATTTTTAATATTTTTAAAAGCCTTATTGATGATATCGCACCATGCCGATAAAATCACTTCCTTACTCTCCTGCGAATTCACAGGGCTACGTTTGATAGAATCTTTAACCAAAGTTCTTGTTTCTAAATCCACCAATGCGGCCGTAATATGCGAGCCGCCAATATCTACACCTAATGCAACAGGCTTTTCCATTCTATATATATTTCTGTTATCTATTCTTTATTAATCTGAATTAATTCGCCAAAAGTAGCAATTCAATCTTTATTTACTCATTGAAAATGGCTTATCTTCTGCTAATAACCCTCTATTTAACGAAGGTTTAACATTCATCTCTAATTTTAACACCCCACCTTTTAATAAATCGCTATGATTTATAAAATTTCTGGTATAATTTTTACCATTTAAGCTTGCCGATTTGATATAAACATTGGCAACATTATTGGCAGGCGCCTCAATGACGAATTTTTTGCCATTTTCTAAATTAATGGTCGTTTTTTTAAACATTGGGCTTCCTAAAACGTACTCGCCTGTACCTGGTGTTACGCTATAAAACCCTAATGCACTTAACACATACCACGAAGAGGTTTGTCCCTGGTCTTCATCTCCCGGATAACCATTTTCTGTCGCATCGTACAGTTTATGCATCACCTCCCGGGCATAAAATTGTGCTTTCCAGGGTTGGTTGGCGTAATTATACAAATAAACCATATGCTGTATGGGTTGATTTCCATGTGCATATTGCCCCATGTTGGCCATCACCATTTCGGTCATTTCGTGAATCATGCCACCATACGAACCTACATTTACTTTATTGGGTTCGCTGAAAACAGAATCGAGCTTGGCGATGAAATTATTGTTCCCTCCCATCAAATTAATTAAACCTTTGGTATCTTGAAAAACCGACCATTGCCAGTGCCATGCATTTCCTTCGGTAAAGGGGCCACCCCACTCGGTTGGATCGAAATTTGGCGACCATTCTCCTGCGGCATTCCTCCCTCTCATAAAACGTGTAGAAGCATCGTAAACATTTTTATAATTGAACATCGGTTTTTCAAAAACTTCCATATAATGTTTATCGCCGATCATTTTAGCCAAATGGTAAGCGCAAAAATCATCATAAGCATATTCTAATGTTTTAGCGGTTGCTTCCCTGTATTTTGGATATGGCACATAACCCAATTGATTATACTCGGCTACGCCATCCCTACCATTTGCCGGACCCCATGGCCCTTTGTTCATTGCTTCGTGATAATAGGCATCCAGCGCCTTTTTCGGATCAAACGTTCTGATTCCTTTTGCCCAGGCATCGGTTAATAAAGAAATGGCGTGGTTCCCAATCATACTTCCTGCTTCGCTAGGGAAAGACCACGATGGCAACCAACCACATTGCTCATATGCATCGAGCATGGCCTGCATATAACGACCGTGCATTTCTGGCTGCACCAGTGTGTTTAGCGGAAATTGCGCACGGAAGGTATCCCAGAAACCCGTATCGGTAAACATATAGCCATCATGCACTTTACCGTCATACGGACTAAAGTAATATGGTTTTCCGGCTTCATTTATTTCATAAAACTTTCTGGAGAACAAACTTGCTCTGAAAAAGCAGGAGTAAAAAGTCTCCATGTCTGCTTTTGATCCGCCTTCTACTTCTATCTTACCCAGCGATTTATTCCACACCGCAGCAGCATGGGCTTTGGTATCTTCTAAAGTCTTATCATTGCCGAGTTCTCTTTTTAAATTAAGTTCGGCCTGTTGTAAACTAATATAAGAAGAAGCGGTTTTCACCTGTACCTTTGCCCCCGATTCGAACTGTACAAATGCACCTTTTCCCAGTCCTTCAGCAGAAATAGAATCTTTTGCAATGGTATTACGTTTGTTCTCCCAAGTACCGTAAGATTTGATTGGTTGATCGAACTGGATTACGAAATAACTTTTCCAGCCTCTCTTAAAGCCTTCGCCATTGTTTACCCAGCCTGTTATTTTATTTTCTTTGGGATGGATCTGAACGCCGCTTAACCTGTTATATCCATCTAAAATTAAAAAGCTTCTTTTGCCTTTCGGATAACTGAACCTAAGGTGCGCACCACGCTCTGATGGTGAAATTTCGGTGGTGATATCGTTTTCGAAGGTTACTTTATAATAGTTTGGTTTAGCAATCTCATCCTGATGACTAAACTTAGTTTCGCGTTTATCTTCATTTACAATCAGTTCATCAACCATTGGCATTAAAGAAAATACCGCATAGTCTCTCGTCCACGAACTGCATTGATGCGCTTGCTGAAAGCCTCTGATTTTATCTTTAAAGTACTGATATTTCCAACCATCGCCATTTCTACCCGTTTGGGGTGTCCAGGTGTGCATGCCAAATGGTAATGCCGTTGTTGGATAAGTATTCCCTCTGGTGAGTTCGTGTTTGGAATTTGTGCCCTGAAGTGTATTAACATAGTGAACCCAATCTTTCTGCTGCGCCAATAAGCCTTTGGCAGCAAGGCAGCATAAAATGGATGCGATTAATTTAAGTTTCATTTGTTTGTGTGTTTATTCTTTCCAGCTGATTAACCAAAGCCAGGCTGTATATTTAAAAAAATCAGCATTTGCAAGCCTATATGGGTGCTTGCAAACGCTGATTTATATTGTTACTTCATATTCCATTTATCGGCTAACATTTTGATGAAATAACCGCCAACAACACTTCTTGCCTGAAAGCCTGTCATTTTTCCATTGGTGGTTTCATGCCAGTCGCTCAATGGCACTTTACTTTCTGTTTCGGTAGCAAAACGATATATCGGGCTTATAAATTTTTGAAAATCGGCTTCGTTATCGGCCAAGGTAGCTGTCCACATAATCCAGTCAGATTTGGTATAAGTTCTACGGCTATCCAATGGTAATCCGAAATCTTTTTGTTTAGTTAAATAAAAGTTAATCTCCTTTTTATATACTTCTTTAGGGAAAAGATCAAGTTTTAAAAGTTTGTCCCAAACGAGGTTGTACTTCTGGCTCCAGGTATTTTTATCATTAAAGGTTAAAGCGTAATGATTGCCATCATCAGCAAGTTTCATCCAGTTCTGAGCCATTTGTAAGGCTGCTGTTCTGTATTTTGTAGTCACATCGGTTTTACCTAACAATTGCGCCATTTGTGCGTAAGCACCTAAAGCTACAATGGCCTTTACCGATAGATTTGAATTTCTGGCCAAATGCCCCGCAAAATCGTCGGTACATAATTGATTGGCCGGATCGAAACCTTCTCTTAGTAAATAATTTGCCCATACAGACATTACCTCCCAATGTTTCTCCGCATACTTTGCATTACCTTCAGCTTTGGTAATGGCAGCCGTTAAGATGATCATATTGCCAGCTTCTTCTACTGGCATATCTTCACCATAGGTTTGGCCGTTGGCTAAGGGATAAGTACCTAAATCGTGTGCAGCAAAAGGTTTCTTCCATTTTCCACTTTCTGAATAATAGAAAATACCATTTAACATTCCTTTTAACAATTCGGGATTGTACACCAAAAATTGCGGCGCTGACGGATATGTTACATCAACCGTATTGATTGAGCCATTACTAAAATTCTCTTTTGATAGGAACAGGATATCGCCATTTGGGGCATAGACAATTTTGTGTGCTGCAATAGCCTGTCTATAAGCTAATTTACACATATCAGCATATTCTTTTCCACCAGCTTTTTCGGCATCGGCGTATAATTTAGCATCAAAAACGGTGCACTTGATTTTTAAAGAAGCGTATTGGGTATTCGCCTCGGCCAGCTGATCTTCAAATTGCTGCGAACCGGCCTGTCGCCAAACGGGCTGCAGTTTTTCGCCAAAGTATTCAACCGATTTTAGGTCATCGTAACCCAGCATCATATATTTATCTACCGGGGTTGAAGAAACCGAACCGAAAGGAATAATACTGCTTAGGTTTAGGTTTTTCGAATTTAAAACCTGTGTTTGTGTTGGATATTTGGAACCGGTGAAACTTTTTAAGCTTTCGTTCTGCGTAGCTATAAACTGAGTGGCATTAAACCGGGCAGGAACGGCCACGTATAAATAACCCCAATCGATACGCAGATCATCGCCTCTTTTCTTTAACACCGGTTGTTCTACCGTTCCTGTTTTTAAGATAGAGAGGTTGTTTTTCGAACGCTTCCAGGCCGATACACTTTGGTTTGGTGTATTTACAGCCAGATTTGATGACGCGCCAAAGAAAATATCCACACTGTGCGGCTTGGCATCGGTAGATTTTACGGTGTAATTGATATAACTGATGGGCCTTGCCGTTAATTTAATATCATTGAGTAATAATGGAGAGGTAAAAGCTACCTGTAGTTCTACATGGCCGCAGTTAAAAGTATATTTGGTAGTGGTAGCCTGAAGGGATACATTGGTTTGAGTGGCGGGAGCAGTTTTTACCTGATCTGCATCTTCTTCTACAATCCCGGCATCTAAATGCCTGCCACCGGCTGTGTTTTTGCAATGGATGGCCAATACATTTTTTCCTGTTTTTAAAATCCCATCTTCAATTGGCAAATAGATATAATCAGAAACCCATCCGTTCTTTTTGTAAATTACTTTACCGTTTAAATAAACAATTACATTATCATCGTGATTGAGTTTTAGGTATTTTTTTGCGGCTGATACATTGGCGATATCGAAGGTTCTTCTGAAGTAAAGATCATCGCTATTCCATTTTGTTTTGGCAGAATGATCATCTCCAAAAGGAGCTTCAGCTTTTTTCCAGGTATTATCGTTATAACTGTTGCTTTCCCAGTCTGCTTCAGGCTTATCAAAGCTGTAACTAGCCTGATATTTTAGCACATCGGCAGTTGGGAGTATTTCTTTAAAGGTTTTGCTTTCTTCGCCTAAAAACCGGTAAAATTTACCGTCTACTTTTATAATGCCCAGCAAAGATTGCTCCCTCCCTGTCCAATGTTTAGTTACCGATTGGTTAAGTCCATCGCCGAAAGACCAAATACTGAAATAAGCATCGTGTGTAATTAATGGATAAGCAGGTGCTTTGTCTTGTGCTTTTGTAATTAAATTAAAAAAAAGACAAAGTGCTACTAAGGAAAGATTTCTCATAATTAATATTTGGTTTCATTCATAAATCGTTTTACCTAATTCTATCGCTTAATTTTCTAATTCTGACAACAGAAAAAATGTAAAAATCACCGCTAGATTAAATGGATTATTGCTGTTTGGTAGTCGATTAAAGTAAAACGTTTTACTAATTCAATATTAGCAAAAAAATATTCATCTTTTACCCCTTAAATCCGTAACATATAGGTTACAAAGAGCTTAATCAAAAAAAGGTGTCCAATTTTTGGACACCTTTTTTTGATTTTTATTAATAACCAGGATTTTGTTTTAGATTGGTATTAAGTGTTAATTGCCTTAAAGGAATTGGGTAGAGCGCCTTGGTAGCTGTTGATGGTGTATGATCCCACCAGCTAGCTGTTGCAAATTTACCAAAACGGATTAAATCGTCTCTTCTCATACCTTCGAAGATAAATTCTCTTCCTCTTTCAGCCAAAAGCTCATCTAAAGTTAAACTTGTTGTCGTGTAGGCACGTGTAGCAAAATCTGCCTCACTAAAGGCACGTTTTTTACAATCGTTGATTAATTGAACAGCCTCTGCTGTAGCTACGCCTCCATTTTTACGCATAATTGCCTCTGCTTTAGCAAAATAAATCATCGTTAAGCGATAGATATTCCAGTCGCCATTATTATAATTCACATCAATGGCAGGCACTCCACCGGGGCCAGGGAACTGATTACCTAATTTGTATTTGTTAAAACGTACACCCGAATTTTCTTCACCTTCGCTCATGTTGCTTACAGTAGAACCCGCTTTGTTTTTCCTGATATTATCAACAAATGTCAGTTGCGATCCATTGTATTCTTCAGATGCCAGAACCGGCTGGGTTGGGGCAACAAACTGGAACATAGGTCCTTCTAAAAGCCAGCCTCTTTTTCTCAAGTCAGCCTCTTCATAAGTGGTAAAAACACCGGGGATCAATACAATTCCATCGTTACCATTCCTACCACCACCATAAATCTGTTGTTGTTTAAAGTGATAGAATTCTCCCGGCCAAGAAGGCTGGAAATTGGCAATCGAATAATTATAAGCAATAGAGAAAATAACCTCTTTAGATAAGTCGTTAGTGGTTTTAAACTGGTCCGTAATGTTAGGATCAAGCGCCATAACACCATTCTGCGCTCCTGCTTCGCCAGAGATGAGTTTATTTGCTGCAGCAATACAATCATCCCAACGTGGAGTTCCTGTCCATACCTCTGCATTTAAATAAAGTTCTACCAACATAGCATAACCAGCAGCCTGGCTTATCCTGCCCACCATTGCACGCGAAAGTTTAGGTGCTTTATCAATGTTGGTTTTGATCTCCGACTCGATAAAGTTGAATACCTCTTTTCTCGGCATGGTTTCAGGCCTTTCAGGAACCCCTACTTTTGTTACTACAGGGATATTACCAAACAGATCCATTAATTTAAGATAATGGAATGCCCTTAAAAGTTTTAGTTCAGCAATATAAGCGTCCTTTTCCGCTTGGGTGATACCCATCTGCCCAATATCTCTTTTCTCGATATTCTCAATAGGGTCATTACATAATCCCATACCCCAGTTCATTAATACCCATGCCTGGTTAATTCCACCCTCATCAACGGTCCAGGTGTGGTAATGTAATCTTTTCCATTTACCTCCGTCTTCACCATGGCGACCTTTAGTAGGCCAGGCCAACTGATCACCAGATAATTCGGCAAGGCGCCACCAACCATCCTGACCAGATGGGGTAACCCATGCATTAGCATGCGTATAAGGCCTTAGTACAGCCGATAAAACCTCTGTTTTGTTATTATAAAAATTATCAGTTAACAACTGATCGTATGCGTTTTCATCAAGCTTGGTACAAGCACTTGTAATACTTAATACACCGGCAAGTACGCCATATATGATTGATTTATTTTTCATTTTTAAGTTCTTAGAATCCAACATTTAATCCGACAACAAATGATCTGGTACTTGGGTATGGACCTCTTGTATCAATACCTAAACTCTTACCATCAATTTCGTTTCCGATACCATTATCCTGTACAAAATCAGGGTCGTTTCCGGTATAACCTGTAATGGTACCCAAGTTTTGTCCGGTTGCATAAAGGCGCAGCTTGCGGATGTACTTATTCTTAAATTTAAAATTGTAGCCTAAAGTAACCTCATCAAGTTTTACAAAGCTTCCGCTTTCTAAATAGTAATCAGAATACATATAGGTATCGTTGATGTCTTTATATTTATCAAAAGTGCTTCTCAATAAATTACCAGACCAGGTTTTGTTGGCGTAAGTTAATGCCGTTGTGTTTAATACATCGAAACCAAATTTACCTCTTAAAAATATACGAAGGTCGAAATTCTTATAGGTAAAACTGTTTGTCCACGAAGCATAGTATTTAGGGATGGCGTTACCGATAACGGCTAAATCTGTTGCATTTAAATCGTTACGTGAGGTATTGATCTGACCATTTAAAACTTTTTCACCATTTCTGTTATAGAATAACCATTTACCCTCTGGTGTGAAACCAGCAAACCTTTTACCATAGAATTCGCCGATTTTTCCGCCTTCAAATATGGTAAAGGCATCACCTAAATCTCCTGCACCGCCAATTCCACCTCGGGTGATAAATTTAACTTTAAATACATCATTCGAGTAGCTATCCAACTTGTTGCTTAAGGTACTGGCCGTAGCATCCATGTTCCAGCTAAAGTTATCGTTTTTAATTACCATGTAGCTTAAACCCAACTCTATACCTTTAGACGAGATCTGACCAACATTGGTTTGCAGGTTATCGCGAACATATGGTGGCTGAGGCGTTGTATAACTATCTAAAAGATCTTTTGTTGTTCTCTTAAATACATCAATCGAACCTGTTAAGCGGCTGTTAAGCAAAGTAAAATCTAAACCGATGTTTGCCTCCTGTTTACGTTCCCATCTTAAATTCGGATTTGGGTTTCTATCAGGGCCATAGGTTTCGTAATAGTTACCATCAGGATACAGGTATTTACCGCCACCGCCAAGCGTAACGCGAGATACGTTATTAACAGTAGGTGCATTACCGGTAACCCCGTAACCAGCCCTCAATTTCAGGTAGTTAACAAAAGGAACATTTTTCATGAAACCCTCTTCAGTAATATTCCATCCGGCAGAAACCGCAGGGAAGTTACCCCATTTGTTATTCGCACCGAACCTTGATGAACCTTCTCTTCTTAAGATAAACTGAACCAGGTATTTGTTATCGAAAGCATAGTTTACCCTTCCGAAGAATGCAATTAAAGTATTATCGTTTTTACCACTGGCCATTGTAGCCTTACCAACGCCCAATGCTGCTCCCTGTGATATATTATCTTCATGGAAAAGATCGTTAATGAACCCCCGGTTAGACAGGTTTGAGTTCTCTTCCATATAATAACGGTAGCTATAACCTGCCAATGCCGTAATATTATGTTTTTGAGCAAATGTATTATTATAATTTAAGGTAGGTTCAAGGGCGTATGCCTGTGAAAGAAAATCTCCTTTGTAAGCATAACCACCGCCAGGAAAATCGGTATTTTCGACAGAGTTTTCACTTGCTTTTAGACGGTACTGACCATCCAGGTATGAATTTCGCACTACCGAACCAAAAATTGAAGCCTTTAACCCTTTAATGATATCTAAATCGGCCTTCACATCACCTGAGGTTGTCTGCTGCTTTCTGTAATAGGTTTCCTGGAATAAACGCGCATACTCGTTGGTACTCGTTAAATCAAAACGATAAGAACCATCTGGATTAAAGTTAGAAAGTGTAGGGTTTTTTGCAGATTCACTTTCCCAACCGCCACCACCCAATAAATTGGCTTTATTAAAATTGGTAACCAGGTTCATTTGAATGTTCAAGCGGTCATCCAATCCTTTTTGGTTTACATTTAACCTTAAGGTATATTCCTCTCTACCGTTCTGCTTGGAAATACCTTCCAAATCGCGATAGTTTAAACTCGCTCTGTAGTTTGTTTTATCGGTTCCACCACTGAAAGAAAGGTTGTGATTCTGCGAAAGATTATCGTGATTAATCAATTCATTATAAAAGTCGGTAGAGCTACCAAAATTCTGTTGTTTAATCTGTCCGGCTGTTATTTTTTCACGATACTCATCAGCAGTTAAATAATCAGGACGGTTTTGCAGATATTCCTTTCTCAGATAGCTAGAATATTCGAACACGCCTGGCCCTGCTTTACCTTTTTTGGTTGTAATTAAAATTACACCCGCATTGGCACTGGTACCATATATTGCTGCTCCCGAACCATCTTTTAACACATCGATCGACGCAATATCGTCCTGTTGCAATAAATCAGGGTTACCACCAGGTATTCCATCAATTACAAACAAAGGGCTACGGCTACCGGTTACGGTTACAGATCCCCTCAGCTGTACAGAAACGCCACTGTTAGGGTTACTACCGCCTGGTCTGGTTAAGTTTAAACCAGCAATTTTACCCTGGATCAGATCCAGAGGATTTCTGGAGCCACTTTGCCTAAAGTCTTCAACACCGGCATGGCCTACTGCTGAAGTGGTTTCTTTGATACCCTGTGTACCATAACCAACAGCAACAACAGTTACTTCCTGTAGGTTCGTATTTTTTGAAACTGCAAATTTGACATTAACAACTGAAGATTGGCCAACAGTTATATCTTGTGTATCGTAACCAATGTAAGTAAAACGGAGCACCTGCCCTTCGCTGGCCTCAATAGCAAATTTTCCGTTAGCATCGGTAACGGTGGTTTTACCGGTGCTTTGATTTTTAATACCTGCACCCGGTACTGGCTGGCCATTTTCATCGACAACAGTTCCTGTTACATTTTTTTGCGCCTGGATGCGCCCGGTAAATGCGTTTGCGTACAAGCCTCCCCCTGTACCTTTCCACTTCGGGTTCATTGAAAACGCCGGGCTATTTAGCAACACTATTGCAGCAGACAGCCCCGTAATTTTAAGTAAATTAATTTTCATTAACGGTTTTGTTAAATTATAAATGATTAGTTATTTGATTTCCTGGTAATATTTTATCTGTGATGGAAATGACCAGACTGGATTACTTGCCTGACATTTTCGAGTGCTTTATTGATTTAAAATTTTGATTGGCAATAGCAGAAACGAACTTCAAGCATCAAGTTTATCTCTGCAGTCTTATAGAGCTGTTAAATTTCAGAAGGGGGATGCTGTAATTCTCATAAAAACGACTTGGTTACGCTAAAACGTTTTAGCCAGTCAATTATAAGGATTTTAAATTATAATAAAACGTTTTAGTAAGTAAAAAAAATATTACAATCGAGCGAAGGATGATTTTTTTCTAGTCTCTAATAACTAAACGGGCGGGGATAATTACCTCTTCAGCAGGCGATTTACCTTTTGAAGAAAGCTGGTTTAAAATGAGTTTAATGATGGTTTCGGCTATTTCCTCCAGGGGTTGTTGGACAGCAGAAATACGGGGGGTATGCAGTTCGAATGCTTCATGATCATCATATGCGATCACTCCGAAATCATCTCCTACTTTTTTATTGATTTGTTTTAACGCTTTTAAGCCACTAATCGCCAAATAATTGGTTGCAAATAACACTGCATCGATTTTTTTATTTTCGAAGAGTTCTTGGATCTGAGCAATCGTTTCGCCTTCTTCCTGATTAAAGTGGATTTTTAAAACCAGCTTGTCATCATATTTGATTCCATTATCTTCCAGTGCTTTTTTATAACCATCGTACCGCTCTATAATCTGTTCCACATTTATATCAGTGGTAACCAGGGCTATATTCTTTTTACCCTGATCGATAAAACTCTGTATTGATTGGTGCGAGGCATTAAAATGATCTGCTCCAACATAGCTGGTATTAACGTCTGACAAATTTCTATCAAACAGGATTACGGGGTTTCCATCATCAAGGAGCATTTGTATATCTTCTTCTATTCCTTTTATTGGAGAGATGATATAGGCATCAACTTTCCTCGATTTGAACATGTTGATCAGCTCTTTGGCTTTGTCGATGCTGTTTTCTGTACTGGAATAAATGATCTTATATCCTCTTTTATAGGCTTTATCTTCGATTAACCTTGCAATCCTCGAGAAGAATGAATTGGAAATATCTTCGATAATTAAGCCGATGATATTGGAGTTGCCGGTTCTTAAGCTTCTCGCTATCTGATTAGGCTTATAACCGCTTTCCTCGATAATTTTTTTAACTTTTTCTATTACTGCTTCGCTTATTGATTTCTCTTTTGCTTTACCGTTAATAATGAATGATACTGTGGTAATGGATACATTTGCTTTTACGGCTATATCTTTGATAGAAAGCGATTTCATTTGCTTGGGATTTCTTTTGAGTTAATCAATTCAAAGCTAAATAAAAATTATAGCTTTTAAATTTTTGCCAGTATAAAAACGCAATTTAACATTTTTTATGTTAATCGTTTTAGAAACGTTTGTGAAAGGATGGTACAATGTTAATATGAATGCCTAAAACAACAAAAGGCGCCATTAAAGTGCCATTTGTATCAAAATTAATATCCTAATATAAGTAAGTCCACCATTAAGTCCCTTCTGTCTTGTTGAATTGTTTAGTTCAGGTAGGTCGTAATCAATCTGGCCGTTTTTGCCGAAGCGCCGGGTTTTCCCATGAGCAAAAGCAGCTCGTCGTATTGCTTTAACATCTCGTTCCTCCCCTCGCCTGTTAAGATAATTTTGAGCTCTTCGTTCACCTTTTGGGTATTGCAATCTTCCTGGATAAGTTCGGTTACGATCTTCTTGTTAACGATAAGATTAACCAGTGAAATAAACTTAATTTTCACCAATAGCCTGGCAATGGCAATTGAAATGGTGCCGCCCCTATAAACCACCACCTGTGGCACTTTAAACAAAGCAGTTTCTAGCGTAGCTGTTCCTGAAGCTACAATTGCGGCATTGGCATGGTGCAACAAATTATAGGTACTGTTAAAAAGAAGATAGACTTTTTTATCTCCCGTAAACTGGCGGTAATAACTTTCGGTAAAGGTTGGTGCTGCTGCAATGGCAAAAATATAATCAGGGTGGTTTTCGGTGATGCTCAACATCACCGGCAGTAAACGTTCTATTTCCTGCTTTCGACTGCCAGGCAACAGGGCGATAATTTTTTCATCTCCTAATTGATGGTTTTCGCGAAAATTTAGATCTGGCGTAAACTGCGCAATTTCATCTAATAAGGGATTGCCAACATAATCTACCTTCATGCCCCATTCTTTGTAGAAATCTACTTCGAAAGGTAATATACAGAACATATGATCGACCACCTTCTTGATTTTCAACACCCGTTTCTGGTTCCAGGCCCAAACCTTAGGCGAAATATAATAGCATACTTTTATACCGTTTGCTTTTGCAAACTCCGCGATTTTTAAATTAAAACCAGGAAAATCAATCAGAATCAGCACATCGGGCTTCCATTTTAAAATATCATCCTTACAGGCTTTAAGATTTCTGAAAATGGTTCGTAAATTTAAAATCACCTCGGTAAAACCCATAAAAGCCATATCGGCATAATGTTTAACCAACTCGCCACCCTCGGCTTCCATTTTATCGCCCCCGAAATACCTGAACACCGCTTCGCCGTCCTCAGCTTTTAAGGCTTTCATTAAGTTGGCGCCATGTAAATCGCCTGAGGCTTCTCCGGCTACGAGGTAGTATTTCATATTTCTTATGTTATAACAAAATCGTAATTGCGAGGCAAAACGAGCGATCGTCATTCCCGCGCAGGCGGGAATCTTAAAGCTAATTGCATTAGGATTCCCAATCAAGTTGGGAATGACGAACCGACTATATCCTTCATGCCAGTCTAGTATTTCCTTAAAAAACTTTATATGCAAAAAACACAAAAGCGCATAAAAAGGTTGCTGCCAATATGCCTCTTCCAATATTTTCTTTGTTGTATTTAAAAAAGTATTGCATGGTATAAGCATTTATGGCAATACCACCAATGTATAATAAATCTGCTTTAGCAAGGGAAGCCACATGGTGAATGATATACCAGGCCATAGCACAAAATATTGCCGGCACAAGCAAACCTATGCCCAAACCTATCCATACCGAATTATTTAATCTTTTCAACCGATCAATCATAAGGACAAGCGCTTAACCTAAATTAATGCCATCGGGCGCTGAAACTTTAGCTCCGGCACTTTTAGATTTCGTAGCATTGTTGCCTATAAAATCCCAACTGTTTATTGCTTGTATCGCGTGATGGGCCGTTAAATCAAACTGGACCGGAACGATAGAAATGTAATTGTTTTCCAATGCCCAAACATCGGTATCCTCTCCTTTATCAAAATTTTCGAAAACACCGGTTAACCAATAATATGGTCGTTTGTAAGGATCAGTTCTTTCATCAAATTCTTCCATCCACTTGGCATTGGCCTGGCGGCAAACCTTAACGCCTTTTAGCTGATCGCCCTTCGGGAAATTCACATTTAAAAGGGTTCCCTCTGGTAAACCATTCACCAAAACCTGCTCACAGATATTTTTAATGTATTTTTTGGTATGACTAAAATCGGCATCGGCTGCGAAATCATCTAAAGAGAAACCAATAGATGGAATTTTTTCTATCGCGCCTTCTACTGCCGCAGACATAGTACCCGAATAAAGTACATTAATCGAATTGTTTAATCCGTGGTTAATTCCCGAAACGCATAAGTCAGGTTTTTTACCTTTAAAAATCTTATTTACAGCAATTTTAACACAATCAACCGGAGTTCCACTGCATTTATACATTTCTACACCTGCATAAAGATCAACCTTATCAAAACGGATCGGCTTGCCTATGGTAATGGCATGTCCCATACCGCTTTGCGGACTATCTGGTGCAACCACCACTACATTGCCCAGCTCCTGCATTACTTCCATTAGATTCTTTATGCCTGTAGCTGTAATCCCATCATCATTTACAACTAAAATATTTGGTTTTGTGCCCTGCTTTGTCATGCCGGTAAAAATACAGATTATAAATTCAAGGCACAATAAACCATGATTGATATGCTAAAATCATTTATTCCTAGATTTTTAGTTTTGAAATCAAAATTATTTCATTCCCTGCCAGAAAGCATATATATTTGGATAAATAACTTATTAAAAATGAAGGCTGTATTTGAGATCATACTTAAACGAACAGGTACGCACTCATGATCATAAACCAAAACCAATTCAATGAAATTCAAACTATTTACTTTGGCTTGTTTTCTAATTACAGGTTCTTTAGCGAAGGCGCAAACAACCTATCAATGGAAAACAGGAACTTCTGGTGGCTTTAGCTACAGGTATGTAACCAACGATCCGACCAAAACACGTTTTTATACGCTAAAAAACGGTTTAACTGTAATTTTATCCCAGAACAATAAAGAGCCAAATATTACCTATAAGATGGCGGTAAGAGCGGGCAGTAATACCGATCCGCGTACCAATACCGGCCTGGCGCATTATTTAGAACACCTGTTATTTAAAGGAACGGACAAATTTGGAACCTTAAATTATGCCAAAGAAAAACCACTTTTAGATAAGATCGAAGCACTTTACGAAACCTACAACAAAACTACCGATCCGGTTAAACGTAAAGAGATTTATAAGGAAATTGATAAAACTTCGGGCGAAGCTTCTAATTATTCTATCGCAAACGAATACGATAAAATGATGAAATCGATCGGGAGCAACTCTACCAACGCCCACACCTCGGTAGAAGAAACCGTTTACGAGGAAGATCTTCCATCAAATGCCATTGATAAATTCCTGGCTGTGCAGGCAGAACGTTTCCGCGCGCCTGTTTTCCGTATCTTCCATACTGAGTTAGAAGCGGTTTACGAAGAAAAAAACATCGGTATGGATAACGATGGCCGTAAAATGTATGAGAAAATGCTGTATGCTTTGTTCCCAACACATAACTACGGACAACAAACCACCATTGGTACCATCGAACATTTAAAAAATCCATCCTTAATCGAAATCAGAAAATACTACAACAAATATTATGTGCCCAATAATATGGCGCTAATTATGAGTGGCGATATTAATTATGATGATTTAATCAAAAAAATCGACAAGGATTTCGCTTATATGGCACCTAAACCTTTGTCGCTTTATAACCCTGCACCAGAGAAACCGTTAACACAGGTTCAAACGGTTGATATTTATGGTCCAAGTGCCGAAAATTTATATGTTGCGTATAGAGGTTTTGCCCAAAATACACACCAAAGTTTATTGTTAGATTTAATCGGCAGCATTTTAGCCAACGGTAAAGCGGGTTTAATGGATATCAACATCAATAAACAGCAAAAAATGTTGAGGGCGGGCGCCGGTTATAACTCGATGAAAGATTATGGAATCTTCATTTTATCTGGCTCACCTAAAGCTGGCCAAAGTTTAGAAGAAGCCCAAAAATTATTGTTAGAGCAGGTAGAACTGCTTAAAAAAGGCGAATTCGACGAAAGCCTGATTAAAGCAACGGTTGCAAACATCAAATTAGCAGAGTTACAGAGCTTTGATAATAACGATGTGCGTGCAGATTTCGCGATGAATGCCTTTATCCAAAACCGTGGTACGGAGTGGGATAAAAGCCTGGCATCAACCGATGCAATGGCTAAAGTAACCAAAAAGGAAATTGTAGATTTTGCCAATAAATTTTTCGTCAACAACTACGTTTCTATCTTAAAACATAAAGGCGAAGATAAAAGCATCATCAAAGTAGAAAAGCCAGCCATTACCGCTGTAAAAACCAATGTTAATGAGGTTTCTCCATTTACAAAAGGTATCATTGCTGCTCCGGTAAAACCGATAGCCCCTAAATTTTTAGATTACACCAAAGACCTTAATTTCGGTAAAGCAGGCATTGCTGATGTAATTGCGGTTCAAAACACCGAAAACGGAATTTTCCGTTTAGGCTACCGTTTTGATATGGGCTCGTACAACTACAAGTTATTGCCTTATGCTGCTCAGTATTTAGCGTTCTTAAGTACCGATAAATATTCGGCAGAGGATATTAGTAAAGCATTTTACAACATTGCCTGTAGCTATAGCATAAACGTAGGTACCGATGTAACTACAGTTTCCATCAGTGGTTTACAAGAAAACTTTGATAAAGCTGTTGCCCTGGTAGAAGATGTACTGGCAAACTGCAAAGCAAACGAAAAAGCCTTAGAAGATTTAAAAGGCCGTTTGTTAAAATCGAGAGATAACGCAAAATTAAATAAATCATCAATTCTTGGTGGTTTAATGAGTTATGCACAATACGGTGCCGATAATCCTTTCAATTACGGATTAACAAATGATGAGATCAAAAATATGAAATCGGCAGATTTGATCTATATCTTACACAACCTGACCAATTACAAACACACCATTACTTATTATGGCCCTAAAACTTTAACAGCATTTTCTGCTGATATTGTAAAAGCACACCCATTGGCCAAAGCATTTACTGATGCGGCGCCAATTAAGAAATTTGTATACACCAAAACCGATTCGAACAAAGTTTACTTTGCCGATTACGATATGGTGCAGGCAGAAATCCGTTGGGTACGCAATGGTGGCTTGTACGATCCGGCCAATGCTGCAAAAATTGCCTTGTTTAACAACTATTTCGGCGGCGGTATGGGTTCAGTCGTATTTCAAACCATCCGCGAATCTAAAGCTTTGGCTTATTCTACCTTTGCGGTATATTCTTCTCCAAATACCAAAGAAAAAGAAAATACCATTATTGCTTATGTAGGTACACAGGCAGATAAAATGAATGAGGCCGTTGCCGGTATGAATGAGTTATTAACCACTTTACCAGAGTCTGATAAATCATTTGCATTATCAAAAACCAATTCATTAAATGGCCTGGAAACCAGCCGTATCACCAAAGACGGAATTATCTATAGCTATTTGGCAGATAAAAAATTAGGTTTTGATCACGACTCGAGGGTTGATGAATACGCGAATTTAAAACC
Source organism: Pedobacter sp. GW821-FHT01D05 (assembly GCF_059422505.1). Lineage (NCBI taxonomy): Bacteria > Pseudomonadati > Bacteroidota > Sphingobacteriia > Sphingobacteriales > Sphingobacteriaceae > Pedobacter > Pedobacter sp. GW821-FHT01D05. Next base: position 655,183 of record NZ_JBWKXA010000002.1, on the reverse strand, counting down.
ATTAACTTTTAATGATGTAAAATCATTCCACCAGACCAATCTTTCAGGCAAACCTTACAGTTATTGTATCGTGGCTTCCGAAAAGAAAATCAACATGGCCGATTTAGCAAAATTTGGTCCGGTAACTAAATTAAGCCTGGAGCAGATTTTTGGATACTAATAAGGTTGAAGGTAGGAAGGCAGAAGGTTTAAGGTAGAACCTGATGCTTCAATATCAAAATTACCAGCGATTCTCGGAAACGGGGATCGCTTTTTTTTGTTTAATTCAATAGTTTATTGGCCATTGGTCATTGGTCATCGGTTGCATAATGCAAAAAATCCGTGTTAATCCGTGCCTTCGTGGCTAAAGCGTTTATTGGCCATTGGTTCATTGCCTAAGTGGTTTAATGTCTGGCGGTTAGCTAAATGCCAAACGCTAACCGCCGGGCAAAAAAATATTTTTCGGATCATTGAGCTTTGTAATTGAAATCCTCTAAAAAATAAATCTATTTCCAGGTACTATTTTTGATTGGGTAGTCATAATAATTTTTGTTATGTTGTTTAATTTAGCCTAACTGTCAGCTTAAGTCTTGACTAATTTAAGTAACGTGGAATAAATGCTCCCCTAAGCTGGTTTTACAGGGAGCATTTTAACATTCAGGCGAAGAACCGTTTTCTCATTAGCTGGCAGGGAAGGCCTTCGAAACCATTTTCAGCACTGTAGAGAAATTTCCCCAATGGGGCATCTAATGTTAGGAGAATAGCCTTTTTCTCATCAACCAGTAGGCCAGGCCAAGTGCCACCACCAGCCCAATGCACATCGCGGCCCAACGTGGCTTCCTGCTTTTATCAATGTGCTGCAGTTTCTTTTTTACCTGTGTGCTTTCCAGTCTGCGCTTTTGCTGCTGAAGCTGCTGGCCCGCTTGCTTTTGCTGTTGAAGGATCTTCCTTTTACCAACTTTGCCGCTTAGCACTACTTTTTCGGCCACTCCTTCGAAACCATTTTCAGCACTGTAGCGGAATTTCCCCACTGGGGTAATTTGCACCACATATTCGCTGTTACTGGTATCGAGCAGTAAGGTGTTTTCTTTTGCCCAGCTTTGCAGGTTGGTATCCTCCTGGTATTGGCTGTTCGATTGAAGGTTTTCCGTTTGCAGCGTCTTTTTGCTTTTTAAACTTCCACAGGCCGAAAGCAGCATGCTACAGGCCATCAATAGCTTTAACTCAGTTTTCATTTTCCGCTCCTTTCTTAATGGTCCAATCGGCAAAGTACCTGATGGCTTTCAGGGGCCGCCGTTTGCGGTATACCCCATCGCCTTCCCTGCTGCCCATTACATTGGTATTCCCTTCTATGGTGATGAGCCAATCGCCTTCCTGCCGTTCTACCAAACCACAATGGCCAATGCGTTTCAGGTGGCTAAAGTAAATGCCGAATACCACTGCAGGGCTTACCTGTTTGGTACGTTTACCTGGCGGAAATAAGGCCGGGCTCCAGGGGCTACGTGGTGCAGGGTAACCGGCCTGCCCAAAAACCCAGCTTACAAAAGCCGCGCACCAGGGGCTGCCCTGTTCAACACCTGTATAACGCAGGTACGCAGCTACCCGTGGCCCATCGTTATGGCCCGAAACTTCGCGCACACCAATTTCATTTTTTGCAATGCGCAACAGCTTTGCCCTATCGGCCATTGCCCTGTTAGGCGCCTGGTTTATGTTATAGCGGCCAGGCAGGCTATCCCTGCTAAAAATAGCAAAGCAAACGATGCCCAAAAAAATCTTAACTGTTGCCATGATGTGAGCTGTTTAAAACGTAAAACCATATCTGTTAAATTAAGCAGGCCCATGCCAAGCCAGAAGCGGTACAAGAGCCACCAGGAAATCTGCAGCAGGGCCACATAACACAACAGGCCGAGCATTAGCAGCTGCCAAATGCCTGCATCGAGCAGGGCAGCGGTGGGTTCGAAGGTTCTTAGTAAATTAGGGAGTGTAAGCCAGCCCAAAACCAGGATGGTGGCCAGCATCAGTTTTTCGAGTAGTTGCCTTTTCGGCATCAGTGCCGTTAAAGCCAGTTTTAATGTTTTCATATCGTTTCTTTTAAAAAAAGCCCAAACCTGCGGCTTTGCAAGGTTTGGGCGGGTTAATCAATAAACTAAGGAATGGTATAAGTGCCCAGGTACTGGCTGCCCGATACGGCTGTGGCATCGCGCTTCACCGCAAAAGCCCATCCGTAAAAAACATCGCCCGTAAAGCCGGCACCAATTGCCGCGGTATAGGTAAGCGCCCCGCGCTGCGCTTCTTCGTACACCAGGTACATCTTTTTGGTATCGTTAAAGAGCACTACCGTTAGCAGGTCATCGGTAAAGGCACTGTAGCGGTTTAAAATGCTCTGCCAGTTTAGTACCAGATCTGCACCCTGCAAACCCGCGTTAAGACCATGAAAAACCGAAAGCGAACCTTTGCTCAGCACCACCTGCGAAAAATCGATCGTATAATCAGGATAGTCACCTACAATCGCCTGGTTTAAAAAGACCTTTACTGCCGCATTGTATCCTGTAAGTTTGCTCAGCTGTTTATCTTTAAAGCCAATGTTTAAAATGTCTTTAATAGGGCTCAGGTACATCGGAGCCAGTGCAAATTTGCTGCGCTGTGCCAATTGCGGTTGGGTACCGGGTTTACCGCTCTTTTTGGGCAGGCCCCTTAGGTAATCTACGCTGCGCCAGTTGCTGCCAATTACACTGCCTACTTTGCCCGAGAATGCGCCATTTGCGCCTTTTGAATACGTTGCCATAATTTTTGTTTTTTTAAGTGAAAAAATGTTTGTTCAAAAGGATTTCTGTTTATACCGGTATGTTTAAATCCATGCCCAAACCTAGCAGCTTAGCAGCACTGGCGCCTCATTTTGAGCTAAAATGAGCTAAATTGAGCCAATTAACACCGATTATGAGCTAAAATGAGCCGTTACGGTTGGCCCGCATTGCCACAGCCAGGCCACTTGTGGCAGCCTGCTTAAGGGCAGCATAACCGTAAGCGGTGTTGCCATTCTGCGAAAGCAAGCTTTGGCTTTACCTTTTAGGTAACCAAAAGGTAAAGCCGGGGTAATCCTGGGGTAACGTTGGGGTTAACTTGGTAGCAACAAAGGGTAAACAACAGGTAAATAAGGGGTAATCAGATACGGCCTTTTCGCTGGCTTTCCAGGTAGGCAGCCAGTAAATCTTTCGCGTAAAAACGATCGCCGCCGGGGAGTTTTATAGGCTTTAAGGTGCCATCTTTTACCTTACGTTTGTAGGTACTTTCGCTAATGTTCAGGTAATCTTTAACCTGCTGGCGGGTAAGTTGCGCATTAGGGTCGCCAAGGAGATCGATAAAAGTAAAGGTTAGTTGTTCTTTGTTCAGTACGAGGTAAATGTTGTACATTACCTGTACAAGTGCTTCGAGGTTATTCATGGGGCGTAAAATTTAAATCATGAAGCATTTTACGAAAAGTTGTTGAGGCGTTCCACAATCCAGATCCGGAAAATGTTTCTGTACTGTTATTCAGGCGGTTAAACCCGTTGTGCTGAAGCGGCTAAAATCGGTTGGTAAATGTGGTATTTATCTGTGTTGTTTTACGCCGAACAACATCAACACAGTTTAACCAGCCTGGTTAAATCTAAGTTAATTGTGCTGTGTATACTGTGATTCATTTTGGGGAAAAACTTCCCCAAATATTATGGGTAACCCCGACTGGGGCAGATGAGCCCCAGGTTGAAAGTAATACAAGCCACCCGTTGGGGGCGGTTTTGCTGTGCATAAACAAGCGGTTTATGCGCCGTAGTAAATAATTTAATTGATAGGGATGAAAAAGTAACTGGTGTTAGTTTTTCCATCATGCGTAAATTTAATCAGTAATTAAAGGCTTTATAATGTTACGCCTTATATCCTGTATAACGACAACTTATTTCAAATCGTATAACAGAAAACGCAATCTATTGCAGCCAGGCAATTTTAATATCATCAGGAACGGAACCTTAAAAACCTGGGGCACGTGAAAAAATAGCTTATTCAGGCAAATAAAACATTTTAGCCCATAGTGTTTAATTGCTGGAAGGTTACTGCCTGAGCAACCCTAAAGAATAAAAAAGCCACAATCATAATTTTCTTCAGCCGATACTCTGATAAAAAAAATGAATTACGAACTCTTCAACAATCATTAAATTTTTAATCAGGGTAGCCAGGAAGGATCATACTAAAAGCACAGGTATCGGACAGAATAAATACTGCACTCATAAAGGATTTGCTAATCAAATATTTAACAAAAAATTAATATCAGATAATTCTTAATACAAAGCACCTGAGCTAACTTTGAAATATTAGCCTCTTAACTCATACCACGTGAAAAAAACATTTATTACATTCCTCATCTCAGCTATATTTTTCCTCATAGGCTATGGCTGTAATAATAAGCAACCTTTCAAACCGCCATATGATGGCGCCTCTGGTACCGTTATTGCAAAAGAAACATGCAGTTCAGACCAAAACAAAGATTACTGGTTAATTGAGATACATTCTGCTTCCTCTGTACAGCAGCAATTTGGAGATAAACTAACCTTAAACGGCACCACTTACAATAATGTTATTAAAACCGTGGATTTGCCTGAAAGCCTGAAGAAGATAGGGCAAAAGATCGGTTTCGATTTTACAATAGCAGGCACAGCTACTTCAACCCCAAACTGCAGCGTAAGCGATCCGGTAGTATACACCCTCAAGGTAGCTAAATTTGTACACGTAAGCCCAGCTGTCTTTTAGTTAGTTCCACCATTTTTCAAGTAAATAACGCACTCATGAGAATACTTTTAGTTGTATTTTTGAGCACCCTATTTTTATGTGCCAAAGCACAAATCTTAAGGGTTGCCACCACTCCTCAGCAAATTAACAGCCAGATTCCGGGCTACCCAGACCTCAAAACCGTCAATACCAAAACCTTTAGTTATTCACCGAAGATTGCAAAGGCTAAAATCCAAGCTCCAATTGACGGCGACCCAAAAACTGAAATCAATAAAACCGAGCATTATGCAGATATATTGCCTGTTGCTGTTGGTATAGCAGATGGTAAAATCACCTCGAGCTCAGCAGGAAAAGTATGGACACTGCGTATCAGCGTGCCTAATGCATTAAATATCGGTCTGGTTTTCAATAGTTTTGAGCTTTCCAGCACAGCAGAGATGTATATCTTCAACGATCAAAAAAACATATTGGACAGCTGCATCAAGAAAAATAATTTTACTGTTTCAAACACCATAGGCATTTCACCTTTAAATGGCAACAATATTACCATCTACATTATTGAGCCCCATAATTCCGGAGATTTTAAAAGCCGTATCTCCATCAATAAAATAGAGGTCGGATTCAAAGAAATGGGTGATTCAAAAAACGGAGCAATAATGCGCGATGCTTCTACAAACTGTAACCCAACCGTAATGTGCCGGCCTTACATGATGAATTCGGCAAGGGCAGTAGCCAAACTTTCTTCCAATGGATATACAGGCACAGGCACTTTGATCAACAATGAATACAATAACGGCAAAGCCTACTTTCTAACTGCCTTTCATGTTATCGACGCTGATAATAATGATGTGCTGGATGCTTCAGAAATAAATGCACTGGCCAGTGCAAGAATATTATTCCAGTTCTGGCGCAACAACTGCCTGAGCAGTGTTAACGATTTTGGAATACAGTTCACCGGCGCAATCCTAAAGGCATCTTCTAAAGAAACTGATGTGGTATTGCTTGAGCTGACTAATCCTCCGGGCGTAGGCGACGGTGTCAACTATGCGGGCTGGAACCGGCAGACCACTCCACCTGCTGATTACAGTTCTTATATACTGCACCATCCAAATGGAGAAGATATGCGCATCACCGACACTCGCGATGTAGCAGACTGGCTGTGGGGAAACAAATTCTGGACCGCCCATTATGCTGAAGGAGTCGTGTCACCCGGTTCATCGGGCGCCGGCCTTTTCAATCAATATGGACAGGTTGTTGGCCAGCTCCGCGGAGGATGGAGCAGCTGTGATTTCACCGACTTTGGCGACCGTTATGGCAAGTTCAGCTACTCCTGGGACGATGCCGGACTTCAACCCATACTATCACCATCAGGAAACCAGGCCGTAAATCCACTTATATTAAGCACAATAACAATGAACGGCGATGAAAACATTGACTATTGCGATAACAATAATCACACCTATTCTGTGCCAAATCTGATTGGCTGCACCTATAGCTGGAATGTCCCAAATACCCTAAACCTGATCAGCGGCCAAAATACCTCCAGCATTGTAGTCAACAGAAACGCGGCAGTATCACCGGCCTACACCCAGCTTACTGTAACCATCACCGATAGCAAGGGCTATAACCGGATAGTAAACGTTAACAAAACCGTTCAGGTAGGCATAGCAAATATTACCCTTGCCTCCGGTCCGCCTCCTCCGGCGCCCAGGTACGTGACTGTCATGTTCAAATACAACAATACCTATCCAGGGAGTTATTTCGATGTAGAAAGCGCAGACGGAAACCCCTTCATCCCCTTAAATACCCTTAATCCTGCCACCTACCTTCAGAACGTTCAGGGTATTTCGTTTGATACCACTTATGGCATGTACCGCACCATTACCGTACGCTATACAAACACCTGTGGGGTAAGCGCCTGGCAGCACTTTGGAATCAATTTAGACGATTACCCCCATTTATCTACATCCTCGGCATTTAAGGTGTATCCAAACCCTGTAAGCAATGAGCTCTTTGTTGAACTCGCCCCGGTAAAAGAAGATTTAACAGAATCCTCACAGCTTAGCCAGGCCACATCCGCTTTTCAAAGTCAAACTGCCCAGTCAAAAGCCAGCAACAAAACCAGTAATGGATTCTCAGCTGTTTTGTACGATATCGGAAGAAATGTGGTTGCTACAAACCCATTTGCCCAGGATAAGATCACGCTGAATACCAGCGCTATTCCAAACGGCACTTATTTTCTTCACATTACCAAAGATGGTAAAACCACCAAACAGCAGATTATCGTTAATCATTAAGCAAAAAACGTGGTGTACTAAAAAAAGGGGATATTAAGACAGATAAAAAACTCTACCGAGGTTATGGGGACGGAAGGTTATTAATATGGGTAATGCGCTAGCTATTGGCTATGCAATAAAATATACCGCTCACAAAATGACCCCGAAGTCGTTGAGCGGTTGGAGTGATTGTTTGTAGTTGTGAAAAAACAGGCAAAAACCAGCCCCTTCCACATAAAATATATGGATACGGCAAACCGTATTGGTAATTAGAAAAAAGATGCCTACCTTGGGAATGCGAATAACCATAGTACTGCACCTTGCCTAATAGCAATAAAGGGCTGGTACCAAGCTAAATTAACCCGCCAGGACTCAGTGCGCGCTCTCACACCAACCCCTGTTTTTTTATTGGGCTATTTAAACTTGTAATTCAGGCACGTGCACTACGATGGAGAACAGATAACGTTCTTTAACAAGAGTTTAATGGAATACTTGAGTATGACTTCCTGGAAGTGATACGATTTGATGGCGCTTAATTTTTTCATCTGTACATCATTTGTTTACAGTGGTGATGAAGCTACCAGATTTATTCGTCCCACTGCGTGGTTTGAAAAATCATGGTGGTTTCGTTTTCATAAACGGTTAATTTTTATGTAAACGATGAGGGCTCAATAAAGCAGGAGGAAACCAGATTGGTAGAAAACCAAAAGGGAGAACTTCAATGCTTTTGAGTGTGGTACCGTCAAGAACCCTTAAGCCTAGGCTTAAGTTCTGCAAAAGACTAACATGAAGTCCGCCCTATTGAATAAGATATCACGAAGATAGCAAAACTCAATAGATACGGCGAACTCACGATCATCTCATGCAGAAAGTTTGACGGTTTTCACTCATGAGTGACATCGTTAAAGCTAGGTATTATCCCAACTCCATTTGTCGCTATAAATAACTGATAACAAATATAACAATAAATATAAAACGTGGCAATAAAACCACAAAATATTATTAATAAAAAGTGGAAGAGCATAAGGATACATTTAAACTAATTGGCGCAAATGTTAGAAGATATAGGAAAAAGGCAAAGTTGTCACAGCAAGATTTGGCCGATAAATTCTCTGGCGACCGGGCTAAAATAAGTGACATTGAAAATGGCAAGGAGAATTTTATGTTTTCAACGTTATTGGCTATTGCAGACGGTTTAAATGTGGATATAAAGAAGTTCTTTATGCCGATTAAGGAAGATTAAATACATTTCTAACTAATAATAGAGGCAAGAAAACAATCTGTAAGGAAAATCGATAAAAGTAACATACCAAGAGCAATTTCGCTCCAGGAATAGTGTTTGTCGTTTTCTTTCGAGATAATGAGAGATAGCAAGTCCGAAAGCCCTTTTCTTAAATTTTCCATGGTAGTAGAATGATTAGGTCAAGTAAATATCAATAACATTAATGGGAAATAAGACAGAATTGATGGATAGGTGAAGGGAGCTTGCCTCAAGATAAAAATGCTAAGCTATTTTTATTTATCCACATTCCATTAATACATCTTAACCAAACAGCCCGCTCAATTTAAATAAACCAACGACTAAATTAAGCACTAAATTTTCATGACTAAGCCAATAATATTTGGAGAGATAAAAGGTATCCCAGAAGGTTATCAATTTGAAGATAGAAGAATAATGATGAAAGATAGTTTCCATAGAAACTGGGCCGGAGGAATAGATGGGACTGGGAAAACAGGTGTTGCCGCTATTGTACTTTCAGGGGGCTACGCAGATGACGAGGATCTTGGCGATACAATCATTTATACAGGCGCTGGTGGCAACGAAGGCGACAGTAAAAGGCAAACTAAGGATCAAGACTGGAATAACCGAGGAAACGCTGGATTATTAAAAAGCATGGACGAAGGATTACCCGTAAGGGTAATTAGGGGGGCAAAACACAAAAGCCCATTTTCCCCAAAGCAAGGCTACAAGTACGCAGGTCTTTATAGTGTAATAGATGCATGGCAGGAGATCGGTAAAAGCGGTTTTAAAATCTGCAGATATAAGCTCGAGTACACAGATATTAATCCACATAGGAAAACCACTGAAGAAATAGAGCTTGATTACTCGACTAAAGAGAAAAAAAGAATCGAAAGCGTCGTTCTAAGGATAGTTCGCGACACCAAAATAGCAAGAGAAGTCAAACAGCTCTACAATTATCAGTGTCAAATATGTAATGAAACCATTATTACCAAAGTTGGCCGTTATGCCGAAGGTGCACACATTAAACCGCTAGGCAAACCACATAACGGCAATGATAACTCAAACAACCTAATATGTTTGTGCCCTAACCATCATGTAATGTTCGACAAAGGGCTATTTTCTATTTCAGATGACTTTAACTTATTAGGCGATATGGCTGGAAAGCTAATTTTGAAGAAGAACCATAAGCTAAATTTATCAAATCTAGCCTATCACCGTCTTGCACATGGATACAATTAGAGTTGTTTGTGGCATTATTTTCAAAGAAGATAAAATACTTCTCTGCAGAAGAAAAGCTGAAAAATCTCTTGGTGGTTATTGGGAATTCCCGGGCGGAAAGGTTGAACCTAATGAATCGGAAAGCAACGCGTTAATGAGAGAACTACAAGAAGAACTCTCTATGCAAGTTGAAGTTACGTCACATTTTAAAACTACTATTCATCAATACGAGAACATTCAAATAGAACTTATAGCCTACGGCTGTAAGTTCATTCAAGCTGATTTCGTGTTAACAGACCATGATGAAATTCAATGGGTAAAAAAAATAGAGTTGTTTAGTTTTAATTTAGCTCCAGCAGATGTACCGGTTGCGGAAGCGCTTATTGCACAAGGAAGATATTAAAGCCAGTGTAGGATTATTTTCTACTGCCTTTAAAAAAAAATAATCTAGAGAGTGTTAACTATAAAAAAATGAATTCAATATTTCACGCAGAAGAAATCCAAGGTGGCTACAGCTGGACCATTACCTCCAAACTAGGTCATATCCTGTATACGGCAGAACAAAAATATGGGCTAAGAGATAAAGAATATACTATACTCGGTGTAGAGCTAAACGAAAATGGTCCTCAAGTTTGGTATCCTGGAAACAGAAAGCATATTGTAATCCAAATATCAACAGATTGCGAGCATGATATCAACCGCGCAGTATTTCAAACTGCACACGAGGTTATACACTGTCTTTGTCCAACCGGAAAAAGCAATGCAAATGTTTTAGAGGAAGGTTTAGCGAATTTGTTTTCAATTGATTACAGCCGAGAAAACGGCCATGGCTTTTGGCAAGCAGCGAATCACAAGTATACAGATGCAAGCCATCTACTAAAAGAACTCCTTGCATTTGATCCCGACATTATCAAAAAACTACGTAAAATCCAGCCAACCATTTCTCTAATTGATAAAGCATTGATCTTAAAAATCAACACCAATATTCCGGTGGAACTCGCAGAAAAACTAACACAAAAATTCTAGTTTCTAAAACTGGTACTATTAAAATCCAATCTATACCATAAATTCTTTATTGGCAGCAATGGTATTTATAGGGAAAGTTGCCTCATGAAACCGCTGTTTAAGCAAAGTTGCGTCAAAGCCAGCGCAAATTCTATAATTGGGCAACACACTCAAATATTCACATAAAACTTTGTTACTAGGTTGACCTCTTAAAATAGAAATTATTACTAAATGCTGCAACTCGAAAAACGTATCAAAATACCTGTCCAATATCGGCAACTGCTCTATGGTTAAATATCTAATTCCAAAATAACTTATTAAAGTTCGAGCGGTTGCTAATGCCTTGCGTGAAATTACTATGTATTATTCGAAAAATCGAGCAATACATGGTGAAGATTAAATTCATTTTGGAATCTATTATGATTACTATCGAACGTAAATATGTTATCTTCTATTGAGTTGTCTTCAATTGTTTTGAGATCTCCTTCAGGGGTAGTTTTGAATTTCCCGCCCAATTTCAGAATGATTTGTTTTTTAATCTCTAGCATATCTCCCTCAAGTATAAAGCCTATCATTCCTCCAAAACTTAGATTTTGTGCGTACTTGCCATTAAAATAGCGAAAAACCCCTCCATCATAGATGTGATTTTGATCTTTATCTATTTTATATGTATTGTAATAGACATATTTACTTATCAAATCATTGGTGCTATTTAGATTTTTACATTCGAAGTGAAAATTCTTATTTTTCCAATATGAATTGTGAATAGTAATATCGTAATTACCTTCTATATCTTCATCATTTGTATTTTCTCCAAATGCATAAAAATTTGCACTAAATGCTTTATCATTATTAAGTTTCGTTCGAATGAATTTTGCAATCTCTCTTTCGACCCTGGGATATTGTTTTTCTTTTTCAATTACAATTTTACTAAGGAGTGAGCTCTTGTCATATGTTTTGTAAAATGATAATAAATGAAAAAAAATCCATTTTTTCCAAAAATCATCGTCTAAATCGTTGAGTAAATGTGTTAAGTTTGGCAGTGGAGAAGGTTTTTTGATTTTAATGTACTCTCTCTCCATAACTATTTGGAATTAAATGCTGTAAAATATCCTGTCCATCCTCAAATGCTTTCGTTTCACTCCAATTCTTACTTAAATTTTCTTTGATGAAGTAAACACAATCATTTCCATAAATTTTTTCCTGACTAGCCAATAAGTTGTTATGAGGATTCTGTTCGAATATCTCATTTAATATATATTTTTTTACCTTTGTTGCATCTGGATTTTTAGAAGTTCCTGAATTAAGGGAGATCTTTGCTACAATTAGATGAAAATCTGTTGAAGTAATTTCAATTAATACCGGGTTTTTCAAATAAAGATTGAGAACTTCGCTAACTGTTGCTTTATAATTTTCTAATAAACGAATATTTTTAGTCAATTTATAGGTTGGTGTAAAATAATCCCTGACTCTTTGTTTTTCCCAATAATTAAATCCAAAAAGGTCAAATATTAATTCATTCAGTTCCTCTGCTTTTTCAGTATATGAATATTTATTTATTGAGATATCTCTACTAATTCCTGTTATATCTTCCGCTAACTCCGTACTCAAATCTCTAGGTATGGGAATCTGTAAAATATCATCATTACCAATTCTAGAAAAGGAGTCAAATACTCTTTTTCTTTGATAGAAGTCTAAGTAATATTGTATCGCAGATGAATTGAGTATCGCTTGAAACAAGTAATAAAGATTCTCATCTTTTAGCTTAAACGTATAAACCGAGAAATCAAAATAATCATTACTATCTGAATATACACAGTTAAGTTTGCTTCCTATCCGTGTAAATATTAATTTTTTGCCAATATATATATCTTGATTTTTTATTGGTCTTTCAAAGTTTTCAAGTGAACTTATGAACTTATTTGAACCTAACTTTATAAATGGGCTAAGGTTATTAGGTTTAATATAGGCCTTGTTAAAAGTAGGAGAATACTCATCGCTAAAGTATTTCTTTATGAAAGTTTGCAAAAAGGTGTTTTTTGCTTCGTCAGTAAGCTTGCCCCATTCGTCTTTTGATATATTAAATTCTTTTCTCCTTGCCGTTTCGCCCCAGATTTGAAAACCTCTTCCTATTGCATGAGAAAACTCTTCCAGAAATTTGTTGTTTCTCATTTTTTCAAGAAGAGCACTATCGTAATTGTTGCCAACAAGAAAATCCCTAAGCTTTTGCTTATTTGATATTAACTTTCCCTGATTAATTTTCACAATCTTATCTTCTTGAATTATCAATAGCTCGAATGGCTTCTCTGAAAATACGCCAAGTTCAACTGGATAGTAATCAATAATATTATCCTTAGGATGATTATCAAAAATTAAAGCTAAAACACTCTCTTTAGCCTTTTCAAAAAGGATTTTCTTTACTCTCGATAATTCGTAAATTTTCTGAATACCGTAATTTTGATAGAAATAACGCTGGAAATCTTTAGAGATATCGTTGTAAAAATTAGAGCTGTTGGAGATAAATCCGTATCGAGAATTATTTGAGCTCCAATCCTTTATTTTTACAAGAAAGCATTGTGAAATCTGATGCTTTCCAACAATATATTTTATAATTGTCTCTTTATTTTCTTCTAGAGCAACCTTATAAGTATTTAGAAATATCAGCTCATTTTGATATTCAGTTGTATTGGGAATTTCGAAAAATGGAGGATTACCAACTATGTACGAAAATTTCTTTCCATTGAAAGGATCTCCAGCCATATCTAATGTATTCGCAAATTTTATGTTTTCAAAAAAAGAGCACTCAGAGAATAAATCAATTTTTTTGTTTTCACGAAGTTCATTTGCTATAAAATCTTTTATATCAGCTGGATTAATTTCGTTGAACACCTGTAGTGATAATGAGAATAATGTGAATCTTTGTGCTGTCAATTCTTTCTCAATACCAAAAATATTATCAGATAACAATCTTGTTCTGAATTTTATCTTTTCAAGGTTATTATTAGGCTCTAACCCATTTTTCTTTGCAATCTCTAAAAGCCTTTGGTAGCCAACTATTAAGAACATTCCAGAGCCACACGATGGGTCCAGAATAGATCCTATCTTATCGTCACATATAACGTCATCAATTACTAATTGAGCAAGTTTTTTAGGAGTATAGTATATCCCATTTTCCTTTTGTTTTTCAGATAAAAAAACTTCGTAGATGTAACTAATGAGTTCTATGGGTAATATATTGAATTGAAAATCATATAGTCTTAACTGACTTGAATTTAGATTACCCTTGATTGAATTTGATATTAAATAACAAATAGATGGATTTAAAAAATTCTTATCTATAGTCGGTTTATCAAATAATGAATTATTAAAAATCGAATGAATGATGCTGAAAAGCTTATTAATTCTTTCACTAATCCCTTCCTCTAATAATTTAGCATAGTTTATAGTTTCATCTAAAAAGTAATGAGAGTAAAAAGCTGAATTAATTATATGATTGTCTTCAAGATATTTTATATAAAGAGTTCTATCTATCAACGCTTGCACAACGACGTCTCTATTTTTGTAATCATTAATTATTCCATTAAGGGTATTATTCAACTCTTTTTTTAATGTTGTTAAAGTATTTACAAGCTCTTTGTCTATCCCTTTATACTTTGATCTATCGATTAATGAATTATAATTTAACCAAAATGCTCCGCTATCAAACTGCCAAAACCTAATTTTGTTAATTTTTACCAAATCTAGATACGAAGTTGAAAACTCATCTAATTGACTCTCCTTTAAATCAAGCTTTGGAGAATACTTGGCATAATAAAGCTTTACTGTACCACCTTTTTTTGGGAAATAAAAGATTAAATCTGCATCATTTTTATTCCAAACATAATTCCTAAACCTCAATAACTCTTCGTTTGACAACGTATTCGTAATCAGATAAAATGAAGTATTTGTACTGGTTAAACTTTTGAAGTAAAAGACATTTTTCTTCAATTTTTCAGTAAGAAGTAAGTCTTTTTCTATGGATAACTCTCTTGTCTCTAAATCTGTGTTAAAGTCAAAACCTAAATCAGTAAAGAATTCTTTATAATTCATTGACTCGTGAGAAAGTATCTTAAGTTAAAAATGCTAACAAAAATAGTAAAAGATGCAGTAATATCAAGCGTTATCTTAACTATCGTTCAAATAAGAATTTTGATTTTAATGGTTTAGCTATCTAAATTTCTTAAGATACATGCAATCTGTCTGGTTATCCAAATAATCAACGAAATTATCATGTAAAATTGTCTTTTCAAGCCCAATTTTAAATGTATTTTGATTGGAGTAAAAAACGTCAATATGATGTTCTGGATGAGTATGTTCTTTTCCTTGCTCTTTTGCCTTAGAATACCCTTCTGAGTCTTTGTCAAATCGTAAATAGCCATCTTCCATCATCAATAAATCTTTTAAAAGAATCCAAAGATTACTATCATATTCAGCTTCAAGTGTATCAATGGGCTCAGCAAAATCAATGCAAATTGTACTATTAAATCTATCGTCATTAATAATAGATAACAAATCAGATATTGTTTTTGAATTTATGTCAATTAAGTTTTTGTAGTTAATTAGTACTGTTCCCTCGTTAATAATAAATGTAAACGGGAAGTTGATAGAATAATATTTAAAATCAGTAATGAAAAACAATCTACTCATTTTTTTAATATTGAGCACTAACTTGGAGCTACTTACATCTGAATCTGGCTTGTTGAATAGTAGATAACGAGTAGCTTCAAGTAAAACTTTTAAAATTTGAGTTTTTGTTTTAATTCTTTCGTGAGGAAAAAACAGATCAATACTGCTTTCCTGTAAAGAATATGCAAATCTTTTCATACTAATAAAAATCTTTTACTGACGAAATAAATTCAATTGTTCTTTTTTCGTCAAACCGTTCAATATTTGCATTTATTAGCGCGTCTTCAATCTTTCTTCGCTTAATATCATCGATTTTTAGGTTGTCGAAGATCTCAGCTAAAAATTCTTTATACGACTTTTGCGAACTATTCAGATAGCCAACTAGATTGTTTTTTATTTCCTTCTGCTCATCTGCTGTTGGTTCAATTGTTCTAATCGCCTTGGTTTTATTTATAATTTGAAGACCTTGTTCTAAGTGAGCTATATCATTCTTTTCATTTACTAGTAGATAAGATTTTATGAACGATCGAGTAAGCATTGTATATAATATGTTGCGATATCTGTAAGTTTTCTTGATTGTACCTGTAACACAAATAACAAAAGGGAATTCTAATCCTTTAACATTATTTGGATTTGAAATGTACAATGCATTATCGATCATTGACTTACTTTCATGGGCTCTATTTGTTTTCCATCCAAATTTCTTATTAATTGAAGCTGACAAAAAATCAATATACTCATAAATCTGCTTGTCATCATCTAAAATGATTATAGCTATATCATTAGGTGAAACATCCTTATCTTCATCAATAATACTTTCAATAACTTTGATAACTTCGCTGGATCTGGAAGATTTAATGATGTTTACGCTTTCGAATTTATCTGTATCAATATCTTCAAATCTCCTTAGTGGTTCACGAATGAACTCAATCTCATTATCGTTCGATCTTTTAACTTGATACCCAAATGCATTCCATTCAGCATCATCAAACCAGTTTAGCTTTTTCTCTTCGAAAAGTCCAAGGCCTACGGAGTGAGCAAACATTAGTGTTCTTGGATCTGTTCTATAGCATTTATTTAAAACAACATCTACGTTTAATACTTCTTTATTAATTGTTTCAAAAATATCTTGAAAGATATCCCCAGCTATGTATACGTTTTCCTTAGTAACTTTTTCGCAAACTTTGAAAAAAACTTCTGGAAAATCCTGCCGTTCATCTATCAATAGATAATCGAAGGCGTACTTAAAGTATTTAGGATCGATACTTTCAATATATTCTAAAGCAAGAGAAAATATTCTGTTGTAGTCATTAAGTGGGCTAAATCTCAAAAATGGAATATTATAAAAATTACACAAATAGCTATAGATTCCTGAATGAGGATCACCTCCCGATCCCCAAGCTCGGTTCACCCACAATCTTTTGTTCCATTCAATTTGTTTTTCAACCCTCATAAAGTTGAAGAAAATTGGAACTCTTTCTTTTAATGTATTTGCGAGAGCAATATTATGACATGTAAAAAATATCTTACTATTTCCTGTATTTAAATATAGATCCTTTAGTTTATGCAATAAAAGTTCAGTTTTCCCTGTTCCTGATAAACCTTGGATTGTGATGGTTTTTTTTCCAAAATCTTGGTACATAAATCTAGTTTGCTCTCCATCAAAAAGTACAATGTTCTTTTTCACTTTTTCAAGTAAGGTTTCTGGAACTGCAGAGCCAATTTTGGATATGTCATTTATACTCCCAATTAGCAAGGATATCAGTAGGTCACTAATTCGTTGTAATTTTTTATCTTGTAGATAGTTTTCTTTAATTACGCTTTCAATATTTTCAATATCGAAATCTTCAAGCTTTGCTGTATTATTTTTTTTCCAATCTCTGGGTCTGCCAATATGCTCCTTATAATTATATTTATCAGAAATTGAATTTAAATCTTCTATAAAATCATCATAATAATTTTCAAACTCATTCTCGTCCTTGCCTAAATTAAGAAACATCAGTTTGTGTCTAGGAATCAAAATGACCAAAGCACTGTTTTCATAGTCATAACGATACTTTTCACCTAAGGGTGAGGTTACGAGATAGACCTGTTGATTAGGGTATTTAAGCAGATATTGTTCAAACCGATTAACAATTTTTTCAGCTAGTTCGTTTTCGGTAAAATGTTTGAATAATTGTTGATTCATTTATTTTGATTATTATTTTACAAATCTGCTCTAAGATATAAAAGAGTAATTAAACATTTTACTTTATCTCGAATTGCTTTAAAATCTGTTGTTTTCTTTTACTTATGATTAAAGATAAATCATAAGTAAAACTGGTACTGGCATTGTAAAAATAACTCCCGCTACACCATAGTCGATAGATATTTTTGTATCAATTTTAATATATCGCTGAAATTAAATAACTGATCATCACTGTGAAACGAAAGTGAGGTTTGATAAATGTAAAAAAATGCCTGTGTCAGGGACAGGCGCGGCATCCTTCTGGAACAGAAGATACGACAGATCACCACGCTCGCAAATGGCAGCCAAACAGCCTTAACACCCAACTATGCCATCCCTCTCATATCCGCTGTATACCCCGATCGCCTTATCAAAACTTTCACTACAACGCTGGGCTACATATAACTTAAACAGTTAAAAATATTACTATTTTAGCGGTAATAATCCCCTATGGATTTTTGCAACATTGTTTAACAAAGCAAATCGCCCACGCCCCTTAATAAATGCGAAAAAAGAAAGATCTTCCCCTAATCATACTCCAAGCCTTGGAAACTTTTGTTAATCAGAAGGGCGAAAAATTTGAAGTCGTAGATCCTGGTAAATGGTTACTAAAAGTAGTTGACAGGGAACCAGGTTCTAATTTTCATTTTACAATCGAACTCCACGAAAAAAAGTCTGATGGTACCTATCAGATTCTAATGAGCACAGCACCAACAAACTCTATGGACAACGCCGATTATAGGGGTTGGATAAAGATTGACAGTATCAATAAACAATTTTCAAACTGGATTGAAATGTTGGATAAATATGACAACGTTAAATCTTTTTTTGACGACAAAATCATAAATGGTTTTCAGGAGGAATTTTATGCAGAGTTTGAGGTTATTGAAGAAGAGGAGGATCTTCCACTAAAATCCCAACAGATCCTGCTCCTGGACGAATACCTTGAAGAACTTGGTGAGAAACTCCAAGAATATGTTAACGAACAAAATGCTCACCAAATAAGTGCCATTCAAAATGAAATAATTCTGTTAAGAGAGAATTTGACCACCAAATCAAAAAAGTGGATATTAAAAAATCTGACCAAGATTTGGGGAAGTGTTGCTAAACAGGGCACAAAATTTATCAAGGAATTGCTTACCGAATCTAAGAAAGAACTAATTAAACAAGGTGTCAAGGCGGCAGTCGACTATGTAGCACAAAATGGTCCTCACCTGCTAAGCTAGAAAAAGAAAAAACCTTTAGAAGCTTTTAAACAAGCGTCTAAATTACAGAACCAGAGATTAATTACCTTTTTACACCTAAATTTATACCCCATGCAAAGTTTAGCTTGTGACTAATTACTATTTTGCAACATGGAAAATCTATTATTGACCAAAGTAGAAGAATTCTACATGGATGGGGCACCTATCAACGCCTTGAGCGATTTGAAGACTATTAACCTGTTCATAGGAGCAAATAATAGCCGAAAGAGTAGACTCCTCAGAAACATTATTTCAATTGAGAAAAAAATGATGGTATCTACCACGCTCTCCCTCAACCAGCTATACCTGGAAGGAAGTGCGTTAACAGATTCACTTTTTGATCATGAGAAACTCCCAATGAATACCCAATTTATACAATATACGGGCAATTCAAATCTCCAGCCTGCTCCAGGAAGATTTTCTGCTTTTAGAAATTTCTTTAAAACCCAACCTGAACAGCTCGTCACAATTGGCACACTAAAAAAAATTCTTGATGCAATTTTATGGGCAATGATGAAAGATGGGAGACTTAGCGAATCCGAAAAATTTAATGATTACATCAAACGCTATTACGATATCCTCGATGTACTAGTCTACATTCTTGAAGAAAACGATAAAGGTGTAAATGTAGCACATGCCGCTAGTACATGCACCTGGACTGAACACAACCTAAATTTAGTAAGTTTCTATATACAAGATTTGGATGATACTGGAAAGATTATAGGAACAAAAGAAAAACTGGAACTTTGTTTAGCATTGAGGCAGTATATTGCCAAACTCGACAACATTACCCATTACTGGCCTACTCCAAAACAGATCTACATCCCTACCCTGCGCTCATCAAGAAACCTTCTCGACCATGACCATAATCTCGCTGGGACAGAAACATTCAAATACACTATCAATTTCCAGTACTTCGGCCAGCGAGACGCACCAAATGAGACGGTAGTTCATACCGGCCAGGAACACTATGACCTTTTCGACAAAGCAAAAAGAGGTATTAAGGCAGAACGCAACAATTTCAAAGAATTTGAACAGTTTATTGGAAAAAGCTTTTATCAAGGTGAGGATATAGAAATTGTGGCACATCTAGGTGGAAGAAATCCAACAATTATTATCAGCCTTCCTGATGAAATGGAAGATGTGCAGATCCATAACCTAGGCGATGGCGTACAGGCAATCATTAACCTGTTTTTTCCGATATTCACCGCCGAGGAAGGTTCCTGGATATTCATCGAGGAGCCAGAGATCAATCTGCACCCAGGCTTTCAAAATCTTTTCATCCGAACCCTCGTTGGTAACGATTTTCTAAAGACAAAAAAACTGCGCTATTTTATCAATACCCACTCCAACCACATTCTCTCTGAGGTATTGCTTAACGGCAGTGAACTTTCAGAAGTCTTTGTTTTAAGAAAGAGGGATGCGCTCACGTCAGAAATAAGGAGGTTCAATGGTTTTGAGCACGCCACATTAGATCTTCTTGGTGTACTAACGACATCAACCCTGATTAGTAACTGCTCAATCTGGGTAGAGGGCGTAACAGACCGGCTGTACATCCGCGCATTTCTAGCTGCTTACCTCAAAACAAGAGACGATTTT
This sequence comes from Pedobacter sp. GW821-FHT01D05, assembly GCF_059422505.1. Classification (NCBI taxonomy): domain Bacteria; kingdom Pseudomonadati; phylum Bacteroidota; class Sphingobacteriia; order Sphingobacteriales; family Sphingobacteriaceae; genus Pedobacter; species Pedobacter sp. GW821-FHT01D05. The sequence continues at coordinate 634,966 of NZ_JBWKXA010000002.1, read as the reverse complement.
CTACCGATTGAGGGATTAAACTATTCTTTCATCGAATATGGTGGCAACAACTTGGTTCATTATCTCTTTAATAATGATGATACGCATAGAGATAATGAAGGGATATCTGCTTTTTTTGTCAGCTCTCGAATATTCCTAGTTGCTGACACAGATTCAGGAAAAGAGGAGAAGCATCAAAGCTATGAAAAGATCCGCTCTGACAGGTTCCATTATGAGCAGACCGATTATCCGGAGATAGAAAATATCCTACCGGAAAAATTACTTAGAGGCTTTTTAAAAGACAGATTGAAGATCACTGAAGAAAAACACGATGCCGTTTTCTCGTCTAGTTATCAGTGTACCAAGTTGGGAAAATTTTTCAGAGATAAGTTCAAGAAGATTGGCGTCAATACTGTGATATCGGCAAAAACTGGTGGAACGCTGTCATCGCCATATAAAAGTAAACTCGCTGAATATACCTACCAACAAGTACTTAGCGGTGGCATCAGATGGGAAACACTATCCAGTTCTGCCCCGATTAAGCGGATCACGGAAGCACTTTATAATTTTATACATGCAAGCAATAGATAAATAATAATGCTCAAATTTGAATACACCCGGGAAGAAATAGACAAAGTGTCCCAATTCCTTCAAAACCACATGTTCCAATCAGGTGTCCAATACTTAAGTGCAGATCAGGCCGCAGACCTTTTGGCTAAAAACTCCATCTTAAGAAATGATATTGGGCCAAAACCGGGGTTTAACTTCCGTGAAATGCTCCGTCAAAGCCGTGACGGTAAAATTGAAAAGGTCACAGGAGCTTACCAACTTCGCCCGGGCACCAGGTGGAGGATCAATCTGATTGATAAGTAACCACCCCATTAAACCAATTCAGCTAAATGACTTTTCCCCTACCTCAACGCTCCGGACTTCCCATAGCCCTACTGGCTGCGAGTTTCAACAACACCTCAGCAACCTATAAATATTACTGGTTGTTATCCATTTTATCCGAACTGGAAGAAGGAAACACCGTAATACCAAAGCATCGCCTTTTTGCTGGCATGGTATCACGCGCTTGGTATACCGTAAATTATTTCCATATTTCTTTTGGTAAGCAGGATCAGCTACAACGGGCCATCAACCAGATCCGTGAACTGGAAGGCATAACCATTGATGAAAAACAAGAAGTTGTTAAACAAAAGATTATCGGCAGCCTGAATCCGTTAACAGCCAAAGCAATCCAATATTTTGATAAAGAGGTACCTCACCGATATCTAAGCCCATGGTTTCCAGAATCAAAAGGAAACCGTACTGAAATACACGAGCGTTCAGCAAATTTCGAAAACAACAGCCCATATGCCCTGGATGAACTGAATTTGACAATAAACCCGCTCTGGCAGGCCTATCTCGTTGAACATGCTGGTATTTTAAAGGCATACTGTTACTGGCACCTGAGCCTTTATCTACAGAAACACAATCCCAACGTTCCGGACATCCCGAATAAACTAATCAAACCTGCACGCAGAAATAGCCTATTAAACCAGCGCAAGTTCTGGAATATGGTTTTAGACCATACCGGCCCGCTGGAATGTATATACACGCAAAAAAAAATAGCGCATGGCAACTTCGCTGTTGAACATTTCATTCCCTTCGCATTTGTGTCGCATGATTTGATCTGGAACCTGATACCCGCCGATCCATCTTTCAACAGCCGGAAGAATGATAGGCTTCCCAGAATTGAAGATTACTTTGATGGGTTTTATCAGCTGCAAAAAACAGCAATCAAGGTAATGAGCGAGAATTACCCCAAAGAGCCGATAATGGATGAATATCTCACTATATTTCCCAGAGCTAATGCACTGGAGTTATCCGAGATAGATTTAAGGGGGAGGTTTTTAGAAAATATCCTGCCGCTGTTAACCATTGCAAGTAACAACGGCTTTGAATATATGAGAAAGTATATTCTTTAATTGCAGCGCTTATGCCGCGAAAGTGCTTTTAAGCAGCCCGAAATTAGAACAGGTATTTGGTAAATAGGTATTTTCCATCTTTCATGAACAGCAGAACCAAACAAATCATTCTTGCCCATATTTTGATCTATACCCTCTTAAATCTCACTAAAAGACCAAAAACGCGGGGTTTTGTTTATTTTTGAATAGAATAGCCAGTAAAATATATGGAGAAAGATCAAAACGGACGTCTATATGAAACCAGCAGCGCTTTGAAAGGTATTGTAAGCCATTTTTACCATGTTTTTAATTCTGCAGACGCTGCTCCGGTTATCAAACACGTTTCGCCCAGCCTTGAAATGAAATTGATCTTTAATTTTGGTCCTCCTGTTAAAATTTCTTACAATCAGGAAAGTCCGGGAACAGTGATAGAGCGCGTATCCATTATTGGGCCTTTAAAAAAAATGCTGAACTATGAGTTGCCGGCAAATGCAGATGCTATCGTAATCACTTTCGAATTAGACGGATTTTATCGCCTTTTTAAAGTCTCTTTAACAACGGTTACTGGAAATGAAACCGATAACTTAGCTATTTTGCCACACAGCCATTACCTTGAAGAACTGTGGCGAGAGTTAATGGAATTAGAAGATATACAAGACCGATTGCAGATGTTGAACCATTTTATAGACTCTCTGGCTGAAACTAATGAAGCCGCAGTAAAACCATTAATAGAAGGAGAGTACTATTTTCATAACCCATTGATCCAGCCGGTTAAAGCAATTGCGGCAAATACGGGGTTAACGGAACGGAGTATACAGTTGCGTTTCCAGAAATACGCCGGTTACTCGCCAAAGGAGTTATTGCGTTTCTTACGCTTCAAAGCAGTTATAAATCACCTGTTAAATTTACCTAAGGGTAAACCTGATATTTTCGGTATTATAGATGAATTTAACTATCATGACCATAGCCACCTGATCAAAGATTTTAAGTATTTTTTGGGTACCACACCACACCGTTTCATTAAAGAACTAAAAGGCCGGCAGTTTTACCTGACCGGCCAGGACAAAAATAGATGCTAACCCTTTTCTGCTTCATTTTTCAAAGCCTGCAGCCAGTTTTTGGTCGCAATGTTGAGGTTCTTCTGAAAATATCCTTTCATCAGTTTTACCATCCAGCCTTCCATGCTTTCGTTAACAACAACAGTTGTATATCCGTCCTGTTGCTTAAACTGCCAGGTATGTATTGCAAAAGCTCCAAAGGCCTTACCACACCATCCAACCTGTTGATTTGTTTTAACAGTTTGTAAGGTTGACTTGATGTTCATACCAGCGGTTGACCATTCAATAAAACTGCCAGGCTGAAGTGGACCATTGAGCTTTGCGGCTGTAATTTCCTTTTGCCACTCAGGCCATTTTTGAACGTTTGTAAAAACTGCATATACTTTTTGTGATGAAGCATGAATCCTTATTGACTGTAAGGTTTTTACCGGAGCATCCTGATTGACATTGGTCGATGTTGTATAAGAACTTGTAAACTCCAGAATTAAGACAGCCGCCACTACAGCAACCAATAACATGGCGAATACTTTAATTAACTTTTTCCTATCTTTTTCTTAAGTTGAACTACGTGAATTTTATGCCGAAAACAAATGGGCGTAATCTTTTGCAAAGGCTTCAAATTTGTAGGGCGGCTTTCCGGTCACTGCTTCGATGTCGGGGCTGATCAAAGCTGCCTCTCCCCTCGCATAATGAGCATAGTCTTCTAATAATCCCTCTGCCTGCCATTCGGGAAAGCCTACAGATAAGACTGCATTACGCATATCTTCTGGCGTAACGTCAATATACCTTATCTCTCTGGAAGTTGCTGCTGAAAGTATACTGGCTAAGGCTGTATGTGTTACAGCTTCAGGTCCGGTCAGGTTGTAGGTTTTTCCCTGGTGGCCGTCTTCTGTTAACGATTTGGCTGCAACAGCTGCGATATCACGAATATCAACTAAACTAACTTTTGCCTGGCCGGCTGGAGCGAAGAATTTGCCCTGGTGAATAATCGGATCGCGAAAAACAAGAAGCCCCTGCATAAAAAGATTGGGACGCAGGAACGTATAGTCAATTCCTGATGCAATGATCTTTTGTTCTACTGCGGCATGATAACGCAAATAACGCACCGGAGATTGAATATCTGCCGCAAACTGAGAAAGTTTCACAATATATTTTACACCTGCCGATATTGCAGCATCAACCAATGCAATCTGCTGGATTTCGGCCTGTTCGGTAGAATTGGTCAGTAGAAATACTTTTTCGACACCCGAAAGTGCCTCACTCAGACTTTGAGGATCGTTAAAGTCACCCTTTACCAACTCCGATCCGGATAAAGATTTAAGTGATCCTATGCTGTTGAATGAGCGGACCATGGCCTTAAAGTTAAAACCTGCTACCGAGAGCTGTCTGGCTAATTCTGAACCTATTGTGCCAGTGGCACCAGTAATTAAAATAGAATTGTTTTTTGATGTATCGTTCATGATTGTTATAATTAATACTTCAAATTTCAATGTATTTTAATCTCTATAATTGTACGAAAACGAAGGCATCTTAATTACGCCGGCGGTTACCAGGACCGTCTAAAGAAGCACTAGCTAATTGTACGGGCCGTTAAATGCCTACATCCGCACCAACGGATCTACTGTCTGAACGGACAATACCAATTGAAAAAGCCGTTTAAATTCCTGGTTTGGGGCTGTGGTTTGTGCCGATCAGATAAACTGATATTCAACAGCAGGCATGAGGTAAAAAGGATAACCATCAAAGCATTTCAGCAACCGGCACACATTTATAGCCACAAACACTTAAGCTGTTATCATCTGCTTTCGCTCTCAAAGTCCTTTTTATGCTGTAAATACATGATAAAACAAGAAAGCGGGAAAAACCAAAGGCTCTTCCCGCTCATCTAAATTAACGCTCTCGGAATATAAACGCCATCTCCGGCAATATATTTTGTGCGATTTAAAAAAATCAAACTAATCTACCTCCATCCAAGTCCCGGCGCAACGTGCTCCAGAATAGCAGATAACACATGGATGTTGTAATCTACGCCCAAGGTATTTGGAATGGTCAATAATACCGTATCGGCTTCCTGTATCGCTTCGTCGCCAGCAAGTTCCTTAATCAGCTGATCGGGTTCTGCGGCATACCCCCGACCGAAAACCGCCCTTTGGGTTGGCTCGATATAGCCAAAACTATCCGACCCTTTCCCCTGCTGCCCGAAATAATACCTGTCCTGATCGTTCATCAGCGCAAATATTGAACGGCTAACAGAAACCCTTGGCTCGCGATCATGTCCCGCTTTTCTCCAGGCTTCCTTGTACAGCCTGATCTGCTCGGCCTGCTGGATATGGAACGGCTTACCATTTTCATCAAACTTCAAAGTAGAACTCTGCAGGTACATTCCGTGCTCTGCCGCCCAAACAGCAGTCGCATTGGAAGCGGCTCCCCACCAGATGCGCTCGCGCAGTCCTTCAGAATATGGTTCTAACCTTAACAGTCCCGGCGGATTGGGAAACATTGGATTTGGATTGGGCCTTGCAAAACCATCGCCTTTCAGTTTTTCCAGAAACTCCAAAGCCTTTTGCCTTCCCATATCAGCATCGTTCTCTCCATCCTTTGGTGCAAAACCGAAATACCGCCAGCCTTCTATTACTTGCTCGGGTGAACCCCTGCTGATACCCAGTTGTAACCTGCCACCAGAAATCAGGTCGGCCGCACCAGCATCCTCAACCATATATAAAGGGTTTTCATAGCGCATATCGATAACACCCGTTCCGATTTCAATCTTAGAAGTTTTTGCGCCAATGGCCGAAAGCAGCGGAAAGGGCGATGCCAATTGCCTTGCAAAATGGTGTACCCTGAAGTAGGCTCCGTCAAGGCCGATTTCTTCAGCCGCAACGGCAAGGTCGATAGATTGTAGCAAAGTATCACTGGCGGTACGCGCCTGATATGAGGGATGTTCCGACCAATGCCCAAACGATAAAAATCCGATTTTCTTCATTTCATTAATTGCTAAATCCAAAGTTAGCATTACTCCTATAGCGTAAAGGTCATTGTGTAGTCATAACCTCTACTACCCTTCAGCAAACAATAGCCCGGGCTAATTGTTCCAAAGTCAGTTATGTCAAGAAGAAAACAGATACGGTCAAAGGAGCAGTTTGCTGCTGCGCTCGAACTGGAAAGAGCGGGCGATAATTCTGCCGCATTAAAACTCTACCAGAAATCTGCAATTACAGATCCTGCTAATTCCCACGCCTGGAACAGGCAGATGGTGCTTTTGCGCAAAACTAAATCAAAAGAAGCTGAGGCTAAGCTCATCAAACTGGCCATAACCGCATACCAGAAATCCCACGAAACCAAACAACAAGATTGGCTGAAAGAAAACCGGGCCAAGGCAGACAGCACCCGGGAACTGGCCCATGTACTCGGGCTTTTGGAACCAACAGGCCTTCCGAAAAGCGACGACACCATCATCGAGAAATGGCAGGCCAGGCTATACCTGCTAGAATACCGCATCAAAAATGCACGGAAGAAGAAAACCTCGTCCAAAAAGCCTGTAAGCAAATCGCCCAAAAGTGCAGCTCCTGCACCCAAAAAGCTTAAGCAAAACGCCGCTACCAAACCCAGGCCAGCAAAAAAGCAATAAGATCATTCCAATCTAAACAGGTACTCATTACCGTTCACCTGTTATTATCTGAACCTGATTTTTAACAGCTCAAATTCTCCAGGCATTGAAAGCACGCCCAGTTCGGGCAGATATTTATGCTCACTACAGACCCCAACACAATGACGCAATATCCATGTTCGCTTTTTGAAGGACATTACACATAAAATCAACGAACAGTTTTAAGCATGCTTAACAAATGCAATAATGAATTTCTCATTGAGCAGTAAAGCACCAGCCTGTCTTTTCACTTTTCTCCACCAAAACACCAATGTTTTCCACATTTCATTTTTTACTAACATTTTTAGCATTATGTTTGTTGTTAAATGATATAAGCAAATTTAGATAGCTAATTATTTTAGCGATTAAGATGGAAACAAAGAGCGAATTGGTAGACAAACTACAGCAGGATATCCTGATGTGGCAGGGCTTTAAGCCTGCTTCTGCTTATAAGGCAGAGCGGATTGGCCTTGGTGCGATTGAAGAAGCTTTTCCTGGTGGTGTGTTTCCAAAACGGGCTATCCATGAGTTTATTACTGTTTTCCCTGAAGATGCTGCTGCCAGCGATGGTTTTATTGCCGGGCTGCTTGCTGCTTTAATGAAAGATGGAGCGGCCTGCGTATGGATCAGTACGGCCAGGCGTTTGTTCCCGGCAGCGCTTAGTTCTTTTAATGTAGCACCTGAACGCATCATTTTTATGGATGTTGATACAGAAAAGGATGCACTTTGGATTATGGAGGAAGCATTGCGATGTGAGGGCTTAGCTGCCGTGGTGGCTGAGGTTGATGCCCTGAGCTTGGTTGAATCGAGAAGATTGCAGCTTGCAGTAGAAGAAAGTGGCGTTACCGGATTTATCCTGCGCAAAGATGCACGAAGAATGGCCAGTACCATTGCTACTGCACGATGGCAGATTAGCCCATTGCCGAGTGTTTTGGAAGAAGGCATGCCAGGCCTTGGTTTTCCACGCTGGCAGGTAAACCTGCTGAAAGTAAGAAACGGGGTTCCGGGAAGCTGGATAATGGAATGGGCCGGAGAAGGCTTTTTAGAAGTAAAACGGGTATTGCAGCAAGATGGCTGGAGAGCAGATGAAAACAGACAGATTGGGTAAAAGATATGCAAAGGCGTTTTGTTTCGATATGGTTTCGCCAGTTGCTGGCGGATTGGCAGCTTATCCGCCGTCCTGAACTCTCAACGGTTCCTTTTGTATTTGCAGTGCCCGATCATGGCCGGATGATGATTACTGCGGTAAGTCCTTTGGCAGCAGAAGCCGGAATTGAGCAGGGCATGCGTGCTGCAGATGCCAAAGCCATCTGCCCAGGTCTGGAGGTACTGGATGATAAGCCAGGCAGATGTGAAAAACTATTAAGGGGACTTGCAGAATGGTGCATCCGCTACGCGCCTATTGTTGCTATAGATGAATTTGCCAAAGATGGATTGCTGTTAGAGGTAAGCGGCTGCCCACACCTTTGGGGCGGTGAGCGCGAATATATAAAAGAAATTGTTTCGAGGTTAAAAAGTAAGGGTTATACCGTACGGCTGGCCATTGCAGATACCCCTGGTGCTGCCTGGGCAGTATCCAGGTACGGAAAAGTTACGCCACTTATTCCTAGTGGTGAACATGCGGAGGCTTTACTTCCTTTAGTGCCAGAAGCCTTACGGCTAGAAGAGGCTGTACTTGTTAAGCTACGCAAGCTTGGGTTTTATCAGGTAAAAAGTTTTATCGGAATGCCCCGGTCTGTTTTGCGGAGGCGTTTTGGCGAAGGTTTTTTATTACGCATGGCCCAGGCGCTTGGAACCGAACAGGAAACTTTGGTGCCTGTACTGGTGCCAGTCGCTTTCCAGGAAAGATTGCCCTGTTTAGAGCCGATAAGAACACGTACGGCAATTGAAATTGCTATCGCTAAATTATTGGAGAGTCTTTGTGCTAAGCTGCAGGCAGAGGGCAAGGGCCTTCGCAAAGGTATTTTAACTGGTTATCGGCTTGATGGGCAATTGGTACAGATAGCGGTAGGTACAAACGCAGCAAGCCATAGTGTAAGCCATTTACTAAAACTATTTCAGCTAAAGATAGACCAGGTGCGCCCCGGCCTGGGGATAGAGCTGTTTATTTTAGATGTTCCCAAAGTAGATGACGTAGCGCCAGAGCAGGAAGCCATTTGGGCGGCAAAGCCCGGACTGGATGACCAGAGTGTAATCAGGTTATTAGACCGTGTTGCAGGAAAAGTTGGCCCACAGGTAATTCACCGTTACCTGCCCGCTACACGTTACTGGCCAGAGCGATCGGTGCAACATACTTTTTCGGTCACTGAAAAGCCAGCTGCCGATTGGCGTTTAGATATGCCAAGGCCAACCGAGCTTCTTCCTGTTCCTGCTCCAATTGAAGTAATGGCGCTTATTCCCGATCATCCGCCGAGGTTTTTTATATACAAGGGTGTTCAGCACCAGGTGGTAAAAGCAGATGGCCCGGAGCGGATTGAGCGCGAATGGTGGCTGGAGCGGGGAGAGCACCGTGATTATTACCAGGTTGAGGATGAGCAGGGCCGCAGGTACTGGTTGTTCCGATCGGGCCACTATGACAGCGAAAGGCAGTTTAAGTGGTTTATACATGGATTTTTTGCTTAAAAAATATTTATGGGATATAGTGAGTTACAGGTAACTTCCAATTTTAGTTTTCTGCGCGGGGCATCGCACCCCCACGAACTGGTAGAACAGGCGGCGGCTTTTGGCTATGAAAAGATTGCCATTACCGACAGGAATACCCTGGCAGGCATTGTGCGTGCGCATGCCGCAGCGCGTGAAAAAGACATTTCGGTTATCCCGGCCTGCAGGCTCGATTTATTGGACGGCCCGAGTTTACTCGCTTACCCGACCGACCGGGAAGCTTACGGGCGATTATCTGCGCTGCTTACTTTAGGCAATATGCGGACAGAAAAAGGTTCATGCCACCTCTCGCGTACAGATGTTTATGCACATTCGAAGGGATTAATTTTTACGGTTGTAATGCCGGGTGTACTGAACCGCAGGTTTGCTTTTGAGGATAGTTTTATTGCTGCGGTAGCAGAATATCGCGAGGCTTTGGGTAACCAGCTTTATGCAGGTGCCACAAGAAGTTATTCAGGCAATGATGATAAACTGATTTTCCGGATTGCCCAGCTTTCTTCAAGGTACGGGATTAAGGTGGTGGCAACAGGTGATGTACATTACCATGACCCTTCGCGCAGGGAACTCCAGGATGTACTAACCTGTGTGCGTGAAAAGTGTACGATTGAGGAGGCTGGATTCCGGCTGCACCAGAATGCAGAACGTTACATGAAGCCAGTGGATGAAATGAAACGGCTTTTTAGAAGATACCCTGAGGCAATAAAAAACACACTGGCCATTGCCGAGGCCTGCACTTTTTCGCTGGATGAGCTGAAATACGTTTACCCGGAAGAAATTAACAAGAGCGGCAGACCGCCACTGGAGGAGTTGGAATACCTTACCTGGAAAGGGGCGCATGCGTTATATGGTGAAGTGATCCCTGAAAAAGTGGTTAATATGGTGCGCTATGAAATGGAGTTCGTTAAAAAGATGGATTACGCAAACTATTTTCTTTTTGTGGAAGATATTGTACGGGAAGCGCGCAGCCGGGGCATTTTATGCCAGGGACGTGGCTCTGCCGCCAATTCGGCCATCTGCTATTGTTTAGGCGTTACTTCGGTAAACCCTATGAAATTTGAGCTGTTATTTGAGCGCTTTATCTCCTCTGACCGTAACGAACCGCCCGATATTGATGTTGATTTTGAACACGAACGTAGGGAAGAAATTATCCAGTATATATATGATAAATACGGGCGGGACCGTGCGGCTATTGTTGCCACGGTTACCCAGCAACACCAAAAGGGAGCCATCCGCGATGTTGGTAAAGCGATGGGTTTATCGGTAGATACGATTAACAGGCTTTCGGGCTCGTTATGGGAATATACAGACGAATGGTTTGAGGGCAAACGGGTAGTTGAACAGGGGCTGAACCCTGAAGAACCACACCTGAAAAAGACACTAGAGTTAACAGCGCAGATGATGGGATTCCCCAGGCAGTTAGGGCAACATACCGGGGGATTTGTGGTAACACAGGGTAAATTAACCGACCTCTGCCCCATTTTGAATGCCCGGATGAAAAACCGTACAAACATTGAATGGAATAAAGATGACATTGATGTTTTGGGCTTTTTAAAGGTGGATGTTCTTGCTTTGGGGATGCTTACCTGTATCCGCAAAACATTTGATCTGTGCCGCGATCATTATGGCAGGGAACTTACTTTGGCCAATATCCCCCAAGATGATCCTGATGTTTATAACATGATCAGTGCGGCCGATACTTTAGGGGTATTCCAGATTGAAAGCCGTGCGCAGATGTCGATGTTACCCAGGTTACGGCCAAAGTGTTTTTACGACCTGGTGATAGAGGTGGCTATTGTTAGGCCCGGACCGATACAGGGCGATATGGTGCATCCATATTTGCGCAGGCGGAATGGCGAAGAGCCGGTAGTATACCCTTCGCAAGAACTGGAAGAAATATTGGGCAGGACATTAGGGGTTCCGCTGTTCCAGGAACAGGCCATGAAGATTGCTATTGTGGCGGCAGGCTTTACCCCAGCTGAGGCAGATGGGCTGAGGCGGAGCATGGCAACCTTTAAATTTAAGGGATTGGTAAACCAGTATGAAGAGAAACTGATTAGCGGGATGCTGGCCAAGGGCTATTCTTTGGAGTTTGCCAAAAGGATTTTTAAGCAGTTGGAGGGATTTGGAAGCTATGGCTTCCCAGAAAGCCATGCGGCGAGTTTTGCACTGCTGGTATATGTGTCCTGTTGGTTAAAACACTATTATCCGGATGCCTTTGCGGCTGCTTTATTAAACAGTATGCCCATGGGATTTTACCAGCCTGCACAGATTGTAATCGATGCGCAGAAACACGGTGTCGAGGTACGGGAGGTGGATGTAAATTATTCTACCTGGAATAACCTTTTAGAAGAAAAACCGGGTAAATATTTTGCAATAAGATTGGGTTTTCGCCAGATTAAAGGCATTCGTGAAGAAGAAATGGAAGTTTTGGTTTCGTGCCGGGGCAATGGTTACCACAGCATTACCGGGCTTAGAGACATGGGGGTTACCCTTGCTACGCTCGAACGCCTGGCTGATGCCGATGCATTCCGATCGATGGGGCACGACCGTAGGAAGGCGCTATGGGAAGTTTCTGCTTTGCAGGATATACCAACAGAACTGTTTAGGGGCCAGCCGTCTGAAAGCCTGTTAGAAACACAGGTAGAATTGCCACTGATGGGAAAGGGTGAACATGTGGTACAGGATTATGCTACGGTTGGATTATCGTTAAAGGCGCATCCGGTAAGTTTTGTACGGGATCAGTTGGATATGCTGCGGATCCGTTCCTGCCATGCAATCAATAATGAGGCAACTGATGGGCAACTGGTAAAAGTAGCAGGATTGGTGCTGGTACGGCAACGACCAGGTACCGCTGGCGGGGTATGTTTTATCACTATTGAGGATGAAACGGGGTATTCTAACCTGGTGGTATTTGAAAAGCTTTTTGAAACTTACCGAAAGGAGATTCTACATTCACGGCTGTTAATGGTAGAAGGGCGCTTGCAGCGTGAAGGACAAGTGGTGCATGTAATTGTGAGCAAGTGTTTCGATTTTACAAAGATGCTGGGCAAACTTTTGCAAAGGGAGGCGGATGATCTGCCTGTGCTAACGCTATCGCGGGGTGATGAAAAAGCGACACTTGGTGTGGCACAAAATAAACGGACACAGGTTCGGGAGGATGCGAACAAGAAAGCTAAAAATGCATTTCATATGGGGAGGAATTTTAAATAAGCGATGACAACGAACAAAACTTAATGATAAGTGCTTCTGGAAGAATCCTGTAACTGGTAGCGAGCATCATTTCTATCATTATGGTAAAAAACAAAGTTCATTGGTTCATTGGTTGCATGATGCAGAAACCGTGCCTTAGTGGTAAAAAACCAGTGCCCCCAAAATCTCCTGTATCGAAAACTTAGCCCCGCAAACAAACTCATCAGCGGCGCCATAATAAATCGTTAATTCATCACCATTAACGATATGGCCGTTTGTAAATACGACTTCACCAAAGAAACCATGCAGTTCGTAATCTGTTGTTGGTACCATAATCGGTTCTTCGGTTCTGGCCAGCACTTTCGATGGGTCATTTAAATCCATTAGAAAGGCCCCTAAACAATATTGATGTTTTCCATTTGCACCGTGATAGATTTCGAGCCATCCTGCTGTGGTTTTTATGGGTGCTGCACCAGCCCCAACACGGGCGCTATCCCAATAAGTAGCCCTTGTTTTAATGATACATTTGTGTTTGCCCCAATGGATGCCATCGGGAGATTCGGCCAGCCAGATATAATTACCACCCAAGGCTACACTACTGGGGCGATGTAAGGCGTAAAATTTACCGTTAATGCGTTCTTCAAATATGGCGCAGTCTTTATTGTGCGGCGGGATAATCATGCCGTGTTTCTCAAAGCTTTTCCAATCTTTTGTTGTTCTTAAGCCAACCCCTACCCCATGGGCTGATACCGAAGTAAAGGTTAAATAGTAGGTTTTATCGATTAAGGATACACGGCAATCTTCAATGCCAAAAGTTTCATCTTCTCCCTCACCCTGTAATAAAGGATAATCGGCCGGTTGATAAAAATGCACGCCATCATCACTGCAAACCAGCCTTAAATGCGATAATGTGGTTAAATAATCAGCACCTTTGTAATTAATTACCCTTGGATCGGTCGCGTTTAGATATGGGTCATTTTCTTCGATCGCTAGAATTTCTATTCCATGTTTCTTTAAAATAGGAAAAGAGATTATACCCTCTGTTTGTTCGGGCCTTTCGGCTACACGGATCAATAGCCAAATTTTTCCTTCAAACTTAAAAACGCCGGGGTTTAGCAGACAAACAATTTCCAGACCATCCCTACTGGGTGCGAGATCTTTTGGAGATAATATTGGGTTTTGAATAAACCGTTGTGCAATATCGGCCATAAAAAATGATGTTAAAGCAAACAGGCGACCAAAATTGGCCGCCTGTATATTGTTAATTAAACTGAGATTATAATGAATTGATCCATTTTACAAGTTCATCCCTTCCTTTTCCCGTTTTTTGTTGCAGTTTCCCCAACAATTCATCGTCTTGCCCTTCTTCGTGTTTTAAATCATCGTCAGTTAAATCGGCATAAGCTTGTTTAACCTTTCCTTTTATTTCATTCCACTTTCCTTTTAATTCTAACTTATCCATGCTCGTATTTTTTTGATTTAAACAATGTAATTTCTAAATCTATTAACAGTTTTCGCTGCTCTTTGTTTTGATTTAAGCACATTAGACCAAAGAATGGTCTGATTTTATCCTGATACAGATGGTTTTTTACATATTTTTAGTTAAATTAAGAGTATCATTTCTATGAATGAATAAACATTATTAACTAAACTACCAATTTGATGAAAAAACTACTTTTATGTATGATTTTATCTCTCAGTGTAATTTCGTTTGCTTTCGCACAAGGCAAAGTGATTACCGGGAAAGTTACGTCAACCTCCGGACCAATTCCGGGCGTTAGCGTATTTGTAAAAGGCTCACCTGCTAACGGCACACAGAGTGATGCCTCGGGCGCCTTTAAATTAACCGTTTCGGATGATGCTAAAACACTTGTTTTTAGCTTTATCGGTTACAAAACCAAAGAAGTGCCTATTACAGGGCAAAGCATCAATGTAAACCTTGATGAGGAAAACAATACGCTATCGGATGTGGTGGTGGTGGGTTACGGTACACAGAATAAGCGGGATGTGACCGGATCTGTGGCCTCTGTTAAATCTAAAGACCTGGAAAACTTACCCGTAACAAGTTTTGAACAGGCCTTACAAGGAAAAGCGGCAGGTGTTCAGATTGCCGCTCAAAATGGAAAATTAGGGCAGGGAATAACGGTAAGGGTTAGGGGCGCTGCCTCCGTAACTGCCGGTAGCGAGCCACTTTACATCGTTGATGGAATACCCATTACTTCGGGAGATTTTTCAAGTACTACTGCGCCTACGAGTGCTTTGGCAGATATAAACACCAATGATATCGAATCTATAGAAGTATTAAAGGATGCATCGGCATCGGCAATTTATGGTGCCAGAGCTTCAAACGGTGTGGTATTGATCACCACCAAACAAGGTAAGGCAGGCAAAACACTTATCCAGTTTAATGCACTGGGTGGAGTAAGCTCCCCTTCTAACCATAGGGATTTTTTAAATGCAGAACAATACGTTCAAATAGAGCGCAGAGCTGGGCAGGGCCAGGCGAATCAGGATTTTCTCAATGGAGATTATGCAACCCTGCAAGAAGCATTAGATGATTATAGCGCAAGTGTAGAGGCGCGTTTAAACCGGTATTCAGCTGGCAACAACGATTATCAAACATACAAGGTAAATTCTAACTGGGAAGCTGCTTCTTTTCAGGACAAACCGGTTACGCAACAGTACGACCTTAATTTAACAGGTGGCAATGAAAAAACGAAGTTCTACATCGGCGGGCAGGCGCTGGATCAACAGGGAATTGTGATAGGCAACAGTTATAAACGCTACAGCGGCCGGCTAAACCTAACCAATAAAGTAACTGATTTTTTAGAAGTAGGTGTTAACCTTAATTTTTCAAATAGTATTAACAACAGATTATCAAACGATAACGCTTTTTCAAGTCCTTTACAATCTGTAGCACTTTCGCCAATTACGCCTTTTATAGACCCAAGATCGGGTTTAATAAGTGGAAGTTTACCTGGAGCAGCTTCAAATTATCCGGTGTACTACAATCCATTCATTAGTGTAGATAATGCTTTTTATAAAGCAACAGTGTACCGGACAATTGGCAAAGCTTTTGCGAATATAAACCTTGCTAAGGGATTAAAATTCAGCACTGATTTTTCTATTGATAACTTAAATCAAAACGAAGAAAGTTATTATGGCTCATTAACTTTTAGGAATACGGGCACATCGAATGGGTACGGGCAAAATATTTCAACTTTTGTAATTAATGCCAACACCAATAATTTCTTCAGTTATAATACAACTATCGGAAAAAGTGCTTTTGATGTTATTTTGGGTACAAGTTATCAAAAATCAACCACCAAGTACAGCACCATTGAAGGACAGGATTTCCCAAGTGATTCTTACATTAAATTAGGTTCTGCTGCAACAAAAGTAATTGCAACCAGTAATGAAGGCGCTTTTAGCTTTCTGTCTTATTTCTTTAGGGCCAATTATAAATACAACGACCGTTATTTAGTGGGTTTTAGTGTAAGGGCTGATGGTTCATCACGTTTTGGAGCCAATAACAGATATGGGTATTTTCCGGCAGGTTCGGTGGCCTGGATTGCATCTGAAGAAGATTTCTTAAAACAAAGCGAAACCATCAGTTTATTAAAATTTAGGGCAAGTTATGGTTTAACAGGTAATGCCGAAATTGGTAATTATTCTGCCCGTGGTTTATTCGCTGGAACTGGGGCATACGGTGGTTTGCCCGGGCAAACTCCTTCGCGGATAGCCAATCCGGATTTAACATGGGAAAAAACGAAGCAACTCGATATCGGCTTTGATTTTGGTATTTTAAAGAACAGAATTACAGGAATTTTTGATTTCTATCAAAAAAACACCACCGATTTATTATTGGATGTACCTATCCCGCAAACAACAGGTTTCTCTACTAAAACCCAAAATTTAGGTTCGCTAAAAAATACCGGGTTTGAGTTGGGCATCAATACAGAAAATTTTGTAGGCGCATTTAAATGGTCAACAGCAATAACGGGAGCAATTAACAACAATAAGATTACAAATTTAGGAGGGCAGATTTTAAATAGCAATGAAATAAATGCGGCTATTTCAGGGCAACCGATCGGTGTATTTTACATTCCGGAATATGCCGGGGTAAATCCGGCTAATGGTGATGCGATTTATTACAAAAACACAGTTGATGCAAACGGCAATGTAGACAGGAGCACAACAAATAACATTAACGATGCACAACGGATTTTTGCAGGCAACCCTAATCCTAAATATACATTCGGCTTAAACAACACGTTTTCGTACAAGAATTTCGATTTAGGTATATTTTTCCAAGGTGTAAAAGGCAATAAAATTTTCAATGCCGGCGGCCAGTATATGAGCGCAAATGCATCAAACGGTTATGATAACCAAACTGCAGATCAAATGAGTTACTGGGATAAACCGGGTGATATTACATCTGTTCCAGAGCCCCGTCTGTTTGCAGGAAACGGTATCGGAAACTCAACAAGATATTTATCTGACGGTTCTTATGTCCGCTTAAAAACATTAACGCTTGGCTATACTTTTCCAGTTTCGGTATTAACCAAAATTAAGTTAAGCAAATTAAGGTTATATGCTACGGCGCAAAACCTGCTTACCATAACGGGTTACAAAGGATGGGACCCGGAGGTTAATGCAGATTATCAATCGACAAACATTAATCAGGGCGTAGATTTTTACTCAGCACCACAACCACGGGTAATTTCATTCGGTATTAACATTGGCCTGTAATTAAAAAAGAATCAAAATGAAAAAGACATATATAAATAATATCATATTTGCTTGCCTGTTTTTGATGGCTTTATCATCATGCAAAAAGGCACTAGATGTAAATCCTGTTGATACCATTGAGCAAAAAAATGCTTTGCTTACCTCTAAAGATGTTGAAGGAGCGCTAATTGGAGCCTATTCAGATCTTGGCAGCCGTAATTTTTTCGGTGGCCGTTCGTTTTTGATAGCTGATTTCTTAGCGAATACCGATGCCATTGAATGGTTCGGCACATATGAAGAACTAACGCAGGCAATAAACAAGTCGTTACTAAAAACAAATACTTTTGTTGATAACGTTTGGGCATCGGGCTATACCGCAATTAATGATGCCAATAATGTTATTGCAGCTATAGATAAAGTAGATGCTGCTAAAAAGAGCAGGGTTGAAGGTGAAGCCAAATTTATTAGGGGTGCAGCCTATTTTGAGTTGGTTAGGTTATTTGGAAAAGCCTACAACGATGGTTCGGCAAGTACAAACCTGGGGGTACCGATCGTATTAAGCCCAACTAACATTGTAAACGAATCAAGTTATGTAAGCAGGGCTACAGTAGCGGCAGTTTATAATCAGGCCATAGCTGATTTAACCGATGCTGAAGCTAAATTACCTGCAACTAATAGTTTCTTTGCCACTAAATCTTCGGCTGCAGCAATGTTAGCCAGGTTGTATTTACAAATGGGCAATTATAGTGCTGCCGCTTCTGCTGCAAACCGGGTAATTACTTCAGGAAATTATCAGTTAACAGGGGCCTACCTTGATGCTTTTCCTAAAATGCCAGAAAGTGGAAAACCTGCAAAACCCGGAGAAAATTCGACAGAAGATGTTTTCGCTATGCAGGTAACAACTTTAACCGGATTTAACGGTTTTAATGAATTTTATGGTTCATCAACATTTGGTGGCCGTGGAGATGCTGTAATTTCGCAAGATTGGATTGACGCAACTTATAGTGCTGGCGACGATAGGGCTAATGCCTTTTACGATGATGACGATATTTTTACGGCGAAATTTGGAAATCAATTCGGAAATGTTCCCGTAATCAGGCTTGCAGAAATGTATTTAATCAGAGCAGAATGTAATGTTCGCTTAGCTCCGGCTGCTCCTATTGGAGGCGTTACACCACTACAAGATTTAAGCACCGTTAGAAGTAGGGCTGGCTTAACAACACTAACCGCTACCCTGGCAAATATTCTAAATGAAAGAAAACTGGAATTTGCTTTTGAAGGCTTTTCATTACATGATGCAAAAAGAACGCAAACCAATATTGGTAGCTTACCCTGGAATTCTACCAGATTAGTTTTCCCAATTCCACAAAGGGAAATTGATGCCAACAAAAACCTAGTTCAAAACCCAGGTTATTAAAACAACATATTAACAAAAATGCCCCGAAATTTCGGGGCATTTTTGTATCTGGCACTTGGGATTTAAAGTTTCTTCGCGGCCGATATTATCTCTTCTACCACTCCCGGATCAAGCAGCGTAGAGGTATCGCCTAAATTACTGGTATCTCCTTCAGCAATTTTGCGCAGAATTCTACGCATAATTTTGCCCGAACGCGTTTTTGGCAAACCAGAAACAAACAATATTTTATCAGGCTTGGCTATCGCACCAATTACACGGGTAACTGTTTGCAAGATATCTTTTTTAGACAATTCTGCCTCGCCATGCATTTCAGGGTAGATTACAAAAGCATAAATGCCCTGACCTTTTACATCATGCGGGTAACCCACCACTGCACTTTCTACCACACCAGCGTGCATGTTAATCGCATTTTCTACCTCGGCGGTACCAATTCTATGTCCAGAAACATTTAATACATCATCCACACGACCTGTGATCCGATAATAACCATCTTCATCACGTAAACAGCCGTCGCCAGTAAAATATAAATTCTCGTAAGTAGAGAAATAAGTCTGTTTGCAGCGTTCGTGATCGCCATAAGTTGTACGCAACATGCCCGGCCAAGGGAATTTGATACAAAGATTTCCCATCACCCCATTTCCTTCAATTTCATTACCATTTTCGTCTACCAAAATCGGTTGAATACCCGGCAACGGCAGTGTAGCAAAACTAGGTTTGGTTGGTGTTACCGTAGCAATAGGCGAAATCATAATGCCTCCTGTTTCCGTTTGCCACCAGGTATCAACAATAGGCGCTTTACCGTGCCCGATTTTCTCATCGAACCAATGCCATGCTTCTTCGTTAATCGGCTCTCCTACCGAGCCTAAAACGCGGATTGAGCTTAAATCTTTGCCGTTTAATGGCTCTTCTCCATAACTCATTAATGAGCGGATGGCCGTTGGAGCAGTATATAAGGTATTTACTTTATGTTTTTCTACAATATCCCAAAAGCGAGAAGGCGTTGGGTATGTTGGGATTCCTTCGAACAATACAGATGTTGCCCCTTGTGAAAGCGGTCCGTAAACAATATAAGAGTGACCGGTAATCCAGCCAATATCGGCTGTACAGAAATAAACTTCGCCAGGCTGATAATTAAATACATTCGAAAAAGTATAACCCGCATAAACCATATAACCACCACAGGTATGCACCACACCTTTAGGTTTTCCGGTAGAACCAGAAGTATAAAGGATAAAGAGCATATCCTCTGCATCCATTTCTTCTGCTTCACAAATATCATTTACGTGTTTAACCTCATCTTCCCACCACACATCCCTGCCTTTCAACATCGAAACGGGTGTACGGATATGGGTTAACACGATACATTTTTCAACAGTTGGGCAACCAATTAAGGCATCGTCAATTACATCTTTTAAAGGAATCTGTTTGTTGCCACGATAAGAACCATCAGCCGTAATCACCACTTTACATTGCGAATCGTTAATCCTGTCGGCAATAGATTTAGCAGAAAATCCACCAAAAATAACGGAGTGAACGGCACCAATTCTGGCACAGGCCAAAACAGCAATAGCAAGTTCGGGCACCATAGGCATATAGATACAAATACGGTCGCCTTTTTTTGCGCCGTTACGTTTTAAAACGTTGGCAAAACGGCAAACGCGTTCGTGCAACATTTTATAAGTATAAGTAACACTTTCTTCTTCAGGATTATTAGGTTCCCAAACAATAGCAGGTTTATCGCCATTGGTAGCCAAGTGCCGATCTAAACAATTTTCGGTAATATTAAGTTTAGCGCCTTCGAACCACTTGATATTTGGTTCGTTGAAGTTCCAGGATAATACTTTGAACCAAGGCTTGCGCCATTGAAAGTTTTGCGCCACTTCGCCCCAAAACTGCTCGGGGTTTTCTACGCTTTTCTTATAATCTTCTTCGTATTGCTTAAAAGATGTAATTTGCATTGCTCGTTTCTATATTTTGGATTAGTGGGGCTAATTTAAATAAATAATAATAAGGAAAAATAGTCTAATCGTATCAAAATGAATATCAAACGTTTGATCAGAAATATTTATTTTAAATAGATGTTGCATATGAAGTATTTAATATTCGTGATGAACAAACACTGCATAAACCTTTTCAGCCTATAAATATTAATTACAAAAAATATTTAGCTGTACTATTGCTGTTTACAATTATTATTCAGATATTTGCACACTCTTAAAAAAATTAAGCGGACGATATTAACAACTATATTTACAAGTCATGTCAAGAGTTTGTGATTTAACAGGAAAAAAAGCAATGGTAGGTAACAACGTTTCTCACTCAAACGTTAAAACCAAACGCAAATTTTACCCAAACCTACAACTTCAGAAATTTTATATTCCTGAAGAAAACCGTTGGATTACGTTGAAAGTTTCTACTTCAGCGATTAAAACCATCAATAAAGTGGGTATTAGCGAAGCAATTAACCGTTTCGTAAAAAAAGGATTTTTGTAAAAAACATTAACTGTTGAGATTAACAGTTTTCAATTTATATTAAAATGGCAAAAAAAGGTAACAGAGTTCAGGTTATTTTAGAATGTACTGAACATAAAGAAAGTGGCATGCCAGGTATGTCTAGATATATTTCTACCAAAAACCGTAAAAACACTACTGAAAGATTAGAATTGAAAAAATTCAATCCAGTATTGAGAAAAGTAACCGTACACAAAGAGATTAAATAAGGCTGAAGGTAAAAGGCTTAAGGTTGAGGGGTTAACCGCTCATTCAATCCTTCTATCATTCAATCATTTAAAATTATAAGAACATGGCAAAGAAAGTAGTTGCAACCCTTAAAACAGGTACAGGTAAAGAATATTCGAAAGTAATTACAATGGTAAAATCACCAAAAACCGGTGCTTACTCATTCAAAGAACTTATCGTACACAACGACCACGTAAAAGATGCTATTGCATCTAAATAAGGTTAATATTTTTTAATATTAAAAATATTAAAGGCCGTTCCGTTTTAACCGGAAGGGCTTTTTTTGTTAGTGAAATTTACGTTAGGAAAAATTGATTATCTTTGAAAAAAGCACAACCATGGAAGCGTATAAGTTTAAAGCAAAAGTTTCTGAAAACGGAACTATTGTTGTTCCTGACGGATTTGATATAAAAAATAAAGAAGTTGAAGTGATTATTTTGGATGAAGTGATTCAAAACGCGCCAAAAAAAAAGATGAAAGATTTTCTTGACAAATTTTCGGGAGTATTGGAAGGAATTGATCCAGATAAGGCTAAATACGACTATCTTATGGACAAGCATAAGTAAATGAACATTCTATTTGACACCAATATTTTTATAGATATAAGTCTTAAAAGGCATCCTTTCTTTGAGGATTCTTTCAAGGCGCTGAACAAAGTTGATGACATAAATATAAATGGATTCATTTTGGCCTCAACTTTTACTGATATATATTACATCTGCAAAAAAAATATAGGTCACGCCAAAACAATAGATATTCTTCTTACGCTTATAAGTACGATAAATATTCTTGGCATTAATAAAGATACGATCATCTTCGCAATCCACTCTAATTTTTCAGATTTTGAAGATGCAGTACAAAATGCTGCTGCAGAACTAAATCAGATTGATCTTATTATAACCAGGAATACAAAGGATTTCACAGGCAGTAAAATACCGGCACAAACACCTACCGATTTCTTAAAAAAACATAAAAATAACTAATGGGTTTATTCGATTTTTTCAAAAAGAAAGAAACTGCACCTGAAGCTCAGGAAGCGCTGGATAAAGGTTTAGAGAAAACTAAAGACGGTTTCTTTAATAAAATTACCAAAGCTGTAGCAGGAAAATCTTCTGTTGATGATGAAGTACTCGATAATCTGGAAGAAGTTTTGGTAACTTCTGATGTAGGCGTAAGTACTACATTAAAAATTATCAAACGTATTGAAGAACGTGTTGCCAAAGATAAATATCTAAACACTTCTGAGCTTAACTTTATTCTCCGCGACGAGATCCAGTTGCTTTTATCTGAAAACAACAGTAACGATTTCCGTCAGTTCGAATACGGCGATCATAAACCTTATGTAATTATGGTGGTTGGCGTAAATGGTGTGGGTAAAACCACGACCATCGGAAAGCTGGCCCATAAACTTAAGGAATCGGGACTTAAGGTAGTATTAGGTGCGGCAGATACCTTTAGAGCTGCGGCCGTTGACCAGATTAAACTCTGGGGCGAACGTGTTGGCGTGAGGGTTGTGGCACAGGCCATGGGTTCTGATCCTGCTTCAGTTGCGTTTGATACCTTACAATCGGCTGTTGCTAACAACGAAGATGTAGTGATTATTGATACTGCCGGACGTTTACACAACAAAATCGGTTTGATGAACGAGTTGGGTAAAATTAAACAGGTGATGCAAAAGGTAGTGCCAGGTGCACCGCACGAAATTTTATTGGTGTTAGATGCCTCGACCGGACAAAATGCCTTTGAACAGTGCAAACAGTTTACCGAAGCTACTGATGTTAATGCATTGGCCATTACAAAATTAGACGGAACAGCAAAAGGCGGTGTCGTAATCGGAATTTCAGATCAGTTCAGGATTCCTGTTAAATATATTGGTGTAGGAGAAAAAATTGGCGACTTACAGCTTTTTGATAAGAAAGAGTTTGTGAACAGTTTGTTTAAGTAAGCTAAATTTATAAATCAAATCATTATCGACCGTCATGCTGAATTCATTTCAGCATCTGCCATTGAGATCCTGAAATGAATTCAGGATGACGACCACACCAACAAGACACAGGTTACAAAAATGTTGTGTTTATAGAAAGATTAAGTGAAAGATGAATACCAAAATAGTAAGAAGTAAAAGCGCAATTAAACAACCCAAGATTAATGTAATTACATTAGGTTGTTCAAAAAACATATACGATTCGGAAGTATTGATGGGCCAGCTGCGTGGCAACAACTTAAATGTTGTGCACGAATCAGACAAGATGGGCAAAGATGATATCGTTGTAATTAACACCTGCGGTTTTATCGATAATGCTAAACAAGAATCAATCGATACCATTCTACAGTTCAGCGAACTAAAGGAAGCCGGTAAAATTGGCAAAGTAGTGGTTACAGGCTGTTTATCTGAACGTTACAAACCCGAACTGGAATCAGAAATTACCAATGTTGATGCCTTTTTCGGCACTAACGATTTACAGAATATATTACATGAGCTGGGTGCGAATTACAAGCACGAACTGATTGGCGAGCGTTTGCTAACCACACCTTCTCATTTCGCTTATTTCAAAATTGCTGAAGGCTGTAACCGTCCTTGCTCTTTTTGTGCCATCCCTTTAATGCGTGGCAAACACTTGAGCAAACCAATGGAAGAATTGGTTAACGAGGCTAAAATACTAGCTAAAAACGGCACAAAAGAACTGATTTTAATTGCTCAGGACCTTACCTATTACGGGTTAGACCTTTATGGCGTGCGCAAGTTAGATGAGTTGATGCGTCGTTTATCGGATGTTCCCGGAATCGAATGGATCCGTTTGCAATACGCCTACCCTTCGGGCTTCCCAATGGAAATTTTAGATGCCATGAACGAGCGCGATAACATCTGCAAATATCTGGATATGCCATTACAGCACATTACAGACAATATGCTAAAATCGATGCGCCGTGGTACCACCAAACAAAAAACCATCGATTTAGTGAACCAAATTAGAGATAAGGTACCAAACATCGCCATGCGTACTACTTTAATTTGTGGCTACCCTGGCGAAACTGAACACGATTTTGAAGAAATGAAGGAATGGGTTGCCGAAACCAAATTCGATCGTTTAGGTTGCTTTACCTATTCGCATGAAGAAAAAACACATGCACATACCTTAGTTGATGATATTCCGGACGAAGTAAAACAACAACGTGTAGATGATATTATGGAAATTCAACAAGGCATTTCGTTCGATATTAATCAAGAAAAAGTAGGCAAAATCTTCAAGGTACTGATCGATAAAAAAGAAGGTGATTTCTTCGTTGGAAGAACCGAATTTGACTCGCCCGAGGTTGATAACGAAGTTTTAATTGATGCGGCTACAGGTTATGCCGCTAACGGAAGCTTTGTAAATGTTAAGATCGACAGGGCCGAAGATTTCGATCTGTACGGAACGATAGTATAAAACAAACCTCAGTTTTGCCCTATAAAGGAGAAGTCCAGTTTTGGAAACTGGACTTCTCTATGATCGCATATTTACTACTATTTCTTATCTACAGGTCTGTTTTTAATCTGACTAGGTTTTAACCAGATTTTAGCCCCTTTCGAGTTTACATAATATTTTTCATTTTTTGCATTGATATAAACATCAGATCCATCTGGTGCCATTTTACCTTTCCAGGTTTTATCAGCAACTTTCGAACTGCCTTTTACTGCTACCTCGGCAGTTTTATTACCTACAGATTTAGCACCTTTACTAATTGCTTTTCCGGTATGATCTAATGCTTTACCAACTTCAGTTTTTTTCTTTTCCTGAGCATTTACGGTTAAGGCTGCACCTCCAAATAAGGCCAGCGTTAATAAACCCATTACTAATTTTCTTTTCATGACAGCTATATTTTTATTTAGAGAATAACAGTTGATTATAAGATTTGTTTTATTTCTGTTACACTATAAATTAAAATGGATACCCTTCGACTACGCTCAGGGTGACACCGAGGCTAAAAAGATGCCTATATTTCTTGCACAGCCCTTCGTTTAATAAACCTTATTGAAGCGGTTATCCTTTTTGCTGTACCCACACAAATATCCCTCACTAACCATCACAAAAAGATAATAGCGGAAAGAAGGACTGCCCCAACCGAAAAGCACTAAACCTGCTTTTCAAAAGATTTAAATTGTTTTTTTTGGAGCGCAGGGTTCGAAGCAACGATTAAAGTTTGTTCCCGTTCTCCGCTGTATCCTTTCGCTGCGCTCCAGGGATGCCGCTTCGCCCGGGGCTAAACAATTGGTACTACAAAAAGAGCTCAAATCGTAACAAGTTAAGTACTGCAGCTGTCGGCCTGAGCGTAGTCGAAGACTTCTATAGACTGATAAATTATGGATACCCTTCGACTACGCTCAGGGTGACACCGAGGCTAAAAAGATGCCTATATTTCTTGCACAGCCCTTCGCTCAATAAACTTTATTGAAGCGGTTATCCTTTTTGTTGTACCCACACAAACATCCCTCACTAACCATCACAAAAAGATAATAGCGAAAAGAAGGACTGCCCGAACCGAAAAGCTCAGAATCTGCTTTACAAAAGATTTGAATTGTTTTTTTGGAGCGCAAGGACAGAAGCAATTATTAAAATTTGTTCCCGTTCTCCGCTATATCCTTTCGCTGCGCTTCAGGGATGCCGCTGCGCCCGGGGCTAAACAATTGGTACTGGAAGAAGAACTCAAATCGTAACAAGTTAAGTACCGCAGCTGTCGATCTGAGCGTAGTCGAAGACTTCCGGAGCCTGATAAATTAAATGGATACCCTCTGACTACGCTACCATTGACAGATTCATATAGAAAAGTCGTCATTGCGAGGAGGTACGACGAAGCAATCTTAATGCGCACGGTAGTAGCGATCGTTTTAAGATTGCTTCGTCGGCTGAAAAAGCCTTCTCGCAATGACGATAATCTGGGGAAATTTATTGTTTTAAATTCTCCTGGAATGTATATTGATTTTTATACAATAAATTATCCCTCAGGGTGACACTAATTTAATTTCTCGGCCAGCAATTTCATTTCGATATGCGGCGAACGGTTTTCGTAAATAATACTGTGCACCGCCTTGCAAATTGGCATATCTACACTATACGCCTGGTTTTTAATATGCATACACTTAACGGCATAATAACCTTCGGCAACCATATTCATCTCCAATTGGGCAGATTTTACGGTATAACCTTTCCCTACCATGTTACCAAAGGTACGGTTGCGGCTGAACTGCGAATAGGCCGTAACCAACAAATCGCCAAGATATGCCGATTCCATAATATCCCTATTGATGGGATGAACGGCATCAACAAAGCGTTTAATCTCACGGATGGCGTTGCTGATCAACACCGCCTGAAAGTTATCTCCATAACCAATGCCATGGCAAATACCACTGGCTACAGCATAAATATTTTTTAAAACCGCAGCATATTCCGTCCCGAAAATATCGTCTGACACATTTGTTTTAATGTAACGGGTGTTTAAAAATGAAGCGAAAGTTGATGCCTTTTCTACATCGGTACAGGCTATAGTGAGGTATGATAATTTTTCTAAAGCTACTTCCTCGGCATGGCATGGTCCGCTAACCACCAAAATATCATCGTATGGGATATTATAATTTTCGTGCAAAAATTCGCCGATAATCAGATTATCTTCGGGTACGATGCCTTTTATAGCTGAAATGATTTTTTTGCCCTTTAAATCTTCGGCAGTGATGGAAGTTAAAGTATTTTTTAAAAATGCTGCCGGAACATTTAGAATTATAAATTCGGCAGATTTTATGATGGCGTTGATATCTGAAGAAATATGGTCTTCCTGAGTAAGTTTAATCTCAACAGAACTAATATAATTAGGGTTATGTTTAAATTTTTTAATGTGCGCTATGGCTGCCTCGTTGCGCATCCACCAAAAAATTTCCTTTTCAGCTAAATTATCTGCAAGCATTTTCACAATGGCAGTCGCCCAGCTTCCGCCCCCTATCATCGCTATTTTAGGTACCATATTTATAAAATAAAAATCCCGGTTTAATATTTTAAACCGGGACAATTTAATTATTTATTGTTGTTAAATATAGTCTACTTCTTAGCGTCTTTGCTAAACAATTGGTCTTTAGATGTTTTTTCTACAATCATTCCGTCTTTTAATTTATTTTGGATGGCAGAATAAGGGCCGGTAACAATTTCCTGGCCAGTTTTAACACCAGATTTAACGATAATAAACTGGTCATTTTGGATTCCGGTGGTTACCTCGGTCTTTTTAACCTTTTTAGTTTTGGCATCGTAAGCATAAATATACTGCTTCACTTTTTTATCGGTTAATTTAGATTTCTGTTTATCGGTATTTTCCTGGTTACCCTGGTTTTGACCAGCATCACCAGATTTACCGTTATCGGTAAATACCGCCTGAATCGGAATAGCTAAACCTGTTAACGATTCGCTTTCGATATCAACTGTAGCCGACATGCCCGGGCGGAAAATAGATTGTTGTTTACCCGCTAGTTCTTCATTAATTCTAATTTTTACAGAGAAATTGGTTACCTGATCTACTGAAGTAGATACTGCAGTACCAACAGCTGTTGATGAACTTGCGATTTCGGTTACTACACCTCTAAATTTTTTATCTGAGAAAGCGTCAACCTCAATCGAAGCTTTATCGCCAACTTTAACACGGGTAATGTCGTTTTCGTTAACGTCAACATTAACTTCCATTGACGACAGGTTAGAGATACGCATAATTTCTGTACCTGCCATTTGCGAAGTTCCTAAAATACGATCTCCCAATTCGATTGACAATTTTGAAACTACCCCATCAACAGGCGCATAAATTGTTGTTTTTGCTAAGTTTGCACCAGCTTCTTTAACATTTGCCCCTGTTTGTTCTAAAGTAAATTTAGCACCTACTACCCCCTCTTTCGCACTGGCTAAATTTGCTTTGGCGGTTAAATACGCTGCTTTAGCTGCATCAAATTCGGATGCAGAAATTACTTTTTTATTAAACAGTTCAACATTACGTTTATAAGTTGCCTCGGCGTTTACAAAGTTAGCCTGGTTTTGTACCAATTGTTGTTGAGCTGAAGCTACACTCGCTTTTTGCGCATTAAAGCTGGCAACTGTTCTTTCATAACCCGATTGCAAAACATCCGGACGTACCTTACAAAGCAATTGACCGGCTTTAACAATATCACCTTCTTTTACCTTTAATTCTACTACCTCTCCCGATACCTCAGAGCTTAATTTAACTTCTGTTTCTGGCTGTATTTTACCACTTGCGGTTACTGTTTCTACAACAGTTTTATCTGATGCTTTTTCTGTAGTTACTTTTTCGGTCTTACTACCACCAATAACTCCGGCCAGTTTTAATATCACTAGAAGGGCTACAATAGCAACTACGGTAATAATAATATGCTTCAGTTTCATAATTTATTGTATTTCGTTTGTTTGTATTAAAATTTGTAATGTTTTAAAGTTGAAAGCTTTTAATACTTTCTGCTTTAGTTTTTTTTAAAAAACAATCTGTTTGCCCAGGTAATAATCAATTACTTTTGCCCTGAATAAAAGATCATATTTAGCCTGTATAAAATCTATCTCCGCTTTATTTCTATTGGTTTGAGCGGTGCTATAATCTAAAGAATTTACTAAACCAACATTATAACGCTGCTCAATTACATAAAAGGCATCTTTTTGCGCCTGAAATGCATTCTGAGTTGATGAATAACGACTTTCTGCGGCCTTTAGATCATACACAGCCTGAGAGATTACCTTGCTTAAATTATTCTTGGTAAGTTGTTCCTGTACCTGTGTATTCTGATAGTTAATTTTTGCTTTTCTAACATTTGTTCTCGCCTGGAAACCATTAAAAATAGGAATAGAAAGATTTAATCCAACATATTGGTTAAAGTTATCTTCTATCTGCGAACCAAAAGCTTGTTTCCCTAAAACAGTTACAAAGTCTGGTGCAACAACAGATTCGTTAGTGGTTAAGGTTCTTCCAATTTCAGAAAATCCGTTTGGGGTAATTGAAACAACCTTACTTCTGCCGCTTGAAAAATTAGATCCTAAACCAGCTCCGATTGAAAGTCTTGGGTAATAAGACGATTTTGCAACACTAATTCCTCTTAAAGCAGCTTCTGTTCTTAACGATGCTAATTTAACATCCGGGAAACTGGTTACCGCACTGGTGAAAATGGTATTGATATCATAACTGTTCTGTAAAGAATAGTTTTCTGCAATAACCGGTGCCTTTACCTCAAACCTGTTTTCTGGTTGCATTTCCATCAATTGATTTAAAGTTAAGTAAGATACCGATAATGTATTTTGAGCATTTGTAGTATTCAACTCTGCAGTGGCCACCTGCGATTTCGCCTGCGAAATATCGGCTAAGGTTTTATTACCGGCATCTAACAAAGCCTGTTCCCTTTTTAAGGTCTGTTTAGCCACATCCAACTGTTGTTGTGAAGCCGCCAGTAAGTCTTTATTATACAGAATCTGCATGTATGAGGTTACCACCTGCAAAATTAAATCGTTTTTGATTTTCTCTACATTGGTTTGATCGGCAGCAAGCAAAAGTTTGTTCTGTCTGATCTGGTTTATTTTCTGAAAGCCATTAAAAAGATCGGCACTTGCACTTAAGCTACCATTGGCTGACGAGAATTGCTGTGAAATAAACTGATTGGTTGATGGATCGATGCTACGACCGAAGTTTTTATTATAACTTGCTGATCCGTTAAGCGTTGGTAAAAGCGCATTTTTAGATTGACTTAGCGTTTCATTGCTTAAAGCTGCACTAAATGCAGCCTGTTTGATCTGTAAATTATTTTTAAGGGTATTATCTACTGCCTGTTGGATGGTTAAAATTTGCTGTGCATTAGCCTTATTGGCAAAACTGAGCGCGATAACAAAAGCAAAACCGGTAACTAACTTCTTCTTGGTAAACATCTTCATAATTTGTTTCAAATCTATATAAACAACTTTAATAATTTCAATCTGTACAGGCATTTAGTAACTTTACCGCTAAAATGTACCTGATCAAATCACCGCTTCTGCTAAAATGGTATTATCCATCACTATTATGGAATAAATCCCGCACCGAAAAAGTTATTTATTTGACCTTTGACGATGGACCTATACCCAATGTTACAGATTTTGTATTAAAAACTTTAAAAGTCTTTAATGCTAAAGCTACATTTTTTTGCATCGGCGATAATATTGTAAAACACCCCGAAGTTTTTGAACGTGTAAAAAACGACGGACATGCCATTGGCAACCATACTTTTAATCATTTAAAAGGCTGGAAAACCGATAATGAAACCTATCTTCAAAATACACTAAAATGCCAGGAACTTACACAAACAAATCTGTTTCGTCCACCCTACGGCAGGATTAGGAAGAGCCAGATTAAAAGTCTGAAGTCCGAAGTCCGTAGTCCGAAGTCCGTATTCCAAAATCAAAAATCTGACTTAGGACTAAAGACTATCGACTCAGGACTGAACATCATAATGTGGGATGTACTCAGCGGCGATTTCGACACTCAGCTTTCGCCCGAAAAATGTTATCAAAACGTGATTAAACATACCGAAAATGGTTCTATAATTGTATTTCATGATAGTTTAAAAGCATTCGACCGGTTATCTTACGCACTTCCCAAAGTATTGGCTTATTTTACTGAAAAAGGTTTTACATTTTCAACGCTTTAGCCATAAGCTAATCTTGTGCCAAGGTTCTAAATGAAACCCAATAAACTTAAAATCAATGAATTAACACGACGTAAAATAAATAACTGTTCAAAACCGCACAAATCTGTCCGATAACGAACGGTTAATCCAGGTATTAAGATTCTATCGTTTATAACTAATATTACCTCATTAACAGCAGCCCAGATTCACATTATTTTGTGGCGAGCAGTTTTATCCTCTTTTCTTAACACGATCCTCATCAGACTGTATAACATTTGTAATTCCATTCGAATTTGTCACGTTGTCCCAAGGACTACTACGGAGAGCGTGTCAAAACGCCTTTCGAGATATTTAAACAGGTCCTTCGACAGGCTCAGGATGACAATTCTATATTTAAGGCACAGCCTCATCTTTCCTGCCAGATAGACCCTGAAATGAATTCAGTGTGATGATTATAGTATAAGCTGGTAAGAATGGAGATTTTAACTTATAAGAGGCACACATAAAACACTTCCCAATAGTATAAAACAGCCATAATTTATGTGTTTTTACGCCCTTTAATTCCCCCTTTTTTTTCGTTGTTTAGAATAATTCCAAATTGTTTAATCACCTGCCTAAATTGCGTTTAAGGGTTGTTTTTTGCTATTTTTGTTTTAACCAAAAAACTGGGTCCTATTGGCTCAGTAAACGCAAATTAATATACAAAAACAGTATTCTTTTTTGTAAAAAGCGGGTGTACATTTTGTTGCACAATCTTATAATAAAAAGAATAAAATAGCTAAGATGAGTATTTATAACGATTATATCCAGGAGATTGAAGACAGAAAAGCTCAAGGTCTTCATCCCAAACCTATTGATGGAGCAGAATTATTGAGTGAAATCATCGATCAAATTAAAAATGTAAATAATTTTAACAGAGCAGATGCTGTTAATTTTTTCATATACAACACCTTGCCGGGCACTACCGGAGCTGCCAGTGTAAAAGCAGAGTTTTTAAAAGAAATTATTTTAGGCGGAACGATCGTTGCCGAAATCACACCTGATTTTGCTTTCGAATTGTTATCGCACATGAAGGGTGGATCTTCTATCAAAGTTTTGTTAGACATTGCGCTGGCCGATAATGGCGATAAAGCCCATAAAGCTGCAGATGTACTTAAAACACAGGTTTTCTTATACGACGCAGATACCGATCGTTTAAAAGAAGCTTATAACAATGGCAATGTCATTGCTAAAGAAATATTAGAAAGTTATGCCAGGGCCGAATTTTTCACCAAACTTCCTGAAGTAGCAGAAGAAATTAAAGTGGTAACTTTTATCGCCGGTATTGGCGATATTTCTACAGATTTATTGTCGCCAGGTAACCAGGCACACTCTCGTTCAGACCGCGAATTGCATGGTAAATGTATGATTACCCCAGAGGCTCAGGAGGAAATTAAAGCATTGCAAGCGCAACACCCTGATAAAAGTGTAATGCTGGTAGCTGAAAAAGGTACCATGGGTGTAGGTTCTTCACGTATGTCGGGGGTAAACAATGTGGCACTTTGGACAGGTAAAAAATCTAGCCCTTATATTCCATTTGTAAACATCGCTCCAATTGTAGGTGGTACCAATGGTATTTCTCCAATTTTCTTAACAACAGTTGATGTAACAGGCGGTATTGGTATCGACCTTAGAAACTGGGTAAAGAAAACAGATGAAAATGGCAATGTTATCCGTAACGAAAATGACGAGCCGGTTTTAGAGCAAGTTTATTCCATAGAAACGGGTACGGTACTTACCATTAATACAAAAACTAAAAAATTATACAATGGAGATCAAGAGTTGATCGACATTTCAAAAGCGTTAACGCCGCAGAAAATGGAATTTATCAAAGCCGGTGGTTCTTATGCTATCGTTTTCGGTAAAAAAATCCAAACTTTTGCAGCTAAAACTTTAGCTATCGAACCTTCGTTGGTATTCGCCCCTGCTAAAGAGGTATCTATTGAAGGGCAAGGTTTAACGGCTGTAGAAAAAATCTTCAATAGAAATGCGGTAGGTTTAACACAGGGCAAGGTTTTACATGCCGGTTCTGACGTTCGTGTAGAAGTAAACATTGTAGGTTCTCAGGATACAACAGGTTTGATGACCGCTCAGGAATTAGAAGCAATGGCTGCTACAGTGATTTCTCCAATTGTTGATGGTGCTTATCAATCAGGTTGTCATACCGCATCTGTTTGGGACAAAAAAGCACAGGCAAACATCCCTAAACTGATGAAATTCATGAACGACTTCGGTGTGATTACTGCCCGCGACCCTAAAGGCCAATATCATTCAATGACCGATGTTATTCATAAGGTATTGAACGACATCACTATTGATGAGTGGGCAATTATTATCGGTGGTGATTCGCACACACGTATGTCTAAAGGTGTAGCTTTCGGTGCAGATTCTGGTACCGTGGCATTAGCATTGGCAACTGGTGAGGCTTCTATGCCAATCCCTGAATCGGTAAAAGTAACATTCAAAGGTCAGATGAAAGAACACATGGATTTTCGTGATGTAGTTCATGCAACACAATTACAAATGTTGCAACAGTTTGATGGCGAAAACGTATTCCAGGGCCGTATAATCGAGGTACACATTGGTACTTTATTAGCCGATCAGGCTTTTACCTTTACAGACTGGACAGCAGAGATGAAAGCAAAAGCATCTATCTGTATTTCGCAAGATGATACTTTAATCCAATCGTTAGAAATTGCTAAAAACCGTATTCAGATCATGATAGACAAAGGTATGGACAACCATAACCAGGTTTTACAAGGTTTGATCAACAAAGCAAACAAACGCATTGAAGAAATTAAAACGGGTATCAAGCCAGCTTTGATGCCAGATGACAATGCCAAATACTATGCAGAAGTAGTTATCGACCTGGATATCATCAACGAGCCAATGATTGCCGATCCGGATGTAAACAACGCTGATGTTTCTAAACGTTATACGCATGACACCATCAGAGACTTAACTTTCTATGGTGGCGATAAAAAAGTAGACCTAGGTTTCGTAGGTTCTTGTATGGTACACAAAGACGATTTGAAAATCGTTTCTCAGATGTTGAAAAACGTAGAGACACTAACCGGTAAAGTAGAGTTCAAAGCTCCATTAGTGGTTGCGGCCCCTACTTACAATATCATCGACGAACTGAAAGCAGAAGGCGATTGGGAATACCTGCAAAAATACTCCGGATTTGAGTTTAGCGATGCTTTACCTAAAGCTGCAGCGCGTACCGAATATGAGAACATTATGTACCTAGAACGCCCGGGCTGTAACCTTTGTATGGGCAACCAGGAGAAAGCGGCTAAAGGCGATACGGTAATGGCTACCTCAACCCGTTTATTCCAGGGCCGCGTGGTAGAAGATAAAGATGGTAAAAAGGGAGAGTCTTTATTGGCGTCTACACCGGTAGTGGTTCTTTCTGCTATTTTAGGTCGTATTCCAAGCATTGAGGAATATAAAGTAGCGGTAGAAGGTATCAACTTAACCAAGTTTACGCCTATTTCTACAAAACAATAAGAAACAAATAAACATATTTTTTGTTAATCAAAGCACAAAGGCTGTTCGATAATCGGATGGCCTTTTTATTTACACTAAAATTGAATAGAATGGTTTTAAATAACATAATTTGACAAATCTTAAAAATAAGTATATTAAAAATTGTTTAATTTAGTTTGTGTTGTTATTGACAATAATTTTAAAAAAAAATAAAGTATGGCTTTTGATATAGACATGATTAAAAAGGTTTATGCAAACTTTGGCAGCCGCGTTGAGGCTGCACGTAAGGTGGTTGGCAGACCTTTAACATTATCTGAAAAAATATTGTATACACACCTTTGGGATGGAGATCCTAAAACGGCGTTTAAACGTGGCTCTGACTACGTAGATTTTGCACCAGATCGCGTTGCGATGCAGGATGCAACAGCTCAAATGGCATTATTGCAATTTATGCAGGCTGGCCGCCCACAAGTGGCTGTGCCTTCTACGGTTCACTGTGATCACTTAATTACGGCTAAAGAAGGTGCTGCAATAGATTTACCGCATGCTAAAACCGAAAGTGCCGAAGTTTTTGATTTTTTATCTTCTGTATCGAACAAATACGGTATCGGTTTTTGGAAACCGGGTGCCGGTATTATTCACCAGGTAGTTTTAGAGAATTATGCATTCCCAGGTGGAATGATGATCGGAACCGACTCACACACCGTAAATGCAGGTGGTTTGGGTATGGTGGCTATTGGAGTTGGTGGTGCTGATGCCTGCGATGTAATGGCGGGTTTACCTTGGGAGCTTAAATTCCCTAAGTTAATCGGCGTTAAGTTAACAGGAAAATTAAACGGCTGGACTGCTGCTAAAGATGTGATTCTTAAAGTTGCGGGCATCCTTACGGTAAAAGGTGGTACAGGAGCAATTGTAGAATATTTTGGCGATGGCGCCACTTCAATGAGCTGTACAGGTAAAGGCACCATTTGTAACATGGGCGCCGAGATTGGCGCAACCACCTCTACTTTTGGTTATGACGAAAGTATGGAACGTTATTTACGTGCTACGGGTAGAAATGAAGTTGCTGATGAGGCAAACAAAATAAAGGAATATTTAACAGGCGATGCTGAAGTTTATGCTGACCCGGAAAATTATTTCGATCAGGTTATTGAGATCGATCTGGATACTTTAGAACCATATTTAAACGGTCCGTTTACACCAGATTTAGCCACCCCGGTTTCACAGATGAAAGTGGAGGCAGAAAAAAACGGCTGGCCATTAAAAGTAGAATGGGGTTTAATCGGTTCTTGTACCAACTCTTCTTACGAAGATTTATCAAGAGCAGCTTCAATCGCAAACCAGGCCATTGCAAAAGGTTTGGTAACCAAATCGGCTTTCGGTATCAATCCAGGTTCTGAGCAGGTACGTTATACCGCAAACCGTGATGGTTTCTTAAAAACTTTCGAAGATTTAGATGCTACGATCTTCACCAATGCCTGCGGACCATGTATTGGGATGTGGGACCGTACAGGTGCAGAGAAAGCAGAGAAAAATACAATCGTACACTCGTTTAACAGAAACTTTGCGAAACGCGCTGATGGCAACCCTAATACTTTCGCTTTCGTGGCTTCACCAGAAATGGTTGCTGCCATTGCAATTTCAGGTAATTTAGGCTTTAACCCGTTAACCGATACCTTAACAAACGATAAAGGCGAACAGGTGAAATTAGATCCACCTACCGGTTTTGAATTGCCAACAAAAGGTTTCGCTGTAGAAGATGCAGGTTATCAGGCACCGGCAGCTGATGGTTCATCCGTTCAGGTTTTGGTTTCTCCAACTTCACACCGTTTACAATTGTTAGATCCATTTACCCCTTGGGAAGGTACCGACTTAAAAGGTTTAAAACTTTTAATCAAAGCCAAAGGTAAATGTACAACAGATCATATCTCAATGGCTGGTCCATGGTTAAAATTCCGTGGTCACTTAGATAACATTTCTAACAACATGCTCATTGGTGCAGTTAACTATTTCAACGATAAAACAGATAATGTTAAAAATGAATTAACTGGCGAATACGGCCCTGTTCCTGCAACACAACGCGATTATAAAGCTGCAGGCTTAGGCTCTATTGTTGTTGGTGACGAAAACTATGGCGAAGGTTCATCACGTGAACATGCCGCTATGGAACCTCGCCATTTAGGTGTTCGTGCTGTATTGGTAAAATCTTTTGCCCGTATCCACGAAACTAACCTGAAAAAACAAGGTATGTTAGGTTTAACCTTTGCAGATAAAGATGATTACGACAAAATTTTGGAAGATGATACCATCGATATCTTAGGCTTAACAGAATTTGCTCCAGATAAACCATTAACCTTAGTATTACACCATGCTGATGGCACCCAGGAGCAATTCCCGGTTAACCACAGTTATAACGCTCAACAAATTGAGTGGTTTAAAGCTGGCGGCGCACTAAATATTATCCGCGCTGAAGCAGCGGCTAAGGCAGCGCTTTAAGTAGACTGAAGTCCAAAGTCTGAATGAACATCATATCAATCCCGTTTTGTTAAATCAGAACGGGATTTTTTATTCTACCGCTTAAAATGTGATGTCTGTTTTTCTAATCTGTCACATTGTCCAAAGGACTCCTTTGGACATGATGACAAATCTATCATTTAGGGTTAACCTCTTTATTCTTTTGGAAAGCAGTTGCAGTAGTTCCTAGGTTGGGGTTAGTCCCGCTAATGCTGCTGCTGGTTGAAAAAACCAGCATTCGCGTATATCGGGTTTAGACGGCAGAGACAGAGATACTTTTCACACAAAGATTCCCTGGATTGCCATGAGGGGAGCTTTGCTTTATTTGCAGTAAAAGAACTTTCTAGCCCCGGGCGTAGCGGCATCCCTGAAGCGAAGCGTAAGGATACAGCGGAGAACGGGAACAAACCTTAATAGCTGCCGCTGGCCTTACGCTTCAAAAAAATG
The DNA here is from genome assembly GCF_059422505.1 of Pedobacter sp. GW821-FHT01D05. Lineage (NCBI taxonomy): Bacteria > Pseudomonadati > Bacteroidota > Sphingobacteriia > Sphingobacteriales > Sphingobacteriaceae > Pedobacter > Pedobacter sp. GW821-FHT01D05. Next base: position 597,444 of record NZ_JBWKXA010000002.1, on the reverse strand, counting down.
TAGGTTTATATTAGTTGGCTCTTATTTCTTTGGAAAGCAGTTGCAGTAGGTCTTAGGCTGGGGTTAGTCCCGCTAATGCTGCTGCTGGTTGAAAAAACCAGCATTCGCGTATATCGGGTTTAGATGGCAGAGACAGAAGTGCTTTTCACACAAAGATTCCCTGTATTGCCATGAGGGGAGCTTTGCTTTATTTGCAGTAAAAGAACTTTCTAGCCCCGGGCGTAGCGGCATCCCTGAAGCACAGCGAAAGGATACAGCGGAGAACGGGAACAAACTTTAACAGTAGCTACTGGTCCTGCGCTTCAAGAAAAGGCTTTTATAATTAGATTGCTTCACACCATCACAAAAGCCCCTGCTTCGTTCGCAATGACGAGCTTTGTATTATTCAAACTCGTAACCGCAATTATAACAATGATGACATTTATTGGCCTTAATAGGCGTAGTTAGGGTTAAAAAGGCAAGTATAGTTGCCCAAATACTATATTTTTTATCGGTAGCCATTCCATAACCCACATTGGTAGATCCACATTTTTCACAAACTGTTTTATCTTCCGCTGATTCTTCTTCCTCAACAATTTCATCTGATGATTCAAAAGCCAAACTATTGTCTTCAGCGAGTAAAGCATTAATGGCTTCTACATCTCTTTCAAAAACAATGAGTTTTACACCGCCAATGGCCTGATTGTAAAGCGGATTTAAAGTTGCAACATTTTCATCCGCCAGGAAACAGGCAAATCCACTATCTTCCAATTTAGCTTTAATAATATTGGCTTCCATCGGATTGTAATAGGTGCTGTAAACTACTGTTCTATCGTTCATCAACCAAACATAAGAATTTGTTTACTAAAATAGTCCTCGTTTGCAACGAGGATTAGCGAGATTTGCATTGTGATGCAACAATGAGAAAATACGGCGATCAAATCGCCTTTCTCTTCCGTCCTCGTTACAAACGATGACGATGTTTCTTTGTCTATTTTTTCAGGAATTCTTTCCACCAATATCCGGAATCTTTAATGGTACGTTCCTGAGTTTTAAAATCATTATAAATTAACCCAAACCTTGCCGTAAAGCCCTCTGCCCATTCAAAATTATCCATTAATGTCCAGGCCATATAACCAGTTATGTTTATGCCCTCCTTTTTGAGCTTTAGCAGTGCATTTAAATAAAGTTTAAAATATTCAATCCGCTCAGGGTCTTCTACCCTACCGTTGCTCAATTTATCATGATATGCTGCACCATTCTCTGTGATTATGATATTTTTGATATTTGGGTAAGCAGCAAACTGTTTCACGATGTTGTAAAAACTATCAGCATTTACCTCCCAGCCCATTGCGGTATGAGGCCTTTTCCTGCTTTTGGCTTTTACTTCCCAGGCCTGAATAACCGGAATAAAGGCGTTATACTTAACCACCAAAGGAAAATAATTTTGAAGACCGATAAAGTCAAAATCGAATTTCATCCGTTCGTGAAGCCGCCAGGTACCATATTCGATCTGAAATTTTTCTAACACATCCCAATTGGCAGTAGGAAAACCCATGCCCTGTGTAGGTTCTACAAAAAGACGGTTCATTAGGCAATCAACCCGCTTTGCAGCAAGAATATCACTATCACTCTGGGTACTTGGGATTACTTCCGAACAGGAGAAAGTAGTGCCAATATTAGCCTTGCTAATTTCTGCGCGTAAAATCTTGCCCCCATCTGCCTGGGCCAGTGCTGTATGTAATACTGCTGAAAAGAAATTCCCTAATCCTGTTTTCCCCGGGGCATGAACGCCTAACATATAGCCCAAAGAAGTATAACCAAAAGGCTCATTCAATACGATCCAGTTTTTTACCTTATCGCCAAATTCTAAGGCACAGATGCTTACAAAAGCATTAAAGGCAGCGTTAATGCTAAAGCTTGTCCAGCCGCCCTCATCTTCGAGTGCCTGTGGCAAATCCCAATGGTAAAGCGTTATGTAGGGTGTTATTCCATGGGTTAAACATTCATCAATAAGATTGTGGTAAAAACGGATGCCTTCCTGGTTAATCTCTCCCCTACCTGCAGGTAAAATGCGCGACCAGGCAATAGAAAATCTAAAAACTTTAAAGCCGAGCAGTTTAACTAAAGCTATATCTTCAGTATATCGGTGATAAAAATCGCAAGCAGGATCTAATTTGTGGTTCTTTTTTATTTTTCCATTTTTTGCGGTAAAGGTATCCCAAATGGAAAGCCCTTTACCATATTGGGTGGCTGTGCCTTCTATTTGAGCCGCAGCAGTAGCCACACCCCACAAAAAATTCTGGCCAAAATCACTTGCATTAATCATTCGTTATCAATTAATTGGCATAAGTTGCGAGTTTAATATTAATAAATCATTAACAATTGAAATGATTCGAAATGAAAACATTTTTTAATATTTTTACGCTATGCGCTACTCCTCATTAATTTCTTTTCTATTGGTATTATTAAGCCTCTCTGCCTTTGGAAAATCTACCCCTCCTATTAATGATGAACTGCTAAATGCCATAAATATTACCAATACCAGTGCGTATTGCAGTGGCGATGCCGAATTTAACAATTTAGAAGCTAGCCCGAGCAATTATAATAAAGGTTTAAACTGGCCAGCCGTTGGAAAAGATGTTTGGTTTAAGTTTACGGCATCTAAATTTGATGTAAACATTTCTGTTAGTGGACAAACTAATACCAATAGTACAAACACCTTAATTGATCCATTGGTTGCCTTATATTCATTTGATGCAGCAACTGGCTTTATAACCGAACAGCCCGGCACCGTGGCCACATCAAACAACGTTAGTTCTTTATATAAAGGCGCTTTAACGGTAGGACAGGTTTATTATGTTAGGGTAAGCGCAGCGAACGATGTTACCGGTACCTTTAAACTTTGTATCGATAATTATTTTCCACCACTACGGCCAGGGCAAGATTGCGGAACATTTTCAGTGCTGTGCACAAAAGAAACATTTACCCAGTTAAATGTAACTGGCGCGGGAGCAAATAATCAAGAATCGGCCGGAACTTGCCTGGGTACAGAATCTAACTCTGCCTGGTATATGTTTAAGGCATCTGCACCTGGGGACTTTACATTTGTAATCACACCTACTGTAACCACAAACGACATTGACTGGATTTTTTACGATTTAGGCGTGAATGGAGATTGTAGTATGGTAAATGCTTCAAATGCAATCCGATGTGCATCGGGCCATGGCATAACCTGTAGCCCCACTTATTATAAAACCGGCCTGAGTATGACGGAAACCGATTTGACAGAGTCGGCTGGTTGTCCACCTGGTCAAAATGGCTTTGTAAAATACGTAGACCTGCAACAGGATCATGTTTACGCGTTACTAATAGATAATTATTCCGGAGGCAATAACGGCTTTACTTTAGAATTCGGCGGCACTGCTGATTTTGCAGGTCCAACGGCCGAAATTGATGTTCAGAAACTAAATCCATGTACCAACAGCCAGGCATATGTTTTCGAAAGCCGGTCATCGAATTTCGCCGCTTTAAAATGGTCTTTTGGTGAAGGGGCAAGCCTGGCTTCAGCCACAACCGCAGGGCCATTTACGGTAACATACAACACCCCCGGAGAGAAAGTTATAGTTTTAGAAGCCACGGGTACAAACGGGTGCAACGTGGTTACTACCCAAACTTTTATTGTAGCAAACACACCCGAAAAACCCTCAATAATGGCTTCGAATGTTAATTTATGCCAGGGGGATGTATTAAAATTATCAACCCCCTTTTTAAATTTAGCAAGCTACCACTGGTCGGGCCCGAATGGTTTTAGTTCAATAACACAAAATCCTGAAATCCCGGTAAGCGGGCCAGAAATAGTTGGGACGTACAAACTTTATGTTCAGGTAGGCGATTGTGTGAGTGAGGTAAATTCGGTTGATATTTTATCGGTCGATTTAAAACCTGAAGCAATGTTTTCGATTGAGGTTAATAACAGGTGCGAAACAAACCAGTCTTTTTCGTTGATCAATAGTTCTAAAAATTACACGAAGCTTACCTGGGATTTTGGCCCAGGCGTGAAAAGCCAGATTGACACCGATAACGATAGCAAAGTATTAACCTTTACTGATCCCGGGCCAAAAACCATCATACTGACTGTTGAAACCGATAATGGCTGCACTTCTACTTTTAAAAAAGATATTTTGGTAGAATTGAAGCCCGAAAAACCAGAAATCAGTAGGAACCAGGCTTTATTTTGTTTAAAAGACGTGATAAAATTATCTGTACCGGCACAAGCAGGTATTTCTTATACCTGGAGCGGGCCAAACAATTATACCGCAAGCACAAATGCCATTGAAATTCCGGTAACAGATTTTAATCTGGCAGGTATGTATCAGGTTGTATTGACATCGGGCACCTGTAATTCCGAACCCGCAACCATCGTTATTCCGGCAATTGCCAGAGTTCCGGTTGCTCAATTTTATACCGAACCCACATTTAATGCTAAGTTTTCTGCTCCAATACCCATAACATTTACTAACACTTCGCTTTATGGGGATTTTTATGAATGGAATTTTGGCGATGGTTTTACCTCTGCAGAACAAAACCCCACCCACGTTTATCAATCCGATGGGTTATTCAGGATTACTTTAACTGCATTTTCTAAAAACGGCTGCGAAAATTCAATTACCCAAGGCGACCTGATTATCAAAAAAAATGCATCTACATTTGTTCCAAATGCATTTTCGCCAAATGGCGATGGAATTAATGATGAACTGGTTGTTGGTGTTACAAACCTCAAGAAATATAGCATCCAGATTTACAACCGCCTGGGCAACCAGGTTTTCTTTACCAATAACATATTCGAAAACTGGAATGGTACTTTTAAAGGTAACCAGCTCCCTGTTGGCGTATATTATTATATCATATTAGGGACCAACATATCGAATAATAATGTTAAATATTCGGGTTCAATAACACTGCTCAGATAATTATCAATTACCTGGTATAATCATTTAAGGTGCTTTAACTACTGTTGTATCTTGCGCTACCATTGGTACTTTATAATTTCCGGTATCTAAACTTACTTTAGGCAATATTTTTTTAATACCTGATAAATCGGTTTTAGTTATCCCAGTATGGTATACATACAAAAATTTTAATTTTTGTAGTTTCTTTAATTGATTAATCCCTTTTGCCGTAATTTTGGTCCCAACTAAACTCAATGATTGTAACTGATCTAAATCTTTCAGCGATGCCAAACCTGCATCTGTGACCTGGGTATTATTTAAGCTTAACCTGGTTAAGTTTTTGCAATCTTTTATGGCATTTAAGGTTTGATCATTTACTTTATTATTCTCTAACTTAAGCCAAAGGAGCTGTTTTTCGATTGATTTTATCAGATCCAAAACATCTTTACCCATTGATTGTGCATTGATAAAATTGGCAGAAAGGTAATTGGTATGCTGTGCAACCGGAAATACCGTAATCCCTGCATCGGTAAACTTTTTCATTACTTTATTATCAACTGCCGAAACCTCTTCGGTTGGAATATCGCTGGCCTTGATTTGATCGGCCCCGCTTTCGCCTTTTTGCAGGCTGGCTAAAATTGTTTTTATATTTTCTGGCTGGGGAAGATCTTTAAACTTCTTTTTAAAATCGGCGCCATTATCAATCCACCATTTTAATAAGGCAATCTCATTGGTAGTAAGTTGAGGTTTTTCTTTAGGTGCCATATGGTCTTCATCACTTAATGGCAATAAAATCCGCTTCATCAGCTCACTATCGTCGGCTTTACCCTTTACCAGGGCGTGTCCATCTTCTCCGCCTTTTAAAATAAACTCTTCCTGGTCTAACCGTAGTTTGCCTTTCTGCTTTTCGCTGCCATGGCAACTATAACACCTATTTTGAAAGAGTGGCTGGATGGCATTTTGGTAAACAAAGGCTTCCTGAACATTGGGAATTGGTGGTATGGCTGCACCGCCTTTTGTGCTGCCCGATTTTAATGGTGCGGTTAAATAATCAGAACCATGGGTTAAAGAACCTCCTAAATGCCCTGTAATTGAAATAAGCACAATAAGAACCGCAGCTATTGTACCTAATATGGCATTTGATTTAACCTTTTGGTAAATAATCCACAATATAAAAGATAAAACAGCAACACTGATCCCCATCCATTGGTGATTACTCACCAGTTTACCGTCATAATCGCCACCATTGGCCAATAAATAGCCCGTAATGCAAGATACTACAGCACTTAACGCACCTAGAAGCAGCATAATAGGAATGGCTGGTTTTAGGTTGACAAACTTTGCAGCAAATGATAAGAGAATACAAATACAGCCAAGCAACAAAATTCCTATGGGAAGGTGGACAAAAACCGGGTGAAAGCGGCCAAAAAATTCTAACATCTTATTGATATCTCTTTCTTAATAAATTCATCATGTAAACATTTATTGCCCATTGATCGGCAAGGGGTTGGCGCGTATAAGGCAGGGTAGGCATATAATCAGCCGGGCCAAATTCGGTAAGAATGGTCATACGCTCGCCGTTTTTCTTTTTGCGTGCTATAATTTTATCCCACCAGGCCAGGTGTGCTTCTACCACTTTTGCCCATTCTGGTGCCCGTGGATCGTTTACCTGCGGCCCTTCGGGGTGCCCAACCCGCGAGTGGATATGTTCTGCCTTTTCTAAAATAAAATCGATGGTTTGTTTCTGATCAGATAACAAACTTTCGTGTACATTGCACCAATGCGAAATGTCTAAAGTAAATCTTAATTCAGGGTTTTTCTCCGCAAAATTTTTGGCAATATGTGCAGCAAACATCATACGGCTACGATGCGTTTCGTGATAAACCGGTATGCCAGACGATTTGCTTTTGGCCGTTGCGTAATCGATAATCTGTTTATTTTCTTCGTAAGTGAAATAATCTCTTCCGGAATGGCAATTAATGTAAACTGGTTTTTGATATGTATTGGCACAAATAGCATCTAAACTTTTTTTGAAAAATGCTAAGTGCTCAGTTATGTTCGACTGCGATCCGGCGCATAAAAACCCGATTTCCAGTTTATGTTTCTTAACCGCATCAAAAAGTTCTTTTATCGCTTTATCCTCACCTGGCCACCACACTTCAATACCTTCATATCCTTCTTTTTTGGCTGCTGCGCAAAACTCATCTCTTGTGCCGCCAAAACCCCAATCGGTTTGCATAAACAATAATTCATAGCCAGCTTTTGCTTTTACATTTCTAAGTTCGTTGGCGCTCATGTTTTGGATGGGGGCTAAAATTGATGCTGCCGTTACAACGGCTGTATTTTGTAAGAATTTTCTTCTGGTTTGGTTCATTGGTTCACTTGTTATTGGTTCATTTGTAGATTGGGCATTAGTTTATTGGTAACTCATCGGGTTAATCGGTTAATCGACTGCAGACTCCGGACTTCCGACTCCTGACTTAAGCAACAATCTCTGAGATCACCTTACCTGCCACATCAGTTAACCTAAATGGCCGTCCCTGGAAAGGATAGGTAAATTGTTCGTGATCGAAGCCCAACTGGTTTAAAATAGTGGCTTGAATATCGAAGGCATCAACTTTTCCACTTACTGCACTGTAGCCAATTTCATCTGTTTCGCCGTGCGTAAATCCTTTTTTTATACCTCCGCCGGCCATCCATATGGTAAATGCTTCAGTATGGTGATCTCTACCTTTAAAGGGGTTTTGTATGCCATTTCTGTTTTCCATCATTGGCGTACGCCCGAATTCACCACCCCAAACTACAAGGGTTTCTTCCAATAAGCCGCGTTGTTTTAAATCGAGCAATAAGGCCGTAATTGGCCTGTCAATGGTTCGGCATTTATTCTTCAGTCCGATGTTAAGCGAGTTGTTTGGATTATCGCCATGCGCATCCCATCCCCAATCGAATAACTGCACATAACGCACCCCCTTTTCTACCAGTTTACGGGCAAGCAACACATTATTGGCAAAACATGCTTTACCTGGTTGTGTACCATACATTTCGTGGATGTAGGCTGGTTCATCATTGATGTTCATCACCTCTGGTGCTGATATTTGCATGCGGTAAGCCATTTCATACTGTGCTATCCGCGATAAAATTTCAGGATCGTTATACTCCTGATATTGTTGCTCGTTGGCTTTATTAATGGCTTCGATAGACGCTTTTCTCAAATCCCGGTTCATTCCATCCGGATCTTTTATAAACAAGACCGGGTCTCCCTCACTTCTACATTGTACACCTTGATAAACAGAGGGTAAGAAACCACTTCCCCAAACACTTTTTCCGGCATCAGGGAAACTACCTCCACTGGTCAATACTACATACCCTGGTAAATTCTGGTTTTCTGATCCCAAACCGTAGGTTACCCAGCTTCCCATACTTGGCCTGCCCAATCGCGGTGAACCTGTATGTACCAACAGTTGCGCCGGGGCATGGTTAAACTGATCTGTTTTTACAGCTTTCAAAAAACTTACCTCATCTACCATGGTAGAAAAGTGTGGCAGATTATCACTCACCAAGGCACCTGATTGGCCATATCTGGCAAAATTAGCCTGTGGACCCAGCATTTTAGGCACTCCGGTTATAAAAGCAAATTTTTTCCCGGCGAGTAATGATGGAGGGCAATCCTGGCCATCCATTTTCATTAGCTCCGGTTTAAAATCAAACAACTCTAATTGAGATGGAGCACCTGCCATGTGCAAATAAATTACACTTCGTGCCTTACCAACAAGTGGTGGCGACTTTGGCAATAATGGATGTGCAGGATCGTAAGCGACCTTTGTTTGCGGACTCGAAAAAAGGTTCTCGCAGCTACCCAATAACGAACCCATTGCCAAAGCACCCAAACCCATTGCACTTTCTTTTAAAAAATGGCGTCGCGAGTGCAGGCGTGCATTTGCTTCATGTGCTTCTTTAATTAACCTATGTGCGTTTAATTCGTCTCTTGTCATAACCGGTCAAATCAATTTTTGGTAACCACTTCATCCAGATTAAGCATTGCGTTGGCTACTAGTACCATTGCTGCTTCCTCTGGCTTAAACTTCTTTTGTTTATCGCCCATAAATGCCGATACACTTGCCGAATTTTTTCTAAACTCGCCAAAAGCCTTGACATACAGTTCTTCGAATATTTTTAATCTATTTTGAGGAATCGTTTTATACAAGATCAATTCATAGCCCTTGGCAATTTTAGATCTGCTGGTACTTCCTCCTACTTTTTCCATACGTACAGCAAGTTTTCTGGCCAAATCGATATAAACACTATCATTTAAAGTTACCAGGGCCTGTAAAGGTGTATTGGTCCGGATACGGCGCGGACTACAAACCACTCTCGATGCACCATCAAAGGCAATAGCCGATGGATATGGGGCTGTTCTTTTCCAATAAGTATAAATTCCCCTGCGGTATTGTTCTTCCCCACCGCTTAGTACCCATTTAGCACCACTATAAGGCGAGAACCAAATGCCTTCAGGCTGCCAGGGCATTACAGGTGGTCCGTACATTTTATTACTTAACACCCCACAAACAGCAAGACTCTGGTCTCTAATTTGCTCAGCACTTAACCTGATCCGGGAACCCCTGGCATAAAACTTATTGAACAGATCTTTTTCTTTCAATTCATCAGTTACCTTACTATCTTGTCGGTAGGTAGCCATCATCACCAGTTCCTTCAACATTTTTTTAACGCTCCAGTTGTATTTATACATGAACTGGTAAGCCATAAAATCCAAAAGTTCCTGGTGCGTAGGAGCCATTCCCTGCGTTCCCATATCTTCTAAAGTTTCTACCAAACCGGCTCCGTATAACTGCTCCCATAGCCTGTTCACCATTGTTCTCGATACAAGAGGATTTCTTTTATCGGTAAGCCACATGGCTAAACCCATTCTGTTATCAGGTGCATTTTTAGGCATAGCAAAAGCTAAAGAATTAGGTACACCAACTTTAACTTCTTTCCCCTTCGATGTCCATGCGCCACGTTCAAACACATAGTTTTTACGCTGCATACTCAATGGATTTTCGACCATAATCGGCGTTGTTGGCACCTTTGCATTCATTAAATCAGTAAATCTTTTTTTATTGGCCAAATACTCGGGTTTACCCTTTCCAGGAAACTGTTTGGTAAAATAAAACCAATCGAAGTACACCATAAATTCGTCAGGATTTTTTACAGAAGAATTGGTATACTTTAAATACACATCCTTTACCCCGCTTTGCTTTGCAAAATCTATTTCTATATTTTCATAACCTTTAGTTTGGGCGAGTTTCCACGATTTTACAACAGGGCCGTTTGGTGAACCTAAATGTAAACTCATCATACCGTCAGGTTTACTACAATTGTAGCGCAAAATCAAGTGATCAACATGATTGAGGTCGACTGATTTTAATCTTGCTGTAGAGCTATTTTTAAAATATAATGCAATGTTATTATTACCGATTACCGAATTTACCAATTCATCGGCTGTTGTAGAGTTTATTGCCGGCTGACCCGTTTTTAAGAATAAATCAACTTCAGCCGCTCTTTCTTTACCCGCAACAGTTTTAACCCAGCTGTTTAAATGATTGAGCTCGTTTTTAAGGCTATCATTAAAATCTTTAAGTAATGGATATTCTGCAGAAACGTCTTCATCCCTCGTATTGTTAAAATACGACATGAATTTATAATACTCATCATGTTTAAAGGGATCGTATGGATGGCTATGGCATTGTACACAAGAAAAAGTTGTACTCATTAATCCTTCCCAAGTGGCATTTACCCGATCTAAAACCGCGGCCGTTCTAAATTCTTCATTATTGGTACCACCCTCATCGTTGGTTGGGGTATTTCTGCTAAAAGCCGTAGCAATATATTGGGCATCTGTTGGATTTGGAAATAAATCTCCGGCAATCTGATCAGTAATAAATCGATCGTATGGCATATCACGGTTAAACGCTTTAATCACCCAGTCGCGATAACTCCAGATGTTTCGGTTAGGATCACTCTCATAACCTTTAGTATCAGCATATCGCGCGATATCCAGCCACATCGATGCCCACCGTTCGCCAAATTTAGGCGAAGCCAACAAGCTATCAACCAGCACATTGTAGGCTGTTTGTTCATCTTTACCGTTCAAATAAAATTTGGCCAGTTTATCTGATGGGTAAGTACCGATCAGATCTAAACTTACTCGCCTTAATAAGGTAGCCTTATCAGCAGTTTTAGATGGCTCCAGTTTATTTTCTTCCAGCTTTGCAAAAATAAATTTATCCAGATCGTTGCGTACCCAATCATTATCCACATCTGGCAATTCAGTCTGTTTTACACTAACATAAGCCCAATGGTCGCCCCATTTTGCACCTTGTTTTATCCAAGCACTCAAAATATCAATTTCATCATTATTTAAAGCGGGGTGCTTATATGGCATTCTTTCTTCAGGATCGTTTGATTTTAAGCGTTTGATAAATTCACTATCCTCCGGATTACCTGGAATAATTGCGGCTTTGCCACTTTTGGTTTTAGCCAGCGCCTCTTCCCTAAACAACACACTAAAACCACCTTGTTGTTTAACCCCACCGTGACAAGAGATACATTTTTTGTTTAGAATGGGCTTAACCTGCGTGTTAAAATCGATCCGTTTCTCTGACGAAAAAAGCGAAATGGCTATTAAGGTAATTACAACCAGTATAAAGCCTGATGCAAATAATATTTTCTTTTTCAATAACATTTTGGTTAGAAGAAATTTATGCTAATTTTTAGTGCGCTTAACTTGTATACAAAGTTAAATTAAGCTAAACATTTGTCAAAAATTACAACAGAGGCGACTATCAGCCTAGATCGCTAAGATTTCGCTTCCTTTAAATCAAAGATCAAGAAAAAAATAAAACACAAAAATGTATTAACTTGCTCAAAAAATGGATTATCTTACTTTTTATTAAGAATTAATAATGGAGAAGCCCCAAGTAGGAAAGAAAAATAGTTTTGATTTTCAAAAAGCCTTTATCATTCCCAGGAATGTACTTATAAAACAGTGTACTAAAAATGAAATCATAAACAATTTATTTATTACCGATATTGGTTATTATCGTAAGGCATTGAATCACTATATAAAAAGGAGCAATGGCTCGGAACAGCATATTTTGATTTATTGCGTAGAAGGAAAGGGAAACGTAGAATTTCACGATACTAATTATCATATTGAAGCAGGTAATTTCATTATTATTCCAAAAGCAACGGCACATACTTACCAAGCTGACCCAACATTACCATGGACTATTTATTGGTTCCATTTTTCGGGAACCGGTGCTGATCAATTGGTTGCTTCGTTACAGAATTATAAAGCTTATGCAGGTTTTAGTGAAGAACGGAACATATTGTTCGATACGATTTATAACCGATTAGAAAGAGGTTTTAGCAGAGAAAATATAATTTATGCCAATTTATGTTTCCACCAATACATTGCTGAAGTTATTTATACCGACAAACATCTCGTAAACGATAAAATTATGGAGCCTGATAAAGTTGAAGAAGTTATAGATTTTATGCGGAAAAATATTGAAAAGATGCTTAGTTTAAAGGAAATGGCCCTAGCTGTTTATCTTTCACCCTCCTATTTATCGGCTATTTTTAAAAAGAAAACCGGAACCTCCCCTATCGATTATTTTAACCAGCTCAAAATTCAGAAAACAACACAATATCTGCTGTTCACCAACCTGCGGATTAACGAGATTGCCAAAAAAATCGGCATTAACGATCCTTATTATTTTAGCCGGCTCTTCTCAAGCATCATGGGCATTTCGCCAAAACAATACCGCGATAATAGGTTTAATTAAGACATTTTGGGACTGCAGTCAAACGTAATTATCTAAGAGGATTAATATTTCAAACCATTCTTTCCGAAATATAATGACCAATATCAAAATTTGCCCAAATAATTTCCCGATCCACCATGGTGAAACGTTGATAGTGATTATATATTGATGCCACCTTAAAATCTGGCTCCATAACCAGCCACCACGTTTTACTATCGGATTTTAGATCCACGCTAACTAAACAATACATCTCTTTTATCTCATCCAATGATTTTTCGAAGTTGGTATTCTCGAATCTTTTAAAAATTAAATATTGCAACTTGGCAATTATAGCGTCATAATCAGAGGCTAGTTTTTTAACAAGTTCAACTTTATCATCTATTTGCTGCTCTTGGTTTTCTGTACCAATTGATAATTCAATATTATGATAAGGATGAAGATTTGGCACTACCCCAAACCAGTTTTTATCTTTTCTGTTGTAGGTTAATCGTCCAAAAGGTTCAACAATAATGCTTTTAGAATCAGTATATACACTTTCTTCTTCTTTCCGAAGTGGGAATACCTTTAAACAAATAAACATGATCAAAACCGAAGGTCCGTAAGTAACGACAAATTCATCAATACTGAGAGACACTAACTTTCCAAATACCAATAAGTAAAGCATAAAAAATGCTATTGAAACCATAAGCGCATTATTTATAATCCTCTTTTTATTATAAACTGATTGTGCTATGCCATTAATTTTACGCATATTAAATAAAAGTGCACAGAAAGTTAAAGCGATAAATACGGCGGCGTCTTTTAGATCCAAATAAACATTAGCGCTATAATTTGAAGTAATAATTGGCAATATCTTAATGTATGCCATCATAATTCCAAAGGTTACCGGAAGACTTAGCAATAGGGTAGTTAATGTTACTTTTAATGTATAAATGAGGGCCTGTTTCATGAGAAATTGTAATTTAGAAAAGTTTTTAGCATTTTGTTAAATGTCGCCTTGCAGTCAGCTATTACCATCTAATTGGCAGTAAATATATACGATTTACAGCTTTAAACTTCCAATCATTGTCAGATGGTAACATCTGACACCACGGAATTTATTAAAAATTAATCCAAGGTCAAGCCAATTTCCTTCAGCAAAATAGCTGCATTAAAAGTCTTACATGGTCCGTGTTTTAGTAAATAATCAAACTTCATTTCGCCTTCGGTAATCTGTATATCGAAATGGAAATTACGGACGGTTTCAGGGTGATCGATAATCAGATCTGCGAGTTGTAGATCGTGTGTAGCAAAAAGTGCAGGTGTTTTTTCGGTAATCAGCTTTTGTATAAAAACTTTCGAGCCCAAATATTTATCACGGCTGTTTGTACCCCGCAGCATTTCGTCAATCAATACAAAAGTATCTTTGTCTTCAACTACATTATCTAAAATCATTTTCAGGCGGTTGAGCTCTGCCTTAAAAGTAGAGGTACTTTCGTTCAGCGAATCTTTAATCCGCATATAGGTATTGATCGAAAAAACCGACAATTGCATGGTTTTGGCACAAACCGGCGCACCGGTATAAGCCAATACCATATTAATACCCAAAGTACGTAGAAAAGTGCTTTTACCGGCCATGTTAGAGCCCGTTACAATATCTACAGTTGGTTTTGCTTCTAAATGAAAATCATTATCCACCCGAACCTGCTCGTTAATAAGCGGATGACCAATATGAGTGGCGGTTAATGCAAACTGATCGGCAAGCACCGGGAAAACCCAATCTGGCTGGTTATAGGCTGTTGTGGCTAATGAAATCAGTTCTTCAAAATCACCTAAATGGTCAAGGGCCGAAACTACATCCTTTGAAGAAGATTTATACCAAATATCTAAACTGATGCAACATTTTAAATCCCAAAGCAAAAGCGCATTCAATACACCACCAACCAGGAGATTCAGCCTGGCATCAAAATTCTGGATAATTTTAGAAAGTGCTTTAATTTCTTTGCTTACCGGGATTTTTGAATCTAATAAACCTAAGGTATAAACGCTTTTCCAGCTTTGATTCTCTGTCCATAAAATAGCACTGGCATAACCATTTAACAGATTCGAACTTCCGCCAAAGGTGTAAAAAACCTTGTTAATTTTTGAGCCCAATAAAACATTCCATCCTGTATGGATGACAAATAGAAGTGCCAATATTTTCCAAAAAGCAGTGCTAATAAGAACTGCCGCTAAAATTAAACCAACAGAAATATAAGGCACCAGCTTTACGTAAAACCTCAAAAAACTACCCTTTACAAATACCAATTGTTCACCCAATTGGTATTTAAGCTGAATTTTAATCTGCTCTATTTTATTGGGATCGTAGCCATGCAGATTAGCCCTGAAACTATAGGTTTCTGCTATCTTATCTGTTATTTCTTTTATGGCTTCCTGGCGGAGTAATATCTGATCTCTGGTCGGTTTTTCTGCAAAATTTTTAGCCAGCAGGTTATTTCCGCTTTTGGTACTACAACGGTTAATCAGTGCAAACAGCGATGCGCTACCAAAAATATCAAGATCAGAAGTATAAGGGTGCAGCTCAGATTCGAAAGCCTGACCAGGATCGTATCCGTTAGCGGTACCATTTAAAACATTCCACTCATTCTGATAAACCCATAAGAGTTGTTTTTTATAATCGATTTCGCGGTCGAGCTGGCTTTGTCTGCGGACGATAAAAACGAAGGCAATTACAGGCAGCAGTAAACAAATCTGAATTAATGTCCGCAGGCTATCGTCTGCCGATTGCAGTAGTAAAACGAAAAATAAAATTTCGGCGAGGAATAAACCAATACGCAGTAAAGAGAGTTGATCGATCCGTTTCCTGGTCTGATCTATATCTGCTGTAACCTGTTTAATTTTCTGATCGTAATCGGCTATTATTTCTGCTTGTTGTTTTAACATGATATCGCTTCGGTGTATATATTTTCGAAGGTATAAGATCGATAGATTGTCTTTTTTGTTACAATTTCTCTAAGTTTGAATCTCGAAATTCTAAAGATAGGCAAAATATTAAATGAAGATTACACTGATCGCCATTGGCAAAACAGAAGATAAATATCTAATTGAAGGAATTGATAAATACATCAACCGCTTAAAGCACTATATTAACTTTAGTTTTGTGGCTTTGCCAGATGTTAAGAATGTTAAAAACCTAAGCGAGGCCCAGCAAAAGGCAAAGGAGGCCGAACTGTTGCATAAACAAATTAACAATGGCGATGTTGTTATTTTGTTGGATGAAAAAGGAAAAAAATATTCATCAGTAGCGTTTTCCAATTATTTAAATAAACAGATGGTTGGTAGTGTGCAACATTTAATTTTTATTATTGGCGGCCCTTACGGATTTGATGATACCATTTACAGAAGGGCAAACGGGTTAATTTCGCTGTCTGATATGACCTTTTCACATCAAATGATCAGATTGTTTTTTGTAGAGCAGCTTTACCGGGGATTTAGCATTTTAAAAGGAGAACCTTATCATCACGCTTAGAGATAGACAATGTGAATGAGATATGGAAA
Organism: Pedobacter sp. GW821-FHT01D05; assembly: GCF_059422505.1. NCBI lineage: Bacteria > Pseudomonadati > Bacteroidota > Sphingobacteriia > Sphingobacteriales > Sphingobacteriaceae > Pedobacter > Pedobacter sp. GW821-FHT01D05. The sequence continues at coordinate 581,150 of NZ_JBWKXA010000002.1, read as the reverse complement.
AGGCGAATAAAAATCATCATTAAATAAAAGAAACAATGTTACTAGATAAATATAAAAGGGAATACAGATATAAAAGCAATCAGAACGGCAATAATAAATACCTGTGGATCAGCATCATTGCATCATTGGTTATTGTAGCTTTGCTTTATTATTTCTTCGATTAAATCCATAAAAAAACACCAGACAAATTGCCTGGTGTTCGCTATCATTTCGCTAAATAAAAGCTTAAACGCCTTTTTTACTGGTCATGCTTGCTTTTTTAGCTGGAGCTGAAGTTTTGGTAGTTGCTTTAGCACTTGCTGATGCCTTAGATCCTGTAGCTTTTTGTTTTTTATCTGAAGCTGCTTTTTCTTCCGATAACTTAACTTCTGCTGGTGTACCTGGTGTTTCCGGAGTTTCTTCAGTAAACAATGGCAGATCTTTTAATAAGTTATACCAAGTGATAATCTTCTTCATATCAGAAGCATAAACTTTCTCTTGATCGTGACCCGGAGCTACTTCAAGAAAGTAGGCGCGTAAATCGCCTTTCAAATCCGGAGTAGATCCTTTTGCAGAAATTTTAGCAAAAATATCTGCTAATTTAATTTCCTCATCTTCGCCATACACGGTAATATCTTCTAACGAAGCTAACTTTGTGTTGGTGATGTTGGCAACAACTTTAGTTTTTTGAGCATCTAAGCCCTCTAAAATGTAACCTACTTTATTTTGTCCAACCAGTTTAAATAAACCTGGTCTGCCAGATACGGCAACAATTCCTCTTAAATTCATATTTTTTTTGAGATATGAGATTCGAGATATGAGATATGAGAAATCACTCAGATCAAATAACTAAAACTCTTTGTTCAATTATTAAATGAGATAGAGCATCAATCAGAGAAATCAAGTCTCAAATCTAATGTCTCAAATCTCGTATCTATTTTTAATCTTCTAAAACTTCAATGTTTAAAATCTTATCCCCTTGGCGGATATCATCTACAAGGTCTACATTCTCCACAACTTTACCAAAACAAGTATGGTTACGGTCTAAGTGAGCAGTATTTGTTCTGCTGTGGCAGATAAAAAACTGTGAACCACCAGTATTGCGGCCAGCATGCGCCATAGATAAAACACCACGATCGTGATATTGATTTTCTCCGTCTAATTCGCAATCAATTTTATAACCTGGGCCACCGGTACCTGCTAAATGTGCTTTAGCCGGATCTTTTGAATTTGGACATCCGCCCTGAACCATAAAGTTAGGAATTACACGGTGAAAAGTAACACCATCATAAAAGCCCTCTTTAGCTAGTTTTTTAAAGTTTGCAACGGCTTTCGGCGCATCATTTTCGTAGAATTCTACGGTCATATCGCCTTTTTCTGTTTTTATTATTGCTTTACTCATATCAATATCGGTACTAATTTTAAATTTTATTCACCTAAAAAACAATCGTATTTTTTTAGTAGAGGGCAAAAATAACAAAATTGTATAACTTATAACATCATTAAATTTTTCTATACAGTTTAAATGCGGTATTTTAGTGTTTTAAGCATACCGATTTGATAAAGAAATATTATATCCTGCTCATTTGCCTGCTTTGCTCCCTGGGGCTAAGGGCTTCTTCTTTGTTAATTTATATGGATGAAGACCAAAAAAACCACCTTAAAGCATATGGTATTGCCTATTGGACCATCAGCAAACAACTGGAGGTAGATTGGCTCTTAAACTATCGCGGCGGCAGCTTTTTAATTAAATATAACAAAACGGTTGAGGATGAGCTTAAAATCCGTGGCGTATCGTACGAAGTAATGGCTGATGGGAAGGTGACCAACCTTTTAAACGAAATCAGCGATCCTGCGGTGAATATGGAGATGGTTAAACTGGAGAAAACACCAAAAATTGCGGTTTACTCTCCAAAAAGCAAATTACCCTGGGATGATGCCGTTACACTCGTTTTAACCTACGCCGAAATCCCGTACGATGTAATTTATGATGATGATATTTTACAGGATAAATTGAGCAAATACGACTGGCTGCACCTGCACCATGAAGATTTTACCGGGCAGTACGGGCGCTTCTGGGCCAATTTCAGGTATGCAACCTGGTACCAGGAAGATGTTAAAAACCAGGAAACCTTGGCTAAGCGCATGGGTTATAAAAAGGTTTCTGAAATGAAATTAGCCGTTGCCAAACACATTAAAGAATACTGTGTTGGTGGAGGTTTTTTGTTTGCCATGTGCTCGGGCACTGATAGTTTCGACATTGCCCTTGCTGCTGATGGGGTAGATATTTGCGCCCAAATGTTTGATGGTGATGCTGCAGATCCGAATGCACAAAGTAAACTGGATTTTAATAAAACCCTGGCCTTTCAGAATTTCAAGCTAGATAACAATCCAATGAACTACGAATTTTCAGATATCGACGCTACGCAAACCCGTACACTGAACCAAACCAACGATTACTTTACTTTATTCGATTTTTCGGCTAAATGGGATCTTGTTCCTACCATGCTTACCCAAGATCATGATAAGGTGATTAAAGGTTTTATGGGGCAAACCACAGCTTTCAGAAAGAGTTTAGTGAAAACAAGTGTAACTGTTCTGGGTGAAAATAAAGGTGCTGCAGAGGTGAGGTATTTACATGGAGAAATTGGCAAAGGTCAGTTTACTTTTTATGGCGGGCACGATCCGGAAGATTATCAGCATGCTGTAGGTGATCCGCCAACAGATCTAAATCTACATCCAAATTCCCCTGGCTATCGTTTGATCTTAAATAATGTGCTTTTTCCAGCTGCGAAAAAGAAACCACAAAAAACATAATTTTTAAGAATTTAACTTTTGGCATTATTTCTTTCCCGTTTAAAAAATTGTTAATTCTCCGCTATATTCCTGTTATGTATACAGTAAATCAGGCCTGATACCGTTACTTAACCAAATCGTATTTATACTTAATTACCGCAAAAACCACACTGAAAACCAACGCATTAGCCAGTCGTTTGTAACACACTTGATACTTTGGCACAGCTTTTGGAATTGAGACTTGTAATTAACAACGGGTTTAAGCCCGAAATTTTTAAACAAGATTCTTCTAAAAGAAAAATATTATGAAAAAGTTATTATTAAGCGCTTCAGTTTTATTATTAGCAACAGGTGCATTTGCACAAACAAAAATGACTGGTGAAACTTCGCGTTTTGGGATAAAAGCGGGTGTTAACCTTTCAAAGTTCCATGCAGGAGGCGATGATGCCGGAGCCAATAATTTTAATGATAATGCAAAAAACAATGTTGGCTTTAATGTGACCGCATTTGGTGATTTCGGTGTAGGAAATAATTTCTTTATCCAACCAGGTGTATCATTACAGAACAAGGGTAATAAATTCGAATCTGTAAATACAGCTACCGCAGGAAACAATACCATTACGACTACATCTTCTGTTAAAACCAATTTAATGGCGATTGAGGTACCTGTAAATGCAGTATTAAGAATTCCTACCGGTGATGCCGGCGCAGTTCAGATCAGTGCTGGTCCGTATATCGGTTTTAACATCTCTGGTAAAGATAAAGGAGAAAACACGGTTACAACAGTGAACAACTCCAACAATACCAGTGCTACCGTTACGACTTCTAATGATAGAGACTTAACATTTGGTAGTGCGAGTGATAAAAACTATAACAGCACAGAATTTGGTGCAAACTTTGGCTTAGCTTACCGCACAAATTCAGGATTTTTAGTAGGTGCCAATTATGGTTTAGGTTTAACAGATTTAACACCTAAAGACAGACAGGCCAATTCTAATAAATTAACTAACCGTGTATTAGGTTTCTCAGTTGGTTATTCTTTCTAAGCGAAAGGGCCTTAAAAGCAAAAGCCTTCCGGATTATTAAATCGGGAGGCTTTTTTATGTTTTATTATTTAGTCGTAAAAGTTCCAGCTTACGCCAAATTTTAATAAGGCATCTTGCATGGGGTACCTGTTTACAGTGTAATAACCTGGTTGAAATAAACCCTGATTTACAAAATCATATTTAACAAAAATATTGGCCCTTTTTAAATTTGCTTTAAAGAAGACATCAATTACTGGTTTTGAAGCCAGGTTGGTTGGATTGCGCTCATCAATATAAAACTGCGCTGTTGCAGGTGAATATAAGTAGTTTGCATATTCAGAATTGTATCTCACATCAAATCCCACATTAGCCTTTAATACTTTGAAAAAAGTATTATCAAAATAAATACTGTTATAAGTATAAAGTTCAGGCGTTCTTAACACTGCGTTTTTATCTGTTTTTTGATAAGCGATATAATTTTCCATTACAAACTTGCCAAACCTCGATTTCTTTGATACATCCAACCTGATTAAGCTAATATCAGCAGTAGCCTGTTTTGGTAAAATGGCATTTGTACCATTGGTATGGTCGGCGGCAAAATAAACGTAGTTACTGGTTAAGAAATATTTGGCTCCGGCAGTAAAACCATACTTATCATTGATATAGTTAAATGATAAATTAGCAACCTTAGTGTTCTTAAAATCGCTGTTTGTCCATTGGTAATGATTGCCATGATAGTAATTAAAAATAGCCGCTGGCGATTGGTTTTGTACATAGGCCCCCAACTCAATCCTTCCTATGGTTTTACCTAAAAGAATTTTACTTTTTGCCTCATATAAATAATCGCCTGCATTTTCACCCTGCAAAATTTGCTGTACATCTAAATTGAAATCGATATTGTTGGAGAACCGGTAGCCTGCTGCACCTAAAATGGTAATGTTTTGATAAGCAAACCTACTGCGCTCGTAATTGGTTGCATCTTGTTTTATACCAAAATATTCATGCTTGTAATAATCGTGTCTTATACCTGCATCAACCTTCAGTTCATTTTTAATAACCGAACTATTTTTTGGTCTTAAAAAGAAACTATAAATAAATTCATTTTTGATATGTTGTACATGGGTCGAATCATTCGTAAATATTGTGCTTGCAATTCCAGGAGGCAATACATGATTAACATCCGTTCCATTTTTGTAAAAATCGAAACTGTCGTTATTATACTCAAACGTATACGAAACCTTATTGGTTGGTAAAACAGCATTATTCACATTTGCAGAGGTATCTATCCTGCCTACATAATAAGTTTGCTTTAAAAAAACGGTGTTTTTACGGTACAAATTTCTTGAATCTGATAAATTTACCGGTTCTGCCTCTCTTGCAATTTTTGTATAATCTGGATCGAATAAACCTGTAGCTACTGTAGAGCCGTTCTCGTAGGCGCGCATGGTATTAAAAATTGCCGATGCCCACATATTATAACGTTTGCTTGGCGATTGGTACCATGAAAATACAGCAACATTCAAATTATCGCCGCGTTGCCTGGCGTAAAAACCTCTGGAATCGCCACGGTTAAAGTTAACCCCAACATTCCAGTTTTTTTTAACATTCTGTGTGTGGATAGCCCTAAAAAGCTGCTCTTTTTGTCCGGCACTAACAAAATACAAGCTGGTAAAAGGGGTTCTGGCCTGATAATAAATGATATCTTCAGGTGTTAAAGCATAATAATCAAGCGAATGAAATCCTGCATCAAAGCCAATTCTTTTACTAGGCTCGTATAATAATGGCCTTGCTGCCAAGCCCATATTACCATTGCTTATGGTTGGATGCAGGGGCTGCAAAAGCGGGCTATAATTCTGGATATTCGTAGTTGAAGTATCTAAAGGCAACAGCACAATACTGTCTTTAGTTAATGATAACTTGGTAAACCTGATATATTTTGCGGTAAAAACGACAGAATCCTTCCCCGAGTCTAGTTTCTTCCGAACAGAATCCAATTCCTTATTGGTACCAACACTCGTTTTTAAATCTTGTGCAAAGGCTTTGTTAATGCCTAACAGCAGTAAGAGAAAAAAACAGATTTTAACGACTTTATGCATCTTATAGTTCAGAAATTAAGCGGGTTAAAATCTCTGTCATTTTAGGCTCGGCTTTGGCTGCTGCTGCTAAAATTTCATCTAAATTAAAAGGTTGCAGATCTTCCGGGAAACCCTCATCCGTTAACACTGAGATGGCAAAAACAGGTAAACCAGCATGATTGGCCACAATAACTTCAGGCACAGTACTCATACCAACGGCATCAGCACCAATTAAACGCAGGTACTTATACTCCGCTTTGGTTTCTAAATTTGGTCCGGAAACGGCAACGTATACCCCTTTATGACAGTTAATGTCAACACCCTTAGCTATTTCCAATGCCTTAGCTATGATATCGCGTTTATATGGCTGGCTCATATCTGGAAAACGGGGGCCTAATTCGCTTTCGATTAAACCACGTAATGGATTATCTGGCTGCAGATTAATATGATCCTCTATAATCATTAAATCACCTTTTTTAAAGTCAGGATTTAACGAGCCAGCAGCATTAGATACAATTAAGTTTGCTATACCCAAACCTTTCATTACCCTAACCGGGAATGTAATCTGTTGCATGCTGTAACCTTCGTAATAATGTAGGCGCCCTTGCATGGCAATAATTTTCTTCCCGTTCAATGTTCCAAAAATCAGTTTCCCGCTATGAAATTCTAAAGTAGAAATTGGAAAATTCGGAATATTAGAATACATCAATTGATGCTCAACTTCGATTTCTTTTACCAAGCCACCCAAGCCAGTACCTAAAATAATACCTATTTCTGGCTTAAAGTTCTCTGTTTTACGTTTTATATATTCAACGGTTTCTTCTATTGCTCTTAACATAGTTTAAAATGAGTTCGTCAAAGGTAATCTTATCTTCTTCAAATAATTCAACCTCTATGGGTAAATAATATACAGGTAAATCTACCAGTAAATCTTCAAATCCGGTAGCTCTTAAACGCTTGCTATCCTTTTCTGTTGTGATAATGATTTTATCTTTTTTAGTCCCCGCCAAAAAAACCGATTTAAACTTCTTAATATCATCATTTTTAAAAGCATAATGATCCCGAAATTCTTCGTGTTTAATGGTTTTAGTATATTTTTCAAGCTCTTCTATTAAAGGAGCAGGATTTGCAATTCCTGTGAGCAGGAAAATTTCGAAATCTCTAATCGATTCGAGCTTACGGCTTTCGTTATGATATAAATGCATAAGATCGCCATACTTGAGATAAGAATGTAATACGGGTTGATTGGCATTTGGCTGCAGTTCATTTATAGCGGCCTGTTGGGCAACATGTAATAGGGGAACCGGCGATTTTGTGACCAATAATATGTCGGCCCTTTTACGTGAGGAGAAAACATCTCTTAAATTTCCCGCCGGCAACAAAAACTGTAAAGTACCCAACTTTCTAAACTCGAAAAGCACAATATTAAAACCTGCCCTTACCGCACGGTGCTGAAAGGCATCATCAAGGATAACTAAATCATGATTTTCTTTTAATTGCTTAATCCCATTTACACGGTCTTCGCAAACAGCAACAGTAACACCTGTAAATTTTTGATGGTACTGTAATGGCTCATCCCCTATCGTTTCGGCCGTTGCAGCGCCATCGGCAACAATAAAACCTTTCGTTTTCCGGCCATATCCCCTACTGAGTATGGCTATTTTATAACCGGCCAGCAACTTCACTAAATATTCTGTTGTTGGTGTTTTGCCCGATCCGCCAACGGCTAAATTACCTACACAGATTACTGGTAAATCGAACTTTACAGATCGCATCAATCCCCAATCATAAAGTTTTTTACGGAGAAGAATAGCCATTCCATAAATGATCGAAAAAGGAAGTAGTAACAGGCGTAGATAGTTCAGTAGCATATCGTGGTTTCAAAAATACTGATTATTTAAAAAAGAAAGGCATGGCTTAGGTCAATGCCCGATTAAGCAACCGTTGAGCGGATGAAATGGTTTGCAGGAAAAGGATTTAGTCTAAAGTCGGTAGTCCGGAGTCCAAAGTCAATTAACCTGTTTGAAGTTTCGAATCAGTTACCCATTTAAACACTTAGCCGATTAACCACATCGACTAACTAACAAATTTTATTCGACTATATTTTATCTTTTTTTATTATCATTGTTATCTATCAAAAACATATTTTAATGTCTCCGAACAAAAGATTAGTAGTGGGCCAAGGCCAGATTAGTGGATATATTTCTATTTTTTTAGCTGTATTGGCGCTTTTAGGTATTCTTTGTTTTCATTATCCAGAAAAGCTTACCACACCCGAATTCCGTGAAATATACACGAAAAACAGCATGGAAGCTTTAATGCTTGGTGGTGTTATTGCAGCATTCTTCTTTTCACTGTTAAGCTTAATCCTCAGTAAAAAACTAAAATGGGCCTGGCCAGGCTTTGTGCTTGGCGCTTCAGCCGTAATCTTAGGCGCTTTAAGTGTAGAAGGTAGAGATGTAGCCAAATCGGGCTGGCATTTTGGCCTTGACTGGATGATTTTAGATCTTCTATTAATGGTTGCCATTTTTGTTCCCTTAGAATTGTTTTTCCCAAAAAATAATGAGCAAACCAAATTCCATGAAGAATGGCGTACCGATTTAACTTATTTTGTAATCAGTCATCTATTTATTCAGTTTTTTGGCATTGTAACCCAAAAACCTGCCGTGTTATTTTTCGGTTGGATGGGTTTAGATAAACTGCACACCTGGGTACAGGGCCTCCCATTTATAGTCGCCCTTTTTTTGGCTTTTTTCAGTACCGATTTGTTTCAATACTGGGCACATCGCTTTTTTCATACCCGCGTGGCTCTTTGGCGTTTCCATTCCATACATCATTCTACACAAAATATGGATTGGCTGGCCGGAAGCCGTACACACTTTATCGATATATTTTTCACCAGGGCAATGACTTTTATCCCGCTTTATGTTTTGGGCTTTTCGTCAACCGTTTTCAATGTGTACATTATATTTATTGCGATACATGCAGTACTCATCCATGCCAACACCAGGGTTAATTTTGGTCCGTTAAAATACATTTTTACAACACCGCAATATCACCATTGGCACCATTGCGAAGACCCTAAATATTATGGACATAACTTCGCCTCAATATTTCCCTTTATTGATATGATGTTTGGCACCTATTATTTACCTGGCAAAGAATGGCCCGCCGGAACAGGTGTACACGAAGCTTCGTATCCGAAAGGTTTTGTTAAACAATCCATTTATCCATTTACAAAAAGCCCTTTTGATACCGATTTGAATATGGAAGAAAGAAGCGATAGATAGATGCTAATGCTCGTTTCTAACGAGCGTTAAATATTTCGTCGTTTTAAATGATGGAATCGTATAGCTATTTCTGCACTCGTTTGGAAACGAGCACAAACGAAAAACTACTGTCAGATGGTAACATCTGACAGCACATTGAAAGCTATTTCTGCACGCATTGGAACAAGCGCAAGCCATAAATAGATTGAAATAACGAGGAAAGCAAAACCGGCAAGCATGATTAATGTTAGTCGGGCTTTCCGCTAAATCTTTTGTTTTGAAGAAAAACAAAAGTATACCGCTGCAATCCCGTTTAGTCAGTAACAGTGGTGCTACTATTATAGGTTTTTGAAACTAATAGAACAAAAGATAAAATCGTAAAGCTATTCTTGTACTTATTGGGAAACGAGCGCAAACGAAAAAATGAAACTGTCAGATGGTAACATCTGACAGCACGTTAGCACATTGCACACCCAACTCGGTGCCCGCTGTGTTTTTCTCTCCATAATCGCTGTGGTTAAAGATATCAAAATGGAACAAACACCCATTTAAAATGTTATCTTAGATTTCCATCTCATTATATGCAGGCCGAAAAAGAAATTTTAATTATTGGTGGTGGATTGGCAGGTTTAACAGCGGCACTTCATCTGAATAAGGTGGGTTTAAATGTTACGTTGATCGAAAAAGATACCTATCCCCACCATAAAGTATGCGGCGAATATATTTCGAATGAGGTGCTCCCCTATTTTGCATGGCTCGGTCTGGATATTGAAAATCTTGCCCCCACGTTAATCAGCGATCTGCTTTTCACTTCCCTTTCTGGCAAAAGCATAAAAACTAAATTAGCTCTTGGCGGCTTTGGTTTAAGCAGATATACCATCGATCATTATCTCTATACCGAACTGATCAGGAGAAAGATAAACGTAATTCATGATCGTGTGGTACAGATTAACTTTGCCAACAATCAATTTACAGTAGCAACAGCAAACCACGCTTTTGTTGCAACTTACATCATTGGCGCTTATGGAAAAAGATCGTCAATTGATGTTAAGCTAAACCGGAGTTTCATTAATAAACGATCGCCCTATCTGGCAGTTAAAGCACATTACAGAGCAGATTTTCCAAATAATCTGGTTAGCCTGCATAATTTTGAAGGCGGCTATTGTGGCGTTTCTAAGGTCGAAAATGATCAACTGAATATATGTTATCTGGCCAATTATGAGCGTTTTAAAAAGCATAAAAATGTGCCTGCCTTTCAAGAAAACGTGCTCTATAAAAACAGGCATCTGAAGTCTATTTTCGAAAATGCAACCAGTTTATTCGATGCGCCATTAACCATTGGTCAGATTTCTTTCGAAGCTAAAGAACCTGTGTACAATCATATTTTAATGATTGGCGATACTGCCGGATTAATTCATCCACTTTGTGGAAATGGTATGGCCATGGCCATTCATAGTGCCAAAATTGTTTCAGAACTTTTGCATCAAAGAATGGAGGGAAAAATGAGTTCGCGCGTAGCATTGGAAAAAACTTATACCGCACACTGGAACAGGGAATTTAAAAGCCGCTTAAAAATGGGCAGCATATTATCTTCTTTGCTGAGGAACAATAAATTCGAAAGTTTAGCCATGAATGCATTGATTAAAATGCCCTTTCTGCTCCATAAAATAATTAAACAGACACATGGTAAACCGATCAAGATTTCATCATAAATGCCAATAGATACCAAATATAGAAGCACAGCCCCCGAGATTATGGATGATTTCGCTATGGAAGGTGAGATATTACGCGATGCGCTGGATAAAATAGCCAGCATTAATCAGCTCCTTGGTGGTAATAAAGTTACACTCGATGGGATTAAAAGCTTAATCAACAGCAAACCAAAAGACGAGGTTATTCGTATTACTGATATTGGTTGTGGAAATGGAGATATGTTGCGCACTTTGGCAGATTATGCAAATAAACAAGGTTTGCACTTTATTTTAAAAGGGATAGATGCCAATAAGTACACTATAAATCATGCGCAAAGTTTATCTAAAAACTACCCCAACATAACCTACTCCTGTAGCGATATTTTTGATGATTTAAGTAAAACAGAACCTTGCGACATTATGCTTTGTACTTTAACCCTACATCATTTTAAGGATGAAGAAATTATTGACCTGTTAGAGCATTTTAAAAGATCGGCTACAATGGGTATTGTAATAAACGACCTGCAAAGGAGTGCAGTAGCATATTACCTGTTTAAGGCTTTGTGTTATGTTTTCCGTTTAAACGATATGTCGAGAGAAGATGGTTTAGTATCCATTCTGCGTGGGTTTAAAAGAGCAGATTTGCTTAAGTACACCAAACAATTAAAGCTAAAATCGAGTTCAGTAAAATGGAAATGGGCTTTCCGCTACCAATGGATAATTAAAACAATATGAGCGTAACCGTAAAAGCAGTAAGTAAAGCCCTGCCCGGATTTTGGAGGTCAACAGCTGAGATTTTACCCTTTCTAGATATTTGGCTAAAAGATCAGGATGATCGCTTTATCAGAAAGGTAAAAAAGATTTTTGAAAGCGCCGCGGTAGATAAAAGATACTCGATCATGTCGCCAGAAGAGGTTTTTAGTGATTTAAGTTTTGAGGAACGAAACAACATTTATGTAAGAGAAGGGATAAAGCTCGGTGCCAAATGTTTGGAAACTGCACTCGAAAAAGCCAACTGGCAGGTTCAGGATTTAGACTACATCATTACCGTGAGCTGCACCGGTATCATGATCCCTTCTTTAGATGCTTATCTGATCAACTTACTTAAACTCCGTCAGGATATTGTACGCCTGCCGGTAACTGAAATGGGCTGTGCCGCTGGTGTATCAGGCATGATTTACGCTAAGAATTTCCTGAAAGCCAATCCCGGCAAACGCGCAGCAGTTGTTGCGGTAGAATCACCAACGGCAACCTTTCAATTAAACGATTTTTCGATGGCCAACATTGTAAGCGCAGCAATATTTGGCGATGGTGCCGCCTGTGTACTGTTAAGTTCGAATGAAGAAGATAGCGGGCCGGAGATTTTAGCCGAAGAAATGTATCATTTTTATGATGCTGAAGAGATGATGGGATTTAAACTGACCAACAAAGGACTGCAAATGGTGCTGGATGTAGCAGTTCCAGAAACCATTGCCAATCATTTTCCAGCTATTATTCATCCTTTTCTTTCCAAAAATGGCCTCGACATTAATAATATAAACCATTTAATCTTCCATCCGGGTGGAAAAAAGATTATCCAGATTGTTGAAGAATTATTTGGCCAGCTAGGCAAAAATATAGACGAAACGAAAGAAGTTTTAAGGCTTTATGGAAACATGAGCAGCGCAACAGTGCTCTATGTTTTGGAACGGATTATGGATAAAAAGCCAATGCCCGGAGAAAAAGGGTTAATGTTAAGCTTTGGTCCTGGATTTTCGGCGCAACGCATACTTTTACAATGGTAATCATTCAACTAATCACTAAATGAAAAAAGAGATCTTAGCTAAACTCCCTTACGGCAAATCTTTTCTATTTGTTGATGAGTTGTTGAAAGTTGACGAAAACGGCGTGACCGGAATATATACCTATCCTGAAAACCTTGCATTTTACGAGGGTCATTTTAAAGACCATCCGGTAACGCCCGCGGTGATCCTCACTGAAACCATGGCGCAGATTGGATTGGTCTGTTTAGGTATTTACCTATTAAAAGATATTGATCAACATATATCCATCGCCATGACCTCAAACGCTATTGACTTTTTAAAACCGGTTTATCCCGGTGAACAGGTTACGGTAACCAGTGAGAAAGTGTATTTTAGGTTTAATAAACTGAGTTGTAAAGTAAAAATGGAAAATGCAGCAGGCGAAATGGTTTGCAAAGGCAGCATTTCGGGCATGTTAATTTCGAAAGGAAATGGGTAACAGAGTCGTAATTACCGGTTTAGGGGTATGTGCGCCCAATGGCACTACCATTGATGAGTTTTCAGATGCCATAAAAAAAGGACTTTCTGGCATCAGCCATCAGCCCGATCTGGAAGCCTTAAACTTCTCTTGCCAGATAGCAGGCAAACCAGTACTTAGCGAAGAACGGATCAGCCAATATTTTACACCGCTTGAATTACGAAACCTAAACAGTACAGGAATTATATATGGTGTTATTGCTGGTTTGGATGCATGGAAAGATGCAGGCTTAACCATCGAAAATAATGAAGAGCCCGACTGGGATAGCGGTACCATTTTCGGAGCGGGCACTTCTGGTATAGATAAATTTAGATGGGCAATTAATAAAATAGATGCTCTCGAAATCAAAAAATTGGGAAGTTCTGTAGTGATACAAACCATGGCCAGCGGTATAAGCGCATTTATCAGTGGCAAGCTCGGCTTGGGTAATCAGGTGAGCACCAATTCTTCTGCCTGTGCAACAGGAGCAGAAAGCATATTGCTGGCTTACGAAAGGATTAAAACAGGTCAGGCTACAAGAATGTTAGCAGGCAGTACCAGCGATAGTGGCCCATACATTTGGGGCGGTTTTGATGCCATGAAAGTTTGCACTTTTAAACATAACCATGAACCGAAAAAAGGTAGCCGCCCTATGAGTGCAACGGCAAGTGGCTTCGTTCCTGGAAGTGGTGCAGGTGCTCTGCTATTAGAATCGCTTGAAAGCGCTGTGGCGAGGAAAGCCAAAATTTATGGCGAAGTGCTCGGAGGTCATATCAATTCTGGTGGTCAGCGGGGCTTAGGTACGATGACTGCACCAAATCCTACCGCTGTACAGCGATGTATCCAAACAGCATTGAAAAATGCGGGTATTGAAGCCCAGGAAATTGATGTGATTAATGGCCATCTTACTGCAACAACAAAAGATGCCCTTGAAATAGAAAACTGGAAAGCAGCACTACAACTACCTGCAGATGATTTTCCGTACATAAATTCTATAAAAGGTATGATTGGCCATTGTATTGCAGCATCAGGGAGTATAGAATGCGTTGCCGCGATGCTTGAGCTTTCAGAAGGGTTTATTTTTCCCAATGTTAATTGCGAAGACTTAAGCCCCGAGATTACCGCTTTAATTAATTCAAAATTTATTCCGCAAACCTTAATTCATAAACCATTTAATATCTTAGCTAAAGCCAGTTTCGGTTTTGGTGATATTAACGCCTGCATTATCTTTAAAAAATATACCCATGAATAAAGAAGAGATCATCGAAGCCTTAAAAACAATTGTTGAACCTTACAGCGATGAGGCATCAGCCTTAGCCCATATTGACGAAAACACCGATTTTATAAATGATTTAAAAATAAATTCGGCCAACCTGGTTGATATTGTTTTGGATATCGAAGAGAAATTCAATATCGAAATAGACAACGATTCGATGGCTAAAATGCTAACCGTAAAAGCCACCACCGAAATTATAGCTCAAAAACTGGAAGCGCATGCTGGGTAACGATATCGTTGATCTGGATCTGGCTAAAATCCAAAGTAACTGGCGACGTAAAAATTACCTTGATAAAATTTTCACCGCTGAAGAACAGCTCCTGATTTCATCAGCAAGAAGACCTGATGAAATGGTATGGCTGTTATGGAGTATGAAAGAATCGGCTTATAAAATTTATAACCGTAAAACCGGAATCCGGAATTTCGCCCCTAAAAGTTTAAATTGCACTATTTATCCAAACACCGATCAGATAAAAGGCACAGTAAGTATAGATAATGACACCTATTTCACTAAAAGCGATATACAGCTACAATATATTCATACCATCGCTGCCCCTGTTTATAGTAAGCTAGAAAAAATTAAAGTAATCATTTACGAATCACCAAATCATCCAAGTGATTATAAACGTACTGAACCAGGTTGTGTGAGTCACCATGGACAATATTTGGCTTTGGTGTATTAATTAAGCTTATGTTTAAAGGTTAAAGAAACAGATCTGATAAACTAAAAGAACTTATGAACTGGTATTTCATGCTTGATTTTAAATTCGCTCAATTCATTACAATTCCCGGTTTGTTCGAGGTATTTTTCTAATCCACACTTATTAACATCAAAATTCCATTTATCTATATCTGCACCCATTTGATGGAAAACAAATATTTCATCATTTGTTGAATAGGAATTTCTGCCAATTACTTGCTTTGCACTTATAGATCCAGAAATGAGTTCATTATTTAGATAAGCGTAATCATAAAATAAAAAATGCTTTTTATTTACATATTGCTCGTAATACCGAGCTTGTTTTAATGAATTAGTTTTTTTATCCAAAATCCATAGGTAAGAAACCACAAGCTTTTCAGTTGCAGAAAGATTTCCTTTAACATTAATAACAGTATTAATACTATCAGATTTAATACTTTCTTCTGTAATATTCAACTTTACCAGCTCATAGAAATGATTTGGCAATAATCCCAAACGTAATTTAATTTGAGGATTACTCCCGTAAGTTACCTTCGGGCGGCTATTTGAGTTAATCGGATTACAAGCGTAATCGATATTTAATTTTACTTTTTTACTGCTGCCAGCTACAATAAGATCTTTTAAATCAGGACAATTCAGGTTTAGCAATCCTTCATTTAACAAGATAACTTTTTCGTTATTCCGAACAACAGACTGCCTCAAAAAAACCTTCGCGTTAAAAGCATTTGGATTTAATTGCAGAAAAGATACATTCAATATTGAATCAATTATTTTTCGTTTATTAAAACTTATTTGAACATCATCTAACTGGAATGTCTTTGGGGTTAAAACTATATTTTTCTGAAGTGAATCAGTTAAAACAAAAGTGGAAGCTTCGTAAAAAGGAAAGCTTACCTTCAATGTATCACCCAATTTTGCACCGGCTTCAAAATAACCAGATGCATCACTATTACCAACATGTTTGCCGGAAATTATTATTGAAGCGCCTGTTAAAGGTTCTTTACCATCAAAAACATGCCCTGTAAGGTAAAATGATTGCGCATTAACATTACCAGAGAATATAAAAAACAAAGTCGCTAAAAAAACATTTTTAACGTTACATATAAAGTTAAACATACGATAGTTGTAAGAGGAAATAAAAAGAGCAGGGCAAATACCTGCTCCTTTCGCTTAATTATTTTCCGTGTGCTCCGTCTGAGCCTAAGGTAAGGCCAATATTATCCTGTAACCAATGATAAGCATCATCCAAAGCATTACCAACTGCTTCGAAGGCTCTGCTAAACCAGCTTCCACCATCAATTGATTTCATTTCTGTTAAAGATAATTCTTCAACCTCATATTTTTTTAGATTTTTCATATTGTAATTTTTAATTGGTTTTAGGTATGCCATTTAGGCCATTGGGTTTATTTTAGTTATTTAAAGGTTTGAGGTGGGATCTGCACCTACCACATCGGTAACAATGTCGTGCACTACATCCAAAACAAATTCTTTTATCGAATTCCACGCCCTGCCAATCCAGCTGCCTCCTTCAATAAGAGATATCTCTGAGAGGCTCATCTCCTGAACATTTAAATGCTCTAGATTTAATTTTTTCATAATTTAGATTTTATTTAATTTACCTACTCGTTAAAGGCTTTTCGGTATACGCCTTTTTGTTGCAACAGTACTAAATTACTTTTGCCCACTCTATAAA
This sequence comes from Pedobacter sp. GW821-FHT01D05, assembly GCF_059422505.1. NCBI lineage: Bacteria > Pseudomonadati > Bacteroidota > Sphingobacteriia > Sphingobacteriales > Sphingobacteriaceae > Pedobacter > Pedobacter sp. GW821-FHT01D05. The sequence goes on along the minus strand of NZ_JBWKXA010000002.1, from coordinate 564,386 downwards.
AAAAGGAGTGGATTAATTAAAATCTTCTCCTAAACAGTATCATTTCTATAAACCTATCCTTAATTTAATTTCTTAGGGCAGCTCCTCTTGTAAACTGAAGATCAAGATCTCCGAATTTAGAGAAAGTGCTAAAAACATCATCAGGAAAATGAAGCCCAAACCGTATGTAGTATTCTTTCCAAATGTTAATATCATAACCTTTTAAATGATTAAACAAGTCCTGATTGTCTTTGGCATCGCTAAAATTATTAACTGTTTGAATTTTAGGATTTGATTTAAGGTTTATGCTTAACCCACCTACTGGTTGTCTTTCGGCACTCCATCCCGTAATAATCTCACTGGTTAGCTCAATATGATTTAGCTGTGGCCAGCCCTTTGTAATATCATATATCTCTTTCGTAAACCAACGCTTTTTAAAATCAGGAGATAATAGATTTCTTTCTAATGATTTTAATAAGTGTCCCTCACATGTTATGTAAATTACACCTCCACCAATCAAAAATTTAGCGTTCTTTGACACATTAACCTTTTGATGAAGGTTGAAAATAATTTTGTAACAGTTAATGCCATCTATATAAGCCTTCTCAACTAGTTTAAAATTAAATACTTTACTAGTAATTGTATTTTTAAAGAGATAGAATGGCTGTTGCACCGCAGCTCTTATATTTATACCATATCTCAGTTTTCTTAAGCCCTGATTTTTAACTTGCAAATTATCCAGCGTTCTGGCATTAATTAAATCCAAGTAAACCAACTTGTTTGGCATATCATCTATGCGAAAATTAAATACCCCTTCAGAAAACCGTTTGTAAATTCCATCCAGCTTTAAATATTGTCTACAAAACAAAATGCCAGAGACTTCGGTTGTATCCACTCCTTTTTTTAAGCAATCCTGCAACAGTTGATCTGTAAAATTTAATGCATTAACAGAAACCTCGTTTAATGATTGCTCACTTTCCTTTAAAACAATTTTCTGTAAGCCACTTTGGGTTAATGGAGCAAAAGTGGCTATATAGCCTATACAAGTTACATATAACGTATCAACAGTCTCTCGTTTGTTTACACTGATCATAAATCTGCCAGCCTCATTTGATATTGCTAATAGATTATTATTGAAATAAACAGACGCATAAGGAATACCTTCTCCTTTTGAATTGCCAATAAACCCAGCAAAACGTTGTTCCTGAGCCTTAACCTGTAAGAAAATGAAAAGAAAAAATATTATAATTTTATACTTTTGGTAATGCATTATGATGAGTTAAATAAGCAATAAGTCCGAAGACTTATCGCTTTAATTAATTTTGAGGAAAAATTGGTCCTGATCCTCCAGGTCCTGACACAGTACCTCCAGCAATCCCCTCTAAAATTTCTTCTCCCAGATCAGAAAGAAAGGCTTTAATTTCGTCCCATCTTCTAGACAGCCAACTTCCGCCCTCAATTTTTACCAGGTCATTTTTATTAAGTTCTGTTACAGAATAATCGTTTAGTTTCATAAATATTTTTGTGTTAGATAATGGTTATGTTTTTATTTTGTTTGATGATGTGTTAATCAACCCAAACATCTTTTGAAGCAACCAATGCTGCTAAAGCAATAATACCAGCAATGATAAGCGGCCAAAAACCTCCTGTAACATTACTCATTTCTTTGGTATCCATTTCCTGAACACTAAGATTTTCTAAATTTAAATTTTTCATAATTTAGTTTTTTTATTTAATAATCTACCTACTCTTTAAAGGCTTTTCGGTTTACGCCCTTTGTTGCAACACTACTAAATTACTTTTGCCCACTCTACAAAAAAAGGAGTGGATAATTTTGCTGATAAAAAAAACCAGCATTTATATTCATTAATTCCTGAGGCTTTAAAACCGTAAAATCGGCCCTAATATTTACTTCGAATGCCTGGGTATAATAATATGTTTGTAACTGCCGGGAGTATTCTATTGGGGCACCCATTAGTTTCAATTCATCTAATACCACGTATAATCTTGAGGTTGAAATTGATAACCTTCTTGCTAAATTTTCAGGAGCACCCGTACGGCTTTCTTTTATCAGTTTATGGATAATCTTAATGCGATCGATGTATTCTAATAGTTTCATAGTAAAACTGATGAGGATTAAATGCTATCTCTTACAAACTCTAGTGCGGGTGTTATCAAACTTGGTAGGTCATCATCGCCAAATTGCTGTTTCCATAAATTGGCGTAATGGCCATTTGCCATCATCATTTCAGTATGACTCCCCTCTTCTACAACCTTTCCTTTATCTAATACAATAATCTGATCGGCTTTTCTAATCGTAGGTAACCGATGCGCAATGATGATGATTGTTTTCTTTTGCATCCTCAACAAATCTATTGTTCGTTGCACATACTGCTCCGAGGCTGAATCTAAAGAGGAAGTGGCTTCATCTAGAATTAAAATTTCAGGATTACGGTACAGTGCCCTTGCTATTGCAATCCTTTGCTTTTGTCCGCCTGACAAAGAGGCTCCATTTTCGCCTAAGTAAGTCTGAAAACCTTCTGGCAAAGCTTCAATAAAATCGATAATCCCCAGTTGTGTACAAATACTAATAATCTGTTGCATATTGGGTTCATAATCGCCAATGGCAATATTTTCGATTACATTTCCTGCAAAAAGGTCAATTTTTTGCGGCACAACGCTTAGCAAATTTCTTAAAGAGGCGTTGTTCAAATACTTAAGCGCATGATTACCGATAAAAATATTGCCTGATTGTATGGGATAAATATTTTGAAGTAATGACATTAAGGTAGACTTCCCAGATCCGCTCTCTCCTACAATTGCAGTAAAACTTCCAACCTTAATTTTTAGGTTTAAATCATCAAACACATTTACACGACTGCCATACCTAAAAGCGACATGTTCGAACCTGATATCGCCCATTAATTCTTTCGTAAGGAAAATGCTCGACGAATTTTGTTCAATCTCCAGGTCCATAATTTCGAACAAACGATCAGAGGCGATCATGGCATCCTGGATAGATTTATTTGCTCCAATTAAGGAAGTAGCCGGGCCAGTAAAATAACCAATGAGGGTATAGAAAGAAAATAATTCCCCAGGGGTAATTTCGCCATCTAAAACATAACCTGCACCCACCCAAAGCAAAATAATAGTGAGCATACGGGCAATAACCTCGGTAGATGTTCCGGAAAAAACTGAATTTAATCCTGATTTATAAATTGTTCTGAGCAGACCAATAAAATGAGTTTCTGTTTTTTCGTTGGTAAACCTTTCAAGGCCAAATCTTTTAATTGTGGCTACATTATTTAAGCCCTCAACCAATTGCGATTCCAACTCGGCCGACTCCTCCATCAACTTCCTTTGCATTTTCTTGTTTAGTTTATTGCTGATGAAATAAATCAATAAATACAATGGAATAACAGCCAACATTATTAAGGCAAGTTTCCAATAATAACTGAACATTAAAATAAAAGAGAATACAACAATAAAGCCGTTTACAACCAGGTTAATGGAAACATCGTTGATAAAAGCCCTTATTTTAACGGCATCGTTTACCCTTGAGATAATTTCGCCCACCCGCATGGTATCGAAAAACTGTTGAGGCAGTTTTAAGAGGTGTTTATAGTAGCCCAATATCAACCGGGCATCTATCTGCTGCCCCGTACGGATTGTAAAAATGGTTTTAGCCGTTCCAATAAATAATTGCAGCGCTAAAATGGCCACCATCATTAAGCTCATTAAATTAAGCAGGTTCCGATTACCTTCTACCAAAACATGGTCGGTTATTTTTTGAACAAAAACTGAGGTAGATAGTCCAAGTATGGTATAAATCAAAGCACCAAAAAGTGCCTGCGTTACAATACTTTTATGCGGTTTAATCAGGTTCCAAAAACGGCTTCTGGTATCAACCTTTTCATTGCCTTGCTTAAAATCCTCATCAGGTAACAACAGAACCAGTACGCCTGTCCATTCACTTGTAAATTCATCAATAGTTTTGCGGTGTTTTTTCCCATCACCCGGGTCCATTACTTCAATGTATTTATCGGTTACGCCATAAATAACTACATAATGCTGCAATTGTTTCTTTACCACCACATGCGCAATAGCGGGCAATGGAATTTTAGAAAGACTATCTAAACCGCCCTTTACGCCTTTTGCTTCAAACCCCAGTTTATTTGCAGCTTCTATCAAACCTAAAACATTGGTTCCTTTTTGATCGGTGCTGGCCAATTGGCGGATGCGTGCAACGGGCATTTTTAATTTATAAAACGCAGCTATAGATGCCAAACAAGCGGCGCCACAATCGGTAATATCGCGTTGTTTTATTAGTGTAGACATTAGAAGAGAGATGTGAGATTTGAGACTGGAGAACTGAAATTGGTGATTTGCGTGTTTTCGGCTTTGGTCTTTAAGCTTTTAGCTTTTAACTCCGTTTGGATTTAACCAATCATCAACTTTATCATAAAGTAATTGATACAAGTTTCGTTCTGCAATGGTAAAGTGTGCATTAAAGGTCATCCCCTTTTTTACCTGCCCTTTATAACCATTTTTTAACTTTAAATAATCCTTGTCCAGTTTACACTTTACTTTAAAATAAGGGCTTTGATTAATCAATATAATATCATCAGAAATGTCGGCTACTACACCAGCAAGCAAGCCCCATTGGTTATAGTTAAAAGCATCGATCTGAAACCTGACGGTTTGACCAGCTTTAATTAAACCGATGTCAGCAGGTTTAATATAACAAATGGCCAGCAAAGCACTATCAGGCGATATCTCGCCAATTTTCTGATTGGCGGCAATGAACGAACCCAATTGTAAACCTGATAGATTTTGCACCGTTCCGGACACTCCTGCGGTTAAATGATATAATTTCTCCTGCTCGGTTAGCTGGATTTTCTGGCCAGCGAGATCTTTTAATTCTTTTCTATACTGATTAGATTCTGTTTGCCACTGCGTTTTGTACTTTTTAGCCACCAAATTAAAATCAGAGCGCGCCTGATCGTAGTTAAACTTATATTGCTCATACTCTGCTTCGGTAACAACCTTCTTGCTATACAATGTTTCATACCTTTTATAAATTTTGTAGGCCTGTTCGCGTGCATTTAGTGCATTTTGAATCTGTTCCGCGTATTGTTGCCAGCTTGCTGCATACAGGCCGGTTTGCAATGCAGGTTGCCCTGCATTGCTTAAGTCGACCAGTTTTAGAACGAGGAGCGCATCATTTAACAATTTTTTTAATTCACCGGAACGATTATTCAAAATCACATTTTGTGTTTCAGGTATAGTAGGATCTATATTTAAAAGGAGCTGGCCTTTCTTAATTTTTTTGTTATCGGTTAAATTAATCAAGGTAATTTTCCCTGCCACTGGTGCCAGCAGTTCTGTTCTTTCGATATTACTCTGTAAAGAACCATTCCCTTTAATGCTTACTGTTGTGTAAATAAAAGGTAGTGCGGCAAAAGCAACAAGCGTGAATAATATGGTGGCAGAATAAATAATTTGTGTCCGCACCTTGGTATGGTGTAAAAAAATGATGGAATTATCTTCAAAATTGGCGTCTTCTATAAAGGGCATAATCATCAATTAGCTTGGTTAAGACCAAGTTTGCAATTATTAAATTATGTCAGAAAAAAGATACACGAAAAGGGAGATTGTAGGGATGAAAATGTTTTTGACCTTTAGAAAATAAAAAACCGATAGATGCACAAATAGGCATTATCGGCTAAAAATATTTCAATCGTATTAAGCTTTCTAAGCATTAATCTATATCACATCTAATTAAATATAGCCCTTTACTCAAATACAGTTTAAATTAATTTGAATTTTTAATAGGAATCAGCCCTCTGTTATTTCTTAAATATAATGCCTAGCCCTATAGCATAATGGCTAGGGGTAATACTTAGGGTATTTAGAATAGTGTTATTTAGACCAGAGTTAAATCCTGAAGATAAAAATATTGCTTTTTTGTGGGTTAACTCATAGGATAGCCTTAGCCCATAATTAAAAGTATTATTGCGGACTTTACCTTCATGATAACTAACAACTATCTGTTCAAAACCAGCGTAAGGTGTAAATGTTAAATTTCTTGAATTTTTATTCAAAATAAAATCGTTTGAAATATTCAAATTATAGGTAGAAAGATTGATATGTTTATCGTTACGCAGGTTCGTATTTACCTGAAATCCTAAAAATAGATTTTTATACAATCTATAATTAATGCCTACTCCAAGGCCATAATTAATGCTTTCTGAAACGTGGTAAAATTGATCTTTTATTAATACGGGAAATTTTGTCAAGCCTAATGCGGTACGCACATTATCTTTATTAAAATAGTCAAATATCCTTCTTCCAAACTGTCTCTTTATTTTTTGATTATCTAAATTAGCTATTCCATTATTACTTTTGATTGTATCAAGCGATTCACTGGATAATCTTTCCATTCGCCCATCCTTTTCGGCTTTTTGAAACAAACGACGATTATTCTCCCATTCCTCATTATTTCCGGGTTTATTAATTAATAAAACATCATCCCGATGTTGAACAATATCTTTATATGAAATCTTATCCACATTTATGCTATCGATTTCGGTTCTAATAAAATCAACTGTAGTGTGAGGTGACTCTTTTTTCAATTCGGACGAAGCGAAAGTGTGGGTTTCTTTTAAGTACCACTTCTCCCCTATTTTTTCATAAGCAACCCGATAATTTAATATTTTAAGAGGCAAAAAGCCAACCCTAACCAGGTTGTAAGTATATGTGTTTGCGGCAACAAATGCATAGGTGGCTGTATCTATGTACAATGTTGCCTGGATTTTATCATATTGCTTACTGGTATCACGTGTTGTTATATTAATTACAAATACTTTATGATTATCATACATCTCCTTACCTGCAAGTAAATAATCAAACTTCTTTTTTTTAACAATTTTATGTAGGATATAATTATTATGAGCAATATCCTGAAAATCAACTACATTGTAGTTCGATGTATGCTTCAGATACTTAAGAGTTTTATCATACAACGTATCCATTCGATTTTGCACCACAGCAACCGTGGTTTTTTCATTTGAATCGTAAGCTGGTACATAAGCTTTTATTAAAGCATCCGATTTAAAATATTCAGACTGGTTACGCCATGATTGTGTTCTCAATATTCCTTTGATAATAATAGGCTTATTGGGGTAGTTGTAAACAATTCTTTTAATTGCTTTTTTTATAATATCACCCCCTGCTCCAATTATAACTTCCTGTAATTCAGTGCTGCTTTCGGTTAATTTAACATCATAAAAATGGTTAGCTTGATATATTAAACGAATATCAAAATAGCCTACATGACTAAAGTTTATTCCAAGCGCTGTTAAAGTCTTTAATGGAGCAGTTATTTCAAAAGAACCATCATGATCTGTACGTGCATATACATTACCTACTTTTACGGTCGCTCCTGATAATTTTATGTTATTTTTTGCATCTACTACCCTACCTTTTAAAGTTACGGATTGTGTATAAGCATTGCTTGATACTAATAATAAAAGATAAATTATAAGTGTAAATTTCATATTTAACAATAAGTGATCTGAAGAATTATTTTAAAAATAGATAAAGAAGGAATTGGATATAATTTAAAATTATTTCCAATTCCTAATTAATATTAGTCAATTAGATTGGAATAATAGCTGCACCGGCTCCGGCGCCAATTAATCCTGCGGTAAACCAGTTATCGCTACCAGATACCACCTCACCATTTATGGTAACCTCGCCAGAAACAAGAGCAAGAGTGGCACCAACAACAAAACCAATTAGCGCTCCAAAAATGCCACCGCCTACAGTTTCATTTATTTCCTTAGCATCCATCTCCTGAACACCGAAGTCTTGTAATTTTAAATTTTTCATTTTAGTTTTTTTAAGTTTATTCCCTACTCTTTTAAGGCTTTTCAGGTTCCGCCTATGTTGGCCTAACATGAAACAAGTATTGGACATTAAATTTCAATCAAAAAAAAAGATACACTAAAAGGCTTTTTATAGGGATAAAAGAGATATAACATCGAAATAGTTCAATATTGAATCAAACTGGCGCCAATTAGATCTTACATTAAACTACACAGAAGGTAATACAAATATGTATTTTAAAATAGTTTATCCTTTAAGTATAAATATCGACTATAATTGTAATTGAAAACTATGAAAAAAATTATCCCAAATGCCCTGTAATTTCTTCAATTTAATTTACCCGGCAGCCAGATTAATGCGTGCAGGCAATGATGGGGCCGATTTAGGCATTAAACCGGATATAGCTATACCAGCAGATGGTACCGATTGGGTTGGCTATTTAAAGAAGTATAAAACTAAATAACAGTCATCGTTTAAGACCTACAATCTATTGGTTTGGTACAGATAAACGACCGTTTGGTGTATATTTTTTGGCTATTGAATTCAGAAATAACACTTTTAAACACATTTAATTAACTATCTAATATTACAATTATGAAAAACAAAAAATTAGAAAAAAAGACTTTGTTTGTTTTTAAGAAAAACAACCTTACCAATTTGACAAAAGAGCAAATGAGAAAAATTTATGGAGGGGAGACAACAAATGGGGCCGGAGGAGACTTGTCTACAAATCATGGGTGCGTAGAGCAAAAAACGTTAGTCACAATAAGTGATTAAAATTCTAAATAAGCCTCTCCAAACTACTGCCCGCTAATAAATACTTAATAAGATTAAAGTAAAATGCCATATTATTTAAAAAACCTTCTTTTAATAATCCTTCTAATTATAAATTTCTCGGCTAATGCGCAAAATTGTAATTGCGGAGAAAATTTCAAATTTATGGTGGAAAAAATCCAGAAAAATTATGTTGGTTATAATGACAAAATTAAACCTTCTAATCGAGGAAAATTTTCTTTTTTTACGGATAGCCTTCAAAAGGTAGCAAATAACGCAGGTGATTATCAATGTCTACCCATTTTTAGAGAATGGATTTCTTATTTTAATGATAAACATCTTAGTATTATTTATAATGATTCACATTTTAACAAAGATCAAATAAGAAAATATTATTCAAATGAAGAAAAAACGGATTGGTCTAAGGCTTCTTTGAGTGCTTATCTAGCTTCAAATTCAACTGACCAAATTGAAGGCATTTGGAATAGTTACACAGGAACTTATCAGATTGGAATTGTTAAGGATAAAAATGATACTAAAAAATTTATTGGCTTTATCATTAAAGCGGATGGAGTAAGATGGGTTGAGCAACAAATCAAACTAAAAATTACAAAAAAGGATAATCAATACTTTTTAGATTATTTTAAGGCAAGTGATCATTCGATCACACAAATACCATTTAATAAGCTGGGGGATACTTTAACTATGGGTGAAGGGATGAATGCTAAATGGTATAAAAGCTCTGTTAATATTTCACAATTATCAAATAAGAGTGCAGATAAAGATCTTCCGCCAAGCTTTAAAGTTTTAGATAATAAAACTTGTCTATTTGAAATGCCTACATATGCTTCACTAGATTATGTAACTACTGTTGATAGCCTCATTAAAGAAAATGCAAGTATCTTAAGGAAAAGTGATCATTTGATAATTGATCTTCGTAATAATTTTGGAGGTTCTATACTCGTTTACAAGAAATTAATCCCTTATTTATATACCAATCCAATTTTAACAGAGGGCGGTAGTGTACTTGCAACAGAGGATAATATCCGTGATTATTATTCAGATATCCCAACTAATGTTTCAGATAGTATGAAAAAGATATTCACTAAGAATCTAAATCTGCTAAAAAATCATGTTGGTGAAATTTATAATTTATATCCTGTGGATACCATTATCTTAGCTAAAAAACTTAGTTATCCAAAAACTGTCTCCATATTGATTAATCGCAACACATCTAGTGCTGCTGAACTTTTCCTTTTAGAAGCAAAGCAAAGTTCTAAAGTAAAGGTTTTTGGAACCAATTCTTCAGGTGCTATAGACTATCTTGAGGTTGTGCGAACAAAAATGCCTTGTGGCTTTTACACAATTGGCTATTCAGCCGCCAAATCTAATCGTTTACCAGATAATCCCTTAGATAATGTTGGGATCAAACCTGATATCGAAATACCTAATAATGTAGTCGATTGGGTAAAATTTATCAGAAATTATAAAAAGAAGTAATGTCAAACAAAAAAAATATATTTATATATCATATTATTTTTTGGCTAGGCTATATGTCATTAAGTAGTTTGATGGAATTTGCTGGAGATCCAAAAAATTATTTTTTTAGTATCCCAGATTTTATTTTCACGCAATTTCCTAATATCTGTACCTTTTATTTGAGTCTTTTAGTATATTCAAAGTATGTAAGCCCAGTTAAAATTCTGCCACTAATATCGGGGTTTATTTTGGTATATCTTTTCTCGTCTTTTAATTGGTATGTGACTGGTTATCATATAAGACCTCTCGTGCGCGCCAATGGAGACCCAACGCCTCCATTTGTTTTTTGGCGGCATTTAATGGGTACATTTTGGGTATTTATTAGATATTCGACATTAGCTTTTGGTTATTATTATGCCAGAGAAGGGATAAAATATCAAAAAAAACTACGCCTCATCGAAAAAGAAAAACATGAAGCAGAATATGCTTTTCTCCGTGCACAGATTAACCCACACTTTTTAAATAACACGCTTAATTTCTTTTTCGCAAAGTCTTTACCCTTATCAGAAGAATTGGCCAACGGGATCATGACGCTTAGTGAAATCATGCGCTATTCCCTAGAAATGGATAAAGATGATCGCATGACTTTAATAGATGAAGAAATCGAGCACATTAAAAATGTAATTAAAATTAATCAACTTCGTTTCAATAATAAGTTACAGATCGATTTTAATGTGAATGGAAATACCGATAATGTAAGACTGATTCCATTAATTCTAATTACCATTGTAGAGAATATCTTAAAACATGGCGATTGTACAGATAATTTGCATCCGGTTAAAATAGCCCTAAACATTAACGAAATTGATCATCATATCCATTTAAACACCTGGAACAAAAAGAAAAAAGGGCCTAAAGAACTCTCGAGTGGTATAGGTATGGAAAACATAAAAAAACGCCTTATTAATCATTACAATAAAGGCTTTGCTTTAAGTATTGACGAAACCGAACTCGATTATAGCCTCGAGTTAGTTTTACCTTATAATAAAGCGACCGATCATCAAGAAAAACCAAGTTCATCTGATAATTTAGGCTTTTTAGAGCATTTCAAGTTACCGCAAATTAAACCTCAACCATACGCCTAATGATTAACTGCATCATTGTTGATGACGAAGACCATGCCATTGAAGTAATACAACATTACCTTAAATCCGTTGCCGCAATACAGATCACCGCAACATTTACCAATCCGATTGATGCCCTGAGTTTTTTAAGCTGCAACCCGGTAGATCTCATTTTTCTGGATATTCATATGCCAGAGATATCGGGCATTGATTTCATCCAAACGATGAACAACAAAGATGTACAGGTGATACTTACTACTGCCTATAAAGAGTTTGCCACTGCCGGTTTTGATCTTGATGTAGTTGATTATTTAGTTAAACCTATCCCCTTGCCCCGTTTTTTACAAGCCATCAACAAGGCTCAAAAGATTATTAACACTAAAAAAGTTCATACCCCCGTGAAGCACCAGGATGACGATTATTTCATGGTTAAAACTGAGGCTAAAGGTAAAATGCTGAAAATTAATATTGCCGAAATTGACTTCGTTGAAGGCATGAAAAATTATATTGCTTTCCATCACAATGGGATTAGAACGCTTGCACTCCTAACCATGAAAGATGCAGAGGAAAGATTGCCCAAAACGCAATTTATCCGGGTGCAGAAATCGTTTATAGTGGCGCTTAATAAAATCACCTCCATTGATGGAAACAGGATTATTTTAAAAGGCATTTCTGCTGAAATATTGATAGGAGAAACTTACCGTAAAGATTTTTTAGATATGATGAAACAAAAGCTGCTTTTGTAACCAGTGTTGACAACTTTCTCGCCGCCTTATCAGTAAAGTTGTCAAATCTTATTATAAAATCTAAACTAACCATATTTCCGTGCAGTCAGATGTTACCATCTGACTGGTAATACGTAAATCTAATTAACCAGCGTTGGTTGGTAACAACCGACACCACAAAGGGCAAAAAAATGTATAAATAAATCTGTGGTTAAAAAACCTTTTACATCTTAAACCCCACACTACCCATATTTTAACCTCAATACCCTCAAAATTAACCACTACCTAAACCCATCAACACAGTCAAACGTTTGCTCTATTTTCTTTACAGAATAATAGAATTGCCTACCCCAAAAAGCATTATCTTTGTCCAAATCATAAAAAATAAAATATGCTTAAAGGATTTTTTAACGTACCCACTCCGGTAAACGAACCTATATTAAATTATGGCACAGGCAGTAAAGAACGTGCACTTTTAAAAGAAGCACTTGCAGAGGCACGCTCACACCAACAAGACATTCCGATGTATATTGGCGGCAAACAAGTTCATACCCAAAAAAAGGGGAAAGTTGTTCCACCACACGATCACCAACATATTTTAGCTCAATTTAGCATTGGCGACAAAACGCATATTACACAAGCTATTGATGCTGCTTTAGCGGCAAAAGAAGATTGGGAAAACCTAGCCTGGGAACACCGTGCTGCAATTTTCTTAAAAGCTGCCGACCTAATTGCAGGTAAATACCGTTATAAATTAAATGCTGCAACCATGCTTGGCCAAAGCAAAAATGCCTACCAGGCTGAAATTGATGCAGCATGTGAGCTTATCGATTTCTTACGTTTTAACGTAAGCTACATGGTAGATATTTACAAACAACAACCTCCTGTTTCTCCTCGTGGAAGCTGGAACCGTGTTGAACAACGCCCATTGGAAGGCTTTGTTTTCGCCCTTACTCCTTTCAACTTTACTGCAATTGCTGCTAATTTACCGGCATCGGCAGCTATGATGGGTAATGTTGTGGTTTGGAAACCTGCTGATACACAAGTTTACGCGGCTAACCTTTTAATGGAAATTTTCCGTGAAGCAGGTGTGCCTGATGGCGTAATTAACTTAGTATATGCTGATGGCCCTGAAACGGGTGAAGTGATTTTTAACCACCCGGATTTTGCAGGTATCCACTTTACAGGCTCTACAAAAGTTTTTCAGGAAATCTGGAAAACAATTGGAACAAACATCCACAAATACAAATCGTATCCGCGTATTGTTGGCGAAACCGGTGGTAAAGATTTTATCCTGGTTCACCCATCTGCACAAACAAAAGCAGCAAGTACGGCAATTGTTCGTGGTGCTTTCGAATACCAGGGACAAAAATGTTCAGCGGCGAGTCGTGTTTATATTGCAGAAAGCCTTTGGCCAGAAATTAAAGAGCAGATGTTAACTGATCTTGCCAGCTTTAAAATGGGTGGAACAGAAGATTTTGGCAACTTTATTAATGCCGTTATCGATGAGCGTTCTTTTGATAAATTGGCAAAATACATTGATCAGGCTAAAAAAGATAAAGGAGTTGAAGTTATTGCTGGTGGAAATTATGATAAGAGCAAAGGTTATTTCATCGAACCAACTGTTTTAGTGGTTGATGATCCAAAATATACAACCATGTGCGAAGAGTTGTTCGGTCCTGTTTTAACGGTCTATGTTTACGCAGATAAAAATTTCGACCAGATTTTAGAAGTAATCGATACTACCTCGCCTTATGCCTTAACTGGTGCTTTAATAGCACAAGATAGATATGCAATTGAAAAAGCAAGTCATGCGCTACGCAATTCGGCCGGTAACTTCTACATCAACGATAAGTGTACAGGTGCTGTTGTAGGTCAACAGCCATTTGGCGGCGCAAGAGGCTCCGGCACAAATGATAAAGCGGGCTCAATGATCAATTTATTGCGTTGGGTTTCTCCTCGCACCATTAAAGAGGTTTTCGAATCGCCAACTGATTACCGTTACCCATTCTTAGCAGAAGATTAATATTAAATATAAGGCCAAGCATGATTGTTTGGCCTTTTTTATGCCTAACCGGATATCCTTTTCTAACCATGAACCACAAATTTTTATTATCCCTCCTTATTGGCCTCGCCAGCTTTAACTTTTACGCTACCGCACAAAAGAAACCCAATGTAATTATCATCTATGCCGACGATTTAGGTTACGGCGACCTCAGCTGTTACGGCGCAACAAAAATTAAAACCCCAAATATCGACGCCCTGGCAAAGCAAGGGCTGCGATTTACCAATGGTCACGCAACCGCATCTACTTGTACGCCTTCGCGTTATTCTTTAATGACTGGAAGATATGCATGGCGTAAAAAAGGAACAGGTGTATTGCCAGGCGATGCTGCATTGATTATCCCAACAGATAATAGTGCTCTACCTTCAATTTTCCAGCAAGCTGGCTATAAAACAGGTCTTGTTGGCAAATGGCACTTAGGCTTGGGCAATGCAGTAGAAAAAGACTGGAACAAAGAAGTAAAGCCCGGGCCAAAAGAAGTAGGTTTTGATTATTCCTTTATTTTCCCGGCTACGGCCGATAGGGTACCAACTGTTTTTATGGAGAATCAATTGGTTGTAGGTTTAGACCCTAAAGATCCGATTACAGTTGATTATAAAAATCCAATCGGTACCGATCCAACAGGGAAAGACCATCCAGAACTGTTGAAAATGCCTGCTGAAGCCAATCATGGGCACAACCAAACCATTGTAAATGGCATTGGCCGCATTGGTTATATGCAGGGAGGCAAACTTGCCCGCTGGACCGATGAGGAGATTCCGTTTACCTTTTTAACCAAAGCAAAAAATTTTATCGAAGATCATGAACAGGAACCTTTTTTCCTCTATTATGCGTTAACAGAACCGCATGTACCACGCTTATCTGCCACTATGTTTAAAGGGAAAAGTGAATTGGGCAATCGTGGTGATGTAATTTTACAACTCGATTGGGCGGTTGGCGAAATAACAAAACAACTAAAATACCTTGGCCTTGATAAAAATACGATGATCATTTTCAGTAGCGACAATGGCCCTGTAATTATGGATGGCTACGAAGATCAAGGTTTCGAAAAATTAAACGGCCATAAACCTGCAGGTAGTTTACGCGGAGGCAAATACAGCATTTTAGAAGGCGGCACACGCGAACCTTTTATTATTTCGTGGCCCGCACAAATCAGACCGGGCGTTTCTGGAGCCTTAGTTTCACAGATTGATTTTTTGGCCTCGTTTGCCAGCTTTTTCAATGTAGAAAGCAAAAATGCAATTGACAGTAAAAATGTGTGGAGTGCTTTTACCGGAAGAGACCAAAAAGGCCGTGATTTTTTTATCGAACAGAGTAATCAACTGGCAATTGTTAAAGATAACTGGAAATATATCAGGCCATCAAAGGGAGAAGCTTTTTACAAACTTACCCATACCGATAGTGGAAACCTGCCCATAGTGCAACTGTATAATTTAAATGATGATCTGGGTGAAAAGAACAACCTTGCATTAAAATACCCGGAAAAGGTGAAAGAATTGGAAACTTTATTAAGTACTGAAGAAGCGAAAACTAGATAAAACAGATCAGTTGTTCGATTTCCCTGACCAATTCGATTTATACAACGCCTGTTAAAGATGTAAAACCAATCTTCTTTTATGCTGTTTTATATAAGTAGCTTAAAATAAGATCATGGAAAACACAAAAGATAACAATAAAAACTTGGGCAATAAAAATGCTGATAACGGTGCCGATAAAACCAATATGCCCGAGCAGCAGGTACCGCGCCACCGGAGCAACGATAACGAAAAGAAAAATAGTGTTGAAACTGAAGCAGGTAACCTCGGGAGAGATTTCGGAATGGGCGATTTTGGTTCGGAAGAAGCAAGAACAGATGCCGAGAAAGGCAATAAAGGAGAAGCAGGTAATATGCCCAATACCACAAAAAAATAAAAGCCCCCGATGTAAAATCGGGAGCTTTTCCTAACAACTAAAAAATAGCACTTATTATGGTGCTTTTATCCTACTTTAAACGCAGGAGCAACATCATCAAGACAAGTACAGGTTACTTTTAAGTCTTTAATGATTCCTGTTTTTAAACTATAAACCCAGGCATGGACTGCTAACTCCTGGCCATTGGCCCAGGCACTTTGTACAATTGATGTATTAGTTACATTTGCAGCACCCTCAATGGCATTTAATTCAACTAAGCGGTCAAAACGCTGATCGGGATCTTTGATTGTTGCCATTTCACGTTCGTGCGTACGGTATACATCGCGGATATTTCTCAACCAGTTATCAATAATTCCAACCTGTTTATTGCCCAATGCAGCTTTCACACCACCGCAGCCGTAATGACCACAAACAATTACGTGCTTAACCTTTAATACATTAATGGAATAATCCAGCACAGAAAGTAAATTCATATCGGTATGCACCACCACATTGGCGATGTTTCTATGAACAAAAATATCGCCTGGTCTGGTATTGGTGATCTGGTTTGCAGGCACACGGCTATCAGAACAACCAATCCACAATACTGGTGGGCTCTGACCTTCAGAAAGTTTATCAAAAAAGGCAGGATCACTGTCGATCGTATCTTTAACCCAGTCCTTATTGCCTTGTAACAGGCTATCGTACGTTATATCTTTCGTATCTATTGTTTTTGCGCACATAATTATAATTTATTAATATCTTCTTCTACTTTAATATTTAATTTTGGTACTGTATAATGTTTTTGGATGTTCTCCAACTTTACGATAATACCCTTGGTATAGGCATTATGTTTGTAATTATAAATCGTTTCCAGTACATCAGGATCGATATACCTGGCATTCGAACCATCAATAATTACATCTGTTTCTTTCGGAATATTCGTTAAAACTACTTGTATTGCTGCTTTGTTCAGAAAGGAAACCTCTTCTGCCAGTTTAATCCTGATGTGCTTTTTGTCGCCTTCATTTGTAATCCTGTAAAAGAAAGGGTTACGCATATTGGTACGGAGTAAATAAAAAATAGAAACCAACATACCAACAGCCACACCTTTTAGCAGATCGGTAAATAAAACTGCAAGTACCGTAACTACAAATGGCACAAACTGGTCCCATCCCTTATGGTACATGTGTTTAAATAAACTAATACGGGTTAGTTTATATCCCGTTACCAGAAGGATTGCGGCTAAACATGACAACGGAATCATGTTAATTACCCCTGGAATAAACAAAAGTGAAAGTAATAACCAGCAGCCATGAAAAATAGCCGACATTTTTGTCCTGGCACCAGCATTAACATTTGCCGAACTACGAACAATTACCGATGTCATAGGTAAACCCCCAACCATTCCACTGGTGATGTTGCCTAAACCCTGGGCGATTAATTCTCTGTTTGTTGGCGTTACACGTTTAATTGGATCTATTTTATCAACAGCCTCTATGCTTAGTAACGTTTCTAAACTTGCTACTACAGCAATAGTTGCAGCTGTAATATAAACATTTTTATTAGCCAACTGAGAGAAATCGGGCATGGTAAACAGGCCTAAAAATTCGCCGAAGCCACTTACCACTGGAATTTTCACCATCTGATCGGCACGTAGTGGATGATCAGTACCGGCAAAAAGTATAGTTCCAATAACACCTAGTGTTACTACCAATAGTGGTGCAGGTACAACCGCTAATTTTGGAAATTTAGGCCAAACAATCAGAATAGCTATCGATAATAAACTGATAACCACCGCTGCCAAACTAAAATGGCTTAATGCTGCAGTAATCGCAGAAAAAGTATTTTCGTGATCTTGCTGAAAGAATCCTTCGTCGCCACTGAAATCGGTATCAACCCCTAATGCATGTGGCAACTGCTTTAAAATCAAAATCAGTCCGATTGCTGCAAGCATCCCCTCAATTACACTCGAAGGGAAATAATTACCAATAGTTCCGGCTTTAACCAGGCCTAAAATCATTTGGAATACCCCTGCCAATACAACTGCAAGTAAAAAGGTTTGATAACTCCCTAAAGATGTTATAGCGCCTAAAACAATAACGGTTAAACCCGCTGCAGGGCCACTAACGCTCAGTTGCGATCCACTGAAAGAGGCAACCACTACCCCTCCAATAATACCAGTGATTAAACCAGCAAATAATGGTGCACCTGAGGCTAGTGCAATACCTAAACATAATGGCAAAGCCACCAAAAACACTACAATACTTGCAGGTAAATCTTTCTTTAAATTCTTTTTAAGAATATATTTCTTCACATCCGAACCTGAAAAGGCCGGGTTAAACTTTTGCATAACGATATAATTATCTAGTAAATTTTAACGAATAAATCGCGGGGGAATCTTAAAAGCGATCAAGGAACAGCATATCGTATAAATATTTAAACACAACATCGCCGCTCAAATCACTGATTGCACATAATAAAGTTACCCCAATAAAAAGACTAGATAAAGTTAGGTGGAGGTGTTGGCACCGTAGGGTGATATGGATCTACATATCTTTTGAAATGTTCGATAAAACTGCTCTTCAGAAAGAAATGGCTTGAAGAGAACTCGTAAGAAAAGATAGGATGATTAAGTTCAACGAGTTTGAAATCGGTAAATTTTGCAGTGTCTTTGGCGGTATCTTTTCCGCCTTCATGCTCTAACTCGATTTGCATGATTACAGCGTTCATAATTTCCTTATCAATACTCGTACAAAATACCGGTGCACCAGATATACCCATCTTCGCCATGAAGATGAACATGAATGAAGCAACGATTAAATACTTGTATTTCCTTAAAAACATCTAAAATCCTAATGTTGTTTTAATACTAACGGTTACAAAAATAAACGGATAATTGGTTTTTCAATACTTTAAGCTGTAAAAAAAATGTAATATAACAGATAAGCGATTGTATTCAAGATAAAAAAATTTACTGTTTAAAGATTTTTGGAAACACTGATCCAGTTATAAAATTAAATTAACCAGGGCCAAAAAGATATTGCTCCAGTTAGATTTAGTGAACAAAGCCTGATCCAAATAGCATAATTGCCTATAGGGGGATGAATGGCTTGGGTTTCTTGCACCAGCCCAGGTTAAATAAACCCGATTGTCGGGAAGAGCTTCCGATCCTTCATTGGAACTCGTACCAAAAAGCGGGACCTAACCTGCCAAAAGCCCAGAACCATTCGTTTCCTATTAAATATTATTATTTTTTATTTGGAAATGAAAGGTTAGTATTTCATAGGTGCTGTAGCCCCGCCATCCGCTTTACTTCGTTGCACTATGTGTTCGCTCCTGTCGGGTTTATTTAACAAGGGTTTGTTTCCAAAGCACCAGCCCAGGTAAATAAACCCGGTTGTCGGAAAGCGCTTCCGATCCTTCATCAGAACTCGCACCAAAAAGCGGGACCTAACCTATGTAATCTTTAGACATTTTTGTATTTTATCCTCACCCTGAATTTATTTCAGGGTCTTAATGGGCAGAAAGATGCTGACCACGTAGTAGCTACAAGGCAATTGAAAACACTATTTCTCCTTGTAAAATAAATTCAGCATGACGATCGCGACTCTAGCCCGCCATCTGCATTACTCAACATCACCTGTTGGGCTGAGATAAAATAACATCTCGTTGGCCTTGCATTACCGTTAGTAATTTTTAATTTTAAAAGCTCATAGCTTCAGCAATGGATAAAAAAATAGCATTACTCAAAGATAAAATCAACCAGGCAAACCTTGGTGGCGGGCAGGCACGAATCGACAGTCAGCATAAAAAAGGTAAACTTACGGCCCGCGAGCGCATTCATTTTTTAATGGACGAAGGGAGCTTCGAAGAAATTGGTATGATGGTTACCCACCGAAGTACTGACTTTGGCATGGAACGCGAAAAATATCTTGGCGATGGTGTAGTAACGGGCTATGGAACAATTAATGGCAGGTTAACCTATGTATTCTCTCAGGATTTCACCGTATTTGGAGGTTCACTCTCTGAAACCCATGCCGAGAAAATTTGCAAGCTTATGGATATGGCCATGAAAAATGGTGCACCACTGATCGGTTTAAATGATAGTGGCGGTGCCCGTATTCAGGAAGGGGTTGTTTCTTTGGGCGGCTATGCCGATATCTTTTATAAAAATGTACAGGCTTCGGGCGTAATTCCGCAGCTATCGGCCATTATGGGACCATGCGCAGGTGGAGCTGTATATTCGCCAGCCATTACCGATTTTATTTTGATGGTAGAAAATACTTCTTATATGTTTGTTACTGGCCCAAATGTAGTTAAAACGGTAACACACGAAGAAGTAACCTCAGAAGAATTAGGGGGTGCCAGTACACATGCTACAAAATCGGGCGTTACCCATTTTGCCTGTACCAATGAAATTGAGGCGATTAACCATGTAAAGAAATTACTGAGCTATATGCCACAAAATTGTGAGGAAATAGCCGATCATTTACCCTACGAAACAGCTGATGAAAGCCGACCAGAATTAAATACGTTTATGCCAGAAAATGCTTCGCAGCCTTATGATATACGCGAAGTGATTTCTGCCGTGACTGATGCTGACAGCTTTTTAGAAGTGCATGCGGCTTATGCTGAAAATATTGTGGTAGGCTTTGCCCGTCTTGCAGGAAGAAGTATTGGGATTGTAGCCAATCAGCCCGCTTATTTAGCAGGTGTTTTAGATAGCAACTCTTCTACCAAAGCGGCACGTTTTGTGCGCTTTTGCGACTGCTTTAATATCCCATTATTGGTATTTGAAGATGTTCCGGGATTTTTACCAGGTACAGATCAAGAGTGGAATGGTATTATCACCAATGGGGCAAAATTATTGTACGCTTTTAGCGAGGCTACTGTACCGCGCATTACTGTAATTACCAGAAAAGCTTATGGTGGCGCGTATGATGTGATGAATAGCAAACATATTGGTGCAGATATGAACTACGCCTGGCCTAGTGCAGAAATTGCTGTAATGGGCGCAAAAGGCGCCGCAGAAATTATTTTTAAAAGAGAAATTACTTCAGCAGAAAACCCTGAAGAAAAATGGCTGGAGAAAGAAAAATTATATTCAGACATCTTTGCTAATCCTTATCGTGCGGCCGAACGCGGCTTTGTTGATGAGGTGATTGAACCAGCGCAAACCCGTACAAAGTTGATAAAAGCCTTTAAGATGTTGGAAAATAAGGTGGTGAATAATCCGAGAAAGAAACATGGAAATATACCTTTGTAGAAAATAATCCACAGTCATTGGTCAATAGTTAGGTTTGTATCAATCCATAACATTAAGATTCATGGCTGAGGACTTCCGACTTAAGACTAAATGCAGATTACTCAGAAATTATCACGCACCGATATCCTCCTCATGGCTTTTTGCACAGGCCTAATTGTTGCAAATATTTATTATTGTCAACCGCTGGTGATCTTAATTGCAAAAGATTTTAACCTCACCGAAACCGATGCAGGAAAAATCACCTACCTCACGCAGATTGGCTATGCCCTGGGTCTTTTTCTTTTGGTACCGCTGGGCGATATGTTTGAGCGTAAAAAACAGATTCTTGTGATTACCGGCCTGGCCATTCTGGCGCTGCTGATCGCTGCTGTTTCGCATACCTTCTTTGTATTAGAAGTTGCTTCTGTCTTGATCGGAGGCTGTTCTATCGTCCCCCAACTGATTTTGCCCTTAGCGGCTAATTTAAGTACCGATGAGAACAGGGGAGCCAACATTGGCATGATTATGAGCGGTTTACTGGTTGGGATTTTGGCCTCAAGAGCAGTAAGCGGAAGCATTGGTTTTTGGTTAGGCTGGAGAGCCGTTTATTATATCGCGGCCGGAATTTGTGGTCTGCTTATTCTTTTAATGGCCAAACGTTTTCCGCAAAGTTATCCTGCTTTTAAAGGCAGCTACAAAGAACTCATGCGTTCAATGTTCAGTTATATCAAAACCCAACCTGCCCTAAGAGAGACTTCGATTATTAACTTCCTGGCTTTCGCCATTATTAGCGCATTCTGGACGACAATGGTGTTGTTTCTGGCTAACCCGCCCTTTAATTTGCAAACGCTGCAGATTGGATTATTTGGAATTGCTGGCGCAGCGGGTGCATTGGCGGCACCATTAGTTGGAAAGTTAAGTGATGGCAACAATCCACGTAAAAACTTAATGATTGGTTTTATATTACAAATCGTTAGTATCGCTTTGTTTTATTTTACTGGCAGCCATTTGTACCTATTTGTAATTGGCATTGTGCTTATAGACATCGGCCAGCAAGCCATACATGTAACCAACCAGACCCGAATTTACACCTTAATACCAGAGGCTAGAAACAGACTGAACACCATTTTTATGTCAGTTAGTTTTATTGGTGCCAGTTGCGGCTCAGCCTTAGGTTTGTTGCTTTGGGACCAAGGCGGATGGGCATTATTCTGTTATGGAATGACAGGTATAATCGTTCTAAATATTTTAATTTATCAGTTTTACGGAAGAAAAAACAAATAACTAATCGATAAAAATTTCATGAAATCTAAAAACGCAATCAAAACATTTTCGGCCTTACTTATTTGCCTGGCCATTTTCGGTAAAGCAAAAGCTCAAGACAGTACGAATGTAGAGCAGCCAACCGAAGTAAAATCATTAAATAAAATAAGGCTGAACCTCTTGTCTTTGCATTATGAAAGAGAACAAAAGATAGGAAAACTAACTACAGCCTACGTAGGTGCGGGTATAGCAGGAACCTTTTTGTTAGAATATAATTACAATTATAACAGTGGAAGTGACACTAAAACCTATTTTGATCTTTCACCAAACATGTATGCCGGAATCAGGAAATATTACAATTTTGAAAACAGAATAAAAAAAGGAAAAAAAACCATTAATAACGCGGCTAATTATTTTGGTCTCGATGTAGCTACATATTTTTCTCCCTTGCTTAAAGAAGGCAACATTAATCAATATAATGTGATAGATTTTGAAATCGGAATCACCCCTCAATGGGGCATCCAACGAAGTATTGGCAAAAAAACAAATTTTGAACTCTCATTAGGTCCAACTATACGCATCAATAAATATGAAACCTATTATGGTGTTGATGGTAGAATAGGCTTTAGCTTTTTATTATAACTATGGTTCAAATTGAGCAAATATTCCCTTCTCTAACCTGGCGGATCAGGCATGAGGCCATGTATCCAGAATTACCTTTTGATAGTGTAAAACTTCCCGATGATTTTGACGGCATCCATTTTGGATTGTACCTCGATCATAAGTTAACGGGAGTGGTTTCTTTATTTCATGATGGGGATATTTATCAGTTCCGTAAGCTTGCTATCCTGCCTGATACTCAAAAGGCAGGTTATGGCTCACAACTAATGGCCTATATCCTTGATTTTTGTAAAATTCAAAAAGCGACAAAACTATGGTGCAATGCACGTGTAAATGCTAAGGAATTTTATTTTAAATTTGGCTTCCACGAAACAGATAAAACCTTTTTTAAAGATGGTTACGATTTTGTGGTAATGGAAAAAGAACTTTAAATTACCAACCGTCATGCTGAATTTAGTTCAAGCATCTCATTAATCAGATCCTGAATCAAGTTCAGGATGACGAATAATTATAGAATAATATTATGGCTAAGAAAAAAGACGACGAAAAGAAAAAACATGTTGCTGTGGTAACTAAAAAATCGCTGCAGTTTCTAGAAGAATACATCAATAACCCTGCGCCTACCGGTTACGAATGGGAAGGGCAAAAACTTTGGTTAAACTATTTAAAACCATATATCGACGAACATTTTATCGATAACTACGGTACTGCTGTAGGTGTTATTAACCCTAAAGCTGCTTTTAAAGTAGTTATAGAAGCACATGCCGATGAAATTTCATGGTATGTAAATTATATTACCGCAGATGGTTTAATATATGTAATCCGCAATGGCGGTTCAGATCATCAGATTGCGCCATCAAAACGTGTGAATATTCATACTGAAAAGGGCTTGGTTAAAGCGGTATTCGGTTGGCCGGCAATCCATACCCGACATGGCGAAAAGGAACAGGCACCAGAATTAAAAAATATCTTTTTAGACTGTGGTTGTACTACAAAAGAAGAAGTAGAAAAATTGGGCATTCACGTAGGCTGTGTAATTACCTACGAAGATGAGTTTATGGTTTTGAACGACCGCTATTATGTTGGCCGTGCCTTAGATAACCGTGTGGGCGGCTTTATGATTGCCGAAGTAGCACGTTTATTAAAAGAGAACAAGAAAAAACTTCCTTTCGGCTTATATATTGTAAACTCTGTGCAGGAAGAAATCGGTTTACGCGGTGCCGAGATGATTGCCCAGCGCATTAAACCAAATGTGGCCATTATTACCGATGTAACACACGATACCACTACGCCAATGATCAACAAAAACATTCAGGGCGATTTATCGGCCGGTAAAGGTCCAGTAGTTTCGTATGCACCAGCTGTTCAAACCAATTTAAATAAATTATTAATTAAAACGGCTGAGAAAAACCATATTCCTTTCCAGCGCCAGGCATCTTCGCGTTCTACCGGAACCGATACCGATGCTTTTGCCTATTCGAATGGCGGCGTACCATCAGCATTAATTTCGCTGCCGTTACGCTATATGCATACTACCGTAGAAATGGTACACAAAGAGGATGTTGACAATGTAATCAGCTTGATTTATGAAAGCTTGTTGAACATTACAGACGGTCAGGATTTCAGAGAGTTTAAATAATGGAAAAAGTAAATCACCAAAAAATCATCATCAGCACCTTGCTAAAGGTTTTGCTAATGATTTTTATTATTTTCATTCTTAACTCCTGGCCAAACATTAAACAGAGTTTTAGTGGTAATATCCCACCATTTAGTTACTGGCTGGATCATAGTTTCAAAATAAGTAATATCATCCTCATCTTAGGATTTGGTGGTTATTTCTATTATAAAGATTTAAGCGATCAAAAAGAACTGATAGAAAAGTCGAAAAATACCAATCAGCATTAATTAATTCCCATATAAGTCAAGTTTTAAAGCTTGACTTATTTTTTTACCTGCTCGGGCAGCTACGCTAAACATCCTACCTTTTGCTCCGCATTTTATTTAAATCCCTGGGCACTACGTTTATTTTTATTAATGCTCAAAATATTTTTACATTGTTTATGTAATTTCCCCAAATAGTTTATCCTTTATTTATGAGTCCAAATAAGAAAAATATTGATCTATCCATTATTTGCGATGATCATTGGGATGTGGTATTTGACCACGTTGGCCTTGGTTTTTGGGAGTTGAGTATCGCAACTGGCATACTCCGTTCAACCCGGTCATTTAAGAAAAACTTAGGCTGTCCACCAGATGAGGTTTTAAGTTATGAAAAAGTTTTAGGCTTAATCCTACCTGAAGACCTTGACCTCGTTCAGGACGAAATTGAACTCACGGTTTCGCGAGAAAAAAAGAGTTACCACACAATATATAGAATTTGCCGGCCTGATGGAGAAATTAGGTGGATAAAAGCCGATGGAATACTATCGCAACAGGACGGCGAATGCTTAAAATTAATAGGAACAATTTTAGATGTAACCGATTTAAAGAATAAGCCTTAATCATATTAAGCCTCGTTTAGTTCAATCCATACCGGACCGTGATCGCTTGTTTTTTCCCAGCCCCTCACTTGTTTGTCTACTCCCGCAGATTTTAAGCGATCACTAACCTGAGGACTTAGTAAAAAATGATCAATTCTTAATCCCGCATCTCTACCATATGCATTCCTGAAATAATCCCAAAAGGTATATATCGTTTCTGTAGGGTATAATTTTCTGATCGCATCTGTCCAGCCTTGCGCCATTAAATTTTGAAATGCCAACCGGGTTTCGGGACGGAATAAAGCATCTTCAACCCAACGTTCTGGTTTATAAGCATCCAGCTCCGTAGGTATTACATTATAATCACCACATAAAACTACTGGCAAGTTATATTCTAACAGTTTTGCCGCGTGGGCTGTAAAACGTTCAAACCATCGTAACTTATATTCGAATTTTGGTCCTGGCGCCGGATTTCCGTTCGGAAGGTAAAGACAACCAATTATAACATTATTCACCATCGCTTCGATGTACCGGCTGTGCAAATCTTCAGGATCGCCATCCAAATTTCGTTTTAGCTCTTTTATTTCCAGGTTTCGAGCCAGTATAGCAACGCCATTCCAACTTTTTTGACCATGCCAAATGGCATTATAACCAACATCTTTAATAGCCTGCTCGGGAAACTTTTCTTGCGGTGCCTTTAGTTCCTGTAAACAAACTACATCGGGTTGGGTTTCTTCCAGCCAACGTAAAAGAACAGGTAAGCGCCCATTTATTCCGTTTACATTATAAGTTGCTATTTTCATCTGTATCAATATGTTTTAATGGTGATGAAGCAATCATGATTGATCAGAGTATAATTTTGGAAAATCATGATAATTTCATTTTATAAATCTCCGCAATAAAACTCAAAAATGAAACTAAGTATTTCAGATCTTAAAATTAAGAGTGGCTCAACAATCCTTCTAATATGTAATCTTTAACTATTTACACCGCTTTTTAAAACTAATAATAAACTAAAATGTTTAATTTTGGAGATTCATTCATGTTTGAGCGCATGTTTGAGTTTAGATATAGGGATAGGCTGTTTAGTCTATCCCTTTTTTGCTCAAATGATCTTTAGTTTTTATCCAACAATGTTTTCACTTTCTGTTGGAGATCCATAATATCAAAAGGTTTTTCAATGATGGCACTTGGTGAGCAGCCTAAATTATCCATGTTTACAGCCGAAAGCAATATAATGGGCAAATGAGCTGTTTTACGATTGTGTTTTAATTTATTGCAAATATCCCGACCATCATGTTTACCAATACGGATATCCAATAAAATAACATCTGGCAGAAAATCAGCGATTGCATCTTCCAGATCATCGGCGCTTAAAACGCCTTTAACCAGGTAATGCTCTTCCTCAAAAATTAAATTTATAATGTCGTGGATGTTCTCATCATCATCAACTATGAAGATTTTCTTAACTAGCATGTTGCTCATATGCAACAAATCTAATTTAAGTTAATTAGCCCACATGACGTATTTATACCTGAATTTACCGAATAAATGAGGAGAAAATTAGGCAGCCAAACCAGATTTATAATTTTTAAGCATCTTTTTAAGAAGTCCTCTTGCCACATGTATTTTGGTTTTAACAGTACCCAAAGGGATATCGAGCTCAGCAGCAATTTCATGATATTTATAACCTTCAAAATAACGGCAAAAACAAAAACGACAATCTTCTGGCAAGGCATTTAATGATTTTTGGATGTCCTCCATCATAAACTTTGCCGTACCACCGTTAGATGATGCGCTTGGAACCAGTTGGATGGAAGTTAAATCCTCTTCCTGCTGGATCATTTCATTTTTCCGTTTTACCTTATAATAGTGATTAAGAAAGGTGTTTTTTAGAATTGTAAAAAGCCAGGCGCGCACGTTACTTCCCATTTCAAACTTAGCCGAAAACCTAAATGCCTTCATAAAGGTGTCTTGAACTAAATCAGCTGCATCGTCTTCATCACGCGTATAGGCTAATGCACGATCAAAAAGTGGCTGTCTGTATTGATATATGTCACAATTGAAATTTAATGTTTCCATGATTCGTTTTAGGTATGATGTAAATATTCAACAAATAGTACCTTGCAATGTTATTTGTAGAAATACCCGATTTTTTACGGTTTATTTAAAACGTTGAAAAAATGCCCTAAAACGATCAAAAAATACTAAGCTACATAACCATTTCGCATAGCAAAACGAACTAAAGAAGCAGAGTTTTTTGTGCCGGTTTTACTGATCAAAGCTTCTCTTTGGCTCTCTACTGTCCGCCTGCTTAGGTACAATTTGTCTGCTATCTCTTGGTTGGTCAACCCATCTGCAATGAGTTTTAATACATTAATTTCGCGTTCAGAAAAGTTGATTTCAGTATTCATTTTTTGCGAAAGCATGTTTAACTGGGTATTAAAACGCTCTAAAATGGAGATGCATAAATTAGAGGAAAGATACCGTTTTCCCTTCATTACATGCTTTAAGCAAAACAGCAATTCATCTTCTTCGATATCTTTTGACAAGTAAGCAAAAGCGCCTGATGTAAAGGCATTTGACGCATACTTTTCATCATCTAAAATAGACAAAACAACAACTTTTATATCATATCCCCGCTCCCTAATGGTACTGGCTAAAGCTATTCCATCGAGCCTGGGCATTACAATATCTGATAAAATGATATCAGCTTTTATTCCCTTTTCCAAAAGATCCAAAACCGCTAAACCGTCTGATACTTCTGCAACAACCTTGATGCCTTCGTGTTTTTCTATAAGTGCTTTAAGTGAGGTTCGGATAATATGGTGATCATCCGCAAGAATAATGTTAATCATAACTCAAATATAACTTACGCTGTTTTAAAATTAAAAAAGGCTACTTAGGCAGCTCAATATAGAAGGTAGTTCCGATACCAATTTTGCTTTTAAACCAGATTTTTCCTTGGTGCAGCTCAACAATTGCTTTGATTATGCCCATACCAAATCCTCCCGATTCTTCGCCTTTTAAACCTGGCCTTAAAGTTTCGGGCAAATGATCAAAAAGCCCAGCCTGCAAGGCATCTGGAATCCCAACCCCATTATCGGCTACAGTAATTAAAACAGTACTTTCATGTTCCTCGGCATGTAAAGTGATATTTCCGTGATCGGCAGTAAATTTTATTGAATTTGAGATTAGATTATTGATTACCTGCATAAATTTCATACTATCCAAGTGCAGATAAATCTGTTCGGCAGAACTTGTGAATTTAATATTCTTCATTTTGCCTAGTTTTGATCGTTTGTAAAAACGAACCACATCTCTAAGTTCCCAGACTAAATCGGCACGCTCCTTGCCAATTTCTATTATCGATGATTTTAAAAACTCCCGGTTAATCATACTCCGTACCAAAAGCAGGTTACGCTCACACATATCATGAATAAACGCTAACGAGTTTATCATCTGCTCATCGCCTGTTTGGGCAACACCTTTTTTCATAGATGAGGCAGTTAATTTCATCATGGCCAGCGGTTCTTTTAAATCGTGCGCCAATACTTCCAAGGTGATATTTTTTCTGGCGTTTATTTGTTCAATATGGATTTTATTATGGCGCATTATCGTGGTATCTTCTACTGTACCCACTAAACGCTTTACTTCCCCATCGGCAACAGCAAACACAGTTACCCGCACATACTTTTCTCTATCAACAAATAGTAAACGGAATTCATATTTTTTCTCTGTACCATCTTCAAGGCATTCCTTGTAACAGGACTTTACATGTGCCAAATCTTCAGGGTGTACCCGCTTAAAAAGTAACTGTGGCTTGGCCATAATTTCATCAATGCCAAGTTCCCAAATTTTACTTATCGATTTATTGAGGTATGAAAAATTTTGCGCCGTGTAATCGAAAATAAAATACCCGTCAGCAGAACGATCCCCCAGATTACAAAAAAGTTCGTTATTTAATTCGGTCATGATTTAGTGCTTGATAACTTGTACACAAGGATAACTAAGAAGCTCCTGAGCAGTCAAATCACAAACACCATACACCGTAAAATGTTTTATATAAAAAAATTACGTAAACCTACTTTACATATAGTGGTATTTTGTCCCGTTATGTAAATATCATACACGATTCTGTAGAGATATTAACATTTTCCACACGATGTTCAAAATTATTTTGCGGATCAAAACCAACTATTGCCTAAATTGTTAAGCATAAAGGAAAGATAAAAAAGTCCTGTGAGCGGGAGATCCGCGGAGGGCAGGCACACCATAGAGAAGGCACCATTCTTCTTACCAATAGCCATCACACAGGTGGCTATTTTTATTATGTAGTAGCTATTTTAAAATCACCTTTTTACCTGTTTGAGCTGATTTTTTCGCAGCCGCTAAAATTTTGACCACAATTAAATTATTCGGCAGCGAGGATAAATCATTTGCAGGATTAATTTCTCCTTTTAAAACTGCAGATAGATAACTTAAGTGGTTTGAATAAATTGGCTTCAATGTCTTAGCCTGGTAAATTTTATAGTCGTCCTTCCCATTATTCTTTAGTCTTAACGTTTTATCATTAACGGCCTGCATGTATCCATTTACACCAAATACTTCCATATCTTTTATGCTAAAGGGCCAATTCCATGATGCTTCGATAATTCCTGTAGCTGATGGGTACTCCAATAAAATTGTTGCATCGTCATCAACATTCGGATAAACATCTTTTTTAATCTGATGGGTAACTGCGCTAACCGAGATTGGGGCTTGTCCATCCATTAACCAGGTCATTAAATTGGCACCATAACAGCCAAAATCTACCAATGCGCCTGCCCCGTTCTGATTTGGATCAGTTAACCAGCTTAAAAATTCAGCACTTACCCCAATTTCTTTTGGTCCCTGATGGCCGTCGTGCACAATTATTTTTCGCAAGGCACCAATGGTATTCGTTTCCTTTACATACTTATAAAGCTCCTGATTACTCGCATACCAGGTAGTTTCGTAATTGGTGAGTACGTGTACCTTATACTGTGCAGCTAGTGCAGCCATTCTTTCTGCCTGTTTAACTGTTATCGCCAACGGTTTTTCTACCATTACCGATATGCCGAGGGGAGCGGCAGCTTCTACTACAGCCAAATGCTCGCTTATGGCATTGTATGCCAAAACAACATCAGGTTTCTTTTTCTTTAATAAATCAGGAAGGTTCTTATAAAATAGGCTATCGGGAATTTTATAGCGGTTTTTAAACCTTTTAACCAGCTCAGGATTACTTTCGGCAATGCCAATAATGTTCACTTCAGCTTTTTGGTAACTGTTCATGATAAGATAAACATGATCGTGAGTTAGCCCTGCTATTGCCACATTTAATTTTTGCTGTGCTTTAACAGCACAAGAAATAACTAAAAAGCAAAGAATAAAGCTATTGGTGATAAAAAAGTACCTAATCAGATAAGTAGTCCTCATACGCTCATTTCTAAAATTGATATTACCAAATTAGAAATTTAAAAAGCTCTTGATGTTAATACCTAAAAATATTACAATGTTGAAGATAGGAAAATGAGATGACCAGCGGTAAGATGTAAATAAAAAGAAAAATCTAACGGGATGACTTAGCTTATTTCTATTGGCAAAAAACTTAGTTTTATTGATATAAAAATGTATCAGATCTTTTATTTCTAAGGGGGAATTCCTTATCAATTGGCTCTAACTCTTGCTGCTCTTCTGTAATTAACAGGTCGTTGTACTTTTCCAGCAGATGAATATATTTATTCATCCAGAAATACACAGAATTATTATCCGAACCGATTTGTTTACCCGGATCTGCCGTTTGATTGATGGATTCGGCATTGTACTTAGGGAAAGCTTCCGGAAATGCCGAAGAAAGATCCTGACCTAATAACTTGCCTACCTGCCAAATTACTTCGTGCCCAATTCTGTCTTGACCAAACCAGTTGTAAATTGTTCTGCGGCTTACATTAAGTTTCCTCGAAAGCTCACTGATGCCCATGCGATCTCTGCGCACTAAGCGTTCAAGAATTTCTCCTTGTTTTTGTTGTTGTGTTGTCATTGAGATAATTAATTTTTAAAAAAATGAAAAAAATAATTAAATCAGTTATCGGGGACGATTGACAATTCAAATGTAAGAATAAGTGTATAAGGTTGTATAAAAGGTGTTGATTTTTTGACATATGTCAAACTGCATTAGCGAAATACTGTGAAATACGCTCAAAATGAATGATTTTTAAGCCTACTCTTCTTAAGAAATAACGTATTACTTTAAATACAATAACCGCAGAAATTGAAATTATTTGATCAAATCCTTATATTCATCATAAAAAAGACATGGCACAGAATAAAACTACCGAAAACGATTTAAGCGTTCCAGACTTCTTAAATACCATTCCCGATGAAAATAAAAGAGCCGATTGTTTTAACCTGTCGGATATCTTAAGTTTAACCACAGGTTTTAAAGCTAAAATGTGGGGAAATGCCATTGTTGGTTTTGGAAGTTACCATTACAAATATGAAAGCGGCCGTGAAGGCGATGCACCATTGGTTGGTTTTTCTCCAAGAAAAGATGCCATAGTTTTATATCTATCTTCTCAATTTAAAGATCGTGAAGAATTGCTTTCCAAATTCGGTAAACATAAAACATCCAAAGCCTGTATCTACGTAAAAAAAATGAGTGATATCCATATCGAAGTTTTAAAAGAAATGATTATCAACGCTGTAGCCCACACAAGCAGCTTGTATCCTTAATAGAAGATGTAAAACATATGATGGAACTGGGCTACTGTAGTATGAGCGTTTTTCATTTGCCACAAATGCACAGAAATCAACATAAGATATAGGCTATCCTCCCAAGTACAGCAAAGCATCTTATTACCACTTCATATGCATCTATTCTTGCGGCTAAAAGATTGCCGCATAATCTTAATTTCTCTTAACTCCTCAATGGTTAAAACAATAATATCGAGAACTTAAAGACATTAAAAAGTTCGTTTATTAAAAAGATTATTCAGTACCTTCAGAATGACAGAAAATCATCCCTTCGTGATGTAAATAAGAAGTTACGCGATAATAATTTAAATTTTACAATATTTGATCATTCCTTATTTCGAACAAAAAACTGGAAATGATAAAAAAACTACACCTCTATTTATTAATAGCGGGCACTTGTGTTTCGCTTAATTCGGTTGCACAAGATGCAGTAAGCTACCAAACACCCCCAAAAGAAATTGCCGATTTATTACTTGCCAAACCAACACCTGGTGTAAGTATTGATGGCAAAGCAGAATGGATCTTGTTTAGCGAGCGAAACTCGTATCCTTCAGTAGAAGAACTGGCTTTACCCGAATACAGAATTGCAGGCTTACGGTTAAACCCAAATAATTACTCCCCCAGCAGGCAGACCTACATCAACAATTTCAGCTTAAAAAACATCAAATCCAACCAAACGTTTCAGGTTTCAGGATTACCAACTCCATTATACGCCAGCAACATTAGCTGGAACCCATCAGAAAATAAAATTGCCTTTACCCATACCACTCAAAAAGGAGTAGATCTTTATATTATTGATCTTGCTACAAAAAAAGCAGTCAAAACCAATAAGGCTTTTTTAAATGTGGTTTTAGGTAGTGGCCTTACGTGGTTAAACGATAATACCATTATCTACCGCACGGTAACTAAACCTGCAAGCGCTGCACCTACAAAACCGTTGATGCCCAAGGGGCCAACCATTCAACAAAATTTAGGGAAAGCTGCACCAAGCGCCACTTTTCAGGATCTGATTAAATCACCTTTTGACGAACAACTGTTCGAGTTTTTTGCAACTTCACAATTGGTAAAAAATACAGCAGGTGTAGAAACAGCCATTGGTAAACCAGCTATTTACGGTTCTACAAGTTTATCGCCTGATAAAAATTACATGATGATCGAAACCATACGCAAACCTTTTTCTTATTTGGTTACTGCCAATGGTTTTCCATCAACCGTAACCATTACTGATTTAACCGGTAAAACCATTAAGGTTGTTGCTGAACTACCTTCATCAGAGGGTACGCCATCTGGTTATGACAATACGCAAAATGTACCACGTGGTTTCGATTGGAGAGATGATGAACCTGCTACACTGGTTTGGAGTAAGCCATTGGATAGTGGTTTAATTAAAAAAGATGTTCCCTTTCATGATGCGGTTTATGCGCTAAGCGCACCTTTTACAGGCACAGAAAAAGAATTATTTAAAACACAGACCCGCTATCGTGGCGTACAATGGGGTGATGCTAACCTTGCCCTGATTATGGAAGGTTTACGTAGCAAACAAACCAATAAAGTGAGCCGTTATAACCCTACAACAGGCGAAGTAGAAGAACTATACAGCCGCAACCAAACAGATGCTTACGGCAACCCAGGTTCTCCGGTTACTACGAAAAACAAATATGGCCGGCAGGTAATTAAAACAGTTGATAATGGCACTAAACTGTTAATGAACAATATAGTAGGTTCATCAGAAAAAGGAGACTTACCTTTCTTAGCCAAATTCGACTTAACCACTAAAAAGAATGAGATTATCTGGCGCAGCGCCGAAGGAACCTTCGAATATGTAAGTGATGTAATAAATCCTGATAAACTGGTTTTGCTTACCCGTAAAGAGAGTCAGAAATTAGTACCTAACTACTTTATTAAAAACCTGATGCTTCGCATCGCCGATCAACCGATTACTAATTTCACTAATCCATATCCTTCTTTAGAAGGCATTACCAAACAGAAAATTTCTTACAAACGTGCCGATGGTGTAGATTTAACAGGCGACCTGTATTTACCTAAAGGTTACAACAAAGACAAAGACGGGCCATTACCTTCATTAATTTGGGCTTACCCACGCGAGTTTAACTCTGCAGCCGATGCCGCACAGATTCGTGGTTCGAAAGATAAATTTACTACAATTAGCTGGGCCTCTCCTATTTTCTGGGTAACCCGTGGTTATGCAGTCCTCGATAACGCAGAAATGCCAATCGTAGCCAAAGACGGTAAAAAACCTAACGATACTTTTGTAGATCAGTTACAGCTCAATGCGGAGGCAGCCATTAATAAACTGGCCGACTTAGGCGTTGGCGATAAAAAACGGATGGCCGTTGGAGGACATAGTTACGGTGCATTTATGACCGCAAACCTATTGGCTCATACTAATCTTTTTGCTGCAGGTATTGCCCGCAGCGGCGCTTATAACCGTACACTTACACCCTTTGGCTTCCAAAACGAAGAACGCACCTATTGGCAGGTACCTCAGTTGTATTACGAAATGAGCCCGTTCAGTTATGCAGATAAGATTAAAACTCCGATATTGTTAATCCATGGTGATTCTGACGATAACCCAGGCACCTTCCCTATTAATAGCGAACGTTTGTTCAATGCCATTAAAGGTGCCGGTGGTACTACCCGTTTTGTATTTTTACCTTATGAAGCACATAGCTATCGCGGCAAAGAAAACTTGTTGCATATGCTTTGGGAGCAAGACCAATGGTTAGAAAAATATGTAAAAAACAAAAAATAAATCTCTCTCTACCTTTATCGATTAAAGTGCCTCTATATGGGGCACTTTTTTTGTTTAAGGATGTTTCCTTTTCGTGGTGTCAGATATTTCTATCTGATACTATACAATAAATATTAGTTCAATCACTCAGTTTCTGTCTTTCTGATAATTATGTTTATTATAAGTCTATTGATCAGTCAGATGGTAACATCTGACAGCACATAAAGCCAGTTAAGATAATTGCCGAAAATCTTAATGTTCTTAATTTCTTAATGGCGAAGTATCTCAAACTATCCTACCTAAGTGGTTAAGACAATTCCCATTGAAATATACCATTATAAAACCTACATTTATACAATAAAATTGAACATTACTGTTATTTATTTGTTAAAGCCATTATGGACTACATAGACTATTATAAAATCCTCGATTTAAAAAAAGACGCAACGACTGAGGATATTAAAAAAGCTTATAGAAAATTAGCCCGAAAGCACCATCCCGATCTTAACCCCAACAATGAGGAAGCCAATAAAAAATTTCAGCAAATTAATGAGGCAAACGAAGTTTTAAGTGATCCGGAAAAGCGTAAGAAATATGACAAGTATGGTAAAGATTGGCAACATGCCGATCAGTTAGATGCGCAGCAACAGCAGCAAAGGCAATACCAGTCGCAAAGTGGTGGATATGGCGGTAATAGCTATTCAGGAGGTTTTGGAGGCGAAGATTTTTCTGATTTCTTTTCTTCGATGTTTGGCGGTGGCGGAGGCAGAAGCAGTAGAAATTCCCCTTTTAAAGGTCAGGATTATAATGCCGATTTGCAACTGAATCTACTCGATGCTTATACCACGCATAAACAAACCTTAACCGTAAATGGTAAACAAGTACGCATTACCATTCCGGCGGGAGTAGAAAATGGGCAGAAAATTAAACTAGCAGGTTACGGTGCACCAGGTGTTAACAATGGTCCCCCGGGAGATTTATACATTAAATTCAACATTACAGATCATCCAAAATTTAAACGAAAAGGAAACGACATCTACATCCAGGAAGAAATAGACCTATACACCGCCATTTTAGGTGGCGAAAAAATTGTAGAAAGCTTAAACGGCAAGGTCAAACTTAAAGTGCCTGAGGGGACACAGCCCGATGCTACACTACGTTTAAAAGGAAAAGGGTTTCCTCTTTATAAAAAAGATAATCAGTTTGGCGATTTATATATCAAATGGCAGGTAAAATTACCTACCAATCTAAATGTCGAACAAAAAGAACTATTCGAAAAACTTTCCAAATTCTAACCATTATGGGAACCAATCTAATACCTGTAGAAGACATCTGTGCTTACCACCACGTTGAGATCAACTTTATCCAATCGCTTGAAGATTTTGGCCTGATCCACACCACGGTTAAAAAGCAATCGCACTTTTTGCCTGTTGATGAGTTGACCAAACTGGAGCAGTATCTTCGTCTAGCACACGACCTGGAAATCAACTTAGAGGGTATTCATGCTGTTTCGCATCTGCTTAATCAATTGCAAAATATGCAGGAGGAAATAACCGCACTTCAGAACGAACTAAATTATTATAAGCAACTTAACCAACACCGTTAAACAACCGTTTGTGCAGTGTTTTGCATTAAAAGTGGAAACAAAAACACAATCTTTTTAAGATATCTTTCTTAAATTGGCAATCTAATTTAAAAAAATGAGTGATATTTCTTCAAAATTCATCGAAAAAATAAAATCATCCTACGCCCCTTCAGGCTCGTACATTTATTTAGGCGCCGGAATTTTAGACGGTCAGGTTTACAGCGAAGCTGAGGTTAATTTGTCGTTAAAAATGATGAATAGACATGGTTTAATTGCTGGAGCAACCGGAACAGGTAAAACACGTACCCTGCAATTATTGGCAGAGCAACTGTCAGATGCCAGCGTCCCTGTTTTTATGTTAGATGTTAAAGGAGATTTATCAGGTTTAAACCAGCCAGGCTCCGTTAATCCAAAAATAGAAGAAAGAGCACAACAGCTCAACAAACCCTTTTCTCCATCTGGTTTTCCGATAGAGGTTTACTCGCTCTCCGGCAAAATGGGTGCACAAATGCGGGCAACCGTGCTTGAGTTTGGTCCCACGTTATTATCGAAAGTTTTAGACCTGAACGATACCCAGGCAGGCGTAATGGCCGTAATCTTTAAATATGCCGATGATAACAAAATGCCTATTATCGATTTAAATGATTTAAAGAAACTGGTTTCTTATCTATCAGAAGGTGCCGGAGCCGCCGAAATAAAAAGCAGTTATGGCACTATTTCTACCGCTACTTCCGGTACAATATTAAGAAAGATTGTCGCTATTGAGCAGCAAGGATTAGCGGGTATGTTTGGCGAAAAATCTTTTGACATTGAAGATCTTTTCGAGCGTGTTGATGGCAAAGGAACCATAAGTTTGTTAAATATTGCAGATGTTCAAAATCAACCAGTACTGTATTCTACCTTTTTGTTAAGCTTACTGGCGGAGTTATTTAATACCATGCCCGAAGTTGGCGATTTAGACAAACCAAAACTGATTTTCTTTTTTGATGAAGCCCATTTATTGTTCAAAAATTCTTCGAAAGCATTTTTAGAGCAGATTGAAACCATTATCAGGTTAATTCGTTCAAAAGGAATTGGTGTTTTCTTCTGTACCCAGGCACCTACCGATGTACCTGAAAGTGTTTTAGGGCAATTGGGTAACCGTGTACAACATGCATTAAGGGCATTTACACCTAATGATGTAGATGCTTTGAAAAAAACAGTTAATACCTATCCAAAATCAGA
The DNA here is from genome assembly GCF_059422505.1 of Pedobacter sp. GW821-FHT01D05. NCBI lineage: Bacteria > Pseudomonadati > Bacteroidota > Sphingobacteriia > Sphingobacteriales > Sphingobacteriaceae > Pedobacter > Pedobacter sp. GW821-FHT01D05. The sequence goes on along the minus strand of NZ_JBWKXA010000002.1, from coordinate 526,513 downwards.
TTTCTACGAGATCGACAAAATATTAACTTCACTGGGAACAGGACAGGCTTTGGTTACGGTATTAAATGAAAAAGGCATACCTACAGAGGTATCTGCTACCATGCTCACCCCACCAAGAGCTGTAATGGGCCCACTTACCGCTGCAGATTTCGATCAGCTTGTTCATGCCAGTTCTAAGTATGCTAAATATAAAGACCCTATCGATCCTGAAAGTGCTTATGATATTTTAACTAAACGCATTAATGAGCAAACTGCAGCAGCAGAACAAGAAAAACAGGAAGCTGAAGCTCAAAAACAGGCCGAACAAGAAAGCAAGCCTAAACCGGGCGAAAAGAGCCTTGTTGAACAGGTAATGGGTGCAACAATAACACGCCAAATTGGTAAAGAAATTGTTCGCGGTATTTTTGGCATGCTTACAGGAAAGAAAACTCGCTCAAAAACTGGTGGTGGTTTATTTGGATTTTAAATAACTTAACTATGAAGTATCTATTTTTAGTTCTCTCGCTTATTTCATTAAATTCCTACAGTCAATATGCACTTACTCCATTTGCAGAAGTTCAGGGCACCCAATTAAGAGAAATAAAGTACGAAGATGTAACAGGCTCTCCCTATTTATTTGATTACTGGCTTAAAGGGAAAGTAACGACCAAATCGGGTAAACATTATGAAAACATGCCATTAAAATATAATGTAATGGATGATAAGCTGATTTTCAAACATGAAAACGGCAATTTGATGCATTTTGCAGAACCAGTTACAGCATTTGAACTTTTAAATCCAGAATTAAACATATCGAATAAGTACATTAATGGGTTGCCGATAGTAGATCATTTTAATAATGATTCTTATTTTGAAGTTATCTTTTCAGGACAGACTTCATTATTTAAAAAAACGAATAAAAAGATTATTGAAAGTAAACAATACGGCTCTGCAGTTATCAATAAATCTTTTAATACGACAGATAGCTATTTTATACTTAGCAATGGTGATTTTTCAAAAATTACGCCAACAAGAAAGACAATTCTGGCTTTATTCCCTTCTAAAGAACAAGAACTAAATAATTATTTAAAAAAAGAAAAGATTGATTTCAAACAAGACAGTGATTTAAAAAGGTTATTTGAATACTTAACTAAAATATAAAAATAAAACCCCTGGTTATTTATAATTAAAATTAAAATAGCATTACTATTTTCGCATTATGAATACAATATGATTAAACTAATTTATTTTAATCATATAAAATTCTCAAAATAAAATAACAATAGATGAAACCTACCCTATTAATATTGGCTGCAGGTATGGCAAGCCGTTATGGAAGTATGAAACAAATCGATGGTTTTGGTCCAAATGGCGAAACCATTATCGATTATTCAATATATGATGCAATTAACGCTGGCTTTGGCAAAGTTGTATTTATTATTAAAGAAGAGTTTGTAAATGAATTTAAAGCCATTTTCGAACCAAAACTTGCAGGAAGAATAGAAACAGAATATGTTTTCCAAAACTTCGATTTAAAACAATTTGGCATAGAAGAAGAAATATACAGAGAGAAACCCTGGGGTACTGCACATGCAATCCTTTCAGGCAGAAACGCAATTAAAGAACCATTTTGTGTAATTAACGCTGATGATTACTATGGTTTTGATGCCTTTAAAAAGATGGTCGATTTCTTAACTACAGAGGTAACAGACAGTAACTATGCTATTATCGGTTATGAGGTTGGCAAAACTTTATCAGAATTTGGTGCTGTTTCGCGTGGCGTTTGCAAAGTAGATGCAGCTGGTAATCTGGAAGAAATTGTAGAACGCACAAAAGTTTATCCTAAAGATGGCAGTATTTTTTACGAGGAAAATGGCGAAGAGTTCCCATTAGCCTATGAAACGCCTGTTTCAATGAATTTCTGGGGATTTACACCTGCGGTTTTCAAAATTACGGAAGAATTGTTCAGAGAATTTGCTGAAGCAAACAAAGATAAACCTAAGGCAGAATTCTTTATTCCATTAATTGGCGAAAACCTGGTAAAAAGTAATACAGCAACCTTTAAAGTAGTACCAACCTCAAACAAATGGTTTGGTGTTACCTATAAAGAAGACAAACCTTATGTTCAGGATAGTATTGACCAATTGGTTAAAAACGGAACATATCCAGAAAAACTATGGAGCTAAGTTTAGATTCCGAAGTTTTAAAAGCCTACGGATACGCTAAAGAAAATACAAAAATTACACAAATAGGTACGGGTTTAATTAACCGTACTTATTTGCTTTCGCCCCTATCCGAAAAGAAGAAATACATTCTTCAAAATATAAATACTTCGGTTTTTAAATCACCACAGGCCATTGCCAACAACCTGCGGGCTATTGCCGATTACCTCACCTTCACTTACCCTGAATATCTTTTTATCAAACCTGTTTCTACCACAAATAGTGAAGAAATGGCGCACATTCATCATGAATATTGGCGGATGCTTCCTTTCGTGCAAAACACCATCTCATTAGACGTTTTAGCAGATCCTAAGCAGGCATATGAAGCTGCAAAACAATTTGGCAAACTGAGTAGATTATTAGATGATTTTGATGCAAAAACACTTCAGCCTACTATCCCGGGTTTCCACGATTTAGGTTTAAGGTACGAACAGTTTACTTTGGCCCTAAGCCATGCAGAAGAAACTTTAAAAGATGAGGCAAAAGCACAAATTGAAGATGCGCTGGCACATAAATATATTTTAGATTATTATACCTCATACTCCCACAGAACGGATTTTCCAGATCGTGTAATGCACCACGATACCAAAATCAGCAATGTTTTATTAGATAATAAAACTTACGAAGGTATCTGCGTAATCGATTTGGATACCATTATGCCTGGCAAGTTTATTTCCGACCTGGGCGATATGATGCGTACTTATCTTTGTGCCTTCTCTGAAAACGAAACCGATCTGGATAAGGTGAAGATTCGTTTACCTTACTTTGAGGCCACAATAAAGGGTTACTTATCTGAAATGAAAAGTATTTTAACCAAAACAGAAAAAGAGCTGATCTTATTCTCAGGAAAATATATTATTTATATGCAGGCCCTGCGCTTCCTAACTGATTTTTTAAGCGGTGATAAATACTATCCTATTAGTTACCCCACGCAAAATTTAGACCGTACCAAGAATCAGTTTAAACTATTGCATGAAATTGCTATAAACGAAAAAGAGTTACAGGATATTATTGAACAGAATTTAATTTAGATTTTGTCGTTCGTCAACCTGATCCCATAGCTATCGGATTTATTTCAGTGGCCAAAGCTTGGTTGCACTCTGCTACCAATTGATAGTTTAATAAAAATCCTCGTCATCTCGACTGAAACGCAGTGGAATGAAGAGATCTATCTCGATAGATTTAGCTTCGCTGAACACTTCGTGGTTCTCGGCTACGCTACACCCGATAGCTATCGGGTCAGCTCGAAATGACGACCTCTATAAAACCTCGCAGATTTTTAAGACCTGCGAGGTCTAAAACACCAGCCATAAACAACAAACCCTCCTCCATAAACCCGACAGCAGCGAAAATACTTTTTTAAAACAGTTGCGCTAATACGAGGCGAAGTAACCAATAGAAAAGATGCTTCGTTCCTCAGCCTGACAGTTGTTCTTTAAAAAGATTGAAGCGAATGGCGGGACTGCTGTTTCCGAAAAGGTACAGAACCCTTGATTTTCTAATTGTTTTCAACCATAGACATATAAGTATAAGTTCTTGTTTAAACCTGCGAGGTTAGCATGAAAAGATTGCTTCTCCGAAAGGTCGGGACAGGCTGTCGGCTGAAAAAGCCTTCTCGCAATGATGATTTTGCACAAAAAAAGCGCTCCTGAACTTAATCAGAAACGCTTTTATTTTATCTCCCCAAGACTTAAGGCTCAGGAATCAGACTCAAGACTATTATTTCTTATCGTCTTCTTTTACTTCTTCAAAATCAACATCAGTAACGTTATCGCCACCACCTTGAGGCTGACCATCAGCTTGTGGTTGTTCGCCACCTTGAGGTTGCTCACCAGCTTTGTACATTTCTTCTGATGCTACGTTCCATGCAGCTTGCAATTCAGCTTGTGCTGCATCGATATCTGCAAAGTTACGTGATAAATGCGCAGCTTTTAATTTCTCTAAACCAGCTTCGATTGGTGCTTTTTTATCAGCAGATAATTTATCACCAAACTCTTTCAATTGTTTCTCGGTAGAGAAAATTAAAGCATCAGCACCATTGATTTTATCAGCTTCTTCTTTCTGCTTAGCATCGTCTGCTGCATTAGCTTCAGCTTCTTCTTTCATTTTTTTGATCTCAGCATCAGTTAAACCTGAAGATGCTTCGATACGGATTTTTTGCTCTTTACCGGTCGCTTTATCTTTAGCACTAACGTGTAAGATACCATTGGCATCAATATCAAACGATACTTCTACCTGAGGCACACCACGAGGTGCTGGTGGAATACCATCTAAAATGAAACGGCCAATTGTACGGTTCTGAGCAGCCATTGGGCGCTCACCTTGTAAAATGTGGATCTCTACTGAAGGCTGGTTATCAGCTGCCGTTGAGAAAGTTTCCGATTTTTTAGTTGGGATAGTTGTGTTAGACTCGATTAATTTAGTCATTACACCACCCATCGTTTCAATACCTAATGATAAAGGCGTAACGTCTAATAACAATACATCTTTAACATCACCAGTTAACACACCACCTTGAATAGCAGCACCGATTGCCACAACCTCATCAGGGTTAACACCTTTACTTGGCTCTTTACCGAAGAAAGCTTTAACCGCTTCCTGAATAGCAGGGATACGTGTAGAACCACCTACCAAGATAATTTCGTCGATATCGCTTGTGCTTAAACCAGCATTTTTCAAAGCAGATTTACAAGGATCGATTGTACGTTTAATCAAACTATCAGCCAATTGCTCAAATTTAGCACGAGATAATGTACGTACCAAGTGTTTAGGGCCACTAGCATCAGCAGTAATGTATGGTAAGTTAATTTCAGTAGAAGTTGTGCTTGATAACTCAATTTTAGCTTTCTCAGCAGCCTCTTTTAAACGTTGTAAAGCCATTGGATCTTTAGCTAAATCCATGCTGTTTTCAGCTTTGAATTCGCTCGTTAACCAATCAATAATAATGTGGTCAAAGTCATCACCACCTAAGTGTGTATCACCATCAGTAGATTTTACTTCAAAAACGCCATCACCCAATTCTAAAACAGAAACGTCATGCGTACCACCACCACAGTCAAAAACAACGATTTTCATGTCTTTGTGTGCTTTATCCAAACCATAAGCTAAAGCAGCTGCTGTAGGCTCATTAATGATACGTTTTACAGTTAAACCTGCAATCTCGCCAGCTTCTTTAGTAGCTTGACGTTGTGCATCGTTAAAATAAGCTGGTACAGTAATTACCGCTTCAGTTACTTCCTGACCCAAGAAATCTTCAGCAGTTTTTTTCATTTTCTGTAAAATCATCGCAGAAATCTCTTGTGGAGTATATTTTCTGTCGTCGATTTCAACACGTGGTGTATTGTTATCACCTTTAACTACTTTATATGGTACACGTCCAGCTTCTTTCGCACTTTCGTCGTAGCTGTTACCCATAAAGCGTTTAATCGAATATATCGTTTTTGTTGGGTTGGTTATAGCCTGACGTTTAGCAGGCTCGCCAACCTTACGCTCACCGTTTTCTGCAAAAGCAACAATAGACGGTGTAGTACGTTTACCCTCACTGTTTGCGATAACTACAGGCTCGTTGCCCTCCATTACGCTCACGCAAGAGTTTGTTGTTCCTAAGTCTATTCCAATAATTTTTCCCATTGTATTTGTATTTTCTCTTTTTAAAGTATTATAATTTCTACTCCTGTTAAACAATGCTTGTGCCAATTGGGTTTTGGCAGATAATACCGGTAAAAGACTGATAAAATGTAAAAAAAGAGGCAATAGTTTACTGACAGCATGACAGAATAAGCTGAAAGGCTAAAGCTTTAAAGACTAAAGCAAAGTGTAAATTCCCTAAAATGATTTGAAAATGACAGTCAGCAGTACTTCGGAAGCAGCAGTCCCGCTAACCGCTTTACTTCGTTTCACTCGTGTTCGCTATTATCGGGTTTATTAAACAGCTTTTTTTTGCGCTTGGGTGATAAAAACACAAGCAGAGATAAGGAGTGATTATCTAAATCCCCTCAAAGTTTTATATCTTTAAATGACAATTAATCGGTGCAATCATTAAATCTGTGTAATCCAATCTATAATGCAATTAGCAGCTCAAATCGTAATTGGCTTAGTAGCCTTCATCCACATCTATATCCTTTGGTTAGAAATGTTTGCCTGGACCACAAGAGCGCCAAAGGTTTTTAAAACGATCCCAAAAGATTTATTTGTGCCGACAAAAACATTGGCAGCAAACCAGGGATTATACAATGGGTTTTTAGCCGCAGGTTTAATTTGGTCGTTATGCATAACCGATCATCACTGGAAATTTTATGTGGCCGTATTCTTTTTAACCTGTGTTATTATCGCTGGCATTTATGGTGCAGCCACAGCAAGTAAAAAAATTCTTTACGTACAATCAATTCCAGCTTTAATAGCACTGATTTTATTGCATCTGTAAGTTGCATTCTATTGGTTGGTGTCGCACCAACCGACATGCCATAACATTATATGCACAAGCTATCCGTTCTCCTTATCTTGTTTACGCTGCTCGGTTTTAAACCCAGGGCCAATAACAAAATAAGTGCAGACAGAATTAAGGGTGCATTAGCCTTCTGTAAGAAAAATAAGATGGATACCACAATCGCCATTATGGTTGATATGAGTATCCATTCAGGTAAAAACAGAATTTTTGTTTACGATTTTAAGCAAAAAGAAATCACCATCGAGGGGCTTTGTGCCCATGGTGTTGGTGGCGGAAGTACCCCAACAAAACCGGTTTTCAGCAATAAAGAAGGGAGTTATTGTACTTCATTAGGTAAATACAAAGTTAAAGGCCGCTCATACAGCAATTGGGGGATTAATGTGCATTATAAAATGTACGGTTTAGAAAAAACAAATAGTAATGCTTTTAAACGGATTGTGGTTTTACATTCCTACGCGCCAGTTCCCAACCAGGAAATTTACCCCCATACTTTATTCGGACAAAGTGCTGGCTGTCCCGTTTTGTCAGACGGTACCATGCGAAAGATTGATGCGTTGCTCAAAACCAAGAAAAAACCGGTACTGCTTTGGATTTATGAATAAGTGTTAAATTAATAAAAGCGGTCGTAACCCTGAACTTGCTTCAAGGTCTGGTTAACAAGGAGGATCGATACAATTGATCAGTGTCTTACCCAACGAAAACGCGCCATCTGTTTTTATAATGTATAATGGATGCTGAAATAAATTCAGCATGACGGCCATATTAGAAAATCTACAACTCCAACAATCTTTCCAAATGATGGTAACCAATTCCAAAATATTCTTTACTGGCTTTAATTTTTTGTAAAATTTCCGCCTTCCGCTCTGCGCCAAGCCCTTTGCCCTTCACCCCAACCACAAGCACATTTTTAGGTGTATGCGCATCCGAAATAAATTCGAAAACTTTGGTTTTATATCCGAAGTATTCTAAGATCAAGGCGCGGATCCCATCGGTAACCATTTCTGCCTGGCGTTCTAAAAAGATACCATATTTAGTTAAAAACGACACATCATTCTTCACTTTATTTTGCTCTATTTCCCTGCGAATCTGTTTGTGGCAACAAGGTGCAACAACAATCAGTTCGGCATTGGCTTTAATTCCTTTAAAAATGGCGTCATCGGTAGCGGTATCACAGGCATGGAGGGCAATTAACAAATTTACATGCTCAGCATTATAATCCTCAATCGTTCCCTGAACAAAATTCAATCTACCGAAAGCAGATTTAACAGCAACCTGATTACACAAATCAACCATATCCTGGCGATATTCTACGCCTACAACTTCAGTTTCCAATTTTAAAACCGAATGCAGGTAATCGTAGAGTGCAAAAGTTAGATAACCTTTACCAGAGCCCATATCAGCCACCTTTTTAATGGTTCCTTCTGGCAGCTCTTTAATCAAAGAACTTAAAATTTCGATATAATGGTTAATCTGGCGGAATTTATCCTGCGCATTCTTGAATACCTTTCCTTCTGCATCGGTGATTTTCAGTTCTGTCAAATATGACTTCGCATCAGGTTTAATCAACCTGGCTTTTTCTTTATCATGGTTGGCCGACGGCGCTGCTGCACTTGATGCTTTGCTTTCCCTAAAAACAACCTTACCATTGTTCAGTTCCTCCAAAATCAGATCCTTTTCGGTGGTAAACAAAGTACCGATTTTAAAACCTTTATTCAGATAATTACCAATCAAATCTATTGCTTCATCAACTACATAGTTTTTTACCACATCGCGGGTTTTATAGCGATAGGTAAAGGCCAGTTTATCTTCACGTTTAATCACAACCTTGCGGATAAGAATCTGCTTTAGTGCTTCTTCTTCACCTTTATAGTTCCCTAAAGATACCTTTACAAAACTTGCTGTATTTAGGCTTTCTTTTAAAGCTGCAGTAAATTGTTCTATATATTCTGACACTGGCATTGATAAATTTTAACGACAAAGATAATCAAGTTTATCCGGAGCAGAACATATCCATAATAATGTAACAATAGAGCGACCGTTTTAAGGGTTATTTGATTAAAAACGGCTAATCGGGTGCTCACGTAATACGATTTAGAAATACAAATGGGCAATATTATCTATATTGATTCCAAAATAGTCGGACACTTCTATTTCAAAAAAATAAACTTTAGATTAGAGTATATAAAAATAGCTAACCACAATTCATGAGTGACTTTCAGATAAAAAAATCGCCTACCGTTTATGATGCCATTATTGTTGGCTCAGGTGCGGGTGGTGGAATGGCTGCATATGTACTGGCACATGCAGGTCAAAAGGTTTTAATGCTCGAAGCTGGTCAAAATTTCGATCCGCGATTAGATTCACATCAATTAAAATGGCCTTGGGAATCTCCCCGTCGCGGCGCCAGTACAACGCGTCCATTTGGAGATTTTGATGCTTCTTATGGAGGATGGGAATTAGAAGGCGAGCCTTATACCCAGAAAAACAAAAGCGAATTCGAATGGTTCCGTTCACGGATGCTCGGTGGGCGTACCAATCACTGGGGACGAATTTCTTTGCGGATGGGTCCGGACGATTTTAAACCTAAAGATGGCTTAACCGATGCCTGGCCCATTACCTACGCGGATGTAAAACCGTTCTACGATAAAGTTGACCGTATGATCGGTATTTATGGAACGGCAGAGGGTTTAGAAAATGAACCAGACGGAATCTTTATGAAACCGCCAAAACCGAGATTAAACGAACTTTTCATCAAAAAAGGTGCAGAAAAAGCTGGTGTAAAGGTAATTACCGGCCGTGGATCTGTACTTACCGAAGCCTTACCCAATAACAACGACCGTGCACCTTGTTTTTACTGTGGTCAGTGCGGAAGAAGCTGCAAGGTTTATGGCGATTTTTCTTCGTCTTCATGTTTGGTAAACCCTGCCGTAAAAACAGGAAACCTGACTGTGATTACCGATGCCATGGTGCGCGAAGTAATTACCGATAAAGACGGTACTGCAAAAGGCGTTTCGTACGTAAACCGAAAAGACCTGCAAGAATATCAGGTAAATGGCAAACTGGTTATTTTAGGTGCCAGTGCCTGCGAATCGGCCCGCATATTGTTGAATTCAAAATCAACTTCTCACCCAAACGGCCTGGCCAATAGCAGTGGCGTGGTTGGAAAATATCTGCACGATTCTACCGGAGCAAGTGTTTCGGGTTTTCTCCCCCAGTTAATGGACAGAAAACGTTATAATGAAGATGGTTTGGGCAGTGTACATATCTATTCGCCTTGGTGGTTGGATAACCGTAAACTAAACTTCCCGCGTGGTTACCACATCGAATATTGGGGTGGCATGGGGATGCCTGCATATGGTTTTGGCGGCGGCGTAGCCCAAATGAACGGAATGGTACCTGGCAGAGATGGCAAAATGAAAGAAGCCGGAGGTTACGGAAAATCGCTAAAGGATGATTACCGCCGTTTCTATGGAACTGGTGTCGGAATGGCTGGTCGCGGAACGGCAATAGCCAGAGAAGACAATTATTGTGAAATTGACCCCAATACAGTAGATAAATATGGTATTCCAGTTTTAAGGTTTAACTATAAATGGGCTAAAGATGAAATTCTGCAGGCTAAACATATGCAAGAAACCTTCCTTTCCATCATGAAAGAAATGGGTGCAGTGGTTACTTCCGAAATTCAGGGCGCAGATACCAATTACGGTTTACTCAACCCCGGAAAAATTATCCATGAAGTTGGAACCATCCGCATGGGCGACGATCCTAAAAAATCAGCATTGAATAAATACTGCCAGGCGCACGACTGTAAAAACCTGTTTGTGGTTGATGCTGGTCCATTTGTTCAACAAGGTGATAAAAATGCCACCTGGACTATCCTGGCCCTATCTATGCGTACTGCTGAATATATTTTAGCTCAAAAGAAAAAACAAAACATTTAAAGAATTACCATATGAATAGACGTGATTCCATAAAAGCATTAGGTTTAACAGCTGTTAGTACTGCGGTACTGTTAGAAGCCTGTAAACAGCCTGAAACAAAAACCGAAGTAGCCGCACCAGAAGAAACTGCAAAAGAAGCCGGAAGAGAACAATGGGAAATAGACCGTGATAAGAAATTAAAAGCGGAAACCTTTTTCACTAAACACGAAATGGCTACCATTACTATTCTTGCCGATATTATCATTCCTAAAGATGATGTATCGGGCAGTGCATCTGATGCCAAAGTGCCGGAGTTTATCGAATTTATTGTAAAAGATATTCCGGAACATAAAGTACCGATGCGTGGCGGCCTGAAATGGCTGGATATATACAGCTTTAATAAATTCCAAAAATCATTTGTTGAGGCATCCGAGGATCAACAAATTTCAATTGTAGATGAAATTGCATACCCTAAAAAAGCGAGACCGGAAATGCAGGTGGGTGTAACCTTTTTCAATAGAATGAGAAATTTAACTGCATCAGGTTTTTACACTACAGAAATTGGCGTAAAAGATATTGGTTATGTGGGTAATGCACCAAACCAGTGGGCCGGTGTTCCAGCAGATGTGCTGAAACAGTACGGAATGGAGAATGTGAAGATATAGCTTCTCAAAAAAAATCGTCATCTCGACTGGAGCATAGCGAAATGGAGAGATCTATAATAGATTTCTCGACTGCGCTGCACTCCGCTCGAAATGACGATATAATATTATTTGCATTATCGGTACGTCGCTTCTGTTACAAAGTTCCTGAAACAAGTTCAGGGTGACGACGATATTTTATTCCACTATCAAAATCAAACCTTTTCCTTTTTCAAGAGGAACCGATTTTCCATCAGGATAACTTCCAGAAGTTTGAAACTTATCAATTGCAGGAGCTGTTATTTTTACTTTACCGGCATCTAAACCTAACTTGGCCCAGTCGATGGTTAAATTAACCTTTACATCCCCCTCTGCCCAGCTTGCTAATGCAATCATTGTTTTACCTTTTTGTTTGTAAACAGTTGCCAGCACTTTTGCATTATCGGTTTTAACCGGACAGTTTTCACTCCAGTAACCGATCATCTCAGATCCTTTTATTCCGAAATTGTCCCAAGCTCTCCATAATGGTTTTGGATCACTTTTGTCAGACCAGCCCAAGCGACTTGTCATGCCATAAATCATACCACGCCAAGGGTTTCCATCATCCTGTAACATCTCTCCCATTAATCCAAAAGGAATTCCGCTTACTTCTGTTAAAAAGAAATCGGGATTGTTTTTCTGGTAATCGAAGTATTCGCCAAACCATAAACGGTTCAAATAAGGGAAATGCTCCAGATATAAAATGGCACTATTGTTAAAACCATCACTTTTGTTGTACTGATTTGCTGAGTGCAGGTCGATAATACCCGGGTGGCTATCCTGTGTCAATACACGTTTTATACGTTTCATGGTTACGCGGTCAAATGCCACATCATCCAAGTATACCCCATCAATCCCAACGTTGTTTACCAACCAGTTCATTCCTTCTACGTAATAGTTGTGCCAACGGTTCATTCCGCTGTTAATTACAGCAGCATCTTTAATTTCGGGTACAAACCAGGCGGCAATATAATTAGAATCTAAATGCTCCTGTAACCAGCTAAATCCTCCCCCTTTACCCGGAGAATATACTTCAGTTCCCAAACTTCTTAAAGCTGGCCACTCGTAAGTATGGTTGGAAAGCTCGCGAACCGTATTATAAATTTTAACTTTTAAACCTTTAGAATGTGCACTACCGATATAATCTTTCATCTTTTTCCATTCGATAAATGGATAGTTGATCCAGGGGTTGATCGGTGTGGCATGGTGAATGTTCACTACTGTTGCGCCTTTAGCTTTGATCGTATCTAAATCACCATATTTATGGTAAAAACGGTTTTCCCATTGAAAATCGGTGTTAAGCAAATGAAAAGGCGTGATCAGTAAATTGAAATTGTAGTATAACACATCACCCTTTTTCATTCTTCTTGCACCGGTAAAATTGTCGGCAAGCATCGAACTGCCTTTAACATTGATCTGGATACCACCTTTATCTCCATTACCCCACGATTTAGGTAATAATAAAGGCTTCTGAAGATAGAAATTAGTATTAAGCGGGCGAACATAGTTTTCATCTCTTAAGTTGTAATACAGGCCCGCATTTACGTTCCCGATCCAAACAGCATCCTGGTTTTTATTGGCCACATCCCATTTCCACTTTACGGTATCTGGTCTAACGCCACCCTTTTCACCTAAGCCCATCAAATATTTTGTCGAATTCTTATCAAAAGGGATATGAAAATCGACATTACTAAACTCCACATCCTTTAAAGCAGTTACCTTAACTACATAATGTACATAGCCATCAAACTCCAAAGCACCTTCCAAATCCATTTTCAGGTTTTCTGAAGTGTTGGTTGCTTTCCATTTTACTGTTCCAGCTTCTTTACTCGTGATCTGGAAATCACTTGGAACAAATTTCTCCTGCGTTTTCGGCGTATTAAAAAAGTGAAAGTGAATAGGCTCTGCCAAAATGTTATTGGGTTTTTCGCTGTAAGCCGTCATCTCTGCGTTGAAGAACGTTTGAATCTGCTTAGGGAAACCATCAGTATTAATTTCGAACTTTCTACCTAAAAGCGAGATTACATTGCCCTCAACAGTTAGCGGTGTGTAAGGAGCAACAACTGTATTTGCTTGTGCCAAAGTAGAATTTAACCAGGTTAAGCGGGTCTGTTTATCTGGGGTTCCTACACCCGCATCGGCTAAAACTTCGTTACCTACCGTAATTTTGGCATCGATTACTTTAGATTTCCCATTGGCTTTGACCGTAAATTTTCCGGCATAAATGCCTGCAACTGTATTTTTAGGGATGTTAACCGTAATCCACATTGGCTGAATTTTCCCAGAGGTCACATTTACGGTTTCAACCAAAGGTTTGTTATCGTAACTCGTTCCATTGGTATTTAAGCAATTGATATATTTTGAAGAGATTACTTTTCCGGCTTCATTTTTTAAATCTCCGAAGCTAACCACAACATTCTTGAGATCTTTCAAAGCAAATACGCCTAATTGAAAAGCATAGTTTTCGCCTTTACCAGCCGAGCCTGTAAAAGTATTTGCAGCACCTTTTTGTACCCAACGATAAGGTAAATCGTTCTGCATTTTGATTGGAAACATTCTATCTTCTGGAAAAACGATAAAAGCTTCTGCTGCATATTTGGTCTTTATTGCAGCGGTTTCTTTGCCAGTGGCAATTACTTCCATTGGATAAAAAGAATTGAAAGTATCGATCGACTGGATCTCGACAACAGAAGCATTCACTTTAACCTGCTTAGCCGCTATTAACCATGCCTGGTCAGCCTGTTTGGGCTTTAAGTAAACGCCTTTCGGATAATTACTTCTTCCCTCATTTTTATAAGCGAGGTAGTAAACATAATATTTTCCAGCTCCAGGTGCTTCGAAATAAACATCAGCACTTTCTCTTGTCAGTTTATCTGTACCCACAACCGAAACCATTTTACCATTGGCATCTTGTACGAGGATTCCTTTTAATTCCGGATGTTCATCCCTCCGGCGCCAATCAATTTTAGCATGGGCAATTTTGCCTGTACCAGCAAACTGCACAACAACTCTATGGTTGCCTAACGAATCAGGGTTCCAGGCATTGTTACCATTGGTATATTTTAGCGTTTGTGCATTAAGAGATAGCTGTCCGAAAAGACAGAGTAATAGAAAAAGCCTAAATTTCATTTCAAATTTGTTTGAGGCTAATTTATAGATAGCTAGCTGAAATAATGCTATGTAATAAAAAAATGAGACAAACGTTTGCTTGATTTGGTTCATTGGTTCATTGGTTCATTGATCAATAGTTCAATGGTGCTGATCATGTGCCTAATCGAATGATGCCAAAAGTAATGCTACTCAAATAACTATTATCTGACAGCAAAAAAATCTTGCAGACTATTGCAATTGCATAGGTTCATAGTGGTGTCAGATGTTCCCATCTGACACAAAAAATTAATCAATTTCCACAAATCACTTATAAACCTTCGGTATCCATCAGATGGTAACATCTGACGGCACGAAAATTCTATGCTTTTAATAATATACAAAAAGTCAGATGGCAACATCTGACAGCACAAAACGGCACAAAAAAAGTCCTGCTCTTTCGAACAGGACTTTTTTGATCTTAAGGTGAATAAAATTATTCTCCTTTTGGTTCTTCAGTAGCAGGAGCTTCTTCAGCAGGAGCAACTTCTTCGGCAACTTCAGCTTTCGCTTCAGCAGCTTTAGGTGCAGCAGTAGCTTTACTTCTACCACGACGAGTTGTTTTCTTCTCTTCTTTAACCTCTGCATCTTTACCGTAAACTGTATTGTAGTCTACCAATTCAATTAAAGCCATTTCAGCGTTATCACCTAAACGGTTGTTTAATTTAATGATACGAGTGTAACCACCTGGACGGTTTGCAACTTTCTCAGCAATTTCGCGGAATAAGATTGTTACTACTTCTTTATCTTGTAAGTAAGCAAATACTGTACGACGTGAGTGAGTAGTATCATTTTTTGATTTAGTGATAATTGGCTCAACATAAGTACGTAAAGCTTTAGCTTTAGCTAAAGTTGTTGTAATTCTTTTGTGCAAAATAAGTGATGAAGCCATGTTAGCTAACATCGCCTTTCTGTGGCTTGCGGTTCTACCTAAGTGGTTTACTTTTTTACCGTGTCTCATTGTTTTTTAATTGAGTGTATACCGTCTCGTTGCAATTAAGCTGAGGGAATTATACACTGTGAAAAATTATTTATTTTTCTAAGTCCCCTTTAAGGGATTTAGGGATTACTCTTCGTCTAATTTAAATTTAGACAGGTTCATACCAAATGATAAACCTTTTGATTTTACTAATTCCTGGATCTCTGTTAAAGATTTTTTACCGAAGTTTCTGAATTTTAACATATCAGCAACATCGTAAGAAACTAAATCAGCTAAAGTACGGATATCAGCAGCTTTTAAGCAGTTTAATGCCCTAACTGAAAGATCCATATCTACTAACTCAGTTTTAAGGATTTTACGCATGTGTAAAATTTCCTCATCAACTTCTTTAGTTTCTTCTTTAGCTTGAGATTCTAATACTAAATTCTCATCAGAGAATAACATAAAGTGTTGGATAAGGATCTTAGCCGCTTCTTTTAATGCTTCTTCTGGATGAATTGAACCGTCAGTAGAGATATCTAAAACCAATTTTTCATAATCCGTTTTTTGCTCAACACGAAAGTTTTCGATCGTGTATTTTACATTTTTCATTGGAGTATAAATCGAATCGATTGCGATTACACCTACAACAGCATCAGCAACTTTATTTTCTTCAGCAGGTACATAACCACGTCCTTTATTGATGGTTAATTCCACTTCCAAAGTAACAGATTTATCCATGTTGCAAATTACATGCTCCGGGTTTAAAACTGTAAAGTTGTTAGAGAATTTAGTGATATCACCAGCTTTAAACTGATCTTGACCATTAACGATGATGAAAACTTTTTCAGAATCACCTGAATCACCTGTTTTCTTAAAACGAACTTGTTTTAAGTTTAAGATAATGTCAGTTAAATCTTCTACAACACCTTTCATGGTAGAAAACTCGTGAGAAACGCCTGAAAAACGAATAGTAGTAATAGCATAACCTTCTAATGAAGAAAGTAAAATTCTTCTTAAGGCATTACCAATTGTTACACCGAAACCGGGCTCTAAAGGACGAAATTCAAATGTGCCATCGAAATCAGTTGATTTCTGCATGATCACTTTGTCTGGTTTCTGAAATGCTAAAATTGCCATTTATAATTTTTTAAATTCGTTATTGAATATATAGTAATATGAAAAAAGTTAATTACCCTTTTGAGGTAATTAACTAGCTCATTTATTACTTTGAGTACAACTCGATGATTAAGTTTTCCTTGATGTTCTCAGGAATCTCATCACGTTGAGGGTAGGTTAAGAATTTACCAGTTAATTCACTGGCGTTCCATTCTAACCAAGCAAACTTATTAATAGTTCTACCTGCAACTGAGTTACTAATTGATTCTAAAGATTTAGATTTTTCACGAACAGCAACCACATCACCAGCTTTTAACTGATATGAAGGGATATTTACAACTTCACCATTCACGGTAACGTGTTTATGGCTAACTAACTGGCGTGCACCAGAACGGGTTGTTGAAATACCTAAACGGTAAACTGTGTTATCTAAACGTGCTTCTAATAACTGAAGTAAGTTATCACCGGTAATACCAGCACGAGAAGATGCTTTTTTAAACAAGTTACTGAATTGTTTTTCTAATACACCATAAGTATATTTTACTTTTTGTTTCTCCATTAACTGGATAGCATATTCAGATTGTTTTCCTCTTCTTTTTGATGAGCCATGTTGCCCAGGAGGATAATTTTTTCTGTCTAACACCTTATCAGGACCGAAGATTGGTTCTCTGAATTTACGGGCGATTTTTGATTTTGGGCCTGTATATCTTGCCATTTTTTTTCTGTTTTAAAGTATCATCCAACCTGAAGCTGGAGATTCTTAGCTTTAAAATTAATTAAACTCTTCTCTTTTTAGGAGGACGACATCCGTTGTGAGGAAGTGGAGTAATATCTTTAATAGATGTTACTTCGATACCTGCTACTTGCAAAGTTCTGATTGCAGATTCACGACCTGAACCCGGACCTTTTACAAATACTTCAACTTTACGTAAACCTAAATCAAACGCAACTTTACCACAATCTGAAGCTGCTTGACCAGCTGCATATGGTGTGTTCTTTTTAGAACCTTTAAAGCCCATTTTACCAGCAGAAGACCATGAAATAGTCTGTCCGTTGTTGTTTGTTAAGGTAACGATAATGTTGTTGAAGGTAGCATTGATATGTGCCTGACCAACAGGCTCAATTACAACGATACGTTTTTTTGTTACTTTTTTACTCTTAGCCATTTTATCTTTTAGATTTTAGATATGAGACTTGAGGTATGAGACTTTCTCTACCCCGATACTCAGTATCCTACTTTTTATCTTTTATTCCAGATCTGAGCAGATTTTAAAGACATGGTGCGCACATCTAAAATCTCATATCTCATATCTATCTATTACTTAGTAGCTTTTTTCTTGTTAGCAACTGTTTTTCTCTTACCCTTACGAGTACGTGAGTTGTTTTTAGTACGCTGACCACGAGAAGGTAAACCTTTTCTGTGACGTAAACCACGGTAACAACCAATATCCATTAAACGTTTGATGTTTAACTGAACTTCTGAGCGTAAAGCACCTTCTACTTTAATCTCATCGTTGATCATTGTACGGATTGCTGATAACTCATCATCAGACCAGTCTTGTACTTTTTTATTTAAATCGATACCTGCCGTAGTTAAAATACGTTGAGCAGTTGTTCTACCAATTCCGTAGATATAGGTTAAACCGATCTCACCTCTTTTGTTTCTTGGTAAATCAATACCTGAAATCCTTGCCATATTTATTTATTTTTTAAGTAATTCCGAACGGCGGGCCACCGTTGTGCGGTTCATTACAATATTCTTAATTACCCTTGACGTTGCTTGTATTTAGGATTTTTCTTGTTGATTACGTAAAGTTTACCTTTACGGCGAATAATCTTACAATCAGCGCTACGTTTTTTAATTGATGATCTAACTTTCATTTTATTTATATCTATAAGTGATGCGACCTTTTGTTAAATCATACGGCGACATCTCTAATTTTACTTTGTCACCAGGAAGAATCTTGATGTAGTGCATCCTCATCTTTCCTGAAATGTGCGCAATAATCTCATGCCCGTTCTCGAGTTCTACCCGGAACATCGCATTGGATAATGCTTCTCTTATTACTCCGTCTTGTTCAATTGAGGCTTGTTTAGCCATATTTTATTGATTGTTACTTAATTAGCTGCTTCTAAACAGGGTTGCAAAATTAAATAAAAAATTTTAATTATTTATTTTTTTTGTTGTAAAACTTCTTCTATTATAGAAAACGTCGATAAAACATCTGCTTTGCCCTTTTTTACGGCTACTGTGTGTTCAAAATGTGCCGATGGTTTATTGTCTTTACTGGTTACCGTCCATCCATCGTTATGGAATTTAACACCGGCTACGCCTGCATTGATCATGGGTTCTATCGCAATTACCATTCCTTCTTCAAGTTTTGGTCCTGCACCACGTTTCCCATAATTCGGAACTTCTGGTTTCTCATGAAGTTTTACACCAACACCATGTCCTACAAGCTCTCTTACTACACCAAATCCATTAGCTTCTGCATACTGTTGAACAGCGAAACCGATATCACCGATCCGCATACCAACAACAGCTTTTTCTATACCCAGTTCCAGGCAACGTTTAGTAACCTCAACTAATTTCTGTTTTTCGGCATCAATCTCCCCGATAGAGAAGGTATAAGCCGAATCGCCAAAATAATTGTTTTTAATCACCCCACAATCAACTGAAATTAAGTCGCCCTCCTGGATTACGTATTCGCTTGGAAAACCGTGAACAACCTGTTCATTTGGCGAAATACATAAAGAATTAGGGAAACCATTGTAGTTTAAAAATGCCGGAATCGCTCCGTGGTCACTTATAAACTCGTAGGCTAGTTTATCTAATTGGATAGTAGTCATGCCTGCTTTTATCACCTTGGCCACTTCGGCTAAAGTTTTAGAAACAAGCATGGAACTTTCTCTTATTAACTCGATCTCCTCAAGAGATTTGTAATAAATTTTAGACATCCGTTACACTACAACGCTGCGTTGCTACTTGCAGCAGGAACACCTGTTCTGCCAGTAACTCTACCCGTTTTCATCAAACCATCATAATGGCGCATCAATAAATAACTTTCGATCTGCTGTAAAGTATCCAATACAACACCAACCAAAATCAATAAAGAAGTACCACCGAAGAAGTGTGCAAACTCTTGTTTAATGCCGAACTTAACCGCTAATGAAGGTAAAATAGCAATGATCGCTAAAAATACCGCACCTGGGAAAGTGATTTTAGAAATTACATCATCAATAAAAGTTGATGTTGCAAAACCCGGTTTAACACCTGGGATAAAACCACCGTTTTTCTTCATATCATCACTCATTTGAGTTGGATTAACTGTAATTGCAGTATAGAAGAAAGTAAATGCGATAATTAAAAATGCGAACGTTAAGCTATAAGCCAACGAAGTTGTGTTGCTGAACTGGATTAACCAAGAACCTTGTAATGAAGGAACAAACTGCATTAAAGCACCCGGAATAAACATTAACGCTTGAGCAAAAATGATCGGCATAACACCTGCAGCATTTACCTTTAAAGGAATGTACTGACGAACACCACCAAACTGGCGGTTACCAACAATTTTCTTTGCGTACTGTACAGGTACTTTACGTACACCTTGAACAATTAAAATGGTAAACATTACCACTGCAAATAATGCAACGATCTCTAAAACCAATGCAACCGGGCCTCCACCTTCACTAGATGAGCCTACACGCGCACTAAATTCTTGAGAAATTGCAACTGGTAAACGGGCAATAATACCAACCATAATGATTAGTGACGTACCGTTACCAATACCTTTATCAGTAATTTTTTCACCTAACCACATTACAAATAATGTACCTGCCGTTAATACAAACGTAGATAACACTAAGAATAAAGTGTTTGGCAATAAAATAGCTTCTGCAGGAACTTGCGTTTTAACGTAACCAACAGATTGAACGATTGTGATCGCTACCGTTAGGTAACGCGTAATCTGGTTCATTTTCTTTCTACCACTTTCGCCCTCTTTCTGCATTTTTTGGAAAGAAGGAACAGCAATACCCAATAGTTGCACCACAATCGATGCAGAGATATAAGGCATTACCCCCAATGCTAAAATAGACACACGAGAGAAAGAACCTCCGGCAAACATATCTAGTAAGCCTAAGATTCCTGATTTTTCGTTATTGCCTAAAGCAGTTGGATCTACACCTGGTAAAACCACGTGAGATACGAAACGGTATACCAAAAGAATTAAGAGCGTAAACAATATACGCTCTTTTAATTCCTGAATTTTCCAGATATTACTTAAAGTAGTAAATAGCTTCTTCATTTAATAATTACAATTTTACAATAGAACCACCTGCGGCTTCAATAGCTTTTTGTGCGGTTGCAGAGAACGCATGTGCTGTAATTTCTAGCTTAGCTTTAACTTCACCACGACCTAAAATTTTAACTAAGTCATTTTTAGAAGCTAAACCATGTGCTTGTAAAGCAGCGAAATCGATAGTTGTTAAGCTGTGTTTTTCAGCTAAAGCTTGCAAAACATCTAAGTTTACACCAACATATTCTGTACGGTTAATTGGTTTGAAACCAACTTTAGGCACACGACGTTGTAAAGGCATTTGACCACCTTCGAAACCGATTTTGGTTTTGTGACCTGAACGGGAACCCGCACCTTTGTGACCACGAGTTGAAGTACCGCCACGACCAGAACCTGTACCACGACCAATTCTTTTGCTGTTTTTTGTAGAACCTACTGCAGGTTTTAAATTACTTAAATTCATTTTTTTGAATTTGTGTTGCCCTTCGCTTTCACTAAACAGGTACAACGATTAAACATACATAAAGGTAGTACCGGCTTTTACCCATACTACCTTTAAAACTTTTACTAGATTGCTTCGATTGCTACCAAATGGTTCACTTTGCGAACCATACCGATAATCTGCGGAGTAGCTTCAACCTCAACACTTTGGTTCATTTTAGATAAACCCAAAGCCTGAACGGTTCTTTTTTGGCGCTCGCTTCTGTCGATAACGCTTTTTACTTGTGTTATTTTGATCTTAGCCATGATATTATCCGTTAAATACTTTGTTTAAATCTATACCACGAGTTTGAGCTACTGTATAAGCATCACGCATTTTAGTTAACGCATCAACAGTTGCTTTTACCACGTTGTGTGGGTTAGATGATCCTTTAGATTTTGCCAATACGTTATGCACGCCAGCACTCTCTAATACAGCACGCATCGCACCACCAGCAATTACTCCGGTACCTACTGCAGCTGGTTTGATTAAAACGAAACCACCTGAAAATTTACCGATTTGCTCGTGAGGAACAGTGCCATTTAAAATTGGAACTTTTACCAAGTTCTTTTTAGCATCATCCACACCTTTAGCAATTGCTTCAGTTACCTCTTTCGCTTTACCTAAACCGAAACCAACAACACCGTTTTCATCACCTACAACAACAATTGCTGAGAAGCTGAAAGTACGGCCACCTTTGGTTACTTTGGCAACACGTTGTATACTAACCAAACGATCCTTTAATTCGATATCGGTGGTTTTTACTCTTTTTATATTAATAGTTGACATCTTACTTTTTCTTCAGATTAAAATACTAAACCAGCTTCGCGGGCACCCTCTGCCAACGATTTTACACGACCGTGGTATAAATAGCCATTTCTATCGAAAACAACTTCTTTAACACCTGCAGCGATTGCTTTTTCGGCAACTAATTTACCTACTGCTACCGACTGATCGCTTTTGTTTCCAGTACCAGTAAAATCTTTCGATAATGATGATGCTGATGCTATTGTTTTACCGGTTACATCGTTAATTACCTGCGCATAAATCCCTTTATTGCTTCTATATACAGATAACCTTGGACGTTCTTCCGAACCGGTAAGTCTTTTTCTGATCCCTTTTTTAATACGATCTCTTCTTGATAATTTTTTACCTGCCATGATTACTATTTTTTAGATGCTGATTTACCTGCTTTTCTTCTTAACACTTCACCTACAAACTTGATACCTTTACCTTTATATGGCTCTGGTGCACGTAACGAACGGATTTTCGCTGCTACCTGACCGATCAATTGTTTGTCAATACTTTCTAAAACGATTTTAGGAGTCTGACCTTTTTCTGAAGATGTAGTTACTTTAATCTCTTCTGGCAATTGGAATACATAGTGGTGAGAATAACCTAAAACCAGATCCAGTGTGTTACCTTGGTTTGTAGCACGGTAACCAACACCTACTAATTCTTGAGTTAATTTATAACCTTCTGTAACACCAACAACCATGTTGTTAAGCAATGAGCGATATAAACCGTGTAATGCTTTGTGTTTCTTTTGTTCTGAAGGACGTTGAACTGTTAAAATTCCGTCTTCCTGACTTACAGTGATATCTGAATCTACTGCTTGTGTTAATTCACCTTTAGGACCTTTTACAGTTACTACGTTATCTTTTGATACGGTAATTGTAACACCTGCAGGGATTGTAATTGGGGCTTTTCCTATTCTTGACATTGTGCTGTTCTCCTAATATTAATAAACGTGACACAATACCTCACCACCAATGTTTAATTTGGCTGCTTCTTTATCGGTCATTACACCTTTAGAAGTAGATAAGATTGCGATACCTAAACCGTTTAATACTCTTGGCATATTTTCAACACCAGCATAGTTTCTCAAACCTGGTTTACTTACTCGCACTAATGTACGAATAGCAGGAACTTTAGTAATTGGATTGTACTTCAAAGCAATTTTAATAGTGCCTTGAACTGTAGTATCTTCAAACTTGTAGTTCGCGATGTAACCTTTGTCAAAAAGAACTTTAGTAATTTCTTTTTTAAGGTTTGATGCAGGAATTTCTACAACACGGTGGTTGGCCTTAATGGCATTCCTTACTCTTGTTAAATAATCTGCTATTGGATCTGTATTCATTTTTTATTGTTTTTGATAGTGGTTTCCTTCTGCTACCCAGCTGTGGGACCTGCTACCGGTTAAAATTCTTTTTTAGCATAGAAATAAGTATCAAGTAATAAGATACAAGTATCAAGTCCGATATGGTCCTGATACTTGCTACTCTATACTTGATACTCAGTACTAGTACTTTATATTACCAAGATGCTTTTTTAACACCTGGTATTTTACCGTCTAGTGCCATCTGGCGGAACGTTACCCTTGAAATACCAAAGGTACGCATATATCCACGAGGGCGACCAGTTAATTTACAACGGTTGTGTAAACGTACTGGAGATGAGTTTTTAGGTAATTTATCTAAACCCTCGAAATCTCCTGCAGCTTTTAATACTGCACGTTTTTCAGCGTATCTAGCTACCAATTTTTGGCGCTTAACTTCGCGTGCTTTTACACCTTCTTTTGCCATTATTCTGCTGTTTTTTGATTTTTAAATGGTAATCCGAATTGTTTCAATAACTCAAGCGCTTCAACGTCAGATTTTGCCGAAGTTACGAAAGTTATATCCATACCTAAAATTTTATTGATTTTATCGATATTAATCTCAGGGAAGATGATTTGCTCAGTAACGCCTAATGTATAGTTACCTTTTCCATCAAATCCTTTATCATTAATACCTTTGAAATCGCGGATACGAGGCAAAGCTACAGAGATCAAACGATCTAAGAACTCGTACATGTTGTTATCGCGCAACGTAACACGTACACCTACTGGCATGCCTTTACGTAATTTAAAGTTAGAGATATCTTTCTTTGAATTAGCCGGAACCGCTTGCTGACCAGTAATGGTAGTCAACTCAACGATAGTGGTATCCATAATCTTTTTATCTGTAACAGAAAAACGACCAACACCCTGATTGATACAGATTTTTTCCAATTTAGGAACCTGCATTACAGTTTTGTACTGAAATTTTTCTTTTAATGCATTTACAACTTCTTCTTTGTATTTGCTTTTTAATCTTGGTGTAGCCATTATTTAATCTCCTCTCCTGAAATTTTAGCAACTCTAACTAATTTACCATCTGCGTTAAGTTTACGACCTACGCGGGTAGCTTTACCAGATTTTGGATCAACCAACATCAAGTTAGAAATGTGAAGAGCAGCTTCTTTTTTAATAATACCACCGTTTGGATTAGCAGCATTTGGTTTAGTATGTTTAGATACTAAGTTAATGCCTTCCACAATGGCTCTGTTTTTATCTATAAGTACTGAAAGTACTTTTCCTTGTTGACCTTTTGAATCGCCAGCAATGACTTTAACTAAATCTCCTGTGCGGATTTTAAGTTTTGATGGTGTATTTACTTTGTTTCCCATTTTATAATACCTCCGGTGCTAATGATACAATTTTCATGAATTGTTTTTCACGTAGTTCTCTCGCAACCGGGCCAAAGATACGTGTACCTCTTGGCTCATCCTGTGCGTTCAATAATACAGCAGCATTATCGTCAAAACGGATATAAGAACCATCTTTACGACGGATTTCTTTTTTAGTTCTTACAACAACTGCTTTAGAAACTGTACCTTTTTTAATGTTACCTGAAGGTAACGCGCTTTTTACGGTAACAACTACTTTATCACCAATTGAAGCATAACGTTTGCCGGTTCCACCTAGCACACGAATTACCAATACTTCTTTTGCGCCGCTGTTATCAGCAACGTTTAATCTCGATTCCTGTTGTACCATCTTATTTAGCTCTTTCTAAAATTTGTACCAATCTCCAGTTCTTGTTTTTACTCAAAGGACGAGTTTCCATAATCAATACTGTATCACCGATACCGCATTCGTTTTTCTCGTCGTGAGCCATAAATTTGGTAGTTTTCTTTACGAACTTACCATAAATCGGGTGTTTTACTTTACGTTCCACGCTCACTACAACAGATTTATCCATCTTGTTGCTTACCACTAACCCGGTTCTTGTTTTTCTTAATTGTCTTTCCATGTCGACTCTCAAATTATTTAGTTTCAGTAGCTGACTCAGTGTTTTTCACTTTAGTCAACTCAGTGTTTAAACGGGCTATGTCTTTCCTTACTTTTGCAATGCGTGAAGGATTTTCGATAGCTGAAATAGTGTGAGCGAACTTCAATTTTGATAAGTTCTCTTTTTCTTCCGCAATCTTAGCTACTAATTCTTCTTTTGAAAGCCCTGTGATTTCTGAATTTTTCATTTTTCTTTTTCTTTTACGTTGAGTGTAGCGGTTATAATAAACAAGTATTTACAACATTCACCTCAACACTTTACTATGCTTCTACGTAATCTCTACGTACTACGAATTTGGTTTGGATCGGTAATTTCTGAGCTGCTAAACGCAATGCTTCTTTAGCAACTTCTAAAGGCACACCTTCAGCTTCGAAAATTACGCGTCCTGGTCTTACAACTGCTACCCAATACTCAGGAGCACCTTTACCTTTACCCATACGTACCTCAGCAGGTTTTTTAGTTACCGGTTTGTCCGGGAAGATCCTGATCCATACTTGGCCTTCACGTTTCATGAAACGAGTTACGGCAATACGGGCAGCCTCTATCTGACGACTTGTGATCCAAGTAGCTTCTAGAGATTTGATACCGAAAGATCCGAATGCTAACTCAGCTCCACGAGAAGCTAAACCCTTCATTCTGCCTTTTTGCATCTTCCTGAACTTCGTTCTTTTTGGCTGTAACATTTTATTTTGTTCTAATCGTTAAACGATGTTAATAAATCAATTATTTACGAGGACCTCTGTTAGCGCCTGCGCCACCACCTCTGTTTGCACCACTCTGGCCTGGACCACGACCACCGCCTTGGTTTCCACCACGTCTGTCGTTACCACCGCCACGGTTATCTCTTCCACCACCACGGTTATCTCTTCCACCGAAAGCTGGTTTATCTGATTGGCCTTTTGGACCGTTGTTTGCTGCACCAATGTTTGGAGACAAATCACGTTTTCCATAAACCTCACCTTTACAGATCCAAACTTTAACACCTATTTTACCATAAGTAGTTAAGGCTTCAGCTAAAGCGTAGTCGATATCAGCACGGAATGTATGCAAAGGCACTCTTCCTTCTTTATACTGCTCAGTACGTGCCATCTCAGCACCACCTAAACGACCAGAAGTCATGATTTTGATACCTTCAGCACCCATACGCATGGTTGATGCGATAGAAGATTTCATTGCTCTACGGAATGAGATCCTTGCTTCTAATTGTTTTGCAACACCTTCTGCAACTAATTGTGCATCAAGTTCTGGGCGTTTAATTTCGAAGATGTTAATTTGAATTTCCTTTTTAGTTAATTTCTTTAACTCTTCTTTAATTTTATCAACCTCAGCACCTGCTTTACCGATTACGATACCTGGACGAGCTGTGTGGATAGTTACCGTGATACGTTTTAACGTACGCTCGATTACTACTTTTGCAACACCGCCTTTAGCGATACGGGCAGAAAGGTATTTTCTTATTTTCTCATCTTCAACTAATTTATCGGAGTAGTTGTTGCCACCGAACCAGTTAGAATCCCATCCTTTGATGATACCTAACCTGTTACCTATTGGATTTGCTTTTTGTCCCATTTCCTAAAATTAGTTTTGAGTTGTTTCTGTACTTTTACTATCTACAATCAGCGTTACGTGGTTAGAACGTTTACGAATTCTATATCCACGGCCTTGAGGAGCTGGACGTAAGCGTTTTAACTGACGGCCACCATCAACCATAACTGTTTTTACAAAAAGTTGGTTTTCTTCAGGGCGAGCACCTTCATTTTTAGATTCCCAGTTTTTGATAGCAGATAATAATAATTTCTCAACTCTTATTGCTGCTTCTTTATTGGTAAACTTTAAAATGCTTAATGCTTTTTCTACACGTTCACCTCTGATAAGATCTACAACCAAACGCATCTTACGCGGTGAGGTTGGACAATTGTTTAATTTTGCTATTGCTTCCATTGTCTAATTATTTTTTCTTTTCAGCGTGTCCTCTGAATGTTCTGGTTGGAGCAAATTCTCCCAACTTGTGACCAACCATGTTTTCTGTTACGTACACAGGGATAAATTTATTTCCGTTGTGTACAGCAAATGTATGATTCACGAAATCTGGTGATATCATTGATCTGCGAGACCAAGTTTTGATTACAGACTTTTTGCCTGAATCATTCATAGAGTTTACTTTTTTCTCTACGTTATGGTCAATATAAGGTCCTTTTTTTATCGAACGAGCCATTATTTCTTCCTTCTCTCTATGATGTAACGATTAGAATATTTTTTAAGTTCTCTGGTTTTAAAGCCTTTAGCTAAAACGCCATTTCTTGAACGTGGGTGACCACCTGATGATCTACCTTCACCACCACCCATTGGGTGATCGACAGGGTTCATCGCTACCGGTCTAGTTCTCGGACGACGGCCCAACCAACGTTTACGACCAGCTTTACCTAATACTTCGTTTGCGTGATCTGAGTTAGATACAGCACCGATAGTAGCCAGACAAGTAGTCAGGATTAAACGGGTTTCGCCTGAAGGCATTTTTAAAGTAGCATATTTACCATCGCGGGCAGCTAATTGTGCGTAAGCACCTGCACTACGAGCTAATTGTGCTCCTTTTCCAGGGTGAATCTCCACGTTGTGGATGATAGAACCTAATGGAATGTTCGATAATTTTAAAGTGTTACCTACTTCTGGTGTTGCTTTATCGCCCGATAATAATACCGAACCAACTTGCAATCCTTCAGGAGCGATGATATAACGCTTCTCGCCATCTGCATAATGTAATAATGCGATGCGGGCAGTACGGTTTGGATCGTATTCAACAGTAGCTACTGTTGCAGGAATATCGAATTTATCGCGTTTGAAGTCGATTAAACGATATGATTTTTTGTGACCACCGCCCATGTAGCGCATAGTCATTTTTCCTGTGTTGTTACGTCCACCAGACTTTTTTGATGATACAACCAATGATTTTTCGGGCTTGGTTGCTGTAATCTCCGTAAAACTAGCACCAACTCTGAAGCGGGTACCTGGAGTAACTGGTTTAAATTTTCTTAAGCCCATAGTTATAATGAATTATTAAATTAAAGGGTTGCGTAATAATCTATTGTTTCGCCGTCTTTTAACGTTACGATTGCTTTTTTGTATTTCGGGCTACGGCCAGATACAAAACCTGCTTTAGTGTAACGAGATTTAGCTTTTCCATCAACAACCATGGTGTTAACTGCAACGATGGTTACACCGTACAATTTCTCAATTGCTTGTTTAATCTGGATTTTGTTAGCCTTGTGGTTAACGCTAAATGTGAAACGGTTAGATTTTTCAGTTAAAGCTGAAGCTTTTTCGGTTAATATTGGTTTTTTTAAAATTTCCATATTATTTGGCAAACGCCTCCTCCAAAGTTTTAACAGAATCAGCAGTTAACACAAGTACACCAGCGTTTAATACATCATAAGTATTTAAATCTGCTGCCGAGATTACTTTAGTTTTCTGAATGTTTCTGCTTGATAAATAGATATTATTATTTTGTGCAGGTAAAACCAATAAAGTTTTTTGAGTACCTACGTTTAACGCAGCCAATAAACTTGTATAGTTTTTAGTTTTAGCTGTATCGAAGTTGAAATCTTCTAAAACCACCACGTTGTTGTCTTTTGCTTTATAAGCCAAAGCAGATTTACGTGCTAATGATTTTAATTTCTTGTTCAATTTAAAGCTATAATCACGTGGCTGAGGACCGAAAACACGACCACCACCGTTAAATAACGGAGATTTAATGCTACCAGCACGGGCACCACCTGTACCTTTTTGTTTGTATAGTTTACGAGTTGAACCAGCAATCTCATTACGTTGTTTAGATTTGTGAGTACCTTGACGTTGGTTAGCCAAATACTGTTTTACATCTAAATAAATCGCGTGGTCGTTAGGCTCGATACCAAATACCGATTCAGGAAGTTGCACCTTGGCACCTGTTTCTTTACCTGAAATGTTTAATACTTTAACTTCCATCTGATTACTTGTCTAAGATTACGTAAGAACCTTTAGCTCCTGGAATGGAACCACTAACTACTAATAAGTTTTGCTCAGCATAAACTTTCAAAACCTGTAAGTTCTGAACTTTTACCCTGTCTCCACCTGTTCTTCCAGCCATGCGCATTCCTTTGAATACACGTGAAGGGAATGATGATGCTCCCAATGAACCTGGGGCACGTAAACGGTTATGCTGACCGTGAGTCTGCATACCAACACCGGCAAATCCGTGGCGTTTTACAACACCTTGAAAACCTTTACCTTTTGAGGTACCTACAACATCAACAAAATCGCCTTCTGCGAATGCCTCAACGGTTACTACATCACCTAAATTAAGTGAAGTTGTAAACGAATCGAATTCTACCAGCTTGCGTTTCGGAGTTGTGTTTGCTTTCGCGAAATGGCCTTTTAACGGTTGAGTTGTGTTTTTCTCTTTTTTCTCATCGTAACCCAGTTGGATTGATGAATACCCGTCTTTTTCTTCGGTCTTTACTTGTGTAACTACACAAGGCCCAGCCTCGATTACCGTACAAGGAATGTTTCTTCCTTCGGCATCAAAGATACTGGTCATTCCTACTTTTTTTCCAATAATTCCTGACATTTTATCTTTTCTTTTTAACACCCATCGAAGCAGTAGGGCTTCGTTCAAGGTGGTTGTACATCCCCCGAAAGGGACGGCAAAGATAGACAAGAATTATTAATTTTCAAATAGTTAGCCAAATATTTTTTCAAATAAATTGCTGATATGATGGGATTTAACTAAAAAAGAGATGTTAATGTGCCAAACCACCATTTAAACTGATGGTTATGATCGCTAAAATGATCATTCCAATGAGTACATAGAGGTAATCGCGCTCAATTAAAAAGCTAAAAATAGCGAAAACAATGCGGGCTATCGGCGTAAAAATCAACATCAGGATACCAAACTGCACGATGGCGTCGCCCTGAAAACTAGATACTCCCCTAAATATAGCCACTATGGATGAAAACTTGTTTAGTTCGGGTTTAAAAACTTTATAGTCGGTAATTGCGCCCTTGTTATGGATCAGGAAAATAGCACCGCCTATTAATACAATGCTCATCGAAATAATTACGCCTGCACGCAGAAGTGTAGCCAGAATTACCTGAATATCCTTATCGTTTAGGTTTTCTTTTCCTGTTGTATCCATTATAATCCGCTTATTCCTTTATATATCATCTGCAGTGCTAAAAAGGCAACTACAATGGCAAATACAATTTTAAGTTTATCGGTTTTGGCCCTCAGCAAAACTTTCGAGCCAACTGTTGCCCCTGTTAAAACGCCGATACACACTGGCATGGCAATACCAGGGTCGATCTGGCCACGGTGCAAATAAACCACTGCACTGGCCGCTGCCGTAACCCCCATCATAAAATTACTGGTAGTGGTTGATACCTTAAAGGGCAAACGCATAATATTATCCATTGCAATTACCTTCAGTGCCCCACTCCCAATACCAAGCAAACCCGATAATGTTCCGGCAAATAGCATCATTAAAAAACCTCCGGGAACATGTTTTACTGCATATGGATGATCTACCCCTTTATCAGGATAAGATCCGTTAAGCTTAAAAAAATTGGCCCATTTATCAGTATTGTCTAAAGTAGTATGATCTACTTTTTTCTTCAAAGTCATGATGGCCGAAAAAATGAGGATGCAGCCAAAAAGAATAGCAATATAGTTGGCGTTGAGGTAAACGGCCACAATTGCTCCACAAACCGCTCCTATTGTAGTCGCGATTTCTAAAAACATACCTATACGGATATTCGTAATCCCTTCTTTAACATAGGCTGCCGCAGAACCTGAAGAGGTAGCAATAACAGAAACAATGGATGCACCTATAGCATAATGAATATCTACACCCAAAGCCAGGGTAAGTAAGGGAATAATAATTACCCCTCCACCTAAACCTGTTAGTGAACCCAATAGTCCGGCTAAAAAAGCACCTAATAAAACGATAATGGTAAACAGCAATACCGACATGCGGGCAAATATAATGCACTGTTTTTGGCTAAACGAAGGATTGAGGGAATAAAATAAAGTCTATATGTTATATGGATAAATAGAATTTTGAAGGAGCGAATGATGGAGTAGGTGAGTTTTACCGGGAGAATAACAGGCGAATGCCCATCAATAATTGATTCATTCAAAATTCAATAGTTCTTTCATTCCATAATTACTTATGAAGCTTACTTTCCTTATTCAAATCAACACCCCGAAAACTTTCAAGCAGTTCGAAAGCAATTTGCCGAACAGTTTCAGGAATTGGATTAATGGCCGATTTATTACCTTTTGCATCTTTTACTGTCCAGCCCGAAGTATTGAGCACCAAAGGCTCACTATTGGCTAATGATTTAATTATTTTAGCTCTTGTAAAAGCAACCCCGTCCGAATCGACAATTATTTTTTTATTGTTCCACCAGTTTTCTTGTGTTACTGCTTTTAAAGCAGACCGGTCTAGCCTGCCAGCATATCCCCAGCCCTTTCCTTCACGATGCATCAATTTCAATAATCCGATAAAATTAGTGAGGCTTTTGGAATTGTAAATTTCCGAACTGCAGTACATATCGAGGTGATTTAATTTAAGCTGACTCAACAATGCTTTTGCTTGATCGGAGTTATGGAAAATCACGACGGTTTTTTCGGCGATGGATAAAATAACAGCATCATCTCCCTTATCGTACTCATCACAAAGAATTTCTATTTCTTTTAAGTGTTGCTGCAAAAGCGAAACCCGTTCAGGTTTATTCAGAATGGTCTTCATCCCTAATTATTACTTGCCTAATCGCTTAATCATTTCCGCACTCAAATCCCTACCATCATTTAAACGGTTCGCGAAGAATGATTTGGCAGCTTCGAAATGCTCTTTGTACCCTTTTAAATCACCATAACCGATAATCGATGCCCATTCGTGCACAGCGGTATGGAATTCCAAATCGTCGCCACGGATAGATTTATCATATAAAGCAGTACTAATTGATTCCTCTAGCATCGCTTCATTCTTGAAAAGGTATTCGGCAATGCCCAGCCTCAATTTAAAAGGAGGCGTTTGGCAGATCAGGTTATCGTAAGGATTTACACCCATCTTATACCAGGCATATACCATGCTCAGCAAACTCAAATGCGAATTTGGTTTCTGTTTATGGCTGGCGTCTGATAGGCTGAATTCTTTCATGATGTTATCATCCAGCAGTAAAAGCGCACGACTTTCATGAAAAACAAAATCGCGGGCCGCATAGATCTTTTCCCTAAACTCCGCTTCATTTTCACAGATCATGAGCTTAAACAGTTCAGATTCTGCCTGCGCATAATATTTTACCTGTTTCTGGGCATAAGGATTTAAAATAGCCAAACCCGCATAAATGTGCGATTTATAGCTAAAAATCCTCAGCGTGGTCAAAATTTTCACGTTGTCGATTCCACCCGCATATGCCGGATTATCCCAGGGAAAGAACCCTGCATTTTTCCATGCCGAGCCCATGCTTTCGAAACCCATATGTGTTACCGCCTGTGTATCGGCCACAATGCGATCATGTTCTCTATAATCGTCCATTTCAATAATGTTCGATTTTAAAGATTTATAAACTTCTAAAGCTTTGGCATAAACAGCATCGGTAGCACGGTGACGCACTACTACGAGCGTTTGCCCCTCCGGACTAAATGCCGGACCGTGCAAAGAATGGCAGGTTACAATCTGGGTATCTTCCGGAAGGTGTTTTTCGAAAGCAGCAATTTCAGGATGTTTAACCGAAGTTTGTCCGGCAACTATGGCG
The DNA here is from genome assembly GCF_059422505.1 of Pedobacter sp. GW821-FHT01D05. Lineage (NCBI taxonomy): Bacteria > Pseudomonadati > Bacteroidota > Sphingobacteriia > Sphingobacteriales > Sphingobacteriaceae > Pedobacter > Pedobacter sp. GW821-FHT01D05. The sequence continues at coordinate 493,353 of NZ_JBWKXA010000002.1, read as the reverse complement.
CCATATTTAGTTGAGCGTGCAAAAGTAGCCACCACTTCATCAATTTTTTCGGCTTCAACGCAATAGATAATAAAGTCTGATTTACGGGCAACCTCATGACCATCGATTAAAACCTCGATTCCTTTAGGTTCCAGCTCTTTTTTTAAATCTGTAAAACGTAAGGGCATATCTGCCCCACATACCTTATAACCAGTGTTTAAGAACGATAGCGCATACAATTTGCCCATATCGCCCAAACCAATAATTCCTATTTGCATGAAACAAATGTAACCTATCGCAAATAAATTTATAATAAAACTTAGATAAAATTGTTATTTAGAATGTTAAACCAGCACAATTTTATCGATTTACCAAAACCTTAAACAAATTTTATTAACCGGAAAATGGATAAAAATGTAGTTTTACATTCTAACACCTATATTTAAACTATGCAGAAAATTAAACACACCCTATTGTTTTTAGGCGCTATGCTATTTTTAAACGTTGCCTTTGGGCAAACTTTACCTGACACTACCAAAAATACCGACCCATCTCTAAATGGCCAGTATCAGTTCATGTTAAAGAAATCTAAAAGCTTCAACGGCGCAAGGCTGATCAATCCATCACGGTTATCATCTTTATGGAAAAGTGTTAGTGATACGCTAAGAAAAGAACGTAAACAGTTGCAGGAAGCCCGTCAGGAAATTAAAGCACAGGCCGATAACATTTCGAGCTTAAAAGGCGAAGTAAATGGAAAAGAAAGTTCGCTGGCCAATGCCAATGCAGCCGTTAACGAAATTAAATTTTTAGGCATATCTTTTAATAAAGGCACCTATAATACCATTGTTTGGGCCATTATTATTGTACTTGGGGTAGGTTTGGCCTTTGTCATTTTCCAATCGGGTAAATTAAGGCACGAAGCAAAATATAGAACAGAACTTTATCAGGAAGTGGCTGATGAATTTCAGGCGCACAAGGTAAAGGCAAAAGATAAGGAAATGAAACTTGCCCGTGAACTGCAAGACGAGCGTAATAAATGGGACGACGGCCGGGGAAGGTAGTCGAAGACCTTTTAATTAATTGAAAAAACTTACTTTTTTTTTAGAAAGCAGGGCTAGTTGTGCTTCGGTTCCGCTAGCCCCGCCATTCGCTTTACCTCACTGCGTTCAGTGTCCGCTACTGTCGGGTTTATTTGAATATGGGCTTGTACTTGATAGAAAATACCACACGCCTACAACACGAAACGTTCCTACGGAACGAAAAAAATAAAATACTTTTTTTTCTACCCACGAGTCGTCCCGACTGGACGAATAATCCATCAAAAGCTACTGGAACTGCTTTCCAAAAAAATAACTGTTTAAAAAACAAAGGTACACTTAACAATAGGTTTCTCCATTCCGTTATACTTCAGTCGAAATGACGATAACACGTTTAATTCTTAATACTATATTTCAAGCCCACTTCAAATTCGCCATTGCTATAACTCTGCATTTTTGAAGTATTGGTGGTGTACTGGAACAAAACCGAAAACTGGTTTTTGTAGTTTGCGCCAAAACCCGCGGTAAAACTATTGGTGCTATGATATATACCGTTCAACATCAATTTATTCTCTAAAAACTGAAGGTTTACGCCTGCATCAAAAATACCATCATAATTCTGTACGCCTCTATACACCAATTTTGGTTCAATACTGTTAATTACCTTATCCGTGTTAAATTTATAACCTGCGGCAATAAAATAAATCGATCGGTCTACGACGTTTCTCAGTACATCTCTTTTAAAAAACCGTTTAAGATTAGGTAAAGCTCCCTGCAATGTTAATTTATCGGTGCGGTAAGCTACCCCAAAATCGCCATCCAGATATAACCTGCGATCGTTAAAACTATTCAGCACATCGTCGTCTAAATCGCCTTTGGCTTTACCAAAGTCAATCCATTCATTCATTAGGCCAGCCGACAAACCAAAATCCAAAAAGTTATTCACGCCGTTTAAAGGTAAATGATAAGCATAAGTTACAGTTGCCCTTGTACGGTTAATGGCTCCAGCACCTTCATTGTAAAAAAGCACACCCAAACCTATTTTATTACCGGCCAAACCGTAATCACCAGTTAAATATTGAATCTTTGGCGCTCCGTCTACCCCGGTCCACTGTGTTTTAAATGCCGCATTTAAATTTAGTCCGGTTTCTAAACCAGCCATTGCCGGGTTGGCCAAAAACTGGTTCTGATAGTAGATGCTCCCCATGGGATTAAGTTGAGCAAACGCTGGTGCAACAAACAAAAACAACAGCCCCGCCATATAACATTTCATTTTTTTCACGCTGTTATTTTTTATATAAGATTGATATAAAACCTTTAATAGAACCATCTGCTCCCAAATCGAGCATATAATAATAGGTATCCTCTGTAAGTGGCTTTCCGTTAAAGTAGCCATCCCAGTTATTTTGATAACCTAGGGCAGTATAAATCAACCTTCCTCCCCTATCAAAAATGGATAATTTGTTGTTCGGATACTTTTCCAAGCCCTTAACTACAAAAAAATCATTTTTCCCGTCTCCGTTTGGGGTAAGGATATTATTTACAATGGCTAGGTCGGCTGTGGTCTGTATAATCAGAAAAGGCTGTAAAAACCCTTGGGTCAATGTAATGTTGGCAACCTGAAAAGTTTGTACCAGGGCCATTTCTCCAATACTGAAATCATATAATTGATTGTTAATCTTGCCGCTGCCACTCGCCGAATTAACTGCATAAGGCAAGCTTTGTGCGCTTACGCTTGTCCCGAAAAACATCAATAGCAAGAGAACAAACAAATAGGATATTTTTCTCATCGTGTTTAGTTTAAAGAAATCCATGCCGAACCATCGCTTTGAATAGTAAAAGTTTTTGCCCCGGTAATGGTGGTTACATTAGAATCATCATTCAACAAAATAGGATTGTTTAACGTAACATCACCTGATGATAAAGCCTTTACAATTACATAAATTCTTCCTTTACAGCTCGAGGCTGCTGGAAGATTAACATTTATCGCCGTACCAGCATTTTTTATCCGTACCGTGTAATGGCTGGCATCGAGCGTTAATGTGCCTGTAGCCGTATAGGTTAAAACACTTGCTGCAACAGAACCATTAATATTTAAAGTACTGGCATTTGCCGGGGCATAAACTACAGAAGATGCAGCGGCAGTTCCATTAATGGTTAATGCGCCACCATTCGCTGCAAAATCGCCAGCAATTAAAGGGTATGAGGTATTGGAGTTAGCAACCACCAGGGTATTATTTGCATTTGTGCTATTAGCGGCGGCATTGCTTCCGATAAAAACATTCCCTGACCCGTTGTTTTTCGAACCGGCGGCATAACCCAATGCTGTATTATTGTCGCTATTACTGGCTTCAAGTGCCAAACTTCCGATAGCCGTATTTGAGATACCAGTTCTATTCGCCATTAGGGTATGTGTACCAATTGCAGTGTTATTAGAGCCTACCGTATTAATGGCTAAGGCCTGCGAGCCAAAGCCGCTGTTGTTAATAGCACTAAAACTCCGCTGTAATACGAGGTAACCAAAAGCACTATTTTCGTAACCTGAAATGTTAACAGATAGTGCTTCGCGGCCAAATGCACTGTTGTAAAAGCCGGATACATTAGCAGTAAGTGTTTTATAACCATAAGAAATATTGCTTTCGGATGAGTTGCCTAAACGGCCAGATTTTAAACCGTTAACCAAAAAGTTAATGGCTACGTCATCAGTATTGCCCAGGAAATTATTATTTTGATCGGTACTACCCGTATTCCCTTTTAATGCCCAGGCATTGGCATTTGCAAATAATGTCCTGCTGATTAATTCGGGTTTACCGGTTGTTGCATTGGTGATATACACTTTGTTTGCATCGCTTACCCCATCAGTAGTTAATTTAGCCACTGTAACTGAAGCATCAGCAAGCTTTGGTGTAGTTACCGATCCATCGGCCAGTTGAAGCGTATTTACCGCCAAATCATCGATATTAATATTTTTAACTTCTTTGTTCCCGATTTTTATAGAGGTTACTGCAGCATCTGCAAGCTGTAGTGTATTAACAGCTGCATCGTTTATATTGATATTTTTAACTTCTTTGTTTCCAATTTTTACAGAGCTTACTGCAGCATCGGCTAATTTTGCCGTTGTTACTGCCCCATCTGCCAGTTTAAGCGTGCTAACCGCCCCTGCGTTGATATCAATTACTACATCTTTCAATAAAGCAGTAGCGCCATTAGCACTAATACTCAAATCAGTTGAAGTTAACGCCTTGGCGCCAGACAGTTGGCTTACATCCAATGTTACTGGTTTCCATGCAGCTCCATCGAATAGGAGCACCTGGTTATTGGCTGGCGAAGTGGCATTTAATGTTTTTCCCTGAAGATTAGCTAATGTAGGATTTGGATAATTCCCTGTTAAATCACCGCCAGCTACGCCTGTTGAAGGACCAACCGGGCCTACGTCACCTTTATCCCCCTTATCGCCTTTTACGCCAGGTATACCCTGCAAACCTTGTAATCCGGTAGCTCCTGTTGCACCTATATCTCCTTTCGCTCCCTGTGGACCTGTTGCACCCACTGCGCCTTGTGCACCTGCAGCACCAGTTAAGCCTATTGGCCCCTGAGGACCAGTTGCTCCTGTAGCTCCCGCCGGGCCCTGCGGACCTGCAATGCCTGCAATACCTTGTGCACCAGCAGGACCAGCTACACCCGGATCGCCTTTGGCTCCGGTTGGCCCATTAGCGGCGTAAAGTGCGTATGGAACACTTAGTAATTGTGCTGTACCAGCCAAACTAAAATTTGTACCGTTATCAGGATCAATTTCAACCTTAACAAACTTTAATCCACTTGCCCAGGTTACTCCAGCTATTGTGCCGTTAACCGAGCCTGCACCAGTAGCCCCAATTGCCAATGCGTATAAACCTAACGCATTGGTTGTTACATTTCTTACCTCCGAATATTGAACGGTTCCGGTTGAAGATCCATCTAAAATGCTAATCCGCAGGGCTATATTTTTATTGGCCAGTGGGGTACCATTGGCATTTCTTGCCGCTCCTTGATAGTTAAATTGTTGTGGGGCTTGCGCTTTAACAGCCAAGGTGAAGCCCATGCTTAACAAAGCAATTAGTAAAAGTTTTTTCATGAATCGGGATGAGATGTAAAGCGTTAGACTTAAAAAATAAGAGAGCCTAACGATCAAATCTAACAATTAGTGCAAGCCGCTCCATTCGCTTTACACGAAATACTAATTACAAATACTAAAACGATTTTAAAGAACTACAAATCAACTACTTAAATAAAATTTAATTTCATAATTTTACACAAACACCCAATTTAAGGCCGATTTAACCCTCAAAATCAGAAGAAAACAGGGGTGAACCAGCAATTAATCGAACATAAATAGTAAAAACCAGAATTTATCTTTAGGTTTCCGAAGGGAAGGATATACCCTTAATATTACGGTATAGATCAACTGCGTACAGATCGGTCATACCCGAAACGAAATCTAATACACTCTGTATGATAGAATATATATCAGTTAAATCGGTATGATATTGTTTAGGAATAAGTTTAACCAGTTTTTTGTAATAGTGTGTATTGTTGTGGATTAATGCAGGAACAAACTCTTCCAATAAACCGGCCATGATTTTATATCCAGCCACTTCTTTTTGTATTACCGATGAGAAATTGTAGATACGCTCAACAGAAATTTTTTCTACGGCTTTCCAGGCAGAAATATAAGGCTCGGGCAATAAACCAGTTAAACTTTGATTAAGCTCACCTTTCAATAATTTTTCTTGCTCCCTAAAAAATATACCTGCGCATTGGTTGGTTAATGTGTTAATTGCTTTTGCCCTTAGCAGACCGATTTTTGCATCGTCGTCTTCATAATCATTTTTTAGACGTTCTTCTATAGTGGTAGAGTTGGCAAAAGGCAACAGATAACTTTTTACTTCTTCGTAGGAAAGAATCTTTAAACGGTGTGCATCTTCCAAATCAATGATGCTGTAACAGATATCATCGGCAGCCTCCACCAGATAAACCAAGGGGTGGCGTTTGTAAATGAGGTATTCGCCTTCTTCTTTGTCCAAATTGAGTTCGGCCGCTATCTTTTTAAAAGTTTCTTCTTCTGATTGAAAGAAACCGTATTTCTTACGGTGTAGCACTCCCTTTTGTTTACCCGCAATTGAGGCGCAAGGGTATTTTGCAATCGAAGCCAAGGTAGAATAGGTTAACGCATAAGCATCATTACCTTTTCCTTTTAGCGGATGGGTAAGAATCCGGATGGCGTTTGCATTACCTTCAAAATTAATTAAATCGTGCCACTGCGATGCGTTCATTTCTTTCTGATAAACTTTCCCATCGCCATCGGTAAAATACCGTGAAATAGCGGCTTCACCTGAGTGCCCAAAAGCTGGGTTTCCCAGATCATGCGCCAGTGCAGCAGCAGCCACAATATTACCTACTTCATTAATTAATGGAACATCTTTAATCAGTTGCGGTTGTTGCTCTTCTACACTTTTTAAAAAAATATTAGCCATAGAGCGGGCTACACTGGCCACCTCTAAACTATGCGTTAACCGGTTATGTACAAAAACACTTCCTGGCAATGGGAAAACCTGGGTTTTATTCTGCAATCTTCTAAAAGGAGACGAAAAAATCAACCGATCATAATCACGCTGAAAATCTGACCGTGCCCGATCTGTGCTGGCACCATATTGTTCTTGTCCGTATCTCTTATTCGAAAGTAAATATTTCCACTCCATTTATCCCTTTGGCATTTAAAATTTGGCGCAAGTTAAACAAAACGCGAAAATGGTTAAGCATAAAGCCTCAGGTAAAATTTATATTATATCAATTAAAAGATATTTTTATATTCGCTACTAAATTAAACAAACAAATAATGAAGAAAATCTTATTAACGCTCGCTATCTTGTGCTGCTTTACGGTTTTAACCAAAGCGCAATTTGAAGGCTCGAAGCAAATTTTTGAAAGTCCAAAACTAAAGGAAACAATCAAAACACAAAAAACTGTAGCCATTTTACCTTTCGAGGTAAAAATTTCTTACCGGAAACAACCAAAAAACTTCAGTGCAGAAGGAAACAAAAGCCAGGAAGAGTCGATGGCAAGATCGATACAGGCCAGTATGTACACCTTTTTGTTAAGGAAAGCGTCTGACTATACCGTAACTTTCCAGGATGTTGACAAAACAAACATCTTATTAAAAAAAGCAGGCGTTTTAGGTAAGTTAGACGAAACAACTAAAGATGAATTGGCCAAAATACTTGGTGTTGATGCCGTTATCGGTGGACGTTTTGAAACTGAACAAACCAAATCTGAAGCTGGTGCAATCGCCTCAGCTGTTTTATTTGGTGGCTTTGGAGGAAAATCTGGAACAGGCACCATGTTCTTAACCATAAACAATGGAGCGGACGGAGAATTATTATGGCGTTTCTTTAAAACGATGGACGATTCCATTATGAGCTCTACTGATGATATGGTAGAACGGATGATGCGAAAAATATCACGGAATTTCCCATATAAAAGTTAAAACGAAGGCAGATAGAAATATCTGCCTTTTTTGTTATTACCTATTTTTTGATTTATCCCGATTCAAACTATTTAGTCTGCGTTCTGTTTATTCATAAAGCAATAATACTATGAAAACGAACATATATAACAAGGAAGAGCATATTGAAGGTTATGTAGGATCAGGTGATGAGCAATCAGAAAAATCTGATGTACAAAAAGCTTACGAAGAAGGTAACAACACCGACGTAGTAACCAGTTATGGCAAAGAACCGAGCGAACTGATTAAGGGAAATCCTTTAGCCAAAGATGGCAGGGATAATTCTGGCACACAAGGTAAAGATTCTCTCAGCGACGATGCCTACAACAGTTCAGATAAAAACCCAACCGTACAGAGCGCTGCAAGCCATACCGGAAGTTCTTCCGACGATTTTAAAACGAATACCAGCATTAATGAGGCTGATGAAAACCATGCTTTAAATACAGGAATATAAACAGATAATTATGGGACTATTAAAATATGCCATTTTAAGTGCAGCAGCAGTATATGGTTTTAAGTATGCCACAAAAAAGCGGGTAACTGACGGTAAATCGTTGATTGATGACTTTAAGGAAAAAGCTCCAGAATACGTAGATAAGATTAAGAATTATTCTGAAAAAATAAGACAGGATTATCGGCAAACAAGTGATTTATACTGACAATTAATCAAGTGTAGAAATACACATTAAATTGACATATATCAATATATTAATATCGAAAGTGTTGTAAATTGGCGATAAGTTCTTGAAATTTGCAGCCCTGTAGGATTCGCGACAAAGATTAACTAAAAAAATCAGAGACTAAAGATTTAAGGGCATTTGCTTCTTGATTAACGCATTTCAGTTGTGGAATCCTAATTAATTTCCATCTACCGGAAAATGCATAAATTTTATAAAGGGACTATTCTATATGGATAGTCTCTTTATAATTAGATCATAAATCTTTTCCGCTCAAACCTTTCTCGTTATTCTTGTTTCTGTTTCCAATGTCTTCACCCTGACTTAAATTCGAATTATTTAAATTTTCATTTACGGCATGTGTAGGATCATTTTCTGTTTTCAATAAATGCGCCTCATCTGGCTGATCTTTACGCTTAAAATCAGCTCGTTTATGCCCGTAAGTAGCCTCTCCATTATCCCATTCAATATCTTCCTCACTGCGGTTAATCTCCGAATTAGGATCGATATTTTTATTTTCATTCATTTCCATAGCATTATATTTTTTATAGATACTTCTTATTTAACAACAATTGGTACAATAAAAAAGTTTAATCGGGCATTGCTATATAAATCGCAGCCTTTTGCTTTTTTAACCAAATCCCACCATCAATTTACTTTACGCCTTTACTTTGGTCTATCGCTGTACTACTATCCAAATCATCTTTAGATGATCCATTTTCATCACGATGCTTTGGTGGATTTTCCATTCTACTTTCTTCCAGTTCAGAAAAATCACTATCTTTTTGATTGGCCACTTCGCCATGTGAGGAAGGTTTTTCTTTCAGTGCTTCTTTAGGATCTGCAAAATCCTGTCCTTCAACTGGTAATCCTTCGTGCTTTTTATCTTCCTTAGTCATATCAGTACAACCAGCCAGCGCTGCTTTTGTTTTAGGATTTGAAAGCATAAAAAAAGGCCCCGATTTGCATCGGGGCCTTTTCTGTTCTTTTAAAATCAATTAAACTTTGATTTCAACTTCAACACCGCTAGGTAATTCAAGTTTCATTAAAGCATCAACTGTTTTAGAGTTAGAGCTATAAATATCCAATAAACGTTTGTAAGCGCATAATTGGAACTGCTCTCTAGCTTTTTTGTTTACGTGTGGAGAACGTAAAACAGTAAAGATTTTTTTCTCTGTAGGAAGTGGAATTGGTCCACTTACAACTGCACCCGTAGGCTTAACAGTTTTTACGATTTTCTCAGCAGATTTATCTACTAAGTTGTAATCGTAAGATTTTAATTTAATTCTGATTCTTTGGCTCATCTTATTTTTAATTATGGTTTCCCGTTAGAGCTATTAACAACAGAAACCGGATTTATCTTTTTAGTAGCAAGTATTAGTATCGAGTATCAAGACTGATAATCGATCTTGATACTTGATACCTTTATCTTAATACTAATTAATCTTCAGATTTTACTCTTCCTTTAGATTTAGCAACTACTTCATCCTGTACGTTTTTAGGCGCAGCTTCATAGTGGTCAAATTCCATTGTAGAAGTTGCACGGCCTGAAGTGATTGTACGTAACTGCGTTACATAACCAAACATTTCAGAAAGCGGTACAGTAGCTTTAATTACTTGAGATCCATTACGGGTATCCATACCTAATAATTGACCACGACGACGGTTCATATCACCGATCACATCACCCATGTTTTCTTCAGGGGTTAAGATTTCGATTTTCATGATTGGCTCCATCAAAGTAGGTTTACATTTAGGTAAAGCTTCACGATATGCCATACGGGCAGCAAGCTCGAATGATAAAGCATCTGAATCGACTGCGTGGAATGAACCATCAATCAAACGTACTTTCATATCAGGAAGCGGATAACCAGCTAATACACCGTTAGCCATTGCAGCAGCAAATCCTTTTTCTACTGAAGGAATAAATTCACGTGGAATTGAACCTCCTGTAATTTCGTTTACGAACTGTAAACCACCTTTTTCGAAATCTGCATCAATTGGTGAAATAACAACCTGGATATCGGCAAATTTACCACGACCACCAGATTGTTTTTTATATGTTTCACGGTGTTGAGTACTACCAAAAATTGCTTCTTTGTAAGCTACTTGTGGCGCACCTTGGTTAACCTCTACTTTAAATTCGCGTTTTAAACGGTCAATTAAAATATCTAAGTGTAACTCACCCATACCAGAGATAACAGTTTGACCAGTTTCCTGATCAGTCTGAACCCTGAATGTAGGATCTTCTTCAGCTAATTTAGCTAAGCCCATACCTAATTTATCAACATCAGCTTGAGTTTTAGGCTCAATAGCTAAACCGATAACTGGCTCAGGGAAGTTCATAGACTCAAGAACGATTGGGTTTTTCTCTTCACAAAGTGTATCACCAGTTTTGATATCTTTAAATCCTACTACCGCAGCAATATCACCAGCAGCCACATTAGGCACAGGGTTTTGCTTGTTAGCGTGCATTTGGAAGATACGAGAAATACGCTCTTTACTTTCTGAACGTGTGTTATACACGTAAGAACCAGCTTCTAAGTTACCCGAATAAACGCGGATAAAACATAAACGGCCTACGAATGGGTCAGTTGCAATTTTAAATGCTAAAGCTGCAAATGGCTCATTGATACTTGGTTTTAATAAAACTTCAGCCCCTGTATCTGGGTTAGTACCTGTAACACCTTCTGAATCAAGAGGTGAAGGCAATAATTCCATCACATAATCCAACATGGTTTGAACACCTTTGTTTTTGAAAGATGAACCACAAACCATAGGAACGATTTTAGCATCTAAAACAGCTGCACGTAAAGCATCTAAAATTTCGCGTTCGGTGATTGAATTTGGATCTTCGAAGAATTTCTCCATTAAAGACTCATCATAATCAGCAACTGATTCTAGTAATTTCTCTCTCCACTCAGCAACTTCGTCCAACATATCTTCTGGAATTGGCACTTCAGTAAAGGTCATACCTTTATCATGCTCATTCCAAACGATACCACGGTTGTTGATCAAATCAACCACACCTTTAAAGTTATCTTCAGAACCGATAGGTAATTGTAATGGAACTGCATTACTACCTAACATATCTTTAACTTGTTTAACAACTTTTAAGAAGTCAGCTCCAGAACGGTCCATTTTGTTAACGAAACCGATACGGGCAACATTATAGTTGTTAGCCAACCGCCAGTTGGTTTCTGATTGAGGCTCAACACCATCAACTGCAGAAAACAAGAACACTAAACCATCTAATACACGTAACGAACGGTTTACCTCAACGGTAAAATCCACGTGTCCTGGTGTATCGATAATGTTCATGTGGTAAGCCTGACCTCTGTATTTCCACTCAACCGTAGTTGCAGCAGAAGTGATCGTGATACCACGCTCTTGCTCTTGTGCCATCCAGTCCATTGTTGCAGCACCTTCGTGCACTTCACCAATTTTATGACTTACACCAGCATAATAAAGAATACGCTCAGTTGTTGTAGTTTTACCCGCATCAATGTGAGCCGCGATTCCAATATTTCTTGTAAATTTTAAATCTCTTGCCATGTTATGTTTTTGATTTATCTGATTTTAAATGATTACACCGATTATGTTAAAACAAATCGGTGTAATTTATCTAATCAGTATAATCTTCTAATTAAATCTGTGTAATCTTACTAATCTGTTAATCCTAAATTAGAATCTGAAGTGAGAGAACGCTTTGTTAGCCTCAGCCATTTTGTGCGTATCTTCTTTCTTCTTAACAGCAGCCCCTTCACCTTTAGCAGCAGCTACGATTTCACCAGCTAATTTCTCTTTCATGGTTTTTTCGCCACGTTTACGAGCGTATAAAATTAACCATTTCATACCTAAAGCTGTTTTACGCTCTGGTCTAACCTCAGTTGGAACCTGGAAGTTAGCACCACCAACACGACGAGATTTAACCTCTACAGCTGGCATAATGTTAGTTAAAGCACGTTTAAAGATCTCTAAACCGTTTTCACCTGCTTTTTTCTCAGCAATTTCAACAGCATCGTAAAAAATTGAATAAGCGATAGATTTTTTTCCATCGTACATCATATTGTTTACAAAACGAGTTACCTGAACATCATTAAATTTTGGATCAGGAAGAATAATTCTCTTTTTTGGTTTTGACTTTCTCATTTCTTATTTCCTCCCGATTATTTCTTTTTACCTTTTGTTGGTGCTGCAACTACCTGTCCTGGTTTAGGACGTTTAGTACCATATTTAGAACGACGTTGGTTACGACCAGCTACACCTGATGTATCTAATGCACCACGGATGATGTGGTAACGTACACCTGGTAAATCTTTAACACGACCACCACGGATCAATACGATTGAGTGCTCCTGTAAGTTGTGACCTTCCCCAGGAATGTAAGCATTCACCTCTTTACCGTTCGTTAAACGAACACGGGCTACTTTACGCATTGCTGAGTTTGGTTTTTTAGGGGTAGTGGTGTACACACGTGTACATACACCTCTTCGCTGTGGACAGCTGTCCAACGCTGGAGACTTACTCTTGAACTCCAGTGCTACTCTACCTTTTCTAACTAATTGTTGAATGGTTGGCATTGTGCTTTTTTATGTTTTTTTATTAAAAAATTTACCGCTCCCCCGGCATCCTTGCAGATAGCCCATAAAACGGACTGCAAAAGTAGAACAATTCTTTTTAAAAATCAAGGGGTTAGCGTAAAAAGTTTTCAGTTGGCAATTATCAGTTTTCAATTGAAAATTAAGGAGTTGCAGTTCAGTTTGCAGTTTTGAGTTTTCAGCCAAAGGTTTTCTCCCCAAACTCTTTGGCGTGCTCGTCAAGCTGAACCTTTTTTAGTATCTAATTTAGGTGTTTAAATACTTTTTGGAAAGCAGTTGTAGCAATCTTGGCTTAGTTTGAGCGTTTTAGATAAAAAATAGCTTAATAAGCACTAATCAAACTACTGGCCGGAATATTCAAAATCTCATGTAATTTTCTAATCATACTTAAACTGAGTTTGCGCTTACCGCTCAATATTTCAGATTGGCGACTGCGGGCACCTAAAATTTTAGATAGCTCACTTGGCGCTTTACCCAATTGTTCTAACCTAAATTTGATGGCTTCAATTGGTGATGGAGGTGCAATTGGATAATGACTTTCTTCGTAATGTTCTATTAATAATGTTAACAAATCCAATTCATCAGCTTGCTCGGTATCTAAATCAAGATCTTTTTGCATCAACAAGTAGGCCCTTTCTAAAGCCAACTCATACTCATTCTCGGTTTTAATTACTTTTAACATATTTTACCTCCTCCACATTAATTTTATCATAATTAGCATGTGTGCCAATCCAAACTATAAAAACAATTTTTAATTTAAATTCTATATCGGCAACCAACCTATAATCGTTACCCTTAATGTTAAATACGAACCGTTTACCTGTTATTACATCTGCAGTTGCATACAACTTAATTACGTCTGCAGGCATATTCCAATCTTGCTCAACAACCTCACCGTACCAAGCCTCTAAACTAGCCTTGGCGGTGCTGTGTTTCTTGTAATATTCAACAAGTGTCTTTTTAGCAATAATCCGCATGCACAAATATATTACCAAAATGGTAACAAAAACAAATTTATTTCATTACCTCATAATTTCATGAGACTAATTAGACACTATCACAGAAGTTATATCTGTTAGTAATGGGTTAAATACATAACTGTTTTTTCACACCATTATATTAAATACTTTATCTTTAATAAAAATCTAAATTATATGTTCTTAAGTATCGTTGGAATTATTATCATTTTTATCGGCTATGCAGTATCAAGCCAAAATAATCTGGTTGGCCGTTACAGCAATATCACCAAAATTATCGGTGTAGTACTGGTCATCATCGGCTTATCTTTCTCTATGTTTAAAGTTATTGATGCTGGTGAAGTTGGCGTCAAAACCGTTTTCGGAAAGGTAGATAATGAAGTTTTATATAGCGGCCTAAATGTAATTAATCCTATAGCGGTAATTACCCCATTTGATGTTAAAACACAAAACTACACCATGTCTGGCGTGCATGATGAGGGCAATAAACAAACTGATGATGCTTTACGTGTTTTATCGGCAGATGGCCTGGAGGTCATTATCGATCTTTCGGTACTCTTCAGGGTAAAGGGGAGTGCCGCTCCAAATATCTTAAGGGAAATAGGCACCGACTATCTGGAAAAGATTGTACGCCCGGTTTCCCGTACTGCCATACGCGATAATGCTGTTGCTTACGATGCCGTTGCATTGTACTCGAGTAAACGGGATGAATTTCAATCGAAAATATTTAATACCATAGAGAAGAGTTTTGCCAAAAGAGGTTTAGAGTTAGAGCAGCTTTTGGTGCGTAACATTACCTTGCCAGCATCGGTAAAAGCAAGTATCGAATCTAAGATAAATGCAGAACAAGATGCACAAAAGATGACATTTGTACTCCAAAAAGAACGCCAGGAAGCAGAACGGAAAAGAGTAGAAGCGCAGGGAATTGCCGATTACCAACGCATTCTTTCTACAGGCTTAAGCGATCGCCAGCTCCAATACGAATCTATATTGGCTCAAAAAGAAATTGCAAAATCAGCCAACACCAAGGTTATTATTATGGGTAATGGCAAAAGTGCACCAATTATTTTAGGTGGAAATTAACATTCAATTGTTTAAAAATGAAAACAAAAATTATCACCATTATATGCTGTAGCGTTGCATACTTATGTAATGCACAAACTTCTTCAACTATTAAAAGAATGGCCAATGTAGATTTTGATGCTTACGAAAAACTTATTCCTGAGGTTAAAGCCCATCGTAAAGGTAGGCTAATAGATTTACCAACTTTTTTAAAAATGGCTGAAGAGAAAGGCACTATTATTTTAGATACACGTTCTGACAGTCTATTTAAACGCAAACATGTTAAGGGTGCCATTCATTTAAATTTTTCTGATTTCACACAACAAAATCTGTTAAGGATTATACCAAATGCGGATACCAAAATATTAATCTATTGCAATAATAATTTTATAGATGACCAGGCAAATTTTGCCAGTAAAGTAGTTGTGCCTGTTTTGATAAAGAAAAAAATAGCCCCAATTTCATTGGCCTTAAATATTCCTACTTATATTAATCTATATGGTTATGGTTATAGAAATGTATATGAGCTCTCCGAACTGGTAAGCACACGGGATAAACGAATAACATTTGAAGGAACCGAAATCAGAAGTGCTATTGTTAAGGCACGATGATAAAATTAAAACTTAATTACAATCCTTAAAACTATCTTTCAAAACCTTCAGCCGCGCAACTGCAGCTTCTAATTCTTTTGGTGCTTTACCATACTCGTAAGTAATTTTATATTGTTTGCCATCGGCATTAATGGCAATCCACTCTGCTCCTCCATCAGCACAATCAGGACAGCCAATTACTTCAGGCAGGGCAGAAATCTTCTCCAAATTCAATTCTTTTTTGATCGCATTTATATCAGCTTCAGAGATTGTTTTGCTACAGGTTTTGGTATCAGCTGTTTGCCCGTTTTTCGATTTAGAAAAAGTAAGTTTCAGGTCGCTAATGAGTAAATTATTGGAACAATAGCCTACACACATCCCAAACGACGATCCATAACCAATACTGTTTAGGGTTTTAATGTCGCCTTTTTTACATGCCGAAAAGGACAGGGTTATCAAAATTGCAAAAATGAGTGGTAAAGTTCTTTTCATATGTTGAGGTTTACAAACAAGCCTATTCTATCCCGAAGATACAAATATCGTACTACATAGAGCTAAACTAATCTCCGCAACAAACAACTATTTCAACACCAGGTATAGATGGACTGTATACTAGGGATAAGATATTTTTAGGCACCTAATTAACGGTATTACGCGGGTTGCTCCGTTGGTTGTTTGCGCCAACTTTGGTTAACTTGTAATTTAGTGATAAATAAAAGTACCTGGTGATGTTGTTATACCTTACATCTTCAATCCGGCTGCTGTTTACAATTCTATCAATGCTGGTATTCTGGTTTAAAATATCAAAACCTTTTAAACCCAGTGTTACCCTGCGTTTCATTAAATATTTGTTTATGCCTGCGTTAAGCAAAAAGTAATTGTTATTAAACCCATCAGCGCGGCCTGCTGAACCGATGTGATCCAAATCAGCTTCTATCCGTAAGTCTTTAATGAACTCGTAACTCAGATTTAAAGTGTTATTTAGCGTAAAATATTTATTGTCGATCGCTGATTCTGCCGTATTATTAACTTTGGTATAGGCAACATAAGCATAAATACCGGCATTAAATTTATCATCTATATCATAACTCCAGTTAATGTTCGGACCGATTTCGAACCTGTTGGTGATGTTTTTAGCGCCGCTGATGAAGTTTGTTCTATGTTCAGTAAAGAAATTTGCACCATAATTCATCCTTAAACCTTTAAGTTTTGATGGCATTCCAAAAAATGTTCCGGCACGCAGGTAATAATTACCATTTACATTGATCGGCTTTACCGTTTGGATACCATTGTTATAAGTAATATCATTTCCGGTATCATCAAAAGATAAGTTGTAGAGGAAATATCCATTCCAATAGCGGTTATTATCAGGACTAAAGGTATTGAAGTTTACCGATAGGCGATGGTTTTTCCGAGCTTCGAGATCAGGGTTCCCTATTCTTTGATATAATGGATTGGTATTGTTCTGTACAGGCTGCAGATCGGTAACGGAAGGCAGATTAACGCTTGCCCGATAATTGATCGCAATGGTTTGATTCGCTTTATTTTTAAAATTGACCGTTAAACGCGGCAATAAGTTGTAATACGATTTTTCAATATTGCCGATGTTGGCACCTACGTTATTAAATACATTGGCATTTAACAAACTTTCCTGTGCATTGAATCCGAAATTATAGGTCCAATCCTTTCCGGTGTAGATAAAACCCAAACCAGCAACTTGTTGGCTGTTATGATTATCGAAAGTATTGGTTAAGGATGGCACAATGGTTTCGTAGCGATCGGTAGTCGGGTTATAATCAAAGGTAATCTGCTGTGCATCAACAATGCTTCTTGTATAACCGTAAGCAAGATTAGCACTCCACTTTTGATTTAACTGCCTGGCATAATTTCCGTTGATGGTATAGGTTTTTGAGGCGTTTTCCTGATTCGCCTGCTGATTGATATTGGTAACGGTCGTACCACCATTTACATATTGATGAAGCAGTGATTGATTTAACCAGTCGGAATTAAAGGTATTCTGTGTACCATTTAACCGGAGCGAAACCGAGCCTTTTTTATTGGCCAATCTCCTCAGCACGGTAAACTCGCCAAATAAGGACGGGGTGAAATTATGCTGATTGTAATACTGGCTTCCATCATTTGCTTTTCCTGAAGCATCAAAATTAGCATTAAATGTACGGTTGTTGATGTTGGTGGTACTGTTGAGGATCACATTCGGACGGAATACCATATCTGTTAACGAATCGGGATGGTATTCTGCTTTAAAATTAAAGCGGTGTGCTTGATTGTTGCTATTGCGGTCGGTATTATCCAATGTGCGCAAAATATCACCTGAGCTTAAGTCTTGAATATTGGATAATTTATTACCTAAACCAGAAGAAAAATAAGTAAAATAACTTCCGCTAATTGCTAACTTATTATTCTTGCCCCAAGAATTACTGTAGTTTACTCCGCCACTATGTGTGGTGTAGAGCCCAATGGCATTGTTATCAAAAACACCGCTGCCGCCAATAGTGGTTTTACCATTATTGTTACTGATAGAGAAACTTCCCCCAGCAGGTGGGGCAAAAATATTTCCGATATTTCCACCGCTGAAACTACTCAGATCATCGTAGCCAAAACTGGCATCATTGGTATTATTGCTCATCCCCAAAACAGCAAATTGCAGGTTTTTATTAAAATGGTTGGCACTTAAATAGCTTCCATATTTATCTGTTGTCCCCCCCGCAAGATTAGCGTTACCGAACCAGCCCTTTTTCTTATCTTCTTTAATGGTGAGGTTCAATACTTTTTCGCGCTGACCGTCGTCAATACCAGTAGCTTTCGCTTCCAAAGTTTTGCTGTCAATCAACTGTACTTTGGCGATGGCATCTGCAGGGAGGTTTTTTGTTGCCGTTTTAGGGTCAGTGCCAAAAAAGTCTTTTCCATCAACGGTTAGACGGGTAACTTTCTGCCCCTGTACCAAAATACTTCCGTCTTTATCAACAGTTACGCCCGGGAGCTTCTTCAATAAATCTTCAACCGCAGCATTTGGCCTGGTTTTATACGCATCGGCATTAAATTCTACGGTATCTTTTTTTACTGATGCTATTGCATAGCGGCCATTTACAGCAACATCCTTTAAGGCAATGGCATCCTCTTTCAATTTTAAGGTGCCAATGTTAACAGTCTTTCCGTTCAAATTGATCTCTTTAGTGATGGAATTGTAACCCAAGGCCGAAATTCTGATTTTGTAATCACCATTGGCAACCGCATTAAAAGAAAATTCTCCGCCTTTGTTGGTTACCATACCTACTTTTTTGGTCGAATCAGTTTTACCCGATAAAATAATGCCCACATATTCAATGGGCTGGTTTGTTTTCCCATCAATAATTTTTCCATTTATATTACCCGCTTGTTGTGCGAAGACTTTCGTAGATAATATGCACAGCAACATCCATAAATAGGTTTTCATAGTTAAAATTGTCTTTTTTGTTGGTTGGTTTGATTAACCCTTTTTTAAGGTTTCAACTATAAGACACCAAAAAAATTAAAATGTGACAAGAAAAAATATTTTTTTGCTCATGAATCAGGGCAAGTCGAAAGCGAAGGTATATTTTAACTTTTTTCCACTCAGCACATATTCAGATACTACCTTTCCGTCAACAAGGATTTTATACTCACCTTTAGATTTTTGCTTAGCAGTGGCAAAAGTTGTAAGCTGAACATGTGTTCCTGATTTTAGGGTAACACTTTTTTCCCAGATGCCACTTACCTCGCTTAGTTCAGTCTCCTTTCCATTTTCATCGGTGTAAGCTACATCAGCTTTTAAACCATCGCCAAAGCTGGCCTGATAAACTACATGGTAACTTTCTTTTTTAGGGGTATCTATTTTGCCTTTCGACATGGAATAGAACGTTGTCATGGTTGAAATAGCGCAACTGCCCAGTACAAGCATCAGCAAAAAACAATAAAAAATATTTTTCATTAGACAAGGTTTAGATCAAGATGACGAGTATACGCGGATAAAGGTTGCAAGGTGAGATAATTATTGAATGAGAGAATGACAGGATGATTGAATGAAGAAATTACTGGATGGCTGATTGAAGGAATGTTGGATTTGATCACTAGCACATTCGCTCATTCAAAATTCACTCATTAGATCTCATTTATGAAACGTATCAAAATATAATTCTTCTACCTTTTTACGGGCCCAGGGCATTCTTCTTAAAAATTTTAAGCTCGATTTTATAGTTTGGTTGTTGTTAAAACAATCAATCCTAATTAGTGACCCCAGTTTTTCCCAGCCGTAATGTAGCTGAAGATCGGTTACAATTTTTTCTAAGGTGATACCGTGTAAGGGATTGTTTTTTTGCTGTTCGGCCATGCTGTAAAGTTAAGGCAAAATTATCAGGGTTTATATTGCGCCATCCAAACATTTGCGCCCCCACAGTCGGGGTCGTTTATTTTATGTGTAAGCACCTCAAATTGATTCGATTCGAGCAACGATTGATATTCCTCTGTATCCAAAGAAGCATGAAATAAGTTTTCACCACCGTTCATCGCCCAAACCTCTCCGCTATCCGTTCCCGAGGTAAACAACAAAATGCCATTTGGTTTAAGGTGACGCTTAAAAATACCGAACATACCAGGCTGATCGGCTGCTGGAAGATGAAAAAAACTGTGCCAGGCAATTATTGCATCGAATTTTTCACCCAAATCAAGTTTACGCATATCTTTTAGCATAAACTGTGTGTCGGGAAAATTTAGTCTGGCCAACTCTAGCATCTGCTCACTGGCATCGATTCCGAGAACGTTTATATTTTGGCTGATCAGGTATTCCAATATAGGTTTTCCGCTACCACAGCCCAAATCTAAAATGCTTGCATTTGGAGGCATCCGCTTAAGTAAACCGTCTAAATAGGCTTTCTCCTCTAAACCAGCATAACGGTTTTGGGCAAACCACTTACCCATTTTATTGTAAGCCTTATAAACGTTTTTGCGTTCTCCTTTTTCCATCTTAAAGTCTTTGAATTTATCCAATGGCTGTGGCATCAATTTCAATTAACATGCCATTTAAGGCCAATCTTTGTACCGGAATAAGCGTGTTTACAGGAAATTTCTGATCAGGCCATATTTTGTTTGATTCTTCGATCAGGATTTCGTGTTTCTCCTCATCATAATCTACCACCAATGTAGTGAGCTTTGCAATATTGGCCATACCTAAATTCTTACTTTTTAAGGCTAAAGCGATATTCTCGAAGACAATACTTACCTGCGTCCTGAAATCATCACTCAGTACGCCATCGGTTCTGCTACCACCCTGGCCCGCCACAAATACAAGTGAGGAATTGGCCGAAACCGAAGCGACGTGGGAATATCCATGCGAACGGGGATCGTATATGCCTGCGGGGTTGGTAATTTCTAAATTAGTTTTTTCCATTCGCTGTAAATTAACTGGTGCTAAATTATTTGATAAGAATTAGTAAACCGTCGGTTGTTTGCAATAAAAAACCTCCTGATCTTTTAAAATCAGGAGGCTATAATAATTATTCAGGCTAAATTAGTTACCTGTGGCTGTCCAGGTATTATTATCCGTATTCGAATCTGGTAATACTTTATTAGGATCTAAAGTAACTGATTCAATCTCTTCAGTTGTTGGATAACGTACCAACCAAGTTGCGTTTTTCATCCAAACATCAACAGGAATTTTTACGATATCCGTTTTACCGCTTTTGGTTTTAACCTGCAGGATAATCGGCATTGGCATTTTCTCCAGGTTTACAACTTTAATTGCGTAGCCCACCAATTTACCGTCTTGCTTAACGGCCTCAACACTGGCAATACCCTGATCCATTTTCCAGTTGTTTAACCACCAGCTTCTCCAGAACCAGGCTAAATCTTCGCCTGCGCCATTCTCCATCGATCGAAAGAAATCAAATGGGGTTGGATGTTTAAATGCCCAGTTTTTAATGTACTGGCGGAAAGCATAATCAAAACGGTCTTCGCCTAAAATTTGCGTTCTTAAAATATCCAGGCCCCATCCCGGTTTACTGTACAGGTTAACCCCGATATTTCTTTCGGCCATACCATCTGGCATCTGCATAATGTTTT
Organism: Pedobacter sp. GW821-FHT01D05; assembly: GCF_059422505.1. Taxonomy (NCBI): domain Bacteria; kingdom Pseudomonadati; phylum Bacteroidota; class Sphingobacteriia; order Sphingobacteriales; family Sphingobacteriaceae; genus Pedobacter; species Pedobacter sp. GW821-FHT01D05. The sequence continues at coordinate 471,796 of NZ_JBWKXA010000002.1, read as the reverse complement.
CGTAAATTGGGTTACCAATAACGGCTTTACCGATCCTGTTTAAATCAGCAGGAGGACTAGCGTACTCGCCATTATTGAAATTTTTCTCAGAAATACCGTTGATGAAAGTATTAAAACCTTCGTCCATCCAGCCATATTTACGCTCGTTAGACCCCACAATCATCGGGAACCAGGTATGACCAAATTCGTGATCGATTACACCCCAGGCACCTGCTTTTTTAGCTTTCCAACCACAAAACACAATACCAGGATATTCCATACCGCCAATATTGGTTGCTACATTAACCGCCATTGGATATGGATATTCGAACCATTTGGTTGAATAGTGCTCAATGGTAGATTTTACATATTCTACACCACGGCCATATGCATCAACACCGTTGCTTTCTACAGGTTGTGCAGAAACAGCCAGAGATTTTTTACCGCTTGGCAGATTGATTCTTGCTGCATCTAACACAAAAGATTTAGATGAAGCCCAAGCCGCATCGCGTGCATTTAAGATTTTAAATCTCCAGGTTAATTTATCTTTCGCCGGACGGGATTTTGGATCTGTTACCTCCTCTTCTGTACGGATGTGAACGGTAGCATCGCTTAGTTTAGCGGCATTCCACCTTTTTAATTGTTCTGGGGTAAAAACTTCTGCAGGATTTAACAACTCGCCCGAGCCCATTACAATATGGCTTGCCGGTGCGGTAATGGCAAAATTAATATCGCCATACTCGCAATAAAATTCACCGCCGCCCCAATACGGCAAAGTATTCCATCCAATTACATCATCATATACACACATGCGTGGAAACCACTGTGCAATGGCAAAAATTTCACCGTTTTTTGTAGTTAAATGTCCTGTTCTGTCCGATCCCTCTTTTGGTACAACAAAAGAATAATCCATTTTAATCGTTACAATATCGCCATTGGCTGCCATTGGTTGGTCTAAACGGATCTGCATGCGCGTATCTTCTACCAAAGAAGTAAATTTTACAGCAGCAGCTTTTTGCGATACACTGATGTTCTGGATTTTATAACCACCATCAAATTTTTCCCCTTGTGCACCATAACGGCTACGCGCTGGCGTAATAGCATAGCCACGTGAAGTTTCTTTAAAAGTATTCTGGTCTAATTGCAGCCATAAATAAGGCAATTTATCGGGACTGTTATTTTTGTAAGTAATGGTAACGGTACCTGTAACCATGTTCTTTGTTTCATCGAGGCTAGCGGTAATGTTGTAATCAACGCGGTTCTGCCAATATTTTGGGCCGGGTGCCCCAATTGCAGAGCGGAATTCATTCCCGTTTTGTGTATAAAATAATGGTCCAAAGGCTTCAGCAGGGTTATAATTGGTAGCTGGTGCTGGTGTTGTAGCTTGTTGGGCAGATGCAGAAAAGGCAAAAACGCAACAAACTAAACAGAAAGTTATTAGTTTAGTCAATTTCATGATAATAATAAGGTTGTAATCAGGCGGTAAATATAAAAAATAACCACATATAGATTGATATGTGGTTATAATGTTACCAATAATGGCTATAATGTAGTTAAAAAGGCTTTTTAAACTTTAATTCGGTTAATATTTACTCGTATTTGTTAATTTTAATTTCCTTTCCTAACGATAGCCGACATGCTGACCTGTAACGAAGTGGAAAGCTACGAAGTAAATTTATTTACAAGTAGAAATAGTGTTTTCAATTGTCTTTTAGCTACTACGTAGTCAGCGCCTTTCATGTAAAGAGACCCTGAAATGAATTCAGGGACGAGTATTTATTAATTCGCTTTTAATTTGGGCAAATCCTGCAGTTTTCTTTCTTGCGGGGTTAATTTTTTCCATGCGACAAAGGCACGGGATATATAATAAGCATAACGGTATGGCCTTTCTGCCTTTACTGTCTCTACCGAAGGGCGATAAATAATCATGAAGTTTTTAAGTTCCTCCCCCTCTAGCTTGGTCATATCAGTAATGGCCTTTGCGGTAAAATTCTCATCAATTTCCTGGAGATACATTTCCTTTTCCTCTAAATCGGCCTCTTTTCGTTGTTGTCTTCTGTATTTACCATAGCCAAGGTTTAGGTTTAAGCCACCAACCTTGTCGGTCATCCGCTTACGGTTTAGGTTTCCACCTGTACTCAATAGCGTATATTTTTCGGCCAATGGATCTTTCGCATCTGTAACCTGACTATTCATCCGCACTGCTGTAATATCTACATCTTTTAAACTGTTCGATTTAACCGGAAGATATATTGTTCTATTTAACAGGTTGGTTAAGTACAGTGTATCGGTATGGTAGCCTACGGCAGAAAACTCTAAAAGATCGCCAATATTGGCACTAATGGTATACTTACCTTCATTATTTGTACTGGTTGATTTTTTACTGTTCAGATTTCTGATGCTAACACCAGGAAGAGAGAGCGTTTTTTTCGAGTAATCGAAAACCGTACCTGTGGTTACCGTTTGTGCAAAAACACCAACTGGCAAGGCAAGCAATAGAAAAATGATCAGTTTGTACATATTCAAAAGTAACTTAGTTCGACATTTAAAAGCTGCATTTAACAAACTTTAACATTAAAACAATTGAATTAGGCTAGTGTTTTTAAATAATTCTCATCATCAAACCCAATTAATATGGCTTTGTTGTTCTGCTCAATAATCGGGCGTTTTATGGCGCTGGTATTTTCTTTTAAATAAGCTATTGCCAAATCCTGGTTATCAATTTTAGCCTGCTCCTCTTTAGTGAGTTTTTTCCAGGTTAAACCTTTGCGGTTTAATACCGTTTCCCAACCGAAAGTATTACACCATTCATTTAATTTTTCAGTTGTAATGCCTTTTTTCTTGAAATCATGAAATTCAAAATCAACCTGATGTGCTTTTAACCAATCGAGCGATTTTTTAACTGTATTGCAATTTGGAATTCCGTAAACGGTCATATTGAATGAATGAATTTTGAATGAGTGAATATTTGATGATGAATGAATGTAAAAGCAAAGTTAATAAACTGTTTAGCTTTATGCTTAATATTTTGAAGATCCTTGTTTTATTGTGGCGATGGATGTGGTGTCCAATATTTCTATCTGACACAAATCGTGATTATTCATTTGGGTATCAATTCAGTCACCAGTCAGATGGTAACATCTGACTGCACAACGAACGGGAAACTTGATCTTAAAATCAAATGATCTTTCCCATGGTGTCGGATATTTCTATCCGACACAAAACTCAACTGTTAATCAATTTTCTGGATCCAACAAACTGTCAGATGGCAACATCTGACAGCACAACGAACAAGAAACTTAATCTTAAAATCAAATAATCCTAAAAATCCTGTTCATTCATCACATTTTTTAGCTCATCCATCACATTTTAAATATAGATGTAAATTCTCTTCGTAAAATTGTGGTATAAACTAAAACAAATGGTAATTCTTTCAGGCAACCCGTCAATAAAAACCAAAAACATCAACCAGCTTGAGTTTTGGATTTCTACAACACTATATATTCTGGCATTGATCAGTATTTGTTCGTCTACCGTTTATAACAGGGGTAATTCGTATCGTTTTGAAGAAAGCCAAATCGATTATAGTGTAATATCAAATTTCTTTGTACCCGAAGTATTTAAGATCAGCATTTTATATATCAGTTTTTTATTGTTCAATTTTTGCTTCATGCCTCAACTGGCAAACAGGAAAAACATCGCACTCAATCTTATTCTTAGCATTTTGGTAACATCGTTTTCTGTTGTTGCATGGATGGTTTTTAACACCTATTCTCAAGCTTACCGACTGTTAGAATATGATAACATCGAAAATGCCTACGGTATCTTTTTTGGAGAGGCTTTTACATATATCTTTTTTCTTTACCTGCTTTTTAATGCCTACGCATATTTTAATGAGCGGGGTTTAGAACTACTAAAAAGAATTCCCTTTTTAAAGCATTACAATAACAACATCATCCCAGAAATTTTTATTTCAACTAAAGTCTGGTTGATTTCGCTCATGGTATTTGCCGCAATACTTTCTTTAAAGATCGATCACGAAATATTGATTATCTGGCTAATTGTACCACCCGTAAATATTTTCTTTGCCTTTTGTGCTATTTATTACATCATTCCAAATCTCAGAAAGAATTTTAAAGGTTTTGGTCGGTATTTTTGGGGAAATGTAGGTTTAACCATTATCATTTCGCTGCTACTGCTCATGATCTTAATCCCCTTTATGCACAATGGCGAAGCCGTACCCATTACTTTAATTTTCAATGCAATATGTTTAATGTGTATTACTACGCCATCTGCCTGGTATGTTTACAAGCATAAATTTGAAAAACTCAGCGAAATCCAGATGCTTAAAACGGAGTTGGGTAAATCGGATGCGAACCTTAATTTCTTAAAATCGCAGATCAATCCGCACTTCTTGTTCAATGCTTTAAATACACTGTTTGGAACAGCTTTGCAGGAAAATGCAGAAAGAACAGGCGAAGGGATCCAGAAACTGGGTGATATGATGCGTTTTATGCTCCATGAAAATACCCAGGATAAAATTTCATTAACCCGCGAGGTAGAATACCTGAACAATTATATTGATTTGCAAAAGCTCCGTACCTCCCGCTCTGCAGATATCAGGATTGATACACATATTGAAGAGCAGTTGAATAACCTGCAGATTACGCCGATGCTGTTGATTCCATTTATAGAAAATGCATTTAAACATGGTATCAGCCTGCAACAGCCTTCGTACATTAAGATTACACTGCAAACCAAAGAAAAAACTTTATATTTTGATGTAAGCAATAGCATTTACATCAAGGCAGATAACGATCCGGAAAAATTAAAAAGTGGTATCGGACTAGAAAATGTTAAACAACGCTTATCATTACTTTATCATGGAAAACACGAATTGATTATCCGTGAAAGTGCAAATGAGTTTTTTGTTCATTTAACTTTGACGTTGGATTAGTCCTTCGACTTTGCTTATGGCAACCCATAATTTGTCATGTCAATATAAATGATAATTTATCTGCGACTGTCACCCTGAGCGTAGTCGAAGGGCAGTAGATCAAAAATATCTGTTGGGATTAATCTTGATTTTATTATATTTAAAATGTCCTTCGACTCCGCTCAGGATGACACCACGCGTTAGTATAAAGCAAAGACGAAGTACCGACAAGTCAAAATAAAAATATGAATACCTACACCGTTTATATTCTAAAATGTGCTGATAATTCATATTACACAGGGGTTACCAATGATATTAATAGACGGTTATATGAACATCATAATGCTATAAATCCAACTTGCTATACTTCAACAAAAAGACCGCTAGTTTTAGTATTTTGCGAGCACTTTGAAGATATTAATGAAGCGATTAGCTTTGAAAAGCAAGTTAAAGGCTGGTCCAGAAAAAAGAAAGAGGCCATTATAAACGATAACTGGGATAAACTTAAAGAACTATCCATTTGTAAAAACATTACGAGCATACAAATTTTACCAGATAATTGGCTTCGACTACACTCCGCCTGATATCCACCAACACAAATACAAAATGATTGCCATTGCTATAGATGATGAACCGATTGCTTTAGAGATTATACAATCACACGCCTCAAAAGTTCCATTTGTAACGTTGCAACAAACTTTTACCGATGCCTTTGCTGCCATCAGCTATCTTCAGCAAAACAAGGTTGATTTAATTTTTCTGGATATCAAAATGCCAGATATCAGTGGTATTGATTTTTTAAAGAGTTTGAACAAGCCCCCAATGGTTATCTTTACAACGGCCTATACGGAGCATGCTGTGCAGAGTTTTGAGCTCGATGCTGTCGATTATCTGTTAAAACCTTTTTCACTTTCTCGTTTTTTAAAGGCTTGCAATAAAGCCCAGGAACTATTTAACCTGCGCAACCAGAAGCAGGGAACAAAAACAGAATATATTTTCGTAAAAGACGGTTACGAGCAGATTAAAGTGGAGTTGGACGAAATTCTTTATGTGGAGGCCTCAGGCAACTATACCCAGATCCAGCTAAAAAACAAACTTTTAAGCTCAAGGATTACCATTAACGATTTGGCTGAACTGTTGCCAAAAGCAGATTTTATCCGCTGTCACCGGGCTTTTATTGTAGCTAAAAATAAAATATCCAAATTTGACCGCAGCCAAATTTGGATTGGAGAAAAAATTATCCCTATCGGGGCAACCTATACCAATATTAAACTTACTTAATGTAATTTAAGAGGTTGTATCATAAAGGCGATTTCACCTCAGATGAGGTCATGTTGAGCCTGTCGAAACACCCTAAATCGTATTTAAGCAGGTCCTTCGACAAGCTCAGGATGAAAAATCTATATTTATGATACAACCACTTGTGCTTCGTTGGTTAGCCCCTGAAATAAATTACCTTCGGTGAACTCGCTTAAAGCTCGGTTTACTCTGTAGCTTTCCGCTTCGCTCTAGGCGGCCAACCTCTTAAGGTTTTACATTTACCCTTATCCCTGCAGAATGTGTTGTAAACTCAGGTGCATACATGCTTTGCAAAGAGGTAATTCCATTTGAAAAATTTCCGGCATGCGTAACCCGCAGGGGATATTCAAATACGTAGGTTCCTTTAGGCATGTAACTGATAAAGAAATTGGTTGAAGCATCTTTTGTACTTTCATAATAACCCAAACCATCCTGATATTTATACCTAGAGTTACGTTTACAGGTTCAAAACCCGATGAGCGCATATCTTTCAAATGAATATATTCCATATCCCGATCACAATAAATTTCAATACGCACTTTCAATAAATCGCCAGGGGCCAAAATATTGGTTGCCGTAAGCGGAATTAAAACATCGCCTTTTGCGCTAGCTTTTTGGACAAATAATTGCTTGTTGATTTTAACACCTGTATTGGCCGGGGTAATTTTATCCAGTTGCTCAAAATATTGCCAGTACAATGCGCCCCAGGCTATGGTTTGGTTATTGTTTTTAACCTGTACTTTCCCCATTTCTGGTTTTACATTAGCCGCTGCAATAGTTAATTTTTGATAACCCGTTCCGGCTTCTTTTGTGGCATTTGGCTGTTGTAAATCGGCTAGTTTTTGATTTCCGATCATAATTTCAGGATCATTACTTTCACTTAATAAGTCGGTACCTTTCATTAACAATGCATAACAGGCAGCAGCAGTAGCTTTGGTTGTTTTCCAATCGTTGGTCTGTTTGTTTTTAAGCAACCAGATTTTCATTTCCTCCACCGATCTGGCATCTTTAGTCACCTCGTCGAAAGCCTCTATTAATAAAGCCTGTGTTTCTATCGGGCTTTGGTACCACCACCAGCCAGCTTTATTGGTAGCCCAATACATGCCGAGTTCATCATTTTGCTGAGCCGTTTGATTTAATAACGTAATGATTTTTTTGGCTTCTACCTCATTGCTGTTTCTATTTAAAACCAAGGCGGTTTGTGCCAACTGGTACGTATCAAATGTTTTCCAGTTCGCTATTAATTTTTTTAGATAGAAATCTTTGGCCTTTAAAAAATCTGCATTGTTGTTTTTTTGATTGGTGTAGCTTCTGGCGAATAGGTAGTGCAAAGGTAAATAGGCAAAACGTTTTCCTTTCACTTCATCTTTATAATCTTTAACCAGCTGTGCATCTAAATAAATAATGGCTTTGTTAAGCATTACATTAAAATTAGGATAAGCTTTTTCGTCAATCAGTTTTAGTTTTTTTAACTGGCCCATGCCTAAAACAATGTGCTGTGTGATGTACCGATCTTCCTGCATGCCATTAAACCAAGGAAAGGCACCATTATTAAATTGCATTTTCTCTAACTTTTCGAAGTTGTTTTTCAACTCGTAAGTCATTCTATTTAAATCGAAAAGTATGGCTAAACGTTTTTTACGCTCGTTTTCATTATCGGCATTACGTACCCAAGGTGTTTCTTCTAACAAAATTGATTTGAGCTCCTGGTTTTTTTCCAGGTTAGATAAGAGGGCTTCGCCATTATTTGTGTTTTGCCATTGTTCGAAAACGGTTTTAATTTTAGGTGACGAATTAATAATACCTGTTGCAAAACTATTGGCATAAAACCGGCTAAAAGTTTGCTCAGCGCACTCATAGGGATATTCCATCAAATAAGGCAATGCCTGCACAGCGTACCAGATGGGATTTGAGGTAAACTCGAAAGTTAAACTTTGGTTACGCAAGGTTTTTGAAGCTCCTGATTTCTCCAGCTTCTCAAAATCGAAAGTTTTAGTTGTATTACCGCGTACGTTTATGGGCATACTTTCGGTAACCAACATGGCATTTGCCAAAACCGGAATGGTATTTTCTTCACCATCGCTAAACTTGCCACTTTGGGCCAAAACTTTATAGGTTATGGCACTAATACCAGATGGAATAATTAATGTCCATTTTAAAACGGTGTTGCCTGCATCATCAACTTCGAAAGTTTTTTCGGTTTTTTCGTTTGCCTCAAAAATCTGGATCGGTTTAGCTGTTAAGGCATCGGTAAGTACTAAACTGGCATTGCCGATAAGTTTTTTGCCCGCCAGGTTATTTAGTTTGGCGCTTAATAAAATGGTATCCCCTTCGCGGAAAAAACGTGGGGCATTAATGGCAATGGCCAACTGTTTTTGGGTAACCAATTCGTTGATGATCGATGCCGTTTTTAAATCTTTGGTATGTGCAAACCCCATCATTTTATAGCGTGTTAAACTTTGCGGGATGGTAAACTCGATCTTGATTTCGCCTTTGGCATCGGTTATCAATTGAGGATAAAAAAATGCGAGCTCGTTGAAATTGGTACGTGGCGCGATGTTAGGTTTTTTGATGACAGGCTTGCCATTTACGATTTCCAAACCTGTTTTAGGGTCGTAACTGTTAATGCTTACGAAATCATATGATCCCGCATCATCTACTGCAACTGCTTCCCCTTTTAACTTTTCGACTGTTGGTGGCGCTGCACTTAAACCTGCTGCCTTCCCTTGCAAGGTAGCTGAACCTCTGATCTGTACCGATGCACTTGCCACCTCCTTTTTCTGCGACCCATAGCCCACAACCACCACCTCATTTAAAGCATTTCCATCTTCCTTCAGGCTTACATCTATCCGTTTTTTAGCGCCTACTTTTATAGATTGGTTTTTAAAACCTACAAAAGCAAAACTCAAGGTTTCTCCTGCTTTAGCATCAATGGTATAAATACCAAAAACATTAGTAGTGGTTATTGTTTTGCCAGATTTCACCTGTACACCTGGTAATATTTCACCATGTTCATCGAATACCACACCGTGGGTTAATTTACCATTGGCCAACTCAGCTAATTTCTGAACAGCCTCAGGAGATAAACCTCTTTTTTTTGTCCTTTTCAGACTGTTTATGTAATTACGGTAACTATAGTTGTAACCACCATAGTAATTGTAACCGAATAAATTAAGACTTTCGTAACCACGTGTAATTACACCATGATTATTTTCAGATCGTAAAAACCATAAATAACCCGCGTTAGCGACATCATTTACATTGAAGTTCCAAGTGTAAAAATAGTAGTTAAAGCCTGTTGGTAACTGCGTATTCCAATCCATTCTTTTCAAGTCGTCCAAACTTGCGTCGTATAGCGTAGCTACCATTTCGGCCATCTGTTTCTCGCCATTTTTATTACTGATCTGCAGCTTCCAACTCTCCTTTTCTCCGGGCTGCAGTTTATTTCTAAAGGTTAAAAATTTAATATCTAACTCTTTTTTCGGATCTATAATTTTAACCTGTTGCATAGAACTGTAAATCATACCTTGATGTACCATGGTAAACTGTACGGCAAAACCATTCTCGTAATTACCTTTCGGTTTAATTTTAACAAAACTTTGCTTTGGCGATAGATTAAGCCATACCTTTTCGGCTATACTATCACGATAATAAACTTCATAATAAGCCCTGCTGTTATCTGCTAAGCCTGCCAAGCGAAAAACAGCACTTTCAGTCGGTTTTATTACACTTACTTCAGCGGCAATCCATTCGATATTAGATTGTATCGTTGCCGGCTCTTCCTTATAAATAACTAAATACTTATCTACGCTAATGGAATCGTTTTGCTCGTTTATGGCTATTAAATTGATTTTATAATAACCTGGTTTTAGATTTTTCTGATTGAAGGTTAAACTCCCCCGACCATTTTTGGCCGTCGGGTTTTGCTTTAATTCTACCGATTTTATGGGCCATTTGGCTACTTCGAGTTCGTTATTATAATCCTCATTAGGAAAACACTTAATAAACGCCTCTTTACTTAATGCATAGTTTTCGGCATAAAACGGACTCTTGTTCATTAACCTGGATGGTGCCTGCAACAAACTCCATTCGGCCTTAACATTCGCTTTAATGGGTTCGTTGTTTAAATTGGTTACCCAGAATTGGATACTATCGGTTTTATTGCTTACATAAATAACCTGTTCGGCACTGACACTAAGATTGATATCTTTTTGGCCCACATTTATAGCCATAGTTTTCGTTCGGGTTTCGCCATTTAAATCTGTTACCTCAGTTTCAATTTCGTAGCTATAATTCTGTTTGGTATTGGTGGCCTTTGCAAAAAAGGTAATATCGAATTTACCACCCGGTTTGGTACTTGTTCTGCCAATGGCAATTTGCTGCCTCTCGAAACCCCTTGAACCATAAATTGCTGCATGCTGTGCATAATTTGACCGATAATCGTAGATTGCCCTGCGGAAGATCTTATAATTTATTTTCGCATTGCTTACTGAATATCCAGAAAAAGCACTGGCTTTACCATGTACTTTAATACTATCGTTTAATTTGTATTTTTGGTTGGGCTTATCAAAAACGATTTCAAAAGTTGGGCGTTTATATTCTTCAACCTGCACATTAATACGTCCATAATCGGTTTCGATCTCCATGTTGCCGTTTAGTTTCCCCATTGGTATACTAAAGGAACCCTGAAAAGTACCATAATCATTACTGGTAACATTTTTTGTTGCTATTTCCTTACCATTGGCATCGTTAAAAAAAACCTCAATTACCTTATTTACCACAATTTTATTTTTGCCATCTTCCGATTGCAAGCATATACCCTTATAGTAAATGGTTTGACCCGGTCGATAAATAGGTCTATCAGTAAAAAGAATTACACGCTCTTTATCATCGTCATCCCGATAGCTGTTATAATTATTGATGTTTAATTTCAATTCGTCTTTCCCAAAAGTCGCCACCGCAAAAGACATATTCCTATCGGTTTCATTTGTCGTTGCATAACCATTTTCATCAGTGGTAATTAAATCGCCATTAATGTATTTCCGCTTGTTATAATCATATCGCTGTTGCTGGATTTTAACATTTTTTAATGGTGCACCGTTGCTCAGCTGGCTAACAAAATATTCATGTTTTTCAATATTGCGCCTGTTGATTACAGCCATTGCAGTAACCTTAAAATTAATATTGCTATAAACAGTATCTTTTTGTTCGCGGTTAACAGTTTGGGCAATCAAGGTATAATTACCAAAGGGTAAACTGTCTATTTTATCAATTAAGGTATGGCTTTGGTAATCACTGGTTTTCGGCACTATCACAAACCATTTTTTGATTATTTTATTTTGATTAAAAAAAGCTAAAAAGCCATCTTTGTTTTTAAACTGTTCGTAATCATTATGGGGTTCGGGTGCTTTAAACAGCCTAATATGTACTGTATCTGTATTTTTATATGATAAATATAACTGTGCAGGTTTATCCGGCTGGATATATCCTTTTATTTTAATTGACAATTCGCTGCTTTTAATCTGCCTGATTAAATTTTCTGCATTTTGAGCACCGATACTTTTAGGATAGGCCTCAACAGCCTTCTTAGCTAAAGCAACGGCTGTTAAAAGATTTTGTCTGTTGGTATCAACAGGCAATTGCGCATTTTTATGCATCAGTGCCTGTTCATATAAAATATCGGCATAAACTTCGGCCTGGGTGCTTTGTTCGGCTAAATTACGCAAAGCGTTATTGTATAATTCCTGATTATCGCCACTAAAATTTCGTTGTATAAATTTTAAGCGTTTTAAATCAACATCCGCCAATGCCGAAAAGTTATTGCTGTTTTGATGAAATCTGATCAGGTTTTTAAATAACAGTAAGGCTTGCGGTTTAAACAATGTACTGTCATCTGTGAGTTCCATCGCTAAAAAATCCTGTCTGTTGCCAAACCAAGCGGCATTGCTCATATCAATTGAGTCATCATCATATTGTGTAAGGTTAATCTGTGTGTTGCTAAAAACATCGATAGCCCGGTGTGCAAGCAGATCGTACAGCGTTGGCCTGTAATTCCGGTTATTTTTATCACCCGCCAAAACGGCATCCAAAACATCAACTTTAGTTTGTTGTAAAATTTTGGCTTCTTTTAACGATAACAGGTAGTACTTTATCGTTTCCTCATTTAGTTTTTTAATGCTCCAGGTTTTAATGTCATTGCCAATATCGCCCTGTACTTGTGTTCGCGATCCAATTTGCCACCTGTTTTGTTGCAAATAATTCCAATATGTTTCGGCTAGAAGCGACTGTAAAATGCTTTTTTCGGGTTGTTTGGCATTGTTGATGTCTGTGCACAGGTTAACCAAAATTTTATCAAAGGCATTTTCTTCCAAATAGCTTTGAAACATCATCCGGTAGATAACTGATTTGATCAATAATGGTGCATTGTTCTCTTTCTGTGCCGCTTGATTTATTTTTTCGATCAAAGTCAGGGCATCCTTGGGTTTGGCTTGGTTAGCAAGAGAGTCAACCCGATAAAAATCGGCCAGCGTATATTTATGCTGAGCAGAAACATCGAAGGAAAACAAAAAGGTAAAAAGAAATAAAGCGGAGATACGTAATGATATGTTCATAAGATGGCTTTGCGTTTTAATATAGATGGGCAGAACGTAAAAATTCCATAAGCGATTAAAATTTTATCTGATTATTATACTAAGCTAACCATAACTGAACTAAATGTTACAAGTAACAAACATTAAGGTTTTTAACATTCGAAGCATAACATTATCTTTGCCCCATGTCAACACAATTAAAAAATCTATCTGATTTCTCTCACACCACAGTTCCGAGTGGAGCTAACTACACATTCGGAATTATTGTAGCCGAGTGGAATGCCGAAATTACCGGTGCTTTGTACAATGGTGCATTAAAAACATTGTTAGCTAATGGTGTTGCTGAAGAAAATATAATTTCTTTACCTGTGCCGGGAAGTTTTGAATTAACAGGTGGTGCAGAAATTCTATTGAGCAAAAGAAGCGATATAGATGCCGTAATCTGTTTAGGGTGTGTGATTCAGGGCGACACAAAACATTTCGATTTTATTTGCGATGCAGTGGCACAGGGTATAACCAATGTTGGCATTAAGTATAGTAAACCGGTTATCTTCGGGGTTTTAACCACCAATAACCTAGAGCAGGCGCAAGACCGTGCTGGTGGCAAACATGGCAATAAAGGAGATGAGGCTGCAATTACTGCCATTAAAATGGCTGATTTTTCGGCTCAAATTTAAACTTGCGTTTTAATAATTATTTGTAACTTAGAAGTTTAAAAATTAACAGATCCCGATGAAACCATCATAACTCGTTCATGATCGCTTCATCACCATTGAAATAACAATATATATACGGATGAAAAAAGTAGCCATCTTACTATTGGCGGTGTTTTGCACCATTACCATTTTAGAATCTTGTTCTTCTAAACTTTGTCCTGCTTACGGATCTTATCCAGAAGGAAAACGCAGAAGGAATTAATCTATCTCATTTGTAATCTCATATTCAGGTCATTTACAGAACTTTATTTAACTGTAATTGTTGTCCTGTAAAACAATACGTATAATATCATGACTTGGGTTAACTTAACTTCAATAGAACAGCTTGACGAGATCAAGAATGCAAGCGGTTTTAGCCTTATTTTTAAGCACAGCACACGTTGCTCAATTAGTTTAATGGCCAAAAAGAACTTCGAATTTGATTGGGACATCATTCCTGCAGACACAAAACTTTACTTTTTAGATTTAATTAGTTATCGTGATATTTCCAATCAGATCGCCGAAGTGTTTCAGGTAGCACACCAATCGCCACAGATCTTATTAATTAAAGATGGCGAGTGTGTATTGGAAGCATCGCACAGTGATATTTCTGCCGATGAAGTTGCAGAAGTAATTGCGGCTTAACCATAAAGTATTTTTCACAAAAGAGGGTATTCAAGCAATTGGATACCCTCTTTTGCGTGGTAAGGATATGTCTCATTTTTTTGAAAAGCAAGGTCCGGTTTGCTATTGGTTACTGTAGTCCTGCTGTACACTGTAGTCCCGATGAACAATCGGGAGCTGCCGTTCCCATCAGGTTTATTGAGGTAAGGCCTGTGAAGAGAAAAACACCAAACGTTCCTACGGAACGAAAAAATATTTCTCCTCAAGTGTTACCTGTGAAACGTTCCTAACGGAACGAAAGAAAACCAATGTTACTCATGAACCATCCGTAAGAATATGATGACAGATAGCTATAACGTATCGGCCGTCCCTTCGGGACGAATGATAGGTAGCAAATAACATTTTGTTATTTGTGTTCGTTCCGTAGGAACGTTTGGTGATGCAAATGATCAATTACCTATCCCATTATGGTCTCTGTGCGGACACAGACCATGGAAATACCTAAAACAAAAAAGTCCCGATTTACACCGGGACTTTGTATAAGATATATCGTTGTTTCAATTAAGCTATTACAGCATTTTCAATTTTTAGCACTTTTGAGGTTCTGTTTCTGGTTTCTTTACAAAGATCCGCATCTTCCGCAAGTGATTTTCCATAAGTCGGAATCATTTCTTTGATTTTCGCCTGCCACTCGTCGGTAGCTAAATCTTCTGCAAAGCAACGGTTTAATAAATCGAGCATGATAGAAACAGCTGTTGATGCACCAGGAGAAGCGCCCAGCAAAGCTGCAATAGAACCATCAGCAGCACTTACCACCTCTGTACCAAACTCTAAAATACCGCCTTGTTTTTCGTCTTTTTTAATTACCTGAACACGCTGCCCGGCATATTCCAGTTCCCAATCTTTAAGTTCGGCAGTTGGTAAATATTCTTTCAACGCTTCCAATCTGTCTTCTGGCGACTGCCTAACCTGCTCTATTAAATACTTGGTTAAATCGAGGTTATGCAATCCGGCAGAGAGCATCGGACGGATGTTGTTAAATTTAATTGATTTTGGTAAATCCAGGAATGAGCCATTTTTAAGGAATTTGGTAGAGAAACCAGCATACGGGCCAAATAATAATGCCTGTTTGCCATTAATCATTCTGGTATCTAAGTGTGGAACCGACATTGGTGGCGCACCAACCGCTGCCTTACCATATACCTTTGCATGGTGTTTTTTGATAATTTCTTCATTGGTACATTTCAGCCATTGCCCACTAACAGGGAAACCGCCAAAACCTTTTCCCTCAGGAATATCCGATTTTTCCAATAATGGCAAAGAACCGCCACCGGCACCGATAAATACAAATTTAGCTACACGTTTACGTTTATCGCCGGTTTCTAAATCTTTAACTTTTACGATCCAATTGCCGTCTTTATTCTTTTTCAGGTCGCGGATTTCGTGATTGAAATGCAGATTAACATTGCTTTGTTCCTTTAAGTTGTTAAACATATCACGGGTTAAGGTTCCGAAATTAACATCGGTTCCCAGATCCATCTTTGTTGCTGCAACTTTTTCGCCCTTTTTACGGCCATCCATTATTAAGGGTGCCCAGTTTTTTACAAGCTCGGTATCCTCTGTATATTGCATGTCGCTAAACAGGTCGCATTGCGTTAATGCATCGTAGCGTTTTTTTAGGTATTCTACATTCTTTTTTCCCCAAACAAAACTCATGTGAGGAATATTGCGGATAAAATTACAAGGGTCAGAAACCAATCCCTTGTTCACTAAATATGACCAAAATTGTTTAGAAACTTCAAAATGTTCTGCAATCTGAACCGCCTTTTTTATTTCAACCGTACCATCCTTCTTTTCGGGCGTATAGTTTAATTCGCAAAAAGCAGAGTGTCCCGTTCCGGCATTATTCCAGGCATCAGAACTTTCTGCCGCCGCAATATCTAAACGTTCGTAAATTTCTATGCTTAAATTGGGCTCTAATTGTTTTAACAAAACACCCAGGGTTGCACTCATGATGCCAGCCCCTATTAAAATTACATCAGCGTCAGTTTTACCAACTGTCTTTTTCTTTTTTGTCATCTTAGCTTAAAGGAGTTACAAATTTAGAATGATTTTAAACATCCTACGAATTTTAGGCCATTAAATCTGAAAAAATTGCCAAAAAATTAGAAATACTTTCCTCTTTTTGACATGTTCTAATCAAATTTTAATCCAAAAATTAGTTTAGTCAATAACAAAACAAATAGAACATAAAACTGACCACAGAAACCGATTGTTAATTTGCTAATAGTACCATCTATTTCCTTTAAAAATTTATCATTTTACTTTTAAAAACTCAAAAAAATTTAAATTTCGATAATTAAGGAATGTCCTGAAAGGCTAAATTTAGAAGAATCTGCGTTTTTCATTTTTTTTCTTTCCTAAAATGTTAGTTTTAAACATCTATTCGTTTAAAACATGCCTCATGAAGAATTTAATTTTATTTTGCGTTGTCCTATTTTTAGCTTCCTGTTCTGGCGAAAAAACCGATCAGCTTTTACTCGAACTTGATAAAAAGAAACTGGTCGAAAACATCAATTACGATAAAATCATATTTTATAAATTTGCTAAAATAGCTGTCCGTTCAACCGCTGTTCAGGATACCACCCAGCCCGAGTATCAGAAATTCAGCAAACAGGCACAAAGTGTTGTTCGAACCTTAAATAAAGTGAACGGGCATGGAAATGAAAACATTTCTGTAATAGACGCCTTAAGGTTGTATAAAGAATATAGATCGGTTAAACAATTTGTAAAAGAAACCGATGAAGATGTTTTTCCTCTCCTAACAGCTGGTTTTATCGCGATGAAAACGGGCGTAAAAACGCCGCAACCATTTTTTAAGGATACAAACAAGGCCTACTATCAAAATATAGAACATGCCATTTTAAGCATGGCTGTACTGGCCACCAGAGATCTGGGGCAACCTTTTGCTTTATATGAATGTGCCAAAACTCAACCAGAACTGCTGGATGATAACGAAATTAAAACACTTTTAGAATTTGTGCGCGGTTTCTTGTTTTTTAGCAACAACCTGTTTTATTTATCTGAAGATGGCCTTTCGAGAAACATTAAATGGCTGGATAAAAACGAGAAAATCCCACTCCCCTACACCAAATCATTTTTTGGCTGGAGCCGTTTAAATGATGAGCAGACACATTTGTCTTTCCATAGCATGAACTATCTTTTTAGAGGTTTTGACAGAATGAGAATGGAGCGAAAAATTGATGAAGAAAGATCGCTTGAAGATTTTGAGGCTTTCTTAAACGACATGAACAAACTGGGCATTCAAAACGAACTGGTTTGGGGAATAACCGCTTATTTGAATTTAAAGAAAGAGCGACCCGAGAAATCACTTCCAGCATTGGAAAAGCTGAGCAAAAGCCCACTATTTTCTAACAGCGAACGCGAAGCACTACAACAAACTATCGTTTATGTAAAAGACCGCGACTCAGACAAGGCTTTAACCAGTGTGTACGACAAAGCATTTATCGGTAAAATCGCCACTAAATACATGGTTGCGGTACTCTCGAAAATAGACTGGGAAAAACTGATGAAACAGCAGGGTGTTCCTTATACCGAAGAAGTATTTGCTGGCATAGGCAAGTTTAAAGCGCTTTCTAATTCGGTGAGTGAGTATACACAGCCCTCAACCATAGAAAAGGGTAAAAAAGAAATTGGCAAAAAAGGTAGCGAACTGCTCGAAAAAGCTAAAGGTTTTTTGAATTAAAAGACGATTCGTCATCTCGATCCGATAGCTATCGGATGAAGCGCAGCGGAATGGAGAGATCTTTTAACATAGTTCAAAGATTTCTCCACTGCGGTCGAAATGACGCCCCACCTAAACCTGTCATCGTAACTCTAATGTTTTGTCAAAAATTAGCTCTCAATAATGACTTAAAATATTAATCAGTTTCCCAAATGGGTCTCTGGTATAAAAACGCCTAACACCCCATGGTTCATCAGCCGGACCATATTCGATCGGAAATCCGGCGGCTTTCACCTTTTCCAATATATCATCAACGTTTTCAACTTCGATGGATAGATCTGGTGTTGGCGTACCCGACCCACCTTCTGAAGCAAAGCTGATCTGTACATCCATTTTTTGCCCCGGAGTACCATAAGTTGCAATCCAACCGTGATCCATTAGCAGATCAAGCCCCAAAATATCTTTATAAAAACTTACTGCATCAGCAATTTTTTGGGTATTGATATTAAGCACGATTCTTTTTACCATAGATAGAAGTTTAAATTCCTAAAATAGGAAAAGAGGTTGTATCATAAAGGCGATTTCAGCTCTGATGCTGTCGTGTTGAGCCTGTCGAAACACCTTTAAGCGTATTTAAACATGTCCTTCAACAAGCTCTCCGTAGGAGTCCTTTGGACAGGATGATAGATATTTATGATACAACCTCAGTCAACCAAGTTTATCAGTTTTTAAGCTTCGCTTTAAATATTTTTTCCAGTTTTTCTATTTTGGGCTGAATTACCAATCTGCAATAGGGTTCACTTCCGTTTTTATTGAAATAGTTCTGGTGGTAATTTTCTGCAATATAAAATGGCTTGGCTGCTTCAATTGCTGTTACCACTTTTTTGCCATAAGCATTGGTTTTATTCAACTCTGCCTTATACTTTTCTGCCAAAGCTTTTTGCTCAGCCGTGTGATAAAAAACAACTGAACGGTATTGTGTACCGCTATCGGCACCCTGACGGTTTAATGTTGTAGGATCGTGGCTTTTCCAAAAAACTTCCAATAAATCATCATAAGAAATCACCATCGGGTTATAGGTAATCTCTAAAACCTCGGCATGCCCTGTCGCACCGGTACATACTTCCTCGTAAGTTGGATTGGTTAAAGTACCGCCTTCATAACCAGATTTAACCGATACAACGCCCTTTAAACGTTGAAAAATGGCTTCAGTGCACCAAAAACAGCCCATTCCGAATGTGGCTTTCTCTGTCTTTTTCCCTTGCGCATTTGCCTGATTTAAGGCCAATACCGATAAAAGAATTAAAATTATTTTTTTCATTTTGTGTGTGTTTAATTTATTAGTCGCAAATAACCAATTTACCTCACCGTTCATCAAGTTATTTTCCAGTTAATTATACGAAATTAAACAAAGCCTAGTTTGCGTTTAAATTATAATGGATTTAGTGTGACAATCGATCATTGCATTCATTTTCTGATTTTGTTAATAACTTAAAAAACTGTATATTAATTTATTAAATACTTAATACACAACCGAAACGCACTTATTAACAATTCTTTTTTAAATTCGTAAAACATTAAATATAAAATTATGTCTACACCGTATATTCCTTGTTTAGATTTAGGCTCTTACATCAATGGTTCTGCAGAAGACCGTAAAAAGTTTTCTGATGAATTGGGCAGGGCTTTTAACGATTCGGGTTTTGTTACCATTACCAACCATGGTTTAAGCCAGGAATTAATTGATAAGCTTTATGAAAATATTAAAGCTGCCTTTTCGCTTCCTGTTGAAACCAAAAGGAAATACGAGAAACCAGAATTAGCTGGTCAACGTGGTTACACCAGTGCAGGCAAAGAAACAGCTAAAGGGGCTAAAACTCCAGATTTGAAAGAGTTCTGGCAGATTGGCCAGGAAGTAACTGATGGTGACCCTGTTAAAAATGAGTATCCTGATAACGAGATTTTAGAGGAATTACCAGAGTTTAACAAAGTTACAGGCGATATTTATAAAAAGCTGGAAGAAAACGGGACACATCTGTTACGTGCCATTGCGACTTACTTGGAATTGCCAATCAATTATTTCGACAAACATGTTCATAACGGAAATTCTATTTTGAGGGGTATCCATTACTTCCCGATCGAAAATCCTGAAACCATTCCAGACGATGCGGTACGTGCAGGTGCGCATGAAGACATCAATTTGATCACCTTATTAATCGGTGCCAGTGCAGATGGTTTAGAAGTATTAACCCGCAGCAATGAGTGGTTGCCGATTAAAGCACATCATACCGATATTGTGGTGAATGTGGGTGATATGTTACAGCGTTTAACCAACAATAAATTAAAATCGACTACACATAGAGTGGTAAACCCACCCCGTGAACTGATGAAAACATCGCGCTTCTCTGTTCCTTTTTTCTTACATCCACGCAGCGACATGGATTTAACAAGCTTGCCATCAACCATTGATGCGGAACACCCTAAAGCTTATAGCGATATGACTGCCGGAGAATATTTGGATGAGAGATTAAGAGAAATTGGATTGAAAAAATAAAAAAAGATCGTCATTGCTGAGAGACTCGATTTTTCATCGAGACGCTGCAATCTTATTCAAAAAAATACTAAGCATCGGCCAAAACCGGTGCTTTTTTTATTATTTTCAAACATGCATTCGACAACTTTAGACGTTTTTGCTGAGATTGATGGCATTGGTTCTGCTTCGGGTTTATTTCTTCACGAAGATTTACTGTATATCATTGGCGATAACAGTGGCTATTTGAATGAATACAATATCAAAACCAAAAAGCTACGCAAAATTCAGATCTTATTTGACAAAACACTTGATCAGTTAGAAAATATACCTAAATCCTTAAAACCCGATTTCGAAATCCTTTGTCAGCACGGCGATAAATTATACATTTTAGGTTCTGGCTCCACACCCAAAAGAAACCTGATGATCGAATTCGACCTGAAAACACAAAAAGTTTTTCAAAAAGACCTCACCGAAACTTATTCCTTACTTAAATCTATCTCCAAAACAGATGATCAGAACTTTAACCTGGAAGGTGCAATCTGTACAGGCAATAAGTGGCTACTTTTTAACCGTGGCAACGGGATCGATGCAAAGAACGGCATATTCAATATCCAGGGAGTAGACTTAGCTAAAGCTAAACAAGCTAAGTTCAACTCTTTTAAGCTTCCAAATATTGATCATGTTGAATCCTCTTTTACAGATGCTGTATTGGTAAAAAATGAAATATTTTTCATTGCTACCGCAGAAGATACCAAATCGACTTATGCAGATGGTGAAATTTTGGGCAGTTTTATTGGCAGCATTAACCTGCAAAGCCTAAAACTAGCTTTTAGCAATAAAATCTCAGGCAAGCATAAGTTCGAAGGCATTACTTTACTTAATCAAGGTGAGCATAGTACAACTTTCCTATTGTGCGAAGATCGTGATAGCGAAGAACTTAAAACGGTAATTTATAAGTTGGTTCTAAATCATTAACTTAACGGGCAGTTAACTTTCTATAAAACAACCTATTAGATTTAACAATTTTAATATCATTGTATATAAACCCAAAAGCATCTGATCACTATGAAACGCTCCCCTCTCAGCATTTTTCTAATCCTCACTACTTTACTTCTTGCGTGCCAGCCTGATAAACCGATTGTACAAAAGAACGTCGTAAACGATGTTACCGAGCTCAACCCCATAAAGGTTGCCAACATAATTACCCCGCGAACTTCTACTGAAATTATTAAAGCAGTTAAAGGCCACAACGGGCCAATCTCGATAGGTGGAGGCCGGTTTAGTCAAGGTGGACAAACGGCTACAGAAAATGCCCTGCAAATTGATATGAGAATGTTTAACAGGATTTTAAGCTTCTCCAAAGAACGGAAGGAAGTTACAGTTCAGGCGGGTATAAGGTGGCGAGAGCTGATCCAGTTTATTGACCTATATGATTTATCTGTTAAAATTATGCAGACTTATGCGAATTTCACCGTTGGTGGTTCACTTAGCGTTAATGTTCATGGGCGTTACGTTGGGCAGGGACCAATTATCTTATCGGTTAAAAGTTTTAAGATCGTTTTGGCTGACGGAAGTTTCATCACTGCAAGCCCAACGGTTAATAATGAGGTTTTTTATGCAGCCATAGGTGGCTACGGTGGAATTGGCGTAATCACTGAAATAACCTTATCGCTAACAGAGAATTATAAAATAGAGAAAAACGATACGTTAATGAATATTGCGGGATACAAAAAATTCTTCTTTTCCAGCATTAGAAATAAACCTCGATTTGTATTTCATAACGCAGATATATACCCAAACAGCTACACCAAAGTTAGAGCGGTTACTTATGCCAGAACCGAAAATAAATTAACTGTAACCGAGCGTTTAAAACCAAATGACAAAAACTATTGGCTGAAAAAATTTGCCATGAAAGTAGTTGCTGGTTCTGATTTTGGAAAGTGGTTAAGGCAACACATTGCAGATCCATTACATTATACAGGTAAAGTTGTTGAATGGAGAAATTATGAAGCTACCTATGATGTAAAAGAGTTGGAACCCAACTCAAGAAAAAAAGCCACCTACGTTTTACAAGAATATTTTATCCCTGTAGATCGTTTTGATTCCTTTTATCCAAAAATGGTTAAAGTATTAAAAAGCAATGATGTAAATGTGATCAATATTTCAATCCGGCATGCAAATAAAGATACGGGATCGTATCTCGCCTGGGCGAAGGAGGAAGTTTTTGCTTTCGTAATTTATTACAAACAGGAAGTATCTGATACAGAAAAGGCAAAAGTAACCCAATGGACAAGGGCCCTGATTGATGCATCGCTTTCTGAAAAAGGTACTTACTATCTGCCTTACCAACTACAGGCTACTCAATCACAGTTTTCAAAAGCTTATCCAAATGCTGAATCATTTTTTAAACTGAAAAAGAAATACGATCCTAATTATAAATTCAGAAATAAGCTTTTTGATGCCTATTATAACTGTAAAAATTAATTATTTAAAGAATTGTCAACTTTAATAGCCAGTTTGCCAGAAAGTTGACAACTCCTAATTTTAATTTTTCAACAAGCTCCTTACGGTAACCTGTGGCGTTTCGCCTGCGGGAACAATAAAAATAGCATCGTTTTCGATTACCTGTCCTTCATCAAAGTAGTATCCGGCTGTAACCGGAAGAATCGCCGTGATTGATTTTCCGTCTTTGTCTTTTGTCGGATAGGTGACGTTAATTAAATGGCTTTTCATGCTCACCTGAACCTTTTTTGAGGTTAACCTTGCACCTGTGGCATTGATACAATCTAACTCTATAATTTTTGAATTAGAAATCCCAGTAAGATCCAATGAATTGGCCAAACGGATATTAAAAGATTTGCCAGTATTGTTTTTGATCGAAGCTAAAACTTTATAGCGGTCAAAATCCTGGTCTTTTATGGTCAACTTTTCTTTATTGGTAACAGAATAGGTTACGGCAATTCCGTTTACATCTACGGTTTCTCCATCTTTAATCTGCTGTGCATTTGCGATTGAAATCACTGCAAAAAAAAGCAGTAAAAAAGTTAATGTTTTAATTAATTTCATAGTATTAAGCTGTTTTTAGGTTTGTATTCTGAAATTACGAATAAAAATAAACTTGATCAATGATTATAGCTGATTCTATTTCTTCGATTCGTCGATGGCTTTGTTCACCACATCTTCTATCCTACCTCTAATTTTTAAGTTCGATAACTTATCGGTAACGGTGGGATTAACACGGTTAGATAAAAATACATATACCAAACCACGGGACGGATCTACCCACACACAAGTTCCGGTATAACCGGTATGACCATAAGTTTGTGGAGAAGCAAGCTCCGAGGGATAATGTTTAGTCGTATCCGGATCCCAACGATCGAAACCCAAACCCCTACGGCTAACATTCGATTGCTTCGAGGTAAACATATCTACTGTCGAATTTTTGAAATATTCTACACCACCATAAGTTCCGCGGTTTAAAAGCATCTGATAAATAATGGCCAGATCGTTGGCACTGGCAAATAAACCCGCATGCCCAGAAACTCCACCCGCCAAAGCCGCGCCCTGATCGTGCACATAGCCCACTAATAATGTCTTCCTGAAGTAGGTATCCATTTCTGTTGGGATAATCTGTTCTGGTTTAAAGCGGTTACGCGGCAAGAAACCTGCCGTTTGCATACCTAATGGTTTGTAAAAGTTTTCGTAGGTATATTGATTTAAAGGCTCTTCGCTAATATGCTCCACAATATCTTTCATTACATACATACTAATATCGCTGTACACATATTTGCCGCGTGTTTTAATTGGCGAATTGAGCATTTTAGGCCACATAAAATCTTTGAAAAAGCCTTTTTTGATATAATAATTATCGGCCACTTTGGTCGGATAAGCTGCCGAAGAATCCCTGCTATAATCACCTGTTTTCACATAATCGTGGAAAGGGATATAAGGAATGAAACCAGCCTGGTGCAACATCACCTCACGAACCTGGATATTGTTCATCGGCGTAGTACGCGCCTTTGGGATATAAGCACCGATGTTGGTATCTAATTTCAACTTTCCTTCTTCAAACAAACGCATTACGGCCGGTGTAGTTGCCGTTACCTTGGTTACAGAGGCCAGATCGAAAATATCGGTTACTTTATCAGGCACATTGGTATCATAAGTATGTGTGCCGTATGCTTTGTTAAAGATCACTTTACCATCTTTAGCTACTAAAACCACCAATCCTGGCGTTGCTTTCTGTGCAATCGCTTCAGCGGCAATGGCATCAATTTCTTTTAAGTTATTTGAGTTTAAGCCCGCATCTTCGGGTACGGTATATTTTAAACGGATGGCTGTTGTAGTAAAACCAGACCCCATGGTATAACGGGCAGAATATGCTGTTGTTAGTTTATTCGAAGCGGCAATGCCACCAAAAATATATTGCGGCACAATGGCAGCCGCATCTGCACTGTTTTGGGCAGTCCACACAATTGGCGATTTTAACTGATCGAATGATTTTAAACCTGGTCCGTTACCAAAAAAAGAAATAATTACTTGTTTATTTTTACTGATACTGTTAATGAAATTAATGTATTTCGCCTTGTTTACATTCTGATCATCGATACTGATTAAAATGGTATTAAAATATTTAAGATCATCTTCTAAATCGTTCAAATTCACGCTATCTTTATAAGAATCGGCAGAAAATGAGGTGATTTTGTCATATTTATTCGCCAAACTATCGAAAACGGTACTGTAAGCAAAGCTCAGGCTAACCGAAGCAATATTCTTTTTCTCCAACGATTTTAAAGGAATAACACCATCCTGATTATTTAATAACACGGTTGCATTAGCTATCGCGTTGGCAATAGCCAGTTTTTTCTCATTCGCTGTATGCTCCTGTGCGCAGGCCATTAAACATAAAATATTGCAGCAAAATGCTACAAACAGGATACACAATCTATTTCGCTTCATATACTTTTTCTCCGTTCAGGTAGGTTTTTAAAACTTTGGTTTTTAATATGTTTTGTGGTGTTGATTTCAAAATATCGTGATCGAGCATAACAAAATCGGCAAATTTACCTTTCTCCAAACTGCCCTTTTCATCTTCTTCAAAATTGGCTTTTGCGGCCCAGATGGTCATTCCGCGTAAAGCTTCTTCAGGCGTTAAGGCATTTTCCATTTGGAAGCCCCCTTTCGGAAAACCTTTTGCATCCTCTCTCACTGTTGCTGCATAAAACGTTAATAATGGATTAATGTTTTCGACCGGGAAATCGGTGCCCAAAGGAATCCAACCATTTTGTTTTAACAATTGTTTGTAAGCATAAGCACTTTTTAACCTTTCGGCACCTAAACGTTGTCCGGCCCAGTACATATCGGAAGTGGCATGTGTAGGCTGTACTGAAGGGACGATATTGGCTTTGCCGAACAGGTCAAAATCTTTAGCGTTAACTACCTGTGCATGTTCAATGCGCCAGCGCTGATCGTTTTTACCTTTTAAAATTTTATTGTAAATATTCAGGATTACGCGGTTGGCCGAATCGCCAATGGCATGGGTACACATCTGGAAATGATTGGCTGCGATCTTTTTGGCCACTTCTTCAAAGTGTTTTTGATCGCTCAATAGAAAACCTGTTTTTTCGGGCATATCGCTATATGGATGCAATAAGCAAGCCCCACGTGATCCCAAAGCACCATCGGCATAAACTTTAAATGATCTCACATTTAAACGGTCAGTTTTAATCGGGCCACGATTAAATAAATATTTATAATTATCAGACTCATCAGAAAGCATGACGTATAGCCTCATTTTAAGTTTTTTCTCTTTCTGCAGTTTTTCAATAAAATCAACAGCTAAATAACTTAAACCACAATCGTCAATAGTGGTTAAACCAGCAGCAAAACAATTTTTCTGTGCATCGATAAATATTTTTTCGGCCATTTTAGCGTCTGGTGATGGTATTTTACGCTCTACTAAAGCTACGGCATTATCGATTAAAACACCGGTTAACTTCCCGTTTTGGGTAAGCATATCGCCTCCTACCAGTTTCTGTTCTCCTTTAATACCAGCATCATCCAGTGCTTTTTGATTGGCGATAGCCGCATGGCCATCAATACGGTTTAAAAATACCGGGCGATCTGGAAAAAGTGTGGTTAACTTTTCATTAGTAGGGAAAGCTTTATTGTCCCAATCGTTTTGGTCCCAGCCATTACCAATTAACCAACCATCAGGATGCGTTTTAGCAAAGTCGGTTAAGCGCTTAAGTACTTCATCCCACGATTTTGTTTCTCGTAGATCAGCTGTCTGCAAACTTTGTCCGTAGCCATAAAAATGGGCATGAGCATCGATAAAACCTGGATAAACAGCTTTTCCATCGGCATTAATTTCTTCTTTGCCAGCGTATTTTGCTTTGATATCATCACTTTTGCCCAGGGCCAAGATTCTACCATTCTTTACAGCAAAGGCCTCAACTGTTTCGAACTTGTTGTTTACGGTATAAACTTTAGCATTATAAACAACTACATCAGCTTCTTCCTTCCTGGCACAAGAAGAGAAGAGTATAGCTAGAAAAAGGCTGTATAAGATGGATTTCATATCGATAAAGATAGAAAATTGAAATCATTTGGCTTTGTAAATTCGGTTTTACAGAGGGTAGTTTTTTTTGCCACGGAAACACAGAAAGCATGGATTTTATTTCTTAGTTTTTTGCCATATCCTGTCCGTAGAGTTAAGCGCAGCGTCTCTACGGATTGGCTAATAAGATTGAGTTTTCAAACTCAACAATTAAGAATGAGTCAGAGACTCTTTTTTATTCGTCATCCCGTAGAGCCCTTCGGAACTCTACGGACACCTAGGTTTTTATCCGTTCATAGATCCTGAAACAAATCCGATAGCTATCGGATCAGTAGGACGGCTCTTCGTAAAAATGGATGTTTATTTCTTCACGATGTTTGGATGAAGAGCCCTTTGTAAAATAAACCCGATGGAAGCGGTATACTTTTTGGCTGCCCTTCGACTCCGCTCAGGATGACAGCCAAAAAGATACAGCAGACAGCGGGACTACCCAAACCGACTGGAACAGGAACCTGCTTTTCAAAAAAACAAAAAATTTAAGCATAAAGAATTAATTCTTTCCAGCCATATCCTTCGACTCCGCTCAGGATGACAACTGGTGTAAATAAAACCAGTAGAAGCAATTCAATCCTATTTACCAACAGTCATTTACATGTTGAGTTTTAAACAAATCAGGTTCTTTAAGCTTATTTTGCATAATTTAGCAAATTCACTTTGCCTTAATACATGACTGATATTATTCACTTATTGCCTGATGCTGTTGCCAATCAAATTGCTGCCGGAGAAGTTGTTCAACGACCTGCTTCTGCGGTAAAAGAATTGCTCGAAAATTCGATAGATGCCGGCGCAGATAAAATTCAACTGGTAGTAAAAGATGCCGGAAAGGCATTGATTCAGATTATAGATAACGGCTGTGGAATGAGCGTTACCGACGCTAGAATGTGTTTCGAACGCCATGCCACTTCGAAGGTAAAAAAAGCGGAAGATTTATTCGCCATCCGTACCATGGGTTTCCGCGGCGAGGCCATGGCTTCTATTGCAGCAATTTCGCAGGTAGAAATGAAAACCCGCAGGCATGAGGATGAAATCGGTACCTGTATTTCTATCGAAGGTGCACAGGTAACCAATCAGGAACCCGTTGCCACCTCACCAGGGACACAGATTTCGATTAAAAACTTATTTTTCAATACGCCTGCCAGAAGGAATTTCCTTAAAAGTAATCCGGTAGAAATGCGCCATATCCTGGATGAATTTCAACGGGTAGCATTGGCGCACCCTGCTGTATTTTTTAGTCTGCACCATGATGGTACCGAGATTTTTAACCTGCCAAAAGGCAATTTAAAACAACGTATTGTCCACCTTTTTGGCAACAACTATAACGAACGTCTGGTTCCTGTTGAAGAGGAAACAACCATTATTAACCTAAAAGGTTATATCGGTAAACCTGCTTTTGCAAAGAAAACCAGGGGCGAGCAGTTCTTTTTTGTGAATAACCGTTTCATTAAAGATCCATATTTAAACCACGCGGTAAGCTCTGCTTTCGAAGATTTATTACCGGATGACAGTTATCCGCTCTATGTACTGTTTATAGAGATCGATCCATCAAAAATCGATGTAAACGTTCATCCCACTAAAACAGAGATTAAGTATCTGGATGAAAAATCCATTTATGCGATTATGAAATCGGCGGTAAAACGTTCAATTGGCCGTTATAATATTTCGCCTACTTTAGATTTCGATCAGGAAACAGGTTTTAGCAATATGATTACCCACAAAGCGGTTGAAGATATTGTGCCACCGAGCATTAATTTCAATCCTGATTTTAATCCATTTGCAAGCGACAGCAGTTCTACATCCGGTTACGCCTCATCGCCAAGAAATTATGAAGCCAAACCGAGTGCTAAAAACTGGGGTTCGCTTTACGAAATAACAGAACAGCCAATTGTAGAACAAACTTCTATTTATGCTGATGAGACTGTTTTAGAAACCAAACAAAAGCAGTACATGCAATTGCACAACCGCTACATTGTTTCGCAGATTAAGTCGGGCCTAATGGTGATCGATCAGCAAATGGCACATGAGCGGATCCTTTACGAGCGTTTTCTCGTACATCTGGATGACCGCAAAGGTGCATCGCAGCAGAGTTTATTTCCGCAAACCATTACGCTTAATGCCAATGATTTTGAACTGGCCAAAAGTTTACTGGATGATATAAAAAGTTTGGGCTTCGATGTACGGGAGTTTGGGAAAAATACGTTGGTAGTAGAAGGTGTTCCGGTTGATCTGGGCAGCAGCAACATTAACGAAACGCAATTATTTGAACAGTTGATTGAGGGCTTTAAAAACTCACAGCAGGAACTAAAATTAAGCAAACGCGATAGCCTTGCAAGGAGTTTAGCAAAAAATAGTGCCATTAAAGCGGGAACAAGCCTTGGTCAGGAAGAAATGAATACCTTGATTGATGAGCTTTTTGCCTGTAAAACACCTAACTTTAGCGTGAGTGGTAAACCGATTATCCAAACCATTACTTTGGCAGAGCTGGATAAGAAGTTTGAGAAAGGTTAGAAAGGTCGGAGGCCTGGAGTCGGAAGTCCGAAGATTAATGGCATAGCAAAACTTGAAGCCAAAGAGCAATACAAAACAGTTAACCGATTAACCAGTTTAAACAATTAACCAGGTTCGGCGTTTGGTGTTAGGCGTGTAGCGCCGATTAACTGATTAACCAGTTTAAACAATTAACCGATCTTTAAAATTAAATGAATAACATATATATTCCACCAGTAGTAAAAAACCTGCTGATTATTAACGTCTTATTTTTCGTGGCCAGCTACCTACTAACCACTCTTCACCTCGATGATCGGCTAGCGGTATATTATTTTGATTCTCCGAAGTTTGAGATATGGCAGCCGATTAGCTACATGTTTATGCATGGCGGGATAGCGCACATCTTTTTTAACATGTTTGCATTGTATTCTTTTGGAAGTTTATTAGAATCAAGATGGGGAGGCAAAAAGTTTATTATCTTTTATTTTATTACCGGACTAGGTGCGCTTGCATTGCAATGGGCCGTACAGGCTTACGAAGTACACCAGATTATAGGTAGTGCCACTAATAACGGAAAAATAAACCTTGCCGCATTATTTCAGGGGGAATTCAACACAAACCAACTATCGATGGCACAGGCGGTTACACTACGAAGCATCTATTTTGGCGGTATGGTTGGTGCTTCTGGTGCTATTTTTGGTTTATTGGTTGCTTTTGGTATGCTTTATCCAAATGCCGAATTACTGATTATGTTTATTCCTGTTCCGGTGAAAGCAAAATATATTATACCCATTTATATTTTAGTAGAGTTATCTTTGGGTGTTGCCCAGTTTGAAGGCGATTCTATAGCCCATTATGCTCACCTTGGGGGTGCTCTAATCGGCTTTATACTTGTTAAAATATGGAAAGACAAAAACGATACATTTTATACGCTTTATGAATAATACTTTCAAAGATTTAAAATACAAGGTTTTTCAATCGGGCAACCCATTGTTCTTTTACATCGGGATTAATGCAATGCTATTTTTAATTATCGCTGTTATCGGGGTAATTAGCAAGCTAAGTGGCCAAGGTGATATTATTGATATATTCGTAAGCGATTATTTAGCGTTGCCAGCAAATATTTCGAAACTGCCCGAACGCTTTTATACCCTGTTTACCTATATGTTTATTCATGACGGGATTCTTCATATCCTGTTTAACATGCTGGGCTTATTCTGGTTCGGCAATATATTCATGAATTTCCTAAAAAGCCGTCAATTTCACTTTGTATACCTGGCTGGGGGGCTATTTGGAGGTATATTTGCTGTTGCCGCGTTAAATGTATTTCCACTTTATGCCAGTGGATTAGCAGGCGTAACCATTGTGGGGGCATCTGCCGCTGTGATGGCCATTATTTTTGCCGCAGCAACACTGGTACCGAATTACACCATCATGCTGCTTTTCTTTGGCGAGGTTAAAATTAAATGGATTGCCATTGTCTATTTCATCCTCGATTTTATTGCCATCGGATCGGTAAATGCAGGTGGAAGTTTAGCGCATATTGGTGGTGCACTTTTAGGTTTCACCTTTATTAAAAGTTTGCAGAACGGAAGAGATTGGAGCAAGCTGTTCGAACGAAAACCAAAACTAAAGGTAGTCCGGAATGAGAAACCGGTTAAAAAACCCGAATTTAAAGGCGGTGTTTCCCAACAGGAAATAGATGCCATTTTAGATAAAATATCAACCTCAGGATACGATAAATTAACAGCAGTAGAAAAAGAAAAACTGTTTAAGGCAAGTAAAGATTAATGGCCACAAAAAAAAAGAAGTATAGTTTAGTGGATAAACTCCTTTTGCCCATTGCCGTTGCATTGGCAATTGCTTTACTATTGGGGGTTCTTGCCGGAAATATGGATCCAAGAAAACATGCCATTATTGCTTTTTTCGGTCTCGCCTATCCCTTTGTCCTGTTCATTAATATTATCTTCTTGGTTTGGTGGCTTTTAAGCAAAAAATGGATTTTTGCAATTGCTACCGTTCTGGTTATTGCACTTGGTGCTAAAACTTTAAAAGCAACCTTTGCCATTGGTGGCGATGAAGGTGGTACCGAAAAAGCAGACAATAGCATCCGGATGATGACCTACAATGTACATAGCTTTAAACTATACGGCGAAGACAATACCGAATCGGTAAAAGAAAAAATGCTTCAGGTGGTAAAAGATCAAAATCCCGATATCATCTGTTTCCAGGAATTTTTTACCCGTTACAAAGGTGCTTTTGATACGGTTGATAGCTTAAAAGCATTGTTAAATACAAAATATTACTATTTCGTACCCACCAATAAAAACGATTACGAAGCTACTGGCTTAGCCATATTTTCTAAATTCCCGATTAAGGATTCTGGTAAAATCCCCTTTGTTGAAGGTTTCCCCGGCAACATGAGCATTTATACCGATTTAAACATTAAAGGAAAAACCTTACGGGTTTATAACGTACACTTTCAATCTATCTCTTTCGAAAAGCAGGATTACGAATACTTAGATAAGGTAAAGGAAATGAATACCGAACTGCAGCCATCTAAACGGATTTTAAGGATGCTGAAAAGTGCCTTTTTGAAACGTAGCGGTCAGGTAGATATTATGAAAAAGGAAATGGCAACCTGTAAAACCCCTTACCTTATTGCCGGCGATTTTAACGATACCCCGGCTTCTTATGTGGTTACTCAGATCACCGCCGGATTAAACAATAGTTTTATTAAAAAGGGTAACGGTTTTGGAAAAACCTACAATGGTAAATTCCCTAATTTCCAGATCGATTATATTGCTACTTCTAAGGATCTTGAGGTATTAAACTATAAAATTACCCAGGCCAAGTTATCCGATCACTTTCCGGTACGCAGCGATTTGAGGTTTGTGCCTTAATATTACCGTTGACTTCAGTCAACGGCTAAGAAAACCCCGCTTTACCATCGGCTTTAGCCAACCGAGACCCAGCAAAAAATTTTCATCTGGAGCGCAAGGCCTGTCAAAACAATAATTTTCTTCCCGTTTTCCGCTTTTACGCTTCGCTTCCTCGTGCCTCGTTGCTGCAGGGTAACACTTCAACCGGGGCTAGGTGGCCAAAACAGTTTTCATTTTTGGGGTTGCAAGGTGCACAAACCCTTGTTCCTAAACCCGATAGAGCGGAATAGCCCGGAGCGCAGTGAGGACTATAAGCGAAAGCGGGGCCGAAGACCGCCAAGAACCACCAGCCAATCATTTCCTAAATCCATTTCACATCTTATTCCGTTGACTAAAGTCAACGGCTAAGGAAAACCCCGCTTTACCGTTGGCTTTAGCCAACCGAGACCAGGCAAAAAATTTTCTTACCATACATCAACAATAGATTTATTCCTTATCTCCATATTTGCTTCTTAAAATTTAAAAAAAATCTTCAAAAATATGAGCTTAATA
The DNA here is from genome assembly GCF_059422505.1 of Pedobacter sp. GW821-FHT01D05. Classification (NCBI taxonomy): domain Bacteria; kingdom Pseudomonadati; phylum Bacteroidota; class Sphingobacteriia; order Sphingobacteriales; family Sphingobacteriaceae; genus Pedobacter; species Pedobacter sp. GW821-FHT01D05. The sequence continues at coordinate 438,858 of NZ_JBWKXA010000002.1, read as the reverse complement.
GATGCCCTAAACTGGCGTTATGCCGTTAAGAAAATGAATGGTCAACCTGTTGAACAAGAAAAGGTTGATAAAATTATTGCTGCAGCACACCTGGCGCCAACATCCTCTGGCTTACAGCCATTTAAAGTAATTGTGGTAACCAACCAGGAATTAAAAGAGAAAATTGCACCGATTGCCTATAACCAATCGCAGGTTATCGATTCTTCTCACCTGTTGATTTTCGCAGCCAACGAAAACTACACAGAAGAAGGTATTGATGCTGTTTTTAGCAGAATGAATGCGGAGCGTGGTTTACCGGAAAGCGGAACCGATGCTTACAAAGCGCAGTTAAAAGGCATGGTTTTATCCAGAACTGCTGAAGAAAACTTTAACCATGCAGCCCGTCAGGCTTATATTGGTTTCGGTATCGCCATTGCAGAAGCAGCTTTGTTAAAAGTAGATGCTACCCCAATGGAAGGTTTTAATGGCCCTGCTTTAGATGAACTTCTAGGTTTAGATAAAAAAGGCTTAAAAAGTGTTACGCTATTGCCATTAGGACACAGGGATGAAGCCGGCGATTGGTTGGTAAACCTTAAAAAGGTACGTTCACCTAAAGAAGAATTCTTAATCGAGCTTAAATAACAGGCAAACAACATCATAATTTAAAACAGGCCGCTACTTAGTGGCTTGTTTTGTTTTAGAACATATTGCGATTGCGCCTCCCAATGTATCGCACAGAATGAACCAACGTGCATCGAACCAGCCTGGGATTTGGAGACAATTAACCAATTTAAACGATTAATCAGTTAACCCTAAAAGTACCCACATATTAGATCCTGAAACAAGTTCAGAAGGACGGTATGCGGGGAAATGAATCAATGAACAGTGAACTAATGACCTATGAACTTAAATCTTTTGTAAAAAAATGTTAAACATCATCACATTTTATGTGCTCTATTTATAATTGGATATATTTACGGGCTTAGCATTTAATATCCATTCCATGAAGATTTTTAGATTATCGTTTATCATACTGTCACTTCTATCAACACTAAGTTTTTCTTCGTCGGCACAAACCGATACCATTAGCATAAACAGTATCATTGCCAAAACGAATAAGGTGTTGAGTGATTATCCTGCTGAAAAAATTTATCTTCATTTCGACAAACCCTATTACGCTGTTGCCGATACGGTTTGGTTTAAAGCTTATGTTACCGAAAACCAGAATTTCTTATCTGCAATTAGTAAGATCATTTATGTTGATGTGATCAATCAGAAAGATTCGCTTATCCAGACTTTAAAACTACCCATTACCGGTGGTTTTGCTTACGGCAGTTTCCCCTTAGATCAGATTAATTATAAACAAGGTAACTACCATATCAGGGCTTATACTTTATGGATGCTAAACAATGAAGATCCTGCTTATTTTAACAAGACTTTTTATGTAGGGGAAGCCATTGATAAAGAAGTAAAAACCCATATCACCTATAAAAATACATCTACTGATAAGTTAGAAAAAATTGACGCACGCGTACAATTTAAAGATGCCAATAATAAACCATATGCCAATAAAAATGTAAGCTGGCAAGTGGTTACGAGTTATACCGTTATTGCTAAAGGAAGGGGCACAACCGATGCCAATGGCTTTTTAACAATAGCCATGAGCAATGCACAAAAGGCAGAATATCAATTACAAAAAGGCGAACTGATTACCAGCATTAACACAACTGATAAAGATGTGGCAAGCAGTAGCTTTCAACTTAAAAATGCTATTGTAAGCAAAGATTTTCAATTTTTTCCTGAGGGTGGAAGTTTAATTGCCGGCTTAACCAACAGGGTAGCCTTTAAAGCCATTAAAAGTGATGGTTTGGGCATTAGCTCAAAAGGTACGGTAACCGATAATGATGGCAAAACAGTAGCTGCTTTTACTGCTCAGCATTTAGGAATGGGCAGTTTCAACTTATTGGCTGAAGCTGGAAAAACCTACAAAGCGGCAGTTACTTATGCTGATGGCACTACTCAAAATTATAATTTGCCTGCAGTTGCCGCAAATGGTGTAGCCATAAATATAGATAATAGCAGCGCCGATAATGTGGCCATAAAAATTGCAGCAAATGATGCTTTCTTTGAGCAAAACCAAGGCAAAAAGCTTTATTTAATTGCGCAGAGCAAAGGCGTAATCTGCTATGGTGCACAAACTGCATTATCAAACAAAGAATACAATACAACCGTACTTAAATCTAAATTCCCAAATGGAATTGCACAATTTACCTTATTTAATGAATTTGGTAAACCATTAAGCGAACGCTTGGTTTTTGTTCAGCATAAAAATACCATGGCCGTAACTTTAACCAGTGCTGCAACTACTTACGGAATCAAGAAAAAGGTTAAAATAAATGTGGCGGCTAAAAAAGACGGCGCCCCTGTAGAAGGTAGCTTCTCGGTAGCGGTTGTAGACGAATCGAAGGTTCCATCAAGTGAGGATGCAACCAGTACTATATTAACGGGGCTTTTATTAAGCAGCGATGTTAAGGGTTATATCGAAAAAGCAAATTATTACTTTAATGCACCCGACGCGAAGAAAAACGCAGACTTAGATGTATTGTTACTTACCCAGGGCTACCGCAGTTTCAAATACACTGATATTATTGCCAATAAATTACCTAAAATTGATTTCTTACCAGAACAAGGCATCGAAATTTCGGGTATTTTACGTCAGAACAATGGTATACCAGTTAGAAAAGGAGCCTTATTATTAACCATACCTGATAAACGTTTTAATTTAGAAAGTACTACGGATCCTGTTGGGAATTTTAAATTCCAAAACCTGGTATTTAACGACTCCTCTAAAGTGACCATTACTGCTAAGTACAATGTAAACTACAAAAACATGACCTTAAGCTTAAATGGTGCACCAGTACCTACACTAAGCAGAAACTTTAGCGCTGCTGAAGAAGTTTTAAATATAGATAGTGCTTTAACCAGTTACTTAGATAATAGCAAAAGGCAATACGCTTATTTACATACTTTAAAAGATGTAAACATTAAAGCAGCTGTTGTTCCAAAAGTAAGTCATAAGGATTATCCTGCACTGAGCGGACTAAGCCAAATGGCCGACCATGAAATAAGTGGAGATCGTTTAAAAGGCTGTGGGCTTTTAATCAACTGTTTACAGGGCATGTTGGCTGGTGTTACTTTTGCAGATAACAATTTCTACGTGAGCAGAGATTATAACCAGGGCAAAAAAATTCCGATGGGTATCTTTATCAATGGAATGAACGTGGATGTAAACCAGATCAATACACTTGATGCCAATCAGATCGAATCGGTTGAGGTGTTCTTAAGAGATGAGCTGGGACTGGTAAACCGTGCAAACAATGTAAACGGGGTGATTGTATTCAATCAAAAGAAAGCACCTAAAGGCACTAAAATATCTAAAGCGCAGCTGATGGATATGCTACCCAAATACTACGAACTTACTTTCTCACCACAAGGTTACAACAAAGAAAAACAGTTCTATTCTCCAAAATACGATGTTCCTGCAAGCATGAACCGCAATGATTTAAGAACTACCATTTACTGGAACCCTAAAGTGGTAACCGATGCTACAGGTAATACTTCTTTCGAATATTACAATGCAGATGGCAAAGGCCAGTATAAAGTAATTATTGAAGGTATAGATGCTAACGGAAATTTAGGAAGATCGGTGTTTAAGTATCTTGTTAAATAAGAAATGAGGAAAATGGGATTGCAAACTGGATGACAGGTTTCGCAAGGAATCGTCATCTCGACCGTAGTGGAGAGATCTTTTGGACTATATTAAAAGATCTCTCCGCTCCGCGTTGCTTCGGTCGAGATGACGACTTTCTTTTGGAGCCTGCCAATGGATAGCCTATCGAGGGGCAAATATTTTTTATTTTCGATTATAAAGGGTCTTTAACAACATATCATTAAGATTGCAGTAGGAAAGGTCGTAATTGCAAACTACCACTCTCATTTATCTTACATCACCTCAAACGGCAGCTTCTCTCCTTTCAATCCTGCTACAATATTCTTAACGATAATCTGTGCCATAGCTGCTCTGGTTTCTTCGGTAGCGGAGCCGATATGTGGTAAAACAGCTACGTTTTCCATAGCTAACAAGGGATTATTTTTATCCATTGGCTCGGGATTGGTTACATCCAAACCTGCTCCCCATATCATTTTCTCCTCTAAAGCTTTTATCAAATCCTTTTCATTATGGATACCACCTCTGGCGGTATTAATGAAAATCGAATTGGGTTTCATCTGCTTAAAAACATCAAGTGTAAATTTACCCTTAGTTTCGGGCGTTAGCGCAGTGTGTACTGATAACACATCACTTTGTGCCAAAAGTTCCTCGAACGAAACATATTTGGCTCCGATTTCTCTTTCAGCTTCTTCGTTACGCGATCTGTTGTGATAAATTACCTTCATCTGGTAGGCGGCCTTACATTTTTTTGCCATCTCCAATCCTATTTTCCCTAAGCCAAAAATGCCGAGGGTTTTGCCATTTACCTCAATTCCGAGTTCGGGTGATGGCTCATAGTTTTTCCATTCGCCTTTAATGATTTTTTTGTGCGAAAAAAAGGCCTTTCGTGATACGGCAAGCATCAATAAAAAAGCGGTATCGGCAGTTGCGCTGCTCAAAACACCAGGCGTATTCCCAATGGGGATATTTATTTTTTTTGCAGCAGCTACATCTACCTGATCGTAACCTACAGAATGTAGAGCAATAACCTTTAAATGGCTACAAGCCTTTAAAAATCCGGCATTAATTTTATTTGGCCCAACGCTGATCAAGGCATCCTGATCCTGGCAGGCTTCGATCAGTTCTTCGGCTGTAATCTGTCGGTTTTCTTTCCATTGGGTAATCGAAATATTGTTTTCTTCCAGTTCTTTTATGCCAACTGAAGCAATGTTGCCGCTTATAAATACTTTCATGTTTTATTTAACACTAAAAATTCTAAGGTGTTTTGGATAATACGAATTGACTTATGGGTACTATTTCACAGTTGCTGATAACACCTGGTAAGTATTGGCACTAAAATAGCCCAATGCCTGGTTAGAGATATTAGAAGTTGGATTGGCGGGAGTTGTACCCTGATTTGGCCCCCGGTTCGATTGCTGACTTAAAGCATACCAATAATCGAAAATATTCGAATCGATACACTCCATTTCTATTTTAATCTTGTCGTTCGAATTCAACTCATCACTGTCGTGGTCGTTAGTAGGTGGTTTAAAAAATAACTGGATCCTTAAGTCGTTTCCATTTGTTAAACGATCGTTATTTACATAGAAACGTTCCGATAAAATATCATTTACATAAAGGTTAAAATGATAAAAATTCGTTTCGTTAGCAGGATCTTTTAAAAATACAGCAGCGGTTTTACGTTCTCGGCCAAAGAAAAAGTTCTTAATCACCCCTATCGAATCCATTTTAACCACATTGGGCATTTTTGAACTGGCGGTGTAAGTTTGTCCTTCGGCAGTAACATTTAAATTATAGGTAACACCCGGCACGCCTTTCATTTTATTGATATAGGTTCCTGGTGTTGTACCTTCTTTAAAAACATAAGTATTCCCCTTATTATCGGTTACAGTTACGCTTGCTCCCGAAACTTTCGGAAAAATATTGGCTTCGGTATAACCGATGGTTTTGCTGATCTTAATCTGCTGATCGATCAGCGAATCGTTAATTACACCTTCAATTACCAGTTGAGGATCGGCATTTTCGGTTTCAATTTGAATAATTTTCTTGCAACCTGTAAAACAGAAAGTGAACAGCGAAAGGTATATAATCAGTTTTTTCATGCTTTTAAAATTTAAAGTTCCAGGTAATTGATGGAATAAGCCCGAAAAGTGAAGTCTGCTGAGCGGCAGTTTTACTCGGATCGTTCGGATCTGTAATAAACTCAATAGAGTAGGGATTTTTTCTAGCCAATAAATTATAAATCCCGAAATTCCAGCTCGACTGGTATTTCTTACCAGGTTTCCCCTCTAAAGTTGCACTTACATCCCAACGCATATTATAAGGCATTCTGCCTGCATTTCTTTGCGTATAATAATAAGCAGCCTGGCCACCAATATTATATTTCCCTGCCGGATAAGTAACGGCATTACCTGTGCTGTAAATAAAACTCGAAGAAAAAGTCCACCGCCTGGTCATGTTGTAAATGCCAACTAACGAAATATCATGCGTGCGATCTTGCCGTGCCGGAAAATATTTACCATCATTAAGTTCAGTAAATTTACGTTCAGTACGCGATAAGGTATAACCCACCCAGCCGTTCAGCTTGCCAAATTTCTTCTTAAAAAACAGCTCCAATCCATAAGCCCTGCCTACTCCGTATAAAAGTTCTGATTCTACATTGGAGTTAGCCAATAATTCGGCCGCATTTTTATAGTCGATCTGATTCTGAAGCCACTTATAATAAATCTCTCCCGAGAGTTCATAATTGTTATCCTGAATGTTTTTGAAATACCCCAAAGCCACCTGATCGGCTATTTCGGGTTTAATATTGGTACTGCTCAACACATACTGATCGGTTGGCGAGCTGGAAGTAGCGTTGGTTAAAATATGGACGTTCTGGGTATTCCGGTTATAAGAAGCCTTGATCGAATTTTCTTCGTTAAACAGATAACTCACCGAAAAACGTGGCTCCAGGTTAAAGTAGTTTTTATGGAATTTTCCCTTGGCTACATTTTCTGTCGACAGGGTATTCCCATCGGCATCATAGGTACTAAAATTACCAGGACCCATTAAAGAAAAAGCCGCCAAGCGCACGCCATATAAAAAGTTTAAATGTTCGTTTACGGCCCACTCATCAGAAATGTAAGCTGCTGATTCGATACCATAACGCCTTTCCTGCGTAAGCGAATTTACCTGCGATGCTTCATCGCTATCAATATCAATCGGCGAAATACGGTGCTGTGTGGCATTGATACCAAAACGAAGGGTATGTTTATTGCTGAAATACTGAAAATCTTCTTTAAAGTTAAAATCGCGCACCAATGAGGTGGCTTTAAAGTTGGTCGCATCATTTAATAAGCGAACGGTATAATTATAGTTGTTGTAAATTAAGGAGGTATTCGAAAACAAACGGTCGCTAAAAATATGGTTTAAGCGGATGGTAGTGGTTACGTTGCCCCAGTTGTTTTCGAACAAGTCTTTAACACCGATATTATCCTTGCCAAAATAGCCGGAAATATAAATGGTATTTTTATCATTGATTTTATAATTCGCCTTGGCATTAATATCGTAAAAATTTAAGGTACTGCCATTAACAGATGAATCTGGTGAAGCCCTTAAAAACAGATCGATATACGTTCTGCGGAAACTCACCATAAACGAACCCCGGTCTTTTACAATCGGCCCTTCTGCTTTTACACGCGAAGCAATTAAACCAATGCCGCCCTGAAATTTAAACTCTTTATTATTCCCATCATCCATTTTAACGTCTAAAACCGATGATAAACGGCCTCCATACTGTGCAGGCATACCGCCTTTGTATAAACTTACATCCTTAATCGCATCAGCATTAAAAGTAGAGAAAAAGCCAAGCAAATGAGAAGAATTGTATACCACCGCTTCATCCAGAATTATTAAATTCTGATCGGCAGCACCACCGCGCACATAGAAACCTGTGTTCCCCTCGCCGCCTGATTTTACGCCGGGCAACAGCTGGATGGTTTTTAAAATATCTTTTTCGCCTAGTAATACCGGTATAGAATTAAGCGATTTCATATCGATCCGCTCCAGGCCCATCTGCGCACTTTTAACGTTTTCGTTTTTACGGTTGTTGGCACTTACCGTCACTTCGTCTAAATCGTTTGCACTCTTTAATTCCTCATTTAACTTGGTATCTTTTGTTAGATTGATGGTTTTAACAATGGAGGCATACCCTGTATAACTTACGGCCACAGTGTAGGTACCTTCGGACTGTGTTAAAGCAAAATAACCATAATTATTGGTTAGGGTTGCTGCGGTAGAAGCTCCGGAAATCCGGATGGTGGCGCCTATTAAAGTTTCGCCTGTACCTGCATCGCGGATGGTGCCGCTAAGGGTAAATTTCTTTTGAGCAAAAATAGGGATGGAGAGAAAAAGGAGGAAGAATAAAGTTAAGTAGTGTTTTATGAGCATATCGGCTACTATCTAAATTTTTAAGTGGAAACCAAATGTACGAAATCCAAGTCCTATTAACGGATAGTGGGGAATTTCTTAATACAAGTTTGGGTTTACTTATTAATAACGGGATAAATGGCAATATGGTGTGAGCGTAACCGGTATGGGCTTAAATGATCTTTACCCGCCTGTTGAAAGGTGATCAGTTTTGAAGATTCTTTAGGCATATGGCAGTCGATACAATTGGTACTGAGCGATCCTTTTGCTAAAATGGCTTTGCTATGGCTGGTACTTTTGTGGCAATTGATGCAGCGCTGCGAATAAAGGCTTAAGTTCCCTTTAATATTTTCGTGTGTATTGTGGCACGATTGGCAAGTCATGGTTTCACTTTTCCGATAACAATTACTGCCCTTTAGCATGGCACTTTGGTTACCGTGCACATCAATATTACCACCACCGAAACCTGTAAAATCCTGCGAATAATAAGCCTCTAAATCGTCGCCGGGCTGGAAACCGAAAACAGATCGCTGTGCCACCAAAGTATTGCCCGAATGACAAACCGCGCAAACATCCATCTTTTGTTTTCGGGTAAGTGTTTTATACAATGTGATAAATTTTGCATTCTTCTCTTCAGGGTTTTCCATATGAAAAACAACATGCTGTTTACCTGGTCCGTGGCAACGTTCACAATCTATCCCATAAATAACAGCACCCTTTTCCATTTCCTCATCTTTGGAAAAAGTAGATTTTTGTGTGATTTTAATATCAACATAAGATGCGTGGCACTCTAAACAACGGCTTGTTATCGCCCGATCGTAATAAAAGCTTTCTTTTGGAAAACCAGGGCTGATGGCCCAATTCTTAATAGCAGCGAAGTAAGATAAAGGCAGTTCGTACATCTTTTTGCCTTGCCAATAGGTATAAGTATAGGCTTTTTCGCCTGAACCAAACTGCATGTCAAACTTTTCGGCACGCACAGCTTTGCCATCCTGATAAGCGACCTGAAATATACCGCTGTCTCTTTTTTCAATCACCACTTTTTGATGTTCGTTGTATAAAAAGTGATTCGAATCAGGGGCAAAAACCTTTAACAAAGCTGTATCTACCACAGGCTTAGAGGTTAAACCATGCGGACTATGGGCATAAGATTGCGATAAATCTTTATGGCATTTCGCGCAGGTAGCCGCTCCGGTATAGGCCTCGCCCCTCGCATCTGCGGGCAATTGACTGGCCACATTCATGCATCTCGAAAGAACAACAACCGCAATGGCAATTGCGCCCAAAATAAGCAGGATACGTTTTACGCCTTTCAAGATGATGTTTTGTTTTTATTTTACAAATTGAATATAACCAAAATTATAACCTCCAACAGCTGTTAAAATCTTAATCTTTTGTTTACCTGCTTTTAAAGCAAGCTTCTTAACCTCAAAATTTGCAAACTTCTTATTGTCTCCGGTATTTGGAACCACAATATCTTTAGCTACCACCTTGCCATCGATTATAATGGTCATCCTACCTCCAGCGTTATCTGCCGCAGCATTTATTTTTAAAGTGTAGCTTCCTTTTTGTGAAACATTTACGGTGTACTGCAACCATTCTTCTTTTTCGATATGGTTTACATAATACTTTTCGTACTGAGCAGAATCTTTTGCAATATCTACCCCATCATTCCGGTAAATCCGGCCACGGTTACCTGCACTTCTTTTTCCTGTTGAAGTATGGTAATCGGCTGTATCGGTATCGAAATAAGCTTTGCCGTTTTTACCTAAATCGTAATCTACAGCATACACAATGCCTTTATCTTTAATTAAATTGGGCTTAAACGGCTTGGTTTCATTACTAAAGGGCTGACGGATCATGGCATCTATTACATCTCTGTGAATGATGGTATTTTCTAATCTCGAATAAATAGCCAGCTCCATTAAACCGCTGTATACATTGCTGTCTTTGGGTTTATTGCCACCATTATTCAGGTACTTCACCAAAGCATCATAATTGGGATTCGATTTAATCTCCATAGGATTATTCGCCCCTATCTTTTTCAATGGCCACCAAGACCAGCCGATATTGTTTTTTTCTAAAAGGTGGATGGCATCCGTAAACCAAACATTAGAATTTTCACCAGTTTCGCCCAGCCAAACCGGAACATTCTGCTCATCCCTGGCCTTGATAATGTGTGCAATTGACGCCTGATCGTTATAATTCCAATATTTATGGTAACTCAAAACCATGTTTTTATCCCACAGTGGAAAAATGCCATTGTAATTATTGCCCCAGCCATTGCCTTCGATAATAATAATATGTTTTTGATCAACTTCGCGGATAGCCTTGGTAATTTCGACCATTAACTTTCTCAAAGGTGCATTCACTTTTTCTTTCGTCCCATTTTTATCTTCATCAGGGTTTAAGAAACCGTAGTTAGGTTCGTTCAAAATATCGTATGCGCCAATATAAGGTTCATCTTTATAACGTTCGGCCAGTTTTTTCCAGAGTGCAATGGTCTTCTCCTGATTGGCCTCACTATCCCATAGGGATGGTTTTGATGGATCGCGGTCGGCAATATTTAAATCGTTTCCTTGTCCACCAGGTGCAGCGTGTAAATCTAAAATTAAATACATTTTATTGGCCTTACACCAGGATAACAGGCTATCGGTTAAGGCAAAACCTTTCTCCAACCAGGTATTTTTGCCGGCAACGGGTTCTTTATCTATTGGCAAAGTGTATAAGTTGTAGTGCATAGGCAAACGGATGGAATTAAAGCCCCAGCGTTTCATCGAATCGACATCAATTTTACGCATATGGTTAGCCAGCCAGGCATCGTAAAACTCCTGAGTCTGTTTTGGCCCCATCAGCTCTTCTATGCGCTCGCGGATGCGGTATTGTTGTGCTTCTTTATTGATTTTGAGCATATAACCCTCTTGTAACATCCAACCGCCTAAACCAAAACCACGGAGCAAAACATTCTCGCCTTTTGCGTTGACTATTTTTTTACCCTCGGCTTTTAAAAACCCTTGGCAAAACGCTGTAAACGAAATGGTACTGAGCAGAAAAACGTATAATATCGATTTTGTGAAAGACATAAAAATAAGGTTAGGTTTTAGATAATTACCAGATATAAGTGGCTACAGATCCTTTATCGAGCCTTGCGACAAGTGTTTTGCCATTAAAGCTAATATTAAACGTAGGGGCATTTTTGCCGCTATTGGCTACGATTAAAACATGTTTCCCACCAGGTGTTTTAAAGGCAACATTTGGCAGATCGGTTAAATCGTTTGTAGCTACCCGAACAGCACCGGGCCGTACAAACTTAGAAGCATGCGCAATAGAATAATAAGCCAGGTTTCTGCTATAAGAATCTTTATCAATGGTTACTGCACCCTGGCACATGGAGCAACCACCCCTATCGGTATAAGGTTTATTCTCGGGATCGGCTGCCAGATTCCACTCCAATACATTTTTGCTCCAGTTTCTGGTAGCACCGATAACCAAACGCTTAACCGGATTAACAATTTTAATATCCACAGCATCTGGCTGCTCCACTACCATTTGCTCAGAAAAGTAAATGTTCTTATCAGGATGGGCATTGTGTACATCAGTTAAAGCTTCTATCTTTCCTCCGTACAGGTGAAAGGCGGATCCATCAATATATTTTTTGGCTTCCGGATCGTCTAAAATGCTAATCGGGTAATCTGGCCGATCGGCATTATGATCGTAAACAATAATTTTGGTCTTAATATTGGCTTTAGCAAAAGCAGGACCTAAAAATTTCTTTACAAAAAACGCCTGATCTGGTGCAACCATAAGCAAGCTGGGATTATTACCTGGGTGTAAAGGTTCATTCTGAACGGTAACCGCATCAATAGAAATCCCCTCTTTTCGCATTTCCTGTACATACCTTACAAAGTACTTGGCGTAAGCATCGTAATATTCGGGTTTTAACATCCCACCCCGGGCATCGTAGGTGGTTTTCATCCATAAGGGGGGAGACCATGGCGAACCCATAATTTTTAGCTTTGGGTTTATGGCCAGGATTTCCTTCATTACCGGAATCACATCCACTTTATCCGGGCCAAGATCAAATTTAGCCTGTGTTAAATCGGTTTGTCCTTCGGGAAGGTCGTTATAAGAAAATACTTTTTCATTCAAATCAGAGGCGCCAATGCTTAGTCTGATGTAGCTTACCCCAATATTATTTCCATCAGTAGCAAATAATTCTTTTAATAGGGCAGCTCTGGCCTGTGCCGACATTTTAACAATATGATGCGCACTTCCACCTGTTAAGGCATAACCGAAACCATCAATGGTTTGATAGGTTTCTTTGTCGTTTACGGTAATGGTTGGCAGATTGTTTTTAGCTACATTAAAACTTAATTTACTTACCTGTTTGGTAAATAAAACAGATCGATCGGCTTTGGTAAGCCAAACTTCAGGCTGGTTTTGAGCAATAACAGCAAGCGAAGAACAGGTAAAAACACAAATGATAAAAAGGCGAAGAAATTTGGTAGAAAGCATAGGGAAAAGATGAGCAGATTAAAAAAACAGGAAGAAAGATTTCGCTTCCTCCCTGTTAACAATTAAACATTAAGCGTGTATAATAGATGAGCAACTATTTTGTTCCGCCCCATTCTTTATTCTGTTCAATTTTGGTGTTGTTCAATTCACCTTGCGGAATTGGGAATACTTCGTGTCGACCAGCAATAAAACCTTTCGAAGCCAATGTTGCAGCAGCTTTGCCCCAACGTACAAGATCAGGAAAACGCTGGCCTTCGCCTGCTAGTTCCAATCTTCTTTCTTTTTCGATGTTGGCCTGTGTTACGGCAACAGGATTTAGTCCTACCCTTGCACGAACGGCATTAAGCAAAGTATAAGCCCTTGAGCCTACCCCAACTGCTGCACCAGCATTCATCAAAGCTTCAGCCTCCATTAGATAGGTATCGGCCAAACGGATTTCATATTCGTCTATTCCGAAATTTAACTCCGGTGTATTTGCGGCTGCCTGGGTAGTTAAGCCCATGTACTTAGCAAAGAAATACCCTGTGTTATTGTATCCGGCAGTGTACTTGGCAATGCCATTGGTTTGCAAACTATCTAGGTTGGCTACCGTGGCCGCATTTCTCGGATCGAAATGGATGAAATCAAAAAAGGCCTTTGTAAATACAAGGAAACTATAGCCGCTAAAATAATCAGGAGCAGTAGATACCGTTTTACTGTATCCACGCGGACCCGTTGTGATGGACAGTAAATTACCTTCGCTATTACCTGCAGCAGACCAGTTGCCATTAGATTTATTGCTGTGTACAAACTCTATAATGGATTCTGAATTGAATTTATTGCTTGGTTTCCATAAATCGCCAAAATTAGGAATTAACTTGTAGCCATAAACTGAAGGCGAAACCCCAGGTGCGGTACCGTTTACCACAGCAAACTGATCGGCAGCTGCCTGCCATTTTTTCTCATACAATAAAACCTTGCCCAACAATGCCTGTGCTGCTCCTTTTGTTAGGCGGCCACCTTCTGTAGCAGCAGGAACTGTATTTGGCAATCCTGGTATTGCATCAGCAAGATCTTTCTCTACATATGCATATACTGCAGCAGGTGCGGCTTGGGTAACATTGTATAAATCTTTTGGATCAACAGTGCCTTCTATAATCGGTACATTTTTAAAGAAAGTAACCAGATCGAAGTAAAATGCTGCACGCATAGCTTTCGCTTCTGCAATGTATCTTGCTTTTAATGTCGCATCCATCGGGATGTCTACAATTTTTTGCAGCAGTACATTTACTCTATAAATTCCACTATACCCTCTGCTCCAAAGGTAACCCTGAGGGCCTGTGCTGGCATTAAGTGTATAATTTTGCATTACCTGCAAATCGTTAATATCACTTGGCCCCCCACCACCTGCCAACTGATCGTCACCTGCAACACTCATTACCGCCGATTTATCGTACAAGCCACCTGATTGGTAAGCAAACCGATCATATATAGCCACCAATCCGGTAAAGGCATCAGCTTGAGTTTTATAATAATTATCTAAAGTTATACGGTCTTGCGGATTTACTTCCAAATCCTTTTTGCACGAACCCAACGTTACAGAAAGTACAATTGCTGTAAAGTATAAAAAATTCTTTTTCTTCATGATTTAAATTATATTAAAATCCAACATTTAAGCCAAACAAAAACGCCCTTGCCTGTGGATAAGCACCGCGGTCGATACCGTATTGTGCGCCACCACCAGAATCGGCAGTTACCCCTAATTCTGGATCGTAACCCGTGTATTTGGTTATGGTAAATAAATTTTCGGCAAGCACATAAACGCGGAGTTTTTTCATGCCCCATTTATTAATGATGCTGTTAGGCAATGAGTAACCTAGTTGCATTGTTCTTAATCTGAAAAAATTGCCACTTTCCAGGTACAGGTTAGTAAATTTAGAGTAGTTACCATTTGGGTCGCCATCAACAATGCGCGGAAGCGAGGCTCCGGTATTGCTTGGGGTCCATGCATCTAAATATTTGCTCTGGTAATTTGCAGTAGCAATATCTAACCTTCTTAAGCCCTGGAAAATCTGATTGCCACCTGAACCACTTCCAAAAGCGGTAAAATCGAAGTTTTTGTAACCCAAATTAATGGTAATACCATAACTTACGGTTGGGTTTGGATTGCCTAAATAGGTACGGTCATCAGGATTGATGATGTTATCATTAGTTAAGTTGGCAAATTTTAAATCGCCTGGTTTTGCATTTGGTTGTAATTTGGTTACACCATCGGCCCCTAAATAACTGTCTACCTCGGCCTGACTTTGGAAAATGCCCAACGATTGGTAGCCATAATATTGCTGGTAAGGTAAGTTTAAACCTGTTCTGGTAATGTTTCCGAAATTCTGGAAAGTTGCGCTGTTATCTTCTAAGAAAAGGTTTCCGGGAAGTAACTGTGTAACTTTATTTTTATAAAACGAAATGTTTCCGTTTACACCAAAATCTAATTGACCGATTTTCTTTCTGTATCCCAACTCAATCTCTAAACCCCTGTTTTGAATGTCTGCTACGTTTTGCGCAAAACTACCATAACCCGCATATCCTGGGATTGGTGGATTTTGTAAAATACCCGTGGTTTTCTTGTCATAAATATCAACCGTTAAGGTTAAATTCTGAAACAACGTTGCATCGATACCAATATCTGCCTGACGGGTTTCTTCCCACTTCAAATCAGGATTGGCTGGAGCACCAGGGCTATACCCTACATAAACGGTTTCGTTTGTAGAACCAAATACGTAATTACGATCTCCACCGGCGCCTACAATTGGGATATAAGGAAAATCGCCGATACCATCATTTCCGGTAACACCATAACTACCACGAATTTTCAGGAAAGTAAGTACATCATTTTTAGGGAAAAAGTTTTCTAAAGTAGGTACCCATCCTATTGACCCTGAAGGGAAGTAACCAAATTTATTATTGCCCCCAAACCTGGAAGATCCATCACGTCTGATCAAGGCAGAAAACAGGTAT
The DNA here is from genome assembly GCF_059422505.1 of Pedobacter sp. GW821-FHT01D05. Classification (NCBI taxonomy): domain Bacteria; kingdom Pseudomonadati; phylum Bacteroidota; class Sphingobacteriia; order Sphingobacteriales; family Sphingobacteriaceae; genus Pedobacter; species Pedobacter sp. GW821-FHT01D05. The sequence goes on along the minus strand of NZ_JBWKXA010000002.1, from coordinate 423,230 downwards.
TTCTCCCCATAATTATATTGGATCCTCGAAAAAAGTGAATTGATTCTATGATCAGTACCATCGCCACCACTACTGTTTGTTCTATCCGCCGGCAATGCATTATACCTGAAAGATGCTTCATCGAAAGTTTTTGCTGGCACATTGTTGTACACTACAGTTGCCCTGCGCTGGTTGCCATCTTTATACTCACCATGGCCCAACAAGAAAGTGAAATTATGCTTATCTATCACCTTGTTGTACGAGATGGTGTTCTCCAGGTTCCAGTTAATTACATAGGTATTCTCTCTCGATAACGACGATTGGTTAATCGGCGTAGAGGTGTTGTAATACGCAATCGGGGTGAATGAATTACTTCCATAAAAGGCCATTTTGGTACCCAATGATGAACGGATGTGTAAACCTTTTATCGGTTCCAAATCAGCAAAAACGTTACCTACAATATTATGGTCGTAACCATAGTTTCCTAATCTGTTCTGGATCATAGCCAATGGATTCTTCATTTCCTGTAATACATACGGCGAAATCCCAAAAAGCTGGCCATCGCTATTTCTTGTTGCTGCAGCATTTTGTACCGGATTACCCGTAGCAGAAGGGAAAAAAGCCGATTGTGAAGAAGGGTCTGTAATAATCGAAGGCGTAATCGGATCTAAATTAATTGCCGAGCTTAGTACACCACCAAACTCACGGTTGGTTTCACCAATACCGCTATTTACACCATGGCTATAACCTAAATTTTCGCCAAATGTTACGCCTTTAATAGGTTTAAATGAGGTATTGATACGCACATTAGCCCTGTTAAATTTAGAAATAGGCGTAGCTACAATACCTTTGATATCGGTATAGCCAAAAGAGGTAAAATAAGATGCTTTATCACTTCCTCCAGATACACTAAATTCGTGGCTTTGCTTTGGAGCACTATCATTAAAAATCAAATCCTGCCAATCTGTCCCTGCACCTAATGCTGCAGGGTTGGCAAATGCCGGGGCTTTGCCTGCACTAACAAGTGCCTGGTTACGCAAGGTTGCATATTGAGTAGCATCCAACAAGTCTAATTTTTTAGCTGGTGCCTGAGTACCATAATAACCACTATAATTAATGTTCAACGTTCCTGCCTTACCTTTTTTAGTGGTTACCAAAATAACACCCGCAGCAGCACGTGTTCCATAAATTGCAGCAGAAGCACCATCTTTAAGTACCTCAATTGATTCGATATCGTCTTGATTTAAATAACCAATGCCACCTGCATCAATCACCACTCCATCGATTACCCAAAGCGGATCGTTCTTGCTGTTGCCAAAAGAAGTAAAACCTCTTAAACGCACGGTAGAGCTTGAACCTGGCTGACCAGAAGTAGCCGCAATAGTTAACCCCGAGGTTCTACCTTGTAAAGATTGTTCAATACGGACAACTGGCTGATTTTCGAGGTCGGAAGCCTTAACGCTTGAAATGGCTCCTGTTACTACACTTTTTTTCTGTGTACCATAACCCACTACAACCACTTCCGTTAAATCTTTCGAATCGGCAGTAAGCGAAACATTAATACGGCCGCCTGCCGGAACCGTTACCGTTTGCGTTGCCATACCAATTAAACTGATGGTTAATTTACCGCCAATAGGCGCCTGAATACTAAAAACACCATTGGCATCAGTAGATGCAGCTTTGGTCGTTCCATCAAGCTTAACTGTTACGCCAGGTAAAGGGGCACCATTTTGTTCTGTTACTTTTCCTGTAACGGGAATGTCTTGTGCCAATAAGGCCAGCGGCAATGCCATGATACAGTAAATGAAGAATACGAATGTAAATCTTCCTCTCATAGAAATTAGTTTTAAGTTAATATTTGGTTATTTAATGACCGGGCTCTTGGTCGCCCGTTTCATAAATCAAATCTAGAGAGGTGCAATGCATTAGCACAATTTAGCGCTACTACACAAACCATACAGCAGCACTCTATTAACCCAAAAAGAAGATTTTGAGGCCTACATAAGCCCTACAAGGCAAACTCAATTAAACTGAATATCAGATACTTAAACCGTTTTAACTAAAAATGTTCTTATTTGTAACGAAAACATTGTTTTAAGGCGTTTTTTGGCGGGCGATGCCGATCAGAAACTCATATAAATTAGTCTCGGGTTTAAGCTGAAGCTTTTTTCTTAAGCGATATCTGCCCACTTCGATGGCTTTAATGGTTACATTCATCAACTGCGCCATTTCTTTTGACGACAGGTTCATCGATAAGTAGGCACAAAATTTTAAATCGTTCTGACTTAAATCAGGATAAAGGTCTTTGAGTTTATTAAAAAATTCGGTGTTTACATGATTAAAGTGAACGCTCATATGATCCAGCTCCTGATCCTTCTTTTCCACATCTCTGATCAGTCTGATGAGGTGCCTGAAACTTGGCGAACTCTCATTAATATCGTGGTTTTTAATTACAGCCGATATCACTTCTTTAATCTTGGCCAATACCTTACCGCGTTGCACCAGGTGCATGGTCATGGTAGAAAGCTCTTTATTCTTATAATTTACATCGGCTTCTAACTTCTCGTTCTGCAGCCTAACAATTTCCTTTTCGTTACGATCCAGTTCCAGCTGATGCAGGTAACTCATCCGCTCCTGCTCTTTAATGTGTTTTCGCTTCTGCCATCTAATAATCAACCTAATTAACAGCACAATCAAAATCAGGTAAAAAATCCTCATCCATATGGTATTGTACCAGGCGGGCAGTACCACAAAAGTATAGCCTATCACTTCCGATTCATTACCTATATCTGTTCTTGCTTTAATATTGAAAGTATATTTGCCGGCAGGTAAATTGGTATAGTCCTTTTCGCTTTTCGTATTCCATGCCGACCACTCCTTATCGAAACCAACCAGCTGATAACTGAATTTAATATTTTTATCATGCTCGAACAATGTAGAGGAATATTCGAAATGCATTGAATTTAAATGATTGGTGTATTCTGGTATCTCGTTCTGATCCTGTTTGGCAGAAATTATGCCTTTGGTTGTAAAATAGCCTCCAAAAACCAAACTATCTTTTTTACCAAGCAGTTTAATCTGTCCCAGCACTACAATTGGTTTAGTTATGTTTTCGATGTATTTTTCATAGTTAATATGATAGGCTCCCTTATTGGCCCCAATAAATATGTTCTTACTATCCAAGGGGTAAATAGATTCGAAGCCGCCTACTACTTTCCCATCTAACTCGGGCAGATAAAAAATACTAAAAGGATTCGATCCCGATGGCCGGCTAAAATCGATTACGCCTACCTTTTTATTGCTTACAAACCAAATGTTGCCGTCGTTATCCTCCTTCATATACTGCACCGAAATACCCTTTATGGCATTGGCCAGTAATTTTAGGCGGACAAATTTTTTCTTCGCGTTATCATATTCATAAACGCCATCAACAGTTGCAATTACCACCCTATTTTTAATGTGGAACACGTAATTGTACAATTTAGAAGGCAATCCATCACGGTCGGTGTACATGGTGGTACGCAACACACGTTTATGATCGGGCTGTAATTCTATTTTATACACCCCATGATAGGGGTGCGATGCCCAGATATGATCAGGGTTGTTATTATCTGCCACGATAAAGCGCAGCGGCTCATTTATACCTTCAACTCTTCCGCCATTGTTAAACAGCCCATCCTTATAGGTTAAACGTTGTAAACCCCAGTAAGTGCCTGCAATAACTTCGCTGCTTGGGTAAACCCGATCTAAGCTCTGGTACAACCAGGTACCTGGTAAATTGTAAAGCGGCTTAGCTACATTGTTCTGCACCAAAAGTGTACCCTCCTCGTGTGCTAACAACAGCTGGTTATTAATCTCATCGAGCCCCCAAACCTGTCCTTTGGTATTTTTTACCTCTTCAAAATTCGCAGTAGCATAACTTAAATCTTTGGCAGCGGGATTAACTTTTGTTCTATATAAACCGTTCGATGTACCGATGTAAACCGATTCGTCAAATTTTCTGAAGGCATAACTCGTAATCTGTTTATTACGGTCGGGGAAAATACTTTTAATGGCACTATTTATGGCCACATAAGCAATTCCATCGTCTAAAGCCAGCCACATGTTTTTATCCCTGTCCTGCAGAATCCCCCTTACATTGTTGTTCTGCAGTCCTTCCCTGTAATTGTATTTCTGAATCAGTTCTCCACCTTTATTCATAATATATACCCCGCCAGAGGTAGTACCTACTGCATATAGATTTTGATTGATCCTGTCGGCGAAATAAATCCGGTCGTTAAAAAACACATGATCAAGATTGGTTTTTAAGGGTTTAAGCTGATGGTTAATCAATAGAAAAAAACCACCCTTTAAGGTAGAAACCATCAAAGTATCGCCACTATAAGGCAAAATAGCGGTAACAGACGATTTCTTGAAAACCGGATCAGTACAAAAAGGTTTCCAAATTTCCTGCTCGTAAACCATTAAAACCGATTCTTCCGACTGGGCAAACACTTTGTTATTGGCTGTGCCCATAAATAACCAGGCCTTACTGGGTTTATAGTTTTTAATCACCCCATCCTTATAATGCAGGATGGCATTGTTCGACCTGAAAAAAACTTCATCATGAATAATCGAAATGTCCCATATATCAGCAAGTTTACGCAGGTTTTCGGGCAGCAAACCTAAAAGCGAAGTATATTTTAAAACGCCTTTCTCATTGGGGTAATAAAAACCAAATTCATCCTGTCCTCCTACATAAATCCGGTTTTTAGAGTCGATCCCGATGGAGCGTACAGAGGTATAATTAGGTAAGCGGAACAGGTTCCAATACCGGCCGTTAAAAGTAAGCAGCCCCTCATTGTTCCCAAAATAAAGAATCCCGTTTTTATCCTGTTTAACATCCCAGTTCTGCATACCCGCGTTATACTGCTCGTTATTGTAATTTACAATCTGCGGAATGCCCAAAAGATCCTGTGCTGATGCATAATAGCCCATCAGAAGAAAAGTAACAGCAAGCAGAAGTTTGTACATATGGTTAGGGGATGATTAGCACGCAATAATAAATATATAATTTTAATTCCGGTTAACATTACATACAACTATGCGCTGTTGTTAAACCAGGTCGCCCATTTCTTGGGGCGGGTAATGAAAAGCATAAAGCCAAATGTTTAGGTGCGCTAAGGTGACTAAGGTGGTAAACAATGATGTTTATTTTTTGAAGCGCAGTTCCTGTAGTGCTTCGGTGTGTTCCAGTCCCGCTTTCACTACAAGTCCTCACTCCTGCCTCGCTCCGGGCTTACCGTTCAATCGGGGCTAGTTTATTGGGGGCAGCATAATAAAAATATAAACCCAAATCCTGAGGTGCCCTCAGCTGACTAAGGTGGTAAAACAATGATGCTTATTTTTTGAAGCGCAGTTCCTGTAGTGCTTCGGTGTGTTCCAGTCCCGCTTTCACTACAAGTCCTCACTCGTGCCTCGCTCCGGGCTTACCGTTCAATCGGGGCTATGGTTTAAGGTTGCAACTAATATCAAAGATGTGCAAAGGCGGTTAATAGGAGTGGTAGGCCATTGCATTAAGATTAGCTTCGCTGAGCACTCCGTGGTTCCTGCCTGCGCAGGAATGACGAACTGAGCGCGAAATTACTTCAATAAGTGTCGCTCAACTGCTTTTCGCCAGATGGCATAACCCGCAGCATTCATGTGCAACATATCATCCACAAAAAGTTCTGGCCTAAGTTGTCCGTCTTTGGTTAGCATCAGCGGATATATATTAACGAATTTCGTATTGGCCTCTCCGGCTAAAAATTTCGCGATCAATGCGTTAGAAGCTACTGCCTTTTCTTTAAATTTATCCCTGCTCGGACTTGGTTTAATAGAAATATAAACAATAGGCACCGTTGGTAACTTTGCCCTAATGGCCTGGTACAAACGGATGGTACGGTTTAAAACGGTATCTGGTGTAACCGTTTCGCTTGGTAAATCGTTCTCCCCCACATACAGTACAATCTGTTTTGGCTGGTAAGGAAAAACAACATCATTTAAATAATAGGTGATATCGTTTATTACAGCACCACCAATACCACGGTTTAAAGCATTGTATTTAGCAAAAATCTGTGTACAGTCGTCCCATTTCCTGATGGATGAACTTCCTACAAACAACACGGGATGAACGGGTGGTTTGTACATTTGATCGTACTTTTTAATGGTTTGCACATCATCCCAAAAATTAGGTTTCTTTTGGGCAAAAGCAGTTACAGTTAAAAAAGAAATCAAAAGAAAGCTTAAAAATGATCTTTTCATGCGGATAAGGATGTTTAAAGGCACACAATATACCAATATCCTGTTTTTTACAATCAATTCAATCAAATTTATTACGGTATGTGTGTAAAAAAATGAATTGAAGTTTTCTGTAGCGTAGTGCCTGATTCGCCTGCATTGAGTAATGCAGGCAAACAGGTCTTGTTATCATCAACTAACCAAACATATAATGATGAACAAATATAAACCTTTATTTAGAATTATTCTAAATAATTAACATTTATTAACTAAAAGAATAGTAACACATTAATAATCAATTTATTTAATTTTAAAGAATTGCTTCACTACAAGACCTAATCAGTTTAAATGGTAAACTATAAGCTTCTCCACGCTGAGTTTCTTTAGGACTATTAACGAATAATCCGTGATCATTAGTACAATATCATCTTTTCTTTAACCATTTAAGGCATATAGCTCAAGAGCTAATGTATCGCTTGAAAATTGATAACTTGATTTTCTGCGCCGATCATCTTAAATCTGCGGGAGCGAATAAGCATAAGGGTTTCCCGCCGATTTCGCGAATTTACGCAGCTTTAGTTCAAAGACCTTTCTGTCTCAGATCGGATGACGATGTGATAGCGTTATAATTGCCTTGAGTTGCTTCCATGCGGTTGGTCAACCTGAGGAGTAATTTATTTTATAAAAATTAATATAAATGAAAGGAAATATTAATGGAGATAAATTGCTCAAAGCATCGTCATTGCGAGAAGGCTTTTTCAGCCGACGAAGCAATCTTTCTAGCAAGTATGGTTAGCAAAAAAGATTGCTTCGTCGTTCCTTCTCGCAATGACGACCGCTCCACTAGACACTGTCAAAGATAGCGGAGTCGAAGGATCTTTTCCAATTAGTTAAGCTTAAAGAAATTACCCACTCTGTCCTTAGAGTTAAGCGTAGCGTCTCTAAGGATACAAGAATAAAATTGAGTTTATAAACTCAATTGAACGAGTCACAGACTCTTTTCTATTATTAATCCGTAGAGCCCTTCGGAACTCTACGGACAGACAAGGGGTCTTCGACTCCGCTCAGACTGACAAACAATTAAATTAACCCCTAAATGCAGCACTAAACCTCCTGAAATCGAACGATAAAGCAGCAATATGCGCCAGTTTTTGCCTGGTAGAATGGTCATCATGATCAACATCTATTATATTAACATGAGGCACAGCATCATTTTTTAGCACCTCTCCGGTACTGAGGTTGCTTACAATCTGGCTAAGCAACAATGGGTCGGCCTGTTCGGGTTTATGGTTAAGTGAAAGGTATATAGAAGTAATAATTGCATTGATCTGGTAAATGGTCGACTGTATGCCATACAAACCATTAAAATCGATATGTTTCCGCATCGGCTCCTGGCTGGCCGACTCAATTGCTTCGCTTAATGCCGATAAACTCAGGTTGGCATTTTTCCTGGCCATGCGCGATATATTCTCGTCCAGGTTTTCCTTCCTTTCTATCGCCACCTCCAAATAGTGCAAACTATCTTTTGTGGCTTTGCTTATTTTCGCTTTCAACTGGCGGCTGTCCCAAATGGGGAAAAGATAAGTGGCAAAAATGGCGATTACACAGCCCAGCACCGTAAATATAATCCTGTCGTGTACAATATGATCGAAATGGCCCTGGTAACTGCCCAGCGTTAAAATTACAGCAGGGGTAATAAACAATACACTTACGGTATAATTTAAACGGTTAAAGGCATAAAAACCCAATAAAAAAATTACCGAGAACGAAAGCAGCACCGCCGGGCTCTTTACAAAATAGATGATGATCAATCCGATTACAACCCCGCCAAGGCTTCCTTTTAAACGCTGTAAATTGCGTTTCCAGGTAATTGAAAATTTGGGCCGCGCCACAATAACCAGCGTAAGAAAAAGCCAGTAACTGTATTTACTCGGTTCTAATTGCCAAATGAGCAGGAAACCAAACAGGAAACAGATGGCCAAACGCAGCGAAAACCTAAAAATTGGCGACTTTAAAGTCAGGTGCTCCTTAATCGAAAAGCGATCGCCGGTAACAAACAAGGGATAAGAAATAGATCCGCTCAATTCTTGTAAGTGTTTCTCAGGCATCCGCTCGTTGCCCCTGATCATTTCAATAATACGCACAATATCGTTCATGTTCGAAACCACCTTCAGCACAATTTTACGCTGGCTTTCGTTTAAATTTTCCATCTCCTGCAACAGCATGACCCGTTTCTGGTAATATTCGATATTGGTGGCCACTTCTCCTTTATAAGCCTTGGCCGACCGAACGTGCCTGCCCAGTTGCTCGAGCTCTTTGGCCAGCAATTCAATTAAGCTGGCAATCAGTTTCAGGCTCGGGCCGGTTGCCAAAGTTTTGCGTACCAAAGCATAATCGTAATGTACGGCATTCAACTGTTCATACAAATCGATCAGTAACCGCGCCCTTTCCAACAGCAGCTGACCTTTGGGGTTATCGGGGTTCATAGCGTACTTATCGGTAAGCAACAGATTGCGGATCAGCTCATGCTTCTGGTTCACCTTAATGTGCAGTTTTATGGCTTCCTTTTGTTGCAGATCAAGCGGAACGTCCACATCGTAATTCTTCGCTTTGGCATTCAAAAATACCGCACTGCTCATCAGGCATTCGAAAATGGCATGGTGAAGCGAGCGGTAAGGGCGGATTAAAATCTGGATTAAACTGATGATATAATACCAAACCCCACCAAGCAGGATATAACTGCTAAAATACAGCGGTCGTTCAGGGTGAAGGCCCATTACAAAAGTACATACAATCAGCGCCATGGTGCCGATCAGTGAGAGTTTCTGCCCATATACCGCAAACATCGAAAAGCTGAAAGCGGCGATGACCACAACCACCGCCGTAAGGTAAACATGATCTAAAACCGATGAAACCACCAGCGTAGTGGCAAAAAAGACGATTATACTCGATAACGCTGTTTTCAGTTTGTTCAGGCGGTTATCGGGCAAATCGGTCAGACTGATTAACAAAGCACCAACCCCTATTCCCTTGGCCGCCTCCGAATTGCCCAGGTAAAAGAATAAAATAATGGGCAATACCACAGTAATGGTGGTGCGCAGGGCATCAGAAAAGTATTCACCTAAAAAGAAATACGAAATGGTAGAGCCGATGCTGTTTTTGCCCATGTATATGTTAACGAATACTAATAATTGATAAAAGCTGCAAAGATAATAGATTTATAATGCATGCATAGCAAATATTGCACAAAACCAGATACCGATTTGTTCTTTGGGTTTTAGAAGCGTAATTGCGTGTTCATAACTTAATGTTATGTATTACTCCGTAGTGACGCTGCGCTGAACAAACGGAGAGGAGGATGGGAAGGGTGGCTAATTGGAGTAAAACTCAATTACGGAAAACCGTAATTTAAACTTAAATGTCATGATTATCTTGTTCAAAAATTTCAAAGAATTATGGGAACAACAATTGGAAACGTATTAATATCATATGATATTAATAAATCACATTCGCAAGTTAAAGCTAGCTTAGAGCTTTTAGGTTATTAGATCATTTTACTAATACTGGTGAATCAAGGAAATATTTACCCAATACTACATTATGGCATCCAACCAAATCTTCAAATCAAGCAGTTAGTGATTTAAAAACAGTTTGTAGTAGTTTAGGAGTGATATTAGAAAAAGCTGTTGCGGTCAAAGCATCTGAATTTGTGGGAATCTAACAGGAGAAGTGGCCGCCGAATAACTATAAAACAGACTTACATTCACTGGGCTGTCTTTCAACAGCCCAGTTGTATTTTAATCCCTGTACCCATCCCTAAAACTATAATGCGTTTGTGCATTACAGATTACATAATCAATAATTTCGATGTTTAGCTTTGCGCAGGTATTAAAACAGGTAGTTACAAAAAGTTCATCGAATGGGTTAACCTTAATGCTTTTCACATCGCAATAGTTTAACACCAGTACGCCATAAGCATTGCAGGCAACAGCCAAACCCGCCAGTTGCTGTATGCAGTTAATCGGTTTTGCCTGCCGCTTTAGTTTGTACCAGCAAAAAACCTCGTGGTTTTGGTTTACAAACAGCACGTACCAATCGCAGGCTTTACCAGATGATGGTTTGCCGCGGAGCTGTTTTAAAAATTGAATTGAATTTTGCGCCAGGTTTACATTAACAGGCCTTTTGAGTGTGCGATAACTAAACTCCAGTTTAGCTAAAGTAATTTGATTTTTTGTTAGGTGCATTTTAAAAAAATTAAATACATGCCCAACTGTGTTCGCGATATGAATATAGCAAAAATTTATAATTAAGCTGCTAAAAAAATGAAAGAAATATCATCATGGAAGAGATGCTGAGATAAATTACCTTCGGTGAACTCGCATAAGGCCCGGTTTACTGCGTAGCTCCCGCTACGCTACAGGTCAGCATGACGATCGCCTTCAATATTCTGCTTCTGCGCATGCTTAAGCATATGTTTGCCACGGAAGCACGAAGAACACGGAAAAACTTTAATTTCCTCCGTGATTTCTGTGTTTCCGTGGCTAATTAATTTTTGCACATGTTATAAAAGCGCACTGCCCTGCCACCATAACTGCCCTGCCCTTCAGTTCGCAATAACGAAATTTGGATAATCAACCCTTGTCCCTCTAACGCAACACTTCTGTTTTCATTGATTAATAAATATCATTGCAAACCAGTTATCACTTGCACGAATAACCGAATACTTATATCTTTAATTCAACATCCAATTTAATACGATGCATACATTATAGCATTTTACAGATTGATAACCTGATCCTATGCCTTTAAAAGAAGAAATCGTTAGAAACTATATTGAAGCCTATAACAACTTCGATGTAGACAATATGGTTATAAACTTTGATGAAAACGTAGTTTTTGAAAATGTTGAGAACAATGAAACCAATATGTCCTTAACGGGTATAGCCGCTTTTAAAGAGCAGGCAGAACAGGCAAAAGCATATTTTAAAACAAGGGAACAACGTATTAAATCAATCAAACATGCTGCACAACAGGTAGAAATAGAAATTGATTATTATGCTGTATTGGCTATAGATCTTCCCAATGCTCTTAAAGCAGGCGAAGCACTAAACCTTTCGGGTAGGTCTGTCTTCTTATTCGAAAGCGGTAAGGTTATTAAATTAACGGATATAAGTTAGGTATTAAATTGATGATAATTTAAAAATATGGAGGCTATTTTCACTATCTTATTTGAACTCATTATCAATCAATTATTATTGAAGTGGACGTTAAAAAGAGAGCAACGCAAAAGACTATAACTATGGGAGTTCCAATTTAGCGTAAGCCTTAGCTTGATTTAGATTTAGGGTATAAATACTTAACTACAAAGATTGCTTCACGCCACTACAGCAGCCCTGCCCTTCTGTTCGCAATGACGAAATTTTTCAGACTGATTTCTTCGTTCTATTGGAGGTAAAACACAACACCAAATAAAATTCCCGCATGCGCGAGATCCGATAACTATCGGATGACGAGCGAGTGGAGCTTAACAGAAGATCAACCTAACTTTGTGCCCTTTGCGCTTTTCACTTTGCGACCTTTGCGGTTAAAAGAAATGCATCCAAACTTCCGACCTCGGTCACCCAACACCCGACTAATTAAACAATTCCCAAAACAATTGCCTTTTAAAAAGAATTATATAAGCACACCTATAACAATTGATATGAAAACGAAATTAATAATCTTAGTAACCGCCTTTGGTTTAGCATTGTCAGCATGTAATGGTAAAAAAGCCGATCAGGAAAATGCGGATAGTACGTATAAATACACGGACACCAACAAGGTGATTGACAGTGCCAGTACTGATTCTACAGCAGATTCGACCACCAATGCCCCTGCTGATGTAAAAAATTAAAGAAAATGAACAAACAAAAGCGCTCATACTGAAAAGTGTGGGCGTTTTTTATGCCTGAACGTATTTTATAATAGCCATGAAAATGAAAAGCAGAGCATATCTTCCGTTAAAAACACGAATATAGTTGACTATTTCAACTATATTTAGTTATTTTGCAATAGTTGATCTTATCAACTATATAACACGTAAAATATAAATTATGACACCAGTTTCATTTGCAGACATCAGGATCAGAACAACACTGCATCCGGGAGACTTAGGCTATATCGCCTATATCCATGGGCACTTATATGCCAAAGAATGTGGTTACGGCCTTAGTTTCGAAGGATATGTGCTCGACGGCCTGAAAGATTTTGCTAAGGAATACGACCAGGAAAAAGATAGGATTTGGATATGCGAACACGACGATAAAATAGTGGGTTGCCTTATTGCACATCGCCGCAACGAAGCATTACAGTTCCGATACTTTATTTTCCTTCCCGAATATCGTGGACTTGGCCTAGGCAAACATCTGATGCAACAGTTCATTGCTTTCATGAAGGAAAAGGAAATAAAACATGCTTTTTTATGGACTACTGAAGAGCAACTTACTGCCGTATCTTTATATACGAAGTATGGATTTCAATTAACTGAAGAAAAAACATCTAATAGTTTTGATAAGCCGCTTAGAGAATTCCGATACGACCTTTTATTCAATTAATTGCCAAATCAGTTTATTATGGAAGACAAATTAAAAATTGTAGACGAAATCAGAAGTTTTAACCGGTATTACACAAAATTGCTGGGCCTTCTAAATAATCATTTGCTCAATAGCAAATATTCTCTTACTGAAGCACGGATCCTTTATGAAATACATGCTCACGAAAAAATTACCGCAACACAGATCGTATCTGCGCTTGGAATTGATAAAGGGCAGTTAAGCAAGGTCATGAGGCACCTTGAAAAGTACGGGCTAATCACCCGGAAGGCTTCTGAAACTGATGGAAGAGTGATATTCATTTCACTCTCATCCTCAGGCAAAAAAGTGTATAACGAACTCGATGCCGCATCTAACCAACAAATTAATGATATGATTTCGCTTATACCAGAAGGTAATCAAAAGCAATTAACCGCATGTATGCAGGAGATCAAAAAGATACTGACCAATTCGTCTACAGAAGACGTTAGAAAGCAATCTTAATTTCAGTGCAAACAATTGGACAAACTCATCTCTTTTAGATTTGTCGCCACAAGTGACCCCTCAGGGGTTCGAACCCTGGACCCACAGATTAAGAGTCTGTTGCTCTACCAACTGAGCTAAGAAGTCTGGTTTAATAAATATAAGATTTGATGGGGACATTAGAAAGATTTAACCAAAGTTATTTATACCAATAAGATCATACTGAAGCTACAGTTATGTTGGGCCTTTTTTACTTAATTTAGCTTTTAACAAAGTAGGATAAACAACACTATGAGTAATTATATTTCTAGGAGTGGGTGGTTTAGCTTCACACTAACTAATGGTTGGACAGCATACGATGATGCGGAAAATTCTACGGATGCTTTCTGGAATGAAGCGGAAGCCTCATGGACTGGTAATTTTAGGATTACAGCTTTCCAGTGGCCAAATGTAACTGACTCAAATGTGGATAAAGCTAGTGAATATATTACTACTGAGGTTTTGGAAAATACAGGTGCACAGAAAATTATCTTAGGTGAATACAACTGCGCGCATTACAAGAGAGAATTTCAACAAGAGGGAGACCACCAAATTATTTATTATTGGATAACAGGAAAGCAAAATGATATATTTATCTGCACATTCTCAATTGATAAGGAACAGGAGGCAATGCCGATTAATACAAGGGAACTAACATCTGTTCAAAATATGATCGCCAGTATCAAAATCATTTAGAACGATTGATTTTATTTATTTACCAATTTGCCAACTTATTAGCAAGACAAAGACAGCATGTACATTCAAGAAATATCAATTGATATAAAGACAAAATTGGATAAAGACGAGCTCATTGATGAATTTGGTATACTAATGTCTTTTTATCGTGGAAATGGACAGACACAAGGAAGAATAGAATCACAGTATATTAAAAACGACAAAATAGTTTGTTTGCCTTTCACGCTTGAGAAAAATTCTCTTGACAAGAAATTCAATAACTTCTATGTAAATAGACAAACAAAAAAAATTGAAGATCTGTGTAACTCCAGGCTGAGCTATAAAACTATCGGCAAGTCGTATGACAGTTACAAATCTCCTTGCAAATGTAAAAAGTCTCACTTCTATATTCTGATTACAAATTATATCACCATTGAATCTCCATTAACTTGTGGGACTTGTAACCAATCAGTACCACTTTATAGATTACCAATTTATTACGATCATGGCTATATGCCAATTTTAAGCTGGGAAACGAATTATATTTCCTGCGACAGTTTACAAATGAATTGTGAAGTTGGAGAACGTTGGGCGCTAAATCAGATGCAAGAAATTAAATCCCAACTATCCAGGCAAGGACTTGAAATTTGCAGAAAAATCGAAGAACTGACTTCAATTCCAACTTTTTATTATTTACATAATTACAAGAAATATAAAGGAGATCAGCTGACAAGGCCTTGTCCGGGTTGCAACAAGAAATGGAATTTAAAAACACAACTAAACGATCAGTATGATTTTAAATGTGACGAGTGTAAAATAATATCAACAATATCGCCAAACGTTTAAAATGCTTTTAATAAATTGATACGCGAATCTCACTAATGGCTTAACGAATTGTGTACGATAAATACACAAGTCATCACCCCCAAGCGCCTGCACGCTAAGACCTGCGCCAGTAAGGCTTATGCTTTTGATACATTAATCTCACTAAAAATCTTAACGGGTTAGCTGCGGTATATACACGAGCCGTTCATCACTCTGCCTTGTACACGAACACTCCCGACGCTAAAGAGGTTAATAATTAGGAGGTAATATTTACAGATTTACTTCGGGCTTTGTTCGGCTACAATTGTAACAACGCTGTCAGAAGTCCGAACCAACTCCGAACCAAGCCCGTCTCAACCCTCAATCGGAGACAACGATTTTACCTTTATTTCTCTCCGCCTTTACACTGAAAGTAACTCGATAAATGATTACCACATTTATGATAGGATAGAAAACGTAATCACATTAACAAATTCATTTCCCAAATTTCTTGATACATTTTTAATCGGTGGTGTTTGATGGGCTGTACACCTGGAGAAAAAACGTTGAAAGATTGACAAAATAAAATTGGCTTTAGCTAGATTTACGTCAAACTCATTAAAAAAAAATTAATCACAGAAATAATATTTAAATTAACCCTTATGCTCAATTTATCAGTTCTAAATATACACTTACTCATTAAAGGGATTTCGCGCCATTCAAATCGAAAATTTGACAAAAGAAGAGTTGTTTAAATTAGTTTGCGCATAATTATATGAAGACCCTTTTTAATGTATTAACCCTACTCATTTTGGCAGCAAATTTAGCCAGTGCACAAACCATGGATGTTTACGAAAAACTCATCGCACACAATCTGATCGATAAAACCCAGATAAAAGAATTTGATGAGTTTTACAAGAGTAGTAACATAAAATCTAATCCAGGCTATTTATATGCGCTCTTTCAGATCGAATACAAGAAATTAAAAGGAGAAAAGTATTCTGAATTTAGCACATACCTGAACTTTAGTGAAGAAAAAATCAAACCGGAAGAACAAATAAAAATCAACAAAGATTTAACGGTTTACCTTTCAAAACTGAAATCATGTAGTATCATTAATAAAATTGAATATCAACAGTTTAGAACCGAAATCAGTAATAACAAATTTGCGCACTTCCTCGAGCTCTTGCTGGCTATTACCGCACAACTTGCCTTACAGGAATATATGAACCCTGAAAAATTAAAAGTATTTGCCAACAAACTAAAAAGCAAAGAAATTGTAAGTGTTAAATACGACCAGCTTATTTCAGCTATCAACAAAGGGCAATTGCAAAACCCTATCGATTTCCTGAATTATTGCAACAAGGCTGTCATTATAAACGACCACGACTATGCAAACGAACCAGAAAAATATCTTGAACAAATCCATAAAAAAACAGCAAGCATTTTTCCAGAACTGGCTTTTACAGACTTTCAGTTCCAGATTGTACTAGACAGTACATTATCTGATGATGAAAGTAAATTTTACAACTTTATTGTTTCATTAAAATCGAACGGCAAGAAGTATAAACAAAAAAGTCTTTATCGTTTGTACAGCCAAACTAAAGACCAATATTTTGGAGACAAAATAGACCAACAAGAATATTATAAAATCTTCAATAAAATTTTGGCAGATCTGCAATCGCCTTACCGGCTACACGAAGTAAAAGCCGATCAGGGAAATGCCGTTACCTGGAAAGTATTTGGAATAATCGCATTATCCAAAGAACAGGCAGACGCATTGCGTAGTGGAGATGATTATTATTCGCCCAGTTACGAAAGTTTTAAGAACACTTTAACCAGTAAAAATATAGCTAAAGCAATCGAAGAATATGAGAAAATAGGATTGCTTTCTCATTTAACTGCTGCCCAAATTGAAAAGGCTAAAGAAACAGTTTCTGAACAGGAGAATATTAATCTGAACGATGTACTTTTGGCTTTTCCCGAAATTATACATCAGTTCGATACGGAGTTGGCGAACCTCGAAGCGCCATATGATGAATTAATAAAAGAATATCAGAAAATTTCGCATCAGGATTTTAAACCAACAGAAGTTTCAGACAATTTTGACTTAGAAAAAAACAAAGAAGTTGTACTCAGATTTAAACTAGGAGAAAAATTATATAACGGAAAATTTAAAATTGAGAACGATTGGATTGATCCAAAGTTTTTCGATTTTATTAAGGCGGTAGTGACAGAAAACAAACTCAAAGGACAGTTTTACGAACTTTATACAGGCGGGCAGGAAGCAAGCATTATCTATCTAACAAAAGACCAATACGAATATTTAAGAGCAAATAAACTCCTAATATTTGGCGACGAGTGGCAGGAAGAAGAGGAATAATGCTCTCGCTCGGCAATAGTATCAGGTAAAAACGATTGGCTTTAGTCCAGTTTCCATTGGCTTAGTTTTATTGAAGTAACTATTTGTTTACTAGGTCAACCTTCGAACCTCCGACACCGGACTAACCGATCAAACAGATTAAGTCATCCATTCCTACGCTTTCGGGGTACAAGCTATTGTTAAATAGCCCTGATGGAAGTGGAGCGGACAGCAGGACCGAAGCCAACCTAAGGGTTACAGCCCTTGCGCTCCAAAAAACCTTTCAACTCCAAACCTTAACATCCCCATTATGGAAGATTATCGTCTTCAAACAGATTGCTTCACGCTCCCTCACCAATCTACCCTTACAGCAATGACGAATCGGTTCTCTTTTTAGAAACCCAAACTTCACCACTTCGTCTCCTAACTTCTCAAACCCTCATCAAAATATACCCAATAAATGGTATTGACGCCCAGTAGGGTGATTGGGAAATTTGCCAATAACAAACAAACTATAAAGCATGAAAATAAACAAACTACTATTAATGGCAGTGCTTGTGCAATTGGTTACGATATCCAATTTAATTGCGCAGGTAAAGAAATCGCCAGCCAAAGCAGCTGTTCCCGTTAAAACCAAATATGGTGCATTGGCTATAGACCGATCCAATGGTTTTTATTATGGTTTTTCATTCGATCAGCCAAACCGGGCAGAAGCTGAAAAGAGAGCGGTTGACGAATGCAACAAACGCGGTGGATCTTGTAGCATTGTGCTCACCTATTCGGGTACAGGTTGTGCAGCATACCGCACCATAAACGGCAATGTGGGTACCGCATTTGGCTGGGGCATAGCAAAAACCAAAGAAGAGGCCGATGCAATAGCAACTAAAGAATGTTTAAAAAGAAGCGGCGGCATACAACCTACTAACTTTGTTTGGAGCTGTAATTCAGCGCAAGCGGCGCAGTTAAAAGAATTATACAATGCCTCGCCAGAAATTACAGGGCCGGTAAAAATTGGCAACCAGGTGTGGACAAGCACCAATTTAAACGTGAGCACCTATAGAAACGGCGAGCAGATTTATTATGCGGCCAACCAAAAAGAATGGGAAAAGGTAAGCAGGGAAAAAATTCCGGCTTATTGTTACCTTAATTTCGACAGCAGTAATGAAAAAAAATATGGTAAGCTGTACAATTTTTATGCAGTTACCGATCGCCGCGGCTTAGCGCCTGCCGGTTGGCATGTGCCCAGCAGTAATGAATTTTTAACGCTTATTTCGGCTTTAGGTGGAGAAAAGGTAGCTGGTAAAAAAATGCGTGGTACCACCGGCTGGGACGTAAAAGATTCGTACAAATTTGCACATGGAAATGGTGATAACTCGTCAGGTCTCAATTTATTGACCAATGGCAGTGCTGGTGGTGATGAATATGGTGGCGGCCAATCTTTCAAGTACGGGGTATGGTTAAGCTACTGGTGGTCGAGCACGACCAAATCAAGCGGCGACAGCTTTGCCTACTACCTTGACTTTAACAAATACAGCGAACCGCGTGTAACCGACTACAGTAAGACCACAGGTGCCGCGGTAAGGTTAGTGAAAGATTAATTTCCCGTATCGCACCAATGCATATTTCGAAACCTAAAGGTTAGAAATCACTTAATCAACTGGGAATGACGAAAGTTCCCGGTTGATTTTGTTTAACGGCCTAACAAACCACACACCTTAAAAGTGACGTTTGACTACATAAGGAATTGAAGGAATATAAGCCAACAGGCTTCTGTTCGCAATGACGTTCCAGTCCCCAAACGCCAAACGCTCAACTCCAAACTAATTAACTTCCCAGCTCCCCAACATAGCGATAAGTATTCAGCTGCACCCCTGTTGGCGTAGTTTTCGTGCTTACAAAAGCCAGTTCGCGCGCATCAGCAGTGTCCGGAAAGAAACGTTTGCCCATGCCCAACAATACCGGGTATACCATCAGCACAACCTCGTCAACAAGTCCATGCGCTAACAGCACAGCTACCACTGTTGAACTTCCATACACGATCAGATCAGGACCCGCTGTTGCTTTGAGTTCGCGAATACGCGTTACGATATCTGTGCCTAAATCTTCAACCGGTCCCCATTCGAGGCTGTCGGGCCTATGCGTGGCCACATATTTTTTGCCATTATTTAAACTGTTCGCCATTGGATTATCGCCAGCCTTTGGCCAGTACTGGGTCCAGCTATCGTAGGTTTTGCGGCCAAGCAGCAGATCAATGTTAGTGCCCTGTGCCTCCAGTACGGCGGCCAAACCCTCCGGGCTCCGGTAAGGTGTTGTCCATCCGCCATGTGCGAAATCCTCGCTGTTTTCGTGCTGCATCACGCCATCAAGCGAGATGTGTTCCATTATTCTGATCTTTCTCATCTAATTTCCTATTGATTTGATGATGATAAAGTTACAACGGAAGAGCCATGCAAATGAGGGGTAATCGTGACAATATCAAGGCGTTTTTATGACTATTTGAATTTAATTTATGGGTTAATGGTTTAACTGAAAAGGCTAGCTGGAAATAGTAAAGAATTTAGAAACGATGGGTGCTGTGTTTTTCGGGCAACACAGCCCCACCATTCGCTACAATCTTTTTGTTACTGTTATCCTGAATCTATGGAAGAGGCAACAAAAAGGATTTCCGCTGCTGTCGGGTTTAGTGAGGAGGACCTGTAACTTTTGGGAGAGGTTAAATAGCGATTGTTATATTCATATGGCCTTACCGTTTCGATTGATGAATACTGGTATGGATAAAGTTGACTGTAAACTGTCAATTTAAAACTGTAAACTAAAACCCCTAACTTGTGTCAACTAAATTGCCAACCATGCTCATAGATTTGATACCAGTAATTGAAATCGGATATAACAATGAGGAACTAACGGCACCAGACAAATTTCCCTATTGGGAACATCCTGAAATCTGGAACGCTTATCATCAAGAATGCTTTCGAAAAGCGGGCTTTAAAGATAAACTGACACCTTATTTAAACGGTTTTCCATTCTATAAGCTCTCAGAAATTACTGATAACAACTTAACCAAACTCATCATTGACCATACGCAAGAAATGAGAGATGGAAAATATGAACGACAACAGTCTGCAACATTTTTTGGCGGTTATGTTTTGAATGTTGATGGGCAAGACAAATATTTTCCTCAATGTTGCGGAGGCCTAAGTGATATCATTTATTGGGACAGACTTTCAACGTTACAAAATACTTATTATGAAGGACACCCTGCCCCACAGATCAAATTTGATTGCGACAATATCGTATTTGATTTTTCGGTTGGCGAATTTGATGAACCCTTTCAACCTACACCACGAGAAAGTATACTATCAATTGACCGACATGAGCTCAAAAAAGCGGTTAAAAAAGTTAAAATAACACTTAAATCTTTTGAAAAACGTCTTGATGAAATAAACGATGTCGAAAAATTAAACATTGAAAACATTGGCGGACTTTTAATTTGGAACGATCAAAACTATGGAATAAGATATTAAATAGTTAAATACCCCACAGATCAAATCGTTCGCAGATTTTCCCTTACCAATTGTCAGTCAGAACACATAGTCGCAGACCGCCCAACTTTGCGCCCTCTGCGCCTTCTCTCTGTGATCTTTGCGGTTAAAACCCGATTATTCCGTTAACTTCTGCTTAATCCCTTCAGTAAGCTTTTTCACTTTCATATAGCCTGCTAAAGAGCTGTTCCGTTTATCAAAGTCGATTACTAACCAGCCTTTTTTGGCTTTAAGGTTAAACTTATCGCTGCCATTTAGGTTCACAAACAGATCGATATTCTGATCTAATGGAAGTTCATTATTCAAGGCGCTATCCAGGTATTTTTCCAGTTTCGCAGTTTTATCTTCGGCATACTTTGCCTCAAATTTAAAATCGCCATTGGTATCTGAAGCACTTATTGATAAATAACCACCACTATTATGGCATCCGTAACCTAAAGCGGTAAATAAAATCGCGATACTGTATATTATATTTTTCATGTTATTATTAATTTGTAATTGTTAAAAATTGTCATCCTGAGCTTGTCGAAGGACAAATGTTTTTTTGTTTTCACCAATTAAAGGTCTTCGACAGGCTCAGACTGACATTTTGGACTCTGGACTGATTACTCTAGACTTAGGACTAAAACTATCCTCCCGCTCTTCCCTTAATATCATCGGTAGCAGTATTTCTAGACCGGGCCGATTTCACATTCTGGTTTCCGAAATTGTAGCTGACGCTGAAATTTGCCCTTCGGCTGGTGTAGCGGTTCACTACGTTCATATTGATGTTCTGATAAACCAATTTCCCCTCCCAATGGTTGGTAAGTAAAATATCATCCATATTTAAACGTAGTTTAAGCTTTTTATCCATCAAAGTTTTCTGGATTCCGGCATTTAAGGCGCCCTGATAAATGGTGGTTTGTTCTACACCCGAAACCCGTGGGGAGTTCAGCCATGCACTAATTTCGAGACTAAAGTTTTGAGGTAAGGTAAACGAATTGGAAGTAAAAACATTTACCGCAGCCTTTCCTGCACTGTATGCAGCACCTTCAATATTCCCATCATTAAATTTGCTGTAATAAACACTAACATTATTTTGAATATTCCACCATTTCGTAACCTTAACAGGAACATATAAATCGGCAGAGTAATTCTGGAAACGGCCTAAGTTCTGGCGGATTACACTGATCACCCGGGTAGCATCGTCCTGTTTACTAATTTGCGTAATCATATCGCGGGTATTCGAATAACTTAGCGAGAAAGAAGCCTGTTTATAACTATAGCTGATCTGGTAATTATCAGTAAACTGAGGTTTCAGATAAGGATTTCCCTGATCAACCGCTAAAGGATCCATATAAAATACAAATGGATTTAGCTGTTGGTAATTCGGACGGTCTACCCTTCTGCCATAAGAATAACGGATGTTATGGTTTTCACTGATCTTCTGGTTTACAAAAACGGTTGGAAAAACAGATAGATAGTTGCGGTCTACTTCTTTCTGGTCGGTTACAGAAGTGCCATTAGAATGTGTGTGCTCAGCCCTTAAACCCAGCTGAATCTGCCACACCTTCCATTCTTTAGCGAAACTTCCATAAATGGCGTTAATATTTTCTTTGTACACAAAATTGTTCGATTTACCCAAATCATTTTGCCACACCCCTCCAATCAACTGTTCTGAAATAAAGTCGTTATGGGTAACTACATAGCTGCTTTTTAAACCGGTTTCCAGTTTCATGGTTTTCGAAATCGGTAAGGTAAAATCCGTTCTGGCGGCATACACATTAATCTCCGCATCTGTATTGTTCCGTAAAGTAGTTTGGCTGGTCGGGCTACCGCTGCTGTTTAAATAATTGGCCAGAAAATTTTCATCTTTTTTATTGCTGAAACCCGAGTAATCCATATCGAAAGTGATACTTTTCCCCTTTTTATCAAAATCATGTTTGATATTGAAGTTGGCAGTTAAATTGCCTACAGGCGAATTCGAATTGGCATCCTGTAAAATGTAATTCAGAACTGATGCGCCATTTTGTACCGCATTAATATTGGTATTGCTAAAATTGGTGAGCTTAGTGGTTACTGTATTGGCATCCAACATCACCCCAAAAACTGTTTTCTCAGAAGCATAATAGTCTGCCCCCAGTTTCCCTTGAAAACCAACACCTTTATTTTTACGGTCGAAATTTTGCGTAAGCGAACTTGCCAATCCCTCCGACAAAGTGGTGCGGGTTAAAAACGTATTGTTAAATTGGGCTTTGCGTACTATAGCACCATTTCCAAAAATGTTCCATTTACCTTGTCTATGGTTTAAGTTCAGGTTTACACCCGCACGGAACAAATCACTTGGTGAATCCGGCATAATACCTTGCCCAGTATTTAATGTAACTGTACCATTAGTGCCATAAGCCTTATTACGTTTTAGTTTGATGTTGATGATCCCTGCATTTCCGGCGGCATCGTATTTGGCAGATGGATTGGTAATGAGTTCGATGGTAGAAATCTGATCACTGCTCATATTGCTCAGCAATGTGGTAACATCAGCACCCGATAGGAAATTTGATTTCCCGTCGATCATCACCATCACACCGCTTTTATTATTCAGTTTAATCTGGTCGTTTTGGCGGTCGATCTGCACGCCCGGGGCTTTTTCTAACACTTCTAAAGCCGTGCCCCCAGTTGCAATAATACTATTTTCAACATTCAGCACCGTTTTATCGATCTGGTGTTCAATAAAAGGTTTTTTGCCCTGCACGCTCACTTCTTTTAATTGTTTGCTTAAGCTTTCGATCGTGATGGCAGGTAATTTCAAGTCTTCATTAAGCGAAAAATGGCTGGTCTTTTTACTTTTAAAACCCACTATAGAAACCGATAATACATACTCACCGCTTTTTAGCTCATCAATTGCAAACTCGCCTTCAATATTGGTCGATACGCTTTTAACTACGGTGGTATCAGGATAATGCAGTACCCTAACAACAGCAAATGATACGGGAACAGTCTTTTCATCAACAATTTTCCCTGTAAGTTTATTTAATTTTTGGGCAAAAGAAGCCCCACATGCCATTAAGCATGCAACTAGCGTAAATAATGTTTTCATGGCTTTTCTTTTAGGCGTTATATTTTTATTGCTGAGATAAATCCGTCATTGCAAGGCACGAAGCAATCCTACAACTATGGGTTTGTAATTATTGAATAGCTAAAAGTGAGCTATTGCATTAAGATTGCTTCGTGCCTCGCAATGACGAACCAGCCTAGCCCCCTCGAAATGACGGAACTATTATTCAGGTGTTATACCCAACTCTTCTTTAACTTCCTTAATCCGGTTTGATACGGAATCCTGGTAAAGGGTATCATTAGGTTTATCTTGCTTCAAATGGTCTAAATCACGTAGCTCCTGCTCTAACTTTTCCTTTTTTAACGCCTCTTCTTTTAATTTCGCAACGCATTTCAAACCATCATCCGTCATAATCCATATGCTGGAATCGTTATGATCATTTTCGCTGTCGTTACATTCCCAAGTCCAGTAATTATTAACATAGCGGTAAGCATCCTGCTTTAAAATTAATTTTGTACCCACCGGGATTTCAAGATTTAACCTTACTTCCTGGTTTCTCCAAATGGTTCCCTTTCTCAATTGAAACCGCGGACTAAAAATCAGTTCAGCATCTTTCACTACATAATTGTAGCTAATGTTCTGCGCATTTTGCAAGGCACTTTGAAAAGTTTTACCCTGCGATTCGTACTTCTGTGTTAAACGGGTAACACCAGTTTCACTTTTGTTAATATCAATGCGGATATGGTTCGGTGAAACAAAAGGTCCGTCTTCAAAATCATCAACTACAATCTGATGGCCGTTGTTCGCATCAATGTGGTAAGCCACGCTATCTTCTTTGCTGAAATATTTACTTTTATCGATATTGATGGTATATACCGGATAAGCTTTCAAGTCGGTTGTTTGTGTTAACTCCGCATGCTGCTTAAATTCTGACGAAATCTTGGCTGCCTGATAACCCGTTACCGCTACACCAGCCAACCAGATAATTAACAAAGCGAAAGAAAGTGTTTTATTAATGGCCTGTTTGTTAAAAGCTACCCTGATCGAGAATAATACAAGGGCTAAAACCGGTACAAAGCAAACAATAAATGCACCAAATAAAATTGCCCCCCTATTGCCTTCATTAATAATAGAGAAGGGAAAATATTCGTAAATGCTGGCATCCCAAAATCCCTGAAAAGCGGCCGTACCTATAATTAAAGTAATTAAAAAGAGTACACCAAACACCACGATGAAACCCGCAATTACTTTAAAAATAATCTTTCCGGTGCCCGATATAAACCGGCCAAGCCATTCGAAAAACTCTCCGATAAAATTCCCTAAACGGGCAAATATTGGCTGAGCATGTTTATTTACTTCGCCCAAACGTTCTTTAACTGCTTGTAATTCTTCATCAAGGTTCTTTTGGAAACCCTGAAGGTTTGCAGGCTCACCTTTCATCTCCATGCGTTCGATCCGGGATTTTGCTTTCGGCATAATAATCCAGAGTATGGCATATACCAGTATTCCAAATCCACCGGCAAAACTGATCAGCAATGTTGCAAGCCTGATCCATTTAGGATCTGCGTTTACGTAATGTGCAATACCTGCACAAACACCTGCTACCACGCGGTCGTCCATATCGCGGTACAGTTTTTTCTCCGTGTACTGGTATTGATAGTTGTTATTGATTGCAGGCGCTTCTTCACCTTCCTCTACCGTATCAAAATCCTGCACCTTGCCCATTTGCGCAATCACCGAATTTACGTTGGCCGAATCTACCACTTGTTTTTTCTGCTCTTCCAATTGCTCGGTTAACAGTTCGGCAATCCGGTTTTCGATATCCGTTACAATTTCAAGGTCATCTGCATGGTTGGCAAAATACTGTTTTACTTCGTTCAGGTAGGCCTTTAAGAGTTCGTAAGCACTTTCTTCAATATGAATAATCGTGTTTCCTATGTTTATGATGATGGTCTTTTCCATTTCCTTTTTAATATTTATGAATTGGCTCCTTTTTGTGAAATACCTACAGCATAAGCCAGCTCCTGCCAGGTTTGATCTAGTTGTGATAAAATAGCCCGACCGTCTTCGGTTAAGGTATAATATTTACGCGGTGGACCTGAGGTAGACTCTACCCAGTTGTAGCTTAACAAACCGTTGTTTTTAAGCCTCGTTAATAATGGATATAATGTACCCTCAACCACCAATAGCTTTGCCGTCCTTAATTCGGCAATAATATCCGAAGCATATATTTCGCCCCGTGAGATGATTGATAAAACACAGTACTCCAGAATTCCCTTCCGCATTTGTGTTTGCGTATTTTCTGCTATCATAATACAAAGATATATGTTTTATATACTACCATGCAATACATAGTACTAAAATAAATTAAAGTAAAATCATAAAATACTGATTATCAATTAAATAATTTTAAATAAAATTTTGTGTTTTGGAAATAATTCTGTAAAAGGTGGAAATTTTTAATACTTTTTAGAAAAGCAAGGCCTTGTAATGCTTCGGTTTATGCAGTCCTGCTGTTGCCCATAGTCCCGATTTATAATGCTTTAAAAACAAATATTTTGATAAAATCGGGAGCTATTTGGCGCCATCAGGTTTAAGGTGCAGAGGGCTGGTGTTACTATTAACAGTTTTTGGAATAATGCCAGAACAGTCCCTTGTAAATAAACCCGACAGAGCGGGTAGCCCGCATCCCGATTTTCATCGGGAGAGGATTACAAGCGATGGCGGGACTGCAGCTCCCATGAAAAACCTATCGTGTGGGCACATCTTTTTTTTAAGAATAGTTTAGGCATAATGCTAACCAACTTTAATAAAAGCACGGATTTTAACCAAGTACGCCGTCAATCCCAAGAGCGGGAAAAATCAAAAGAACAGTTGCTGTCTAGGGCAATTGGCACTAACAAACCTGAAACGCAGTGGTTTTGTGTTCATAAACGATGATTTAATTTAAAACAATATCGAACACAAAACGAAGTGCCGCTGTTTTTTTGATGTGCATGGGATTGTGCAAAAAGCTCATTGCCGGATTGACCAAGCGCTTTGGGTACTTTGGCGCTCCAAAATGCGCCAGCATTCTTGAGCACAAATAAAAACAACTTCATCTGCGAAAAACTACCATGCCACCGCGGCATAGAGCGGAAAAATAAATAAATATTTGTGTCGACACCTGACAGTTTTTTAGGATCAGGCTACTCTCAATAGCAAGAAAGGTGCTGAAATAAATTCAGCATGACGATCGCCTTTGGAATATGTGCAAAAACAATACAGGCTAACAAAAATGTGTCCATACGATAGATGAAAAACAGGACGCAAATTTTCCAAAAGAAGAAATTCATTCTAACTGCTTTAGTTTCCCAAAGTCTGCCCGTATACCTGCCCTTTTAAACTTCGTAGGCCACACACGAATAATATATATAAATACTATAGATTTAATATATTTTAATAATTTTGCAGCGTCTTAACTTATTTTCATGAAAAAATCTATTGCCAGCATTGTTGCTGAGGCAAACGAAAGCGGCGAAGGAACGCTCAAAAGGACCTTAGGCCCGATAAACCTTATTTTAATTGGTGTTGGCTTAACGCTTGGTGCAGGTTTATTTTCCATTACAGGTTTGGCCGCAGCCAATCACTCCGGTCCGGCAGTTACCTTATCTTTTGTTATTGCGGCATTGGGCTGTGGTTTTGCAGCTTTGTGTTATGCGGAGTTTGCCTCGATGATTCCGGTTGCAGGTAGTGCTTATACCTATTCTTATGCCACCATGGGCGAACTTTTCGCCTGGATTATAGGCTGGGATCTGGTATTGGAATATTCTGTGGGTTGTGCTACCGTAGCCATCAGCTGGTCGCAGTATTTAACCAGGTTTTTGGCCAGCCTGCATATTTATCTCCCTCCGCAGCTAACCTTATCTCCTTTCGAAACCGCTAAACTTGCAGATGGCTCAACGGTTAATGGCATTATTAACATTCCCGCAGCATTGGTGGTGGTATTAATGACGGCCATATTAATCCGCGGTACCAAAGGCTCAGCCATTGTAAATGGAATTATTGTATTTCTTAAAGTTGGTGTAGTATTGGTTTTTATTGCGCTGGGCTGGCAATATATCGATCCTGCAAACTACCATCCATACATCCCCGAAAATACCGGAACATTTGGTCAGTTTGGCTGGAGCGGTGTTTTACGTGGTGCTGGTTTAGTGTTTTTTGTATTTATCGGCTTCGATGCTGTAGCAGCTTCGGCACAGGAAACAAAAAATCCTGCCCGCGATTTACCAATCGGTATTATTGGATCGTTGGTGGTTTGTACGGTTCTATTCGGTTTGTTCGGACATGTGATGACTGGCCTGGCCAATTATAAAGAATTTGCCAACAGCGGTGCCCCGGTAGCCATTGCCATCGAAAAAACACCTTACGCCTGGTTAAGCCAGGCGATTATTTTAGCTATTTTAATCGGTTATACTTCCGTAATTTTAATCGACTTAATGGCTCAATCGAGAATGTTTTACTCCATTAGTAAGGATGGGTTATTGCCAAAGATGTTTTCTGATGTACATGCTAAATTTAAAACGCCGTACAAATCGAACATTATACTCTGTGTATTTATCGGACTTTTTGCGGCATTTGTCCCCATGAATGTGGTTGGCGAAATGACAAGCATTGGTACCTTATTGGCCTTTTTAATGGTTTGTGTTGGCATATTGATCTTAAGAAAAACAAATCCCGAAGCTAAACGTCCATTTAAAGTTCCTTTTGTACCCTTAATCCCTATTTTAGGCATTTTAACCTGCATTGCCATGATGGTATTTTTACCTTGGGAAACCTGGTTGAGGTTAGCCGTATGGTTAATTATTGGCTTAGCCATTTACTTCTGGTACGGTAAAAAGAATAGCAAATTAAAAGCGCAGGAAGACAAGGCGATGCAATAGCTAATAAACTCATTACTATACAAATGCCGCGATAAAGCTGTTTGATTTTCTATACAGCTTTATCGCCTATTTATCACCCAATTGTATTTAAAAAAAAATAAATATCAGTCGAAAAACAAAAAAGCATAAGTTATTAACAATTCAACATTTTTTTAGGCTTTTGGCTTGGGATTTGTCTTAAGAAAATTAACCCTTTTAAACTTATCCCTATGCTTATTAAATTAGACACCACGGTTTTCAGGCTTTCCAGGCATAAAGCAGAAACTGCAAAAAAAATTGTTACACCACTTACAAGAGCGCAATGGATTGCCGCCGATAGAATCGTAATAGCAGCGATATTTATTGCAACAATTGTTGGTGCAATCTTATTTTAAATTTCAGATGATTGATCAAAAATCTTCAGAAATCATTTCCTTATTCATCACCACAGCGGCCATTGTTCCGGCAGCTGTAATGATAGACAGCGACCTGAACAGGGTTGCACAATCTCCTGCGGCATAAACGCCTTTGGCAGTGCTTTGCTGCTGCTCATCTACTTTTATTGTTTTTAAATCTGTTAATTCAAACCCGAGCTGTTCGTTGAAGTTGCCATGTTGTTCAACATCCGATTTGAGGTATATCGCCTTTAAGGCTATTTTTTCGCCATTTTTAAAAACAACATCTTCGAGATAACCATTATTGTGGAGCAGTTCAGCAACTTCATCTTCTATAATGGTGATTGATTTGGATTTCAGTTTTTCAGTCTGCTCCGCGCTTAGCTGCGATTTACCGTTGGTTAAAATCGTTAAATCTTTATTCCAATGACTTAGGGTTTTTGCCATCTCAAATGCATGCTCGCCGTTCATCAACAAGCCTATTTTTTCATTCTTCACCTCATAACCATGGCAATAAGGGCAATGTATAGCAGAAATGGCCCAGCACTCAGCCAAACCTTTAATATCAGGCAGTTCATCTTTTAAACCTGTGGCCAATAATATTTTCCGTGCAGTAAAATTTTCGCTGTTTTCTAAGCTTATACTAAAACCTCCATCTATTTGCCTGGCCGAAATCGCTTGCCCCTCTAAAAATCGAACTGTTGAATATTTCAGTACTTCTGCTTTAGCAGCTTTAGCAATATCGGCAGGCTTATCGCCATCGTGCGTTAAAAAATTATGCGAATGTGGGGTTTGCCTGTTGCATGGCTTACCAGCGTCGATTACCAAAACATTTCTGGTCGCCCTGCCCAAAGTTAATGCGGCAGATAAACCAGCATAACTTCCTCCTATTATAATTACATCAAAATCCATATCTAAATCTTTTAATACAAAGATCTGAAAGGAATTATTAAACGCAACAACATTGCATTAAATAAATGTCATTTTATTTTTCGGAAGATTGTTGCCTTAATAAAGCCTCCATAATATAGCCGTTCCTCAACAATCAGGTAATTGGCATTGACAAAGTAAGGATTCATATCGATAAGCTGATTTGCTTCTACTATGCCCAATAATTTAAAAAATCCGTACATCGATCTGAGCAACAACCATTTCCACCAATTTCCGTTGGTTTTATTTAACGAAAAATCGACCAGGAGCCATAATCCATCTTTCTTTAAATACTCGTTTAATTGGTCGAATACTTTTACCGCGCGTTGTTCCGCAAAGTTATCAAACAGAAAAGGCGTTAAAATTACATCAAATAATACATCAGTTTTAAAATCTTCAATACCAATATTTACGAATTCTACCTGGTTGTCTTTATAGTTTCGTTTTTGAGAAAGTGCAATCATTTTAGCAGATATTTCTACGTAAACGATTTTTAATCCACCTGTATAAATCTTCGAGAGTTCTTCCAGGATCCATCCGGTTCCACCGCCAACAATTAATACATGGCTATTCCCCTGAATATGTCTAAGTTGATTAATCTGCGCATTAACCTGCGATTTAAAAAACACCAAGCGGCTTAAAGTATCGTAGTAACCGGCTATTTTATCGTAGTTGTTAAGCATAGTATCAAGTAACGAGGTTCAGGTATCAAGATTGAACTTTTCAAATATAACATTGGCTTTAGACTTTATGCTTTGGTCTTTTAGCTTAATGCACAAACTGCATTCCGATTATTCCGCATATTGCCTTAAATAAGATCAGGCCATCAATTACCATCAGGTAATAGAGAATGTTTTTTCTGCGGTGCATGGAATAGGCCACGTAAATGGTCAGGATAAAAGGTAACACATTAAATAAAACCTGTGGCAATCCAAAACCTTTGTAACTGGCAAATATGCCTAAAGAAACTAAACCTATAATCAGCAATGGAATCAGGATACTGAAAATTGTTCTGCGCAGGCCATAACGTACTACGAATGTTCTTAAATGTTTATTGGCATCTGTTGGGTAATCTTTAATATCAAAAATGATTGCGTTTACCGTGCAGAACATCCAGTTTTTAATAAATAGCCAGGTCCACAGTACAGAATCATGGTAGCCAACCCCAGTTTCAATTTTAAGCATAATCAACGGCAGCACATTGGCACAACAGGCCCACACAAAACCGATTACAAAAGCTTTTAACCAGCCTGTATTGCGCAGATTAAATTTGAGGAAAGACCGGGGTAATAAACCATAATATAAGCCACCTGCAGTAATGATGATTAATATTGCTACCCAATAACTGATCGGCAAAGCCATAATATGCTGAAAGTTTCGGTAAAGCAGGTTTATGGCCAACAACATACAAATAATAAAAAGCATAGCCTGACTCCAGTTAATAAACTGTTTATGTTTGAAGTACCACTGGTTACGCGGATTAGTTGTTGATGGCCTGGTTGAAACCTTATTGTAAGCGTAGGTATAATAGATGGTTGGCGCCAGAAACAATAGCAGGTAATAATTTAAAGAGTTAAGCGGCAGCCTTAACTGGAAAGTAGCTTCGAGCGTTAGGGCAACAGCCAAAATGCCTACAAAGTAATTTCCAAAAAAAATGAACCTGATAACTTTACCGAACATCTGCCGCAATTTTTCAGCTGGCAATTTCGGATATATAATTGAATAAGGTAAATAAATAAAACATAAATTATATTCTGTTTAAACTCATTTCTGTGGAAAAAAACATACTTGAGGAGAAGTAATTTTCTGCTATCTTGAAACCAATAAGAAAGACCAACAAGAATGATATAGGTTGCAACAGTACTTGTAATCAGCTAACTAAAAACAATATGGAAGAACCAAAAGACAACTTAACTTCAGCTGCAGACAATACTCCAAAGGTGACAGGAATTGGCGGCATTTTCTTTTTTTCCGATAATCCTCAGGAAACGAAAGACTGGTATGCTAAAAATCTAGGATTTGAAATGAGCGCCTGGGGCACCTCAAGTTTTGAATCCAGAAACCTCAATAATCCTGATGAGATCGAATCACTTCAATGGAGTCCGTTCAAAAAAGGGGATGAATATTTTTCGCCATCCAAAAAAGATTTCATGATTAACTATCGTGTACAGCATATCGAAGGTCTTGTTGAGAAACTCAAAGAAAACGGCGTAACCATACTCGACGAGATTGCAACTTACGATTATGGGAAGTTCATCCATATTATGGACGGAGAAGGCAATAAGATTGAGTTGTGGGAGCCTAAATAGCTGCTTTTGTCATTCTGAACGCAGTGAAGAATCTTTTTAAGATACTCAGGATCAAACATGATCAGTGCGCTATATTAGGGATTCTTCACTGCGTTCAGCATTATAGAGCTCAATAGGTGGTTCTTATAGCAGATGCTGAAATAAATTCAGCATGACGACCGTATTATAGAAAGATTCTAAGAAGTCTTTATATTTCAGGTAATTTGAATTTGATTTACAACAAAAAAGCCTCTCAATAAATTGAAAGGCTTGGTGGGAAATGATCCCGATCTGAATCGGGACGACGCTCTCGGTATAAAGGAGTTGCTATAAACCCGTTGATGCAATCAATTTTTCTATCATAACCCTACTTTTCCATTTTTTAATCTGGCTTTCCTTAGTCCTTGCATCTCTTAAGTTATCGAAAATTTCGAACCATACAATAAACCAATCACCGGTATGTCCGGTAAAACCGGAATGTTTGGTATTGTGCTTTTTTAACCGTTCCGTTAGGTTAACAGTAGAACCGATGTAATATTTATCTCGGATTTTGGAATATAAAATATAGGCGTAAAACATCTCTAACAATTGTTTAATTATTTTGGGATGTTTATTATTTTTAGAAATCTTAATAGGACGGTGATTTCTGTATGAATTAAAAAAGGTCTTCAATATTATCGAAGACCTTTAGTTGTGGGAAATGATCCCGATCCGAATCGGGACGACCCTCTCGGTATAAAGGAGGTACTATAAACCAGTTGATGCAATCAATTTTTTTATCATAACCCTACTTTTCCATTTTTTGATCTGGCTTTCCTTAATCCTTGCATCTCTTAAGTTATCGAAAATCTCGAACCAGACAATATGCCAATCACCGGTATGCCCGGTAAACCCCGAATGATTTGTATTGTGTTTCTTTAACCGTTCCGTTAGGTTAACAGTAGAACCGATGTAATATTTATCTCGGATTTTGGAATATAGAATATAGGCGTAAAACATCTTTAACAATTGTTTAATTATTTTGGGATGTTTATTATTTTTAGAAATCTTAATAGGACGGTGATTTCTATATGAATTAAAAAAAGGTCTTCAATATTATCGAAGACCTTTAGTTGTGGGAAATGAGGGGTTCGAACCCCCGACCCCCTCGGTGTAAACGAGGTGCTCTGAACCAGCTGAGCTAATTTCCCTTTGGTTTTGTTATCAAACTCACTCATATTATTAGATCCGACCCTCCCGACTGATAACGTCGGGATGCTCTGAACCAGCTGAGCTAATTTCCCTTTTTTGGGTGTATTCAAAGTTTTATAAAAAAGCCTTCCAGTTGTACTGAAAGGCTTGGTGGGAAATGAGGGGTTCGAACCCCCGACCCCCTCGGTGTAAACGAGGTGCTCTGAACCAGCTGAGCTAATTTCCCTTTTTAATTTGTCAAACTTAATGTCCCATCCTCCGTTTGGGAATGCAAATATAGCGCTATAAAACTGTTCTGCAAATCTTTTTTTCTTTTTTTTCAACTTAGCAAAGTTTCGAGGATTTTGTGCGATTGTACCACCCCAAACGACGCTGTATGTAAGGTATAGAAAACCAATATCTTATCTAACAAAAAACGTCGCTGTGCATTGCTCATTTTTATTTCAGAAATTTTTTCGAGCGGCGTATTAAAAAGCAAAATAAACCCGATAGCATCTTCTAACAGGAGATAATTAGAGTGGATTGGCAGTCTGGAGGTAAACTCTCCCTCCTGCAGATCGAAATAAATCTGATCATTTCTTCTTTTCTCATTAGGCGAAAAACCTAAAAAACGGGTAAGTTTTAATAAAAACGACAAATGAAAATTAGGATTAATCTCTTCAATTTCATCAAACCAGGCAATCGAATTAAAAATATAATCGAATAAACTCTCATCCGCCGATTGCTGCCTGATACTTTTATACAGCACCTCATTTAAAAAAATAACGATACTGGTTTTAATCATATCGTAGGGGATGCTTTTAAAAACAGGCGTTTGCCGAACTTCCGATACCCTTTGAATATTGGTGTTTGCTTTATGATAAACCACCATATCCAACAAATGAAGCGACTGCAACATGTTCATCTTAATCTTCGCCTTCGGCTTTTTAACACCATTAATAAGGTAAGACTGCATGCCGAATTTATCGGTAAGCACCTGCACCACCACACTGCTTTCGCTGTAATTGGTGGTCTTTAAAACAATGCCCCTAACTTTGTGCAACATCCGATTAAAACAATTTTTTCAAAAGTATGTTATTTGTGCAAATTTAATTGCGCAAAAAGTAATCACGTTTTACAAATAAGATTAGTTTTGCCGTTAATATTATTATTAAACTAAGCTGCACATGTGGGTTAAGCTATCGAGATTTATTCTTCAGAACCGTATCGCAATCATCGTATTTTTTTTATTAGGCACAATTTTCATGGCTTATCAGGCCAAAAATGTAAAACTCTCCTACACTGGAAGTAAAATCCTGCCTGTTACCGATAGTGCATTCGTAAAATACAACGCCTTTAAAAAGACCTTCGGAGAAGATGGAAGTGTGATGGTGGTAGGTATACAATCTCCTGATATTTTTAAAAAAGAAGTTTACAACCAATGGGTCCAGCTTTCTAACGACATTCAGAAATTAAAAGGCATTAAACAGGTTTTATCTTCAGGAAGGATTTTTCAACTGGAAAAAGATACTGTAAACCAAAAATTTGTGCTAAAACCGCTTCCTGGTGGTTTGGTTAAAACCGACGCTGAGATGGATTCGATCAAAAATACCATTTATAGCAATCCTTTTTTCGAAGGACTGGTTTACAACCGTCAGAATGCCACTTTAATGGCCATTACTTTTGACACCAAAATCTTAAATACTGCTGAGCGTAACCCTATTTTAAAAGAAATTGAAGCAAAAGCCAAAGCTTTCCAGGCCGCAACAAAGATACAAGTGCATATTTCGGGCTTACCTTATATCCGCACAGCGGTAAGTAAATTGGTGAGCAATGAATTTGTATTGTTCTTAGGCTTATCGATACTTGTTTCTGCATTAATCCTATTGTTTTTCTTCAAGAAATTTTACGCCGTGTTCTTCCCTATTTTAGTGGTTGTGATGGGTGTGATCTGGAGTATCGGCACGTTGGTACTCTTCGGTTTCGAGCTTACTATTTTAACAGGACTGATTCCACCACTTATTGTAATTATCGGTATTCCAAACAGTATTTTATTGTTAAACAAATACCAGAATGAACTTAGAAAAGATGGCGATAAACAGCGTGCTTTAAGCGTAACCATAGAGAGAATTGCAATTACCACGCTAATTGCGAACATTACCGCGGCCATTGGTTTTGGGGTACTTTATTTTACCGGAAGTGAGCTTTTGATGCAATTTGGCAGTGTAGCTTCTATAAACGTAATGATTACCTGGTTAATGTGTTTATGTTTAATCCCAATTATCTTCAGTTATTTGCCAGCGCCTAAACTTAAGGCACAAAACCACGTTGAAGAAGGATTTTTGCATAAATTATTGGTCAAAACCGATACACTAGTGCAGCACAAAAGTGGACTGATTTACATCGGAACGATTATCATATCCATCATTGCCTTTATCGGTGTGATGAAAATTAATGTGAATGGTTATGTGGTTGATGACCTGCCCAAAAACTCTGAAATTTTAACCGATTTAAAGTTTTTCGAGAAAAATTTCGAGGGTATTTTACCTTTGGAAGTAAGCGTAGATACCAAGAAAAAGAATGGGGTCTTCAACTTAACCAATCTGAAAAGAATGGAAAAACTGGAAAAAATGATTTCTTCCTATCCGGAGTTTTCGCGTTCCATTTCGGTTAACATGGGCTTAAAGTATGCTACTCAAGCCTTTTATAATAACGATTCTACGTTTTTTCGTTTACCAGATAATTTAGAAAAGAACTTTATCCTGGCCTACATCGCCAATGGCGGCAAGGGAAATGCAAGTTTGTTAACCAACTTTATCAGCAAGGGCAATCAAAGTACGAGGATCAGTTTTCAAATGGCTGATGTTGGCTCAAAACGTTTAGACGCCATTATGGCTGAATTAAAACCGCGGATCGACAGTATTTTGCCTCCGTCTAAATTTGATGTAGAACTTACGGGATCGAGCATTATTTTTTCTAAAGGGACGGATTATATGTTAAAACATTTGGTAGAAAGTATTGCACTCGCCATCGTATTGATCTCCCTTTTAAGGTTGGCACAGTTTAAGAGTTTGGGCATTATGTTTATTTCGCTGTTGCCCAACATTGTTCCTTTAATTATTACCGCAGGAATTATGGGTTATTTTGGAATTTCCTTAAAACCCTCAACCATATTAATTTTTACGATAGCCTTTGGTTTAGCTTCCGACCAGACCATTTATTTCTTAACCCGCTATCAACAGGAATTAAATCTGACCAATTTTAGTGTACCTAAAGTGATTACCGATACCATTACAGAAACAGGCGTGAGCATGACGCACATCGCTTTAATCTTATTCTTCGGCTTCGGAATTTTTACGGCATCTACTTTCGGAGGAACGGTAGTGCTTGGACTGCTCCTATCCATAACCTTATTAGTAGCTTTAATTTTCAATTTAACTTTATTACCAGCGCTGGTATTATGGTTAGATAAAAAGAAAGTAAGGAAACTGGTATCTGATGAAGAATCGGCGAAAAATATTGGTGAGTTTGACCATTAATCAGTTGGGAGTTTTCAGTTGGCCGTTTGGAGTTCTGAACACCTAAACCTGAAACAAAATAAATATCATTCTATAGCCTTGGGTTTAAACTCAAGGCTATTTTTATAAAATCACCAAGCCCACATTCCAACCTAACCAACCTGTATATCTCGAATTATTAAAAGAGAAATCTTTATGTTTTTCCTGCAACAATCCAAATTCACCAATTTTGGTGTTTTGTTCGGTATAATACACATTAACCGATGGACCGCCCTGTATGGCCAGCCATTTATTTATCCTGATATTTATTGGCAGCTCAAATTTGTTCAGCAGGTTGAGGTAATCCCAGCTCCCTTGATATACATATTGGCTACTTATTTCAGGATTTAGAGAAACGCTTTTAAACAATTTCATTTCCTTTCCAAAACCCAGTCCACCGGTATATATTTTTTCAGCTGATTTTTTGTTCGTGCCAAACATTAACATATTGTATAAACGTTTGCTGCCACCTTTATAAGCCACATTAAAATTAGTGCTTTCATTGATGCTGAAACTAAATTTATGATAACCTTTTAATGCAATATTGATCAGCCCGATTGAATAGCCATCATTTTCATTTGAAACATTTAATATCCCAATTTGGGCGCCTTTTAGGTTTTTGGCATAATTAATTGCGCCAATCTGCAATCCACTAGCCGTTTGTCCGGTAAAATTGGTAAGCACCGCCAGATTTATCCCACTGCTTTCTTTGTTGATATTGGCAATCCCTCCCACCTGTATTCCGCTTGTTCTACCAGCTACTATGTTACCACCAATTCCAATCTGAACACCCTTCGTCTCTTTATTAACCAGATTTAACGCACCTGTTTGCCAACCCTTTAAGGTTCCACCTATTGTATTAAGTCCTAATGAAAGTTGAATACCTTTCACATCTTGATTAACATGATTATAAATTCCACCTACTTGAAAACCCTCGAAACTCTTACCTACCCGGTTATAAGCCAAGGCAACCTGGGCCGCACGAACATCGCCGATTACATCATTAAAAAAACCAGCAATCTGCACTCCGCGAACATTTCCACCAACCAGATTGAAACCTCCGGCAAACTGAAAATACTGCACATTACTTTTGTTAATATTAAAAACAAAACCAATTTCTCCTCCATCTACCCCTGCACTATAAGCGCCAATAACATTAAGCGAAAATTTATTCACCACCTGACCGCTCAATGAGCCATGAGAATTTAAACCTGGAATAAGCGAAAATTGAAACGGAGCTTTTGAAATAAAACCACCGATATTGATCGATTGGATTTTTTGTTGTGCAGTAACCAAAGCATTACCAAGCCAGGTATTTTCTACATCGCCCAAATTGCCACTGATAAACCTTTCGCCTGGATTTTCTTTTCTATTGGTAATATTCACCTCTGCCAGAAAATGGGTAACGGTAGACTTATAATTTTCTTTACTTACCGTTAACGATATAGGCTGCGTAATATTTTTTAACCGCATCGAAAAATAACCGTTCCCATCCGATATTTCAGAAACCAACAAGTTTCGTTCGTAAATACTGGCATCCTGGATTGGTTTATTGGTCTGTTTATCTACCACCTGACCCGTAATGGTATATAGCTCAGGGGTACCGACCGATTCGTTAATCAACAAAATCAGTTCGAGCGGTGCATACCTGATAATCACAAAATTACCTGATTGGCGGTATTCGAACCTATGATTTAATATTTTATCCAGTGTTTCGGCAATATTCAGGTTGTTTTCGTGGATACTGATCAAACTGTCAACCGGCAATATATTGCTGTTGTAAGAAAACCTGAATCCACCCTTCTCTTCTATCATCGCCAATACTGAACTTAGTTTTTGCTGCTCGATATTGAGTGAGATATTTCTGGATAAATTCGATTGTGCTTTTATTGAGCGACTAAAAAAAAGAAAAAAAATAACAGTTATCGTGAGCGTACGCATTGGTTTTTATTTAAGTTTAATTATCCCCTGCCCATACTCCACT
This sequence comes from Pedobacter sp. GW821-FHT01D05, assembly GCF_059422505.1. NCBI lineage: Bacteria > Pseudomonadati > Bacteroidota > Sphingobacteriia > Sphingobacteriales > Sphingobacteriaceae > Pedobacter > Pedobacter sp. GW821-FHT01D05. The sequence goes on along the minus strand of NZ_JBWKXA010000002.1, from coordinate 384,260 downwards.
TTTATTTTAAAAGTTTCAGCAATCACATTCAAGGTTTCTTTAAGCGATTCGTTTTTAAAGATTGTACTAATTGGAAGCGCCTTTAATGCAGGATTTACAATAACAATATTGGATTTAAACTTTTGATTAAGTACGGCAACTAATTCGTTAAGCGGTGTGCCATCACAAACCAATTCATTCGAATAATAATAATTATACAATTTGCCCTGATTTTCTCCTTTAGATAAATGCCGCTGATTTTGACTTACTTCTACTTTCTCTCCAGCAGTTAAACGCACACTATCATTTCGATTGTTCACCTTAACGATTCCACTTTCTACAATTACCACAACAGCTTTCCCATCGCTTTTCACATTAAATGCAGTGCCTACAACAGTTACCTGAACATCATTAACACTAATGATAAATGGTTTCGACCTATCGGCGCTAACTTTAAAAAAAGCTTCGCCCTTTAGTTTAACATCGCGGGTTTTATTAAAAAATCCTCCCACGAAAGAAAGTTCAGATTGTTTATTCAGTATAGCGGTAGATCCGTCAGGCAATACCTGCGTTAAAGTATTTTCGCCACTATTAACATTTATTTTATTGCCGATTAAATTATTGTAGAAAAATAAGCCGGCACTAAAAAATATAAATACCACAGCTACCCATCGTAAAATAAATGTATAGCTGATCGTTTTTTTTTCGGTTTCTAAACGGGCATTTAACCGATCTAAAGCCTGACGCTCGTCAATTTCGGGATCAATCTGCACTTTGCTTTTCTCTAGTATCATCCTAAAATCTTCTAGCTGTTTCAAGTGATCGGGATTTGATGCTGCCCATGCTTCAACCCGCTCGCTTTCGGGCGCAGTAGCTTCCCCAAGCAAGTATTTTACTAGCAAATCATCGTTAATATGTGTATAGTTTTTATCCATAAGCTTATTTCAATAAGATAAAAATGAGGACCAAAAAATCTACTACCCTAAGGCGCAAAATCTTTAAGGCCTTCCCCATTTGGTTTTCTACGGTTTTGATAGAAATATTCAGGGTATCGGCAATTTCCTGATATTTCATCTGGTCGAACCTGCTCAACTGAAATATATTTCTGCATTTTTCGGGCAGTTCATTTATTGCCGAATGAATATTCCTTTGCAGTTCTGTTGCCATGATTTCTGTATTTAAGTTTCCGGCATCGTTTTTTACAGCCTCAGCATAATGAACGTTAAAATTCGATCTCACTTTTTGATGTTTCAAATAGTTTAAACTTTCGTTGTGCACTGACCGATAAAGAAATGGTTTTAAAAACCCATCTGTTTTAAGTTGCTCCCTTTTCGTCCAGATGCGTACAAACACATTCTGAACAATTTCTTCGGCATCATCTTTTTCTTTAATTATCGCAAAAGCATAGGCATGCAGGCTTTTGAAATGTTTTAAAAACACTTCGTCGAAAGCCTGTTTATTACCGCTTTTAATTAATCCGATAAGATTGGTGTCGTTACTTTCCAAGCCCGTTAATGATGTTTCTATTTTATTAACCACAGATGGACACTGATAAACACGGATGCAGATTAGTCATTACATAACTCAGCGAAAGCGTCTTCGACTACGCTGAGACTGACCAACGCTTTGTTTAAGCCAACATTTTTTTTAGACAAAACGCTGTGTCTATCCTTTTTATCTGTAGTTATGATTAACTCTATGTTGTTAAAATTGATTTCAATTTACGCCTAATTATAATTTCTTTTAAAAAGCCTGGTATAATTTTATCTAACATCACCAAAAAACGGTTAGCTAAACCAGGTATAATTTCTTTTTTCCCTTTCAACATCCCGTCCATTGCTGTTTTGGCAACATAATCGGCCTCTAAGATGGTGGCCTTGGCGAAACCTTTTAACTCATTATTCATTACCAATAATTCCGGTTTGGTATTAATACCGCCAGGACTAAGTAAACTAATATGCACATTTGTACCGTTCAATTCGAGCTGCAAACAACGGGTAAAATAACCGATAAAAGATTTGGTTGCCCCATAAACCTGTTTTTTTGGAACGATAAAATGTCCGCCCAAACTGCCAACATTTAAAATATAGCTGGCCTTACTTTTATCGATATGGTTTAAAAATAACCGCGTAAGCAAAACCGTATTGGTAATGTTGAGCTCGATCTGTGTTCTGTAAAAATCGACATTTTTATCTTCAAACCAACTCCAGTTCCCTAAACCAGCATTATTGATCAAAACATTTACCTCGATCTTATTCGTCATTAATTTTTCGAAAATTTCGCATGCGGAGGTTTTTTTGGTCAAATCTATTTCGATACAGAATACCTTACTGTTAAAGTTTACACGCAGGTAGTTTGCTAAATGTTCCAGTCCACTATTAGATAGCGAAACCAATACCAAACCTAAACCACGTTTGGCTGATTCGATAGCGAAAGATTTCCCCAAACCTTCACTTGCTCCTGTAATTAATACGCTTAGTTCTTTCATGTATTAGTTGTTTTTAGCCACAGATTTACACAGATGAACACGGATTTGGGTGCAAAGCCTCAAAATCCTATCTGTGTGCATCCTCTTTATCTGTGGTTAATGCATTTAATTAGATTTAAAGTGACTAATGGTTTTACCTAAACCTATTGCAAAAGGCGTTATGCGATAATTTAGTTCGGCAATGGCTTTATTGCTCGAATATTGCTGATTACATTTCAACCTATCGGCAAACTCTGGCAGAAAAAATGGGGTGAGGTTAAAAAGTTTCGATTTCAAAGACTCCAGCAAACTGTAAGCTTTAATAATGCCGACCGGAATTTTATACAAACTTCTTTTTTCACCTGTGATCTGCCTTAAAGTGCCGAAAAAACCGTTAAAAGAAACATCAACACCGCCCAAAATATACCGTTCGCCATTCCTCCCATTCTGCATGGCTGCAATATGCCCATCTACCACATCATCTACAAAAGCATAGTTGGCAATTGCGTTTCCATCGCCAGGAATAAAATGCCATGTGCCCTTTATATAACCTGTAACCATTTTACTCACCGTATTACTATCCGTAATTGGCCCATCGCCATATACTCTTGATGGGTTTACTATTACCACTTCCAATCCCTTTTTTACAAATTCTTTCACCTCTAATTCAGCGAGGTATTTTGTGCGTTCATAGCTGATCGGGAAGCCGACTGCCCTTGGGTCGTTTTCTGAAACCGGCAGATTTAATGTTGGTCCCCACACCCCGCAAGTTGAGGTATGTACAACTTTTTCTACACCCAATTTTAATGCACAGCTGAGCACATTTCTTGTCCCGATTACATTCACATCGTAAAAATCCTGCTCATTCCGGCACCACATTTTGGCCATGGCTGCAGTATGGTAAACCTGATAACAATCTTTCATTGCGTTTTCTAAACTTTCAGGATCCAAAACATCGCCTTTTACAAACTGGATATTTCGGTGCTGAATAAGAAAGGGATGCTTAACATTTCTGCAAAGTGCCACTACATCGTAGCCCATTTCTGCAAGGGTAAAGCTTAACTTCCGGCCGATAAAACCTGATGCACCCGTAACCAAAACCCTCAGGTATTTATTTGCAACTGTTTCCATATTAAACCCTTTCCATTCTGATGGTGTACAAGGAGTGATTGACAACTACCAGTTTACATATTCCGTTTTCGAAATGGTAGTCGTTATAATTCCCATCGGGAAGATTGATCCGGTACTGATGTGCCCCGTTTTTCTGAACGGGAATAAAACACTGAAAGTTATCAGAGTAAATTTCGGGGATATTAACAGGCTCTTTGGTATACAAGAGCATCATATTATAACTGATGGGCTGATTTATTGTACTGATTTTATCGCCTGTTTTAAGCTGATAAACATTATTTACCCAACTTGTTTTCTTAGCCTCTTTTGCATTGCCATTTACAACCCGATTTACATTTGAGCTAAGGAGTTTGCCATTTTTAAAATGTGCTACATCTTCTGTTTCCACATCAATATTGAAAACGAAACGGGTTTGTACTTTCGAAGTTATTTTGAGATAAACATTATCGCCATCGTCTTTCTGCTGGAAATACATCTGGCCGATTACTTCGCCATTACGCTTGATGTTAAATTTACTTTGCTGTGCAAAAGCCGATGAAAATGAACAGATAAAAAAGAGCAGCGAAGCAACACTTTTTGGATGGACTGGGTTTTTGGAAGAGAATGTTTTATAGGTTTTGGGAGCAAAATATTTCTTGCAGAGCCAAATAATTAATGCAGGAATCATAGTTATCTCTATTTGTTATTTAGAGCTAATACAATTCACAATAGATTTACCCCTACGTGGATTTTATTTTTTTCATGGCTTTGGGTTTAAACCCAAAGGCTATGAGGGTAAGGTTTATTCGGATGCAGGCTTTTGATCCTCTTCATCTACCGGAACTTCGACCGTTGGATCGGTAATGATTTCGGCATTACCATCATTATCCTTTTTGGCAAATAAAATGGGATATAACAGCCACAGCGCACCAATAATAACCAGCACCCCTGCCAGCATCTGTAAATAGATACTTCCTTTTACCTCATTTGCATCCAAAATTTTATAAGCGATAAAAGAAAGTATGCCAGCTATGAGGATGAAAACGGCTTTTTGCAATTTTAAGAGCTTAATCATGGGTTCTTTCTTTTTAGTGTTACAATATGGATTAAAACAAAAATAAGCCCAATTAGTTCGAGCAAGCCGCAGAAATAAAAAGCATAAAGTACAAAATCCCGGTCTGAGGGGTTTATTACCGCAACAATTGGCAAGGCAATTACGGCAACAATCATCAGTGTAAGCCCGATATTAAATAATTTCACGTTAAAAGTATTTACATCAAAACTACCAAAATTCAGTCAATTCTGTTAACTTTGCAACCTTTAATTTTTTGAGGTACTTGATTGATGTATAGCGAATTTAAACAATTGGAACTTGCCAAAATAGGGCAAGAAATACTGGATTTTTGGAAAAAGGAAAATATCTTTGAAAAAAGTATTTCTTCCCGCCCGAAATCTAATCCGTTTACTTTTTACGAAGGCCCACCGTCTGCCAATGGCATGCCGGGAATCCACCACGTAATGGCCCGTGCAATTAAGGATATTTTTTGCCGCTATAAAACAATTAAGGGTTACCAGGTGAAAAGAAAAGCTGGCTGGGATACGCATGGCCTACCTGTTGAACTTGGAACTGAAAAGGAATTAGGAATTACTAAAGAGGATATTGGTAAAACTATTTCTATTGAAGACTATAACGAAGCTTGTAAAAAAACAGTAATGCGCTACACTGATGTGTGGAACGACTTGACCGAAAAAATGGGCTATTGGGTAGATATGGATGATCCATACATTACCTATAAGTCGAAATACATGGAATCGGTGTGGTGGCTTTTGAAGCAGATTTACGATAAAGGATTAATCTACAAAGGTTATACAATCCAACCTTATTCTCCAAAAGCCGGAACAGGATTGAGTTCGCATGAGGTAAATCAGCCTGGCGCTTACCGGGATGTTACAGACACAACGATTGTTGCTCAATTTAAAGCAATAGCGGATACGTTACCTTCGTTTTTACAAGCATTTGGAGATATTTACCTGATGGCGTGGACCACTACTCCATGGACTTTACCATCAAACACTGCTTTAACAGTTGGACCAAAAATCGACTATGTTTTAATCAAAACGTTTAACCAATATACCTTTTTGCCAACAAATGTAATTTTGGCAAAAAATCTGGTTGGCAAACAATTCAGTAAAATTTTCTTTGAAAGCAATGAAGCTGAAGATTTTACAAATTTTAAAGCTGGCGATAAAAAAATCCCCTATCAAATACTTGCCGAGTGCAAAGGAAGTGAGTTGGTTGGAATTAGATATGAACAACTATTAACTTATGCATTGCCATACCAAAATCCTGAAAATGCATTTAGAGTAATCTCTGGAGATTTCGTAACTACAGAAGATGGTACCGGTATTGTTCATACTGCCCCTACTTTTGGTGCGGATGATGCTAAAGTAGCTAAAGAAGCCATTCCGGAAGTACCACCAATGTTGGTATTAGACGAGAATGATACCCCCGTTCCATTAGTAGATTTACAGGGAAAATTCACCAAACATGTTGGCCCTTTTGCAGGCAAATATGTAAAGAACGAATATTACAATGCTGGCGAAGCACCTGAAAAATCGGTTGATGTAGAAATTGCTATTTTATTAAAAGAAGAGAACAAAGCTTTTAAAGTAGAAAAATATGTTCACAGTTACCCACACAGCTGGAGAACTGATGAGCCACTTTTATATTATCCTCTAGATTCATGGTTTATTAAAGTTACAGATGTTAAAGACAGAATGTTCGACCTTAATGAAACCATTAACTGGAAACCAAAATCGACTGGCGAGGGTCGTTTTGGAAACTGGCTAAAAAACGCTAACGACTGGAATTTGTCACGCTCGAGATATTGGGGAATTCCTTTGCCCATCTGGAGAACTGAAGATAAAAAAGAAGAAGTATTAATTGGCTCTGTTGAAGAACTTTACAATGCCATCGAAAAATCGATAGCGGCCGGGTTACAGAAAGAAAATCCTTTTAAGGGATTCGAAATCGGAAACATGTCTGAAGAGAACTATGATTTGATCGACTTACATAAAAATGTGGTCGACAAAATTATTTTGGTATCTCCATCAGGCAAACCAATGAGCCGCGAAAGTGATTTAATTGATGTTTGGTTCGACTCTGGTGCTATGCCTTATGCGCAGTGGCACTACCCTTTTGAAAACAAAGAAACAATTGATGGAAATGAAGATTTCCCTGCAGATTTTATTGCCGAAGGTGTAGACCAAACGCGTGGCTGGTTTTATACACTACATGCGATCTCTACGTTGGTTTTCGATAAAGTAGCGTACAAGAATGTGGTTTCCAATGGACTTGTACTAGACAAAAACGGACAAAAAATGTCTAAACGTTTGGGCAATGCCGCTGATCCATTCCAAACCATTAACGAGTATGGTGCTGATGCAACGCGTTGGTACATGATTTCTAATGCAAATCCTTGGGATAACCTAAAATTTGACATTGACGGAATTGCTGAAGTGCGCCGTAAATTCTTCGGAACGCTTTACAATACCTATGCTTTTTTTGCCCTGTATGCCAATATCGATAAATTCGAGATCGACAAAAACAACCTGAGCAAAGTTGAAGACAGAACGGAATTAGACCGTTGGATTTTATCGTTATTGCAAACCTTAATTAACGAAGTTGATGAAAGTTACAACACTTACGAACCAACGAAAGCTACCCGCGCTATTCAGGCTTTTGTTGATGAACATTTGAGTAACTGGTACATCAGATTAAGTCGCCGCCGTTTCTGGAAAGGCGAAATGACCGATGATAAACGTGCGGCTTACGAAACATTATATACCTGTTTAGAAACCTTGGCACAGTTGATGAGTCCTGTTGCGCCTTTCTTTGCCGATTGGTTATACAGAAACTTAACTGTAACTGATGCCCATGCAGAGCAGTCGGTACATTTAACTTTATGGAAAGAAGCTGATCAAAGTTTGATTGATACCGATTTGAACGAGCGTATGGTTTATGCCCAGGATATTTCATCGATGGTTTTATCATTGCGTAAAAAATCGGGCATTAATGTGCGTCAACCACTTGAGAAAATCTTAATTCCATCTTTAAGTGGCGATTTCGAACAAAAAATATCAAAGGTTGCAGATTATATCCTTTCTGAAACGAATGTAAAACATATCGAATTCATTACCGATACACATGGTATCGTGAAGAAAAAGCTGAAACCGAACTTCAAATCGTTAGGTAAAAAAGTTGGAAAAGATATGAGCCTGGTTAAAGAGGCTTTAGAAAATTCGAATCAAGATGATATCCAACGTTTAGAAAACGATGGTTTCATTATCGTAGTTGGAAGCAACGGAGAAGAATTTACCATCAATTTAAATGATGATGTGGAAGTTTTTGCAGAAGATATTCCGGGATGGCAGGTAACCAACCTGGGCAGTTTAACTGTGGCTTTGGACGTTACCATCTCAGAAGAGCTGAAACAAGAAGGTATTTCGCGCGAGCTGGTTAACCGTATCCAGAATTTGCGAAAAGAATTAAACTTTGAAGTAACAGATAGGATTAAAGTTTCGTTACAAAATGATAACTTGGTAGCCAGCGCAGTTGCTAAAAACAAGGATTACATTTGCGCAGAAATATTGGCCGATGAATTTGAATTAACAGGTACTGTAAATAATGCAAACAAAATCGTTATCGACGATGTTGAGTTAAGCATTTCAGTAACTAAAATATAAATCCATATATTAGAAAATTAGAAAAAGAACATGGAAAACAGCAACAAAACACGCTACTCAGACAGTGAATTACAAGAATTTAAAGAATTAATTCAAGATAAATTACGCATGGCGAAAGAGGAACTTAACTCTTTAACCACTTCTTTGAGTAATCCAAACGCAAACGGAACAGAAGATACTTCAGGTGCATACAAAACATTAGAAGACGGTTCTGCAACAATGGAAAAAGAGCAGATCAATCAATTGGCTGCCCGTCAGAAAAAATTTATAGACAACCTGGAGAATGCATTAGTGCGTATCGAGAACAAAACTTATGGTATTTGCCGTGAAACCGGAAAATTAATCCAAAAAGAACGTTTACGCGCCGTTCCTCATGCAACTTTAAGCATGGAAGCTAAATTAAAGCAGAGTTAATGAAAGGCTATACAAAACCTTTAATTGTTATCTTTTTAGTTTTACTGGCCGATCAGCTGGTGAAAACGTGGGTTAAAACACACATGTACCTTGGCCAGGAATTCCATATTATTGGCAAATGGTTTATCATCCATTTTACCGAAAATAATGGGATGGCCTTTGGGATGGAGTTTGGCGGTGAATTTGGCAAATTAGCCTTATCACTTTTCCGTATTGCCGCTGTTGCTGGAATTGGTTATGGCTTACATTACCTAATTAAACATAAATATCACCGCGGTTTAATTCTAAATGTTGCGCTGATTTTTTCAGGTGCACTGGGAAACATTATTGATTCTGTATTTTACGGAAAGATTTATGGCTACGAAAGCTGGTTTCACGGTCGCGTGGTAGATATGTTCTACTTCCCGATTGCAGAAGGCCACTTCCCTAGCTGGGTACCAATTTGGGGAGGCGAAGAGTTTGTTTTCTTTAGACCTGTTTTTAACCTTGCTGACGCTGCCATTTCAGTTGGCGTGATACTGATCCTCATCTTCCAGAAAAACTACTTTAAAGAAGATGTAAAGGACGATGTGAGCATTAACAGTGAGATTGTAGAAGATTAAATTTTGCGTCTCGTCATGCTGAACTTGATTCAGCATCTTAAACGTTTGAAATATACAAGCCCATTTCTTAATTGAAATGGGCTTTTTTTATAGAATCTTCATTGCGAGGAGGCTTTTTCAGCCGACGAAGCAATCTTTATTGCAGGACTCACAAATGCCAACAGCAATAAGGTTTTGGAAAGCAGGTACAGAAGCAGATATTTAAATTCGTTCCCGCTATCCTTTCTGCCAATGCAGCTTGTGCTTTGCTTCAGTTTCTTCATAAAAAATGAGGGCAGAATTATAACACATTGGCATTCATGCTATCGGGTTTAGTAACTTTGGGCACTTCAAGAAACAAAGGTTAAAACTTATAGCCCACAACAAGTGATCAACTTCCTCAATATATCTTATCTCCAATCTGGCAATGAAAAACAAGTAAAAGCTTATCATACTTTAACAGATAATCGAGTCCTAGAAAAGCTTACCCCTTACCATCCAATACTTGTTGGTACCATCCCAATCAATATCGATATCGAAAACAGCGATTTGGATATTATCTGCGAAGTTGCTGATAAAAATGAATTTATCGACAAATTAAATGCACTGTTTGGATCTGAAAAAGACTTCGCAATTCATGAAAACCCTACATTCGAAGCGATTAAAGCTAATTTTATCATCGATGGTTTCGAAATAGAAATATTCGGCCAAAATACGCCTACCACACAACAAAATGCATATCGGCATATGCTGATTGAACACAGATTACTCTTAGCCAGGGGCGAAAAATTTAGGCAAGACATTATTGATCTCAAAAAACAAGGTTATAAAACTGAACCTGCCTTCGCAAAATTATTAAAACTTAAAGGAGATGCTTACCAAGAATTATTGAAATTGCAATCATAGAACAACGCGAAGGACATTAATAGAAAAGTCGTCATCTCGACTGAAGCACAGCGAAATGGAGAGATCTATAGTTCCCATTTAAGAAAGATCCTTCATTTCATTTAGGATGACAACCATCACTACAGTATTCCAATTTTTTAAAATATATTTGGTATACAAAAACCAAATATATCATGAAACTTTACTATGCCATTTTACTACTAGTTATTATCAGCAGTTCAACATTTGCGCAAAAAAGCCTCTTTAACGGAAAAAGTCTAAACGGTTGGCATGTAGATGTACCCGCCATGGACAAAAAGCCAGATACTGTTAATCCATTTATTGTACGCAACGGAATGCTGGTAAGTTTAGGTACACCGGGCGGGCATTTAATAACCGATAAAATTTATAAAAATTACCAGTTAACCGTACAATACCGCTTTGCCGGTAAGCCAGGCAATTGTGGCGTTTTAGTTCACGCATCAACACCAAGGGCACTGTATGGTATGTTTCCGAAGTCGCTGGAAGTGCAGATGCAACATAAAGATGCTGGCGATTTCTGGTGTATTGAAGAAGATATAACAGTGCCTGATATGGTTACCAGACGTGGCCCTCAAGAAAACTGGGGTGTAAATGGAAATAAACTCCGCCGGATTAAAAATTTAACAGACGGCAGTGAAAAACCGCTTGGCGAATGGAATACCATGGTGATTCAATGTTTGAATAACGAAGTTAAAGTTTGGGTAAATGGCACACTGATAAATTATGGCACAAATTGCACAGCAAGTAGCGGGCAGATTGCCTTGCAGGCAGAAGGGAGTGAAGTAGAATTTAAACAATTGGATTTAAAACCAATTAAAGCGCTTTCAAAATAAGAAAAGTACTTTAGCTCAATCCTTAAAGTACAAACAGATCAAATAGCCTACAAAATAAGCGAGCAGATCGTAAACACTAAAAGAAGTGCCCAATACAGTACTCATTAATTTGTTGTTTTCCCAACCAAACCAGGTAATATAATTTGCCTTTTGGAGGAACTCGATTACGAAAGAAAAAATTAAGACACCTAATGCTAACTGCTTATTATTGGTTTTAAGGAAAATCCTAAAGAATGCGTAAATCAGGATAATAACCAATACATCTCCACCAAAAGGCCTGATAAAAGCATCATGAAGGTATTTGCCAATTAAGATTTCTACGATGAGAATCGCGAGAAAAATAAAGAGAAATTTTAAGCTGAACGTTAATTTCATTTTTCAGGCATAAAAAAGAAGTCAAGTTTTTATAGCACATTGCCATTAAAACTTGACCTCTTTATCTTGATTTTTTATAAATATTTAAGTCCCTTTAGGGGATTTAGGGCTTAGATACCTAATAATAATCTAGCCGGATCTTCTAACAATTGTTTCACACGAACCAAGAAACCAACCGACTCACGTCCATCAATAATTCTGTGATCGTAAGATAAAGCAACATACATCATCGGACGGATTACCACTTCACCTTTTTCTGCTACCGGACGCTCAACAATGTTGTGCATACCTAAAATAGCCGATTGTGGCGCATTGATAATTGGGGTCGACATCATTGAACCAAATACACCACCGTTAGTAATGGTGAATGTTCCACCAGTCATTTCTTCGATGGTTAATTTGCTATCACGTGCTTTTAAAGCCAATTCTAATACCGATTTTTCAATCTGAGCTAAAGTCATGCTCTCTGCATTACGGATTACCGGAACCACTAAACCTTTTGGTGCAGAAACGGCAATCGAAATATCAGCAAAATCATTGTAAACCAATTCTTCACCTTCAATACGGCCATTAACTGCAGGGAAATCTTTTAAAGCTTCGGTAACAGCTTTAGTAAAAAAGCTCATGAAACCTAAACCAACGCCAAATTTTTCTTTAAACTGATCTTTATATTTTCCGCGTAAATCCATAATTGGCTTCATATTAACCTCGTTAAAAGTGGTTAACATTGCGGTTTCATTTTTAACAGCAACTAAACGTTTTGCAACGGTTCTACGTAGTGGAGACATTTTCTCACGACGTTCGCCACGGCTACCTGCAGGAGCAGCAGCTACAACCGGAGCACTTGCTTTTGGTGCTTCTGCTTTTTTACCCGCCTCAGCTTTAACAGCATCGTCTTTAGTAATACGACCATCTACACCGGTACCTTTTACAGCAGCAGCATCGATTCCTTTTTCTGCAAGAATTTTACCGGCAGCAGGAGAAGGAGTTCCTGTAGCATAACTTTCGCCTGATTTTTCGGCAACTGGAGCCGCAGTTTTATCTTCAGCAACAACAGCCTTTTCTTCAGCTTTCGGTGCATCAGCTTTCGCTGGAGCTGCACCACCATCTTCAATTTTACAAACTACTGCACCAATGGCTAAAGTATCGCCTTCGGCCGCTATGGTTTTTAAAGTTCCAGCTTGTTCTGCAGTTAATTCGAATGTTGCTTTATCCGATTCTAATTCGGCAATAACTTCATCCATTTCAACAACATCGCCATCGTTTTTTATCCAACGTGATAAAACAACTTCGGTTATCGACTCACCAACAGGTGGAACTTTTATCTCTAAACTCATTTTTGTAATGTTATGTTTTCTATTGTTAAAGGTTCAATGTTGTAAAGCTGAAATGTTCAGGCTGCTTAACCTTATACCTCAAACCTTACGCCTTAAACCTCATTTAATCTATCTGAACTAATTTTTTTGTTGCTTTTTTAGCGATATTCTTTACATCATCCGTTACCGAAATCTCTAAAGCTTTTGCTAAAATATAAGCCTGTTGATTAGCATGTTGTTTTGCAAAACCTGTTGCGGTACTGCTGCTTTCTCTTCTCGAAATTACATCAATGCCTTTTAAAGCTGTTTTGTATAACCTGCGGAACAAATATGGCCATGCGCCCATGTTCTCTGGTTCTTCTTGTACCCAGAAAACTTCTTTAGCATTTTTATATTTCTTCTGGATGGCTTCCATCTGATCAACCGGAGTTGGATACAGTTGCTCTACACGAACCAAGGCTACATGTTTCAATTTATCAGCCTGTTGTTTCTCCAATAACTCGTAGTAAATTTTACCGCTACAGAAAACAATACGTGTTACATCTGCAACTTTAACATTTACATCGTCTATTACTTCTTTAAAACCACCTTCGGTAAATTCTTCTAATTTAGAAACACAAGCAGGGTGGCGCAATAAACTTTTAGGTGTAAATACAACTAAAGGTTTACGGAAATCGCGTTTAAACTGACGGCGTAAAACGTGGAAGAAGTTTGCCGGAGTAGTACAGTTGGTTACCTGCATGTTATAGTCGGCACAAAGCTCCATAAAACGCTCTATACGTGCTGATGAGTGCTCTGGTCCCTGACCTTCGTAACCATGGGGCAATAACATTACTAAACCATTTTCGCGTTGCCATTTGGTTTCGGCACTTGCAATATACTGATCGACAACAATTTGTGCACCGTTAAAGAAATCGCCAAATTGTGCTTCCCAAATGGTTAAAGCATTCGGATTTGCCATGGCATAACCATATTCGAAACCTAAAACGCCATATTCTGATAAGTGTGAATTGTAAATATCGAAAGCCGCTTGTTGGTCTGAAATATTCGCCAATGGTACATATTCTTCCTCACTATCTTCAAGCGTTAATACCGCATGACGGTGAGAGAACGTTCCTCTTTCTACATCCTGACCGCTTAAACGAACGCGTTTACCTTCTGACAACAAAGTACCATAAGCCAACTGCTCACCCATTGCCCAGTCGAAAACATTGGTTTCGTTAACCATTTTGCCACGTTCAGCAAATAGTTTTTCGATTTTTTTGAAGAACTTTTTATTAGATGGCAAAGCCGTAATGCGCTTACCAATTTCCAATAAAGTAGATTTTTTAACTGCAGTAACCGGAGAAGATTCGAAATCTTTAGGTGTAGCCATACGCAAATCTGCCCATGCACCACCAAATTTAACTTCGGCATTGCCTGCAACAAATTCTTTAGCTTCGTTTAAGCGTTCCTGCAAAATGCCACGGAAATCTTTTTCCATTTCTTTTGCCAAACCTGCTTCTAACTTACCCTCTTTGGTTAACTGATCAATATAAATTTCCCTTGGATTAGGGTGTTTTTCGATTGTTTTGTACAATAATGGCTGGGTGAATTTAGGCTCATCAGATTCATTGTGTCCAAAACGACGGTAGCAAAGAATATCAATAAAAACATCGTTTTTATATTTTTGACGATATTCCATTGCGAGGTTGATTGCATAAACCAAAGCCTCAGGATCATCACCATTTACATGAAAAACCGGAGATAAAGTTACTTTAGCAATATCGGTACAATAGGTACTGGTACGGGCATCTTTATAATTAGTGGTAAAACCAATCTGGTTATTAATTACCAGGTGAATGGTTCCGCCAGTTTTATAACCTTCAAGGCCTGCCATCTGAATTACTTCGTAAACAATCCCCTGGCCCGCAACTGATGCATCACCATGAATCAAAATTGGTGCTAAACGGCTGTTATCGCCACCATATTTGAAATCGATTTTCGAGCGGCTCATGCCTTCTACCACACCATCAACGGTTTCTAAGTGTGATGGGTTAGGACATAAACTTAAGTGAACACTTTTGCCCGAAACGGTAGCTACATCTGTAGAATAACCTAAGTGGTATTTTACGTCACCGCCAAATGGCGTATCTGGATTGTAGCTTTTACCTTCAAACTCAGCAAAAATATCTTTATATGTTTTTTGCATGATATTGGCCAACACGTTTAAACGACCGCGGTGGGCCATACCAATTACAAATTCTTCAATACCTAATTCAGCACCTTTTTCGATTACTGAATCTAAAGCGGGGATTAAAGCTTCTGCGCCTTCTAACGAGAAACGTTTTTGGCCCAAAAATTTTGTACCCAAGAAATTTTCGAAACTTACCGCTTCGTTTAATTTCCGGAGAATGCGTTTTTTCTCATCGATTGAGAAATTAGGGGTATTACGTGCACTTTCCATTTTTTGCTGAATCCAGTTCAACACTTCAGGTGTACGTAAAAACTTAAATTCGGCTCCGATAGAACCTGCGTATGTTTGTTTTAAAAAAGCTACAATGTCTTTCAATTTTGCCGCACCAATGCCAATCTCAACACCCGAGTTGAAAACGGTTTCTAAATCAGCATCCGATAATCCAAAATTTGCAAGATCTAATGTTGGTAAATGTTTACGCCTTTCGCGAACCGGATTGGTGTGCGTAAATAAGTGACCGCGGCTACGATAGCCATCAATCAGATTTAAAACATTAACCTCTTTTAAAAATTGTTCAGGAGTCTCTGCTGTTACTGCAGGCGCTTCCGATCCTCTTCCAAAATCGAAACCTTCAAAAAATTTCTGCCAACCAAATTCAACAGACTCAGGATCTTGTTGATAGGATTGATATAAAGACTCTATATATTCGGCGTTTGCGCCATTAAGATAAGATAATTTATCCATTATTAACTATTTACTATAAGCATTACAAAATTAGAATTTTACCTTATATAAATGGCAAAAATCTCGATTAAAATGAGAATTATTGAATGAGAAAATTATTGAATGAGCGAATGACAAAAATACCGCCTGTATTAATCGATAAAATTTCAATTCCATCATTCAATACCCAATCATTCAGTCGTTACAACTATGATGCCCAAGTTAAGGAGTAATTGCCTTTTGGGTCGAGGTTTTTGATATTTTTATCAAGATCGAAAACACTTTTTGATTTCTGATCGTTACCTACACCAGCTACATTGGCCCAGTTCCCCCAGTTGCTTGCAGGGTTATAATCAATCAGTTTTTCTTCAAAATAGGCTGCGCCAAAAATCCAGCTTACTTCTAAATTATTGATCAGATATAAGGCAGCGGTTTGTCTGGCGATATTCGAGATGAAACCGGTTTGATTTAACTCCGTCATCACCGCATCTACCACGGCAAAACCTGTTTGTGCATTCTTCCATTTACTAAAATTGTCTTGCTCATTCACAATATCAACCAACCCCTGACTGCCAAATCCATCCGGACTAAAAAAAGTATTGCCATATTTTTTGAACATGAAACGGAAATAATCTCTCCAAAGCAGGCCTAATAAAATATGGTTGAACATGGCTTTTGTATTGGGCACACCCTCCATCTTTTTAATTTCCCAGTATACTTTTCGTGGCGATAAACTACCCATGGCCAGCCATGCCGATAGTTTCGATGCCAGAATTAAATTCTTGGTTGTTGCAGCTTGCTGCATAGCCACAATCACTTTTTGAAGATGAGTTAAACCCTCAGCCTCGCCACCAACAAATTCAAAATCAGAACGTTGGTCTTTTTGCTGTGGCAACAGATTAAGCTCTTCTAATGAAGATAATGTTCCCCAGTCAATCACTTCGGCTACATTGATCCGATCGGGTGCCGAAAAACAGGGCTTGATAATCGAATCGCGTTCAATTTTCTTTTTAAACTGATTAAAAGCGTCGGGAATATCTTTAATGGGAAAAGGCAAATCTTCCTTATTATATAAGGTATGGCCGATAAAATGTTTGAGGTTGATGCGTAATTTCCAAAGTGCATTTTCTACCAAAGTTGAAACATGCGTTTCTTCGCGTGCCACTTCACGGTGATGGTAAACTTCAGTAATCTCATATTCCTGAACGAGTTGAGGAATAATATCTTCAGGGTTGCCTTCGGCGATAAGCAAGTTACCGCCAATCTGTTTTAAAGAATTGCGTAATCCTAAAACACTTTCTAAAATAAATTGCGCTCTAATATTACCTGTTTTTAACGTACCGTATTTTGTTTCGCCAAAAGAACGGCGATCGAGAATGTAAACAGGCAAAATCGAATCAGACTTAGCAATCGCCTCGACCAGCATTTCATTGTCATGCAAGCGAAGATCATTTCTAAACCAGACTAAAATTTTTTTGGACATCTTTTATCGAAAAGGGTGTAAGAACGCGTTTACAAATTTATCTTATTTTTCCTCTTCATCAAACCCCTAAATAATTCTTTACAAATAGGTAACAAAAGAATTAAAACTGAATTAATATCGTTTTAAATGAAGCCATAAAAACCCTTTTGTATCTTTAGTGTTTTAAAAATATGGCAAAAAAGATTCTGATTACCGGAGCGACAGGACTTGTGGGTACTGAGCTGAAAAAACATTTGCTAAGTAAAGGTTACGGGGTGAATACACTTTCGCGAAAGAAAGACAATGATCCGAATAATTTTGTGTGGGATGTTTACAAAGGAACTATTGATGCTGATTGTATGAATGGTGTAGATGCCATTATTCATTTAGCGGGAGAACCCGTGGCCGATAAAAAATGGACCGATGAACGCAAAAAACAGATCATCGATAGCCGCGTAAAATCAACAGAATTACTTTTTAAAACCATTAAATCGAAACCCGACAACCAGCTAAAATCGTTTATTTCTGCATCGGCAGTTGGTTTTTATGGCGATTGTGGTGATGAAATTTTAACAGAAGAAAGCCCAAACGGTTATGGATTTTTAGCTGAATGCTGTAAACTTTGGGAAGATGCCGTAGACCAAGGCAAAAAGCTAAGCCTTAGGATTGTAAAACTCCGTACCGGAATCGTTTTAAGTAACCATGGCGGCGCCTTACCACAACTCGATAAACCAGTTAAGTTGTTTGCCGCAGCAGCATTAGGAACAGGTAAACAATGGACTCCCTGGCTGCATATTGATGATATGGTAGAAATGTACATCGAAGCCATCGAAAATCTTAAAATGGAGAATTGTTATAATGCCTGTGCTCCTTTTCCAGTCACGAATAAAGCGCTAACCAAAGCCATTGCTAAACAGCTGCATCGTCCTGTTTGGCCGATCAAGGTTCCGAAAAAGGCATTAGAATTGTTATTGGGCGAGCGTGTTGAAGCTGTTTTAATGAGCAATAATACCTCGGCACAAAAAATTTTAGATGCAGGATTCAAATTTAAATTCACCCATTTGGAGGATGCTTTGAAGGATCTGTACAAATAGGTTTAACCGATTAACTGGCCCGTCACCCTGAACCGAGCCTTAGCGAGCTCACCGAAGGTAATTTATTTCAGGGTCTTTCCAGGATAGATGCTGAAACAAGTTCAGCATGACGTAATTAATTAATTTCTAATTCCCATCAATGACTTCAATATCAATCATTTGGTTTCGCCGCGATTTACGTTTAACAGATAATGCTGCTTTATACCACGCTTTAAAAAGCGATTACCCCGTGTTGCCACTTTTTATTTTCGACAAAAATATACTGGATAAACTACCAAAGGATGATGCCCGCTTAACTTTTATTTATCAATCCATTGAAGATTTAAAGAAAGAACTTCAGCAATATGGATCAGATTTACTGGTAAAATATGGTAGTCCCGAAAAAATATGGCCTGAAATTTTAAAGGAATATGATGTTAAGAGCGTATATACCAATCATGACTATGAACCTTATGCCCGCGAACGTGATGATAACATGGCCGAATTTTTAACCAGCGAAAAAATAGCCTTCAAAACATATAAGGATCAGGTTATTTTTGAAAAAAACGAAATCCTAAAAGCGGATAAAACACCTTACACAGTTTTTACCCCTTTTTACAAACAATGGCATGCAAAGCTGAACGATTTTTATGTAAAAGCTTATCCCATTAAAAAATACTTCAAAAACTTATTGCAAAGCAAACATCTGCCCTGTCCAGGTTTAAATGATATGGGCTTTGAAAAGAGTAAGCTGGATTTTCCGAAAATCAGTTATAAAAGCAAACTCGACGATTATGCAAAAGAACGCGATTTCCCTGCGCTTGATGGCACCACACATATCGGTCTGCATTTACGTTTCGGAACCTTAAGCATTCGGAAAGCAGTTAAAGATGCTTTGGAAGCAAAATCGGACGTCTGGCTTTCAGAATTGGCCTGGCGAGAATTTTATATGACTATCCTTTGGCATTTCCCCTACTCGGCCTCCGATTCGTTTAAAAAACAATACGATAAAATTAAATGGCGCAACAACGAAGATGAATTTAAAGCCTGGTGCGAAGGCAATACCGGCTATCCTATTGTAGATGCCGGTATGAGACAGCTTAACCAAACTGGCTGGATGCACAACCGCGTGCGCATGGTTGTAGCAAGTTTTTTAACCAAACATTTACTCATCGACTGGCGCTGGGGAGAAACGTATTTTGCCGAAAAATTATTGGATTATGAAATGGCAAGCAATGTGGGCGGCTGGCAATGGGCCGCTGGATCAGGAAATGATGCGGCGCCTTACTTCAGGGTATTTAATCCAGAACTACAGACTAAAAAATTCGACCCTAAACTTGAATACATTAAAAAGTGGGTACCAGAATTTGGGACAAAAAAATATGCCCAACCAATAGTTGAGCATACATTTGCAAGAGAAAGGGTTTTAAAAGTTTTTAAAGAGGCTTTATCTAATTCGTAACCTTTACAATTTCAATATCAAAATCTAAAGGAGATACCCCATTAGCTAAATCAGCAGGAATAATCAAACGAAGCTTTCCGCCAGCTGTTACTTTTCCCGGTAATATTAATTGCCAGCCTTTATATAAATTACTTAAAACATCAGAAAAAGTTCCATCGGTACTCGTTTGCAAAACTGTTCCATCTAAATAGCGAACCGTGTAGTTAGCAACTATTGTAGAGTTCACATTAATTACATCAGTTCCTGTTCCAGGGGTAGTAATACTATAGCGTGCTCTAGAAGGATCTTTAATCAGTGTTAAATTATTGTTGGCAATAAATTTATTGATCTCAAATTCGTCTATTTCATGTCTTTTCGCTCCAGCATATATCCCTAAATCAACAAGGATATTTTCATTTGATCCAATATTTAAAAAACTTACGCCGTTCCTACCAAAAGCCATGCTAGAAGGCATAATTAATGTTGCTTTGCCTCCTCTTTTTAATTTGGTTAACACTTCTCTAATTGGTGTAAATACATATGATACACTATTGATCGTAAATCGGTCTGTATAACCCAAAAAGGTACCTGGAATCATTAAATCAGATGTTTGATTTAGCACCTGCCCAGATAAGGTTTTAAAGATATATGAATAATAAACCGAATCTTGGTTTTTAACAACATCACCAGTACCAGGTGTAGTAACTTTATAATAATAGCCTTTTGTATCCTTATCGAAGCTAAGATTATTCTTTTTAAGATAAGCCTGGATAGCGGCATCATCTACACTTTCAATAGACTCATATTCCTTTTTACATGAGCTGAAGATTGTAGTAGCCAGTAAAAGTGCGAATAGGCTAAGTTTAGTAAATTTGTTCATTTATTATTGTACGTCTGTAAGTGTTATAGTAAAATCGAGTATTGAATTTGCCGGAACCAAAGCTGAAGGTGATTGTGTCCCATAAGCGTAATAAGAAGGTATTATCAATCTGATCTTACCACCTTTTTGTATTTTTTGAATCCCAAATTGCCATCCTACAATAACGTTTCCAAGTAGAAACGAAATTGGGGTTCCTTTGGTACTGTCGAAAATAGTTCCGTTTAGTAACTTTCCTTCATAATCAGAAGTGATTTTTGTAGATGCCGTATACACTATACTTCCTGTTCCAGGTGCTAAGATCTGATAAAATATTCCACTGGCATCTTTCGTGGCCGAGATATTATTAGTCTTAACAAAAGCGCTTATTGCAGCAGTATCGGCCTTAAACTGTGGTGTAGGATCGTAATCATCAACCGGCACATTTTTCTTACAAGCTGCCAGGCACCCTGCAAGGCAGATCATGAGTATAAAATATCTAAACTTAACCATCATCCGCAAAAATAAGCTTTTAATACGGATGCTACAATTTTTAACCTATTTTAACAATTTTAAGGCACTTAAAGATAAAAGCAGAAAGGCTAAAGAAGCATAATCGAAAATTGTAATAACAATCTGCTTTAAATTTATTCCCTCGACTTTAGTCTTTGCTCTTTCAGCTTTACTTGTTACAGTTATTGCGTATTAGACAGCTGTATGGTAAAATCTAATACAGAATTACCAGGGATAGGACCTACCGAACTGCTTCCATAGCCCAAACCCGGGGGAACGATTAACCTGATTTCTCCACCTTTTTGTATTTTGGGGATGCCGATTCTCCAACCTGAAATTAGCTCGGCAAGATTGAAGATCTGCTCTTTGCCATCGCCATTATCAAATACAGTTCCGTCTAACAACCTGCCTTCATATTTAATGGTTATTTTGGTGTTATTTGGATAAGTGAACGAACCCGAGCCAGGTTTAATGATCTGATAGTATAAACCAGAATCGTCTCTAACTGCATTAATATTATTTTGCTTGATGAAATCGGTCATCTGTTTTTCAGGGTCTTCATCCTTTTTACAAGATGAAACTGCAGCCATACATAAAAAGAGTATGGCAAGGAATCTAAATTTAATCATGCGCGAAAATAGGATTTTAATAGCATAAAGCTAATGGGTTATTTTTTTTTCAACTTCTGTCATGCTGAGGTACGAAGTATCTGCAGCCGATGAAAGAGATGCTTCGTGCCTCAGCATGACAGCATATTATGAACTCCTCCTAGAAAAGAATACGTTTTAATTAAGCCTAAAAATTATCAGATTCAATAAAACAAAAAAAGGGTTTAAGGTTAGGTTATGCACCCAATCCTTAAACCCTCCGCCTTTCAGCCTTCTACCTTAAAAAATATATTTATTTGCTTCAATAAGCTGTTGCGCAACTCTTTGACGGGCATCTTTAACATTAAACGGTTCCACTTTTGTAAAACGGCGTAAACCAACCAACATCATACGTTGCTCATCACCTTCAGCAAAAGCCCAAAGTGCTTCTTTACCTGCCTTGGCAATACCATCCACTGCTTCTACCAAATAAATGCGTAGTAAATCCAATTGGCCTGCTGATGCTTCTTCACCACGGGTATTAACCAATTTTTCTGTACGCAATAAAGCCGATTCAAGCACATAAACATAACTGGCCATGTCGGCAATGTTCATTAAAATTTCCTGTTCTTTGCTTAAGGTCATCATCAATTTTTGAACCGCAGCACCAGCCACCATTAAAGTTGCTTTTTTCAAATTCGACAAGACCTTTTTCTCTGCAGCAAATAAAGTGGTGTCCTCTTCGCCAAAATCAGGGATGCTCATCAATTCAGCGGCAACTGCTGTAGCTGGCGTCATTAAATCCAATTCGCCTTTCATGGCGCGTTTTAGCATCATATCAACAGTCAACAAGCGGTTAATTTCGTTTGTACCTTCAAAAATCCGGTTGATACGTGCATCACGGTAAGCCCTATCCATTGGTGCATCGGCACTAAAGCCCATTCCACCATAAATCTGTACACCTTCATCTACGGTATAATCTAGTGCCTCTGAGCCCCATACTTTTAAAATGGCACACTCTACCGCAAATTGCTCAACAGATTTCAGTCTGGCTTTGCCAGATTCCATTCCACCTGCAACCAGTTGATCGTAAGTATCATCAATATTCTGTCCGGCACGATAATTTGCTGAATCAACAGCATAAAGTTTGGCAGCAATTTCTGCAATTTTAAAACGGATTGCACCATATTTAGAAATCGGGCGACCAAACTGGATCCGTTCGTTCGAATAATTAATCGCTGTATTTAAAGTTGCTTTTGAAGCTCCGATAGCTGCAGCCGATAATTTGATACGGCCAATATTTAAAATGTTAACCGCGATTTTGAAACCGTTTTCTCTATCGCTCAACATATTCTCAACCGGTACCGGGCAATCGTTAAAGAAAACCTGACGGGTTGAAGAACCTTTAATACCCATTTTATGCTCTTCGGGATTCATAGTGATGCCACCGAATTCCTTCTCCACAATAAATGCAGTTAAGTTTTTATCATCGTCAATTTTAGCGAAAACAATAAAAATATCGGCAAAACCACCATTGGTAATCCACATTTTCTGCCCGGTAATGATATAATGTTTACCATCGGCACTCAGTGTAGCCTTAGTTTTACCAGAGTTTGCATCCGAACCTGAGTTTGGCTCAGTTAAACAATAAGCGGCTTTCCATTCGCCCGAGCCAAGCTTAGGAATATACTTTGCCTTTTGCGCATCGTTACCATAATATAAAATCGGTAATGTACCAATTCCGGTATGTGCAGAAAGTGCAACAGCGAAAGAGTGTCCTGCACCTACCACATCTGCAACCAGCATAGAAGTGTTAAAGTTTTTACCAAAACCTCCGTATTCTTCCGGTACCGAAACGCCAAGAATCCCCAGTTCGCCTGCCTTGGTTAAAAGTGTTGGCATCAATTCAGGATCTTCCTGTTTATCAATTTTATCTAAATTGGGATAAACCTCAGCCGCCAGAAAATCGCGACAGGTCTGTGCAATCATCTGCTGCTCTTCATCAAATTCTTCAGGGATAAATATTTCCTGATAAGTGGTATCCTTAATTAAGAATTCACCGCCTTTAATTGTCTTTTTTTCAGTTGTTTCCATTTTAATAGTATCTAGTAATGAGTATCTAGTATCAAGACAAAGCTTAACACTAGATATCACTAAATTTTAATATTGGGCAGCTATTATCAGGTATCAAAACTGTGCTTAGAAACTTGATATCGCTTATTATTTTTTTCTATTATTTCTTTTATTCAATCTGGACACTTTATACTCAAACCTTAATGCTTACACTTTGATACTTCTATCCAAAGCATAAACCATTTTTTGAATCTCAGTAATTTTCTCAATCAAATCTGTTGATAATTCATTATCTAGTAATTCAAGTCGGTTTGAAATAATCAATTGTGTTTCTAGCTCAAAAGCTGAACCTTGGCTTATGTTCAAAAAATATTTGAATTGAGCACCACTTCCTCTACCAGAACCCTCAGCTATATTTGAAGGAATTGATACCGAACATCTTTTCATTTGTGAAATCAAGCCAAATCTTTCTTCATTCGGCAAGAGTGATGTCGCTTTATAAATTTCAACTGCGAGTTCTATAGATTTCTGCCAAACCTTTAATTCTTTAAAATTATGCATATGTTTTAGTATTAAATTATGAATACAAATATGTTTGGGATGATTTTATAAACTGGTATACACCTATTATTCAATCTCGATACTTGATACTCATATCTTGATACTATATTCCTACAACATCTCAAATATCCCTGCTGCACCTTGTCCGGTTCCTACGCACATGGTTACCATTCCATATTTCTTGTTTTGTCTTTTTAGTTCATTCATAATCTGTACGGTAAGTTTTGCTCCGGTACAGCCCAGCGGATGCCCTAATGCAATTGCACCACCATTTACGTTAATTACGTCGGGATTTAAATCCAATGTTCTGATTACGGCTAATGATTGTGAGGCAAAAGCTTCGTTCAGTTCGATTAAATCGATACCCTCCTTTTTCAAACCTGCCTGTTTCAACGCTTTTGGAATAGCTTCAATTGGACCAATCCCCATAATGCGCGGCGGAACTCCCGCGATACCGTAGCTTACCAATCTGGCAATCGGTTCCGCATTTAATTCTTTCATTTTCTTTTCAGAAACCACCAAAACAAAAGCTGCTCCATCAGATGTTTGCGATGAATTACCCGCGGTTACACTTCCAACAGCGTCGAATACCGGTTTCAGTTTCGCCAGCTTATCTAAGGTAGTATCTGCACGTGGCCCCTCATCGGTATCAACCACGTAAGAACGGGTTTTCTTTTTAAGGTTGGCATCGAGGTAATTTTCGTTTACTGTGATTGGCAGAATACCGTCTTTTAAATGGCCGTTTTTTATAGCGTGAATGGCTTTTTCATGAGATTTTAACGAAAAAGCATCCTGATCTTCACGGCTCACATTGTATTCTTTAGCTACTGCTTCGGCTGTTAAGCCCATACCCCAATACCAGTCTGGATTGTTTTTTGCAACTTCTGCATTGGGTACAAGCTTCCACCCTCCAAAAGGCATTCCGCTCATCACCTCTACACCACCTGCAATAATACAATCGGCCATGCCGGCTTTAATTTTAGCAACTGCTGTGGCAATGGTATCTAAACCCGATGCACAATAGCGGTTCACCGTAACACCAGGAACTTTATCGGTATCCAGGCCCATCAGCGAAATCATACGACCGATATTTAAGCCTTGCTCTGCCTCTGGTGTAGCATTACCTACTATTACATCATCAATCTGTTCGTTATCTAAATTCGGAACCGATGCCACTAAAGCCCTGATTACTTCTGCGGCTAAATCATCAGCTCTTGTAAAACGGAATACGCCACGGGGTGCTTTGCCCACTGCTGTACGATATCCGGCTATAATATATGCTTCCATTTTTTAGTATCTAGTAGCCAGAATCAAGTATCAAGACTTAATCCTCGCATTATTTTATTTATTAATTAATGTAAGTAAAACTGTATTCGTCATTCGTATCTTGATACTTGATACTTGATACTCATAACTAAATATTTAACTCACTAATTCCTCAACGGTTTCCCCTTAGTAATAATACTCTGAATCCGCTCTAGCGATTTCCTTTCACCTGCAAGTGATAAAAATGCTTCTCTTTCCAGATCCAATAAATATTGCTCGGTTACTTCTGTTGGAGCCGATAAATCACCACCGCACATTACATAACCTAATTTTTCAGATATTTTTTTATCGTGCTCGGAAATGAAATGACCTGCATACATGCTATTGGCACCAGCATAAACAATTCCTAAACCTTGTTTGCCTAAAACTTTGATATCGTTCCGTTGTACGGGTTTAGTATATCCAGCATCAGCCAATTCTATTGCTTTAGCTTTTGCATCGGCCAATAAGCGGTTTCGGTTCATCGAGATCGAAAATTTATCTTTTTGCAGATAACCCAATTCGTAAGCCTCGTAACCCGAAGTAGAAACTTTTGCCATTCCGATAGTTAAGAAACGGTCTTTCAAGGCATTCTGCACAATCTGATCATCTTTATACTCATCAGAAGCACGCAAAGCAAATTCTTTTGTTCCGCCACCCCCAGGGATTACGCCAACACCAAACTCAACCAAACCCATATAAGTTTCGGCTGAAAGCTGGACGTGATCGGCATGTAAACTAAACTCACAACCACCGCCAAGAGTTAGATTATGCGGGGCAACCACAACCGGAATAGAAGAATAACGGATGCGCATCGAAGTATTCTGGAACATTCTGATCGCCATGTTCAATTCATCCCACTCCTGCTCTACCGCCATCATAAAAATCATCCCCACATTTGCACCAGCGGAGAAATTTGCACCATCATTGCCGATTACCAAACCACGGTAATCTTTTTCGGCCATATCAATCGCTTTGTTAATACCTGAAATCACATCACCGCCAATGGTATTCATTTTGGTGCGGAATTCTACATTCAGAATGCCATCGCCCAGATCAATAATCGAAACACCTGAGTTTTTCCAAAGGGTTTTATTTTCGCGAAGGTTATCCAAGATGATGAACTCATCGGTTCCCGGTAAGGCTTTATAACTTTTAGAAGGAATATCGTAATATTTTTTAACGCCGTTTTCTACTTTATAGAACGAAGTATTTCCGGCATCGAGCATTTCATGCACCCAAGCCGCAGCTTTATTGCCATATTGCTCCATTCCTTCGATGGCTTCTTTTACACCAACGGCATCCCAAAGTTCGAAGGGGCCAAGTTCCCAACCGAAACCTGCACGCATGGCATCATCGATACGGTAGAGTTCGTCAGAAATTTCTGGAATCCGATCTGATACATATTCAAATAAACCAAATGAAGAATGGCGGAACAACTCGCCTGCCTTATCTTTTCCTTTGGCAAAAATCTTCATGCGCTCACGAAGATTTTCAACCGGCTTGGTCATTTCTAAGGTAGCCGATTTTACTTTTTGCTGCGGTTTATATTCTAGGTTTTTTAAATCCAATGCAAGGATTTCGGTTTTACCCTCAACAGTTTTTGTCTTTTTATAGAAACCCTGTTGGGTTTTATCGCCAAGCCATTTGTTCTCTTCCATTTTTTGCACATATGCAGGAAGTTTAAACAAATCGTGTGCTTTATCATCCGGACAGTTATCGTAAAGCCCTTTCGCCACTTTGATCATGGTATCTAAACCAACCACATCCGATGTACGGAAAGTAGCCGATTTTGGTCTACCCAATGCTGGTCCGGTAAATTTGTCAACCTCTTCTACAGTCAGATCAAGTTTTTCAACTAAATGCAAAAGTGCCATGATGGAATAAACACCAACACGATTGGCAATAAAAGCTGGCGTATCCTTACATAAAACAGTTGTTTTTCCTAAAAATTTATCGCCATAATGCATCAGAAAATCAACAATTTCAGGTAGCGTGTGTGGCGTAGGAATAACCTCCAATAATTTTAAATAGCGGGGCGGATTAAAGAAGTGTGTGCCGCAGAAATGTGATTTAAAATCATCGCTTCTTCCCTCAGCCATTAAATGGATCGGAATACCTGAAGTATTCGAGGTAATCAATGTACCTGGCTTGCGGAACTGCTCTACCTGTTCGAAAACTTTTTTCTTGATATCAAGATTTTCGACTACAACTTCAATTACCCAATCGTAACCGGCAATTTTCGGCATATCATCGTCGAAATTCCCAGTTTTGATCTTATTTAATGCTTTTTTGCTATAAACTGGAGATGGGTTTGTTTTTACGGCCGTTTGCAAAGCTGTATTAACAATCCGGTTTTTTACAACTGGGTTATCGGGTGTTAACCCTTTTGCCTGTTCTTCTGGATTTAGCTCTTTAGGGGCAATATCTAACAACAAAACCTCTACACCAATGTTGGCGAAGTGGCATGCAATACGCGATCCCATAATACCCGAACCCAAAACTGCAACTTTATTAATGCTTCGTTTCATTATCTATTTGCTTTTCATTAGTCTGATAGGCGCTATTTATGTACAACCTACCAAACAGATTTGATTGTTATATTTGTTAATCAACAGTATAGGCCACTGTGATATCATTTAGTTTTATCAATAGATTAATAAAGGTCTCCTTCTCCTTTTTAGAGAAATGCTCATCGAGATATTCATTAAATTTGCGAACAACACCTTTGGCCAATTGTTTTTTCTCTTTACCGAAATCAGTTAGAAAAACCTTTACTGATCGTTTATCGCCTGCAGATGTTTCACGGTAAATGAGGCTGGCCTCTTCCATATTATTTAACATACGGGATAAACTGGTTGCTTTAACCCCAAGTAAGCCAGCTAAATTTGAAACCGCAGTTCCCTCGGCGTCATCTATATTAATAAGCATGTAACCAATGGCCTGGGTAATCCCAAAACTAGATGCCATTTGATTGTACTTATTAAACATATTTTGCCAGGCAAACTTAACATGGTAATCTATGGTTTGTTGTTGTTTCATTTTTGCTAATTTATTATGCTTGCATAACAAAGCTAATGAATGTATTTTGTTAATGCAATAGAGATTTGGTTTTTTTTTGCGTTTTTATTTGTAGATTAGATTAACACTAATGCACACAAAATGATGACCAGAATAAAAATTGCACTGATAATTTCGGCAATAGCATGTACTATAAATATCACAAAAGCGCAGGTATCTTGTTTCGCACAATCTTACTTGAATGATAATGATTTTCGAAAATTCAAAGGCACTACAACCCTCTTTACTTTAAGATATGACGATTATCAAAATATTGAGAAATATCGCGAGGCGATCGAAAAATCATGGACCATAACTCCATTCTTGATTATAAAACCAAACGAATTAGCTCAATATCAAAACAACTCTGCATATTCTTTTTTTTATTTTGACAGTTACACCGATCAACCAGATTCTCTTAACTCTGTAAATGTAGTGTATGCCCTTAAGCTCGGCGCTGAAAAAAGGACTAGAAAAAATATGTCAATTATAGCAACTGTAAATCTATATCCGGATTTATTTACGCTTAAATATTTAGAAGATATAGGCTATAGCTTTACGTCTGCGTCCGATAAACGTAAGCTTTTTATTAATAATCTTTATAAGCATGCTATATTTTATAACTGGTCGCCGGGTATGTTAACCACCTATTTAAAGTTATTGAATAGTGCATTACTATCAAGAAATGAATTTGATATTGAATTTGAAACCGCTGATAAATTAAATCTCAGCAAACTAAAAAATGAGCCACTTTATATTCCTGATTATGTTAAAGATAGTTTCAACCAGGAGTTCAATCAGAATTCAATCTTAAATGAAGTAGGTGAAAGCAACAACGAGAAATACCAGTATCTAGTTAAGTTTGTTCCTACAAAGCAGCTTGATGAGTTAATACTAAAAAAAGATTCAGATATAAAATATCTTGTTTACACGCAAAATTCCTTTGATAAAATCATTACCATTTATGATAGCAAGAACAATAAGGTTATTTATCAAAAATACACTCCAAAATCTTATGGTTTCAGAAACAGTGATTTAAGCAGTATACAAAAAAATATAAACTAAAAAGTCCCGATTTTCATCGGGACTTTTTAAATGTTATTAAAAACAGACTAGTAAAGGGTAAACTCTACACGACGGTTTTGTTGACGACCTGCCGCTGTTTTGTTTGTAGCAATTGGCTGACCCATGCCATAACCTGTAGCTTCAATACGTGATGCATTTGCACCTTGAGAAACTAAATAAGCTTTTACAGATTCTGCTCTGTCTTTCGATAAACGCAAGTTTAATTCTTTTGAACCTGTATTATCTGTGTGACCAGCTAATTTTAAGCTAAAGTTTTTCTGAATCAACAATGCAGCAACTCTGTTTAAAGAAGTATAAGATTTAGAACGGATAGTTGCTTTACCTAAATCGAACTCTAAGTTTTTAATCGCTTCGTTAACAACTTTACGATCTTCTTCTGTTACGATTACTTTTTCTACAACTTTTTCAGGAGTTTTTAATGGACAACCAGAACCATCAACAACAGTACCTGCTGGTGTATCTGGGCATTTATCTAATTTATCTGCAACACCATCACCATCTGTATCTTTCAAGATGTCGTTCATTTCTGAACGTAGTTTTGCATTTTCAGCTTTTTGAGCATTTAAATCAGATTTCAAACCTTCTGCAGTTTGTTTTGCTTTTAAAGCTTCATCGTACGTTAAAGCTACCGGATTGTGGAAAGCCAATTGTTTTCCAGTACCTAAAGCAAACTCTAAACCAGCATAAGCATAGTTATATTTATCATTTCCGTTTTTGTAGTAACCATCTAAGTTATCGCCATCAACAAAGTTGATAGTCCAACCTAAATCTAAATTAACCGCATCAGAAATTTTAAATTTCGCACCTAATCCTACAGGAATAATTAACTCATTGATGTTATCGCCACCACCGAATTCTGAAGTTCCTGCTGCAGTAGTAATAGTAGGTTTGTAAGCTGCAATACCAGCACCGGCAGAAGCATAAAGCTGTAAGGTATTCTCTTTTTTAAACATATCGATATTGAACATGTTTACCACAGCATTTAAACTTCCCGAATAAGATAACTCGGTATCGAATGCTCTTACCGGAGAGTTATTTACCAAACCGCTTTCATAAGGTTCGGTATTATCGCCCTTTAATTTACCACGAACTCCATCTAAACGAAGAGAGAAATAAGGTGTAAATTGTTTTTTAATATAAAGGCCATAACCTAAACTTGATTTGTTGTTACTGAAATCGTTTTTCCCACCTAATGGTGATAATGGAGTAAGCACACCAGCGTTTACACCGATAGACCATGTTCTGAATGTTGTTGTTGAAGTTGCAGGACTTTCCTGGGCTGAAGCAGCCGAGCCGATAAGTAAACCAGCGAGTGCTACCGGGAGTGTTTTAAATAGTTGTAGTTTCATAAATTTTCTATTAACGTTGAATAAGCGTTGTCCTAGCAATACAATAGCCATACCAAAAATACAAGCATGTAAAAATACTTATCAACTTTTCAACACTAATAAACGGTTACGTACTCTGGATAAAACTAAAAAATACGTTATAAATAGTAAGCGCAGCGTTTAAACGCTATAGTTCTTCCAAAATCCAAATCTTTAGATTCAGGACTCAATAGCCCTATTTCCTATGAATATTTTACGAATGGCAGGGATCGGCAGCACCCGTCTTGTTAAATTAAATCAATGCCAATTTATCAGGTTAGATAAGTCGCTCTTGCGAATCATGGATAAATATTTTATCAATCTCTTTGTCTGATCATCTGTTACTTTATGTTATCTACACCTTCGTCAAAATTGTACTATTTAATATCGCCGGCAAATTTCCATTGGGTACTGAAATTTTCGGGTAATTGCTGGCTGGTTAACAAGGCCCTTACCATTTCTACAGGCATGTTATTTTCGTGCAATACACGACTGTGAAATTGAATATTGGTCATTTTACCACTTTGTACCAGCTCTTTGTGTAATGCCCTGAACTGTAATCCGCCTAACATGTACCCAATTTGATATAAGGGCCCATAACCTCCGGTAAACGACCTACGTACCTCTGCTGCTGCGTTAGCACGCTCAAAGCCAACACGATCTACCAAAAAGTCTATACACTGCTGAGGTGTCCATTTACCTAAATGATAATTCATCGAAAAAATAATACGCGCACAACGGTGCATGCGCCAAAAAAGCATTCCAATTTTATCTTCCGGAGATTTTGCAAAATTCTGGTCCCACAACAGCATCTCCCAGTACAACGACCAGCCTTCTGTCCAGAAAGGTGTACCAAATACCTTGCGGTAAGGTTTGTAGCGGCTTTGCATAAAATACTGAAGGTTATGCCCGGGAATAAGCTCATGAAAAACTACAGCTCTGGAAAAATGCCTGTTGTTGCCACGCAAGGTCATCATTTTGGCATCCTCGGTCATATCTTCTGTTGGATAAGCAATTAATACGGATTCGCCACCCAGAAAAAACGGTGCAAACAATTGTTCCTTCGGACTTAACATACGCATGCGCCAGCCTTCTTTGGCCAGGGCTGGAATAGCGATGAGTTTATTTTTCTCTACAAAGTTTATGGCTTCATTGGCCAGTTCATAAACCAGTTCGGGCTGTTTTCCCAATTCAGGATAATCTGTTTTTACTTTTTCCAGCGCTTTTTTCCAATCGTTACCAAAGCCCATTTGTTGCGACGCTTTGAGCATTTCGGCATCACACCAGGCAAATTCTCTCATGGCAATAGCCTCAATCTGCTCAGGGGTATAGGCAATCATCTCATCTTTTAAACTGCTTAATAAAGCTGTTCTTCCTATCGGATTGCCAATAATGCCACTTCCATCGTCTTTGGCATTTGACGGTTTAGCTATTTTACCCAGTGCAGCAGCATAATCTTTCACGGCATCTACCACTTCGGGATAAACAGCTTTGGTGGCTTTGGTAAATTGCGGATCGTACCCATCATAAAATTTATAGGCTTCGGTAAATACAGCCAGGTATTGATTAACGGTTTCCTGTGCCCACGATGCCTGTACCGGCGTAACAGCCAGGTCTTTGTTTTCTACTGCCTTTGTGGTTTTCTGAATATCCGTTTTCAGTTGTTCGAATTGATCTTTGGTAATTTTACCATCTTGTTGCTGACCAATCCTTCGCTTTGCTTCAAAATCCAATAATATTTTAGCAAAAGGCAAAGTAAAAATACTGCTTCTGAATTCGGCGTAGTTCTGCTGTAAACTTGCCGAATCTGATCGGATATCGCGTTTAAGCAAAATATAATCTACCCTTTCATTTACAGTTAGCTTGTTAAAAGGCAATGCCTTTAATTGTTTTTGCCATTCAGTATAAAAGCGTTCCATCCGCTTAAAGTATTCTTCCGATCGCTTGAGCGTATATTTACGGTTAAGCATGGTCTCGTCTGATTGGTATTGATTAATCAGCGGACTCACCAGGCTGGCCTCATTGGTTTGAGCGTGTAATTGTAGGGTAACTGTTAGAAATAAAAACAGCGAAAATAGTTTACGCATAGCGATTGGGGCATGTTTGATTAGCTGACGCAATATAGCTAAACCGCTAAGTATTTGCAGCAGGGTGCCCGTGTAACTTATTGAAGATATTAGACTAAAGGTAGCTCAATTAAATGTTTAAAAAATAGTTAAGCGTAGTGCCTTTAACCCACTTAACCCCTGTAAATCTTCCAAATCAAGATCTTCGGTTTCGGGTTTCAATACACCGGTTTCCTGCAGGTATTTTACAAATGGCAGGTAATCGTCAATATCTCTTTTATTGAAATAGATCAATGCCAGTTTATCGGGCTGCGTAAGGCGCTCCTGCGAATTGCGAATGAGTATTTTATCGATCCTTTTTTTGATCATCTGATACCTGATATTGTAAGCGCCTTCTACATCGAACTTCCGCTCGTCGATCCTAAAACTAATGTCTATTGGATGGTTATGGATAAAGATAAGTTGTGTGGTGGCCAACTTAACGGCCAATTTTGGCTGAAGCTGCTGAACCATTTTGGCAATCTCAGCCATTGATGATAGCTGCCATAACCGTAGATTTTTGAGATGAAAGTGATTAAAAACCCGATCAGGTGCAATAGACTGTCCGATATAGATGTCGTATTCAACACCATCTGTCCTGAATTTTTCGAAGTAACAGGGGTAAGAATCTTGCAGTTTTTCGCGTTCACTTTCAAAATAATTGTTAATGGCTGTATTGATCAGCTGCATAGATGTTTCCAAAGCCTGACGGCGTTTATACACTTCGCCATGAGGTACCGAAATGCGGTCGAGGTATTTACTGATTACTTTTTGGGTATTAGGATGCGATTGGGAAATGAGCTTTAGGTAATCGCTGGTTTCTTCTTTAAGAAAAATATTGAGGCTGTTTTCATCAGTTGTATTCAACTCATCGCCCTGCAAAATATCACTCCATTTATTGCAATTAAAGATAATTTCTACCAGCAAGGCATCACTATAAGTTTTGCTCAGTTCTTCCAGCGTTTCACGAAACAGGCTCAGGTGCAGGCTCAGATCGGCCTTGCTGGCCACATTACGTTCAGTGGTAGAATTTCTAATATCAATAGCGCCATAAAAAGGGTAAACGTCTGCAAAACTAATATCCTCATTGCGCTGCGGTAAATTCTTTTTCTTATTGTAAAGGTGATGCCAGGCAGCTTCATTAAACTTCCACTGTACAGCAGGTTGGATAGAGGTGTATTTTTCTTTTATAATGTTTTCGATCTCAAGGTTAAACTCGTCTATATAGACCTGTAGGAGTTGAGCAATAGGCGCTAAAACTGGTTCCAACAAAGTAATTTTCTTTTCGTCGAAAGTTTCGCCAAGCCAGGTGTGCATACCCAGTACACCTACCAAAATCTGGTTATGAAATACAGGTATGAGCGCCATCGATTTTACATTTAATTCCCTAAACCTGTCTAACCAGGGAAACATCTCTTTGCTTTCAGCCCAGATATCGGGCGAGTAAAAAGAATTCGGATTTGCAGCATAACCTTCAGCAATCTGCCGGAAAGCTTCAGGGCTTAAAGTTTCTTCACCCCACACTGAAAATAACAGTCCACTTCCTCCTTTTACATACCCATAAACCATTTTGTTGTTTACCCTTACGAAAGGAAAAAGATCGAATTGGATATTGGCATTTTGCACCAGCACTTTTAGCGATTGTATCACTTCTCCATAAGCGACCCCCTCGCTGCCTGGCACACGGCTCAATCTTACACTTTTAATATTTTCTACGGCATGTTTAGCGGTAACATCGGTAATGGTAAGCACCGAAATACCTCTAAGCTCAAAAAGTTTTAGCGGCAACACCTGCTGTAGTTTATTCAATCCAGATTCTTCGCTCAAATATTGCTGTAATTCACGGTAACTAAGCTCGGGCAATGGCTGCTTAGCCTTAACTTCGATGAAGCTGGCGTTTACACCTATGTGGAAATAACCAGGCAAACCAGTATCGGCATTGATGCCTGAATGGTATTTCTCTTTTAAGGGGTAGTGGAATGCGTATAATTCGTTAAGGATGAAAGCGTAGATAAAGTGCAGGTGATCATGCTGATGTTGCTCAAGCGTTTTTGAACCGACAAAACTATTTTGATCTTTTTCTTCATGCTCGAGCAACTCGTACATCAGCTCGGTTCCATAAAAAGTAATGGGCTGCATTGGTGCACAAAGCCCCCAAGCCTGGTGGTCTTCTGTTAAAAGTGCAGGCGAAAGACAGGCATACATATGTTCCAGCAGTAGTTCGTGCTGATAAATATCTTCGATAGCGATAACCTGTTCATCAATTCCCTGTTTTTTAAATTCTTTTAAGGCATTGCTATAAAGAATAGATTTTACGGTCCGTTCTTCTTTAATTTTTCGTTGCAGGTATTTGATAAAAGGACCAAAAGAGATAGCCGAATCTACCTGAGGTAAATCTGGGTAATTTCGGGCATGATTAAATAAACGCTTCTTCATCTCTTTAAACTTTAAACCATACAATTAATTGAATTGCAAAAGATTGGCCAGTACTAAGATAAAAAATAGATGTGAGAAATTGCTACCAGCCAATGGCCTTATCGTCTCCCCTTGGGTCGGCACCGCCCTGATAATTTCCCCATTTAGTTTTTAAGATGGCATCAACCCTGCCGATTGCCCCTCTGGGTACAATTTTATAGCCTTTTGCTTTTAATTTTTCTGTTGATAAGCTATCGATGGCATCTTTTTCTACATACACCTCATCTGGTAACCATTGGTGATGAAACTTTTTAGCAGCTACTGCCGACTGCATAGACATATCAAAATCGATTACATTTATAATGGTTTGAAATACGGATGTTATAATGGTTGATCCACCTGGAGTACCCACCACCATAAATAATTTTCCATCTTTCTCTACAATACTTGGTGTCATAGAGCTTAACATTCGTTTATTGGGTGCAATTGCATTGGCTTCGCCACCAACTAAACCGTACATATTGGGTGCGCCAGGTTTAACGGAAAAGTCGTCCATTTCGTTATTTAAGAGAAATCCG
This sequence comes from Pedobacter sp. GW821-FHT01D05, assembly GCF_059422505.1. Classification (NCBI taxonomy): domain Bacteria; kingdom Pseudomonadati; phylum Bacteroidota; class Sphingobacteriia; order Sphingobacteriales; family Sphingobacteriaceae; genus Pedobacter; species Pedobacter sp. GW821-FHT01D05. The sequence continues at coordinate 348,131 of NZ_JBWKXA010000002.1, read as the reverse complement.
GCTCCTTTTACGGCAACTAACGATCCGTAAGAACCATTTAAGGTAGTGGTAATCGAAACGGCATTTCCATCGCGGTCTACAATAGAGAAATGTGTGGTCTCTTCATGTTCTGCTCCTTTTATTTCGCCGGCCAAAACAGCGCTGCTTGGGGTTGCTGCTGCCCAGTTAAAGTTTGACATGCGTTTTTTATTGTAACCGGCACTCAACATTTGTTGTTGTGGAACAGCATAAAAATCAGGGTCGCCTAAATGTGTTGCCCGATCGGCATACACTCTTCTTTCGGCTTCTACAATTACCTGAACTGTAGAATCTGCATTATGCCCCCACTTTTTTAAGGGGAAATTTTCTACACTTTGTAGCAATTGGATCAAGGCAATACCTCCACTCGAAGTAGGTGGCATGGTAATCACCTTATAGCCTCTATAGTTGCCCGTTATGGGTGTACGCCAGGTAGCGTGATAATTTTTTAAATCTTCTTTTGTAATAAGTCCTTTGCCCCGTTGCATTTCGGCCACAAGCGAATCGGCCACAGCGCCTTCATAAAAACCGGCCCTGCCTTTTTTCTGGATCAGTTTTAATGTATTTCCAAGTTCTTTTTGAACCAAAAGGTCATTTTCCTGCCAGGTACTTTCCAAATTTACGAAGGCCGTTCCATCAGGATTAAAATCCATAAACTTTCTATGCAGACCATTCAATTCGCTTGCCTGCCGCTTGGTGATTTTGAAACCATCTTGCGCCAAATTTATTGCCGGCTGCAACACCTGTGCCCAGGAAAGTTTTCCATATTTTTTGTGTGCCTCTACCATACCATCTACTGATCCTGGTACGCCAGCGGCTAAATGGCCATATAAACTTTTATCTACAATTGGATTACCGGCCGAATCGAGATACATATCTCTGCTGGCTGCCGCAGCTGCTTTTTCTCTAAAATCTAACGCATTTATCTCGCCGTTTGCACCGCGGTACACCATAAAACCGCCCCCACCAATATTCCCCGCGTTTGGATAAACCACAGCAAGTGCAAACTGAACCGCAACAGCTGCATCAACCGCATTCCCACCTTTTTTTAAAATATCTATACCTACTTGCGATGCTTCTGGATGGGCAGAAACCACCATCCCATTTTTATATTCACCGCTGTTGTTTTTACCCAGTTGTCCGGTTACACAACCAGCCAATACCAACACCACACTTAGGTATATTAATGATTTTTTAATGTTATTGAGGGATGTTATCGTTTTCTGCATGTTTATATTTTTTTTCAATTACCTCATTGTTTTTCCCGGTAATTACTTTTCTTTTTTAAGCTTAGTTTTCAGATAGAAAATATTTGTTTCTAAGGGTTATAAATATTTACTAATCTGCGCATATAATTTTTCTTTATCACTTGGCCTTAAAGCAACAGCAACAACTAATTTACCATTTTTAATAATTAAATAACGCGGTATTCCAAAACTCCCGCTTTTCCCCAGTTTATCACTCAAATCTTTTCTCAAGGCTTGATTAGTCCGAACATGATTGCCAGAAAGTTTATAATATTTTATCATCTCTTTCCATTGCTGTGCTGCATCATCTTTATCTATAGAGATAAAAAGCATGTCAACCTGTTTGGCTTTGAGAAATTTCTCCAGGTCTTTACTATATTCAAATTCTTGTTTACATGGCCCACACCAGGTTGCCCAAATATCAACAAATACAGTTTTGTCTTTAAATTGGCCAATTAAACTATCCAGGCTATTAAATTTATCGTAGTTGGCCAATATTTTTTGTTCAGGTTCAAAATCGTTTTTCACCTTATTATGGTAGGTTATAATTTCATTGACCATTGGTTGCAAATATGGCGTAAAATTACTTTTAGGATAGCTTATTTTAAATGAATTGAACAAATCGACCAATACTTTCTGATACCTGGTCTGTAACATTTCTTCATATAGAAAAGTAGCCTGCAAAAATTCTTTCATTTTGCCTGTATAATTATCTTCGAAGGTTTTATATATACTTTTAAGCCAAATGTCCTCATCTCTTTTAGGTAATTGAGTTCCGTTTTTTAGCGGGATGTAATAATTGAGGTAAGTACTTACGTAATATTTGGCATGGTAGTAAAAATCCGGGTAAAAAGCATCCTGAAGATTGTTCATTGAATACTTTTTATAGGCATCTGCCCACATTTTATCCAAATCTTTATTTATTTTTTGCTTTGTACTTAAAACTATCATTGGGATAGCAGCTTGCAAAATTATCTGTTCGGTTGAAAAATACCTTTTTATTTCGTTATAAAAGTTTACCGAAATCTCTTGTTTCGAAAATAGCTCGGCATAAGGTTTTAGGGCTTCATTCTTATCATTTTCGAGCAATTGATACAAACCAGCTGCAGTACTATCTTTTTTATAATAATCTCTGGCCCTGTATTGATAAAACTCAGAATTTCTTTTGTTAAAAAGCAACATTCCTTCTTTATTTTTATCGCTCTGCACCAAAAGACCATTATCGAAAACTAAATGCGTAGTGCCGGGTTCTATTAATATGGTATTATTGTTAATTCTTAACCACGCAAGTTTATTAATCTTTAAAGAATAGTTTACCGTACTATCATCGCCAAATTTAATTTCTTTTTTGGCTGGATAAAACCATGTATCATCTACAGGAATTTGGATAGTTACTGTATTATTTTTAGCATGTAAACTTTTGATATTAAGTTTTGCTTCTTGTGCAAAAGAATTTATTGCCGATGTAAACAATAAAATGAAGAGGATTATTTTATTCATAGTGTTTTAAGCTGAAACACAAATATTTAAGATATTTTAGGAACTGTTTAAAAATGAATTATTTTTTTACTAATTGAAAAAGGCGGGTGAAGACACCCGCCTCTGATTAATATTAGTTAGTATGCCACCAACAAAGATGTAGCGCATTTAAAATCAGATAATTTAATCCGCTTCTTATTGCTTATAACCCTCTGCATCTTTATATATTTTTTCGATTACCTCATTGTTTTTTTCGGTAATTACTTTTCTTTTCAAACTTAATTTTGGGGTAAGCTCACCACCATCTATGCTCCACTCTTTAGGTAACAGTGCAAATCTTTTTACCTGCTCCCATTTACCAAAACCTACATTTGCCGCTTCGATAACCTCATTATATTTAGTGAGCACCTGTTCGTTTTTAATAATCTCTTCGTTCGAGGTAAAAGTAATGCCTTTTCTTCCCGCCCAGGTTTTTAAGGTTTCGAAATTTGGAACAATCAGCGCAGAAGGGAATTTTCTATTTTCACCCAAAACCATAATCTGTTCGATAAAAATTGATTCTTTATATTTATTCTCCAGCATTTGTGGGGCAACGTACTTACCGCCTGCTGTTTTAAACATTTCTTTTTTACGGTCGGTAATTTTTAAAAAGCGACCATCAACCAGTTCTCCAATATCTCCGGTATGGAACCATCCCTCTTTATCCACCGCCTCATCAGTTAAATCAGGTCGGTTGTAATACCCTTTCATTACCTGGTGCCCTCTGGTTAAAACTTCGCCATCCTGCGCTATTTTAACTTCCACACCTTTAATTACTTCACCAACAGTGCCGAACATGGTTCCGCCGAAATGATTAACCGTAATTACAGGTGAAGTTTCGGTTAATCCATATCCTTCAAAAACAGGCATACCAGCGGCCCAGAAAATTCTGGCCAAACGCGGATTTAGTGCCGCTCCGCCCGATACAATTACTACAATTTCACCGCCCAGTGCTTCCTGCCACTTTTTAAAAACCAGTTTACGGGCTATCCCCAATTTGAAATTATACCAGGCACCTGCATTAATTGTATATTTTTCGGCTAAAGCTACCGACCAGAAGAAAATGCCTTTTTTAACCCCGGTTAATGCTTTCCCTTTCTCCATAATCTTATCGTACACTTTTTCGAGAAGCCTTGGAACGGTAGAGAACACATTGGGTTTTACATGCTGAATATCGGCAACAATGGTTTCCATGCTCTCCGCATAATAAACTCCTGTATAATTAAACAGATATAAATAAATGATCATCCGCTCAAAAATGTGCGAAAGTGGCAAAAAGCTTAACCCTTTTTTAACGCCTTCGGGTATCACCACAGCCGAGTTAACAAAATTTGCTACCAAGTTATGATGCGTTAGCATCACACCTTTTGGTGTACCCGTAGTGCCAGATGTATAAATTAGGGTCAATACATCTTCGGGGGCAACATTAGCGCGATATTCCTCCAAATCAATATCTGTACTTGCTTTGCCCAATTCAATTAATGTACTCCAGTTTTCGGCTTCAGTAATTTCGTTAAAACTATAAATCTTAATGGCTGGGTTTATGGCATCGGCACAGGGTTTAATTTTTTTATACAAATCTTCGTCGGCTACAAAAATAATGGCAATTTCTGCATCTTTTAGGATAAACTGGATATCGTGCTCGGCCAGGGTTGGATATAAGGGAATCTGGTAGGCGCCAATCTGGTTGGCTGCAAAATCGGCGATATTCCACTCAGGTCGGTTATGCGACATCACAGCAACCCTGCCTCCTTTGCTTATACCTTGTTTAATTAATCCGCGGCTTAGGTTATCTACGGCAGTACAAAAATCGGCTGTACTATAATTTATCCATTTTCCGTTAATTTTTCCGCTGATGAATTCTTGCTTAGGATTTTCGAGGCTATATTTCAAAAGATCAAAAACCCGTTTAATTTCTGCCGCCATATGAATTGTATATTATTTGGTTAAGTTAAAAAATCAAACATAAAGATTAACATCTATATGCCTTTTTAATGAAAATAATACCTCGTAGCTAATAAAACGCTGTATTTACTTTTCGTAAAAAAATTTAAATAAACTTAGTGATTACAAAATTACTATGCAAGCATTGTTTTTTATCCCTGTGGATTTTTACCAAAAAAACAGAAACGGCATTAAAGTTGTTAGGCTGATAATTATTTACAAAACATTTAAATTATGAAAAAGTTATTTACAATTTTAGGATGCATTGCATTGTTTGCCCTTACTACAACAAACGTTAAAGCCCAAAACTATAAAACCGGACTTGGTTTAGGCATCGACTTTGGTGATGGTGCTACATTGGTTGGTCCTTCAGTTAGGCATCACTTTAGCCCTAAAGCTGCACTTCAAGGTGAAGTTTTATTCGGTGGAAACTCTACTATTATCCAAGGTTTCCTTCAATACAATTCATCTATCCCTGGTGCAAAAGGTTTAGACTGGTATTTAGGTGGTGGTCCGTCTATTCAATTGTATGACGGTGGTTCTAGTTTTTACTTAGTTCCGATGGTTGGTTTAGATTATAAATTCTCTGGAGCGCCATTGGCATTAGCTTTAGACTGGAGACCAAGACTTTACATTGGTGATAACGATAGCGATTTTAACGCTGGCAGATTCGGTTTAGGCTTTAGATATACTTTCTAGGCAAGCGCATGGCGCTGGGCGCTAAGCGTAAATTAAATTCCACAAAAAAATCCCGTAAGAAATTAATCTTATGGGATTTTTTTTTTATAAACAGGCTATAATTATAATTTAATATTTTAATTCGTATAACAAAAGGTAATCCGTGTTCGATAGCTCATTACGACTTTTTTATGGTTACACTTTGCGGGTTTCCAATTCGGACAGGCCTGTAATAATTTTATCATGTTACGATCCAATTGTGTATAATCTTTAGGTAGCTTCTGGTAAATGCCTATGCTTTTGACGTGGCCAGAGGTATCAATTATAAAAGTTGGAAAAACATCTGATTGCAAGGGCTCTTTATCTGTTCCTTTTAGTGGTACGTTAGAGATAAACTTATAAAATTTAGCAATTCCCCCAGGAAATTCGGGCATTTCATCAACTTCTGTATATACGTATAGGTGCAGTTCTTTATCGTAATAACCCTTACAAGAAGTTTGCTGTACAAAACCTTGCTTATCGTTTAAAAAAGAAAAGCTTAAAAGACAAAATATAAATCCTAAATGTTTTATCATATGCTGGTTTGTATTGAACAAATATCTGAAATAAAAAAATCCCGTAAGAAATTAATCTTACGGGATTTTTTTATGGAATTTAAAATTAACTGTAAATTGAAAACTTTCAACTGCAAACTGCCTATACGCCTGTCCATTTTTTTAACACTGCTTTTTGTGCTGGTGTTGCATTTTCGTTAACGGTTGCTTTTAAACGTACGTTCGGGTTTTCTTTTAAGGTTAAAGAAATTTCTTTTTCCAGACCATCGCGTTTAACTTTTAATTTCAATACATCGCCGATATTCTTTTTGCCTACCAAAGGAATTACATCCAAAGAAATCATCGGGCTTTTTAACCTTACGGTTGATAATGCATCGCTCAATGATGTATCGTCCAAACTCAAGATGATATCGTTCACATTTAACCCATTGATCCAGGCTGCAGAATTTCTTGTTGTCGAAGTAATCGCTAAACCATCATTGGTTAACTGTCCGGAAGCACCAGTAACCGGTTTAGGCGTTGCATTTTCTGTAGATACATCAACACCTGCATACGCGAAATATTTTACATAATCTACATCATCTACACCATTAACATATTTTGCCCAGAAATTGGTAAAATTTATTCCTGATATTTTTTCAACCATTGCTTTAAACTCTGCATCGGTATAACCACGTTTTAAGGTTTTGCACTGCAAATACATGGCTTTCATTACATCATCTAAACTTTTGGCACCTTTGGTGGCGTTGATAATTTCGAGATCCATTAAAATGCCAATTACTTCTCCTTTATTATAATAAGAAATGGAATTGTTTTTTGAATTCTCATTCGGACGGTAGCCAATAATCCATGCATCATAGCTAGATGAAGCAGCTGACTGGTATTTAGCACCAGGGGTATTTAACACCGTAGCCACACCGCCAGCCAGATCTTTCAAAAATTCATTTATATCAGTAAAGCCGGCCCTATGCAAATATTTATTTTCGTAATACGAAGTAAATCCTTCAGCTACCCAAAGGTTGGTGGTGTAGTTTTCATTGTCGTAATCGAAAGGGCCTAATGCTACCGGGCGTAAACGTTTAACATTCCAAAGGTGGTGATACTCGTGAGCAACCAGACCTAAAAAGCCTTTATAACCTTCTGCAGTATTGTAAGCATTTCTTGTAGCGCCTAACGTTGTAGAGTTTAAATGCTCTAAACCACCGCCACCTTTTAAGAAATTATGAACAATGAAAAGGTAATATTTATTAGGATTTTCGCCATAAACTGCAGTTTCTTTTTCTACAATTTTAGCCATATCTACTTTAAGTTTTTCTTTATCGTAATTACCACCACCGTACATGGCTACTTCGTGACGAACACCAGCAGCTGTAAATTCGAAAATATCCTGGTTACCCACTTCAATGGGGCTATCGTAAAGAATATCAAAATCGGCAGCTTTATAGGTAAATTGCGCTCCAGCAATAGGCGTTAAACCAGTAGAAACTTTGCTCCAGGTATTAAAAGGAATAATTTTTACAGTACTTGGCGACTTGATCATGCCATCAGGATGCATAAAAATCCCCGTTGGAGACAAGAAAGCATGTGACTCGTCGATAAATGGTGTACGCACCGAGATTTCGAATGCATAAACGCGGTAATTGATCTGGATATTGGAAGCCTTTGCTGAAAAAATTCTCCAGGTGTTTTTTCTTACTTTTTCAACTTTTACGGCTTTACCCGCTGCAGTAGCCTTAAATTCTTCTACACTTTTTTCAAACTCACGAACCAAATAAGAACCTGGTGTCCAAACAGGCATTTTTACATCTACATAATCTTTTGCCAAGCCAGAAATATTCATCTGGACTTCAGCATAGTGTGCCTGGGGTTCTTTAAAAGAAACCTCAAAGCCTATTTTCACCTGCGCCTTCGCTGCCATAATACACGTTAGTAGTAAAACTAAACTTAAAATCGATTTTTTGTTAAACATATTGATATTGACTGTGTTTTGTTGCAAATTTAGATTTATTGACGAGGTTTTGAAAGAAAAAGCCTGCAGCGATGTAAAATAGTTGTTTCCCTCAGATCGGTTGATGGTTAATGGTTGATTGTTTTTTAGCCAATCTAACCCTAGAAATCAATTGGCTTTCTCATCTCTAACTTAGTTACGGGGATATAAAGGCCAATTATATTGTATTCTCAGCCAGATTTACTCCAAACTGAAAACTGCCAATTCCAAACTGAAAAGCTGTAACATCCTTAATACAACAAATTTAGGACTAAACTATTTGAATATTTTTACACTCTAATTCTAGAATATTAATCTTATTTTAATGTTCGGAATACGCACGACACAAAAAGAAACATGAAGAAAAGGTATATTATCTATGCTGTTTTAGCTATAGGCTTGGCTTATTTGGTCTATTACAGAATTAACGCGAATAAAAAACTAGAAGGAAAAGGCGGAGCATCTGCAGGGGCAGGAAAAGGTAAACCTGGTGGCAAAGGAGGCGCTTCTGCACCATTGGTAGTTGATGGAATTGTAGTAAAACCGGTATCGTTTGATAATGACCTGGAGGTAACTGGGGCTATTGATGCAAACGAATCTGTTGTATTAAAAAGTGAAGTATCAGGATTGGTTACCGGTATCTATTTTCAAGAAGGTACAACCGTATCGAAAGGAAGTGTACTGGTTAAAGTAAACGACAGAGATATACAGGCTCAATTACAGGATGCACTAACCAAGCAAAAACTTTCCGGAACAAACGAAAACCGGGCAAAACAGCTTTTGGCCAAAGGAGCTATTAGCCAGGAAGAATATGATACAGCGCTGGCCGATTTAAAATCTTTACAGGCGCAAGCGCAATTAATCAGGGCACAACTCGCAAAAACCACTATCCGCGCACCTTTTACCGGCAGAGTTGGCTTGCGCAGTATCTCTACAGGAACCTATTTAACACCAGCAACGGTGATTGCCAATTTGGTAAGCACTAATCCGGTTAAAGTTACTTTTTCAGTTCCGGAGAAATATGCAGGGCAGATTAAAATGAATTCAGAAATCACATTTACTACCGATGGCTCTTCGAGAGAAAATAAAGGAAAAGTTTATGCGATAGAGCCTGGGATTAACGCCGCTACCAGAACGTTACAGATTAGGGCTTTGGCACCTAATGCAGACAATGCCTTGTTACCCGGTTCTTTCGCCAAAATTAAACTAGCCTTAAATACAGTACAAAATGCCATATTAATTCCTAATGAAGCCGTAATACCTGTGTTAAAAGGTAAGATTGTTTACATCCAAAAAGACGGAAAAGCACAAGAGGTCAAAGTAGAAGCTGGTACACGTACTGATGAAAATATTGTGATTACATCAGGATTAAAAGCTGGCGATACCGTATTAACTACCGGGTCGATGGCGCTAAAAAAAGATGCTCCGGTAAAAGTTCATTTGGTTAAACAATAATTATGAGTATCTCCACCACGAGTATAAAACGGCCGGTTCTGGCTATTGTGATGAACTTACTGATTGTCTTATTCGGGATAATCGGTTATACCTTTTTGGGTGTTCGCGAGTATCCATCTATTGATCCAACCGTAGTTTCAGTAAGAACTTCTTATCCGGGGGCCAACTCCGATATTATCGAATCGCAGATTACCGAACCTTTAGAAAAATCGATCAACTCCATTGATGGGATCAGAAATATTTCTTCATCAAGTAATCAGGGAACAAGTAACATCACCATAGAGTTTAACCTCGATAAAAATATAGAAGAAGCCGCCAATGATGTACGTGATAAAGTATCGCAGGCTGCCCGTACCTTACCAAAAGATATTGACGGATTACCGGTAGTAAGTAAGGCGGATGCAAATTCTGACCCTATTTTATCGATGACCATCCAGAGCGATAAACGCAATACACTGGAGTTAAGTGATTTCGCTGAAAACGTAATTGCCGACCGTATCCAAACCATTCCGGGTGTAAGTAGCGTACAGATCCAGGGGCAAAGGAAATATGCCATGCGTATCTGGATGGATCCGAACAAACTAAGTGCTTACGGCTTAACTTCACAAGATATTGTTACCGCTTTAGATAATGAAAATGTAGAGCTTCCATCAGGAAAAATTACCGGAGCTACTACCGAGCTAACCGTTAAAACCTTAGGAAAACTGACCAACGAAAGCGAGTTTAACAACTTGATCCTGAAAACAGATAGCAACCAGGTAATCAAATTAAAAGATGTAGGTTATGCAGTTTTAGGACCAGAAAATGAAGAAACCATTTTACGCGAATCGGGCAGACCGATGGTGGCCATCGCCATCATCCCTCAGCCGGGAGCCAATTACCTCGATATCAGCAAAGAGTTTTACAAGCGTTTTGATAAGCTAAAAGCCGATATCCCTCAAGATATTAAACTAAAAGTTGCATTAGATAATACATTATTTATCAAACGATCGGTAACGGAAGTTGCCGAGACCATTGGTTTATCATTGGTGCTGGTAATTTTGATCATTTACCTTTTCTTTAGAGATTGGGCTATTGCCTTCAGACCATTAATCGATATTCCGGTATCGTTGGTTTTCACTTTCTTTATCATGTACGCCTTTGGGTTCTCAATTAATGTTTTGAGTCTGTTGGCCATCGTACTGGCAACAGGTCTGGTGGTAGATGATGGTATTGTGGTTACCGAAAATATCTTTAAAAAGGTAGAAGAAGGGATGTCGCCTTTCGAAGCAGCCATAAAAGGATCAAATGAAATCTTTTTTGCCGTAATTTCGATTTCCATTACCCTTGCAGCCGTATTCTTACCCGTAATTTTCTTACAGGGATTTGTTGGCCGCTTGTTTAGAGAGTTCGGCGTGGTAATCGGTGCAGCAGTACTGGTCTCGGCCTTTGTTTCGCTTACTTTAACACCAATGTTAAATGCCTACCTGATGAAAAAAGGTGGACATAAACCATCCAGGTTTTACAATTGGACCGAACCCTATTTCGTAAAATTAAATGATGCCTACGAATCGAACCTGAATAAATTTTTGGATAAAAGATGGCTATCCGTTCCGATCATTCTGGTTTGTATGGGTTTAATTTTCTTATTCTGGAAGATTTTACCAAAAGAAACCGCTCCTTATGATGATAGAAGTGCGATAAACATTAACGCCACTACGCCAGAAGGTGCATCATTTGCCTATACAGATCAGTTTATTATGAAACTGAACCAATTGGTCCTCGATTCTGTTCCCGAAAAAAATGTGAACATTACCATTACCTCACCAGGTTTTGGTGGCTCAGGTTCGGTAAACTCTGGTTTTGTAAGGATGGGTTTAACTGATCCTGAAGATCGTAAGCGTTCGCAAAAAGACATTGCCGATATGCTTACCCGCATCACAAAGAAATATACCGAGGGTAAAACCATTGTAAATCAACAACCAACCATCTCTGTTGGCCGCCGTGGCGGATTACCGATCAGTTATATTATCCAGGCACAAAATTTCGAAAAGCTAAGAGAGAAGATTCCATTATTTATGGATGCAGTATCGAAAGATCCAACATTTACCGTTTCGGATGTGAACCTAAAATTTAACAAGCCTGAAATTAACTTAACCATCGACAGGGATAAAGCCAAAAACTTAGGCGTTTCCATATCTGCTATTGCCCAAACCTTAAATCTAGGTTTAAGTGGTCAAAGGTTCTCGTATTTCTTCATGAATGGTAAACAATACCAGGTAATTGGTCAGTTCGATCGTGGAGATCGGAAAGACCCATTGGATTTGAGCTCGGTTTACGTACGTAATGATAAGGGCGAATTGGTTCAGCTCGACAATGTGGTTACTGCTAAAGAAGAAAGTAGTCCGCCACAGCTGTACAGGAACAACCGTTTTATCGCCGCAACTGTTTCGGCGGGCTTAGCTCCAGGAAAAAGTATTGGCGAAGGTATTGATGCCATGGATGCCATTGCTAAAAAAGTGTTAGACGAGACTTTTTCTACCGATTTAAGTGGAGAATCGCGAGATTTTAAAGAAAGTTCTTCAAATACCTTTTTCGCATTCGGTTTGGCCCTACTACTCGTTTATTTAATTCTTTCGGCGCAGTTTGAGAGCTTTAAAGATCCGATCATCATCATTTTAACCGTACCGATGGCCGTTGCCGGCGCATTTTTATCACTATGGTTATGTGGGCAAAGCTGGAATATCTTTAGCCAGATCGGTACTATTATGCTTATTGGTCTGGTAACTAAAAACGGTATTTTAATTGTTGAGTTTGCCAACCAGTTAAAAGAAAAAGGCATTCCAATTCCCGAAGCCATACGCGAGGCTGCTGTTTCGCGTTTGCGTCCGATTTTAATGACCAGTTTGGCCATTGCCATTGGTGCACTGCCTATTGCACTGGCTTTAGGAGCTGCAGCAAAAAGTAGAATGAGTATGGGAACCGTAATTGTAGGTGGTACCCTATTCTCTTTGGTTTTAACCTTATTTGTAATCCCAGCCATTTACTCTTACTGGGCTAAACCATACAAACCGAATAAAGAATTGAAAGAGGCCCATCGTTTTGAACAGGAAGCTTTACATATAGAAGAATAAGATGAGCAAGAAATTAAAAATATTTATCCTACTGCTAAGCTTATGCCTTTCGGGCTTTGCACAGGAAACGTTGAGCTTGCAGGAAGCCATTACCATTGCTTTACAGAATAATTACGACATTAAAATCAGTAAAAACCAGATCGATATAGCAAAAAACAATGCCAATATCGGCAATGCTGGTATGTTACCTAACTTAACCGGAAGTTATACCAATGGTGGAAGTATCCAGAACACCAGGCAAACCCCTGCAACTGGTCCTGACCGGGTTATTACAGGAGCAAAAAGTACCAATAACAGTTACGGCGCCGATTTAAACTGGACCATTTTTGATGGTTTTAGCATGTTTGCCAATTACGACCGCTTAAAAGAACTGCAAAAGCAGGGTGAATTAAATGCACGCCTAACCATTTTAACCACTGTAGCCGATGTAATTACAGCCTATTATGATATTGTAAGACAGCAGCAATTGGTTATAGCAGCCGATAGTGCGATGGATGTTTCGGTATTACGCACCAGTATTGCCAAAACAAAATTACAGCTTGGACGTGGTTCTAAACTGGATGTATTAACCGCGCAGGTTGATTACAATACCGATACTTCAAATTACTTACAGACCAAGAATGCCTTACAGGTAGCTAAAGTTCGGTTAAACCAATTGATGGTGCGAGATATTGGCACCTCCTTTTCAGTTGCAAATAACATTGATGTAGATAAAGGTATCCTGTTTAGTAAAATGGCCGAAATGGCCGAGCAACAGAATCCGAGTGTGCAGAATGCATTTATTAATCAACGTATTGCTTCGTTAAGTTTAAAATCTATCCGTGGGGCGCGCTATCCATCCGTTAGCCTAAACTCTGGTTATAGCAGAGCAAACAGCACCAGCCCTACTGGTTTTAACCAAAAATTTGCAGCAAATGGATTTACCTATGGGGTTACGGCGAGTATAAATTTATTTAATGGTTTTCTACAGCGTCAACAGGAACGTAATGCAAAAATAGAGATCGATAATTCGGCTTTAACCTTAAACAAAACCAAACTCGATGTAAATTCGCAATTGCTTACCGCATACCAAAACTATAGCACTTATCTCGATCTGATTAAGTTAGAACAACGGAATGTCGATATCGCAAAAGAAAACTTAGACATTACTTTAGCAAAATACCGTTTGGGCAGCATTGCCCCTTTAGAGTTAAGAGAAGCCCAACGTAATGCTATTGATGCAAAAAACCGTTTCATAGAAATGCAATATCAAGCTAAAATAGCGGAAACTACCCTGAAAGAAATCAGTGGAAATATAAATTTATCTAATTAATTTTTATATTTAGTCCCATGATACTTGTTGCAGATAGTGGCTCATCAAAAACCGATTGGATGGGCCATCACAATGGCGAAACCATTAAATTTAGCACTCCTGGAATAAACCCTTATTTCTTAAGTGAGCAAGAAATTACCAAGCTGATTTCTAAAAATGAACCCTTATTACAATATGCTGATGAGGTAAAAGAAATCTACTTTTTTGGAGCGGGTTGTTCTTCGCCAGACAAACATGAAGTAGTCTCAAATGGCCTTTCGGCCGTTTTTGGCAATGCTTTTATTTCAGTTGATCACGATCTTCTGGGCTCAGTATATGCTACCTGCGGAAATGCCGAAGGTTTAAACTGTATTTTAGGCACCGGATCGAATATCTGTTACTTCGATGGAAAGAAAATCCATGATGGGCACCATGGCTTAGGCTATGTACTTGGCGATGAAGGTTCTGGTACTTTCTTTGGAAAAAAAGTACTTTTAAGTTATATGTACAATAAAATGCCAGCCAATTTAGCGGCAGAATTTAAAAAATCTTTCCCAGCAGAAAAGGAACAGATTATTACCAACGTATATCAAAAACCTTTCCCTAATATCTATTTAGCAGGTTTTAGCCGCTTCATGGCCAGTCATAAAGACCATCCATTTATCCAGGATATTTTGAGAACTGGCTTTCAGGAATTTGTAGATACGAATGTTAAAGACTATCCTAAACACAAAAACGTTCCATGCCATTTTGTAGGCTCTATAGCTTATTATTACCAGGAAACATTAATTTCGGTGTTATTAGAAAACGGCATTGAGCCTGGGAAAATATTACAGAAACCCATCGAAGAGTTATTTAATTTTATCTTAAATAAAGAAGGCATCGTACAACAAGCGAGTTAAAATTGAGGTCTAATTTTTAGCTATTATAAATTTATTGTTAAAATATCCTTAAGATTGTAAACATAACAACATAAACTTTTGTTATATTTTCAACGGCATATAAATGCTAACACATATGAAGAGAATACTGGTAGTAGACGATGATATTGAGGTTTTAGAAACCATACAATTAATACTTGAAATCGGAGGATTTAAAGTTTCGGCACTAAATGATGGTGAAGAAATTTTCAACAGAATCGAAAAATTTAGTCCTGATTTAATCTTACTGGATATTTCTCTTGGGCATATCGATGGGCGCGTACTCTGCGAACAGCTAAAATCAATTGAAAGCACCTCTAAAATTCCCATTTTACTGATTTCTGGTTTATACGATCCGAAAGACTTTACCACCTTAAACTATGGTCAGGACGATTTTTTATCTAAACCTTTCCAAATGGATGTATTGCTTAAAAAGATTTCAAAAATTCTTTCACTGGAGGAAGATAAACCAAGTTTTCTTTTAAATTAAGTTAATCCAACAATAAAATATTTAGCCAAGAGGATTTTAAAATTTTCTTGGCTTTTTTTTTAAAATAAAATTTACCTACCTATCGAACAAATTTAATTGCCATGATACCAAGCAATGAATGGTTAAAAACCTGGAACGAGAAACGTAATTTATTAGCCTGCCCCAATAACTTGAATGATTATTTTGAGGAAACCTCAGTAGCTGGTAAAAAAATAGATCACCTAGAACTGGGAAGTGTTTCTATTCCAACAGGAGAAATTCTGGTCAGAGACCCACTTGTATATGTCCAAAAAGATGCTGAACCGTATTTAATTAAAGTGCCTAGAGGCGAATTTCCGGTAACTGCAGCCGTAGTGGTTGCCGACGGTGAAGATTGTGCCAGATATGCCGCCGTTAAAGTGCAATTTACAGCTTATGATGCAATACGCTTTGAAGAGGCGCTAATAGGCACAGAAGACCTCGTTAATTTTAACGAAGGAGAATTTTTTGGTTTTAATGTAGATGCAGGCTTAGCTTGTGTGCTGGATAAAGAAACGTTAAAACATTTCTGTGCATTTCAAGACAGGTTTAATAAAGAGAATCCAGGTAAAAATCTGTACGATGATTATTTCGCGGCACTTTTTGCAGGTAATTATGCCGAAAACCCTATTCATCAGCGTGAAGGTGGGGATTGGATCAACTGGAAAATCCCGGGGACTGATTACCATATTCCATTTTTTCAAAGTGGTTTTGGCGATGGCACCTACCCCGTTTACTATGGTTTTGATATTGAAGGTAATATTTGCGCGCTGATTATTCAGTTTATTGATATTGAACTGGCTTACGGTGAGGGGGAGTAATTTTTCAATTTGTAATAGTGAGGCTTTGCTTTGCAAATCATGATTAAACTGTAATAATAAAAGCAACTAGTGGTCTGTGAGACACAGACCGTGGCATTGGCTACTTAAAAGGTCTTCGACTCCGCTCAGACTGACAACTACTGCGTTTAACTTACAACATAGTGGAAACACAGATCATGGGATAGGCGGCATGAGCGGAAACCTTACCTACTGGCACAGCACTACCGGATCTAAACCCGATGGCACGAATGCCCCTGATTTAAGCAATATCTTTGTTGTTTATGGCGTGCTTGCTTGTTTCACAGGTTTCATCGGGGCAGAAGGTACAGCGGGACGAACATTGACTGAAATACTGGCTTTGCTTTCCGAATTATTATCTAAACTGTGTAATAATAAAATAGCTAGTGGTCTGTGGGACACATACCACGGAACCAGATACAGATCACGGAATCGGCAATGACGGGTTTATGGATGCTGTCATTTTGGCAAATAAATTCTTTTGGAACAAGCCTTGTTATGCAGGATGTAGATTAAACAATTTATTTACATATGAGCATACAGGAAAAAGGAAATATCTCGATACATACCGAGAATATCTTCCCGATAATTAAGAAGTTTTTATACTCTGATAACGAAATTTTTCTTCGTGAGTTGGTTTCTAACGCAGTAGATGCGGTTCAGAAAATTAAAAGACTAGGTTCATTAGGTCAGTTTAATGGCGAAGTTGGTCAGCCATTGGTGCAAGTTGCAGTTGATAAGGATGCAAAAACCATTACCATTAGTGATAACGGTTTGGGGATGACTGCCGAAGAGATTAAAAAATACATTAACCAGGTTGCATTTTCTGGCGCAAGTGAATTTGTAGAGAAGTTTAAAGATGCTAAAGATGCCAATGAAATCATCGGTAAATTCGGTTTAGGTTTCTACTCGGCCTTTATGGTTGCAGATTTAGTTGAGATTCAAACTTTATCATACCAGGATGGTGCTGAACCTGCACGTTGGGTTTGTGATGGCAGTACAGAATTTGAAATTACTGAAGGCACTAAAACCACTCGCGGTACCGATATTATCCTTCATGTAAACAAAGATTCGGAAGAGTTTTTAGCAGAAAGTAAACTGCAGGAAATTCTTGATAAATACGCTAAATTTTTACCAGTTCCAATTAAGTTTGGTACTAAAACAGAATCGGTTGAAGATGGCGTAGATGAAGAAGGTAAAGCGAAGTATAACGACGTTGAAGTTGATAACATTATCAACACCACCAACCCGATCTGGACAAAAGCTCCTGCAGATTTGTCAGACGAGGATTATTTAAACTTTTATCGCGAATTATATCCATTTAGTGAAGAACCATTATTCTGGATCCACTTAAATGTTGATTATCCGTTTAATTTAACAGGCGTACTGTATTTCCCTAAATTGAAAAACGATTTCGAAATGCAGCGCAACAAAATTAAATTGTACTCTCGCCAAGTATTCATTACCGATGAGGTTAAAGATATTGTTCCTGAGTTTTTGATGTTATTGCACGGTGTAATCGATTCTCCGGATATTCCGCTAAATGTATCGCGTAGTTTCTTACAGGCCGACAGCAACGTTAAAAAGATCAACAACTACATTACTAAAAAGGTTGCTGATAAATTAGGTGAGTTATTTGCTAAAGACCGTAAAGCTTACGAAGATAAATGGAAAGATATTGGTCTTTTTGTAAAATACGGAATGATCAGTGAAGAGAAGTTTTATGATAAAGCCAAAGATTTTGCTTTAGTTGGAAACACTAAAAATGAGCTTTTCACACTTCCTGAGTATAAGGAGAAGGTAACCGCATTACAAACCGATAAGAATGGCACAGTGGTTTACTTATACACCAATGATGCTGCTAAACAAGATGCATTTATCCAATCGGCCAATAAAAAAGATTACGATGTTTTAGTATTGGATTCGCCAATCGACAATCACTTTATTAATCAATTGGAGCAAAAACTAGAGAAAACATCAATCAAACGTGTTGACTCGAGTGTTGCAGATAAATTAATTGAGAAAGATGAGCAGAACGAGCATGTTTTAACAGAAGATCAGGTAAAAGAAGTAACTGCTATTTTTGAAAAAGCCATTACCAAACCAGGGATGCATATAGAAATTGTGGCTTTACACCCTGAAGAATTACCAGTTACCATTACCATGGACGAATTTATGCGCCGTATGAAAGATATGGCTGCAATGGGTGGCGGAATGGGCTTTTATGGGCAAATGCCAGACAATTATAAGGTTGCCATTAATGGAAACCATAAATTGGTAAGTAAGATTTTAAAAGCTGAAGGAGAAGAGCAAAGCAACCTGGCTAAACAAGCGGTCGATTTAGCGCTTTTAGCACAGGGTATGTTAACTGGTGCAGAATTAACAGCTTTTGTAAGCAGAAGTGTAGAATTAATTTAATTGCGAAACCCTGCCATAGTTTAAAGGGAGAAACCGAATCGGTTTCTCCCTTTTCTTTTACAAAAGGGACATAAAAAAAGTCCTGATCAGATCAAGACTTTTAGGTAAAAATTTTCGGGAACTCTTAGATTAAAATTAATATTGTTTAGCTTGCTATTGGCGCCTGCTTTTGATCTACATTGAAGTAATCTTTATGGTCTTCGATCATTTTAGCAATCGTAGCCGCTTTAGTATCAGTTATTTTAAATTCGAATAATGGTTCTTGATTTTTCTTTGATCTTACCATTTTCTCTGTGTAAAAACGGTATACCAAACCATTGGTTAATAAACCATATTTAGCTTTTGTTTTACGGAAATACTTAGATAAGCGTGAATCATGGATATCTAAATTTTCAGCATGGTGTTTACATTCCACCAAAATTGTTGGTTCGCCATCTTTCATAATGGTGTAATCAACTTTTTTACTTTTTTTAACTCCGAAGTCTAGAACAGCTTCAGATTGAACCTCAGAAGGATCAAATCCTAAAATTTGGATAAAAGGCATAACTAACGCATTCCTTGTTAAATCCTCAGATTGAACTTGTGGAAGCATTTTCTTAATTCTTACGGCAAACTGCCCGATTTCGTCTTTCAATTCCATAATGGTATCTGTTATAGGTAGTTAGTTTTTTAAATTGTATTGGTTAAATACCGAATTTGCAGTGATAATAATTTGGTCTAAACTTTGTTTATCAAAAAAATTCCTGTTCAACATATCAATCATATAAGTTAACTTATTGATATCAGTAGCACGCATGGTAAACTGAAAATTCTTCATGCCATCTTTTATTGCTTGCTGAACGTAGTTACGTACAACCAGAAAAGATTTTCTGAATGCGTATTCGCCATCTAATTGGCCCTTAACAAGGTTTTTTCCATCAAGATTGCTATATTCATTTTGCATTCTCTGGTACATATCTGCATTGATTCCTTGATTTTTTAAAATCCCCTTGTAGTAGATTTTATTAAGTAAATACTCGTATTCGTTGTGTTTCATGTGGAGGCTTGGTAGATGTAGGGGAATGTTTCTTTTGCTTTCGGTATTTTTTTGTTTTTAGTTTTTAATAAATCTTTAACCCAGTATTGTATGGCCTGTTTTTAATTTTATTATCTACAGGCTACACAAGATTGGGCAGGCAGATGTTTTTTACAATTAGGAGCTTTCACTGCTAATTATTTTGTTTTTGGCAAACAGTATAAAGATTATAAAAAGAAGGTGCCTAGATAATTTTTTTACATCAACTACCCAGAATATTACACGAAACCTATGTTTTTTTTAGACGAAACCTGGAATAAGTTTTTCGGGTGCATTTGTTAAAATTCAATTCATTTTTATTTAACTTGCGTTCAAATCAAATAAAACAAACATATTTATACTCATGAATCTAAAATGCGTTGTTATAGACGACGAGCAACACGCAATTGAAGTGTTAACTGACCACATTGCGGAAATGCCTGGTTTAACCGTTTTTAAAACTTTTACCAGCCCTGTCCAGGCACTTACTGAAATCAGTATTGAGGACGAAATTGATTTATTGTTTATGGATATTGATATGCCAGGAATCAATGGATTGGAACTGGCGAAAAATATCAGAGAAAAAGCAAAATATTTGATTTTCACTACTGCTCATCCTGATTATGCCCTGCAGGCATTTGATGTACAATCAGATCAGTACTTATTAAAACCTATTTCCTTTGCAAAATTTGCATTAGGTATTGATAGGATTTTAAAAAAGGAAGCAAATAATGCCAAGGTTAGTACGAAAGAAGCTGATCAGGTGGCGGCCCTTTATATTAAAGGCGACCATAAATATGCTTTTTCTAACATCGCCATTGATGAAATACTTTATATCAAAGCGCTACAGA
The DNA here is from genome assembly GCF_059422505.1 of Pedobacter sp. GW821-FHT01D05. Taxonomy (NCBI): domain Bacteria; kingdom Pseudomonadati; phylum Bacteroidota; class Sphingobacteriia; order Sphingobacteriales; family Sphingobacteriaceae; genus Pedobacter; species Pedobacter sp. GW821-FHT01D05. The sequence continues at coordinate 327,736 of NZ_JBWKXA010000002.1, read as the reverse complement.
ATTATATACAGATTATCACTAAATCGGAAACCCACACTACCTATCTTACACTTAAGGAAATTGAAAAAGCCTTAGAAAACCACCCATTTATACGGGTTAATAAATCGAATATTGTTGCTAAAGCGGCAATTAAAAAAGTAGATGGAAATATAATCCGTTTGGTAAATAACGAGATGATCCAAATTGGCGAAGGTTATAAAGAAGCTTTCTTCGCCTATGTACAGAGCAGTTTGTTAAAATCTAATCGTAATCAGTAATTAGATAGAATCGATCCAGCTAGTTGTTACGATCGTGTGGATTTGGTTTCTATAGGAGCAGTAAGTTTGGAAACTAAAATTCCATGATGAAACTTGTCATCACAGTATGACTAATATCACCTGTTGGATTAGTTTCATAGTTGTTTTGATTTTTGATTTTTTTATAAACAAAAACAGTTTTTTTAGCAAGTTTAATAGTCTGTTGAGTTTTCATGGTATTAAATGTTAAATATGATGATATAATTTATTAAAATGAGTTCATTATGAAATTAAAATTCCATGATAAAACTTGTCATTACCGTATGGCTCATATCACCGGTTGGATTAGTTTGATAGTTGTTTTGAGCTTTAACGTTTTTATAAACAAAAACAGTTTTTTTAGCAAGTTTAGCTGAAGTATTTGTGTGTTGAGCTTTCATAATATATTGTATTTAAATTTTGTTATTTATTGTTGTTATTTATTTCTGTAAAGATGCAGCTCAAAATTACGCCCAGCCAATTTTTTACACAAACCCCTACTTTTGGGAGATAAAAACCCCATTTCAATAGATTAAAAGAAAAAAATGAACTTTTTAAACCTAAAAACATTCTACGAAAAGTATAAATTTCACTTATTAGTTTGGAGTCTTTACATCGTTTATGAGGTGTTTATTCTTGGTTTAGCCACCAACAGATTCAGAGAACCTGGAGCTTATCTGCTTGTATATATTGTTAGTATTATAACGTTCTATACTCATGGCTTTTTACTAAAAAAAATATTAAAAACGGGTTCGAATGCTATAAAAACATTAAAGATTACCCTACTAATTTTTGTAATCATTTTCGCATATGTTGTTTCTACATTTCTTCTCATTATCCTATTCGAAAAAACAAGACTAATTGCTACAAATCCGGACAGAGCTTTTGACAGGGAATTTGTTTTGGCCTGCATCTATCGTTCTATATTATATGTTGGTTATTCTACTGGTTACGTTTACATTATCAAATCATTTCAGGATCAGAAGAAAGTAGAAGCCTTAGAACGACAAAACCTGGTTACCCAGATAGAGAAACAGGCTTTAGAGAACGATCTGGTTCAATCGCAAAACAATTATCTGCGGAGCCAGATCAATCCACACTTTCTATTTAATACTTTAAACTTTATTTATAACGACGCCCGCAAAAAGGCACCGATGGCAGCCGATGCAATTATGAATCTGGCCGAAATGATGCGTTATGCACTAAAACGTCCCGAAGCATCAGAGATGGTTCCACTAAGTGAAGAAATTGAGCAAATTGAACACCTGATCAATCTTCATAAACTCCGAACGGCTAACACCATTAATCTGGAACTTGAGGTAACGGGCGATATGTTCGGATTAAGATTTCCACCGCTTATCTTATTAACTTTGGTTGAAAACATATTTAAGCACGGAAATGTTTCACACTCTACTCAACAGGCCCTTATTAAAATTGCTTATCAGAATAACACCCTCAATATCACCACCATAAACATGATTAATGATAATAAGGGCAAACAGACAGAAAGCCATCATGTGGGGATTGACAATATTGGCAAGCGCCTTAGTAATTTTTATGGCAATGATTATGTATTCAAGTACTACAAAGACCCGCTTAACCGCTATATTACAGAAATAGAGGTAACTGTTGTTAATCCCTTGGCCAGGTTAAACCGTTAAGCTTTCATTGCATTTTGACGCTGGATATCTTTTAGCAGAAAATAATACATCACCATTTCATGGGTCCGCTGATCTTTGCTGAAAAGCCTGTTTACGTGCATGTGCATCAGATCGGTTAACAGCTTTAGTGCATTTTCTCGAGCACATTGTTTAAGAATTTTGATAAACGAATCTGAAAACTTATCGAACTCCTGCTCCTGTGCTGCTGTTAACGCCGTCCATTCCGTTTTACGAAACTCCTGATAGTGACTGTTTAATTGTTTAAAATCTGCAGCATCTAATCGATGTTCCTCATTAAAGGTATCAGACATTAGGCTCACGGTCTTATTGATAGCCGGCTTATCTATAATGTTTGATCCGATGATCTTAGCCATCAAAAGGCTACACAATTTGTATTTGTTGAAATCATCAGTCTGCGTTTCTAAAAGCGATAATACAAATTCACTATCTACAGCAAAATGTTTTTCAACATCTTCGATCATGTTGCTGCCATAACGCTCTAACTCACGTTTATAGGTTTTAATCTGCACATCAGACACCAAACCTGAATTTAAAAATAATTCCAGATCATCCATAAGTTTTGATGTTAACAGCTGCCCATCCCCTGGATTGTTTAGTTGAACCCTAAACCTGATGTGGTTTCCATTTTCATTGTAGCGGATAAAAAACCACGATTTGACCTGATCGGTATGAGTGGATATGAAGGGTGCAATTACTGCTGTCAAAATCTGATCACCGCGTTGCTGGTGGCAATAAATTTCGAAATACAGCCATTCTTTACCTGGCAGGAAAAATCGCGTTACTTCAGCATTTGTTGATGTTTTAGCCAAACCACGATAAATTTGTTCGCCATGACCTATACTTAAAACAAATTGAGCTAAATAGGGTTTAGTGGCTTCATCAACCACGATACTGTTTTGAGGCAGTAACACTTCTTCGATGTAAGTACTTCCATGTTTTTGCAGGTATTGCAGAAAAGCATTTATATCGTCGTCGTTTTGTAGTGCAAAGCATAATGTTTGATCGGATATACCTGCTTTAAAGTACTCGCTAACACCTAAATTGTTCAGGTATGACCTACAATTAGCAACGGATAGTGACTTTTGACCGGCACCTAAAAGGGCTTCTTTTTTAACCCTCCATTTATTGCTGCTTAAAACTATATTTTGATATTGTAACCTTGGATAATAATCCAAATCAGGGAAAATGGTATCAAGTGGGAAGGAAAGATTTGTTTGTAAGCCTTGATGTTGCAAATCGCACAGCAACCTAAATACAGAAAGATCTGAACGGATGTAGTTGTAAGCAGAAGCCATTCTCGGTACAAGCCGTTTATTTAAATGTTTAGAGCGAAGAATAATCTCTGTGCCCCGAATTGAAATCTGTATATCATTTAAGGCAAGTGGCGATGCTGAGGTATCAAAATTCAAGATTGATAATTGATGTCCATAAATCAGTTTTCGCCTGTTTACATTATCTACATTGGCCTCTACCATGTAGGCCACATCAAAAAACAGCACTTCAGGATTTGCTTGTTGTTCTGCACCAGCAATTTCTTTAGCGTACTGCGTTACATCATTGGCTGCCATTGTAAATCTTCCGCTTAATGCATTTGAGGTAGCTCCACCTATCTGTTCGATAAAAATCAAATCGTCACGAATAGACATTACCATGCTAAATGAATTGGGTAAGGCTGCTAATTTCTGATTCGGCGTTAAGTTAAGTTTGTTCAGATAAATAGTTTTACCTTTTTCGAACTTTTGTTCCGTCAGAAAGGTTTTTAATGCCGTTTTAATATTTTCTACCTCCGCTTTTTTTGACGGCTTTGTATTGAAGCGTGTAATAAACTCGCTGTTCTGACCAGCTTGCTCCAGCTCATCGTAGCCTACACCCATTTCCGGATCCAGCGCCAATAATAGTGGTACTTCCTGATCTTCGAATTTCTTTTTAAACCTGATCTGAAACTGACTAAGGGCATCACGATCTTTTGCGGGCATTACACTATGGAGCATATTGATCAAACCTGGAATAGCCTGAAGCAAACGTTCATTAATACTGCCCGATAAAGCCGTGCGTTGCGCTATAAGATATTTTGGCAACTCAGCCGTAGCGGTGAGCCCTAAACGTTCAAAATAATCTTCCCCTATAATATTGGGATCGTAGTTGGTAAAAACAAGCTGCAAATCGTGCATATCCTGCAGCAAGCCAAACAGGTTTTCGGTTTCAGCATCATTTAGTTTTAATTTTTTTACCAGATCGTTAAGCCTAATTGGCGTTAAACAAGCATCCAATATTTGCTTTACAAAGTCATCTTGATCTAATTCAGCAAGTTCAAAAACGCCATCGGCACAGGCTATATAACGGATGCTGTTAGGTGTTAAATAATAACTGCTATTACTAAATATGAGGCAGTTCTTTCGCAGCACTTCTGCCAATGGCAATTGGATATTATTCTTATAAGGCCAATCAACCAGTTCGCGTACCTTTTGGCTTTCTTCAACTACGATTTTGCTTTCTGATGATTTAATAGCATCACTTAACAAACTAAAACAAGCAAAAGTACCATATGGTGTTGACCGGAATTTCGCACGGTTAAAATATTTCCAGATGGTAAAATAAATTTTAGGTGGAAGATCTTTAAGTTCGTTTGCCTTTACTTCTTTTATGGTTTCGTAAAATGTTGCAGAAGATATTGCTATTGCCGCTTTTAATTCCTCCCAGCAATCTACGAGTTCAGATTGATATGAAAATTTAGGTGTTCTAAAAATTACGGTTGGTTGGATATTAAGCTTCATTGAATTTAAGTGATGGGTGAAAATTACAAAGATTAATTTAGATTATCAGTTTTCCGCTGGGAGTTTTCAGTTAACAAATCAGTTTCTGGTTCTGTGTTTATCATCTAAAATCAGCGGGAATAAAAGCAAAAAGGTTCCTACAAAGGCAACCATCTAGCGAAAGTATTAAGATTTCCGCCTAAGCGGAAATGACGAACCATATAATCTTTTGCTCATTTAATGGGTTAAAAACCCGCGGTACATAGGTTCGGATTACAAATCTGGACCAACCTAATATAAACTAAAAAGCCATCTTCTTTTTAGGAAGATGGCTTACCGGGATGTTAATTGAATTTTATTTTTTGGTTACTTTAAATTCTGTTCTTCTGTTTTTTGCTCTTCCTTCCGGATTATCTTTTTTCTTGCGTTTAACTATAATTTCGTTTGGTGCAATCGGCATTGATTCTCCATAACCTTTAGAAGTCATTCTGGCAGCGGCAATTCCTTTACTTTCTAAATAATCGGTACAAGATTTTGCTCTTCTGTTCGATAGATCTAAGTTGTACTCATCGGTTCCGATATTATCCGTATGAGAACCCAACTCGATTTCCATTTCTGGATTATCTTCCATGATCGGAATCAAGAAGTCTAATACTTTTTTAGAAGGCTCGGTAAGTTCGGCACTGTTAAATTCATAATAAACGTTATCCAAAGCCATTGGGATACCCAATTTGAACGGACTTAAGCAATAATCTTTATAAATCAAGGTATCTGCTTTTGCCAATTCTTCGTAAGAATAGTTTTTAGTAATTGCGAAATAATTATCTTTCGCAAAAAGTAATTTGATTGGTCTTTTCGAATCTACTTTAAACTTATATACACCATCAGTGCCAGTTGTAATCTTCTGAGCACCTTCTGCATTGGTAAGGGTTACATTTGCGCCTGCTAGAGGCAATTTAGTTTTACAGTCAGTTAAAATACCAGCAATAGAGAAGTATTCTTTTTTCACCTCGAATACTTCTAAACAGCATGATGATTCGCGATCCGAACTGATATATCCCTTTGTTCCCTTATCATCTGTTGCAGTGAAATAAAGATCATCTTTTGATGAGTTAAATGGATAACCTACATTTTTTGGCTTGGTCCAATCTACGAGATCACCTTCTGATTCAAAGAAATCGAGACCACCAAAACCTATTCTACCATCGGTACTAAACAATAACTTTTTGGTTAATGGGTTGTAGTATGGTGCACGTTCATCATCTTCAGTATTAATGGTAGGGCCAAAGTTTACGGCCTGCCCTAAAGATCCATCTTCGCGAACGGTACAATACCAAAGATCGTACTTACCATAACCACCGCTCCTATCGGATGAGAAAAGCAGGAATTTACCATCGCTGGTTATAAATGGTTGAGTTGAATTAAAATCTTTACTGTTTACCTGTAAGCCAACCGGTAGTGGGTCTGCCCATTTATCACCTGTTTTTTTAGAAGAATAAATAGCATATTTTTCTTTATCCTTCCAAGCTGTAAAGTACACTGTATTTCCATCAGGAGTAAAAGTAGCCGCAGCAACTTCTATGTTTTTAGGGAAACTGATATCGATTTTTTTCACTGCAATATCAGCCGAAGTTAATTCGCCCTTAGCTGCATAAATATTATTAAGGAATGGATTGCTTTTAGTTGATACCTGAACTTCTCCAGCATCTGTTTTAACCATGTCTTTTTTACTGCCTACAGCAACCGGACGGGATGAAGTAAAATACAACTCGTTGTTGATTTTAACTGGAGCATAATTAGAGCCTAAACCATTTACGTTCCCAGGTACTTTTTTTACTTGCACCATGCGTGGAAAACGCATTTCTTCAATTGCAAACTTACACGACTCAATTTCCTTCTGGGCATCTTTTACCAAAGCATCACCGGGATTTTTTTGGATGAACTGCTGAAAAGCATCGATAGCCATGTTAAATTTTTTATTTGCCCTTAAGCTTTCTGCATAATAAAACAGGGCCTTTCTAAAACGTGTATTGGTAAAGTTGATCGCTATGGCATAATATTTTTCAGCCTCGTTAAATTCCCTATACAACCTACTAGATTCTGCAAGGTTATAAATCGATCCTTCATAATCGTCTATCACTTTATCATCAGTAGCTGATTTCCTTTCCATACCGTATGGTAAAATGGCCTGGGTACTGTCGCCAGTAATTTTTAAGGCTTTTTTATAAAAAGTAGATGCCGCGTAGTAATCCTTATTTTCGAAATAAGTATCTGCAACCTTTTTATAATTCACCACATACTGTGCGTTTGCAAAACCGCCAAATGCCACTAACAAAAAGAGTAATATTTTTTTCATTTGATTAATTATAAACGTGGACAAAAGAAGTTTGGACCAATAAGACCGTTACGGCCAATTAAGGAAATCGAAAGCTCTAAACCACCGTTACTGTTAGAAGCGCGGTTGAAAGTAGAGGTATTAATATCATAACTTAACCCGAAAACCATATTCTTTAACTGTAGGCCAACAAAGGCAATTGCAGCATCTTTATTACGGTAGTTACCACCAAACAAAATGTTTGCTGATGGATTAACGTTAAGCTGTGCATAAGCACCTACCGATACCTCGTTTGTATTACCCTGGTACATAAACAATGCATTGGGTACGATATCCAATAACTCTGAAGCCTTAATGCGCGCACCGCCATGTGCAGTAAAACGAACGGGGATACGTGAATTTGAACCAGAGAAACGATCCATAGGACGTGTTAAGTGTGCTGCACTTGCGCCTAAGAAAACGTTTACACTTTTGTTGGGATTACCATCAAAATACATGATACCTGCATTTACATCAGGAACCAAAGAGGATTGAGATGAAAGTGTTTCGCCGCTCATCATACCACCATCATAACCCGAAATTGGATTAAACTGGTTACCAAATCTGGCCTGAGAGAAATCGAAACTGCGGTTAATTACTCCAGCTTGTAAACCAAAGCTTACCATCTGTAAGCCTTCCATACCAAACCTTAAACGGTAGGAACCCGATACAAGTGCTGATAGATAATTAAAATCTAACTCCCCTGCCCTTTGGTTTAAAATGGTTGCACCAAATGCAAAGTTCTTTTTTGGAGCCATATCGAACGATGCTCCACCTGTTAAGAAAGAACTGTTTAGTGCACTCCATTGTTGTTTAAAGTTTACAGTTGCACGATAATCTCCGTCTATTACCCCGGTTAAGGCCGGGTTAAGATATAACGGGTTTGCATAATATTGTGAAAAATGCGGATCAGTTTGTGCAAAGGACTTAGCTGTACACAGCAGCAATCCTAACACTGCAACATATATTTTTAAAGCCGATAGTATTTTCATGGTCTTTGATTTTATCTGTTTATTATTAATCCTCTTCTTATCTAATCAGCGTTACTGTACCTTTTCTCAATGATGTTGTTCCATTGGTGAATGTAATGTCAACCATGTACACATAAACTCCAATCGGTTGATTTACCCCTTTGAAAGTTCCATCCCATCCATTTGCAACATTATCTGATTGGAATATCAATTGACCCCATTGTGTGAAAATGCTCATTCTGGCGCTTGATATGGTATTACCATAGATTAAGAAGGTATCATTCTTACCGTCGTTATTCGGTGTAAATGCATTTGGTATGTAAACCTGATCTCCAAAAGGATTAGCTGCTTTACCAGTTACCGGAGTAGAATTTGCACTGGTTTGGCACTCAATCTGACCTCTGGCTCGTACAATAATGGTTACACTTTGATCTGGTTTTAAGCCTGCTACCAAGTAAGTTGTTCCGGTTGATCCGCCTGTTGGGTTTACCCATGTTAAGCCGTTATCTTGAGAAACTTCGTAGGCGGTAGCACCTGCAACAGCAGCCCATGCAAAGGTTACACTATTTGGTGTTGTGCTTCGTACCACTACTACTGGTTTTCCTAATACCGGCAGTACATTAACCGTAACACCCGTTCTTGTTGGACTTGCACAACCACCCACTGCTACTGCTTCTACGTAATAGATTGTGGTAGTAGTTAAGTTTGGTGTAGTAAAGGTTATACCTTCTGCTAATACAGGGCCGCCAGAGCTTGCAGCATACCATCTGTAAACTAATCCTGTTACCGGATTATTAACTGTTAATATGGTTGAGCTACCTGCACAAAGTGTTCCATTTGCTGCTGTTACCGATGCTGGTGCAACTGGTACTGGTAGTGCAATTACATTTACCGGTGTTCTAGATGATGAGGTACAGGTTCCGTTTGCTCCCTCAACATAGTAAGTGATGTTTGCATTAACTGCTGGAGTGGTAAAGTTTACTCCTGTTCCAGCCAATGTTCCGCCTACAGCTGCAGTGTACCAATTGTATGTTACACCGGTTTGAGGATTTGTTACCGTTAATACAGCCGGACTTCCTGTACAAACATTAACAGATGTTGCTGCTACTGTTGGCACTGTAGGTTTCGCATTTACAGTTACCGTTACTTTAACACGGCCACCGTTGTTGTTACAACCTCCTGTACCGATTGCTAAGATGTAGTAATCTGTTGTTGCAGCTAAGGCTGTTACATTGAATATTGTACCAGTGAATAATAAATTACCACCAGTTGCTGCATTGTACCATTCGTAAGTAACACCTGCCTGTGCATTAGTTACTGTTAGGGTTGCTCCATCACCTGCACATATGCCTCCATTCGGAACGGATACCACTGGGTTGTTTGGTGATGCATTTACGGTAATGGCTACTGCCCTCGCTGTTGCTGCGGTATTTTCACATTTATTATCGCCTTTAACCGTTACATAATAAGTTGCACTTGCAGTTAATACCGGTGTAGTAAACACTGGGCCAGTAAACACTACGGTATTTAAAGTAGCATCACTGTACCAGGTAAATATTGGGTTCGTAACCGTTGTGCTTGTTGCGGCCAATGTTGCTGCAGTACTTGCACAAACTGAAGTTGATCCGTTTACGGTAATATCTGTTGCCACAGCAATTGGATTAACTGTAACCGTTACTGTTTTCGCATTGGCTGCAGTGTTTTCACATTTATTGGTTCCTTTAACAGTTACATAATAAGTTTTGGTAGCTGTTAATACCGGTGTGGTAAATATTGGTCCGGTAAAAGCAACACTGGTTAACGAAGCATCGTCGTACCAGGTAAATACCGGATTAGTTACTGTTGTTGAGCTTGCATTAATTACCGCAGTTCCAGAACCACATACCCTCGCTAGTGTAGATAGGGTAATGTCGGCCGCTGTTGCAACTGCATTTACATTAACGGTTACCACTTTAGCATTTGCGGCAGAACTTTCGCATCTATTATCGCCTTTTACGGTTAGGTAATATTTAGTTGTTGCGGTTAATGCCGGTGTGTTAAAGGTTGCTCCAGTAAATACTGGCGTTGTTAAAGCTGCATCGCTGTACCAGGTAAATATTGGATTGGTTACTGTTGTGGTACTGGCAACTAAGCTGGCTGACGATCCTGCACAAATGGTGGCATCTGTTGCAGTAACATCAGTTGCCGAAGCTACCGAGTTAACAACAATGTTAACAGATTTAGCTGTAGCAGCGCTGCTTTCGCACTTGTTATCGCCTTTTACAGTTACGTAATAAGTAGTGTTGGTAGTCAATGTTGGTGTGGTGAATACAGCACCTACAAAAGCTACATCAGTTAAGGTTGCGTTGGTATACCAGGTAAATACCGGGTTAGTAACTGTTGTACTACTTGCCGTTAATACTGCATTAGATCCTCCACAAATATTTGTTGATCCATTTACAACGATATCACTTGCAACCGCAATCGGGTTAACTTTAATGGTTACTGCTGCTGCATTTGCTGCCGTATTTTCACATTTGTTAGCACCTTTTACGGTTACATAATAAGTAGTAGTGGTGGTTAATACCGGTGTGGTAAATATTGGTCCGGTAAAGGCAACACTTGTTAATGAGGCATCATTGTACCAGGTAAATATTGGACTGGTTACTGTTGTTGAACTTGCATTGATTACTGCTGTGCCCGATCCACATACCAATGTAGGTGTTGATAAGGTAATATCTGCAGCTGTTGCACCCTGATTAACATTAACCGTTACCACTTTCGCAGTAATACCTGAGTTTTCACATTTGTTATCACCCTTAACTGTAACATAATACTTAGTTGTCGCCGTTAATACCGGGGTAACGAATGAGGTACCTACATATGCTACCGAAGTTAAAGCAGCATCGTTGTACCAGGTAAATGTTGGGTTGGTTACGGTTGTTGTACTTGCTACTAAGGTAGTACCAGATCCTGAGCATATTGTTGCATCAGTAGCGGTTATGTCGGCAGCAGTAGCAACCGGGTTAACAGTTATTGTAATTACCCTAGCTGTACCAGGTGCATTTTCACATTTATTATCACCTTTTACGGTTACATAATAAGTAGTAGTGCTGGTTAAAGCCGGCGTCGTATATGTTGCACCAATGAAACTTACATTGGTTAAAGCAGCATCGCTGTACCAGGTAAATACAGGGTTAGTTACTGTTGGCGATGTTGCACTTAATACTGCCGATGATCCTGCGCAAGCAGTTGTGCTTCCACTAAGAATAATATCGGTAGTTGTTGCCAAAGGATTAACGGTTATTGTTACCGCTTTAGCATCTGCAGCGCTGTTTTCACATTTATTGGCGCCTTTAACGCTTACATAATAAGTAGTGGTGGCAGTTAATCCAGTTACTGTGAAAGTTGGACCTGTAAATACTACACTTGTTAATGATGCATCGCTATACCAGGTAAATACCGGTTGAGTAACGGTAGTACTCGAAGCCATTAACATTACGGTAGAACCTGAACAGATTTGAGCATTGCTTACCGCAATATCTGCAGAAGTTGCAAACTCTTTAACGGTTACGGTAACAACCTTAGCATTTGCAGCCAAATTCTCACATTTATTATCACCTTTTACGGTTACATAATAAGTGGTGGTTGCATTAAGCGCAGGTGTAGTAAAGCTAGCACCTACATAAGCCACTGTTGTTAAAGTAGCATCGCTGTACCAGGTAAATACAGGATTGATTACTGTTGTTGTTGAAGCAGACAGTGCAGCTGTAGATCCTTTACATATTGATGCAATTCCGTTAATGGCAAGGTCTGAATCAGTAGCTGCAGGATTAACCGTAATGGTAATCGATTTTGCAGTAGCTGCTGTATTCTCACATTTATTATCGCCTTTAACCGTTACATAATAGGTGGTGGTTGAAGTAAGTACTGGCGTAACGAAGTTTGCACCAGTAAATGCTACTGTAGTTAAAGCCGCATCACTGTACCAGGTAAATACCGGGTTGGTTACAGTTGTGCTTGTTGCATTTAAAGTAACTGAAGAGCCACCGCAAACTGTGCTTGTTCCAGCTAAGTTAATATCAGCTGGAGTAGCAACAGGATTTACCGTTACGGTAACCTCTTTTGCATTACCTGCTGTATTTGCACATTTATTTGTTCCGCTAACGGTAACATAGTATTTGGTAGTTGCGGTAATGGCTGGCGTATTAAATACGGCACCAACAAAAGCAACCTGTGTTAAAGCAGCATCAGTATACCAGGTAAATACCGGACTGGTTACTGTTGTACTGGCTGCAGTAAGCACCGCTGTACCAGAAGCACATAATGATGTTGTTCCGGTTACTGTTACATCCGCAGCAACTGCTGATGGATTAACAGTAATAGAAACCTTGGTACGTGTTGAGTTTGAACAACCCGCTCCACTTATGGCTTCCACATAGTAATCATGTGGTCCTACTGCAAGCGATGCAGGCGTAGTAAAGCTACTGTTGTTAGTTACCAACATGTTGCCGCCTGTAGCAGCATCGTACCAGTTATAAGTAATACCTGCAACAGCCTGTACACTTAAGGTAGCTGGTGAGCCGATACAAGTTGTAGCTGGATTGGTAGTTGATGGAATCGGTGCTACTGCCGGAGGTAAAATAGTTACCGTTACTTTGGTTCCTAAAGTCTCGCAACCATTAGCTGTTGCCGTTACCGAATAGGTATAAGTACCCGCAGTTAAAGTTGGATCTGTTGTGAAAGTTGCTCCATCTTTTCCGGCCTGATAAGTTGTGCCTAAGTACCACTTGTACACTACACCTGCTTGAGGGTTCTGCACGCTCAATGTAGCAGATGAACCTTGACAAGCACTTGCTGTAGCTGCAGTAACTGTTGGCGTGGTGATTACACGTTGTGCATAATCTAAATTAACAGATGTTAATGCTCCTAAAAGACCAGAGCTTAATCTCAATTCTGCCCCATCAAATTTACTTGTTGGAACGAAGGTTAATATAGCCGATGTACCGCCTGATAATAATTTTAAGCTGATTAATGGGTTAGATATAGAAACCGCATCGTTATTGCTAGTTGTACCCTGGAAAGTAGTTACCGTTAAGTTGTTTAACACGCCTACCGAAAGCAATGCACCAGGAGTGGTAATTTTCACTCTTAAAGTATCGCCTACGTTTGATAGTCCTGTAAAGCCAACCTGGTGATAAACAGATGCACCAAGCAATCCTACTGGTATAACCAAACTAGATCCTGTATTGATATCGTTATCAACCGCAAAAGTTGGGTTGAAAACACCAGCCAATACAGCTACTCCCGTTACACCGCTTGCAACTGTTGTTGTAGCCGCTCCACAAGGTGTGGTTATCGGTGTACCGTTAGGAATTACAGTAACGGTTACAGTTGCCCTGCTTGTTGCAGTACAGCCACCAGGAATAGTAGCTTCCACATAATATGTAGTGGTTGCACTTAATTGCGGTGTTACATAAGTTTCGCCAGTAAATACTGGAACTATACCATTTGCAGTAGTGTACCAGTTAATGGTTGCTCCTGCTGTACTCGACGTTGCTTTTAATACGGCAACAGAACCTTCACTGATGGTTACTGATGGTGGTGTAATTACCGGAACATCGATAGTTCCCATTATAATTTTAGCCTCAGTTCTTGCTGATGAGCTACCACAGCTATTTACTGCTGCTACAAAATAACTGGTATTTGCAGTAATTAAAGGTGTTGTAAAGTTATCACCTGTAAATACTAAGTTTCCACCTGTTGCAGCATCGTACCAGTTATAGGTTGTGCCTACAATTGGATTTTTAACCTGGAAAGTAACAGATGTATTCGGACAAGTATTAACAGATGCTGATAATAAGTCTGGCGTTACCGGTGCAGGGTTTGTAGTTACATTAACTACTGTTTTATAGCTTACACAACCAGTGGCAGAAACCGCTGCAACATAGAATTTAGTATCGCCTGTTAAAGCTGGGGTAGTAAATATGATACCGTCTTTACCGGTTAAGTATGTACCTGTAGCATCGTACCATCTGTAGGTTAAGCTTGCTGACGGGTTGCTTACCTCAAGCTGTGCAGTTTGGCCCACGCAAGCCGTAACATTTGCTGATGCTACAGTAGGTGCGACTAAAATGCGTTGCGCATAATTTAAGTTAATAGATGTTAAAGCACCTAATAAACCAGAGTTTAACCTTACTTCTACTCCATCGAAAACATTCGTTGGCACAAAAGTGATCAAGGCCTGGGTATTACCGCTTAGCAATTGAATATTGATTAAGTTATCATTTAACAATCTCGAATCACCATTGCTACTGGTTCCAACATAAGTAGTGATGGAAGCGTTTCCTAATAACGAAAGTGATAGTAGTTTTCCTGGAGATGATACTAAAACACGTACCGTATCGCCAACTTTAGATAATGATCCAAAACCAACTCTTTGATAAACTGATGCACCAAGCGCCCCTACTGGCATTACCAATGAAGATGCGGTTTGTGTATCGTTATCAATAGCTAATGTTGGGTTAAACACGCCCGATAATAAAGCTACACCAGTAACACCACCAACTTGTGTTGTTGCTGCCTCGCAAGGTACTGGGTTTGGAGATCCATTTCCATCAACGGTGATGGTAACTTGTACGCGGCTTGCAGAAGTACAACCGTTGGTTGAAACCGATTCTACATAATAAGTTGTAGTTGCCAATAGTGGCGGTGTAACATAAGTTGCACCAACATAAACTGGTGTGGTTGAAGTGTTAGAAGTATACCAGTTGAAAGTATTGGTTGCATCTGCCGAGCTAGCTGTTAAAATTGCAGTTTGCCCTGCATTCACTGTTGATGAACTTGCAGTTACTACTGGTAAAGCCGGACGAGGATTTACGGATACTGCTGCCGCAGCCCGTGTAGTGCTTGTACAGTTTCCTTGAGATGCTTCTACATAATAAGTAGTTGCTGCTGTTAATGCCGGAGTTGGGAATACCGCGCCAGTGAATACTAAGTTTCCACCGGTTGCAGCATCGTACCATTTATAAGTTACCGCAGCATCTGGATTGGCAACCGATAAAGTTGCTGATGATCCTTCACAAACATTAGCAATTGTGGCCAATACTGGTGTTGGTAATGCTGGTGTAACGGTTACAGTTACCGGAACTCTTGTTACGTTCGGACAACCGCCTTTGCTTACCTGAATATAATAAGTAGTGGTAGCAGTTAAAGCTGGCGTGGTAAATGTTTCGCCAGTGGCCAATTGTGTACCACCAGTTGCGGCATCGTACCAGGCTAATGTTGTACCACCATTTGCTGTTGCAGTTAATGTTGCAGTACTTCCGGAGCAAATGGTTTGAGCGCCCGCTGTTACCGTTGGATTAGGGTAAATTACGGTTGCACCATAAACATCTAAACTGGTTAAAGCCGTAACTAATGCGCCGAAGCTTACCTGTACCCTATCGTAAGCGCCACCCGCTAATATAGTTGCAGTGAAGCGGTTACCTGATAACAGCTGGAGATTTAACAGTCCGCCGTTTAATTGTACTGTTTTTACAACTGTAGTACCATTTAATACGGTAACAGTTACATTGTTTAATAAACCAACATCGGCTAAACCGGTTGGTAATGCTAAGTCTAAACGAAGACTATCCGTAGCTGTTCCAGCGTTAGGGAAAATTAATTGTTGGTAACCTGAGCCACCTACCCCTACTGCAAGAGATATCCTGGTGAAGTTAGAAGGATCAGCATCAGTAGAATTTCCTGCGCCAGTTATACCGCACAATAAACAAATTCCGTTTATACCGGAGTTTTGTGAATTGGCAGCGTTACATGCAGTACCACCACCGTTATTTAATACGGTAACGGTTACTGGTACGCGGCTTGCACTTTTACATCCGCTGGCATTTGTAGTTTCTACATAATAAGTTGTAGTAGCCGATAATGCTGGCGTAGTAAATGAAGTACCTGCCCCTACCTGTGTTCCACCTGTAACAGCATCGTACCATTGAATGGTATTTCCTGCATCAGCTGTTGCTAATAAAGTTGTAGACTGTCCGGCGTTAATTACCTGGCTGTTTGTGGTTACCGTTGCAGCAGTCGCTGGTGGGTTAACCGAAACATTAACTGCAGTTCTCGAACTTACTGCCGTTCCAGATACCGCCTCAACATAAAATACTGTTGGAGCAGTTACCGCAGGTGTTACAAAAACACCTGTATTATTGGTAACTAGCGGTGTACTTCCGGTAGAAGCATACCAGTTATAAGTTACGCCAGCTTGCAAATTGCTTACGCTTAATGTAGCTGGGCTTCCGGCACAAACTGTAGCTGCAGCAACCACTGGCGCATCAACCGTTACAGTTAAGCTATAGGCTGTTGTCGCTTTATTTCCATTTGCATCGGTTGCAGTTAAGGAGATGGTAAAAGTTCCACCTAAAGTTGGTGTTCCTGTAATTTCTCTTGTTGCGGTATTAAAACTTAATCCCGGAGGAAGGTTTGTTGCTAAATAAGTATATGGAGCTGTTCCGCCTGTTACCGCTGGTAAGGTTTGCGTTGGGTAAGGTGTACCCACAATACCGTTTGGTAGTGTTGCACCTGGTAATGATAAAACACCAATTACTTTAAGTGCATAAGTATTACTTGCGGTTCTGCCTTCACTATCTGTTGCAGTTACACTGATCGAATAATTTCCGGCCTGTGTAGGTGTTCCCGAAACTTCTCTTGTTGCTGGATTAAAAGTTAATCCGGCTGGAAGGTTACTTGCTACGTAAGTATATGGACCAACACCACCGGTTGCCGAAGGCAAGGTTTGTGTGGCATAAACTGTTCCTTCAGTTCCATCAGGCAAGGTTGCTGCTGGTAACAATAAAGGATCAACCACTACAATTGTATAGTTATTGGTTGCTGTTTTTCCATCAGCGTCGGTTACCGTTACCGGTACTGTAAAAGTTCCGGATTGTGTAGGTGTTCCTGAAATTGCTCTTGTAGCCGGATCAAAAGTTAATCCCGGAGGAAGACCAGTTGCCGCATAAGTATAAGGTGTTGATCCGCCTGTTGCAGATGGAATAGTTTGTGTTGGATAAACTGTTCCTGTTGTTCCGTTGGCTAAAGTTGCTGCTGGTAAAACCAGTGGATCAGTTACTTTAAGTGTGTAGTTAGAGGTAATGGTATTGCCATTAGCATCTGTTACTGTAACCGGAATGGTAAATGTCCCAATTTGAGTTGGCGTACCGGTAATTTCTCTCGTTGTTGGATTAAAGGTTAATCCTGGAGGAACACCCGTAGCCGAATAAGTATAAGGACCTGTTCCACCTGTTGCAGCTGGAATTCCGTTTGTAGTATAAGGCGTACCTGTTACACCGTTAGGCAATGCTCCAGGAGCCAAAGCCAATGCTGGCGTTACGGTTAAAGTAAAAGTTGAAGTTGTGCTACAGCCTTTGGTATCGGTTGCCACCACATCGAATGTTGGGTTACCGGTTGCGGTTGGTGTTCCACTTACCAAACCACTTGGCGATAAAGTTAAACCAGCTGGCAAAGTACTACCTGCAGCTAAAGTATAAGTATAACCAGGTGTACCGCCAGTAGCAACCGGAAGTTGTTTACTGTAAGGAGATGCAATGGTTGCATTGGTTAAAGTTGTACCTGCAAATACAATTGCCGGGTTAACGGTAATAACCACCGGAACCCTTGTTGTATTTGAACAAGTTCCTTTGCTTACCTGAACATAATAAGTCGTTGTTGCTGTTAAGGCCGGAGTTGTAAAGTTTGCACCCGTACCAACTTGGTTCCCACCTGTTGGTGCATCGAACCAGGCTAAAGTAGTACCACCATTTGCAGTTGCACTTAATGTTGCAGTGTTACCTGAACAAATAGATTGGGCACCAGCAATAAATGTTGGATTAGGATAAACTACAGTTGCACCGTAAATGTCTAAGCTGGTTAAAGCCGAAACTAATGCACCAAAGCTTACCTGAACCCTATCGTATGCACCGCCTGCCAAAACAGTTGCTGCAAAACGGTTACCCGATAAAAGTTGAAGATTTAATAATCCACCATTCAATTGTACTGTTCTTACAACTGTAGTACCATTTAATACGGTTACGGTTACGTTGTTTAAAAGACCAACATCAGCTAAACCAGTTGGCAAAGCTAAATCTAAACGGATGCTATCAGTAGCAACACCTGTAGATGGGAAAATTAATTGTTGGTAACCTGTTGCCGCAACACCTACCGCTAGAGAAATTCTAGTGAAGTTGTTGGCATCAGCATCGGTTGAATTACCTGCGCCATTTACAGCACATAATAAACAAATACCGTTAATACCTGTATTCTGACTATTCGCTGCATTACAAGCTGTTGCACCGCCGCCGTTAATTACGGTTACAGTTACCGGAACGCGACTTGCACTTTTACAGCCATTGCTGCTTGTAGTTTCTATATAATAAATTTTGGTTGCAGTTAAAACTGGGGTAGTGAACGAAGTCCCAGTTCCAACCTGTGTTCCTGCTGAAGGTGCGTCAAACCAGGCGATGGTATTTCCAGCATCAGCGGTTGCGGTTAATGTTGTGGTTTGGCCAGCGTTGATTACCTGGTTATTGGTTGTAACCGTAGCCAAAGTTGCTGGCGGGTTAACCGAAACCGAAACCGATGTTCTCGAACTGATTGCTGTTCCGGAAACGGCCTCAACATAAAACACTGTTGCCGAATTTACAACTGGTGTTACAAAAGTGCCGTTGTTACCGGTTACCAATGGTGTACTTCCGGTAGAAGCATACCAGTTATAAGTTACACCTGGCTGAAGGTTGCTAACGGTTAAAGTTGCAGTACTTCCGGAACATACAGTAGCAGAAGCTACAACCGGCGCATTTACTGTTACAGTTATTGCGTACGTGGTAGTTGCTTTATTATTGTTAGCATCTGTAGCGGTTAAAGAAATATTATAGCTACCACCTTGTGTTGGGGTTCCGGTAATTTCCCTTGTAGTTGGGTTGAACGATAATCCCGGAGGAAGGTTCGTAGCTACATAGGTATATGGCGAAGTACCACCAGTTACCGCAGGTAAAGTTTGTGGTAAGTATGAAGTACCAACAATTCCGTTCGGTAAAGTTTTGGTAGGCAGGCTTAACGTTCCAATTACTTTAATTGGATAAGTGTTGCTCGCTGTTTGACCTTGACTATCGGTAACTGTTAGGGTTATTGCATAATTACCTGCCTGAGTTGGTGTACCGGTAACTTCTCTTGTTGTTGGATTAAATGTTAATCCTGCAGGCAGATCAGTAGCTACATAAGTATAAGGACCAACACCACCTGTTGCAGCTGGCAGAACCTGGGTAGCATAAGCTACATTTTCTGTTCCATCTGGCAAGGTTGCCGCTGGCAATGCTAATGGACTATTTACAGTAATGCTATAATTTGTAGTTGCCGTTTTTCCATCTGCATCGGTTACCGTAACTGGTACGGTATAAGTTCCTGGTGTTGTTGGTGTACCAGCAATGGCTCTGGTTGACGGATTAAAAGTTAAACCCGGAGGCAGGCCTGTTGCCGAGTAAGTATAAGGTGTTGTTCCACCAGTTGCACTCGGAATAATCTGTGTAGGATAAGCCACTCCAGTTGTACCATTGGCTAAAGTAGCTGCAGGTAATAACAATGGATCGGTAATCTTGATCGTGTAGTTCGAAACAATGGTGTTTCCATTCGCATCAACTACAGTAACTGGAATAGAATATGTTCCAGGTTGTGTTGGTGTTCCGGTAATTTCTCTTGTTGTCGGATTAAAAGCTAAGCCTGGAGGCACACCCGTTGCACTATAAGTATATGGTCCTGTTCCACCAGTAGCTGCCGGAATAGTCTGCGTTGGATAAACAGTTCCTGTTACACCATCAGGCAATGCGCCTGGAGTAAGTACCAATGCTGCCGTAACAGTTAAATTATAAGTTGCAGTTGTTTTACAGCCTTTACTGTCTGTGGCCACAACATCGAAAGTTGAATTACCCGCTACAGTTGGTGTTCCGGTAATTGCACCAGCTGATGATAAAGTTAAACCGGCTGGCAATGTACTTCCTGCTGCTAAAGCATAAGTATAACCTGCCGTTCCGCCTGTAGCTGCCGTTAACTGTTTAGAATACGCAAAACCTGGTGTAGCATTCGTTAATGTTGCCCCATTAAAAATAATTTGTGGGTTTACTGTAATTACAACAGGAATCCTTGTCGATTCGGCTGTACAGCCTAATCTTCTGGCAGCAACATAATAAGTTTTAGTAGCCGTTAATGCCGGTGTAGTAAAAGTACCATTAAAAGCAACCGTACTTATTGGTGCTCCACCTTCTATGGCTTCATACCATAGCAGCTCGTTGGTATTTGGCGTAGTTGCCGTTAACGCAACTGTACTATTATAACACGCATCAATTGCAGTGCTTGCTGGTGTTGGCCTGCCCGCAGAGCGGATTACCCCATAAACATTAAGCGTTTGTGTAAGGTTTAAAGTAACTACCGAACCTAGTGTTACCTTCACCCTGTCGTATACTACATTTGCACCTGGTGAAAAAGGAATCGATATCGGCTGTCCACTATTTAAAAGACCCAATAAATCTAAATTTAACGTAGTCGGAACTGATCCTGTATATACCTGGGTGCCGCCATTATATGCGGTTATCGAAATGTTCTGTAAAACTCCCGCTGTTAGCAACGCAGGGGTAGTAGCAAATCTCAGGTTAATATCGTCACCTGGATTTGATGGTGTTGCAAAATAAAAATTTTGGCTAATGGATGAACCAACGCCAAGTATGCCTAAACTAAGCTGAGAAAAATTATTTGGATCCGAATCAATTGCCCTTTCACTATTGGTTACACCTGAGCTACCCAATTGCAAGGCATCGAGCGTAATACCGGTTCCTTCGTACCCTGTAGTAAAAGCCTGTGCACAAGGATCAGTACCTGAAGTATAAAAAGAGTAATAAACCCTCGTACTATTAGTCGTTCCAAGCAAAAGTGCATTGGTTACATCTTTTAGAAACACCCTATCGTAAGCCTGCGTAGGGGTTATCGCTATGTAAAAGAAACCATTTGCATCTTTTACTAAGCGTAAATTATCTGAAGAAAATCCGTCTACACTATTACCACCCGTTGGCGGTACTGCTGTAGTACCATTTCTGGCTCCTACCTGAAACGAATGGTTTCCGAGAACTACTGTGCCACCTACATTAGCCAATAAAGTACCTAAGCTACCGCCTAATAACCTGTTCAGGATATCTCCATCAAACTCTATTCTGAGATAAGATGTAACTCCCGCAGCAACCGAAGCCGGATATTTAAGTTCCAGCTCGCCACTATACGAACCTATGCCAACAGCAATTCCACCGTATGAATTTACAGTAGCAAAGTTATTGTTGTTTAATGTTGCATTTGTTGCATTATCAACACGATCCGATTTAGTGACAGTATTTGCAAATATTTTAGTTTGCGAATACGATTTGGCTGAGAAGAGCGTTAATACAATGATGATTGCAATACAAGCATTGCGAATTATCCCTGTTCGGGACGAGAAAGTACGAGTTTTCATCATGTCAGGCGTTATTTTAGGAGACTTACTATGTGCTAATGCTAATGTTTGGTAAAATATTCTGCAGGCATTATATAATTATGACAAATCTAAATCTAGAATAGTATCCTATCCTATCCATTGCTATTCATTTTTATGCAATCCATTTCATTCATTTTATTCATACAGGGCTTTCTTCGTGAATAGATTTCCTCAATTGTGAAATTATGATGACATTAGCGGTAGTCATCCCATCTGTTAATTAATGAATGCTAACGATCTCCTTATCGAACTCAGGAAGTTTGTCCTTATAAAATCTGGTTTGAGAAATATCGACCCAGCTCATTGTAAGATTATTTCTGAGTATGTATTTCAAGAAACCAAAAACTACGTAAGTGAAACAACCATCAAACGATTTTTTGGCTTTGCGAACACTTTACATAAATTCTCTTTATTTACTTTAAATAGCTTATCGCAATACATAGGCTATAATGATTGGGACTCATTTTGCAAGGACAAGGAAAACCAAACTACCTCCGTTCAAAGTATCTGGCAAGATTTAAAGCTAAAAGCGCATGCTGTTACAGAGGTATCGTTAATTGCAAATAAAAATAATTCGGGTGTTCCGTTCAGTACTACTGCCAACAGAAGTTTTTTTTACCCTGATTTTGATTATTTCTTAAAAAACAACTACCAGTTTACAACCATAAGTGCCCAACCTGGCCAGGGAAAATCGATACTGCTTGCACACATGATAGAGTATTTTTTCTTATCAGAAAATGCCCTCTACAAAAACGACATCGTTTTATTGGTTAACTCTACCAGTATTAATACTATTATTCAAACTGGAAATACTTTAAAAGACTGGTTTTTAAAAGAATTTAAATTTGGGAGCCTTACCGAATTAATCAGTTTTTTTAAAAAAAATCCCGAAAAGAGAGAAGGCCGTTTCATTGTTATTGTTGATGGTATTGATGAACATTTAGCAAGAAGTAATTATTTTAAAACCTTTATCGACTTTTTATATAGTATTGAAGAAAACAACTTTGTTAAGCTTGCGTTTGGCCTGCGAACGAATAGTTGGATTAATCTTCAGCCTGCTATTTACGGTTCTGCATCTTTAACTAAAGCCTGGTATACGGGCTTATTTTATGATGAGGAAACCCTAAGCAATGTACCATCGTTAAATGTTGATGAGGTACTCTATACCTTAAGCCATATAGAAAGCAAAATTATCAACCGGGCAGATGTAAGCCCTCCCCTATTAACTCAGTTTAAAACACCATTCTGGTTACAGGTTTATTTCAAGCTCAAAGACGAGAACCACCACCTTGAGCTGAGCAACCCTTTGTTACGTTATGAATTAATTAACTATTTCTTAGAGAAACGCGTATTTCTGGCAAAAAAAAGCACAGAAAAAGTATTTCTCCTTAAAAAAATAAGCGATAGCATTTCGGAAGGGAATAAAAAATTAAGGGTTTCTAAAGAAAAAATCCTAAGTTATATCAACTGTTATCCCGAGGCGTACGAAGAACTTTTACATGCCGGTATCATCATCGAAGAAAAAAGGTTAAGTACAGCCATCCCTACAGAAATTGTCCGCTTTTTAAACGACGACATTTATACCTATTTCCTATTTATACAGATTACTGATAAGTTTGATTACAGGCCTTGCAAATCATTTTTCGAGCATATATTAAACAGTTTCCCTGGCCAAACCCCTCTGAGAGACTATATACTTAACTGGGCCATTAGGTTCTGCATCACCAGAAATGAGATCGCAGCCTTAAAAAACATTTTCAGGCTGCCATTTACCAACAGTGAAAAAAACAGTGCTTTCGATTTTATCTGTTATGTGTCTAAATACGAACTTGGCAAACCCAATTCTAATTTCAATAAGTTAAGCATTGGTGTCGATTTTATCGATATTATGGCTACAGGGCGAACCATGAGCAACCTGTATAAGGAAACCATCAAAACCATTTCGGAAAACGTACTGAATGAAGACATTCAGATTATGCTCCACGTAATAGAATGCAATGTTAATCTTATTGATGTGGATAAAGTAGCTTTAGCCAATACCATGCAGCTGCTAAAGCGGAACTACAAAAGATTAAATGAGCTGTTCCCAATTAATCCTTATGATTTAATTCTTTATTTCTACAATAACCTGGTTAATAAACCTAACGAGAGTAAAACCCTAGAAGATAAAATAATAAAACTTTGCCAGGAGATAGATCAGAGTAAACCACAGAAAAACGAAGAAATTACTTCTGCCGAAATACTCTCTTACCGACTGGTATTGATTACCTTGTTTTCTCAAAAAAGCTATGCCGAATGCCACCGCTTTATCATGGCTATTCTGACTAAGTATCCCAATATTTTTTATGTAAGATATTCCGTTTTCTCTCCTTTTTTACTGCTTCATTTAGGTCAAACCTATATCAAGCTCAACTATTTTAAAAAAGCGCAGCGCATTATGCAATTCGTTGATAAAATCATCAGCAGCGATTACACCTATTATACCAATTTTATTTTGGCCAGCTTTAGTGTATTTAAAGCCAACTTTTATAATGCTACACATAATTACGAACAAGCGCTTATAGAAACTAATATCGGCTTGGGTATTACGGGAAAGAATGATTTTAAGATGTTCGAGATTGCCCTGTTATTAAGTAAGATCGATACCCTAAAACATACCGAAGAATCAGAAGAAGTATCAAACGTAATTAAAGAACTGTTAAACTTTTTAACGGTACATAAACTCTCTATGCCCGATTATTCTAACCTAAGCAGTCATGAGTTCGAGCATACCTTTAAGATTTTAAAATCTTACCGCCGGCACCAAAACCTATAAAAGCCCTTCAACTATTTTAAGGCATTTTTCTAAATGCAGGCCATCATTCCTTAAGTCTAAAGTATTTTTTTTATTTGGAGCGCAGCGCCTGTACAAAACAATGAGTTTCTTCCCGTTTTCCGCTTTTACGCTTCGCTTCCTCGTACCTCGTTGCTGCAGGGTAACGCTGCAACCGGGGCTAAATGGCTAGAACAGTTTTTCATTTTTGGGGTTGCCGGGTGCACAAACCTTTGTTCCTAAACCCGATTAAAGCGAACATACCGATTCTTCATCGGTATAAAGCATAAAGCGGGACTGTAAACCTCCAAGAACCACAGGCCATCCATTTCCTAATTATAAAGAAATTATTCTTAAATGTCTTAAATATCGGTTGATGAGAACACCAACCGATAGTGTATTATACCTTATTTAATCAAGTTATAAAGTTCATCCAGCTTAGGCGAAAGTACAATTTCTATTCTTCTGTTTTTACTTCTTCCATCTGCATTTGCGTTGGTACCCAAAGGTTGAAATTCGCCTTTACCTGTAGCCGTCATCCTTACACTTTCTACCTTCTCATTCTCTGTTAAATAACGTACTACAGAGGTAGCCCTTAACACACTTAAATCCCAGTTATCTTTAATCTGTCCCAGGTTATTTATTTTCTGGTTATCGGTATGACCTTCAACAGCAATGTTTATCTCCGGTTGTTGTTTTAATACGTTTGCCAATTGGGTAAGGGCCTGTTTTCCTTTTTCATCAATAATAATACTTCCCGAAGGGAACAATAGTTTATCCGTTAGCGAAACATAAACTTTACCATTTTTAATTTCTACGGTTAAACCACTTTTGGTAAAGCCCAATAAAGCCTGTTGAAGTTTTTCTTTCAATGCATTGGTTGCTTCATCACGTTTACGCAAAACTTCTTCTACTTCTTTTAAGCGTTTTTCGCGGGCAGCTAAATCTCCAGATAGTTTGGTAATTTCTGATGAAGAATTATTTTTAAGCTTTTTATAGCTCGCATCCATTTCATTGTAATTGTTCTGCAGATCGCGAAGTTCTTCAGCCATTAAGGTCGTATCCTTTTTAAGCTTACTTACTTCTTTTTCTAAGTTTTCGATCTTAATTAAGCCCTCATTAAAAGCAGTATACAACGAATCTTTAGTACCTAATAAGGCTTTGTACTTTTTAGGCGAGAGAACAACACAAGAGCTTAGGGAAGAAATAAACAGGAGAACGGCAAATGCAAGAAAGGTATTTTTCATATTTATTGTCAAGATTTGAGTATCAAGTATCAAGACCTTTTATAGTTTGAACATTGACTATCGGTTATTGATTATTTTGGGTATTGATTATTTTGGGTATTGGTCATTGAAAATTAACAGTGGTTATTGCTCAATGGCATTCCGTAAAAATGCAACTAATGGTTGTACTGTTTTAAAAGAACTTATCAACTTATTAACGAGGTTTGGTTTTAAAAATTCTTCATCATCGATTTTTGTGGTGGCCTCGAAGCTTTTCAATTTTAAAAATTCGATATTTGGATCTGCCGGATCATAACCCTTGGGTGCATTTTTAAGGGCATTATCAACCCCCAGTTTAAAATTTTTCTTAAAGGCTGCATTGTTAATAATTTCTTTAAAATCGCCAATATTATAATCAATCTCTTGTCTGATCAATTTTAAATGTGGTGCATCCGGCATCCAGTATCCACCGGCAATAAAGCTTTTCTCTGGCTGAATATGCAGATAATAACCGGGTTCGTTCCCTCCTTTTTTGGTAGAGAACCATATGCCGAAGTTATTCTTATAAGGATCTTTATTTTTGCTGAAGCGCACATCGCGATAAATGCGTAAAAGGCACTTCTTTGGATCCATCTCTGCCGAAAGGGTTGGGTCTATTTTGGCCAGTTCTGGGATAATACTGGCTACGAGATTGAGTACGTCGGCCTTTGCATTTTCGTAAACTTCTTTGTTGGCGGCAAACCATTCGCGGTTGTTATTCTCCGCTACATCTTTTATAAAACTAAGGGTCTCTTTTTTTAACATACAGCATTACATGGGTTAACTGGTTAATCGGTTAATTGTTTAATCGCTGAATTTAACAATTAACCAGTTTATACGATTTAAACGATTAACCAATACTACTTATCGTAATAGGGTTTATACTTAATGTTCGGCGATAAAATATGAAGCAGTATAATTCTCGAATAGCGATAGTTAAACGGATATAGGATAAAACAACCTGCAAAAATAACGGTCAGGTAATGCCAGAAAGTTGCATCGGTAAGCGGGCCGAAAATTAAATAGGTGATAAAACTGGCGAACAGCATTTCGATTACATTCATCGCATAACTTACATACATGGCTGCATAAAAGTAACCAGGCTCAATTTCTATACGTTGTGCACAATGCCCGCAGATTTCTTTGGTATGCTGAATGTTCCAGCCATACATACTGCCTGTAAAAATATCTCCCCTGCGGCAATGCGGACACTTACAATGTACAATGGCATAAAGTTTTGAGGTAGTTTGCTCAGACATGCTTTTAATTGAGATTAAAAGGTTCTTTTTTCATGTTGAGATGAATATTCTTTTTGCGGTATTTTTTATACCAAACCACGCCAACAATAACAGCCATTAAATAAGGAAGAGATAAAAGATATAACACTCCGGTATTTAAGCCTGCTGTTTGTGTATTTCCGTTTTTAACACCTTGCTCGGCATTAATGGTACACATAGAACATTGGGCATTAACATTGGGACTTACCGCAAATGTACATACCAGTACAAACAGGATAAAAATTACTTTCTTCTTCATTCTCTACAAATATAAGCATAAACGCTTGGAGGGGTTTAAAAATTATGTCATAAAAAAACCCTTGCTTTTTAGGGCAAGGGTTACGGGAGAGAAAGATTAAAATTAGATTCTAATTATTTATAGCTTTCAGTATATAAAAGAACTAATAAAAAACGCTGCCTTTAACGTCCCAAAAAATGGTTTTTTTAAATATATCGGAGCATTATTGCAAAACAAACGTCATTACAATTGATGGATCTTCAACGCTTGTCATTTTACCATAAACATTTGCACCATCAACATAATAATCGAAAGTCACACTATTTGCCAATAAAAAAGCATGTAGTCTTGAAAGTGAATTTGTTACATATCCTCCAGATGCAGCTGCAAATTGAGTAAATTTGTATACCCCGTTTGCATCAACTGTGTAATTGTACACAATAGTAGTTATCCAACCAGAGCTTCCACCATTTTGACTACTAAAGCCATTTAAGTTTAACCTCTTGTTTGCAATGTTCCAAGCAAAATTGATTCGACCATAGTTAAAACTATATCCAGTTACGGCAGGTGTTAAGCCATTATGAAAATAATTTAGAATAGTGGCACCATTGGTACTTGTTCCAGGGTATATGGTTTTATATTCGGACAGCATACCTCCGTATTTACTACCCCATAGCCTATAAAGCGGAACTATAGGCGCTGCAGAATTTTTAATAATATATTCTTTTCCGGTAGAATCATATAAAACTAAGGTTGTTGCGTCCTTCCAGGCAAGACGGATAAAAGTAATGCCTTGCCATACTAGACCTCCATTTAGAATTTCAGCCCCAGTTAAGCTAAAAGCAAACTTTTGACCACTAGAAAAAACCGTAGACCCATCAGCTAAAACACCTGTTAGATCTATCCTTTTACCAGATAAAACGCTATTGGAAACATTTGGAGAAACACCAACTTTTAGCGTACTAGCACCAACAACGACTTCAATATATGGGTTCGCATAAGTATTGAAATAATCTTTAATTTTATCAATAGCAGTTTTTAATCCGGCACTTTCATAAGCAGCTCTTTGGGCAGCAGTGGCCTTGATCATTTTTAATGGCTGGCGGTATCTTTTACCTATAAAAACAATACTATCTCCTGAAATTCTATCGTAAATAAAATCAACATCACTCTTAAAACCTGTTTTAGCGATTCCCCCAAAAGTTGAAGGATCTGGATCGTTCAACATGGTGATGTAGTTAAATGTATCAAAAACTAAATCTACACCTTGATCTTGCTTAATTCGATAATATGAAGCATATTCTGTTTTAGATGATGCATCACTTAAATCAGCGTACATCTTAACGTTTTCGGTAGCATCAAACTTCATAAAGAAGCTATATCCTCCTCCATCAGCAGTTGGTGTAGTAGCAATCCATCCGTTTTCGGCAGAGCTTAAAGTAGTTTTTACTTTTGCAATGGCTTCACCCATCCTAATTTCTGGATCTTGATCAAATTTAGCTACAAATGATGATTTCTTGCAGCCTGCAAATATTAACAGGCAAGTGAATAAAAATAATATTCTTTTCATAACAGTTATATTTATTGCCCTAAAGCACCGTAAAAATAGTTTGTAGGCGTACCACTAACATAAAAACCGCCAAAATTGGTATAAGTACCAGCATTATATCCAGCTGGTAACCAGTCTGCAACAAAGGTATTATTAACAAAATAGTCCAACAAAGGCTGTATTCCTGGTTTAACTGTATTTGCATTTCCTACCCAGCTTGCATCTGTACCTCCGGCTGTACCCGTTGTAAATTTGGTTTCGCCAGTAGTCGTATTAATCGCCATATTTAAAGCATATCTAGCCTCCAGGACTGATCCAGCAGAATTAGAATAATTAACATAAACCGTTGCAGCAGTACCTGACGTAAAATCAAATCTAATGTAATTTAACACCCTATTTGCCCCACCTATTGCAGCGAGTGCTGTTTTAGAATTTTGATAAACAGCTTTGAATTGATCAGAAATACCAAATTGGCTATAGGTTACATCATTATCCAGATTAATCGTCATGCTTTTATACAGGTTCCTGTTTAACCAATAGCCAAAAGAAACTGATGGATCTTTTAAAGTAGTTTTGATATAGTTCTGTACTTCCTTTTGCAGTTTTCTAAAGTCGATTCCGAATGCGGTTGTAAAATAATTTACCACATTTGCCTCTTTTAATTTAAGTCTACTTTTAGCAGTCGCATTGGCAGTATTGGCATAGTTGTCATAATATGATTGACCTGAAACCAATAAAGTTGCGGTTGTTTCGGCATAATCTTCTGTTGGGCTACCACTGGCATAACTACCTAAAAATCCATTATCTTTAGCTGTTTGAGCTGGTGTTAAAGTCCATGGCTGTTTATATGTACCACCAGATATCGCTTCAAAATCAATAGGAATAGCTACAGTTTGATTTAAAATGTGGGTAAATTCGTGATGAATTACATACAATCTGGAAGTTACAAAGCCAGGGGAAAGACTGAAATTGTTAAGTCCGTACAATGTAACCCTTCTACCTCCAGCTGCTGTTCCTGCTATAGCAGAGCCATCGGTTTGATATTTTGCAGAGCCATACAAAACCCATTCTTTAGGATTTGTGCGTTGTACAAAATCCAAACCAGCAATTTTTAGATACGGAGCCATGTAGCCATCTAATACCGTTTGCATCATAGGCTGTACATTTTCAGGCTTAAGCGGTGCTACATCAGCTGCGGCATCTCCATAATAATATCTGTTGAATCTGTATACAACTTTCATGTTATATGGATTTAGAAAGGTTGTATTTAACCATTTATCCAAATCTGTATTAGATTCAGGCATATCTAAATTATACTTGTTGAAATCAACATCTAAATCCTCAGTTTTTCTACATGAGGTAGCAAGAGCCAAAATTACCATTATGGCTAATGAACTTTTAATAAAATTTTTCATAAACATATTTATCTTGGATTTAGTTCTACTCCAGAAAGCTTTACTTCATTAGGTAATTGAAACAATCTACGCGGGTCGCCAGGTTTTAATTCCATGAAGCTCTCTACACCAACATTACTAAATATATTATGTTTAACAGTTAAACCACTACGAACAATATCCATCCACCTTATACCTTCTTCCAAAAATTCTGCTTTTTTTGAGTCTAAAATGGTTTGTATCAATCCCTGTTTAGGATCGTCGATACTATAAAATGCTTTTATTTTAGCTAAGGTGACTACATCGGTAGCAGCATTGTAATTTCTAATTCTAACCTTCATAAAATCGTTTATATCTTTTAAGGCCGCTTCATTATTACCCAATTGGGCATAAGCCTCAGCCCTGTTCATTAAGGTTTCATCAGCGGTAAGTAACGGAACAACCAAGTATGGGAAACCTATACCTGGCCCTGTGTAGAAGAAATAGTATAAATACTTTAGCGTATTATAGTTTCCGGCACTCCATTGGTAAACCTTATTTGCCAGTATTTTGCCAGTAACGTTAGGAGAAGTATACATCCTAACCAGCTTATTGCCAATACCATGATTTGGTGTATTTACATAAGTATAAGTACTATAAGCATTACCTAGCATAATTGCTGTTCTTTGCTCGGTTTTAGTATAGTTGGCTCTAAAATCGTTGTTTGTCATTTCGTACAAGGTCGTAGAAACCGGTCTCATATTATTAACAAAATCGTTTCCAGAAACGGTTAAATTGGCATGATCAATTACTTTTTGCCAATCGCCAAGAAACAGATAAAAACGTGAGGCGAACGCATGTGCAGCTGAAGGCGTGAAATGGTACTTAGGAACCGTATAAGCACTTGCAGATAATAAAGGCAATCCCTCTTCAAGATCCTTTTTAATTTTATCATAAGTTTCTTTAACTGTTCCTCTCGAATATTGCTTAATCGGCTCAGTTTCTGGCACAGTAACATAAGGTACACCAGGAGAACTGTTAGCCCCTCCTATTTCGTAAGGTTTTGCAAAAAATACAGCTAACATAAAGTGAGCATAGGCACGTGCTACCAATGCTTCTCCCTTATACGGCAATACGGCATTACCAAAGTTCCCGTTCTCGATGGCCTGTAATGCCTGGTTGGCCGCAGCAATAGCTTCATAGCATCCATTCCAGTAGGACCCTGGGCTATTTGTATCGGTTCCTGAAAGGTCTTCCCAGTAATACGGCTTATCCCATTGATCGTTCAAAGTCCCTACACCTTTTTCCTTTTCTTCGGTATTATCCGAGGCAGCCTCTGCAAAAGTGATATAATGAGCAGAAGGGTATGCTGTTGCAGTTAATTGCGCTACTTTAGCAACAGTTGTTATCTCTGTTCTATTATCAGGTACTTCATCTAAAAATTTCTTACAAGATTGTAACGATACGAGCAACATTACACTTGATAATATGGTAATTGATTTTATTAGTTTCATAGTCTTTTAAATTAAAATCCAACTCTTAATGATAATGTAAACTGTGTTGGAACCGGTAATGCAACACCCCCTGTAGAAAAGAATTCAGGATCTTCACCGTTAAGTCTCTTATCGGCATAAAGAACCGCCACATTGTCGCAAGCAACAATAAGGGACGCATTTGTCATTTTAAACTTTGAAGTGATTTTCTTAGGAATATCATAACTAGCAGTAATTCTAGAAAGTTTAATATAATCTCCACTTACAACACGTTCTGTAGAATAGTTATAAAGGTTATAAGGATATACTGGATTAGTTGTAGAACCTGTAGAACTTACAATCGCTGCTGCAGAAACTGGATCGAGCAAGGCAGGGATGTTTGTAATTTTTTCGTCTCCTGGCATAATCCATCTATTTAACACATCGCGACTTAAAGTTGTCATATCAGAATAAGAAGCAGAGATAGATGGCGCTAGACGTAGTGCATTTCCTGCAGAGAATTTAAATAGAGCAGATAAAGAGAAGTTTTTGTACCTGAACTGATTAAAAAAGCCTCCTGTTGTTGTCGGATCTGTTGGACCTTCATATTTTAAGATATCAATATCATCATCTTGTAGGCCAATATACGTTGTGGCAGTACTATTTGCACCATAGAAAGTTGGATAACCATATTGTGGATTTAAACCAGCAAACTGAACCGAAAACAATCCTCTTTGCGGGTACCCTAAAACTGCCCCCCCTGTTGCAGAAACTGCTCTCCAAATATTAGGAAGTGCATCTAGCTCTGTAATTTTTGTTTTATTAAATGCAAAGTTAAAATTGGTTGCCCATTTAAAATCACCAGCATTAATTGGCGAACCCGATATAGTGAATTCGATACCTTTACTAGACATTGCCGCATAGTTGGCGGTTTTGGTGAATTCGCCTCCAATACCAGAAGTATTCAAGTTACCCAATAGATCGTGAATATTACGATTATATAGGTCGACAGATAAATTTACTTTGTTTTTAAAGAATCTTAAATCTAAACCTATATTGGCATCGTACGATTTTTCCCAGGTTAACTCCGTATTTTGAAGCGTTGAAATATAGGTTTGAACTTCCTGATCTTTTAAAAACTGTCTTCTAGATATTTGATCATAAAAAACGGGAAGCGAGTTGGTAGCACTACCAATGCTGGCAGTTAAACCATACGATCCTCTTAAAACGGCTGAAGTTACGATATCATTTTTAGGCCAGAAACTTTCTTGATCAGCATTCCAAGAACCAGATACATTCCAGGTTGGTAACCATCTTGCATTCCTGCTCCTACCCATTTTATTAGATCCATCGTAACGTGTGGTAGCATTAAAACTATAACGACCTTTGTACGAGTAAGCTGCCCTTAGCATGTAGGCAATATAGCGTTCGTAGTTGTTACCCATTCCAAAATAAGCCTTACCTGCTTCACCGGCTTGCTTAAAATATAAGTAACTTGGATTTACTAAGCCGCCATTTTCATATTGATAGCCAACTCCATTAAAATATTCATTCTGCCTATCAATATACCTAACCTCCATTGAACCAAAAACATTAACGAGATGTTTATCATTAAAGTTCTTATCGTATACAAGATCGTGTCTGAAATAATAGTTTGTTAGGTTGTCGCCGGCAGTATTGTAAAATCCACCTGTTGGCAGCAGGCTTGTGGGCAAACCAGTAGGATTAGCTGAATCTATGTATAAATACTGATTATCACCATCGCGTGTGGCATCACCACCAGACCTAAATGCCTGAGCTTGATTAGATTGCTCTAACACATAACTCTGTCTTTCTGATTTCGAAAACCTATAAGCGGCATTGATAGAGTAAGTTAAAGAAGGAATAATTTTATACTTTACCCCTCCTTGTACTTTAATATCAAGCATCTGGAGTTTTGTGTAATTATTTTCAAGCTCATTTAAAATATTAAATGGAGCGTAATTTCTAACAAAATACTCTAGGTTCCCATTCTCATCATATGGCGTTATAAGGCGGCTTGTATTACGCGCATAATTATATGGATTCACATCAAATTCACGATAGTAGCTGCCATATACCGGATCTGATTTACGATCAGAATTACCACTGGGTGTTCTTTGATTACGAACGGAAGCTGTAGTAAGCAATTCAAAGCTTAATTTACTGCTGGGTGCAAAATTTGCCCTGAAGTTTCCGGTAAAGCGATCTACATTGCTACCAATGGTTTGACCTTTATCATTCAAATATGATGTTGAGGCATAGGTTTGGAACTTTTCTGTACCTGAGGTTACACTCATAGAATGCTCTTGCTTCAATGAATTCTTGTAAAGAATATCGAACCAGTCTGTATTAGCATTCGCATATCTGGTTAAAAAATTTGAAACACTTGATTTATCATATTTTAAAGCAAAGGTTTTTGTTGCCGGATCATAATTATAAAGCTCATTGTACATTTTATGGAAGATACCTCCATTTTGACCACTTGAAGATCCTGGGATTTGATAAGCTCCTTTATTAAAATACTCAATCAAAACAGCCATTTGCTCGTCTGAGTTCAAAATGTCTGTTCCTTCGTAAGTTGGTTTTGAGTAAGTTGTAAAGTTCCCAGTATAACTAATTTTGGGGGCACCTTCTGTTTGTCTACCCTTTTTAGTGGTTACAACAATAACACCGTTCATGGCTCTTGCGCCGTACATAGCTGTAGCAGCTGCATCTTTCAAGATATTGAAACTTTCAATATCATCAGCATTTAATCCTGCAACTGATGATCCTAATAATGTATTCGCATCACCACTTGATAAAGCTTCATTTGAAATATTAACCACATCTTCCAAAATAATGCCATCTATAACCCAGAGAGGTTTATTGTCTCCAGACAGAGAGGTTGCGCCACGTACCCTGATTTTTGGTGCTGCACCAAATGTACCTGATACGTTTTGTAAGGTAACACCCGCTACCTGTCCTTCCAACATACGGCTGATATCAGATACTCCTAATCTTTCTACATCAGATACTTTTAACTGAGTGGCTGCACCTGTAAATAATTTTCTGTCCAGCTGCTGATAACCAGTAGAAACAACATTTACCTCTTTTAACTGGGCAGCATCTTCTTCTAAGGTTACATTGATAACGGTTTTTCCACCAATGGGAACTTCGAGTGTTTTGTAACCTATAAAGCTAAAGGTTAAAACGCCACCCTCTTTTACTGAAATGCTATAATCGCCCGATCCATTGGTTGATACCGCGTTGGCAACCCCTTTTTCTCTTACGCTTACACCTGGCAAAGCACTTCCACTTTTATCTCTTACTTTACCAGTAATTTTTACCGCAACAAAATAACCAATTACTTTATCGAAAATACTCTTCTCTTTTGGTTTGATTAAAATTGTTTTGTCTTCAATAGTATAGGTTAAATCCCGACCAGAAATAATCTTGGTCATTACTTCTTCTATAGTCGCATTATTAAAGTTTGCATTTAAAGTAGTAGTACTTTTAATGGTGTTGGTTGATAACAATACATCATAACCAGATTGCTGTCTGATTTCCCTAAACATTTTTTCTAATGTTACATTTTTCTCTTTTAATGTAACCAGCTGGCCAAATGAAGCTGCACTTACCTGCATTAGCGAGGCAAGTAATATGACCGTAACTAACTTCATAATTAATAGCAATTTAGGTATGTAGCGTCGATGCGTACATAAAATTCTAATATAAATTTTGTACATTTAATAGTCTGTTTTTGTGCGAAGCGCAATAAAGTTTAGACGCCAAAAAGCGTTTCGCGGTTATCCAAGAAATAATTGATTTTTAATCGATTCCGGCTTACGGAATAGCTAAACAGATAATAAAGGGGGTGTTGCAAGCACTCCTTTTTTATTTATTCAACGTTGAATCGTCAGGAGTTTTGTCGAGGTTTATTCATCATTTGTTAAGTTTTAGGTTAAGTTGATTAATTAGTTATTTTTAGAGATAA
Organism: Pedobacter sp. GW821-FHT01D05; assembly: GCF_059422505.1. NCBI lineage: Bacteria > Pseudomonadati > Bacteroidota > Sphingobacteriia > Sphingobacteriales > Sphingobacteriaceae > Pedobacter > Pedobacter sp. GW821-FHT01D05. Next base: position 292,161 of record NZ_JBWKXA010000002.1, on the reverse strand, counting down.
AGGTTAGTTACTTCTTCATCTTTTCTCGTTTATTCCTTATAGACAATAACTTTATTGCCTTTAATATCGAAACGCACCTCTCCGGTCTGCTCAAATTTTCTTAATACTTTCGAAATTTTTTCAAAACGGCTTACCGTTCCATAGTACATTACCTCTTTCGCATCCTGATCGGCATATTCTATTTCTACATTGTACCAACGGGCAACTTTGCGTAAAATGCTTTCTTGCCTTTCGTTATTAAACATAAAATAGCCGTTCTTCCATGCTATTGCTTCATCAACATTTACTTCTTTAACATCCATGCCAGAAACAGATACAAAAGATTGCTCGCCAGGTTTAAGCACCTCGCTCTCATTGGTAATATTATGAGAAACACGTACACTTCCTTCCAGCAAAGTGGTTTTAGTTACCCTTTCATCTTTATAACTATTAATGTTAAAGTGCGTACCCAATACCTCAACAGATTGCTTATCAGTTTCTACAATAAAAGGATGTGTTGCATTTTTAGCTACTTCAAAATAAGCTTCGCCATCTAGTTTAACAACACGCTGTTTAGCGGTTCCAATATTTAACGAATACTGAATTGAAGATGCTGCATTTAGCCAAACCATAGAACCGTCGGGCAACTGGATTTGCCACTCGCCACCATTTGGGGTCGAAATGGTATTTAATCTGCTATCATTTACATTTTCTGATCCTGCTACATTATACACCAATTGGCCATCAGCAGTTTTGGTGATAGAGAAACCTGCTTCTTTGGCAATATAACCATTCATCGCATCCGAAAGTGAAATTTTCTTTCCATCGGCAAGTGTGAGAATGGCTTTGTTTTTTCCCGGCGCCACGTCAGTAGCAAAAACATGTTCTTTCTTTTTTTGTAAAGAGAGGTAAGCGGCGAACGAAAACACAATAAAAACAACTGCGGCGGCAGCCCATTTTAAGCTCTTCATTAAAATACGCTTAGGCGACCGGCTTGGTTTATCTACCGCTAGAATTTTATTTAGAACAGGATTCCATTTTTCCTCAACAACATTAACCGCACATTCTTCTTCTGCGATAATCATTTTCACAATTTCGTCAGAAAGCAATGATGTGTTGTTTTCTGCTAAAACTAAAAGTTCTTCCCTTTCAGCCTGGCTTAGTGCTTTTGCTGTAAACTGTTGTAATAAGTAATGTATACGTTCTTCCATAAAGATTCTGATACTAAGAAGCAGTAAAAGAAAATTAGGACTACCGGGATATTAATTTTTTTCTATTTTATTTTCAAAAAGAAGCAAAACATTGGGAAAAAGAATACAATCCCGTGTTGATCGAGGTGTATACGTATCGATTTAAGGGCAATTACCAGGGCATTTTTAACCGTATTAGGCGATATATTGAGTATTTCTGCAATTTCAGGTATAGTTTTACCATCGCGTCGGCTCAATTGATATATATATTTGCGTTGATCAGGTAATTTTTCGACAGCAATGGCAATAATTTTTGTTACCTCGTTTAAATTGATAGTTTCTACCGTATTGTTATGGCTATTTTGTTGCTTGGCCATAAATGCATCAACAACTCTATCTTCTTTTAATTTTTTACGCAGGTAGCTTAAACATTCATTAGAAACATATTTATATAGATAGGCTTTCACATTATCAACTGCTGCTAATTTATCGCGATTTAGCCAAACCCTTAAAAAAGAATCTTGAATAATTTCTTCAGCGGCATCTTCAGATTTAGTGAACTTAGTGGCAAAAATGTGGAGTACAGGAAGATATTTGAAAAACAAAACAGAAAAAGCCTGTTCATCTCCCCCTACGATTTTTTCTATAAGCACATGTTCTTTATCTGCGTTGCTTAGCATCATAAAATTAGTTCATCACAATTTGCTATGTCTTCCATTATTCTGAGACGTAATAATAAATAGATTATCATTAAAAGAGAAGAAAGATTTAAACCAAAACATTTTAGCATGATAATAAACTTCTTTACCAAATATACTGATTAAGAAATTTTAGCCGGTAAAAAATTAATTAAAAATAAAACCCCTACTTTTTAGGGTAGGGGTAAAAAAGTTAAGCCAGGACAACCTTAGTATTGATAATACGGTGATATCATCAGGTAAACCACTACTCCGGTTATGGCTACATACAGCCATAGCGGAAAAGTAATCCTGGCAATTTTTTTATGACGATCGAAACGCTCGGCCAATGCCCTTACATAAGTAACCAATACCAGTGGAATAATGGCTATTGACAATAGGATATGCGTTAACAAAATAAAGAAGTAGGCATATTTAATAGCCCCCTCACCACCAAATTTGGTAGATGGCGTAGTCATATGATAAGCGATGTACATGACCAAAAACAATAAAGAACAGCCGATAGCGGTTTTCATTAGGTTTTGGTGTAATTGTATTTTACCATTTTTTATGGCCCATACTGCAACAACCAGCAGTACAGCTGTTATACCGTTAATGGTAGCATATATCGGCGGTAAAAAAGGCAAGGTAGGTGCATCAATGCCTAAATCTTTTAGTTTTACTACGAATAAAAATGCTACAGCTACGGGTATAAAAATAGAAAGAATGATAATCCACTTGCTATACTTTTTCTCAATCGGCGAATTTTCCATGAGTTTTTTAAATCTCTTTTATATTATTATTTTGTATCAACTTAGGGCTTCAAACGGTCCCCCCCCAAAAACCTAAACACTTAGCCAGTTACCTGCCGTCTTTAAGGTTCCTTAAATACTCGGCAATAAGTACTTTTACCTCATCTTCCAACTTAGCATTAGCTCCAGCGTCATCGGCTTCATAAATACCACGTATGCGGTGTAGATTATCAATAAGCACTATTTTATTGCTAAAAATAAAATTGGTTTTCTCTTTCGTTTCATCTGCAACTACATCAAGTAATAAACCTTTTCTGATTAACGGATAAGTTTGAATGGTATCGCCTATCAGAAAATCCCATTTTCCAGCTTTTGCCTTAAACTGTTCGGCAAAATCTTTTATTCTACCTTTATCAAGCGGATCAACAGACAGACTTAAAAACTTAACCAAAGGTTTTTGCTCATACCCATCAGCTAGTTTCTTAATGTATTTATTTGTTTCCTGGTTGTTGGCACCGGTATAAAATAAATTTAGTACCACAATCTTGTCCTGTAACGATTTCCAGGTAACGGTATCGTTATGCTGGTTTACGAGTTTAAAATCAGGAACCTGATGATAAATGGTATCTGGGATTTTCTTTCCTTTTACACTGTGGAAAGTTGATGCAACTACTTTTTCACCAAAGATGGGCAAACTCTTATACCTATTCTTGGCGAAGTGCGGCAATAAGTAAAAAAACAAAAATCCCGGTATAGCTAAAATGCTTACCAGGATTATTACCTTTTTTATAGGACTTCTTTTCATTAATGGTTCATCATGTGGATGTTTAAAAACCCACCTTCTATCAGCATTAGAACAATAAAGTAAATAATGAAAATGAATGATACTGTTAATGCAAGTTGTAAACCTAGCTTTTCATATTTTAAGTGCATAAAATAAGCTACAATATAAAATGCTTTTAACAGGGTTAATGCGATATAAATGTAATTACCGATGTGCTGGGTCATATATCCTTTAGGGATTAATACCAGTGCTATGATAAATTCAATTACGGTGATTAATAAAAGGATACCGAAAACTTTCCAGATTTTACCTTTTGATAAACCTGCATGATCCCCGTGCCCGTGCTCTTCTGTTGTATGTGTATGCTCTGACATAAAAATATTTTTATAATATGATAAATTAAACCAAATAGAAGAATGTAAATACGAACACCCAAACTAAATCTACAAAGTGCCAGTATAAACCAACTTTCTCTACCATTAGATAATGTCCTTTTTTCTCAAAAGTTCCATTAATTGTCATGATTAAGATGATGATGTTAATGATTACCCCACTAAATACGTGGAAACCGTGGAAACCAGTAATGGTAAAAAATAAGTTTGCAAATTGCTGTGCTGCAACTAATGATACATCTTCTGGCTTAAGGAAGAAATGTTTTAATTCTTCAGCTGAAGGAATATGTCCCCACCAGAAACCATCGTGGTGTAAGTGAGTCCACTCTATTGCCTGACAGCCCAAGAACATGAAACCACCAATGATGGTTGCAATCATCCAGCCGATAACTTCTTTTTTAGAACGTCTGTGACCTGCCTCTACCGCTAAAACCATGGTTACCGAACTCATGATTAAGATAAAGGTCATGATACCTACGAAAACTAATGGAGCGCCATGTTCTGCAATACCCGGAATAGATTGAAAAACTTTATCTGGAGCTGGCCATGTTAATTTAGAAAAACGCTGAGCGCCGTAGTAGATCAATAAAGATGAAAAGGTAAAAGCATCTGACAAAAGGAAAAACCACATCATGATTTTACCATATTCTACCGACCACGGAGAACGACCACCATTCCATGGTCCGGTTTTAACTTGATCTAATTGTGATACTGCATTCATTTGGAAATAGTATAATAGTTTGTTAACAAATTTAACGGTTCAAAAGTAAAAAAACATACAGATATATCCATAATATATCTATAAAATGCCAAAAAATAGAAGCAATTTCCATTCTATACTGGACTTTGGCAACAGGAAGGCTTTTATAGCTTCCTGCTAAAGCATTAATAATAAGGCCAACACCACCAATAATGTGTAATAAGTGCATGCCAGATACCACATAAATAAATGATATTGCTGCGTTATTTCCTACCAGGGTTGCTCCGGTTCTAACCATACTTCCCCAGGCATTAAACTGCATTACACCAAAAGCGATGGCTAATATTACAGTAATCCACAGCATATTGCGCTGCAAGCTAAAGTTCAGTTTCCTTAAAGCCTTCGATGCAAGCATCAAGGTAATGCTACTTGCAATAATTACTAAGCTAGAGTAAATAAAAGCATCAGGTAAAACCAAGCCGTGTCCCTTTCCCTTCGAGGCGGCAAATACCAGATAATAACTGGTAAAACCACCAAACATAATTGTTGATGATACGACAAATAACCAAACAATAAATTTCCTTGGTTTAGGGTCAAACGTATCCTGCATCTTTTCCATTGTTAGCACCATAAATTATTTTGCTATAAAATTTAATAATAAGCCCAACTGTACCGCCGGGATGTAAAAAAACGAACAGAACATTACTTTCTTGGCATCGGCCAATTCTCTGCTCATTAAAAGTTTAAAAGCCAGCCAGCTAAAAATAAGTCCGGCAATTAAAGATAAACCTGCGATGTAATACCCTCCAAAACCATATAGTGTTGGCAGTAAACTTACAGGAATTAAAACCAGCGTGCTTAAAAAGGTAAGCAGTGCCGATGTTTTATCTCTTTTCTTGGTTGGCAATAATCTAAAACCAGCTTTCTTATAGTCATCATCCAAAACCCAGGCAATTGCCCAAAAATGTGGAAACTGCCATACAAATTGAATTAAAAACAGAATGCCTGCAATGTAATAATCAATTTCGTGGAACATTTCTGCTTTTAAACTGCCAAATGCTGCCAAATACCCAATAAGCGGTGGTAATGCACCTGGAATGGCACCTACAAAAACTGCTATTGGCGATTTTCTCTTCAATGGTGTATAGGCAAAAGCATATAACAAAATCGAAAATACAGAGAGTAAACCAGTTTCTAAATTTAGTTTACCGAGCAACCAGGTACCTAAAAATGCCATGAAAACACCTAAAATCAATCCTTGTCCGGTAGTCATTCTACCAGCCGGCATAGGGCGATCCTTAGTTCTAGACATTAGCTTATCTAAATCCTTTTCAATAATTTCGTTAAAACAGTTTGCAGCAGCGGTTACTAAAAAACCACCAGCAATCAATATTAGCCAGTTTCCCCAATCGATACTAGGGATATGGCCTCTACCCACCTGCATTTTCTGCCCGATCAAAAAAGAGATCGATGCCGAAAACACTACCGTAAACGATAGCCTGAATTTGATAAGTTTAGAAAAATCTGAAATATATTGTTTCAATTTTCTTAAATATTATTGTTTATATGTACTTGTTCGGTAAACCAATAAGTACAGGTAAAACTGTAAACTAAATAACAACGTAGAGAATAAAATATGTAATGCCTGCGCTGCCGGTGGGAAAGCTATATATGCTAATGCAAAACCACTTAATAACTGTATGAGGAGCGTTATTAATATAAACCTTGCGGTTAACAAGGGTGCAGCCTTACCACTAAAACGGTCTATAACCATTTTATATACTACTGCATTGGCAATTACTACGAGTATAGCTAAATCGCGGTGATAAGAGAATACTTCTCCTACTTTCGAAATCCATGTATTCTTGCTTCCGTAAGAGAGTGACTTTGCAATCACATCTACTGCTTCTCTAACGTCGGTTCCTAGAACAATCTGAACGATACTGATTACGAGGGTAAAAAACAAAAATCCTTTTAACCATGCTATTCGGTACATAATTACCGAAGGCACTTTATTCAATTGCTTCGCATAATTGTAGGTATAAATAGATATCACTAAAATAACCAATGCCAACAACATGTGTACAGTTACCACCCATTGCGCCAGGTTTGTAGAAACCACTATCGAACCTAACCAACCCTGGTATCCCACAACAAAAAGATTCAGGATACTGAGTACAATAATTCGTTTAGCTGTTTTGCGGTAAGCAAATGAATACACAGCTGTTAAAAACAAGAATATCCCCGCGGCTACCCCAGCCAATCTGTTCAGGTATTCGGTCCAGGTTTTAGTTGGATTAAACGCTTCAGGTATGGTAATACTCTTATCATGCCTAATGCTGTCAGCCAAGGCTACTTTGCCCATGCTTTCCAGATATTTGGCAAACTTTTCATTCTTCTTTAACCTACCTGCTACATATTTCTCTTTATAATTGGCAGGAAGTTGCGATACATCAGTTGGCGGAATGTAACGATCGAAACATTTAGGCCAATCCGGACAACCCATGCCCGATCCGGTACTGCGCACAATACCACCGGCAAGTATAACCAATAGCGTAACTATGATGGTTATCAGATTAATTCTAATGAAACGTTGTTCTGATCTGCTGACCATATATCTATTAAGATGAAAAGGGTATCCGGATAAGCAGAAACTTAATCAGATACCCCTTTTAAAATTTTATTTTAAGCTTAAACTAGCCCTTGTTTTCTGCAACAGGGTTAGCTAGTTCCCAATCTTGCTGTATTTTTTCTGCTTCTGCATTTCCTTCAAAATCGTGAGGCAAGTTAGAGCTCATGGTTTGAGAGAAAGGAACAGTTTGAGGAATAAAATCCGCATCATGTCCGGGTTTGCTATAATCATATGGCCATCTGTAAACGGTAGGAATTTCTCCCGGCCAGTTACCGTGTAGGTGTTCTACCGGAGCAGTCCATTCTAATGTATTCGATTCCCAAGGGTTTTGAGGAGATACTTTTCCTTTAAAGATTGAATAAAAGAAGTTAAACAAGAACGCTACCTGAGCTAGTGCTGCCATAATAGCTGCCCATGTTACAAATACGTTAACCGTTAACCATTTCTTCATAAATTCAAATTCGGTAAATGCATAGTAACGACGAGGTACACCATCTAAACCTAAGAAGTGAAGCGGGAAGAATACCAGGTAAGCTGCAATGAAAGTTAACCAGAAGTGTAGATAACCTAATTTAGCGTTCATCATTCTACCGAACATTTTAGGGAACCAGTGATACACACCCGCAAGCATACCAAAGATTGCTGCAGATCCCATTACCAAGTGGAAGTGGGCAACAACAAAGTAGGTATCGTGTAAGTTAATATCTAATGAAGCATTTCCTAAGAATATACCGGTTAAACCACCAGAGATAAAAAATGAAACTAAACCGATAGCAAATAACATTGCTGGAGTGAAACGGATGTTACCACGCCATAATGTAGCTAAATAGTTAAAGGTTTTTACTGCCGATGGTACCGCGATGATTAACGTTGTAATCATAAACACACCACCCAACAATGGATTCATACCGGTTACAAACATATGGTGACCCCATACGATGAATGATAATACGGTAATTCCAATTAACGAGTAAACCATTGCATGGTAACCAAAGATTGGTTTACGTGAGTTTACTGAGATTACTTCTGATGAAATACCTAAGGCTGGCATAATTACGATATATACCTCAGGGTGACCTAAGAACCAGAATAAGTGTTGCCACAAAATTGGCGAACCACCTTCATTTGGTAAAATATCGGTACCCATAACGATATCTGATAAGTAGAAACTTGTACCGAAACTACGGTCGAACACCATTAACACTACCCCAGCTACAAGAACAGGGAAAGATAAGATACCTAAAATAGCGGTCAAAAAGAAAGCCCAGATAGTTAATGGCATTTTCCAAAGGTCCATACCTTTAGTACGCATGTTTAAGATTGTACTTACGTAGTTAATACCACCCATTAGCGATGATGCCACGAAAAGTACCATACTTACCAACCATAAAGTCATACCTAAACCAGAACCTGGCATTGCTTTCGCTACAACCGATAATGGCGGATAAACCGTCCAACCACCAGATGCAGGTCCTGTTTGGATAAAGAATGAAGACATCATGATCACACAGGCCATAAAGAAGAACCAGTATGAAAGCATGTTCAAGAATGGCGAGGCCATATCTCTTGCTCCAATTTGAAGTGGAATAAGTAAGTTACTAAATGTACCACTTAAACCTGCTGTTAGTACAAAGAATACCATGATGGTACCGTGGATGGTTACCAAAGCCAGGTAAAAATCGGGTTTAATACGACCACCTTCAGCCCATTTACCTAAAAATGTTTCTAAGAAAGGAAAATTCTGATCTGGCCAGGCCAATTGAATACGGAATAAAATTGATAAGCCCATTGCTATTACCGCCATAATAATACCGGTAATCAAAAATTGCTTAGCAATCATTTTATGATCCATACTAAAGATGTACTTTGAAATCAAAGTCTCTTTATGATGCCCATGATCAGCGTGATCGTGATTGTGTTCGTCGTGTAATGCTATTGTTGACATAATTCGTTCGCTCCTGCTTAATATTATTTATTTAAAGCCATTTGGTTAGTTTTCACAGCTGCTGAATCTTTAGCTGCTGAATCTGCTACTGATTTTACAGGTGCAGGTGCCACTGGCAAATTAAATTGTTTTCTTAAATCGTCATTTAAGTATGTTTTCTGTTCAGCTATCCAAGTTTTGTACTCAGCCTCAGAAACAACACGTACAACTTTTTGCATGTTGTAGTGACCTGATCCACAAATCTTAGCACATAAAAAAAGGTACTTAAAGTTAGGATCGTTAGTTTCTTGCTGCATTTCTGCAGTAGTTTTTGTAGGCGTAAACTCAAATATAGTTCTCATGCCTGGTACTGTATTTAACTGTACTCGGAAGTGCGGCATATAAAAACTGTGAATTACATCTTTACTGGTTAAGATCAATTTAACTGGTTTACCAACAGGAAGAACCATTTCATCTGCCATCTCATCATCGCGGGAGTTGATATCTTTGAAATCGATACCCAATGTATTGGTAGCAGTAGTTAACTTGTAGTTTTTGTTACCTACTATTCCATCAGCTCCAGGGTAACGGATAGACCATTTAAACTGCTCAGAAGTAACTTCTATCTGTAATGGTTTGTGGTTTGGATCTTCAACTTTGAAGAAAATAGATCTCCAGGTTAAGAAACCCATTAGTACCAAAACAGTTAATACTAAAGCCGGAACAATTGTCCAGATTTTTTCGATGGTATTATTGTGTGGATAGTAGTAAGCTTTTCTTTTAGCCGAGTATTTATAGATATAAGAAAATCCGAATAATAAGATGTGTGTTACAACAAATACAATCGTGGTAATGATTAATGTTAAATTAAACATTTCATCAATTTTCTTTCCATGCTCTGATGCCGCATCAGGAAGCAACATTGCCCCATGTACTGTATATTCCCAATATACACCATATAACCCGATCACTAAAAACAGCGCAAATAAACTTGCGTGTACCCTGTTCCAGTTAATACCAACAGGTTTACCTTGTGCTTCGCGGCTTAATTCATATACTTTTATGGCTTTACCAATAATTGCAATGAATAAGCATACGGCAAGGAAAACCAGAATATAAAATATTACCGATTTATAAACCTCGCCCATATCAACTTTCGGTGCCGCGGCAGCACCTGCTGCTGCATCTTGCGCAAATACGCTAGTGTTTGCAAAAACAGTAATCAATACTGCTAAAGCTGCGGTCGTTTTATTCGTTATAAACTTTCTTAAACTCATTTTCTTAAAAGTAGTACGCTGTACTGCTAATTATAATAATAATTAAATATTTGCTTTATCCTATCACCACTACAGTTGATGATGCAAACTTTCTTGTAATAATGGGTGATTCTTTGCAATTAAAGGTTTCTTGCTTAACGATGTTAAAACCGTAAAGGTAAACAATCCTACGAAACCTACTGCAGTACCAATTTCAATGATACCGAAACCATTATGTCCTTCTTCTACCGCTCCTGGCATAATCATTTGATAGTAATCTACCCAGTGACCTAAAAGCACCACAATAGAAACGAACAACAATTTCGCATCTGTTCTTTTGTTATCTCTGTCCATTAATAATAATACTGGCGCTAAGAAGTTCATGGCCAGGTTTAAGAAAAACCAGAACTTGTAATACTCAAAGCGTTTGTAGAAATATACAGTCTCCTCAGGCATGTTTGCATAGTAGATCAATAAGAATTGAGCAAACCATACATAAGTCCAGAAGATAGAGAAACCGAAAATAAACTGACCTAAATTGTGTAAGTGGCTATTGTTAACCCATTGCATATAACCAGCTCTTCTTAATAAGATAAGAATAATGGCGATAGTAGCTAAACTGCTTACCCACATAGCGGCGAAGTTATACCAACCGAACATGGTTGAGAACCAGTGCGCCTCTAATGACATTACCGTATCGAAAGCAAAAATTGGCGTTGTAAAACCATAAATTACTAAGAAGATACAAGCATTTTTAAAGCTTTTTCTGTAAGAATTTAAACCACCTGCTAAATCTTCGTTGTACGAAAACTTAACAAACATGATCGAAAATATACTATAGATACCTAAGAACACCACTTGGCGGCCTAAGAAAAAAGGTACATTTAAGAACACTGATTTACCAGCGATGATAGAATCATAATTAGCACTGTTTGGATCTGTTAATCCATCTGCATGCCAGTGATGGTATAAGTTGTGTGTGTACAAACCTGCCGAAATTACGACAACAAGTATTACAGCTGCAATAGGCAATGTTTTTGCCATAGCTTGTGGTACACGTAAAATTGATGCAGACCAACCTGCCTGAGCTACATATTGAACAGCCAGGAAAAATGTACCCGACATACAAACGCATGCAAAGTAATATGCCATAAGCAACAGGTTAGCAAAAGTACGCTCGTGCATTACTTTATCACCAGCGAAAAAACCATAACCAACAGCAGCAACACCTAAAATGATACCAACGATGCTTAATGTTTTTACTTTACCTGTAAACTCAAACTGTTCACTAAAATTAATATTGTGAGTTCCCATTTATATTTGCTTTACTATTGTCCTTTTTGTAATTGTTGAACATACATCACCACTTTCCAACGATCTGTTGGTGAGATTTGCGAAGCATGCGAGCCCATGTTATTTACACCGTAAGTAATGGTGTGGTAAATTTTACCTGCGGTAAGATCAACCATGTTACCACCTCTAGACGATGCGCCTGTTTGATAAGCAGGTACACCACTAAATTTCTCAATTTTAACTAAGTGTCCTTGTCCATCGCCTTTTTCTCCGTGGCAAGGGCTACAGAAAACGGTAAATAAGTGTTTACCCTGAGCTAAATTAACAGTATCTACTGGTAAAGGGTTAACCATGCTCACACCTGCTGCTTCATATCCTTCTTTTGTATTAGGATACTCATCATATTCAGTAAAACCTACTGGTTTAGTGTGTGCAGGTGGCAACTGAGCTGTTTTACCATCTTTAAAATTTTTGTTTGGTTGATCTGGATTGTAAGCAATCGGATCATACATGTTTCTGGCATATTCTAAGCCAGTACTGCGTTTATCTTTACAAGCAGAAAAGGTAGCTGCAAAAGCGATAGCTAAAAACGCCGTGTAAACAAATTTATTCTTATTCATAGCTAATGTACTTCCTTTCATTATACTTTATTTCTAAAGCACCTGCATCTTTTAATAATCCATCAATTACAGTATGTTCTACATTGTCTTTTGCATCAACTGCAATAACAAAACGATCATCAGTAGCACGTAAATCCATCACTCTTGGTGCTCTTCCCGGAAATAAGTGAGTAGATGCATAATAGGTTAACACCATACCGAAAGCACAGAATAATACTGTAAGCTCGAACATTATCGGAATAAAATCCGGTAATGCGAATGATGGTTTACCACCTATGTTTACTCTCCAGTCGATTACTGCGCAGAAATAAATCAAAGCGAATGCACAGCAAGTACCGGTAATACCAAAGCAAAATGCTGCGATATCGATTCTAGATCTTTTAATTCCCAATTTGGCTTCTATTCCGTGTATAGGCATCGGTGTATATACATCATGAATGCTGATGTTATTTTCCTGAAGCTTTTCGATGCCGTGCATCATTTCGTCAGGATCGCCAAAGCTGCCTAAAATATATTTGATATCACTCATTGTTATATTTTTGCGTAATCTTCTTGTTTAACACTATCAAATTTTTCTAAAGACTCTACGTATTCTGCAACGTATTCTTTATTCTCATGCCCTTCTTTAATCTGTTTCATTTTGGCTTGCTCACTTGCAGTTTTTAATAATAATTTAACCTCTGCTATAGCGATTGATGGCAATACTCTTAAGAATAATAAGAATAAAGTAAAGAACAAACCAATTGATCCTACGAATACACTAATATCAACCCATGTTGGATAGAACATTGCCCAACTTGATGGAATATAATCGCGGTGTAATGAAGTAACGATAATTACGAAACGCTCGAACCACATACCCACGTTTACTACGATTGATAAAATCCAGGTCGCTTTAATGCTTAAACGGATCTTTTTGAACCATAACAACTGTGGAGAGATTACGTTACAGGTCATCATCATCCAGTACGACCACCAGTAAGGACCGGTAGACCTGTTGATAAATGCATACTGCTCATACTCAGAACCTGAATACCAGGCAATGAAGAACTCAGTTAAATAAGCCACACCAACGATTGATCCGGTTAAGATGATGATTTTATTCATCGACTCGATATGGAACATGGTGATGTAGTTTTCTAAGCCCAATACTTTACGTGCAACCAATAATAAGGTTAATACCATCGCAAATCCTGAGAAGATCGCCCCTGCTACGAAGTATGGAGGGAAGATGGTCGTGTGCCATCCTGGAATTACCGATGTTGCAAAGTCCATTGATACAATGGTGTGTACCGAAAGTACAAGTGGTGTAGAGATACCTGCTAAGATTAACGACACCGCTTCGAAACGTTGCCAGGTTTTAACACTTCCACTCCATCCAAAAGAGAAGATAGAATAGATTTTTCTACGTGTACCCACTGCACGGTCGCGGATGGTAGCGATATCTGGCAATAAACCTGTGTACCAGAATAATAATGATACAGAGAAGTAAGTAGAGATCGCAAACATATCCCACACCAATGGTGAGTTAAAGTTTACCCAAAGTGATCCGAATTGATTTGGTAAAGGTAAAACCCAGTACGCTAACCATGGACGGCCCATGTGCGATACAACGTAAGTAGCAGCACAGATTACGGCGAAAATCGTCATCGCCTCTGCCGAACGGTTGATGGAGTTACGCCAGTTCTGACGGAAGAGTAATAGTACTGCCGAAATTAGTGTTCCAGCGTGACCGATACCTACCCACCATACGAAACCGGTGATATCCCAAGCCCAACCAACTGTTTTATTTAAACCCCATGCACCGATACCGTTCCAGAAAGTGTAGCTTACTGCTACTACCCAAAGTAAAGCACCTAATGAGGCAACGATGAAACCAATCCACCAAGCCTTGTTCGGCTTGTTTTCTACCGGGCTTAAAATATCATCCGTAATTTTTGCATACGTGATGTTATCTCCGGTAATTAATGGTTCTCTAAGTATTGATTCGTTATGTCCTGACATAATTTGTATTTTCTTTATACTAAAGCTTACGCTTGTACTGTTGTATCTGTATTTCTAATTTTTGTCATGTATCCGATACCCGGTTTCACATTGATTTCTTCTAATACGTAGTAGATACGCTCAGAACGTAAAGCTTTTGAAACCTCTGAATTTGGATCGTTTGCATCACCAAATACAATCGCATTTGCTGAACAAGCTTCCTGACAAGCCATTTTAATATCTCCATCTTTTAATGGACGTTTCTCCAGCTTAGCTTGTAATTTGCCACCTTGTATACGTTGAATACACATAGAGCATTTTTCCATTACCCCTCTCGAACGTGTAGTTACATCAGGGTTTAAAACTAGTTGGGTAAACTCGTTATTTAAATAGTTATCGAAACGTGAATCGTTCCAGTAGTTAAACCAGTTGAAACGACGTACTTTATATGGACAGTTATTTGCACAGTAACGGGTACCTACGCAACGGTTATAAGCCATGTGGTTTAAACCATCACTTGAGTGTACAGTTGCCAATACCGGACAAACGGTTTCGCAAGGTGCGTGATCACAGTGTTGGCACAACATTGGTTGGTGAACCACAGAAACGTGATCTAAGTCTTCTAACTTAGCAATTTCTTTCTCTCTGGTTACATCACCATCCTTAGTTTCGTAGCTGTAATAACGATCGATACGGATCCAGTGCATTTCACGACGACGGCGAACCTCATCACGGCCTACAACAGGAATGTTGTTTTCTACGTTACAAGCAACAATACAAGAACCACAACCTGTACAAGCATTCAAATCGATTGCCATAACCCAGTTGTTACCTGGTTTTTCGTATTGATCCCAAAGATCGTAATCTTTATGCTCGCCTTTTTCGTTACCAGCTCCAGGATTTTTTAAGTACTCCTTAAAAGTAGCTTCTTTAATCACTGCACGGCCTTCGAAAGAGTGGTGAGTTTGTGTTTGAGCCAACTCATAATAACCGCCTGTTGGGCTAATGGTTACTGAAGTAGCATATTGGAAAGTTCCATTTACAAAAGAAACAAAAGGGAAAGCATTTTTACCTACATCGTTACCAGCTTTACCAGTTTTGGTACGGCCATAACCTAATGCGATAGATGCAGTTCCTTGTGCTTGTCCTGGCTGGATCAACACTGGAAGATCTACTGAATATCCGTTGCTCGCTTTAACAGTTACAACATCAAATTCTTTAACTTTTAATTTCTCAGCAAATTTTGGCGCAAGAGCAACATAGTTATCCCAGGTTACTTTAGATACCGGATCAGGTAACTCTTGTAAAAATGCGTTGTTTGCATTTTTACCATCGCGCATCGGGATGCTTTCGTAAACCTGTAACTCTACTTCTTTAGCTAAAGCTTTGCTGCTATTCGCAATCGAAGTAGCAACCTGCGCTAAAGATTGAGTGAATGAATATGCCCCAGCAGTTTTTGCTGTTGCAGTAACCACTCCTTTTTCTAAAACTTCTTCCCATTTCAAACCAACAGCTGGTAACATTTTAGCTTCCCAGTTGCTGCGCACAAACTGATAGTAATCTTTAACCGGAGCATCAGCCCAGGTTAATAAACTCTCTTCAGCCTGGCGGCTATTGAAAACAGGGTTGATTGTTGGCTGAACGATAGAATAATATCCTTCGTAAGCGTTTGCATCACCCCATGATTCTAAGTAGTTATGGTTAATTGCAATGGCATCACAAGCGGTTGCAGTTTCATCAGCACGATCAGAGAATGAAATTTTAGCAGGAACCTTAGCTAATGCATCAGTAAATGCTTTTGCATTTGCAGCATCGTAAACCGGGTTGCTGTTTAAGAATAAAACAGCACCAACTTCGCCGCGGTTCATTTCAGCAACTAAGCCATTAAATTCGGCATCGTTACCTGCATATAAATAACAAGGGTTATCCAAATCGATCGTAGTACCATAACTTCCGATAGCGGCGTTAATAGCATTTACTAAAATCTGAGTAGAAACATCGTTCGAACCACAAACTACAAGGCCTTTACCTTTAGCTTGTACCAATTCTTTAGCTACCAATTTAATTACTTTATCGGCAGTGGTGTTGTTACCTAATGTTCCGCCAGGTAAAGCACTACCAGTAATTGCATTGTATAAAGCAATTAAAGCAGGTCCTTCTTCCGATAATTTAACCGGAACACGGGTATCTGCATTGGTACCTGTTAAGCTCATTCCACTTTCGAACTGAATGTGGCGGCTCATTTTTTTATTTTCTAACGATTTGTAGTTACGGTTAGCGGTATATTGAGCAGTAAACTCTTCTCCGCTAATCCAGGTACCTAAGAAATCGGCACTGAAACTTACAATTAAATCGGCTTTATCAAAGTTGTATTTAGGTAAAACGGCTTTACCGAAACTGTTTTGGTTAGCCTGGATAATACCGGTATAAGAAACCGCATCGTACTGAACCAATTTAGCAGCAGGATATTTTGCAATAAACTGCGCAATAACAGCATTAGTAGACGGGCTGTTTACGGTTGATGATACAATACGGATTTTCTTCCCACCTGCCTGTGCTTTTGCCAATTCGCCTTTTACAAAGCTGTCGATTTTTGCCCAGGTAGTTTCTTCAACTTTTCCGTCTTTTACTAAAGCTGGTGCTTTTAGTTTAGATACATCATATAAATCTAAAACCGAAGCCTGCGCTCTCGCATCTGTACCGCAGTTAAATTGACCCGCATTTGGATTTGGTTCAATTTTAATCGGGCGTCCCTCTCTTGTTTTAACTAAAATACTCTGGCCATTAAAGCTCGAAGTATAATAGTTAGGAATACCCGGAGTAACCTCTTCAGGTTTTACCAGGTAAGGAATAGATTTATGAACAGGGGCAGTTTGACAGGCTGCCAAAGTTACTGCACCTAAACCAAAACCTAACGCCTTTAAAAAGTCGCGGCGTGGGGTAACGGTACTTAACCCTGCTTCATTTAAAACATCTTCTATTGGAAGTGGCTCGGCGAATTCGTTTTTGTTATTCTTAACAAAATCGGGTGTATTGTTATACTCCTCTAAGCCTTTCCAGTATTTTTTGTTGCTTTCCATTTAAGCTATATTACTGTTTATTCGAACGTTCTTACTAAACTCTATCTATTAATAGTGGCATTTACCACACTCTAAACCACCCAATAACGCTGGTGTAATTTTCTCGCCTTTTTTAATCTTCTCATGCGCTTCGATAACCTTAGCGTAGAAAGCATTATTTTTCTGACCAGAAATATCTGTTTCCTTATGGCAGTTAATACACCATTTCATGGTTAATGGAGAATATTGGTAAATTTCTTCCATTGTATTAACCGGACCGTGACAGGCGAAACATACAGGTTCTGTTGGTTGTAATCCTTTTGCTTTACGGATTGCATCTTCTGCAACAACTACGTGTTGAGAGTGATTGAAGTAAGCAAAATCAGGAAGGTTGTGTACACGCACCCATTCCATTGGTTTAGCTTTACCCTCATCATATTTCTGTGTTTCAGGATCATAACCTAAAGCATTATAGATTTTTTTGATCTCAGGAGAAATCTCACCATCATATTTATCTCTTGCCTGAACAGCTTTATGGCAGTTCATACAAACGTTTAATGATGGAATAGTTGCATTTTTAGATTTAAATGCGCCGTTGTGGCAATACTGACAATCGATCTGATTGATACCAGCGTGCAGCTCATGAGAGAATTTAATTGGCTGAACTGGTTGGTAACCGGTATGAACACCAGTGTTCCACATGCCCATCCAACCGAATGAACCTAAACAGATGATTAAACACAAGATAAAAAACATTACAAATTTCTTGTTTTTAAACATCTTGCGCACACCAACCTTTAATGGCACATCTTCTTCAATCTCGATACCTTGTTTTTGTAAAATCAGGCGCTCTAACAATTTAGAAGCACGGCCCAAGATTACTAAAATAACAATCGCCAATACAACGATAGCCACAATACCTGCAATTGATAAACCTGAAGTACCGCTTTCTGCAGCACCAGCCTTAGGTGCATTTGGATCAACAGCTGCTTTTGGCTCACCTTCTTTAATGTATTGTAAGATGTCTTTAACTTTTGTTTCATCCAATTCAGGAAAAGAAGTCATTGCTACTTTTCCATTCTCATTGAATAATTTAACAGCCTCTGGATTTCCAGATGCAACCAATCCTTGAGAATTAGGAATCCACTTTAGAAGGAATTCTTCTGAATGGCGATCGCTTACACCGGTTAAGGCTGGACCAACCAATTTAGCATCTAACGCGTGGCACGAAGAACATTTTGCTTTGAAAAGCGTTCTTCCTTCTTTAGCATCCTGCGCATTTACGGTAGAAACCGCTATTACGGAAATTGCTGAAAATACGAATAACGACTTCCAAACGCTTTTTAAAATCATCGAGATATCTCTCATAATGAACACTTTATACTTATTTAATTTACTTTTTGTTGTGAAATTGATGCTGAACTAGGGGTAGCCCCACCAAAACTTGAACAAAAGTATAACTTATTAATAAATCCCATGACATAATAGTGACTGGAAATACAATTTATAATCATTCTAAACAAATGTCGTTTCAAGCCATTGAGGCAATAAAAATGCCCATTTTTGATATGTTATCTCCAATGGGCATACTAGAAACCAATTTGGTTTATTTATTTTTTATGATTATTGTTTTAATATCCAGGCAAACATTAGCGGTGCTACAATTGTTGCATCACTTTCTACAATAAATTTTGGCGTGTGGATATCTAATTTACCCCAGGTAATCTTTTCGTTCGGCACAGCACCAGAATATGAGCCATAAGAAGTGGTCGAATCTGAAATCTGGCAGAAATAACTCCAGAAAGGGATATTCTCCATTTCCATATCCTGATAAAGCATTGGTACTACACAAATAGGGAAATCGCCGGCTATACCGCCACCAATCTGGAAGAAACCAATTCCTTTGCCACCACTATTTGCAATATACCAGTCGGCTAACCAACCCATATATTCAATACCGCTTTTCATTGTAGTTGCTTTCAATTCGCTTTTCATCACATATGAGGCGAAAATGTTACCCATTGTAGAATCTTCCCATCCTGGTACAACAATCGGCAAATTCTTTTCTGCCGCAGCAAGCATCCACGAGTTTTTAGGATCTATTTCATAATATTGCTCCAAATCGCCGCTTAAAAGCATCTTGTACATAAATTCATGCGGAAAATATCTTTCGCCGGCAGTATCTGCATCTTTCCATATTTTATGGATATGTTTTTGCAAACGGCGGAAAGCCTCTTCTTCAGGGATACAGGTATCGGTAACACGGTTATAATGATTCTCTAAAAGGTCCCACTCATCCTGCGGACTTAAATCGCGGTAATTTGGTACACGTTTATAATGTGAGTGTGCAACCAGGTTCATAATATCTTCTTCAAGGTTTGCACCGGTACAAGAAATAATAGCCACTTTATCCTGGCGGATCATCTCGGCAAGTGAAATTCCCAATTCTGCAGTACTCATTGCACCAGCAAGTGTGATCATCATTTTACCACCTTCATCTAAATGCGTTTCGTATCCTTTAGCCGCATCCATCATTGCCGCAGCATTAAAATGGAGGTAATTACGCTCCATAAACTGAGATATTGGTCCTCTTGTATTGCTCATTTCGTTTTGTATTGTTTGCCGCAAAAATAGGTATTTAGGCCGAAAGGTTAAAACGTAAAAGCGTTTAGCGTTTGGAGCATGGTGCTGGTTTAGTCCAGAGTCCTTAGTCTGCAGTCTAAAGCCGATTAAATTATATAAGCAATTCCTCTCGATTGTCATCCTGAGCGGAGTCGAAGGATCTCTTATTTGAAAAGCAATGGCAGCAATTCTTTTAACGTCAGTCCGGCTTTCCGGTACAAGTCCGCGGCTCGTACCTCGCCTGTGGGCTTTCCCCTTCAATCCGGTTTAGATGGCGGCAGGCATTGCTTCGAATCCTAGCGATCGTCATCTCGACTGAAGCGCAGTCCCGACGTTAAGTCGGGAGAAAGATCTACCTCGAGGTAGATTTCTCCACTGCGTTGCACTCCGGTCGAAATGACGATTTGGGTGTTTGGAGTTGATATTGAGCAGTCACCAGGTACAATTAGCCAATTTAATCAGTTAACCAATCACGAGCAGTTTGCAGTACCAATGAACAAATGACCAGTGAACGGATGAACTATAACTAAATTTCCTTTTCTTTGTGACAATGAAAAAATATTATCTGATTATTTTACTTGCGCTCATTTCAGGAAGTTCATTCGGACAGATGAAACTGATCAAAAAGATGCTCTCAAACGAAAAAGATACTACCCGTAAAGCAAGTTTTTTACCTCTACCAGCTTTTGGCTATAGTCAGGAAACAGGATTTGAATTTGGCGTTGGTGCCATTTATTCATTTTACATAGACCGTAAAGATACGTTGAACCGCAGTTCAAACTTCGCCTTGAACACAACCTATTCTACCAAAAAGACAGCTAATTTTATGCTTAAAGGCGATACCTGGACCAAAGGAAACAAATATCATTTTATCGGTGATATCCGTTTCAAAAATCAGCCATTTAATTTTTATGGTATTGGCAACAGTGCAATAAAGGCAAATGAAGATAAACTAGACCAACGGGTATTTAAAACACTTTTTGATGCGGAAATGAACACCTTACCTAAAGCTTATACAGGTGTTTCGCTTGGTTTTGAGAATTACCGTTTTATAGATAAGGAAATTGGTGGCATTTACAGTACCAATCCTCAGATTTTAGATAAAGATGGTGGATCAGTAGCCTGGATTGGTGCATCGCAGAGTTACGACACACGGAATAGCAACAACTATCCAACAAAAGGCTTTTTTGGTAGGGCAACGTATCAATATGCGCCTGATTTTTTTGGCGGAGAAAATTTTAATGGCTCACAGATTAAGCTAGATCTCCGTGGTTTCTTTAGTCTGGCACCAAAAGTAGTTTTAGGGGTACAGGGCATTTTTTACAGCATTCAAAGCAAAAGCACCCCATTTTACTTACTACAACAGTTAGGCAACGACCAGATGATGCGCGGTTACTATAGTGGCCGCTACCGTGACGAAAACCTGATGGCGGCACAAGCTGAAATCCGTTACCGTTTTATGAACCGTTTTGGCATTGTCGCTTTTGCGGGGACTGGTAAAGTGTTTGCAAACGGAGCGTTTAATGCGGATGGGCTAAAACCAAACTTTGGTGTTGGCGGCCGTTACTTTTTTGATCCGGCAAAGGGTTTAAGCGTTCGGGTAGATTATGGTATAGGCGAAAAACTGCCAAACGAAAAACGCCAGGCCGGGTTTTACATCAGTTTAGCAGAAGCGTTTTAGGTGATGATTTATAATGGAAAAGACTTGTACTATTGTCCTGTTCTTTTTGTCATCCTGAACGTAGTCGAAGAATCTTTACCACAGATCAACACAGATAGCTTATTGCCACGGAAATAAAGAGAATACTTTACTAATTATCATCCCTTCAATGTGTCATCCTGAGCGTAGTCGAAGGACCTTTCCCTAATTACTCCTCCTCCGCTCCTCCTCATTTCCTAACTTTCTATCCTGGTGTTTAATTTTTTCATTTCCAAAATTATAACGGAAGGTAATCTTGAGTTGGCGGCTATCGTAATAGTTATTGTACTCTTGCCTGATATTGTTGATCAAACTGCTAAAACGGTATTGATTGGTTTTTAAAACATCGGTAGCGGTAATGGCCAATTGTATCTTTTTGTTGAGTAATAACATTTTTATGCCCAGATCTAGGTTATATTGGTTTTTATTCTGGTTCAAGCCATCAACGTATGGAAATTGACACCAGAAACTGGCTTCGCCCAAAAGAGTTTTCGAGTGGTTAAAAACAAACTGGTTTAAGGTAGAAAAATAAGCACCAAACCCATTCAGGGCACTTAGGGTTTGCGTGATGCTGGAATTTGATGTGTTATAAAAAACATCAACCTGATTGATACTTTCCAACCATTTAAACACATTAAAAGTAACTGCATTGCTGAACTGATAATGATACCCTGTAATAAAGTTAACAGGTTTGGCCACCTGAATATTAGTGCTGGCATCAATAAAATTTACATCATTAAAGCCGTTTGTGGTATGACTAAAAGATAGTGTCGTAGTGAAGACATTATTGTAAGTATGCGAAATTTCGATGTTGTCGTTATAAGATGGTTGCAAAAAAGGATTTCCTTCAGTATAAGCATATTGGTTGCTGTACCAGCGAAAAGGATTCAATTTGCGGTAAGCAGGCCGGTTGATCCGACGGCCATAATTAAGCGCAAAAGTACTTTTATCATTTGCGCGATAAGCGATATAAAATGTAGGAAAAAAACGGAAATACTCATTTCGATTTTGTTCATTAATGGATATACCATCAATTTGCGTATATTCTCCCCGCAGCCCAGCTTGAAAATCCCAACTCCTTACGGTTTTATTATAATTAACATAGAGGGCCTGTGTATTTTCCTGATAGTTAAAAAGGTTGGTTTGACCCGGATCGAATTCGTAAATTGCATTACGGACTTTGTAAAAGGCAAGATCACTCTGGTTCCTGATAAAGCTCAGTTTTGTACCGAAGGATAACTTAAAAGTTTTATAGGGCAAGTCTACATCGGCTTTTAAGGTATATAAATCTACATTTTGCTTGCTGGTTGATAGGTATTCGGCGAAAGAATTCGGAATAACTACTCCATTTTGGAAATAACTTGTATTGTTAAAAAACCTGTTTTTATCATCACCGTATTTAAACCAATCGGCATTAATGCTTAGTTGCTTTCCGGTAGAATCCAAGGCCTGTTTTAAATAAACATTGGCCGAGTGGTAATGAGACCTGATTTTGGCATTGGCATCAGAATTCAACACCGAATCTAAATTACCTGTTTTGCTATAGATAGTGGTTTTAATATTTTCTTCGGAATGGAAATTGGTTAAGCCACCATTGTACGATAATCCCAATACTGTTTTTTTGGCGGCCTGATAATCAATTCCGATCTGTCCGCTGGGTACCGTTCTAAAATTCCGGTCCTTATTTACCATATACCAAGTCTGTGTGGGATAAAAAACATCACTTTGTTCCAAAGGAACAAGAGATCCTTTTCTGATATTGAAATTTGAGGAGAGTGTAATTTTGTTTTTCCGATAACTCAGATTTCCACCGGCAGACGTTGTTGCATGAGTAGCTTGTGTAAAAGCTGTATTTATCGACCCTTTAAATCCTTCGGCAGTAACTTTCTTGAGCACAATATTGATCAAGCCGTTATTTCCCTGGGCATCGTATTTTGCAGGCGGATTGGTAATCACTTCAATCTTGGCGATGCTGCCTGATGAAATTGATTTCAAATAATTCGACAGTTCATCTGCTGATAAAGGCACAAGCTTATTATTGATCATCACATTAACGCCACCCTTACCCACCAATGAAACCTTATCACTCATAACCCGGACTCCTGGCACTTTCGAAAGCAGTTCCAAAACATCTGTTCCGATAGCAGCAATACTGTTCTCCACATTAAAAACCGTCCGGTCGATCTGTTTTTCTACTAGAGCTTTCCTAGCATTAATCTGGATATCAGTAAGCTTGTTTGGATTTTCCCAGAGCTGAATATTAATTAGGGTATCACTGCTTAAAGTCAGTAACCTGTTCTCAGCTTTGAAATTGAGCGCAGCATAAGTGACTGCATATTTTCCAGCCTGCAGATTATTGATCTGATAAAATCCAAGACTATCTGTCTGTGTATAATTGACCTGATTTTTAGCGTTAGAGATTTTAACGGTTATAAATGGCAAAGCTTTATCCGCTTGGTCAGTTACCTTCCCCGAAAGATTAAGTTGAGCACTACAATTAATGATGATAAAAAATAAAACAAGAAAGCTTAATGTTCTTCTCATTCAAACGATTTATTGCCCTGCCAAACTTCGGCTTTACCATTAATGTCGAACTCACCGTAAGAACCGATCATTGTTATTCCGGTTACTTTATTTCGAAGGGTAAGGTTTTTAGCCGTTATTTTTTCCGTATGCCTATTATAAGTAGCTTCGTCGGCTGATATGGTAAAATTTTTATAATCTAATGTTGCTTTCCCATAAAGCGTAACAATTGATTTGTCACTGCTAATCGTTACAGAATCCCGAGCACTGTAAGCTACATCTGAATTTTCGATATTACCACTATAAGCGATAGAATTAATCAATTTTTCAAGATCATTGCCTGTTTTGGTTTCATCACCGATATCAATACGATAATCTCCTTTTATTAGGTCAAACGTCATCAGGTTAGACTTTACCATAACGGTTTGTTTAGCATTTTTAAGCGATGCATTTTTGGCAATCATTTTATTGTTGGCTTGATCCAACTCAACATACCTGGCTTCTAACCTGCAATTATTAATATCGACAACCGCATTTTCCAGATAAGAAATTTTATGCTGCACATCACCGGTTATTTTTTTGAAGGAAATGATTTTAGGCTCAACTGGGCCCGAAACTTTGGCTGCTTCATTTTTTACTACAGCTACTTTCTGTTTCCCGTCGTTGAAATAAAACCGGTTATAAAGTGCTTCATTTTTGATCGTATATTTTTTAGCTTCAGCATACAGCACAATCATTTTATCTGTACTATAAGTATGTTTTGAAACCAACTTTTCTCCAATAAATTTAACCAATACCTTATCGCCCACTTTAAAATTGTCATCCTTTATGTTCAGTGTTTTAAGGTTTAGGCTGATGGTAAAAAATCCATCATTCAAAACAATCTTTTCAATCTTACCATTGGCACTTTTTTGAATAGATTTAATTTTAGAGGAAGCAAAACGTGCTTTATTGGCTTCATATAAAAAAGCATGCTTATCTATTTTCCATTCATAAATTAGATTTCCATTTAAGGTAGTAACCTTTGTTGGTATATAAATTGGTCCATCTGTTTTTGCAATAACCTTACCGCTTTTATCCATCCTTTTCATATTCAACGATTTACCTGACACATAAGCTACAAGTTCATCGCCAACCTTAATTTTTTCTTTATAAGCAGTGGCGTCAAGCGAGTAAACCTTCCCTTCTGATAAGAAATCGAATGTATAAACGCCTGTGGCTTCTTTTTTAATGTTAAGCACTTTGCCTTTCAATGTTCCTTCATAAAAATCTTTCGAAGGTTTGCTTTCCTTATTATTTATATCCTGCGCATACACTACCTGTACGGCAAATAGCCAAAACAATCCTACGGCAACTGGTAATGCCAATAGGTATATCAATTTTTTCATGTTTTTGGATTTAGCGTTGAACAACATTTTAATCCGGTCTTTAATCGGGCTCTTCACAAAATTGTGGATCAAGGGCATATCACTTTTGCTGATCGCCAGTTTTAACAGGAGGTTGGCGTATTCCTGATTGCCAAAATCTGTAGAAGTGATTTCATCTGCCTCATACTCATGTATCTGCTCTAAAGCTTTATCATATAAGTAAACAACAGGATTAAACCACAAAATAGATTTAAAAACCATTAAAACAATTTTATCTATCGAATGGTACTGCCTGGCATGAACCTGTTCGTGTTTAAGCAAAATTGATAAATCAGCTGTACTTAAATCTTCATCATTTATAAAAACATAGTTAAAAAAAGAGCAATTGGTAAAACCTTCTGTTTTGGTAATCAGCTTTAGGCCATCGCCATTTTTAGTGTACCTATTAGTATGCTTAAGCAAGCTGAACAAACGCCACAGACAGACCAACAGTAAAAGCGAAGCCGTAGTACCATAAAAGTAATACATCACCGCCATCCAGTCGATTTTAGGCGCCACCTCTGGCTGGTACTTCACCACAATGGGCTGAATAAGCTGAACAGGTGCTTGAGTTAGGGGTTCTATTTCAGGTATATTAACCCGAGCCTCAGTTTCCACTACTGTTATTTCGCGCTTAACTTCGAACTGCAAAGCCGGAATAATAAAACTAAGCAATAGCGTAGCCAGCAAATAAAATCGGTTGATTTTAAAGAATGTCAGTTTTCTTAAAACCAGCAGATAGAAGCCAAAGAATAACACCGTACAAGCAGTAACTTTGAATAGGTAGGTTAATAGTTCCATAGCGATAATTTATTAACAGCCCCGTTTCGAAAAAGCTACAAATCCATCTAAAATCAAATTACTGATCCTTCGGATATTTTTCTCCTGATTGATGTAATCAAGAGTCTTACCATCTGATATATTTCCAAGCTCGATTAAAACTGCAGGCACTTTAGATTCCCGGAGCAATAACAGGTTTGCGTTTTTCAAAGAATCTCTTACCTCAAGTCCATTTAGCTGCTTCAACTTGCTTAAAATACCAGCACCCAGATCTTCAGCAGTTTTAATATTGCTGTTCAGTTTTGAAACATAAATTTCGATGCCGCCGAAAGCTACGGCCGCATTTGCAAGTGTTGCATTATGGTGGATGGAAATAAAAGCTGTAGCCTCCTGTTTCGGTAAACGATCGCGAAGTGAAATAAACTGGTCAGAATTTCTGGTTAATATTACTTTAATCCCCCTTTTTGCGGCTTCTTCCTTTAGGATTTTTACCGCCCTTAGGTTTAGGTCTTTTTCCTTTTGTCCATCCAGGGCAGCTATTGCACCATCTTTTCCGCCGTGGCCGGCATCAATAACCAATGTAGGCTCTACTTCATTAAAAGCAGCATTTGGATTAACCTTAATATTGCTGTTTAAATAGTTCATCGCATAAACATTTGGCTTTGTCGGCGCATCTGCAGAAGCCTGGTTCCCTGCTGATGTTTTCTGAACAATAATTTCTTTTCGGTTTATAAATGCCATACAGCAAATCATTAAAACCGGAACAATGGCTAAATAGGCAAGCTTTTGCAGCTTGGCGTTTGGTTCTTTATACAACATCATGATTCTATTTTTTAGTGGAAGTTTACTAAAACTATTAATGACTAAATTTTTAGCGGGCATGGCCAGGTTTAAGAGCAGGGAAGCATAAACCTTCTTATCTGCAACTTTAGAAGTTTCACGGTCGGCCAAAAATTCGTGGTTATGATCGATGGCATTCCGCCAGAAATAAATAATGGGGTTAAACCAAAGGATTGCCGTAACGAAATTGACTAAAAGTTTGTCGACAGCATGCAACTGCTTCACATGAACGTATTCGTGTTTAATTACCAGGTTCTTTTCTTCGTGCTGCAAAGAGGAGTCGACAATAATCTGGTTAAAAAAAGAACAGTTTTTTATGGCTGATTTCGCATCGACCAAGATAACAGCTCCCTTTCTGTCTATGGTATGTTTACGCAACTGAGTTTGAATACGTGCCATCATAAAAAGCATTTTAAAAACAAGGGCGGCTAAAACCAAGCAGTAGCCATACATGAGCACTTGGTCCCAGTTTATGTTAGTGTTAGTAGCATTACCTTCATCTACAAAATCCTGCTCAATAAAACCCTCGTTGCTGTAAGCTATTTTTGACGGAATCTCTTGACTGGCAACCATTACTTCCTGACGGTTTTCGATGGTAACTGCCGGAATACTAAAACTCAACACCAACATCATTAATAAATAAGCACGGTTCAGGTTGAAAAACGTGAGTTTAGCGAGTAAGAACTGATAGGCTGCAAAGAAGATTACGGTACAGGCCGATACCTTTAATAAGTAAATTAAAATCATGACTTTGGCTCTTGGTTAATGATTTTTTTAATTTCTTCTATATCCTTTTCACTTAGTTTTTCTTCTTTTACCATAAACGATAAAAGGCTGGTTGGAGAATTATCAAAATAACCTGAAAACAATTTCGAAAAGGTAGTTTTGGCATATTCATCTTTTGTAATCGCCGGAAAGTATTCGTAGGTTTTTCCATAGGCTTTATAATTAACATAACCTTTCTTCTCTAAAAGCCTAACAATCGAGGAAATGGTATTGTAGGGCGGCTTAGGTTCTTCTTCCAGTTCATCGATAATATCTTTCACAAATGCCTTTTGCAGTTTCCATAAAACCTGCATAATACGCTCTTCTGCTTTGGTTAATTCTTCCATACCCAAACTTATAACTTATTTTTCAGTTTTACAACTAAAAAACAAGTTATATTACTGAAAAATCAGTTCATAGCAATAAACAACTGATTTACAACACAATAAATTAACATATTCTATTTTAATTTGAAAACAAACGGCTTATGGTTCTTGGCAGGTTTATATCTGAATGGCTTGCTCTTGGTATGGAGCCAAAAGCATTTAACCTTTGTAACTAAACCCGATCAAAGCGAGATGTCGATTCTTCATTGGCAGAAGCGGGAGCGGGACTGAAACCCGCCAAAAGAACTGGACTGTTCATTTCCCAATCCTAAAATTCACGCTTTTTCTATTTGAAAACGTACGGCTTGTGGTTCTTGGTAATTCAAGCCCTGCCATTCGCTTTATCCCGATGAAACCTGTGAAACAAGCAAGCACACAATAAAAAACAAAAGAATTGTGCTTAAATCGGGATGTTCGCTACTGCCAGGTTTATAACCGAATGGCTTGCTCTTGGTATGGAGCCAAAAGCATTTAACCTTTGTAACTAAACCTGATCGAAGCGAGATGTCGATTCTTCATCGGCAGAAGCGGGAGCGGGACTGAAACCCGCCAAAAGAACCGGACTGTTCATTTCCCAATCCTAAAATTCACGCTTTTTTATTTGAAAACGAACGGCTTCTGGTTCTTGGCAAGTGAAGCCCTGCCATTCGCTATAGCCCTCATGAAAAATTCGGGGCTACCGTTGCTGTCAGGTTTATGATGAAAGGACTGCTCCTGAAATGGTGCCAAAAGGCATCTATCCTTGGTATTTAAACCTAAGGGATAGAAGCGGGATACTTTTTGGAG